>NZ_UTKY01000043.1 GCF_900583165.1 Pseudomonas viridiflava | reverse complement strand
TTGGTCAGCACGTTGCCGCTAGCAACATGATCTTCTTCAGCGCTGCCGGTGTCGGCAACCAGGACGCTTTCATCATCGACAGGCGAGATAGTGACGTCGAGGGTGCTGCTGGAACCGGTATTGGTGGTGTAGCCAATCTGCGGCACTTCACCATTGAAATCTTTGACCGGAGTGAAGGCGTA
>NZ_UTKY01000063.1 GCF_900583165.1 Pseudomonas viridiflava | reverse complement strand
GTGCCGAAGAAGATCACGTTGCCAGCGGTAACGTGCTGACCAATGACAGCGACGTTGATAACGACCTCACGGTGACTACCTTCACCGTGGACAACGTTACGTACAACGCTGGCCAAACCGCCGTTATCGCGGGTGTTGGCACCATCACTATTGGTGCTGACGGCGCGTACGCCTTCACCCCAGTCAAAGATTTCAACGGTGACGTGCCACAAATCGGCTACACCACCAACACCGGTTCGAGCAGCACCCTCGACGTCACTATCTCGCCTGTCGATGATGAAAGTGTTCTGGTAGCGGATAACGGCACTGCCGAAGAAGATCACGTTGCCAGCGGCAACGTGCTGACCAATGACCGCGATGTCGACAACGACCTGACCGTTGCGACCTTCACCGTCAACGGCACCAACTACAACGCTGGCCAAACCGCCGTTATTGCGGGTGTTGGGAGCATCACCATCGGTGCTGATGGCGCTTACGCCTTCACCCCAGTCAAAGACTTCAATGGTGACGTGCCGCAGATTGGCTACACCACCAATACTGGGTCGAGCAGCACGCTCGACGTGAGCATCTCGCCTGTCGATGACGCAAGCGTTCTGGTAGCGGATAACGGCAGCGCTGAAGAAGATCATGTTGCCAGCGGCAACGTGCTGACCAATGACAGCGATGTCGACAACGACCTGACCGTTGAGACCTTCACCGTCAACGGCACCAATTACGGCGCTGGCCAAACCGCAACCATCGTCGGCGTGGGCACCATCACCATCGGTGCCGATGGCGCTTACGCCTTCACGCCCGTGAAAGACTTCAATGGTGACGTGCCGCAAATCGGTTACACCACCAACACCGGTTCGAGCAGCACCCTCGACGTCACTATCTCGCCTGTCGATGACGAAAGCGTTCTGGTCGCTGACAACGGCAGCGCCGAAGAAGATCACGTTGCCAGCGGCAACGTGCTGACCAACGACAGCGATGTCGACAACGACCTCACTGTTGCGACCTTCACCGTCAACGGCACCAACTACAACGCTGGCCAAACCGCCGTTATCGCGGGTGTTGGTAG
>NZ_UTKY01000052.1 GCF_900583165.1 Pseudomonas viridiflava | reverse complement strand
GACGCACAAAAAAGGGCGGCACCTCAAAAGGTGCCGCCCTTTTTGTCGCTGACAGCCTTACAACTTGGCAGTCAGCAACGCCTCCAGCTTCTCTTGGTCCCGCGCAAACTGCCGAATACCTTCAGCCAGCTTCTCGGTCGCCATCGCATCCTCGTTGGACTCCCAACGGAACTGCGCTTCCGTCAGGTGCACCCGGGCTTCGCCTGCATGGCCGGGTGACAGCTTGCGCTCCAGCTTGCCGTCGTCGGCAGCCAGCTTCTCCAGTAGGTCCGGGCTGATGGTCAGGCGATCACAGCCGGCCAACTCTTCGATCTGGCTCAGGTTGCGGAAGCTTGCGCCCATGACCACGGTCTTGTAGCCATTGGCCTTGTAGTAGTTGTAGATGCGGGTCACCGACTGCACGCCTGGATCATCGGAGCCGGTGTAGTCGTTACCGTTGGCCTTTTTGTACCAATCGTAGATACGACCTACGAAGGGTGAAATCAGGAAGACACCGGCTTCTGCGCAAGCCACGGCCTGAGCAAAAGAGAACAACAGGGTCAGGTTGGTCTGGATGCCTTCTTTTTCCAGCTTCTCGGCGGCGCGGATGCCTTCCCAGGTGGACGCGATTTTGATCAGCACGCGGTCGCGGCTTACACCGGCCTTGTCATACAGGTCGATCAGACGGTGCGCACGCTTGAGTACGGCGTCCGTGTCGAACGACAGGCGCGCATCCACTTCGGTGGAAATGCGCCCTGGTACCACTTTCAGGATTTCCTGGCCCACGGCGACGGCAAAACGGTCACTGGCCAGACCGACATCACCGTTGCAGTCTTGCACGCATCCATCCAACAGCTTGGCATACGCCGGGATCGACGCGGCTTTGAGCAGCAGGGAAGGGTTGGTAGTGGCGTCTTGCGGTTTGAGCTTGGCGAGTGTCGAGAAATCGCCGGTATCGGCTACGACGGTGGTGATCTGTTTGAGTTGTTCCAGCTTGGAAGTCATGGGCGTGCTCTGTCCTATGGGTCTGATGACATTACCCGAGCGCAGACAGCCACTCAAGGGCGCAAATGCGTTCAGCGGCCCGCCGTGGCAACAACCTGGAAACGGCGGTTTAACGGGCGGGCCTGACTGCTAAATAGGAGGGCAAAACGGCGCACAGGTTCAACCCGAAAGCGTTTTCAGCGACCGTCCAGCAATGCACCGGCCTGATCCAGCAATGCCAGCGGATCGGGCGCCTTATGAATGTCCACCGACAGCAACTGACGAAATTTGCGCGCCCCAGGGAAACCCGTGCCCAGCCCCAGGATGTGCCGGGTGATGTGGTGCATCGAACCGCCCGTTGCCAAATGCTCGGCAATATAGGGGCGCAACTGCGTCAGCGCCTCGGATCGACTGATGACCGGTTGAGTGCTGGCGAACAACTGCTGATCCACCTGCGCGAGCAGATAGGGATTGTGATACGCCTCGCGGCCCAGCATGACCCCGTCGAATGTCTGCAAATGGGTGTGGCAGTCTTCCAGCGTCTTGATGCCGCCGTTGAGGATAATCTCAAGCTCAGGAAAGTCCCTTTTCAACTGCGCCGCCACGTCATAACGCAGCGGTGGGATGTCACGGTTCTCCTTGGGCGACAACCCCTCGAGAATTGCAATGCGCGCATGCACGGTAAAGCTGGTGCAGCCCGCGTCTTTTACCTGGCCGACAAAATCACACAGCTCGGCGTAACTGTCCCGACCATTGATCCCGATACGGTGCTTGACGGTTACCGGGATCGACACCGCATCACGCATGGCCTTCACACAATCCGCCACCAATGCCGGGTGAGCCATCAGGATCGCGCCGATCATGTTGTTCTGCACCCTGTCGCTGGGGCAGCCGACGTTTAGGTTGACCTCATCATACCCGGCACTCTCAGCCATACGCGCGCAGGCCGCCAGATCGGCGGGCACACTGCCGCCCAGTTGTAGGGCGAGCGGATGCTCGGCGTCGTTATGGCGCAGGAAGCGCTCATGGTCGCCATGCAGGATCGCGCCCGTGGTGACCATTTCGGTGTAGAGCAGGGTGTGCTTGGAGAGCAGGCGCAGGAAGAAGCGGCAGTGGCGGTCTGTCCAATCCATCATCGGCGCGACGGAAAAACGACGGGAAAAAGGCTGCGGTGAAGCGGTTGTCAGGGGCATTGGGCAATCTGAGTGGGCAGGGCAGAGGGCGTGAGTTTATCAGGAATCCAGCGGCAGGATTCCCGCTCTGCACTCGCCGCTGTCAGACGTTACCCCGTAACCACTGTCCCGTTGTGAAAAATCTCGCGCCGGGCTCGGCGGCTGATGTTTTCGTGTTTGCTGACCGTGTACATCTGCTCAAAGCGGCTGCGATCGATGCCTTCATACTTGGCGAGTTCTTCCTCAACCATGCGGTCGTAATCCTGCTCAATTACGAATCGAAAGATTTCCCGGCGGTAAAAGAAGCCGAATTGGAAAGCAAGTATCTCGGTCAGGTGATTTGAGGGGCTAAGGAAGCAGTTTTCCAGATCAATTGCCTTGGTGAGCGTCGGTTCTAGCAGGTTGACCATGACGTTATTGGCCCAGAAGTCCATGTGCACAATGCCTTTGCTGTGCAAGACCTGCAGCAGGTTGAAGGATGCGCCGATCAGGCTCTCGATTGCATGCCCTTGCTTGAGCCATTCCAGACCATTGAGATAGCCATCCAGCATCTCGGTGAAGATGAAGTATTCCTGGATCAAGCCCAGCGCTGACTTGCGGTAGCCGAAACCATAGAGGTTGGCTACAGGGGCGCCGCGCTGTTGGGCGCCGAAGGTGTTGATCACTTCTTCAACCGGCCAGTCGAATGCGCCATCGCGCTTGGTACGGCCGAAGGTCACGCGCAGTTTGGGGCGCAGGCTGTCCAGTGGCTGGGATTTGGCGAACAGGTCGCTCTCCATTCCCTTTAGGGGTGCGCTGATGCGTTTGCGCATCTGGTGCCGCGAGTCGATCAGGTCGTGAATTGCCTGCTGTGCGCTGATGTCAGTGCTGTCTGCAGTGAAAACCGTCGCGTTACGATGACTGAGCGTCAGGGGGAAGCCCTGAAGCACACTACTGTCAGGAAAGCTCAAGTCACGTCCTTGTCATAAATGAAATATGTAGGACATGTTACAGGCCGGATACCATTGGATCCAACCTGAACCTTGGCTGTCTGAAAAATAAATTTATAATTAATCAGTGAAATTACAGAGGTTGAAGGTTGACGTTACGGTTTTCGCATGGGTCTTTTTTGAGCGTGGAAGGTGCTCAGTGCAGGGCAATGAGGAGGATCAGTCCGGATGACTGTCCATGTGAGGCATTGAAAAAGCCATTGGGAAATAACGGCTTAATACAGGGGACGCAGACGGCTACAACGTCATGACTGACTGAATTTTATCGAAACTAGAGAGTATGCAGAGTGGCGAGCACATTTTTAATGTGCTCGCCAAATCATGCTGTAACGACAGTGAGACAATACGTAGAGTGCTCATACACTTTCTGATTTCTTGTATTGCTGAATCAAGAATCTTACAACGACCAATACGCTGCCGAGGATCAACCCCAGGAAGGCACCCATAATCATAAGTTTCTTGGACTTCTTGTTGTTCGCAAACTTAACCTCGTCAAGGGTATTGAACGCCCTGACGCTGTTTTCAGATGTCAGGGTCGGCAAATTGAGCGCCAACGCTTCTTTGTTCGCCTCCGCCAGCGCGCGCATAAGTTGCGCTGACGCATCCTCTGCAGTGGCGGCAGTGTAAGACGCAATATAGAGCGTCCTTGGCGTGGTCTCTTTCAAGGCGACAGACTGGGCGGACAATAAGCCTAAGGCGGTAGAGAAAATATCATTCTGGATGGCGTTATACAGCACCGGCTCAACGGGTTGTGCGTTTGCGCTGGCGCTATCGTCCTTGCCCTTGATCTCTTCGTATAAGTTGTAAAGTGAAGGTTTTGTGACGTAAGTGCTGGCAGTCCATTGTACGGGTGATACCACAGTCACGATGAGTGCAAACACAGCGCCCGCCAAGGTGGTCGCCAGGATAATCAACTTGTGATTCCACAGCGCTTGAATAAGCGGGATTAGATCTATTTCATCATCGTTAAAACGTGGTTTGGGGGCCATTGAACTACTCACTAATCAATCCTTTCTATACGTTATGGCAGTGTAGAGAAAAAAACACAATCGGCTATTTATTATGTCTAATCAAGCTTAGTGAGAGGGGTTCTTATTTGGGTAATGATAGTTGTGCTGCACAAACGCCAATCACCTTACCCGCATATGAGCACACGCACGACACAATCGTTCACGCAGCCCTTACCCGACTTGTTCGCCCCTTTTTGAGGCGTGGGCAGGGGGCAGTTTTTGCTGCCCCCCTTCATTTAATGCCCGCCCTGCATCCGTCGCGCAATCAGATAAATCCCGAGCCCCGCCAACGCGGTCGCCGCACCTATATAGCCCGTACTGGTCCAGCCCAGCCCAGCCGTAATCGCCATACCGCCAAACCATGGCCCCAGCGCGTTCGCCAGGTTGAAGGCCGCATGATTAGAGGCGGCCGCCAGGCTCGGCGCTTCATGGGCTATGTCCATCAGCCGGATTTGCAGCGGAGCGGCCAGCGATATCATGGTGCCGACCATCCCAATGCCCAGCAACACACCCCACAACGACCCCGCAGCAAACGGGAAAAACACCAGCACGGCCATCGACCACACCAGAATCCAGCCCACCGCACGGAACTGCAGGCGGTCAAACAGTTTGCCGCCGGCGATATTGCCGATAATCCCACCTGCGCCAAAGGCCGCCAGGCCAAAGGGAATCCACTGTGGTGAGACCTTGGTCACTTCGAGCATGGTCGGCGCCAGGTAGCTGAACACGCAGAACATCCCGGCGAAACCGATGGCGCCAATAGCCAGGGCCATCCACACCTGGGGTTTGGTGAAAGCGCGCAGTTCCTTGCGCGGGTCGCTGCGCGGTTCGTCGCGTCGGTCCGGGACGAAGTGCCAGACCAGGGCGATGGTGCACAGGGCAATAACGCTCACCAGTGCAAACGCTGAACGCCATCCCAGGTATTGGCCAAGGAATGTCGCAATGGGGTTGCCCAGCAGCATCGCCAGGGTCAACCCCATCATCACCCGTGCGACGGCGCCGGCGCGCTTGTCGCTGGGCACCATGCTCGATGCCACGACTGCGGCGATACCGAAGTAGGCGCCGTGGGGCAGGCCGCTGATAAAACGAAACGCTACCAGCGAGCCAAATGTCGGTGTAAACGCCGTAGCCAGATTACCCAAGGCATACAGCCCCATCAGTAACAGCAGCATATGTTTGCGCAACAATTTGGCGCCGAGGATTGCCAGCAACGGCGCGCCGACCATCACCCCCAGCGCGTAGGCGCTGATGGCGTGACCCACTTGGGGCTCGCTCAAGTGCAGGTTGTTGGCGATGTCGGGCATCAAGCCCATGATGGCGAATTCGCCGGTACCGATAGCGAAAGCGCCTACGGCCATGGCAGCTTCCATTTTGGCAGCGCTGCGCGCGGGCAGGATGTGCCCGGGTGTTTGGTGAGTAGACATGAATCGCTCTGTTTGGATGAATGGCACGAAAGAGCCGCCGATGCTACGCAAGCAGCGACGAAGGTGTCTAGAACGGCCATGGGCGTCAGAGTTCAATGATAAGAGCTCCCTGGCAGTTGCGCCTCGATCGACTAACCGTCGTGCTGGCCCTTTGAGATCCGTCTTATTCACCCAGCCCCTGGCAACCCTCATGCTTGCCAGGATGAAGCTCAAACATTTCCTGCAACCCCTCGACTCCTCCTTCTCTACCCCCAAGGCCGCCCGCAAATTATTGCGCCTGTTCGCCCTGGCGCTGGTATTGGGGTTGTATGTGGCCGCCTACAGCTACCTGCGCGCCGCCCTCAATGAGGAGATTTCGCTGCGGCGCAGTTACATGAATGAGGCGATCTCCGATGCCCAAAGTTTTTTCGTCAGCCGACAGACGCTGCTTAAAAGCCTGGGCCTGTCCACGGTGCGACATCTGACGCCGCCCAAAAGCAACCTCAATGAAGTGCCGGCCGAAGAGGTGCATATCACCTTGGGCGAAAAGGGCAATATTTGGAGCCTGTGGATGACCCGGCGCATGCTGGACTATCTGCACAGTAACCAGGTCAATTTGATCTACGTGGGCCAGCGTGCCGAACCTGTGGTGGAGCGCTTGTACACGGTGGCCGCCACGCCAGGCGAGGTGCCGCAATCCGTGCTGCAGCGCTTGATGGCCGTGGACGCCGCCAGTGTCTCGTTAAGCGATGGGTTGTGGCTGACCGAGCAGAGCCAGTTGGATTCGCCGCTCTACATCTTTACGCGGTTGGACGAACGCAGCGCCGAGTCGGGATGGCTGGGCCTTGAGGTCGACGGGCCGGACCTGATCAACGCGCTGCAACATGAAAAAGCCGGTGACTTCATGTTGCTGGACGGTACCGGCCAAGTGATTTTCAGCAGTACCCCCCATCCCTCTATGGCAGCACAGGTGCTGTGCCAGCATCCCGCCACGGCCCGATTCGGCTGGGAGGGCAATGGCTGGTTGCCTGATCGTTTGGCCATTCGCAAGCATCTGGGCTACTCCGAATGGCAAATCGTCTACAGCCTGGAACTGCGCTCGCTGTGGCCCAGCCTGGCGCTGCCGTTTCTACTGTGCGGTTTTCTGTGTGTGCTGGTCAGCCTGCTAATGGTGAGACTGGTGCGGCGCATTGATCAGCGTTTGATTATCCCTGCCGCCAACCGCATCGAAGCGCTGGTGGAAAGCGAGGCGTTCAGCAGCGCCGTCATCCGTATCGCGCCGGTGGCGCTGTGTGTGTTGCGCCGCAGTGACGGCGAAGTGGTATTGGAGAACCCGTTGTCGCGCTTATGGCTGGGCAATGGGCAGGAGCGCCGGCAGTTGGGCCACGCCTGGATCCGGCGGGCATTTGACGAGGCCGAACAGGGCAGCACCGATGAATTGCAAATGGCTGATGGTCGCCATCTGTTCCTGAGTTTTGCGCCGACCCGTTACCAGCGCGAAGAAGTGTTGATCTGTGCATTCAGTGATATCAGTGAGCGCAAACACGTGGAGCTTGCCCTGCAGCAGGCACGCACTTTGGCGGATGCGGCCAATGAGGCCAAGACCCTGTTCCTGGCCACCATGAGCCACGAAATCCGCACCCCCTTGTACGGTGTGCTGGGCACCCTGGAACTGCTGTCTCGCACCGACCTGAACAACCAACAGCGCGGCTACCTGAATGCCATTGAAGGCTCGTCGGCGAACTTGTTGCAATTGATCTGCGACGTGCTGGATGTGTCAAAGATCGAAGCCGGGCAGCTGTCGCTGGAACTCGTTGGGTTTTCGCCCTTGGAGCTGGTGCAAGAGGTGATCCAGGGCTACGCCGGCGCTGCGCACAGCAAGGGCTTGCAACTGTTTGCCTGCCTTGACCCGCAGTTGCCGGAGCGCGTACGGGGCGATGTCACGCGTATTCGTCAGATATTGAACAACCTGCTCAACAATGCGCTGAAGTTCACCGAGAGCGGGCGCATTGTCCTGCGGCTGCGCCAGGAGAGCCGGGAAGGGGAGCGTGTCATGTTGCAATGGCAGGTCGTCGACACCGGCAAAGGCATAGCGGCCCAGGACCAGCAGTACCTGTTCGAGCCTTTTTTCCAGGCCAATGGCAATGCCAATGTGGTCGCGGGCACGGGGCTCGGGTTGTCGATCTGCAAGCGCCTGGTGCATTTGATGAATGGCACGCTGCGGGTCGTCAGCGAACCTGGCCTGGGCAGCAGTTTTACCTTTACCTTGCCCCTGGAGCAGGTCAGCGCGCACGAACAAGAGCCCTGGGCGCTGCCGCTGTTGGGCGATCGCATTTACGTGGTGTCGCCCGTGCGAGAGCTTGCCGAAAGCATTGGCGGCTGGTTACGTCGCTGGGGCGCGCGCGCGCAGTTGGGTGTGCCCGAGTCGGTCGAGGCCGACCCCGGCGCGGTGCTGGTGGAGCTCTATCCCGGCGCCGCCGACATCGGCACGCGGCCGCGCTGGTCTGGCCCGCGGGTGATGGCGGCTGCCGACGAACACGGCTTTTGCCACGGGCCGGGTGCGTGCTGGCAAATCGGCCTGAACAACCTGCAGGCGCTCAATCGTGCGGTCAGCCGCGCCCAAGGCATCGAAGAGCCCTTGTCGCCCGCCCTCGGCGAGTCTCCCGCCGACTTCCATTTGAACCTGCGCTTGCTGGTGGCTGAAGACAACCTGATCAACCAGTTGATCCTGCGCGACCAGCTCGAGGAGCTCGGCTGCACCGTGGTGCTGGCAGGTGACGGTGTGGAAGCGCTGTCGCTGTGGGGCGAAACCGCGTTTGACATGATCCTCACCGACGTCAACATGCCGCGCATGAATGGCTACGAGCTCACCGAGCAGTTACGCCGTTTGGGTTGCTCGCTGCCAATCATCGGCGCCACTGCCAATGCCATGCTCGACGAAGCCGAGCGCTGCCTGAATGCGGGCATGGATCACTGCCTGGTCAAGCCGTTCACCCTGCGTGCCCTCTACCAATGCCTGCAACGCTATCAGGGGAGTGTGCCTTGAGTGCCTATCGTGTGCTCATTGTGGAAGATCATCCCTTTCAGCATGAGTACTTGATCAACCTGTTTCAGGCGATCGGCGGCTTTGAAATCGATGCGGTCTGGGACGGTGCAACTGCATTACAGCGCCTGGCGCGCCAACGCTACGACCTGTTGCTCAGCGACCTGATGATGCCGGGAATGGATGGCGTGCAATTGATCCAACAGTTGGCCACCTTCCAGGCGCCACCGGCCCTCGCACTGATGAGCGTGGCCTCGCGGCGCATGCTGGTGGGCGCCGGCCAGGTGGCGGACAACCTGGGGCTCACCGTCGCTGGGTTGCTGCCCAAACCGGTGCGCGAGCCTCAGGTACGCGCCTTGCGTGATTGCCTCGACAAATTGGTCGAACAAGCGCGCACGCCGTGCTGCCATCGCGGCGTCAGCCGCGTGCGCGAAAGCCTCGAGCGTGCCTTGGGCAATGGCGAAATCCAAGCCTGGTTCCAACCCAAGAAGTCTCTGCGAGACGGGCGCATCGTCGGTGCCGAAGCCCTGGCGCGCTGGGTGCATCCGACCGAAGGCCTGCTGCTGCCGGGCGAGTTCCTGGGCGAAATCGAACGCCTGGGCCTGGAAACCCAATTGTTGACCTGCGTCCTCCAGCAAACCCTGGCCGCCCAAGCGCAATGGGCGCAGCTCGGTTATAGCCTGCCGGTGTCGATCAATCTGCCGACCCATTTGCTCGACCAATGCGACCTGGTCGACCGCCTATTGGCGCACGTGCAATCCAGTGATGCCGAGCCGCGACAGATCACCTTCGAACTGATGGAAAGCTCCACCACACTTTTGCCCAGTAACTACTACGCTGGAGCATGCCGCCTGCGCATGATGGGGTTCGGCTTGGCGCAGGATGATTTCGGCAAGGGTTTCAGTTCGTACTTCAACCTGGTTTCAACACCGTTCAGTGAGGTCAAGATCGATCGCTCACTGGTCAATGGCTGTGCCGACAATGAGAGCCTGGCCCAGGCGTTGCAAAGCATCGTCGACCTTGGCCGCAAGCTTGGCTTGACCACCATTGCCGAAGGTGCCGAGACCCAGGCTGAGCTGGCGGTGTTGCGGCGTATACGCTGTGACCAGGTGCAAGGTTTTCTGATCTCCCAGGGCGTGGCGGCGGATAAGTTCAGTGCGTTGTTGATCGAGGATGGCCCTGCGCCAGCACTTATCTGAACGTGCAGGGTCACATTGTCAAGAAGCCCCAGGGAAGGGTCGTCCGGTCAGCCGGGCGTTATTGGCCAATGCCGGGATCACGCATAGGCCCCACGTCCTGATTCAGGCTTCAGCGGTATTGTCGATGAAACATGCAAGTCTGCGCCTGGACAAACTGGCGCAAAGCTCCCAGCGCCTGAACAAAGCCCTGTTGTTACTCACCGGGTTTGCCCTGTTGCTGTCCAGCAGTTGCTACTGGGCGGTCTCGCGTCTGCTGGATGCCGAGCAGGAAAAAGTGGAGTTCCATTTTGCCCGTGTGGTGGAGATCATCCATGAACACGAGGCGTTCCTGCGCAATGTGGCGGTGGGCTACAGCCGCAGCAATGCGCCCCCGTTGTCGGCGGTGCAGTCCACGTCGGTGGTTGAGTTACAGCGCGATGCCGGGCAAGTGCTGGTGCAGGCCAAGGGCTTCGCTTTGTCGTTGCCATTTACCTTGTCCCACGATGCCGGGTTCTCGCCGGACGACACCCGTCGAGCGCTGGCGTTTGGCGTGCAACTGACCGATTACTACGGCGGCTACTGGGCCAGCTCGTTTTATGCCTCGCCCCAACTGTTCGTGTTCACCCCCAATGACGTCGCCAGCCTGGCCGTGCCCGGCATCGGCGGCTTGCGTCAGCACCAACCGTTGCTACGGGAGCAATACCGCGACGTCGTGACTCGCTTGCATCAGTTGCAGCAAAGCCAGCGCACCCTGCTCACTGACAGCCGCGTGCGTTGGTTGCGCGCGCCACCGCAGCTGTATCGCAACAGCCGCAGCGTGGTGGCCATGATTGGCCTGGATACGCCTGCCGCCGTCTTGCCGGCCAATCAGCCCCAGGGCCTGCTCACCCTGGCGGCCGTGGTAGACACCTCCCAGGTGGATGAAATCGAGCGTGTGCTCAGGCGCTCGGTGTACAACCAGTTCACGCTGATCGCTCCCGAAGGTGACGTGCTGCTGGGCAGCCTGGGGGATGAGCACATGGCCCCCCTGGGCCTGAGCTTCAGTCGCCAGGGGCTGCGTTTCAAGATGATCAGCGAGGGCGGCGAGCACTGGACCGGGTTGTACGCCATCACCTATCAAGACTTTCTGCGTTACGCCAAATGGCCATTGTTCGGCCTGGGCCTGACCTTTCTTGCGGCGCTATTACTGGGGTGGTGGATCAACCACTGGTACAAGACCCGCATCGTCAGCCCGGCGCAACGCGCCCAGGAGCGCCTGTTCGAGAGCGAAGCCTTCAACCGCATCATGTTGCACAACGCCCCGGCGGGTCTGTGTGTGGTGCGGCGCAGCGATTGCCAGTTGCTGCTGGAAAACCAGCGCGCCCTGCAACTGCACGGTACTGCTCCGCTGCTGGAGGTGCTCAAGGCCAACGACGGCACCGATACCCCCGGCGAAATGTGCCTGGCGGTCGAGGGGCGCTACTTGCAGGTTGTGGTGGTAGCCGCCCGTTATGAAGGCGAAGACGTCTTTCTGTGCGGCTGCAACGACATCACCCGGCACGTGGACGAAGCCCAGTTGCTGAACCAGGCGCGCCAGGAAGCCACCGCCGCCAACGAAGCCAAGACGGTGTTCCTGGCCACCATGAGCCATGAGATCCGCACCCCCTTGTACGGCGTGTTGGGTAACCTTGAGTTGATGGCCCTCACGGACATGAGCGAACGCCAGCGCCACTACCTGGAAATCATCCAGGGCTCCTCCACCGTGTTGTTCCAATTGATCAGCAACGTGCTGGAT
This sequence comes from Pseudomonas viridiflava, assembly GCF_900583165.1. Lineage (GTDB taxonomy): Bacteria > Pseudomonadota > Gammaproteobacteria > Pseudomonadales > Pseudomonadaceae > Aquipseudomonas. Next base: position 53,343 of record NZ_UTKY01000052.1, on the reverse strand, counting down.
GTGTCGAAAATCGAATCCGGGCAAATGGCCGTGGAAGCGGCGGCATTCAACCCGCGCCAATTGGTGGAAGAGTCCGTGCTGGCGTTTACCGCCACGGCGCGCAACAAGGGTTTGCAGATCGATGCTGAAATCGACCCGCAACTGCCCCTGCAATTGCGCGGCGATGCGGGGCGCATCCGGCAGATCCTGCATAACTTGCTGGGCAACGCGATCAAGTTCACCGACTCGGGGCGGGTGCGCCTGCGCCTCACCGTGCAGCAGTTGGAAGCGCAGCAAGTGACGTTGCAATGGCAAGTCACCGACACCGGCGTAGGCATACCCGAAAAAGCCCTGGAGCAATTGTTCAAACCGTTCTACCAGGTGGCCGGTGGGCAGGACGGCAACGGCGCGGGCCTGGGCTTGTCGATCTGTTCGCGCCTGAGCGAGTTGATGGGGGGCAGCATGCGGGTGGTCAGTGAGCCTGGCTTGGGCAGCAGTTTTTCGCTGTTTATCACCTTGCCGATTCTGGACAGCGCGCCGTCGTTGGTCAGCGCCGAGCTTGCGCTGCCGTGCCTGGATGCGCCGTGCCTGAACGTGCGGGTGCTGGTGGCCGAAGACAACCCGGTCAGCCAAGCCGTGCTGCAAGAACAACTGGCAGCCTTGGGCGCCCAGGCCACCGTGGCGCGGGACGGCGAGCACGCCCTGCAAATCTGGGGCTCGCAGCCGTTTGACCTGGTGATCACCGACATCAATATGCCGCGCCTCAACGGCTATGACTTGGCCCGGGCCCTGCGCGAGCAAGGCGTGCAGGTGCCGATTATCGGCGTGACCGCCAACGCGTTGCGCGAGGAGGGCGAGCGTTGCCTGGCCGTGGGCATGAATGCTTGGGTGGTCAAGCCCCTGAGCCTGGGCATGTTGCGCCAGGCGTTGATGGCCCACTGCCGGCGGGCGACCAGCGCGGGCATACCTGCCGTGGGCGACCGTGATGGCTGGATAGAACTGTCCCCGGCCATGCGCCGGCTGATGGGCGAGACCTTGTTGGCAGATGTGCAGAAGATTGAAGCGGGCCTGAATGCGGCCGATGCCGTCCAGGTGCGCCAGTGCCTGCACAGCCTTAACGGTGCGTTCGCCAGCGTGCGTGCCGGGGTGTTGTCCAATGCCTGTCAGACCTGGGAAAACACCTTGTACGACGGCCCGCTGGACCCCTACGCCACTGCGCAGATCCGTGTGCTGTGTGCGCGGCTGACGGCGGTGGCGCAGTGCTTGCTGGCCGAGTCCTCGGCTTTCGACGAGAGAGACCAATAATGCGAGAAATGAAGGTTGTCATCGCCGATGACCACCCCATCGTACTGGTGGGCGTGCGCGAAATCGTGCAGCGCGATTCACGTTACACCCTGGTGGGCGAGGCGGTCAGCTCCAGTCAGTTGGTCGAGCAGTTGCGCGCCCATCAGCCCCAAGTGCTGATCACTGATTTCAACATGCCGGGCGATGAAAGCTATGGCGACGGCCTGAAGCTGATCGAGTACATCCTGCGGCACTTTCCCCAGACCCAGGTGCTGGTGCTGACCATGATTTCCAACACGTTGATCCTCACCCGTCTGCAGGAGTTGGGCGTGGCAGGCGTCATCCAGAAAAGCCACCTGCACGGCGAAATCGAAAAAGCCTTGAATGCGATCAGCGCCCAGCGCAGTTACCAGGCTCCTGTGCCCACGGCGACTTCCGTGGTGAGTAACGCCAATCAGGTCCAGCAACGGTTTCAGAGCTTGTCTGCGCGAGAGGTGGAGGTGCTGCGCCTGTTTGTCACTGGCATGAGTGTCAGTGATATCGCCCGGCACCTGAGCCGCAGCAACAAGACCGTCAGCGCGCAGAAAATCTCCGCCATGCGCAAGCTGGAGGTGGACAGCGACCAGGCCTTGCTGACGTATTGCATCGAGGCCCGGCAGTTCCAGTAGTCAGCGCCGCTGGTCATCGCCGCAAGTCATCGATAGATAAGCTGCATCAACAGCATCGCGCTGTAGCTGCCCGCTTCGGGCAGTTCACCGAGGGACACAGGTTTGATCTGCAGGGTCAGCTCCAGAGGTTCGTCGTCGACCTCCCAGCTATTGGCTTGGCCCAGGCTGAAATCTGTCTTGGTATTTTTATTCAACAGGCTCAGGCGCAGCCCCAGCTCGGCGCGATCCGTCAGCAGGGTGTTGGTACCCACGCTGCCCGAGCCCGCCGAGAATGTCAGGCTGACGCGGCTGTCGGCCTGGCAATCGAAGATCAGCGGCACGTCAGTGCTGGCAACATTGTCGGTCAGCAACTGGTTGATGTTGGCCTGGCCCAGGGTGACCTGTTGCGACGCCGCGAATCGCGGCGTGCAGGGCGGCGCAATCAGGTTACCGCTCACGTCGATCCGGGTTTCTTCAGCTGCCTGCGCGCTAAGCGTGCTGGTGAGCGCCAGCATCAGCCCCAGTAGCGCTTTCACAGGTAATTGATGGTCATGACCATCGCCGAGCTGAATGCCCCCGGGGCCAGCGCACCGCGCGCCACCAGTTGTGCCTTGAGGCTGAGATCCACTGCACCGTTGAGGTTGGTGTAGGTCCTCGTGGCGCCGTTGAGCGGTACCAGCGCGTCATCCCCCCAGAGCAATGACACGCCGAGATTGTCGGCGGTGGTCCGCGCGACGGTGGCGGTGTACACGCCGTTATTGGCGCTGAAACCCACCGTCAACGACGACCCCGCCGGGCAGGTCAGGCGCACCGGTATCGGTTGGGTGGCCGTGGCAGCGACCTGGTCAATGCGCACGTCCCCGAATTCGGCGGTCAACGTGGTGCTGGTGCTCAACACACAGGGCGGGCGGGTGAGGGTGCCGCTGACGGTGATGTTCACCGTGTCGGCAGCCTGGGCGCAGGTGCCGAACAGCGCGAGGGCAAGCAGTGCAAACTTCATGGCAGGGCGCTCACTGGTAGTCGATGTTGAGGGTGTACTGGCTCTGGAAGGCACCGATCGGCGCTTGCCCAGCCGCCAGTTGCGGCTTGAAACTCAAATTCACAGCATTGCTGCCCACGCCCAATTGCATCGTGCGCGGGGTCTGGAAGTTCACCGGGTTAAAGGTGTCGGTCCACAGCGCCTGCATGTTCAGGCCCGCCAATGAAGTGGCTGATACACCGGTTGTGGCATTGACGATCCGCTGGCTGGGTACCAGTGACACGCTGGCGCGGGTCTCTGAAGCGCAGTTGATCGACACGCTGGTCGATTGCCGCTGGTCGCTGAGGCTGGCGTTGCTGATGGCCCCGAAGCGCAGGTTGACGGTGCCGGGTGAACTCAGCGCACAGCTGGGTGCCCGCACGACATAGGTGAACATCACGGGGTGGATCCATTCGGCATAGTTCGCGAAGCCGATGGAGGTGACGCCCAAGTTGACCAGCGTTATGCGTGTGCCGGGCGTATTGGGCGCTTTGCCGATGATGTAGTAGGTGTACGGGATCTGGGTCCCCACCGGCAGTCGCGCGCAGGGGCCACCCAGGCAGGCTGTGCTGAAGCTGCCGAGGGGTAGTTCAGACATGTAGATATTGTTGTACCTGTCCGCAACCCGCAACGTCGCCGGGTTGCTGCCCGAGGTATTGCGGATTTGCAGATTGGTGGCCGCGCCCCTGGGAAATAAGCGTCTCACCGTGCAGGTGCCGCTGAAGGCAACGTTGATGTCGGCGCCGGGCGCAAAGGTGTAGCCCGACGTATTCGAGCCGGTGACGGTGCAGCTGAGGTTACCGCCGATCAACGCATGGGCTTTGAGCGGCAGCAGGCAGCCCAGCGCCGCGGGTGCCAACAGCCTGAGCAAGCGGGCATAAGGTAAGGGGTAGGCGGTCATGGTTCAGGCATCCTTGGCGCCCGCGTCATTGGCGGTGCGCTCACATTCAATCGTCATTTGGGTAATCCCGCGCTCGGCACGGCTGTCGTCCGGCAGTGTCAATTCGCGGGTGCACCATGGCTGGCCGTCAACGCTGACCTGCAACCGTGCGTGCTCGGGTACGCCGGTCAGGTAAGCGCGACCGTTGTCGGCCACCAGCGTATTGCCCAGGGCACGGCCATCCGGCGCGAATAGTTCGGCGCGGGCAGCGAAGGGCGCCGCAATGCCTTGGGCGTCGCTGATGCGAAACAAAATGCGTTTGCCGCGACGCGTGTCGAAATCCGCCAGCACAAAGGCCCCACGGTTGGGCGTGACTTCCTGCACCAGCTGCGCGATGTCGACGTCCTGCGGCATCGATTGAGTATCCAGCGCCACCTGGTTGCGGCGATAGGGCAGCGCCGACGGCACCACCGTGTAGCCGTTGGCATCGGTACGCACCCCGCGTTTATTGGTGACGCCCACATTGGCGGCGCCGGGTGTGGCGACGATCACATTGGTTTCACCCAGCGGCTGGCTGAACATCAGGTGGTTACCGTAGGCGACCACTGAGCCCTCCATGCCCAGGTCCAGTTGTCGAGTGCCCGACGACTCGTTGTAGGCACCGTGGATCAGTGCACTGGGCGCCTCATAGCTGGCGGCGAACGTGCCGCCGACCACGCGCTCATTCGCGGCGACTTGCTGAGACACGCCAGCGCTGTAGGCCAGGGTGTCGTCGTCCAGGGCATTGCCACTGAGGGTGGCGGTGTGCGACGCGGAGCCCGTGGAACTGTGGCTGGTATTGGCGCTCACCCGCTGGCTGCGCGTGCCGCCCAGCGGCATGCTGACGCTCAGCGACAACGTGCGGTTATCCGACTCCGCTCCCCGATTAACGCCAAGCCCAAGGGAATAGGTGATGCTGCCGGAGCTCAGGGTGTAGCCCACCTGCACCGACGTGTCGGCGGCGGTTTTATTCCAGTAGGCGGTTTTCGTCACGTTGGCGTACAGGCCGCCGTATTCGCCCAGTTGCTGGGAGATGCTGGCAGTGAAGTTGCTCTTCATATGGCCGCTGCGGTACGTGTCCAGGCCCTGCTCAGTGGTGCGGCTGCTTAGCGCTTCATTGAACGAGTAGTAGCCGCCGGTGGAGTAGCGATACCCGATCAGGCTGAAATTGGTGTCGGTGGCGGTCAGGGCTTTGGAATAACGAAACCGGAACGACTGGCCACTGGTATTACGCCGGTCAGGGCCCATGGCCTGGCTGTTGGCGTGGGTGACATCCAGCGAAATCGCGCCAAAACCGGCGAAGTCCTGGGCGAAACCCACCAGGGCAGCGTTATAGCGATCGCTCAGCAGGGTGCCACCGAACAGCGTGGTGCTGCCGCTCAGGCCCCGGCGCAGGGACGCCTGGACAAAGCTCGGGGTGTCCTGCTCCAGGGCCGACGGTGCCGGGCGGTAGCGGCCGGCGAATACCGAATAGCTCTGCTGCCCCTCACGCAACATATAGGGCACCGATGAGAACGACTGCGTGAACACCTGGCGCTGGCCGTCGGGGCCCTCCACCGTGACCTCGATATCGCCGTTGCTGGCGGTGGGGTACAAGCCGGTCAGGGCGAACGGGCCCGAGGGCACCCACTGCTCATGGATCACATAACCCCGCTGGCGGATGGTCACCCGCGAGCGGCCGTTGGCAATGCCGCGCACCACCGGGGCGAACTCGCGAGCCTGGTCGGGCAGCATGTCTAGGTCTGACGCAATGCCCAGGCCGCGATAGGGGATGGCGTCGAACAAGTCGCCCTCAGTGGTGGCATCGCCCAGGGTCGCAATCGCCATCATGTTGCCCATGTCGCGCTGGGCATAGGTTTCCAGGGACTCCCACTGGCCGCTGTCATTGCTGCGCTTCTGCCAGGTTGAAAAGTTGCGCAAGCGCCAGGCCCCGGCGTTCACGCCGCTGCGCAGACTGGCGAATTGGTCTTGGCGGCGCAAGCCGGCCGACTCGACGGTGCTGCCGGACAACGCGTAGTTGGTGAAGGCCACCTGTTCACCCTGGCTCCATTGGCGGCGGCGCACTTCAAACGGGATACTGCCCATGTAAGCCTGCGGAATTTCGATTGCCAGCGTTTGGCGGTTGAAATCGTAGTCATAACTCACCCCGGCCAGGCCCTGGTCGAACGCCACACACGTGGGGTCGGCATCGGTGCGATTTTGCAGGGCGCTGTCGGCCACGCCCTGGGCGCGGAAGAACTCGGCATCCAGGCACGGAAACAGGCCACTGACAGACGACTGCTGCGCGTCGCTGGCGCGAATGAAGCGCAGGTCGCGCTTTTCGACAAAGCGCTGGTTGATCGAGACATCTACCCGGTAAATCCCCGGCAACTGGCCCTCGCTCATGGCCGCTACCTGCTGCTGTACCTCCGCGGAGCTTTGCCCGCCGCCGATTTCCAGGAACGACGCATCGAACTGGTAACCGGCGTGTGCAAGTGCCGGGTGCAGGGTGGCGGCCAGCAGCGGGCAGCCGAACGCCTGCACGGCGCAACGGCGCATGAGGGTAAGTGAGCGGGACATGGGCGTTCCTGGAAAAAAGCGCGGGTGGCTCAGTGCAGACGGATGATCGGTGCAGTCACGATGCTGCCGTAGTCGTCGATGTAGCTCAGGGACAATTCGTCGCCGGCCTTGGCCTGGATCGGCAGTTCCCCATGCTCAGCGGGGCGCAGTACATCCGGGGCCTGGGTGATGGGCAGTCCGTTGAGCTTGAGCTCGCTGACTACCACGTGCAGCTTGGACGTGTTGTTGAACGCTAAGGCGCCTGCGTTGGCCGTCCAGTCCACCTGTGCGACCGCGTCTTTGAGCGAGCCTTTCAGGCCCGCCGGGCGGTAGAACAGCTTGATAGTGGTCTTGAGAGCGATCTGCAGGACGTTCTTGCCTTTTTGATCGTCGCTCATGGCCGGGATCGCCTTGACGTTCATCAGGAACAGGCTTTCACGGTCCTGGGGCACGTCGGCACCGCCGGTAAAGATGATGCGCAGGATGTTTTCCCGGTTGGCATCCAGGCGAAACAGCGGTGGGGTGACGATAAAGCTGTCCACGCCTTCATCGTTGCCGCTGCCGAACCGGCTGACCCAGGATTGCACTAGGTAGGGCGATGTATCTTCGCGATTACTGATCGTGAGGTTGGCTTCGTTGGACGCGCCATCGTAGACCAGTCGTGTGGCGCCGACCGTCACGGCGGCGTTCGCTGCGGTGTGCCAGAGCGGCAGCAGCGCGAGAAAAAAACACAGTTTCAAACGCATGGGGGAGGCCTTCGAAGTCCGTGGGCCACGCGGGCCCACGGTGGTGACAAATGGTTATTTGTAGGTGACGTCAAAGCTGGCCAGCGCGTAGACCTGACCGGTGCCGATACCGGAGGTGGTCACTGCGTCTGCACCTTCGCCGCTGGTGGTGTCGGCGATGGTGCGGACATAGGCGGCGGTGAAGTCGAAGGTGTTGGACTGCGCACGCAGGTCGTAGTCAGCGGTCGCCTGGTTCAGTGGCACCTTGTTGCCGGTGCGGGTGTCGGCGATCTGGATGGCCACGCCGCGCACTTGGTTTTCGCCGGTCAGGCCCAGCAGGGTCGGGTCGTTGCGGTCTTGCTGGCCGCTGAAGGTGATCGCGACGTTGCTTTTGGTCGCGATGCTGCAGTTGTCCAGGCTGATGGAGAAAGCCTTCTCCTTGGCCACTGCGCCGACGGTCGGCCCGAAATCGGCAATACGCACCGGGTCCAGGGTCACGGACTTGTTGGCATCGCCGGTCTTGATGGTGCAGGCGTTGTCGGTCACGGTGCCGGTGAATTCGATCTGGCCGTCGGCCGCCTGTGCGCAAGTGCTAGCCAGCAGCCAGCAAGCGCCGCAGGCGAGGGTGAATTTGCTCAGTGTGTTCAGCATTGCAATGCCCCTTTTAAGAGATGGATGGTTGTCCGCTTACCCGCGTTGGGTAAGCCAATCCATGGTGCATTGCCGCGTTTGTGAGGCCCATGAGACGGATCTTAAAAACTGGCCAAGTGATGGCCGTCCGACTGGCGAGTCCATATCTGACGTCGGGCGTGATATTCTGCGCGCCGTCTTGGTCTAGTCTCTTTCTGGTACGTACATCCGTATACGTCCCGGTCGGTCGCTGTCGCCCAGGTAGCTGAAGCCAATAATGATAAGAAGTCAGCGCAGAAGGGACATAAAAGTGAGGTCGATACGTCGGCCTTGTGTGCCCACCCTGCGGCCCTTTCGTGAATGTGCAAACCCCGCAGTGCGTTGCCTGGCGCAGTGTGATGGAGGGTTGCCCATGATCAGGGGCGGTGGGGCGGATGGCGTTTTATCATAGGTGCTACTGATGTTTAAGAAAGTAAACACTGCCTTGCTGGGGCTGGCTTTGTCGCTGGGGATCAGCTCCGTTCATGCGGAAGAGGCAAAGAAAGTCGATGTGCTGCTGATCGGCGGCGGCATCATGAGTGCAACCCTGGGTGTATGGCTCAACGAGCTGCAGCCGGACTGGTCGATGGAAATGGTCGAGCGCCTTGATGGCGTTGCCCAAGAAAGCTCCAACGGCTGGAACAATGCGGGTACGGGTCACTCGGCGTTGGCTGAGCTGAACTACACCCCGGAAGACAAGAACGGCAACGTTGAGATCCCGAAAGCGGTCGAGATCAACGAAGCGTTCCAGATCTCCCGTCAGTTCTGGTCCTGGCAGGTCCAGCAGGGCGTGCTGAAGAACCCACGTTCGTTCATCAACTCCACTCCGCACATGAGCTTTGTGTGGGGCGATGACAACATCAAGTTCCTGAAAAAACGCTACGAAGCCCTGCAAGCGAGCCCTTTGTTCGCCGGCATGCAGTACTCCGAAGACCCGGCGCAGATCGCCAAGTGGGTTCCGCTGATGATGGAAGGGCGTGACCCGAACCAGAAAATCGCGGCCACCTGGACCCCGATCGGCACCGACGTAAACTTCGGCGAGATCACCCGCCAGTTCGTCGCTCACCTGCAGACCACCCCTAAGTTCGACCTGAAACTGTCGAGCGAAGTGCAGGACATCACCAAGAACGCCGACGGTACGTGGCGCGTGAGCTACAAAAACCTCAAAGACGGCACCAAGACCGAAACCGACGCCAAGTTCGTGTTTATCGGCGCGGGCGGCGGTGCACTGCACCTGCTGCAAAAGTCCGGCATTCCTGAAGCCAAGGAATACGCTGGCTTCCCGGTAGGCGGCTCGTTCCTGGTGACCGAGAACCCGACCGTTGCCCAGCAACACCTGGCCAAGGCCTACGGTAAAGCCTCGGTTGGCGCACCACCGATGTCGGTACCGCACCTGGACACCCGCGTGCTGGATGGCAAGCGCGTGATTCTGTTTGGCCCATTCGCGACCTTCTCGACCAAGTTCCTGAAAGAAGGCTCGTACCTGGACCTGCTGACCAGCACCACCACCCACAACATCTGGCCAATGACCAAAGTCGGTATTCGTGAATACCCACTGGTCGAGTACCTTGCCGGCCAACTGATGCTGTCGGATGACGACCGCTTCAATGCCCTGAAAGAGTACTTCCCAAACGCCAAGAAAGAAGACTGGCGCTTGTGGCAGGCCGGTCAGCGCGTGCAGATCATCAAGCGTGACGAAGAGCAGGGCGGCGTCCTGAAACTCGGCACCGAAGTGGTCAGCTCCGCTGACAACAGCATTGCAGGCCTGTTGGGTGCATCGCCAGGCGCGTCCACCGCGGCTCCGATCATGCTGACCGTGCTGCAAAAAGTGTTCAAGGACAAGGTCGCGACCCCTGAGTGGCAGGCCAAACTGCACCAGATCGTACCGAGCTACGGCACTAAGCTGAATGAAAGCCCGGAAGCTGTTGCCAAGGAATGGGCTTACACCGCCGGTGTCCTGCAACTGACTCCACCGCCTGCGATCCCGCAGATGGCTGCACCTCAGCCGACCGAGGCTGCCAAGCCTGCGGCCGAGCCGAGCAAGCCGGCGTCTGATTTGGCGTTGTAAGGCGTTGGCGAGGCCCTGATAAAGGGCTGAGCTGATGTGAAAAAGCCCGCTGAACCGGTAACGGTCAGCGGGCTTTTTTGTGTCCGAAGAGAAGGTCAGGTTCGGGTGTGGCTTCGTTCGACGGGAGGCAGTTCAACGTTCGCTCGGCGGCCGCCAACGCAGCCTTCAAGCCTGCTTGATCCAGTGGCACACAATAGGCCGGTTTGCCCCGTTCCAATCGCCAGCTTTGCGCTAACCCGCCGGCGTCCGCCGCGTCGAGTGCTTGGCCCGGAAGACTTCCTGCGCCCCGCCTTGGTTAAAGGGGACTTGGTGCGAGTGCTGCCTGACTTTGAAGCGCCGAGCCGCACGATGCATTTGGTCTACACCGCGAATCGACAGCGTACGGCCAAGTTGCGACGGTTTGTTGAAGCTGCGCTTCAGCGTTTTGGGCCTGCCTAAATCTTGTGCCCGACCTTGGGTTCGATGAGCGTTGACTAAATCGGCTTCTGGGTACCTAGCAGCCGAACCTCGCGCAACAGTGCTGCGCCTAATTGTTCAGTGCCCAGTTCCTTGTAGCCCACCGCCTTGACCTCGCCATTTTGCTCCGCCTGAATGAGGATCACCGGGGTTTCCTTGCCGGTGGCTTCGTCGATGTGCAGGGCATACTGCGGAATATCCAGTTTGATCGGGGTACCCGCCGCCCGGCCTTTTACATTGATCAGGAACGCAGCACAGCCGGCATCGACATCCATGGGGGTGGCGGCGCGACCGCTGACGAAACAGGTTTTCGGCAGGTCGGGCCAGGTAATGGTGTCGGCAACAGCCAGGCTGGAGACCGTTGTCAGGGCAGCGAAAAGCAGCGTACGCACGGGGGGCTTTCTCTCGATAGAGGTTGAATGCAGTTTTTACCAAAGCCTGACCGGCGTCGCAACGGCAAGCCTCAGATCAGTCGCTTCATCCCCGCCGCCTTGGCCGCGCTCAGATCGAAGGTAGCGGTGTAATCGCAGCCCGCAGCATGGGCGCAACGCTCTATCAGGCAGTCGGCAAAATCAGCGTTGCTGGCTGTAAAACGTCGCAGTGCCTGCCAGATGATTTCAGCGTGCTCGATGGTCAATTCACGGGTGCGCAACAGGGTTTCCAGCACAGTCACCACATCGCTCTTGGCTGATTGGTAGCAACTTTGTAAAACCCACACCAGCTCCACGACCGATACCAGGCTGACGAAGCCGGGCGTGAAGCTGGTCAGGGATTCGATCAGCTCGTTGGCTTTGGGGGATTGAACCGGATCATCCTGGGTGACATAGCGCACCAGCACATTGGTATCCAGCCCGATCATCCAGCGTTCGCTCCTTGTGCTGCAATGGCGCGGTTCATGTCATCAATTGAGATCGCCCTTGCTGGGGCTTGGATCAGGCCCTTGAGGTCATGCACGGTTTTGCTGGCTGCAATGATGGAAAACTTGCCGTCTTCCATCTCGACGAATTCGACACGATCTCCGGTTTCGAGGCCCAAGGCCGTTCTGACCTGGACGGGAATAGTGATTTGCCCTTTTGAGGTGAGTGTTGCAGTCGCCATAGTTAAGGTCTCCATCGTGATGCTCCTTACCTTAGGGTAAGGAGTTGTGGAGGACAAGATCCGTTGGTCCATAGGTCGCTCGTAGGTTGAGGGTGAATCGGAATACGTAAAACCTAGTACGACTCACGCCCATTCGCACGCCCTTATGGGGGATCAAAGCGCTACAACATGTGACTCACTCGTGTCCTTTATTGCACGACGCGATAGCACGGTACGTACGCGGCGCCACCGGGCAACTTCATGCGGTGTTGGGCGACGAATGCCTGCAGCAACTCATCCAGCGGCTTCATGATGGCCGGGTCACCGTGGATTTCGTATGGGCCGTTCTGCTCGATCAGGCGGATGCCTTTGTCTTTCACGTTGCCGGCCACAATCCCGGAAAACGCCCGGCGCAGGTTGGCTGCCAGTTCATGGGGCGGCAGCGAATGGCTCAGTTGCAGGCCGGCCATATTGGCGTGGGTCGGGTCGAACGGGCGCTGGAAACCCTCGTCGATCTTCAGCAGCCAGTTGAAGTGGAACGCGTCGTTGCGCTCGCGACGGAACTGCTTCACCGCCTTGAGCCCAGCCGTCATCTGGCGCGCCACTTCGGCCGGGTCGTCGATGATGATCTGGTAGTGCGCCTGTGCCGCTTCGCCCAGGGTGGCGCCGACAAACGCGTGCAATTGTTGCAAGTAAGGCGCGGCGTGTTTCGGCCCGGTGAGGATGACCGGGAACGGTAGGTCACGGTTGTCCGGGTGCATCAGGATGCCCAGCAAGTACAAAAACTCCTCGGCAGTGCCGGCGCCGCCGGGGAAGATGATGATGCCGTGGCCCACACGCACGAACGCTTCAAGGCGCTTCTCGATATCTGGCAGGATCACCAGCTCGTTGACGATCGGGTTCGGCGCTTCAGCAGCAATAATGCCGGGCTCGGTCAGGCCCAGGTAGCGCCCGCCGGTGATGCGTTGCTTGGCGTGGGAAATGGTCGCGCCCTTCATCGGCCCTTTCATCACGCCTGGGCCACAGCCGGTGCACACATCGAGGCTGCGCAGGCCCAGTTCGTGACCGACCTTCTTGGTGTATTTGTATTCTTCGGTATTGATCGAGTGCCCGCCCCAGCACACCACGATTTTCGGCTCGACACCGGGGCGCAGTGTTCGGGCGTTGCGCAGCAGGTGGAACACGTAGTCGGTGATGCCTTGGGAGTTGCTCAGGTCGATGCGCTGGCTGTCCAGCTCATTTTCGGTGTAGACGATGTCACGCAGGGCGCTGAACAGCATCTCGCGGGTGCTGGCGATCATCTCGCCATCAACGAAAGCATCGGCCGGCGCATTCAGCAGTTCAAGGCGCACGCCACGATCCTGCTGGTGGATACGCACCTCAAAGTCTTTGTAGGCGTCGAGGATGGTCTTGGCGTTGTCGATATGCGCGCCGGTGTTGAGGATGGCCAGGGCGCACTGGCGGAACAGGGTGTAGATGCTGCCGGTGCCGGCTTCGCTCAGTTGCTGCACTTCGCGTTGGGAGAGGGTTTCGAGGCTGCCCTTGGGGCTGACGGAGGCGTTGATCACATGACGTTGGGGCATTCTGATTCCTTGAAAGCGCAGCCACCGCACCCGCGGCGGGCTGCGATGGCTTGAGAATGATGGGCGCCGATACGGTCGCACGGGACAGATATTTACCTCAGGCCCAGGGCCGAGTGCAAACCCGTCCAGCACCATCATGCCGCACAATCGAGTGAATCAGCTCCCGCTTTTTGCAGAAAATCCGATGCAGGGTAGGCGCCCGCCTGCCGCGATGCGGATTGGACTTTGTTAACAGAAGATTTACGACTATCGTGACGCTTCGGTTTTTCAGACGTCATAGACCGGTACGAATGAAGTTGAATGGCCACCACTGGCCGTCGACCCCTTGGAAGAGGCAGAAATTTTATGATCATCAAACCGCGGGTTCGTGGCTTTATCTGTGTGACCGCTCACCCTGTTGGCTGTGAAGCGAACGTCAAAGAACAGATCGACTACGTCACCCAGCACGGCGCCATCGAAGGCGGCCCCAAGAAGGTGCTGGTCCTGGGCGCTTCCACCGGCTACGGCCTGGCCGCGCGCATCAGTGCTGCGTTTGGCTGCGGCGCCGACACCCTGGGCGTGTTTTTTGAGAAAGAAGGCGAAGAAGGCAAGCTGAGCTCCGCCGGCTGGTACAACAGCGCGGCGTTCGAAAAGTTTGCCGTCGAGAAAGGCCTGTACGCCAAGAGCATCAACGGCGACGCGTTCTCTGACGAGATCAAGCGCCTGACCATCGACACCATCAAGAAAGACCTGGGCAAGATCGACCTGGTGGTCTACAGCCTGGCCGCGCCACGCCGTACTGACCCGCAAGGCGTGGTGCACACCTCCACCCTCAAGCCGATCGGCAAGGCCGTAACCCTGCGCGGTATCAATACCGACAAGGGCGTTGTAGTCGACACTACCCTGGAGCCTGCAACCCAGGAAGAAATCGACGGCACCGTCAAAGTGATGGGCGGCGAAGACTGGCAGCTGTGGATCGACGCCCTGCGTGACGCCGATGTACTGGCAGAAGGCGCCAAGACCACCGCGTTCACCTACCTCGGCGAGAAGCTGACCCAGGACATCTACTGGAACGGCTCCATCGGCGAAGCCAAGAAAGACCTGGATAAAAAAGTGCTGACCCTGCGCGACAACCTCGCAGCGCTGAAAGGCGACGCCCGTGTATCGGTGCTCAAGGCCGTGGTCACCCAGGCCAGTTCGGCCATCCCGATCATGCCGCTGTACCTGTCGCTGTTGTTCAAAGTGATGAAAGAGCAGGGCACTCACGAAGGTTGCATCGAGCAGGTCTACGGCCTGTTCAAGGACAGCCTCTATGGCAACGAGCCAAAACTCGATGCCGACGGCCGCCTGCGTGCCGACCTGGCTGAGCTTGAGCCTAAGGTTCAAGACGCCGTGGCTGCGTTGTGGAACCAGGTCACCGACGATAACGTCAACGAGATCAGTGATTTTGCCGGCTACAAGGCTGAATTCCTGCGCTTGTTCGGTTTTGAGATCGACGGCGTGGACTACGATGCCGATGTAAACCCGACCGTTAAGATCAATGGTTTAGCCCAAGCCTAAACACGGTCAAAAAAATGTGGGAGGGGGCTTGCTCCCGATAGCGGTGGGTCAGTCAGCTAAATTGTGGCTGACACACCGCAATCGGGAGCAAGCCCCCTCCCACATTTGAACTGTGTTTTTTTCAGATCCGTCCTACGCGCCAGTTGCTGTTCAGATCTGCCAGACTCCCTCCGCTATCACTCACGCTAACGGAGGATCTGATGACGATTCGTGCAGTAGTTTTTGATTTCGGCGGTGTCCTGTTCGATTGGAACCCGCACCATCTATACCGCAAGCTGATTGCCGACGACCACGAGCGGCAATGGTTCCTCGATACCATCTGTACGCAAGCCTGGAACACCGAGCAAGACGCCGGTCGCCCCCTGGCCGAAGGCACTCGCTGCCTGATCGAGCAATATCCCCACCATGAGCACCTGATCCAGGCCTATTACGACCGTTGGCACGAGATGCTGCGTGGCTCGCTGCCCGAAGGTGTGGCGATCCTCAGGGCGCTGCACCACGCAAATATGCCGTTGTTCGGGCTCACCAACTGGTCGGCCGAGACCTTTCCCTATGCGTTGGCCAATTACCCGTTTCTTCAGTGTTTTCGCGACATCGTGGTATCGGGTAAGTTGAAGCTGATCAAGCCGGATCCGGCGATCTACCACGCCAGTCTTGGCCAGGTGCGCGCGCATTTGCCGGATATACAGCCCGCTGAAGTGGTGTTTATCGATGATGTGGCTGGCAATATCGACGCCGCCGTGGCCCTTGGCTGGCAAGGTATTCACCATGTGTCGGCCGAGCGCACCGCCGGGCAACTGCGTGAATTGGGCGTGGGTTTTTAGCGCGCCCACTTTTCCATCGCAAAGTCCACGAACGCCCGCAGCTTGGGCAGCCGGTAACGGTCCTGGCCATACAATAGGTGCATGGGGCGGCTCGGCAATTGGTAAGTGGTTAGCAGGGCCAGCAGTTTTCCGCTCTGCAGGTCCGGCTGCACCAGGGCATCGGGCAGCATGACGATGCCCATCCCCTGTACGGCCGCCTGGCGCAAGGCTTGGGAGCTGTTGATGGTCAGCGAGCCGGACACCGGTATTTCCACTTCGCCCTCGTCGCCGGTCATACGCCACAGCTTGTCAGCGTTACGCCAATCGTCGGTGGAAGGGTAGGCGAACGCCAGGCAGTCATGCTGTTGCAGGTCTTCAGGGCTTTGTGGCGTTCCGCGTCGTGCCAGGTAACCCGGTGAGGCGCAGAGGGTGATGGTGTAGTCCTGCATTGGCCGCGCGATCAGGCTTGAAGGCTCCAATTCGCCAAGGCGGATAGCCACGTCGAAGCCGCTGTCGACCAGATCCATACGCTCGTTGCTGAGGACCACGTACAACTTGACCTGCGGGTAGCGCTGGGAGAACTCACTCAGCGCCGGCGCGAGGCGCTCGGTTCCGAAGGCCGGTGGCGCAGTAATACGCAGGGTGCCTTTGGGTATTTCGCTATGCGCCTGTTCGGCCAGTTGTTCGGAGTCGGCTACCAGCCCCAGCACTTCCAGGCAGCGCTGGTAATACTGCCCGCCGAATTCCGTGAGGCTTTGTTTACGGGTGGTGCGCTTGAGCAGGCTGACGCCTAGACGTTGCTCGAGGGCACGCAGGTGATTGCCCACCATGGTGGTCGACATTCCACAGGCTTGTGCGGCGGCAGTCATGCTCCCGGTCTCGACCACTTTCACGTATACCGACATCGCCTGGAATAAATCCATTATCAAGCCCAAGTTTAAAGTCATTGCAGGAATGTGCAGTTTATCCAGTTGGGCTGGCTAACGATACTGGTGCCATCACCACGATGCACTGGAGCCCTACACCATGACTGCCGCCTGCCTGATGACCACTTACCAGCCCTTGGCCCTGAGTTTTACCCGTGGCCTCGGCACGCGCCTGTGGGACCAACAGGGCCGCGAATACCTGGACGCCGTGGCCGGTGTGGCGGTGACCAATGTCGGGCATTCGCACCCCAGGTTGGTGACGGCCATCACCGAACAGGCCGGTTTGCTGTTGCACACGTCCAACCTCTACAGCATCGACTGGCAACAACAGCTAGCCCGCCGGTTGACCCAGCTGTCCGGTCTGGACCGGGCCTTCTTCAATAACTCTGGCGCAGAAGCCAATGAGACGGCGCTAAAACTGGCGCGCTTGCATGGCTGGAAAAAGGGCATTGAAGAGCCGCTCGTGGTGGTAATGGAAAACGCCTTCCATGGCCGTACCCTGGGCACCATGGCGGCCAGCGACGGGCCTTCGGTACGCTTGGGTTTTCAGCGGCTGCCGGGGGATTTTCTCAAGGTGGGGTTTGGCGATATGGCCGCGATAGAGGCGATCACCAAAGCTTATGGTGCGCGCATCGCCGCGGTCCTGCTGGAACCTATCCAGGGCGAAAGCGGCGTATTGCCAGCGCCATCGGGCTACCTGCGTGCCTTGCGTGATCACTGTACCCGTCACGGTTGGCTATTGATGCTCGACGAAATCCAGACTGGCATTGGCCGTACCGGCGCCTGGTTTGCCTTCCAGCATGAAGGCATCGTGCCCGACGTCATGACCCTGGCCAAAGGCCTCGGCAACGGCGTACCCATCGGCGCGTGCCTGGCCCGGTCGGCGGTGGCCCAGTTGTTTACCCCCGGCAGCCACGGCAGCACATTCGGCGGTAACCCCCTGGCGTGTCGGGTGGGGTGCACCGTGCTGGATATCATCGAGGAGCAGGGTTTGCTGCAAAACGCCGCCCAACAAGGCGAGCGCCTGCTGGCGCGGTTACGGGTGGAATTGGCCGAGCATCCGCAGGTACTGGCCATTCGTGGGCAAGGCCTGATGATCGGTATTGAGCTGGCGAGCCCCTATCGCGACCTGGCCCTGCGTGCCGCGCAGGAGCATGGCCTGTTGATCAACGTGACGCGGGGCAAGATCATTCGTTTGTTGCCGCCTCTGACGCTGGATGCCAAGGAAGTGGAGATGATCGTAAGGGCTATCGCCCGCTTACTGGCCTGAAAGGCTCCCACGGGGGATCTGCATTATTGTCAGAGGTCATGCCCATTCAGCCATTCCTGGTTCATGGTCTCTGTGTCCCCCAGGTAATCCAGCAGCCAGGCCATGGCCGGCGACAATTTGTTCTGCGCCCATGCCACACACGACGGGCTGGCCGGAAACGGCCGGCTCAACTGCAAGGCCACCAGTTCACCGCGCTCAATCCACGGCAGTACTTGATGCGCCGGCGCCATGCCCACGCATAATCCATCACGCAGGCAATCGATAGCTGAAGGCCAATTCGGCACCACCAGACGGCGCTGGTTATCCAGGGTCCAGGTGTCACGCTTGGGCAGATTGCGCGAGGTGTCGGTCATGCACAGCGAGGCGTAGGGGCGCAGTTGATCATCGTTGAGCAAGCCCTCAGCAGTCGCTAACGGGTGTTTGGCGCTGACCACACACAGCCAGTTCAGCAGGCCCATATCGCGAAAGGTGAAGTGACTGGCCACAGGCACCGCGCTGGTGGCGCCGATCACAATGTCAGTGCGCTCATCCGCGAGGGCATCCCACACGCCGTTGTACACCTCGTACTCCAGCAACAATTCCACCTCGGGAAACTGCCGGTAGAAGTCCAACACCAGTTGCCGGCAGCGCTGGGGTTTGACGATGGAGTCCACCGCCACCTTCAACTGGCCGCTCCAGCCATTGGCCACTTGCTGGCACAGGCGTCTTGTGCCGAGCATTTTTTTCATCACACCACGCGCCTCCTCTATAAAGAGACGGCCGGCGGGGGTCAGTTCTACATCGCGGTGGCGCCGCACGAACAATGGCACCGCCAGCCATTCCTCAATCTGACGCACCGTGTAGCTGATGGCCGACGGCACGCGGTGCAATTCCTGGGCGGCGGCGCTGAAACTGCCATGGCGCGCTACCGCATCGACTACATCCAAGGAGTATTCGGACCACATGGCCGTTGCCTTCAAAATTATTGATAGAAGTGTCCAATTATTATCGCTTCACACAGCAACTGTCAGCTTCATAATGGGCGCCAGTCAGCAAATAGTTTGATGGCAGGATCTACAAGGCTTCGATGAAAAATTCTTTTGGTTTCACTTGGTATCTGGCGGGCCTGAGCATGCTCGGTTATCTCGCCATGGACATGTACTTGCCGGCGTTTGGCGCCATGGGCGAGCAACTGCAGATTGGCGCGGGTGCGGTGGGCGCCAGCCTGAGTATTTTCCTCGCCGGCTTTGCGCTGGGGCAGTTGTTGTGGGGGCCGTTGTCCGATCGCTTGGGGCGCAAGCCGATCCTGCTCGCGGGCCTAGGCTTATTCGTAGTGGGTTGTGCGGGGATGTTCTGGGTCGAGACTGCGCCGCAACTGCTGGCGCTGCGCTTTATGCAGGCCATTGGCGTGTGTTCCGCCGCCGTGAGCTGGCAAGCCTTGGTGATTGACCGCTACCCGGCGGACAAGGCGCATCGCGTGTTCGCCAGCATCATGCCGCTGATGTCATTGTCGCCGGCCCTGGCGCCGCTGCTCGGCGCAATGGTGCTCAATCACTTAGGCTGGCAGGCTATCTTCGGGGTATTGCTGGGGGTGTCGTTGCTGTTGCTGTTGCCGACATTATTCCTGCGCACCGTGCCGAAGCGTCAGGCGGTTGAAGGTGAAGCTTCACGCTTGAGCTACGGCCAGTTGCTGACCTCTCGCGTGTTTACCGGCAACGTGATGATTTTCGCCGCATGCTCGGCCAGCTTCTTCGCTTGGCTGACGGCGTCACCGTTCATCCTTGGCGACATGGGCTACAGCCCGAATGACATTGGTTTGAGCTACGTGCTGCCGACCTTGGCTTTCCTGGTGGGCGGCTACAGCTGCCGCAGTGCCCTGCAGCATTTCCAGGGCAAGACGCTGTTGCCATGGTTGCTGCTGGCTTACTGCATCAGCATGGTGGCGTTGTACCTGGTGGCGACCTTGACCGTACCGACCCTGACCACCTTGTTGATTCCGTTTTGCCTGATGGCCCTGGTCAACGGTGCCAGTTACCCCATCGTCGTCGCGAATGCGCTGATGCCCTTTGCAGAAAATTCCGGCAAGGCAGCAGCGCTGCAAAACACCCTGCAATTGGGCCTGTGTTTTTTAAGCAGTTTGTTGGTGTCGTCGATGATCGAGCAGCCGTTGTTGATTACTGTAATCGTGATGCTGGCGACGGCGCCGTTGGCGGTGTTGGGGTATTGGTTGGCACGGTCGAAAACCGACAATTCGGAGTTGGCACAGGCCTGAATTGACACTGCGAGCAAATGTGGGAGCAACTGTCTTTGAGGGTTTATTTTCAAACGACCCTTTCAGGCATGGCTTCGCCAGCGATACCGCATAGCGGTGTCGCTGGCGAAGCTCGCTTTTCAGTAAACGGGTCCTCGTTCACTGTCAGGTTGCAGGTATTCATGGTGTTCTGATTGTTGCTGGGGGCGTATGTGCCGCTCAAGGATGGCCGGCTGGATCAGGAATCGATCCAGGAGTGCTCGGCGCCAATCTGGACGTTGAACCGGTGCTGAAGCGGGAGGTAGTGCTCCTTCACTTTTTGAATCTGTCTCCCCAGGGTGTCAGGTGGGACGATGCCGCTTTGCAGATAGGACTGGCGAACATCGTTTTCAATGTTGACTATCGGGCCCTGCGGTACGAGCTTGCCCCCGACCACCCTGTTCTCCCTGGTCAGCCCATCTAAGCCCAAGTCGTACATGTCAGGACGCTTGAGCTTGAGGTTGTCGTTGAACAGCGTCGGGCCGACCGTTTCGAAAATCTTGCTTTCATAGGCCTTGAACTCAGGGGTGTACTGCACGACACCGTTGGCGTTCCTGGCCACGGTGGGCCGGTTGGCCATGAAATAGGCTTTGTTGGCAGCGAAACGCTTTTTCATCTCGGTGATCATGTCGGTAATCACCGGGTTGTTTGCCTGGGTACCGAAATTACTGGTGTTGTAGAAGGGCTTGTAGTCACTGAGGTTATGGCTAACCGGCCTGTTGAGCAGCACATCGTTGGCGCCCGCATTCACCACCGCGGTGCTGACTTTAGTCTGAATAACATCATCGGTATCGAGATAGAACCCTCCGTATTTATTGGTGATGGGGTAGCGCGCAACATCTGAAGCCGCGGCCAGGTTTTTCCCTTGCCCTTGTCGGAAGTAATCGTACATCTCGTCGTTTTTCAATTGCTTGAAGGCCTCATCTTCGTGAAGGTTCCTTACCTCAAGGCCTTGGACCTTGCTTTCCAGCTTCTGCTTTATCTGTTGAAAGAGGGCCGGGGTGTCGGCATCCACGTGCAGGATGGAGGTGTATCCGGGGGCCTGGGCAGCATTTTGGGCGATGTTGTTCGCCAGCTTGTCAGGCATGTCCTGACCCGCCCAAAAATAGTGCAGGTTCTTGGGGATCGGTCTGGCATCGCTCGGGATTCTAATCGTTGATGCCGGCATGACATCAACAAACGCATAGCGATGCGCGTCCTTTTTTTTGGCTTTCAGGAAATCGCTGATCGGCCCTCGTACCCATTTGCCTTTATCGGTTCGCCAGAAGTACTGGTGAGTGAACGTGTCGATCCCGGTTGAAAGATTGGCCTCTTTCCAGGCCCCCGCCACACTGTCAAAGAGGACGTTATGATCCACGCCCTTGTAGTTGAGCTTGAAGGGAGGCGTCGACTTTTCCACCGTCTTGATGCCGTCCATCGGCACCACATAGGTGCGGTCTCCCAGTTTCCAGCGCGTGGTGGAGTCGCTTGCGCCACCGAGCAGGCGAGCGGACCTGCTTGAGGGCTCCCATCCCGCAGTACCCAGGTCCTTGACCGGAATATCGGGGCCCGTGCCCTTGGGGTGTCGGACGATGCGCTGGCCGTCCTTGAGCCGCGACTCATACAGCACGCCATTGATCTTCACATATTCCTTCTGGCTGCGACCCACATATACGTTGCCTTGCAAACCCTTGGTCGCGAGTTCATCCGGGGCAATGTATTTGGCTTCATAACCCAGCAGGGTTGTGTCCAGGGGCCTGACTTCGCCGCCGGCGGACACCCGGCTAGGCGTGAAGTCTTTCAGGGGCGAGCCGTAGGGTTGTCTCTTGATCGCGTCGTAACGGTGCCAGTTGCCCTCGAACATGACGGCGGTGCCTTCGACCGTTTCTTGCCCATCCTTGAACTTTCCACTGGCCGCCAGGCCGTGTTGCCGGCTGGCGTCTGCCACCTCATCCGCACTGCCGATCGCTCGCAAACTGTCGGAAGCTGCGGCACCCGGGCCGTCAGCGACGAAGTTGTCCAGCGCTTTGCCATAGGCTTGCTGGGTGCGTGGGTCAACGGCGTGCCACTTGCCTGTCGCCTCATCGAGTTTGGCCAGGGCTTTGCTTTCAACCGAGGTGTTGATTGCCTTGTAGGTGCCTTCGGCGATGTCTGGCTGTTTGGCCAGCTTAAGCAGATTGGCGCTGTCGTGGTACCTCAGATACCTGATGCCCCTGTGCCCCGCCTTGAGCACGCTTGCCGTACCGTTTAGTGCGCCACGCAACAGATCATCCACCCCGCTCACTGGATTGAGCGCGCCCAGCCCGGCGCGCCCGACGATCTTGAGGGTGTGCCCGATCTTGGCCAGCGCGGAAGCCCCGGTGGCCACCGCTTTCGCGCCTTTGAACCCGACGCCGAAACCGACGAGGAAGCCGAATATATCCCATGACAATTCCCCCAGCCCCTGGGCAACGTTGCCCTTTTGGAAGTTGACGATCGCCGATCGGAATGGAATGAGGTTGAGGGCAAATTCCGCCACTTTTTCATGGGTTGGTGTTTCGGTATCAAAGGTGGTTTGACCCTTGGCCCATTTTTTCACGCCGGGCAGGTCCATGTCCTGGAGGATGGCGTCTGCAAGGTAGGCGGTTCTCGCGCTGGTGAAGCTGTCAGGGTTACCCGCTGCGCCTTTGGACTCCTTGGTCAGCCCGTCCGGGTATTGGCCCTCGGGGGTGATGACTTTGAATTCGTTATAGGGCCAAGATTCTTTGTAATAAGGTTCCCCGGTCTTGAAGTCGCCCAGGTCCGGACGTGGAGTGATGGTGCCGCGCAGGCGGTCGAGTTGATAGGTATGGACCTGGCCATCGCGCTCGAGCTTGATTTGCACGCAACCTTCAGTGGCTTTGTTGCGTTCACTGACGTTAGCGTCGCCCCATTCATAATGGACTTCCTTGGCGATTGTGATGTTGCCGAACTCGAAGTTCTGACGATCTGCCAGGGGCAGTTTCGATACCATGTGTTTTATGTGCGTGGCAGTTGCTGTCTTGATCGCACCCGAGTAAGCCGAAAACGCCGTATTGAATGCCTCGGACAGCCGCGGCAATTGTTCCAGCTTTGGCATGATGGCGTTGATGTCCAATGCCGCCGAAGACGAAACCCAGGTACCCGGTCTGCCGTCTCCGAGTAAGTTCACCACTCCATATGTGAGAACCTGCACCAGGCTTCTGCCCGCTCCCCCCCAGTTGTCCGCAGAATCAGGTGCCTTCGCAATCCCCCGACCATCGATGTACAAATCCAGTATTGAATAGGGCCCTGGCAAATGTCGGTTGGACGGTTGAACGCTGATGCACTGTTGTTCAAATAGCTTCGGGTCTATATCTGGCAGGGCGTTTTTCAGCTGCTCCAGTGCCATGTCCTTGGCGGACGGCATCTCTACCATGGAGGCTTCAGAAGCCTTCTTGAGTTCGTTGACTTGTGCTGAGAACGCCTCACGCACGCGTGTCAATGCGGCGTTGGTGGCCGGATACTGCATGCCATTGACGACGGCCCACTCCTTTATCGCTGCGCTCTGGGCGACAAACTCGGTGCGCTGTTCCTCCTCGGAGATGGGCGCAATGCTCGCCCGGAGCATCACTTGGGCGTAGCTCATTGTCGCTGTCGCCCCAGGGGCCAGTGCTTCGATACGGGCGACAGCGGTGGTGAAGCTGACCCAGCTGTGGGTGCCCACGGCCAGATCCCGCGGAATGTCCTTGACCAGAAACTCCGGTGCCCGGCTGGCCAACATCAGTGTGGCTTGAATCGCGGCCTGCTCAGGCGACGAACCCTTGCCAGCCTTGGCCAGCTCGGCCGTCAATTCACGCACTACCGTCGTGGCGGTCTTGCCTGCATTCTGTGGGGCTAACAACGTGTAGCCCGCGATAACGGTTGGCCCGGTTCCCGGGGCAGCCTCTGCCGGTCCGGACGGGTCCAGTGTCAGTGCGGCAAGCAACCAGTCGTTGGCACTGCCTTTGACCGAACGCGCCTCGAATTGCGTCTGAATCGCCTGGCCTAATGCCTGGCCCTTGGGTGATGCGATCAGACGATCGATCAGCCGCCTGGGATCAGTGGTGTGTGAAGCAAGCACTTGTGCGCCATCGAGCAAGTATTCCAACACGCCCGTGGACGGATGGAGGTCAATCTCGCCGATCTTGCCCTGCAGGATATCGGCGCTCAATTGTTGCGCACTCTCGGCATCCAGCGGCACAGGCCATGCGCGCGCGCCGCCGTAGTTGCCGTTGGCGGGTGTCTGGGGGAAAGGGGTCAGCAGCGCGTTGACGAGATTGTCCAATTGATCGAGGGTGGTGGGGATGTTCCAGCCTTGGTCCTCGATAAATTGCTTCAAACTCACGCTGTTATGATTGCCGGCGTTCGTCGGTGTGTAAGTGCCTGAACTGTCGACATAGACAACACGAGCGCTCAACTCGTCGGCTATCTCCGTTTCATCCCGGGTGCCTTCCCTGACGAAGTCTGCCAGGTGCCGCAAATCGAAAGCCGCCTGGTAGCGATTGCGGATATCGGCCAGTTGCGCCCGATGTTCCGCCAGCCGCTCCGCATTGCGCGTGTTGTGCAACGGCGAAAAGACTGCCGAAGCATTGAAATGCTTTATCAGCGCTACCGGAGGGTTATTGGCAGTGGCTGACAACGGTGGGGAAAGCGTCGTGGAGGTGCCATTGGCCACGATGATACGCCCAGCATCCAGGATCGGACCGCTGACGGCTGCCCAGCCCGGGTCGTCGAGGCCCACGGTATGCACCCGCTGCCCAGGCTCTGTTTTAATCGTGAACTGGATCTGGCCTAAGGTTGGGTCGATGCTTATCGAGCTGGGTTTTATGCCTCTGTCTTGTATCCACTGCTGGACGTCAGGCGACTGAAACGCTTGCCCCAGTTGGTTCCACCATTGCTCGAAGGTCGAATTGGCGGGGGAGGGAAGGAGCGTGGGGTCGGCCTGGGGAGGTGTATCAGCCGCGCGCTGCTGCAGTGCGGCATGTACCTGAAGCTTGTCGGAAGTGAACTGGTGGTTGGAAATTGCACGGCTTGAATGGATCAACGTGGCATCGCTCGTCATGTGGTTGGCAGGTTTTTCGCTTAGGCATTGCAGCCTTTCGGATAAATCTGTGTGTCACATAAGCATTCGATGATTCCGGTCATGGGCTTGCTATGTATTGCCGCGCGTAACCGGTCCGGTTCACTGGGGCTTGAGCAATTTTCCCCGAAACCATCGCTCCAGCGCCGCCACCGGCAGCGGCCGGCTGAACAGGTAACCCTGACTGAAAGGGCCGTTTGCAAATGAACCCTCAAAGACAGTTGCTCCCACATTTTGAAGCGGTTTCTTCAATAGTGGACTAGAAGGTCACTTCCATATTCACCGTCGGCGTCGACGTGCGGCTACCTCGTCCGCCGTCCACACCAAACTTGTTATGCCAGTACTCGTAGCCCACCCCGAGATACAGGTTCGGCTTCACGTTCTTGCCCGGTCGCACGGCCACCATCAATGCCGTACGCATCAACGTTTCTGGCGCGGTATCGCGGCCGTGGTAGTCCTCGCCTTTTTCCCCGACGTAATTGATGAAGCCCTGGAATTTCGCACTGTGGTTGGCGATCTCGAACGGGCGCATCCACGTCAGGTTGAGCATGTAGGTATCGTCGAACGTGTGGTTCGACTCGCGAGCGCCGGGGATGCCGGTGTGGTTCTTTTCCTTGTAGTACATCAGGCTCAGGTCCAGCACGCCGACGGTGTTGAACTTGAGGGTCGGGCCAATCACCAGGGCGCGCTTTTTGGCCGAGGCGAAGTTGTTGTTGCGGTTGGCATCGAAGCCCAGGGTCAGCGCGTAATCCTTGATCACACCGGTACCCAGCGGTACATCGAACACCCGTGATGCGTACAACTGATGCCGGTACACCGCATACACCTCACTGCCACCGTGGTCGGTGCCCTTGCGTGGGTCGCGGCTGTCGGAGAGGAACACATCCAGGTTCAGGAAGTTGCTGCCGTATTGGTAGCCGCTGGCGTGAGTAAAGCTGTAGATGCGCTTGCTGAAAGCGTCGGGATTATTGGGGTTGGTGAACTGTTGGCCGTAGCGAAACCCTACGCTGTTATTCATCCATTCCACCGCGACGGCCTCTCCGCCGCCGAGGAGGGTGAGCAATACGGTCGCGCCGTGCAGTGCCTTTTTCATTGTTTTAGTTCCTTTGGCGTTTGGCTCATGACGGCCTTGCAGGGGCCGCCCGGCGCAGTATCAGCACAAGGGCGGCGTGCGCCAAAGAACAGAATCTCGCCTGGGCCGATGCCGAAACGGCAGCAATGAAACTGCCGTCCAAGTCAGGAAATACGCGGCGTGGGGAGCGTTTCTTCACGTTCGCGCAGGGCAATTTCCTCGCCCAGCAAGTGGGTCAGGGCTTGCACGGCCACCGGCAGGTCGCGGTCTTTGCGGGCATACACGCCGAGGTCGCTGAAGATGCCGCCCTGGTCACTCAGGGGGATATGCAGCAGCTCGCCGCGCGCCAGGTCGGCCTCGATGCCGATCCGGGTCTGGAAGGCGATGCCCAGTTGCTGGCGCGCCAACTGCCGGGCCAGTTCCATGGAGTTGCTGTGCAGCAAAGGCTTGTTCACCGCCGCTGCGCGCTTGTGCAGCGGGGCAATCAGGTGGTGTATCGACAGCTCACTCTTGGCCTGGATCACCCCATGTTCGCAGCACTGCCCATAGCTGACCCTGGCTTCACCGGCTAACGGATGGTGGGGTGTCATCAACGCCCCCAAGCGGAAATGCCCGACAAACAACTGCGTGATTTCACCATTGCGGGGTAGGGCAAAAGCCAACCCCAAGTCAGCCTGGCCATTGATCACCGCACCGGGGATCGACTGCGAACCTTGCACAGTCACGCCAATCGTCACCTGCGGATAACGCTCGCGCATGCGCCTGAGGGCGGCGGGCAGCAGTTCGACGGCGGCCCCTTCCACGGTGGCAATTTCTACATGCCCGGTCTGCACGCCATGCAAGCCGTCCAGTTCGCCGCGCATCCGCTCCACGTCCTGCAACAGCAGCGTCACGTGGCGGGTGAGCATCTCACCGGCGGCCGTTACCCGCAGCCCGCCCGGCAGGCGATCAAACAGTGGCGTGCCCATCTCGTCTTCCAGCTTGAGAATCTGTCGGTTCACCGCCGACGACGCCACGTTCAGGCGCCGCGCCGCTTCACGGATCGAATGGCAGCGCCGCACCATGTCGAAGTAATAGATCGCCGGGGCGTGAATACGCAGCTTACGGTTGAGCATTTTTTTTCAGGTCCTTTTGCGCACGGCTTCAAGCCACAGGGCAGGGCGGCTGAATGGATTTTTGTAACGACAGTGTCGAGCCTATTGTGGTTCTGATTGTATACAACTCTATGGACATCTCTTGATTCCTTTGCATACAGTGAATGCACAACAAAAACAGAGACCCCCTCACCATGACTATCCCGAAGGCATCACCGCAGCGGCCTGAAGATGAAAATCTAGGCGTCGCCGCCAACATGGCTTATGGCCTGCAGCATGTGCTCACCATGTACGGCGGCATCGTTGCCGTGCCGCTGATCGTCGGCCAGGCGGCCGGGTTGTCGCCGGCGGATATCGGCTTGTTGATCGCCGCGTCGCTGTTTGCCGGAGGCCTGGCCACGCTCCTGCAAACCCTTGGCCTGCCGTTTTTTGGCTGTCAGTTGCCGCTGGTGCAGGGCGTGTCATTCGCCGGCGTGGCGACCATGGTGGCGATTGTCGGCAGCGACGGCGCCGGCGGGGTGCCGGCGATTCTCGGGGCGGTGATGGCCGCGTCGTTTATCGGCTTATTGATCACGCCAGTGTTTTCACGGATCACCAAGTTTTTCCCGCCCTTGGTCACTGGCATCGTGATTACCACCATCGGCCTGACCCTGATGCCCGTTGCGGCGCGCTGGGCCATGGGCGGTAACAGCCGCGCGGCGGATTTTGGCAGCATGTCGAATGTCGGCCTGGCGGCGCTGACGCTAGTGCTGGTGCTGCTACTGAGCAAGATCGGCAGCGCGACCATCTCGCGCCTGTCGATCCTGCTGGCGATGGTGATCGGCACCGTGATCGCGGTGTTTCTGGGTATGGCGGATTTCTCCAGCGTCACTCAAGGGCCGATGTTCGGCTTTCCTACGCCATTCCATTTCGGCATGCCAACCTTCCATGTGGCGGCGATTATTTCCATGTGCATCGTGGTGATGGTGACCCTGGTTGAGACCTCGGCAGACATCCTGGCGGTGGGCGAAATCATCGACACCAAGGTCGACTCCAAACGCCTGGGCAACGGCCTGCGTGCCGATATGTTGTCGAGTATGTTTGCGCCGATCTTCGGCTCATTCACTCAGAGCGCATTCGCTCAGAACGTCGGCCTGGTGGCAGTTACCGGGGTCAAGAGTCGTTTCGTCGTGGCGACCGGTGGGTTGTTCCTGGTGATTCTCGGCCTGCTGCCGTTCATGGGCCGGGTGATTGCGGCAGTGCCGACGTCGGTGTTGGGCGGGGCAGGCATCGTGCTGTTTGGTACCGTGGCAGCGAGCGGTATCCGGACGCTGTCGAAGGTGGATTACCGCAACAACATGAACCTGATTATCGTCGCGACTTCCATCGGTTTCGGCATGATCCCGATCGCGGCGCCCAGCTTCTACGATCAGTTCCCGAGCTGGTTCGCGACCATTTTCCATTCGGGCATCAGCTCGTCGGCGATCATGGCAATTTTGCTGAACCTGGCGTTCAACCACTTCACCGCCGGTAATTCGGACCAGCAGTCGGTGTTTGTGGCGGGGACTGAGCGCACCTTGTGCTTCCGCGATATGTCGCAATTGCGCGATGGGGATTACTTCAAGGGCGGCAAGTTGTTTGACGCCGAGGGCAGGGAGATTCCGTTGGTGGCTGAGGTAGCAAAGAAGACCGCAAAGCCTGAGACCAGCGAGGTTTAGCAAGGTTGGGCTGCTCGTGAATGCGGTAAGTCAGATAGGGATTTATTGGCTGATCCACCGCATTCGCGAGCAAGCCCGCTCCCACATTTGATCTCAACTGGCCTTGAGGATTGGGTTCGGCACCGAGCACGCTTCATCCAAAAACTTCACCACCGTCCCCATGCATGCCTGGCGCTCTTCCACATGGGGCATGTGGCTGGAGTCTTCAAACAGCGCCCAGCGCACGTCGCTAATCTCATCCAGGAACGGCTTGACCACCAGCGGCGTGGCTTCGTCGTGCCGGCCTGAAATGACCAGGGTCGGCACGTTGATCGCCGAGAGGCGGCCGATGGATTTCCAGTCTTTCAAGCTGCCGATTACGTGGAACTCAGTCGGGCCGCTCATGGCGTGGTACACCGTAGGGTCCGAGTCTACCTGGGCAAAGGTGCGGGCCACTTCTTCCGGCCAAGGGTTGACCCGGCAGACATGGTGGTCATAAAACACCCGCGATGCCGCGAGGTATTCAGGGTCTTGGTAAGTGCCGGCAGCTTCGTGCTTGAGCAAGGTTTCATGCACGCCTTTGGGCAACAGTTTGCGCAGGCGGTTAGCTTCGCTGACCCAAGTGCGCATGCACGTCGGCGAGTTGGCTGGGATAAACGCACGCAGGCCCTTGGGCTGCAAGATCGCGTGTTCACTGCCGAGCATACCGCCCCAGGACTGACCGAGGATCGCGTAGTTGTCGCTGATCTGCAGGTGGTCCAACAGGTTGTTAAGCTCTTCGAGAAACAAGCCGATGGTCCAGAAGGAAGGGTCTTCGTCGGGCAAGTGGGTGGAGCGGCCATTGCCCAACTGGTCGTAGTGGATGACAGCATGGCCGCTGGCGGCAACATCCTTGAACGCGTCGACATAGTCATGGGTGCAGCCCGGGCCGCCGTGGATCACCACCAGCGGTGTACGGCCGCTGTTCAGGTCGCCGGTGACGCGGTACCAAGTCTGGTAGCTGCCAAATGCCGCATACCCTTCGCGGATTTTTTCGATGAATTCCATTTCGTGCCCTGCTCTGAAAAAAGGATCAGGGCTACGATAATCCGCGCGGGCAATTTAGGTAACTAGCAAAACAGCTAGGTTTTTGCCGAAGAGTCAGTCTTCGAGCAGGCGGTAATGGCTGGCGCGCACCACAGCCTGCACGCGGTTCTTCGCCCCCAATTTGTGCATCGCCGAGGCTAAGTGCAGGGTGACTACCGCCAGTGAGCGGCTCAGTTGGCTGGCGATCTCGGCGGCCGTCAGGCCCTCGGCAGCCCATTTAAGGCACTCGCGTTCCCGTTTGGTTAGGTGAATATGGGGGTAAGTGCGTAGCTCTTTGCCGAACAGCGGGTAGGCCGCTTCCTGCAGTGCGTGGGAAATCAGGCTGAAATCCGACAGAGTCTGCTGCGCATCCTGCAATACGGCGCGAGCCTTGCCGGTGCGCAGCCCGGTCAACGAAGCAAAGCCACCACGGGGCAGGTGAATGGGCACGCTAACGCCGCAGGTCAGTTGCTGGTCATGCAGGTAGGAGGAAACAGGGGCGTGGCAGGGGTCGATGATTTTTTGCAGGGCCGTATCGGCTTTGGGGTCGTAGGACCACACAAAGGCTGAGACGCTGCTCAGGGCCAGATGCTGCACCGGATCGATCTGGTAGAAACCTTCGCTGCACCACAGCGAGTGCCAGCCAGGCGGGGTATTGCGCAGTTCCAGCACCGAAGGGGTGATCAGGGCACCATCCTGGTCTATGGGCACCGGGGTGTAGTCATACACCAAGGCGTCGAAACCCAACTGCTGGGCGAGGATAAAGGTGTTGTCCATCTGCTCGTCCAGGCTCCTGCCCGGCATCAGACGGTGATTGAAGGCAGTCAGCTTGGTCAGCATCCGTTCTGCTCCCGAATTCATTTGAATCTCGACTTGCTGCAAGTAGAATGCCACGCCGCGGCAAAGGACTGCCAGGCCAAACCTATAAGAAATGCTAGGTTATGGACGCGCGGCATCCTCGGTAGTGTTGGCCCGTTAAGCGGCCGCTACCTGCCAGGCCGATACAACACAAGGAATGTATGCATGTGGCGTGAAATTGCCCCCGACCAGCAATACAACGTGCAAGTCGACGGTCATAACCTCGTGGTCTACAGCTTTGGCGAAGGCGATGAGGTGCTGTTGTGCCTCAACGGCGGGCCAGGCCTGCCGTGTGACTATTTGCGCGACGCCCATGGCTGGCTCAAAGACCATAACCTGCGAGTGGTTGCATTCGACCAGCTTGGCACGGGCGCATCAGCCAGACCGACCGACGTTTCACTGTGGGAAATCCGCCGATATGTCGAAGAAGTCGAAACCGTACGCCAAACCCTGGGCCTGGGCCGCGTGCATTTGCTCGGGCATTCCTGGGGTGGGTGGCTCGGCATCGAATACGCCATTCATTACCCCGACGCCCTCAAAAGCCTGATCCTCGAAAACACCGTCGGCGACATTCCGCACCTGTCTCAGGAGCTGGAGCGCCTGCGCGGCGCCCTCGGCAGTGAAACCGTGGCGATGATGCAGCGCCACGAAGCCATGGGCACCCTGGACCATCCCCAGTACCAGGCCGCGATCACCTTGCTCAACTACCGCCACGTGTGTCGCCTCGACGAGTGGCCTGAACCGGTCAAACGCTCCCTCGGCGACTGGAACATGGGGCCTTACGAAACCATGCAAGGGCCCAACGAATTCCTCTACATCGGCAATCTCAAAGACTGGAACCGCATCAAGGAAATGGCTGAGTTCACGATGCCTATCTTGATTACCACCGGCCAGCACGACGAACTCACACCCGCCTGCGCCATGCGCATGAAGATAGCGGCCAGGCACGCCGAGCTGCATGTGTTCCCCAACAGCAGCCATATGCCGTTCTACGAAGAACCCCAGGCGTATTTCCCGGTGTTGCTGGACTTTCTTGCGCGTCACCGAGGCTGACGGATGAACCTGGCGCGCTACCGCTTTGTACTGTCCCGCCCCCTGCAATTGCTGCCGGTGCTGTTTGGCATCAGCCTGATTACCTTTGTGCTGGTGCGCTCGATCCCCGGCGACCCGGCGCGCGCGCTGCTGGGGTCGCGCAGCACGCCGGACGCTTTGCTGAAAATCCGCGCCCAGTACGGCCTCGACCAGCCGCTGTGGCTGCAATATTTCTACTTCCTGAAAAATCTGCTCAAGGGCGATCTCGGGCAATCCCTGTTGTACAAGGTCGATGCGCTGAAACTGATCGTCACCCGCATCGAGCCGACGTTGGTGCTGGTGCTGGGCAGCGTGGTGCTCGCGCTGTTGATCGCGGTACCGCTGGCGACCGTAGCCTCGCGCAATAAGGGCGGCTGGGCCGATAATCTGATTCGCGTGTTTACCACCGTCGGCCTGGGCATGCCGGCGTTTTGGCTGGGCTTGATGCTGATCCTGGTGTTGAGCGTGCAGTGGGGGCTGTTTCCGGTCTCTGGCTACGGCCGCACCTGGCTGGACAAGGCCCACCATATGGTGCTGCCATGCCTGACCATCGCCCTGGCGCTATCAGCGGTATTGGTGCGCAACCTGCGGGCGAGCATGTTGATGGAGTTGCAGGCCGATCACGTCACCGCTGCCCGCGCGCGCGGCCTGTCGGAAGCGGCGGTGTTTCGCCGTCATGTGTTGCCCAACTCTCTGGTGCCGGCGGTCAACCTGCTGGCGGTCAATATCGGTTGGCTGATCAGCGGCACGGTGGTGATTGAAAGCCTGTTCGCCATCCCCGGCATCGGCCAACTGCTGGTGCGCGGCATCTTTACCCGCGACTACATGGTGGTTCAGGGCGTGGCCATGGTGCTGGCCTGTGCGACGGTGATGGTCAACTTTATTGCCGATATCGTCACGGTGACCCTCGACCCACGGGTGAAGATGCAATGAGCAGCCGCCCAATGATTGCCCCGTGGCGCCTGCGCCTGCGTTTCGGTTTTCGCAATGGCCGTCTGACGGCGGCGTGGGGGCTGTTGATTCTGTTGCTGTGGTTTGCACTGGCACTGTTTGCGCCATGGGTGTCGCCTTATGACCCGATTGCGCAGAACACCGATATCAGTTTGCTCGGGCCCAGCCTGGCCCACCCTTTTGGTACCGATAATTACGGTCGCGACATTCTTTCGCGAGTGATCTGGGGCGCGCGTATCGACCTGCAACTGGCCATCATCGGCGTGATCTTCCCGTTCATGATCGGCACCTTTGTCGGCGCGGTGTCCGGCTATATCGGCGGGCGTTTCGACAGCGTTTGCATGCGCGTCATCGACGTAATTCTGGCCTTTCCGTTTCTGGTGTTGATGCTGGCAATCATGGCCATCCTCGGGCCGGGCCTGCAGAGTTTTTATATCGCCATGGCGCTGATGGGGTGGGTGTCGTATGCGCGGCTGATCCGTTCGCAGATCCTGGTGCTCAAGGAAAGCGACTTTGCCCTGGCCGCCAAGAGCCTGGGCTTTGGCCACGGGCGCATTCTGTTTCGCCACCTGCTGCCCAACGCGATGTTCGGCTCGATTGTGTTTTCCATGTCTGACGCCGTACTGGTGCTGCTCAATGGCGCTGCCGTGAGCTACCTGGGGCTGGGTGTGCAGCCGCCCACCGCCGAGTGGGGGACGATGGTTGCCGAAGGGCAGGCGTTCATCACCACAGCCTGGTGGATCTGCACGTTTCCGGGGTTGGCCATTGTGACCCTGGCCATGGGCTTCAGCTTGCTGGCTGACGGTGTCGCGCAAGTGCTGGGGGATCGCTCATGAGTCTGTTGCAAGTGCAAAACCTTAGCGTGATCGCCACTAATGCCGGGCGCGATGTGACCCTGGTGGACCGCGTATCCTTTGACCTGGCCGAGGGGGAGATCCTGGGTTTGGTGGGCGAGAGCGGTTCGGGCAAGACCATGGCCTGTCGCGGCCTGATGCGCTTGCTGCCGTCGCCGAATCTGCGGGTGCAGGGCGGTGCAGTCAGGCTGGCCGGGCAGGACCTGTTACACCTCGATGCTGCCGGCATGCGCGCCGTACGCGGCGGGCAACTGGGCATGATTTTCCAGAACCCCAGCAGCCACCTTGACCCGTTGATGCGCATCGGTGAGCAGATCGCCGAGGGCATTCGCCTGCATCAGGGCGCATCGAAAAAAGAAGCACGCCGTCAGGCCATCGACGTGTTGCGCCAAGTCGGCATTCCTGACCCCCAGGCGCGGGTCGACAACTATCCTCACGAATTCTCCGGCGGTATGCGCCAACGGGCGATGATCGCCGTGGCCCTGGGGTGTAACCCTAAAGTGCTGATTGCCGACGAGCCGACCACCGCCCTCGATGTGACGGTGCAGGCGCAAATCCTGCGCCTGTTGTTGGACCTGCGCGACCAGCGCGGCCTGTCGATCATCATGATCACCCACGACCTGGGCGTGGTGGCGCAGACCTGCGATTCCATCGCGGTAATGTACGCCGGGCGCCTGTGCGAACTCGGCAGCAAATACGACTTGCTGGCCCATCCGCAACACCCGTACACCGCCGGCCTGATTGACTGTCAGCCAGCCCACAGCAGCGGCCACGCCTTACTGCGCACAATTCCTGGGCAGCCACCGTTGCTGGACGCCTTGCCCGCCGGATGCCGGTTCAACCCGCGTTGCCCGCATGTCGGCGCCCTGTGTACCGAGGTATTGCCCGAAGGATCGCGCGTGGCGTGTCACTACCCGTTGGAGGCGCGCCCATGAGCCTGTTGCAGATCAAGGATCTGGAAGTGAGATTCGCTGCGTCCGGCACCGGTTTTTTCGGTTTGAACAAACAGTGGGTGAGGGCGGTGAACGGTGTGTCGCTGAGCTTGGCGGCGGGCGAAACACTGGGGTTGGTGGGGGAGTCCGGCAGCGGCAAAAGCACGCTCGGCCGGGCGATTTTGCACCTCAACCCCATCAGCGCGGGCCAGGTGCTGTTCGATGGCATCGACATGGCCCATGGCAGCCCCATCGACATCGACCGATTGCGCCGTGAAACCGCAATGATCTTCCAGGACCCCTACGCGGCGCTGAACCCGCGCCACACCCTCGGCGAAACCCTTGCCGAAGTATTGCGGGTGCAACGTAAGGTCAGCGCTGCGCAGATTCCCGCGCGGGTCAATGAGCTGCTCGACCTGGTCGGCCTGCGCCCCGAACTTGCCAGCCGCAAACCCGGCTCCCTCAGCGGCGGCCAGTGCCAGCGCGTCGGCATTGCACGGGCATTGGCCGTGGAGCCGCGCCTGATCATCGCCGACGAATGCGTGGCGGCGCTGGACGTGTCGATCCAGGGCCAGATCATCAACCTGTTGCTCGAGCTGCAACAGCGCATGAACCTGGCGATCCTGTTTATCGCCCATGACCTGGCCATCGTGCGTCGCCTGTGCGACCGCGTGGCAGTGATGTACCTGGGCAAAATCGTCGAGGAAGGGCCGGTGGAGGCCGTGTTCACCGCGCCACGCCATCCGTACACGGCGGCGCTGATCCAGGCGATTCCGGAGATCGATCCCTATCGGCCATTGCCTGCCGAACCCCTGCCGGGTGAGCCACCGAGCCCGCTGAATTTGCCTACAGGCTGCGCCTTTCACCCGCGCTGCCGGCATGCGCAAGCCATGTGTTCCGTGGTGTTGCCGCCTACCCACTTCCTGCACGAGCATCGGTACAGTTGCGTGCTTGAACAACCGTTGACCCTTCCTGCCGTTATAAACAAGGAGTTATGACATGCAATCGCGCCACTTGAAGTTGCTCGCCGCCGCTACGTTGACCGCATGGTCGTTGACCGCCGGTCTCGCCCAGGCCGCCGGCGTACTGACCATCGGCTGCCGTGAAGACAGCACCACGTTCGATCCGATCAAAAGCGCGCAAAACCGCGACACCTGGGTATTCGCCAACGTCTACGACACCTTGGTGCGCGTCGACAACCTGGGCACCAAAATGGAGCCGGGGCTGGCAGAAAGCTGGGACATTTCCAAGGACGGCCTGACCTACACCTTCAAACTGCGCGACGCCAAGTTCTCTGATGGCTCGGCGATCACCGCAGAAGATGCGGCATTCAGCCTGCTGCGTATTCGCGACAACAAAGCCTCGCTGTGGGCCGACCCCTTTAACCTGATCGACACGGCCAAGGCGGCTGACCCAAAAACCCTGGTGGTCACGCTCAAGACCCCGGCGGTAGCCTTCCTTTCACAACTGGCGTCGCCGACGGTATCTATCCTGTCGGAAAAAGCCATGACCAAGATGGGTGAAGACGCCTACTCGGAAAACCCGGTGACGTCCGGCGCGTTTACCGTGGAGGAGTGGCGCAAGGGCGACCGGGTGATCCTGAAAAAGAATCCGAACTTCTGGCAAGCCAAGAACGTGAGCCTGGATGGCGTGGAGTGGGTCTCGGTGACCGACGACAATACCCGCATGCGCATGGTGCAGAACAACGAACTGGACACCGCGATCTTCGTACCCTTTTCGCGGGTAGAAGAGCTGAAGAAAGACAAGAACGTGGTGGTGCATGCCGACCCGTCCACTCGTGAAGATCACCTGCTGATCAACCACGAGCACGGCTTGCTGGCCAAGCCGGAAGTACGCCAGGCCCTGGACATGGCCATCGATAAACAATCGCTGGTGAAGACCGCCACCTTCGGTCAGGGCACCGTGGCCTATTCCTACATCCCTAAGGGCTCGCTGTACCACTACGCCAACAACCTGCAGCGCCCATACGACCCGACTGAAGCCAAGAAACTGCTGGCCGCTGCGGGCGCCAAGGACTTGAAGCTGAACTATGTGGTTAACGCCGGTAACGAAGCCGACGAGCAGATTGCGGTGATCATCAAGGACCAGTTGGCCAAGGTCGGCGTCACCGCCAACCTGCAAAAGGTCGACCCGACCCAAAGCTGGCAGATGCTGGTGGACGGTGAGTACGATATTTCGGTGATGTACTGGACCAACGACATCCTCGACCCTGACCAGAAAACCACCTTCGTGCTGGGCCACGACACCAACCAGAACTACATGACCCGTTACAAGAACGACAAGGTCAAGGCGCTGGTGGCGCAAGCACGCATCGAGGCCGACCCGGTCAAGCGTGAGCAGATGTATGTGGAGTTGCAGAAATTGGCGAAGCAGGATGTGAACTGGATTGACCTGTACTACAGCCCGTACATCAACATCTCACGCAGCAACATCAGCAACTTCCTGCAAAACCCGCTGGGCCGCTTCACCCTTGAAGAAGTGGTGAAAAACTAAGCTCTCAAGCCCACCGCAATACAAATGTGGGAGGGGGCTTGCCCCCGATAGCTGATTTTCAGTCATTGCATCTGTGACTGATCCACCGCTATCGGGGGCAAGCCCCCTCCCACAATTGGTTTTGTGTAGTGCCAGGTGTTATTGCGCGTCGAACGCTTGCCCATTGATGCCTGTGCTGTCCGGCCCCATCAGGTACAAATACACCGGCATGATCTCTTCTGGCGTTGGGTTGTCCGTTGGGTTCTCCCCCGGATACGCCTGGGCCCGCATGCTGGTGCGTGTGGCACCCGGGTTGATGCTGTTGGCCCGCACCGGCGCGACGGTGTCCAGCTCATCGGCCAAGGTCTGCATCAGGCCTTCGGTGGCAAACTTCGACACACCATATGCCCCCCAGTAAGCCCGGCCCTTGCGCCCGACGCTGCTGGAGGTGAACACCACCGATGCATCCTGGGACAGCTTGAGCAGCGGCAACAAGGTGCTGGTCAGCATAAACATCGCGTTGACGTTCACGTGCATTACCCGCATGAAGTTCTCGCCGGACAACTGCTCGATCGGCGTGCGCGGGCCGATGATCGAGGCGTTGTGCAGCAGGCCGTCGAGGTGGCCGAACTCTTTTTCGATCATTGCTGCCAGCTCATCGTATTGATGGGGCAGGGCGGTCTCCAGGTTGAACGGGATTACCACGGGCTGAGCATGACCGGCCGCTTCGATCTCGTCGTACACCTGGGCCAGGTTGGCTTCGGTCTTGCCCAGCAGCAATACGGTGGCGCCGTGGGCCGCGTAGGTTTTCGCGGCTGCCGCGCCAATCCCGCGGCCGGCGCCGGTGACCAGGATCACCCGGCCTTTGAGCAGTTCTGGACGTGCAGAGTAATCAAACATAAATAGCCTCGACAAAATTCAGCAGCTTATAAACCCCAAATCTGAAAACACTGAAGATCCCCTGTGGGAGGGGCGGTGCGACGGTTCGACTTGCCCCCGATGAGGGCCTATCAGTAATAGAGGTGCAGGCTGACCCACCGCTATCGGGGGCAAGCCCCCTCCCACATTGGATCTTCATTGGTCAGTAAAAATGGTGAACACTCAGCAACTGCACAGCGCGTTGTCCAGCACCTTGCGCAGTTCCAGCGGGTGATCCACCACCACATCGGCGCCCCAATGGCGCGGGTTGTCGTCCGGGTGGATATAGCCATAGGTGACCGCAGCAGTGCGCGTGCCCGCGTCGCGGCCAGACTCGATGTCGCGCAGGTCATCGCCCACGAACAACACACTGGCCGGGTCCAGGTCGAGCATCTTGCACGCCAGGATCATCGGCTCTGGGTCCGGCTTGCTGTTTTTCACATGGTCCGGGCAGATCAGCAGCGCCGAGCGCTGGGCCAAGCCCAATTGCTGCATGATCGGTTCGGCAAAGCGCAATGGCTTGTTGGTGACCACGCCCCAGATCAAGTGGGCTTTCTCAATGTCCTCCAGCAACTCGGCCATGCCGTCGAACAGCTTGCTGTGGACTGCGCAACCCTTGACGTAGCGCTCCAGGAACTCCAGGCGAAGCTCCTCGAACCCTGGCGATTCCGGGTCCATCGAGAAGGTCACGGCAACCATCGCCCGCGCACCGCCAGAGATTTCATCGCGGATGTGCTGGTCATTGATCGGCGCAAGGCCTCGGTCAGCGCGCATGGCCTGGCAGATGGCGATAAAGTCCGGCGCGGTGTCCAGCAGGGTGCCGTCCATGTCGAAGAGAACTGCTCGCAACTTCACAGGCTCACTCCTCGCGCAGGGTCTGGATCATGTAGTTGACGTCTACGTCGTTGGCCAGCTTGTAGTGCTTGGTCAGCGGGTTGTAGGTCAGGCCGATGATGTCTTTGACGGTCAGGCCGGCCTGGCGGCTCCATGCGCCCAACTCGGATGGGCGGATGAATTTCTTGAAGTCATGGGTGCCGCGCGGCAACAGCTTCATGATGTATTCGGCGCCGATAATCGCGAACAGGTAGGCCTTGGGGTTGCGGTTGATGGTGGAGAAGAACACCTGGCCGCCCGGCTTGACCATGCGGAAACAGGCGCGGATCACCGAGGACGGGTCCGGCACGTGCTCAAGCATCTCAAGGCAGGTGACCACGTCGAACTGCTCGGGCATTTCCTCAGCCAGGTCTTCGGCGGTGATCTGGCGGTATTCCACGCTCACACCCGATTCCAGTTGGTGCAGTTGGGCCACGGCCAGCGGTGCTTCGCCCATGTCGATACCCATTACGGTCGCGCCGCGCTGGGCCATGGCTTCGCTGAGGATGCCGCCGCCGCAACCGACGTCCAGCACCTTTTTGCCTGCCAGGTTGACGCGCTCATCAATCCAATTGACCCGCAGCGGGTTGATGTCGTGCAGCGGCTTGAACTCGCTTTCGCGGTCCCACCAGCGGTGAGCCAGGGCTTCGAATTTGGCGATTTCAGCGTGGTCGACGTTGCTCATGGTGAATCCTCTAAATCTGATAAATCGGTTTGTCGGCCTTGAATGCGTGCACTCAAGGCCGGCGTTATTCGCTGTGCCCGCTGATGCGTTGGCCCCAGGCAATGGCCGTGGCGGTCAACTGTTGTTCATCCATGCGGGTCAATTGCCGGTCGTCGAGCAACTGTTTGCCGGCGACCCAAAGGTGTTTCACGCAATCACGTCCGGTGGCATAGATAAGCTGTGAGACCGGATCGTAGATCGGTTGTTGCGCCAGCCCCGACAAGTCGAAGGCGACGATATCCGCAGCCTTGCCCACTTCCAGCGAGCCAATCTCGCTTTCCAGGCCCATGGCCCGTGCACCATTGAGCGTAGCCATGCGCAGCGCTCGGTGCGCGTCCAGTGCGGTGGCGGAACCGGCGACGGCCTTGGCCAGCATCGCCGCCGTACGGGTTTCGCCCAATAGGTCCAAGTCGTTGTTACTGGCGGCGCCATCGGTGCCGATGGCCACATTGACGCCAGCCTGCCACAGACGCTCCACCGGGCAAAAGCCGCTGGCCAGTTTCAGGTTCGATTCCGGGCAATGGATGATGCTGGTGTTGCTTTCTACCAGCAAAGCCAGGTCGTCCTCGCTGATTTGGGTCATATGAACGGCCTGGAAGCGCGGGCCCAACAGCCCGAGGCGGCCCAAACGCGCCAATGGCCGTTCGCCAGTCTTCTCGACAGCTTGCTGCACTTCGAAGGCGGTTTCGTGAACGTGCATATGGATGGCGGCGTCCAGCTCTTCGGCGATCACCCGGATCTTTTCCAGGTTGTCGTCGCACACGGTGTACGGTGCGTGGGGGCCGAAGGTGATCTTGATGCGCGGGTGGTGCTTGAGGTCGCCAAACAGCTCGATACCCTGGCGGATTGCCTCGTCGGCGCTGCTGGCACCGGGGATCGGGAAATCGAGGATCGGAATCGCGATCTGCGCGCGCATGCCGCTGTTGTGCACGCAGTCGCTGGCGACCTTGGGGTAGAAGTACATGTCCGAGAAGCAGGTGATGCCGCCCTTGAGCTGCTCGGCGATCGCCAGGTCGGTGCCGTCGCGTACGAACGCCTCATCGACCCACTTGGCCTCGGCGGGCCAGATGTGTTTTTCCAGCCAGGTCATCAGCGGCAGGTCGTCGGCCAGGCCGCGAAACAAGCTCATCGCTGCATGGCCGTGGGCATTGATCAGGCCGGGGCTGAGCAACATGCCCGGCAACTCGCGGGTTTCAGTGGCGGCAAGCTTCAGTGCCGCCGCGCGCGGGCCGATAAACGCGATACGCCCGTCGCGGATGCCCAGGCCGTGTTCCTTGAGCACCACGCCGGCAGGTTCGACGGGTACCAGCCAGGTCGGCAATAGCAACAAGTCGAGCGGGGCGGCGGTGGCGGTCATCGAAGGCTTCTTCCCAGGCAGCTATAAAAGAGGGGCGAAGTATACCCGAGCGTCCTGGCTGGCGGATCGCTATAATCGGCGGCTTTGT
Source organism: Pseudomonas viridiflava (assembly GCF_900583165.1). Taxonomy (GTDB): domain Bacteria; phylum Pseudomonadota; class Gammaproteobacteria; order Pseudomonadales; family Pseudomonadaceae; genus Aquipseudomonas. The sequence continues at coordinate 12,470 of NZ_UTKY01000052.1, read as the reverse complement.
TTCTGAGTGCGGAGTTAGGAATGCGCGATCGACTGTTGGCTGCGGAGAAGATAAAGGCCATCGATTGGCGCGACGGCGCGCTGCACCTGCTCGATCAACGTGCCTTGCCGTCCAGTGAACACTGGGTCGCCTGCTTAACGGTTGAAGAGGTGGCTGCGGCCATCCGCTCGATGGTGGTGCGTGGCGCGTCGGCTATCGGCATCAGCGCCGCCTATGGCCTGGTGCTCGCTGCCCGTGAGCGGATCGCCGAGGGCGGTGACTGGCAGGCAGCATGGGAAGAGGACTACGCACTGTTGGCCGATACCCGCCCGACCGCCTCGAACTTGTTCTGGGCCCTCAAGCGCATGCGCGATCGCCTGGACCGGGTCAAGAAACACGCCGATCCGCTGGCGGTGCTGGAAGCCGAGGCGATTGCGATTCATGAGAGTGATCGCGAAGCCAATCTTGTCATGGCCCAGTTGGGTGTCGAGCGGATTCGCAAGCATCAGGGCAATGCCCAGGCGATCCTGACCCACGGCAACGCGGGCGCGCTCTCGACCGGCGGTGTCGGCACGGCGCTGGGGGTGATTCGCGGGGCTTTCCTGGAGGGCTTGGTGGAGCAGGTCTACGCCAACGAAACCCGCCCATGGCTGCAGGGTTCGCGGCTAACGGCCTGGGAATTGGCGGGTGAGGGCATTCCGGTGACGGTGAATGCTGACTCGGCTGACGCGCACATCCTCAAGACCAAGGGCGTGACTTGGGTCGTCGTCGGCGCTGATTGCATTACCGCCAATGGCGATGTGATCAGCAAGATTGGCACCTACCAGCTTGCGGTGTGCGCCATGCATCACGGCGTGCGTTTTATGGTGGTGGCGCCGAGTTCTAGCATTGACTTGATGCTGGCCACTGGCGAAGACGTTGCATTGGAAGAACGTGATACCGATGAGTTGCTGGAGATCGTCGGTCAGCGGCTGGGCGTGGAGGCGTTTAATCCGGTGTTCGATGTAACGCCGGCCGATTTGATCGATGTGATCGTGACTGAAAAGGGGGTTGTCGAGCGACCGGACGTGGCCAAGTTGGCCAAGTTGATGTGCCGTAAGCGGCTGCATTGAGGGCTTGGGTGCTTGTGAGATTGCTATCGGGGGCAAGCCCCCTCCCACACTGGAATTGTGAATACAGTCAAAATGTGGGAGGGGGCTTGCCCCCGATTGGCCTTCAAAGTCAACAAAACCCTCGGATCCCACCACAAAAAACAGTACCAATTCCTCTCTAAGCCTCTCTCGTCCCCCTCAAGCCTGTCACCCGTCAACTAACTATGCTCCATGCGCATCAGGGGGATAGGTGCGTGGCGGCGATTGTGATAACATCCGGCGGTTTCCAGGGCCGCCCCGAGGGGTTGCCCATAACGTGCAGATCCGTGTCATAACTCGTTGATTTGTCGTAAGTCGTTGTCAGGCACTGTGCCGGCAGCGGCGAGCTTCGTTCGTCCCATATGGATGTGACGAGGTTTCACCCGAAAAAGGAATCAGGCTTCTCATGGGCGAACTGGCCAAAGAAATCCTCCCGGTCAATATCGAAGACGAGCTGAAACAGTCCTACCTCGACTACGCGATGAGCGTAATTGTCGGTCGGGCACTGCCTGATGCGCGCGATGGCTTGAAGCCCGTGCACCGGCGTGTGCTGTTCGCGATGAGCGAGCTGGGTAACGACTGGAACAAGCCGTACAAGAAATCTGCCCGTGTTGTCGGTGACGTGATCGGTAAGTATCACCCTCACGGCGACACTGCGGTGTACGACACCATCGTTCGGATGGCCCAGCCGTTTTCCCTGCGCTACCTGCTGGTAGACGGCCAGGGCAACTTCGGTTCGGTCGACGGAGACAACGCTGCGGCCATGCGATACACCGAAGTGCGCATGACCAAGCTGGCGCACGAGCTGCTGGCTGACCTGCACAAAGAAACCGTGGACTGGGTGCCGAACTACGACGGCACCGAAATGATCCCGGCGGTCATGCCAACCCGTATTCCCAACCTGCTGGTCAACGGTTCCAGCGGTATTGCCGTGGGCATGGCCACCAACATCCCGCCACACAACCTCGGTGAAGTCATCGACGGTTGCCTGGCCCTCATCGACAATCCTGAGCTGACCGTCGATGAGCTGATGCAATACATCCCGGGTCCAGACTTCCCGACTGCCGCGATCATCAACGGTCGCGCCGGTATCATCGAAGCCTACCGCACCGGCCGTGGCCGCATTTACATGCGCGCCCGCTCGATGATCGAAGACATCGACAAGGTCGGTGGCCGCCAGCAGATCGTCATCACTGAGCTCCCTTACCAGCTGAACAAAGCACGTCTGATCGAGAAGATCGCCGAGCTGGTTAAAGAGAAGAAGCTCGAAGGCATCACCGAACTGCGCGACGAGTCTGACAAAGACGGTATGCGCGTGGTGATCGAGCTGCGTCGTGGCGAAGTGCCTGAGGTGATCCTCAACAATCTCTACGCCCAGACCCAGCTGCAAAGCGTGTTTGGTATCAACGTGGTTGCCCTGATCGACGGCCGCCCGCGCATCCTGAACCTCAAGGATCTGCTGGAAGCCTTCGTACGTCACCGCCGCGAAGTGGTCACCCGCCGTACCGTATTTGAACTGCGCAAGGCCCGCGAACGCGGCCACATCCTGGAAGGCCAGGCTGTTGCGCTGTCGAACATCGACCCGGTAATCGCCCTCATCAAGGCCTCGCCAACGCCGTCGGAAGCCAAGGAAGCGCTGATCAGCACGCCTTGGGAGTCCAGCGCCGTGGTGGCCATGGTTGAACGTGCCGGCGCTGACTCGTGCCGTCCAGAGACCCTGGACCCACAGTACGGTCTGCGCGAAGGCAAGTACTTCCTGTCGCCAGAGCAGGCCCAGGCCATCCTGGAACTGCGTCTGCACCGCCTGACCGGCCTGGAGCACGAGAAGCTGCTGGCCGAGTACCAGGAGATCCTCAACCAGATCGGCGAGTTGATCCGTATCCTCAGCAGCGCCGTGCGCCTGATGGAAGTGATCCGCGAAGAACTGGAAGTTATCCGTGCCGAATACGGCGACGTGCGCCGCACCGAGATCCTTGATGCACGCCTCGACCTGACCCTGGGTGACATGATCCCGGAAGAAGAGCGCGTCGTGACCATTTCCCACGGTGGCTATGCCAAGACCCAGCCGCTGGCTGCGTACCAGGCCCAGCGTCGTGGCGGCAAAGGTAAATCGGCTACCGGCGTTAAGGATGAGGACTACATCGCTCACCTGCTGGTTGCCAACAGCCACACCACGCTGCTGCTGTTCTCTAGCAAAGGCAAGGTGTACTGGCTGAAAACCTACGAAATCCCGGAAGCGTCCCGTGCCGCCCGTGGTCGCCCACTGGTCAACCTGCTGCCGCTGGACAGTGATGAATACATCACCACCATGCTGCCGGTCGAGGAATACACCGAAGGTCACTTCATCTTCATGGCGACCGCCAAAGGCACCGTGAAGAAGACCCCGCTGGAATCCTTCAGCCGCCAGCGCAGCGTGGGCCTGATCGCCCTGGAGCTGGACGAAGGCGACGTACTGATTTCGGCTGCCATCACCGATGGCGAGCGTGAAGTCATGCTGTTCTCCGACGGCGGCAAGGTCACGCGCTTCAAGGAATCCGACGTTCGCGCCATGGGCCGTACCGCTCGTGGTGTTCGCGGCATGCGCCTGCCAGAAGGGCAGAAGCTGATTTCGATGCTGATCCCGGAAGAAGGCAGCCAGATCCTCACCGCTTCGGCGCGTGGTTATGGCAAGCGCACCGCCATCGGCGAGTTCCCGGAGTACAAGCGTGGCGGCCAAGGCGTTATCGCCATGGTCAGCAACGACCGCAACGGCCGTCTGGTCGGCGCAGTCCAGGTGTTGGATGGTGAGGAGATCATGCTGATTTCCGACCAGGGCACCCTGGTACGTACCCGCGTGGCAGAAGTCTCGAGCCTGGGGCGTAACACCCAGGGCGTGACCTTGATCAAGCTGGCCAGCGACGAAACGCTGGTAGGGCTGGAGCGCGTCCAGGAGCCATCGGAAGTCGAAGGCGAAGAGCTGGAAGGTGAGTTTGATGGCGAGGTCATCGCAAGCGGCGATGACAACGTCGACGAGCCAACCCTCGATGCTGCCGCAGACGAAGAAGAACCGCAGGAATAAGCGGACACACAGGGGGCGGATGAAGATTCGCCCCCTTGTTGTTTGTCCCCTTTGAAACATAACGCCGCCCCCTGTAGGAGCGGGCTTGCCCGCGAAAATCGACAACGATTACGCGGGCTTTCTGAATAAACGCGACAAATTTGCGTTTTTCGCGGGCAAGCCCGCTCCTACAGTGTTTGATTTCAGTCCCACCAGATTAGAGAGATTGGATGTGAGCAAGAGAGCCTATAACTTCTGTGCCGGTCCCGCGGCGCTTCCTGAAGCAGTCCTGCAGCGTGCGCAGGGTGAACTCCTCGACTGGCATGGAAAAGGCCTCTCCGTGATGGAAATGAGCCATCGCAGCGATGAGTTCGTGTCCATTGCCAACAAAGCCGAGCAGGATCTGCGCGACTTGCTGGGCATCCCCTCCAACTACAAAGTGCTGTTTCTGCAAGGCGGCGCCAGCCAGCAGTTCGCCCAGATCCCGCTGAACCTGCTGCCGGAAGACGGCACGGCTGACTACATCGACACCGGCATCTGGGGCCAGAAGGCCATTGAAGAAGCGTCGCGCTACGGTCACGTCAATGTCGCTGGTACCGCCAAGCCCTACGACTACTTCGCCATTCCGGGTCAGAACGAGTGGAAGCTGTCGAAGGATGCGGCCTACGTGCACTACGTGCAGAACGAAACCATCGGCGGCCTGGAGTTCGACTGGGTGCCAGAAGTGGGCGATGTTCCGCTGGTGTGCGACATGTCTTCGGACATCCTCTCGCGCCCAATCGATGTGTCCAAGTACGGCATGATCTACGCCGGCGCCCAGAAGAACATCGGTCCGAGCGGCATCCTGGTCAATATCATCCGCGAAGACCTGCTGGGTCGCGCCCGTTCGCTGTGCCCGACCATGCTCAACTACAAGGTCGCGGCCGACAACGGCTCGATGTACAACACCCCGCCGGCGTTTGCCTGGTACCTCTCCGGCCTGGTGTTCGAATGGCTGAAAGAGCAGGGCGGTGTCGCCGCCATGGGCAAGCTGAACGAAGAGAAGAAGCGCACCCTGTACGACTTCATCGACGCCAGCGGCCTGTACAGCAACCCGATCAACCTCAGCGACCGCTCCTGGATGAACGTACCGTTCCGTCTGGCTGACGATCGTCTGGACAAGCCGTTCCTGGCTGGCGCAGAAGCACGCGGCTTGCTGAACCTCAAGGGCCACCGCTCGGTCGGTGGCATGCGCGCCTCCATCTACAACGCTGTCGACATCAACGCGATCAATGCGCTGGTGGCCTACATGGCAGAGTTCGAAAAGGAACACGGCTAATGTCTGAGCAAGAACTCAAGGCCCTGCGTGTACGTATTGACAGCCTGGACGAGAAAGTCCTGGAGCTGATCAGTGAGCGTGCACGCTGCGCCCAGGAAGTGGCACGGGTGAAGATGGCGTCCCTGGCAGAAGGCGAAGTGCCGGTGTTCTACCGGCCTGAGCGTGAGGCGCAGGTACTCAAGCGCGTGATGGAGCGCAACAAGGGCCCGCTGGGCAACGAAGAGATGGCGCGGTTGTTCCGTGAAATCATGTCATCGTGTTTGGCCCTGGAACAGCCGCTGAAAGTGGCGTACCTCGGCCCGGAAGGCACCTTTACCCAAGCCGCCGCCATGAAGCACTTCGGCCACGCCGTGATCAGCAAGCCGATGGCCGCGATTGACGAAGTGTTCCGCGAAGTCGCCGCCGGTGCGGTGAACTTCGGTGTGGTGCCGGTGGAAAACTCCACCGAAGGCGCGGTCAATCACACGCTGGACAGCTTCCTCGAGCACGACATGGTGATCTGTGGCGAAGTCGAGCTGCGCATCCACCACCACCTGCTGGTGGGCGAGAATACCAAGACCGACAGCATCAGCCGTATCTACTCTCATGCTCAGTCCCTGGCCCAGTGCCGCAAGTGGCTGGACGCCCATTACCCGAATGTCGAGCGCGTGGCGGTGTCCAGCAACGCCGAAGCGGCTAAGCGGGTCAAAGGTGAGTGGAACTCGGCGGCTATCGCCGGTGATATGGCAGCGGGCCTGTACGGCCTGACGCGCCTGGCCGAAAAGATCGAGGACCGCCCGGACAACTCCACGCGTTTCCTGATGATCGGCAGCCAGGAAGTGCCACCGACCGGCGACGACAAGACGTCGATCATCGTCTCCATGAGCAACAAACCCGGTGCGCTGCATGAGCTGCTGGTGCCGTTCCATGACAACGGGATTGACCTGACGCGCATCGAGACCCGTCCTTCGCGCAGCGGTAAATGGACCTACGTGTTCTTTATCGATTTCATCGGCCATCACCGCGACCCGCTGGTTAAAGGTGTGCTCGAGAAAATCAGTCAGGAAGCGGTGGCACTCAAGGTGCTGGGCTCCTACCCGAAAGCGGTTTTGTGAGGCGTTAACATGAGTGGCAACTTCCTCGCCCTGGCACAGCCGGGCGTGCAACAACTGTCGCCTTACGTTCCGGGCAAGCCTGTGGACGAGCTGGCGCGTGAGTTGAATCTGGACCCGTCCAAGATCGTCAAGCTGGCGAGCAACGAAAACCCCCTGGGCCCAAGCCCTAAAGTGCTGGCGGCGATTCGTGAAGAGCTGGCTGAGCTGACGCGTTATCCCGATGGTAATGGCTTTGCGCTCAAGTCCTTGCTGGCTGAGAAGTGCCGGGTCGAGTTGAACCAGGTCACTCTGGGTAACGGTTCCAACGACATTCTTGAGCTGGTCGGTCGCGCTTACCTGGCGCCGGGCTTGAACGCGGTGTTCAGCGAGCACGCGTTTGCCGTTTACCCGATCGTCACCCAAGCTGTCGGTGCCGATGCACGGGTCATTCCTGCCAAGGACTGGGGCCACGACCTGCCGGCCATGCTGGCCGCCATCGATGCCCAGACCCGCGTGGTGTTTATCGCTAACCCGAACAACCCGACCGGTACCTGGTTCGATGCACAGGCGCTGGACGACTTCCTGCAAGATGTACCTGAGCATGTGCTGGTGGTGCTGGACGAGGCCTACATCGAGTACGCCGAAGGCAGTGACCTGCCCGACGGCCTGGACTTTCTGGCGGCCTACCCGAACCTGCTGGTGTCGCGCACGTTCTCCAAGGCCTATGGCCTGGCGTCGCTGCGAGTAGGTTATGGTTTGTCCACTGCGGTGGTAGCGGATGTGCTGAACCGCGTACGCCAACCGTTCAACGTCAACAGCCTTGCCCTGGCGGCAGCCTGTGCGGCGGTGAAGGATGTCGATTACCTGGAAGAGGGCCGCCGTCTCAATGAAAGCGGCATGCTGCAACTGCAGGAAGGCTTCCGTGAGTTGGGCCTGGGCTGGATTCCCTCCAAGGGCAACTTCATCTGTGTCGACCTCGATCAAGTAGCGGCCCCGGTGTTCCAGGGTTTGCTGCGCGAAGGCGTGATCGTGCGTCCGGTGGCCAACTACGGCATGCCGAACCACCTGCGTATCACCATTGGCTTGCCAGCCGAAAACGCCCGCTTCCTGGAGGCGCTGGCCAAGGTTTTGGCTCGTGGTTGATGTCACTGCAGTGCAACCTCCTGTGCCTCTGATCGGTCGCCTGGTGGTGGTCGGTCTGGGCTTGATCGGCGGCTCCTTCGCCAAAGGCCTGCGTGAAAGTGGGCTGTGTGGCGAAGTGGTTGGTGTGGACCTTGACCCGCAATCGCGCAAGCTGGCGGTTGAGCTGGGCGTGGTGGATCGTTGCGAAGCAGACTTGGCGCTCGCGTGCCAAGGCGCTGATGTGATCCAACTCGCCGTACCCATCCTGGCCATGGAAAAATTGCTCGGTTTGTTGGCTGGCATGGACTTGGGTCAGGCGATCCTGACGGATGTCGGCAGCGCCAAGGGTAATGTGGTGCGTGCAGCGCAACTGGCTTTTGGCGGCATGCCGGCGCGATTCGTGCCGGGGCACCCGATTGCCGGGTCCGAACAGAGCGGGGTGGAGGCGTCCAATGCGCAGCTGTTCCGTCGCCATAAAGTGATCCTGACGCCACTGGCGCAAACCGATCCGGCCGCGCTGGCGGTGGTGGATCGACTTTGGCGCGAGCTGGGTGCGGATGTGGAGCATATGCAGGTCGAGCGCCACGACGAAGTGTTGGCGGCGACCAGTCATTTGCCCCATCTGCTGGCCTTTGGCTTGGTGGATTCGTTGGCCAAACGCAACGAAAACCTCGAGATTTTCCGTTACGCCGCCGGTGGCTTTCGCGATTTCACGCGCATTGCCGGCAGTGATCCGGTGATGTGGCACGACATCTTCCTCGCCAATCGCGAAGCGGTGTTGCGCACCCTGGACACCTTCCGCAGTGACCTCGACGCCCTGCGCGACGCCGTCGATGCCGGGGATGGCCACCAGTTGTTGGGCGTGTTCACCCGTGCGCGGGTGGCGCGTGAGCATTTCAGCAAGATCCTGGCGCGCCGGGCCTATATGGAAACGGCGGTGAACGCCGACGAACTGACGTTTATCGCCAAGCCGGGCGGCCGTTTAAGCGGCAGTATTCGGGTGCCGGGCGACAAGTCGATCTCCCATCGGTCGATCATGCTGGGTTCGCTGGCAGAGGGAGTGACCGAGGTCGAGGGTTTCCTTGAGGGCGAAGATGCCTTGGCGACCTTGCAAGCCTTTCGTGACATGGGCGTGGTGATTGAAGGCCCGCATCATGGGCGCGTGACCATTCATGGTGTGGGTTTACATGGCTTGAAGGCAGCGCCTGGGCCGATCTATCTGGGGAATTCCGGTACGTCGATGCGACTGCTGGCCGGGTTGTTGGCGGCGCAGAGCTTCGACAGCGTGTTGGCCGGTGACGCCTCGCTGTCCAAGCGCCCGATGTATCGCGTGGCCAAGCCGCTGCAGGAAATGGGTGCGCTGATCGAGACCGGACCGGAAGGGCGGCCGCCGCTGACCATTCGTGGTGGTCAGTCGTTGAAGGGTCTGGCTTATGAAATGCCGATGGCCAGTGCTCAGGTCAAGTCGGCCTTGTTGCTGGCCGGGCTGTATGCCGAAGGCAAAACTTCAGTGACTGAGCCTGCGCCGACTCGCGACCATACCGAGCGTATGTTGCAGGGGTTCGGTTATCCCGTTGCGGTGGCGGGCGCGACTGCATCGGTAGAGTCAGGCCATACGTTGGCGGCTACCCATATTGAAGTGCCGGGGGATATTTCCTCTTCGGCGTTCTTCCTGGTGGCCGCCTCGATTGCCGAGGGCTCCGAGCTGTTGCTGGAACATGTCGGCATCAACCCGACGCGCACCGGGGTGATCGATATCCTGCGGCTGATGGGCGCGGATATCACGCTGGAAAACCCGCGCGAAGTGGGTGGCGAACCGGTCGCTGACTTGCGTGTGCGTTCGGCAGTGTTGAAGGGGATTGAGATCCCCGAGGCGCTGGTGCCGCTGGCGATTGATGAGTTCCCGGTGCTGTTCGTCGCGGCGGCCTGCGCTGAAGGGCGTACCGTATTGCGGGGCGCTGCAGAGCTGCGCGTGAAAGAATCCGATCGCATCCAGGTCATGGCCGATGGTCTGCTGGTACTTGGGGTCAAGTGTGAACCGACCGCCGATGGGATTATCATTGATGGTGGCCTGATGGGCGGTGGTGAAGTCCATGCCCATGGCGATCATCGGATTGCCATGGCATTCAGCGTGGCTTCCTTACGGGCGGCGGCGCCGATTCATATCCGTGACTGCGCCAATGTAGCTACATCTTTTCCGAACTTTCTTACACTGTGTGCCCACGTCGGCATGCGTGTTGCCCAAGAGGCTCAATTGTGAATATCAAATCACCGGTGATTACCATCGACGGGCCAAGTGGCTCGGGCAAAGGCACAATCGCCGGCATCCTGGCCAAGCGCCTGGGTTGGTGCCTGCTGGATTCCGGCGCGCTGTACCGGCTGCTGGCCTTCGCCGCGCGCAACCATGGCGTTGACCTGACCAACGAAGAATCCCTGAAGCTGCTGGCGGCGCACCTTGATGTGCAGTTCGTCGGCGCGACGGAAGGTCATCCCCAACGCATCATCCTCGAAGGGGACGATGTGACGGACGACCTGCGTAATGAACAAGTCGGTTCCTGGGCCTCCCAGGTCGCCGCGCTGCCCGCCGTGCGTGACGCTTTGCTGCAACGCCAGCGCGCCTTTCAAGAGCCGCCAGGCCTGGTGGCCGATGGTCGTGACATGGGCACCGTGGTGTTTCCCGAGGCGCCATTGAAGATTTTCCTGACCGCCAGCGCCGAGGAGCGTGCTCGTCGCCGCTACTTGCAGTTGAAGGGCAAAGTCGATGGTGTTAGTCTGTCGAGTCTGCTAGATGAGATCCGTGCACGCGATGAGCGTGATACCCAGCGTGCGGTAGCCCCGCTTAAGCCGGCGGCTGACGCCATACAGCTGGATTCCACGGAGTTGTCCATCGAGCAGGTGCTGGAACGCATCTTGAGTGAAATCGCCATCCGCGATATCGCCGGGTGATCAAGAAGGCCGCAGGGGACCAGTCATAGTCCTGCGGTGGCTTCTTTTAACTGAAACTGACCCACACCGTCTGGGGTGTGGAGATGGGCGTATTCTTCGCCCTTATCAACAGGAATTAAAATGAGCGAAAGCTTTGCGGAACTCTTTGAAGAAAGCCTAAAAACCCTGAACCTTCAGGCAGGCTCCATCATCACCGGTGTTATCGTTGATATCGATTACCAAGCTCGCTGGGTAACCGTTCACGCTGGTCTGAAGTCTGAAGCTCTGATCCCGCTGGAACAGTTCTACAACGATGCTGGTGACCTGACTATCAATGTCGGTGACGAAGTTCACGTTGCTCTGGACTCGGTTGAAGACGGTTTCGGTGAAACCAAGCTGTCCCGTGAAAAAGCCAAGCGCGCTGAATGCTGGATTGTTCTCGAAGCAGCCTTCGCAGCTGAAGAAGTGGTCAAGGGCGTTATCAACGGTAAGGTTAAAGGCGGCTTCACTGTCGACGTTAACGGCATCCGTGCGTTCCTGCCAGGTTCTTTGGTCGACGTTCGTCCTGTGCGCGACACCACGCACCTGGAAGGCAAAGAACTCGAATTCAAGGTCATCAAACTCGACCAGAAACGCAACAACGTTGTCGTTTCCCGTCGCAGCGTCCTGGAAGCAGAGAACTCCGCCGAGCGTGAAGCTCTGCTGGAATCCCTGCAGGAAGGCCAACAAGTCAAAGGTATCGTCAAAAACCTCACCGATTACGGCGCATTCGTCGATCTGGGTGGCGTGGATGGCCTGCTGCACATTACCGACATGGCTTGGAAGCGCATCAAGCATCCTTCCGAAATCGTCAACGTTGGCGACGAGATCGATGTCAAGGTTCTGAAATACGATCGCGAACGCAACCGTGTTTCCCTGGGCCTGAAGCAACTGGGTGAAGATCCATGGGTCGCTATCAAAGCCCGTTACCCAGAAAGCACTCGCGTAACTGCACGTGTTACCAACCTGACTGACTACGGCTGCTTCGCAGAGCTGGAAGAAGGCGTTGAAGGCCTGGTACACGTTTCCGAAATGGACTGGACCAACAAAAACATCCACCCTTCGAAAGTCGTACAAGTCGGCGACGAAGTGGAAGTTATGGTTCTGGACATCGACGAAGAGCGTCGTCGTATCTCCCTGGGCATCAAGCAGTGCAAATCTAACCCGTGGGAAGATTTCTCTGGCCAGTTCAACAAGGGCGATAAAATCTCCGGCACCATCAAGTCGATCACCGATTTCGGTATCTTCATTGGTCTGGACGGCGGCATCGACGGCCTGGTTCACCTGTCCGACATCTCCTGGAACGAAGTTGGCGAAGAAGCTGTTCGTCGTTTCAAGAAGGGCGACGAGCTGGACACCGTTATCCTGTCGGTTGACCCAGAGCGCGAGCGCATCTCCCTGGGTATCAAGCAACTGGAAAGCGACCCGTTCTCTGAATACGTTCAGGACAACGACAAAGGCGCAATCGTTAAAGGCATCGTGAAGGAAGTTGACGCTAAAGGCGCCATCATCACTCTGGCCGACGATATCGAAGCGACTCTGAAAGCCTCCGAAATCAGCCGTGACCGCGTTGAAGACGCGCGCAACGTTCTGAAAGAAGGCCAGGAAGTAGAAGCCAAGATCATCAGCGTTGACCGCAAGAGCCGTGTAATCCAGCTCTCCATCAAGTCGAAAGACGATGCTGAAGAGAAAGAAGCCATCCAAAGCTTGAAAGACAAGCCTTCGGATAGCATCGCTGCTGGTCCTACCACTCTGGGCGACCTGTTGCGTGCACAAATGGAAAAACAGAACTAAGTTCTGTAATACCATAGAAAAAGGGCGACTTCGGTCGCCCTTTTTTGTGCCTG
>NZ_UTKY01000050.1 GCF_900583165.1 Pseudomonas viridiflava | reverse complement strand
GGCAAGGTCGGCATCACCGGCTTCTGTTATGGCGGCGGCGTGACCAATGCGGCGGCCGTGGCCTACCCCGAACTGGGCGCGGCCGTGTCGTTCTATGGGCGCCAGCCAGAGGCCAAGGATGTGCCGCGCATCAAGGCGCCGATCATGTTGCATTTTGGCGAGCTGGACACCCGAATCAATGAAGGCTGGCCGCCGTATGAAAAAGCGTTGAAGGCGGCAGGGACGACGTACGAGGCGTATATCTACAAGGGCGCCAATCATGGTTTCCATAATGACTCGACGCCGAGATATGACGAGGCTGCAGCAAATCTGGCGTGGGAACGTACCCTGGGGTGGTTTCGGAAGTATTTGGTCTAGATGCACTTCAAAACCACACCGGCTTGCTCGCTCCCCTACGTTGTCGTCGGGTTTGACGAGAGGTCGAATTAAGACGCGTCTTATTGCCTACACCGCCGACGGTGGCATTATCCAACGCTGGATGTAAGGAGCCCTTGAACGTGCCCAACGTAAGCTGCAGCAAGACCGGCGAAAACCTGGTTTGGCTGGACTTTGGACTAAAAATCACCAGCGTTCCTTCTGGCGAACTGAGCGCTGAGGAGCTGGACCTTTACCAGTTCTTCTTCGATAGCGACCTGGTGTGGAAAGTTGACCATGTAGATCCCTACGGCCAATGTTGGTTGTGCGTACAACATGACGAATTTCGCTATCAATTGCTCACACCACTAGAGGGAACATACCGCACGGTTCCCTGTGACCCGGCCTACCCGGTGCACGTGGATCTTGGTCGCCAACACATAACTTCTTCAGAGGCCGTTAATGACGGGTTTTAGCGTACGAAGCATCCTGGCTTCAACATTTTTGATCAGTGCCAGCACTTGCATGGCCGCCACCGACTTGCACAAGGTGATGGACGACAGCGTCAAGCCGCTGATGCAACAACAAGGCATCGCCGGCCTCTCGATAGCGGTGGTGAGCCAGGGCAAGGTGGAATATTTCAACTACGGCGTCGCCAACAAAGACACCCGGCAGCCCGTCACCCAGAGCACGCTCTTCGAGATTGGCTCACTGAGCAAAACCTTTACCGCCACGCTTGGCGGTTACGCGCAGGCGCGCGGCGCGCTGAAGCTGTCGGACACGGCCAGCGAGCATCTTGCCGGGCTCAAGGGCAGCGCTTTTGACCAAATCAGCTTGCTGCAACTGGCCACTTACACACCGGGTGGCCTGCCGCTGCAATTCCCACAGGCCGCCGACAGTGCCGAGACCATGCTCGACTACTTTCAGCACTGGAAACCCGCCTACCCGCCCGGTTCGCAGCGGCTATATTCCAACCCGAGCATCGGCCTGTTCGGCTACCTCACCGCCCAAAGCCTGGGCCAGCCGTTCAACGTCGCCATGGAGCAGACCCTGCTGCCCAAGTTGGGTTTGAAGCACACGTTTGTCAGCGTGCCTGCCGACCAACTAAATCGCTACGCCCAAGGTTATGACAAGGATCAGAACCCCGTCCGCGTCAGCCCAGGTGCACTGGACAGTGAAGCCTATGGCATCAAGACCACTACCCAGGACCTGGCGCATTACGTGATGCTCAACATGCGCCCTCAAACCCTTGAGAAACCGCTGCAACAGGCCATCGCCACCACCCATACCGGTTACTACAGCGTGAACGGCATGACCCAGGGCCTGGGCTGGGAGTCCTACCCCTACCCCATCACGCTACAAGCCTTGACTGAGGGCAATTCCACGCCGATGGCGATGGAGCCGCACACAGTGAAATGGCTGAATCCGGCCCAGCAGCAAACGGCCAACAGGCTGTACAACAAAACCGGTTCGACCGGTGGTTTTGGTGCGTATGTGGCGTATGTGCCGAGCGAGGATGTTGGGGTGGTGATTCTGGCGAACAAAAATTACCCAAATGCTGAGCGAGTGAAGCTGGCCCATGGAATTTTGCGCGCGCTGAAACCGTAAGCTCCATCCTGGCCATGATCGATCAACGCACCTACAGGGAGTTGTATGCGTAAGGACTACCTAGCGTTCTTTATATCGCTGTTCCTGTCACGGCTGGCGGATCAGATCCTGCTGTTTATCGTGCCGTTGATCGTGTTCCAGACCACCCAAAGTGTGTCCTTGGCTGGCTTGGCGTTTTTCGTCGAGTCACTGCCGCGCTTTTTGGCCTTTCCAGTGTGTGGGGCGCTGTGTGACAAGTACCCTCCCGTGCGCATCCTGCATCTCAGCCAGGTTTACCGTGCACTGGCTTGCATGATTGCGATTGGGCTTTACGGCGTATTCGACGGCATCTATTGGCTCGTGATGCTTTCGGCATTGTGCGGGGTGCTGACCACCCAGGGCGTCATGGCCCGCGAAGTACTCATGCCCCATGTGTTCCAGCAGTACAGCTATGCCAAGACCCTCTCCTATTCGCAGATCGCCGATCAGAGCGGGCTGGTGCTGGGGCCTTTGGTGGCGGCGTTGATGCTCGAAGTCTGGGCATGGCCTTGGGTGGTGCTGGGGGTAGCCGCGCTGTTTGTGCTGGCGGACCTGGCCATGGGCGTGTGGCAACGCACCAACACGGTAAACGTGGAGGTGTTTGAGCAACATCGGGATATTTGGCTGCAACCGCTGCGCATCGCGTTCGGGCACATTGGCAACCTGGCCAGCTTGAAGCGGCTGATCGCGCTGACGGTGGGGGTTAACCTGATCATTGGCGTCACGCTGGCCACTTCCGCCGCCATGGTCACCGGACAGTTCGCAGCGGGCAAGGACGCCTACGCGCTGCTGCAAGCGGCAGGGGCACTGGTGACCATCGTGATTCTGTTTTATCTGGCCCGCGCAACGTTACCGTTGAAGCTGCTGGGTGGGTTGTCCTACGGGCTGATCGCGGTCGGCGCACTGATCATGGCGATCAGCCCCAATCTGTGGCTGTACTTGCTGGGCTTTCTGCTGGTGATCGGTTTCGACAAGATGTACAGCGTGTACATGCGCAGCGTGCGCCAGAAGGTCATACCGGTGCAGGACTTCGGCAAGACCGTGGGGGTGATTACCCTGCTCAACAACCTGCCGCAACCGCTGGCAGGCCTGGTGATTGCCGTATTGGCCGCACCATTGGGCACGCAAACGGTGATCCTGTTGCTAACCGGTATCACCGCGCTGATCGGCGTGGCCGTGGCCTCAGGCTGGCACGCCACTGTGAAAGCGGAACTCGACGTCGGGTGATTCGATCAGCTCCTGCTCGGCCGCCCTCACCCGCTCGATCACCTGGGCGACGTCCTTGGCTTCACCGTACTGGTAGGCCAGCTTCAGGTAACCCTGGAAATGCCGGGCTTCGCTTTTGAGCAGGCCAAAGTAGAACTTGCCGAGTTCTTCGTCCAAATGCGGTACCAGCGCCTCGAAACGCTCGCAACTGCGGGCTTCGATAAACGCGCCCACCACCAGCGTATCCACCAGTTTGACCGGCTCATGGGTGCGCACCACTTTGCGCAAACCTGAGGCGTAGCGCCCGGCGTGCAGCTGGCGCAGCTCGACCTTGCGCTTTTTCATCAGGCGCATGACTTGTTCGTGGTGCACCAACTCTTCGCGGGCCAGGCGCGACATCATATTGATCAGGTCGACATGGCTGTAGTACTTGGCGATCAGGCTCAAGGCGGTGCTGGCGGCTTTGAATTCACAGTTCTTGTGGTCGATCAGCAGGGTTTCCTGATCGGCCAGCGCGGCCTGGACCCAGGCATCAGGGGTGCGGCAACCGAGGAAGTCGTGGATTTCTGGCAGGTTCATCGGGCTCACGGGCAAAAGGATCACAAAAGGCCGCCGATTATACCGACCACGCCGAAGACCACCAGCCACCGGCCTTGATGTGTATCAACATGCCGCGTCGCGGACAGCAACTATAGTTGTTCCAAGCCCCTTTCCTGGAGAACCCGACCATGCAAGCCATCCGCAGCATCCTGGTGGTCATCGAGCCCGAACATTCGGAAAGCCTGGCCCTCAAGCGCGCCAAGCTGATCGCCGGGGTCACTGATGCGCACCTGCATTTGCTGGTGTGCGACAAAAAGCATGAACACTCGGCCCTTTTGGCGCTGCTGAAGGCGGGCTTGCAGGAAGATGGCTACAGCGTGACCACCGAACAGGCGTGGAATGACAGCCTGCATGAAACCATCATTGACGTGCAGCAGGCCGAAGGGTGTGGGCTGGTGATCAAGCAGCACTTCCCCGACAGCCCGCTGAAAAAAGCCCTGTTGACCCCGGCGGACTGGAAGCTACTGCGCAACTGCCCGACGCCAGTGCTGCTAGTCAAGACCGCTACGCCGTGGGCGGGCCGGGTGATTTTGGCAGCCATCGATGTGGGCAACAGCGACGGTGAGCACCGCTCGCTGCACAACACCATCATCGACCACGGCTTCGACATCGCCAGCCTGGCCAAGGCGCAACTGCACGTGATCAGCGCCCACCCGTCGCCGATGTTGTCGGCGGCAGACCCGACGTTTCAGCTCAAGGAAACCATCGCGGCGCGTTATCGCGAGCAATGTCGGGCGTTCCAGGCTGAGTTCGATGTGGACGACAAGCACCTGCATATCGAAGAAGGCCCGGCGGATGTGCTGATTCCGCACCTTGCTCACACCTTGCAGGCGGCGGTGACCATTATTGGCACTGTGGGGCGCACCGGGATTTCCGGGGCGTTGATCGGTAATACGGCGGAGGTGGTGTTGGATGCGGTGGAGAGTGATGTGTTGGTGCTCAAGCCTGAAACACTGATGGCGCATCTGGAAGAACTAGCCAGCAAGCCCTGAACATTATGGAGATCAAAATGTGGGAGGGGGCTTGCCCCCGATGGCGGTGTGTCAGCTAAACATTTGGTAGCTGGCACTCCGCTATCGGGAGCAAGCCCCCTCCCACATTTGTTTTGTGTTGTGTCAGTTGGAGAATACGTCCCGCAGAAACCCCGGCGCGATATAGCGCTGGTAATGCGCCTCGGACAGGATAAAAAACTCCCGATCAATCGCATCGCGCAAATCCGGCAGGGCCCACTCACGAAACTCCGGCAACAACACCATGCCATACGCCTCCAGGTTGGAAATCACCCGCGCGCCCCGGGCAATCAACTGATACGCCCAGCAGTACTCCGACTGGTGCGGCACAAAGCGAATCTTGCGTTGTTCCAACTGGCCCCGCAGCATCTTGGGGTCGAAAACCTCCACTTTACCGGCCATCACCTGCACCAGCAGTTGCTCCAACCGCAGCCAGACCGCACGTTTTTCTTCTTCGTTATAGCCGTTCCACTGGATCACCTCGTGGTGGAAGCGCTTGCAGCCACGGCACACGAGATCGCCGTAGACCGTGGAGCACAGGCCTACGCAGGGGGTCTTGATGGTTTGGTTGGACATGGGTAAAGACACGCAAATCAGCGAAACAATGCGCCATGTTAGCCCTTTGTCTAACCTTGATCACCCTGCAAACTTGCCAAGGCAACTTACCTTTACTTTTTTTTTACCGTAGAATCATCCGGCCTTGTAAGGCGCCAATAATCCGCTGGAAGCTGTTTTCAAAGCGTCACGAGCACAGTCGTTCCTTCAGAACGGTGTTGGCGATGGTCAATGACTCGGTAGGTCAATGCCCTCGCCAACCCTCATCAGCTCCGTTCTGCAGGCGTAAAACTTTGAAAGCAGCTTCTGTGAGGAATGCCGGCAGCGCTGGCTTTGCGGCCCAAAAAGCCCCCGAGCGCATGCGTGCCGTTCATTTCTGGATGAGCGTCCCGTGGGACCACTGATGAGGGTAATAACTGTGCTTGAAGCCTACCGCAAACATATCGAAGAGCGTGCAGCCCTGGGTATTGTTCCCCAGCCGCTTAACGCCGAACAAACCGCAGGCCTGGTCGAGCTGCTGAAAAATCCTCCGGCTGGCGAAGAAGAATTCCTCGTTGACCTGATCACCAACCGCATTCCACCAGGCGTTGACGAAGCTGCCTACGTCAAGGCCGGTTTCCTGTCTGCCCTGGCCAAGGGCGAAGCCACTTCCCCCCTGATCGACAAGAAACGCGCTGTTGAACTGCTTGGCACCATGCAAGGCGGCTACAACATCGTGACCTTGGTCGAGCTGCTGGACGATGCCGAACTGGCACCTGTCGCCGCCGCCCAACTCAAGCACACCCTGCTGATGTTCGATGCGTTCCACGACGTGGCTGAAAAAGCCAAGAACGGCAACGAGCACGCCAAAGCGGTCGTCCAGTCCTGGGCTGACGGCGAGTGGTTCAAGAACCGCCCTACCCTGGCCGACAAGATCAGCCTGCGCGTGTTTAAGGTCACCGGCGAAACCAACACCGACGACCTCTCCCCTGCGCCTGATGCCTGGTCCCGTCCTGACATCCCACTGCACGCCCTGGCCATGCTGAAAATGGCGCGCGAAGGCATCGTGCCGGACGAGCAAGGCAAGACCGGCCCGATGAAGCAGATCGAAGAGATGCGCGGCCAAGGCTTCCCGATCGCCTACGTCGGTGACGTGGTCGGTACCGGTTCGTCCCGTAAGTCGGCGACCAACTCCGTGCTGTGGTTCTTCGGCGACGACGTTCCTTACGTGCCGAACAAGCGCGCTGGCGGCTTCTGCTTCGGCAGCAAGATCGCTCCAATCTTCTACAACACCATGGAAGATGCCGGCGCACTGCCAATCGAATTCGACGTCACCAACATGAACATGGGCGACGTGATCGACCTGTACCCGCATGCTGGCAAAGTCTGCAAACACGACTCCGACGAAGTCATCACCACCTTCGAAATGAAGACCCCGGTGCTGTTGGATGAAGTTCGCGCTGGCGGCCGTATCCCGTTGATCATCGGTCGCGGCCTGACCGACAAGGCACGTGCTGAGCTGGGCTTGGGCCCAACCGACCTGTTCAAGCTGCCAGAAGCACCTGTCGATACCGGCAAAGGCTTCACCCTGGCACAGAAAATGGTCGGCAAGGCCTGCGGCCTACCAGAAGGCAAAGGCGTTCGTCCTGGCACCTACTGCGAGCCGAAGATGACCACCGTGGGCTCCCAGGACACCACCGGTCCTATGACCCGTGATGAACTCAAAGACCTGGCGTGCCTGGGCTTCTCGACCGACCTGGTGATGCAGTCTTTCTGCCACACCGCGGCTTACCCTAAGCCGATCGACGTGACCACCCACCACACCCTGCCTGACTTCATCATGACCCGTGGCGGTGTATCGCTGCGTCCTGGCGACGGCATCATCCACAGCTGGCTGAACCGTATGCTGCTGCCGGACACCGTCGGTACCGGTGGTGACTCCCACACCCGTTTCCCGATGGGCATCTCGTTCCCGGCCGGTTCCGGCCTGGTGGCGTTTGCCGCAGCCACTGGCGTAATGCCACTGGACATGCCGGAATCGATTCTGGTGCGCTTCAAAGGCAAGATGAAACCTGGCATCACCCTGCGTGACTTGGTTCATGCCATTCCTTACTACGCGATCCAATCGGGTCTGCTGACCGTAGAGAAGAAAGGCAAGAAGAACGCGTTCTCCGGTCGCATCCTGGAAATCGAAGGCCTGAACGACCTGACGCTGGAACAAGCGTTCGAGCTGTCCGACGCCTCGGCTGAACGTTCGGCTGCCGGTTGCACCATCAAGCTGTCGGAAGCGTCCGTCACCGAATACCTGAACTCCAACATCACCCTGCTGCGCTGGATGATCGGTGAAGGCTACGGCGATGCACGCACCCTGGAACGTCGCGCCCAAGCGATGGAAGCCTGGGTTGCCAACCCTGAGCTGATGGTTGCCGATGCCGACGCCGAATACGCCGAAATCATCGAGATTGACCTGTCGGAAATCAACGAGCCAATCCTCTGCGCGCCAAACGACCCGGACGATGCCCGTCTGCTGTCGAGCGTTGCCGGTGAGAAGATCGACGAAGTGTTCATCGGTTCGTGCATGACCAACATCGGTCACTTCCGCGCTGCCGGTAAACTGCTGGAACAGGTCAAGGGTCAGCTGCCAACCCGTCTGTGGCTGTCGCCGCCGACCAAGATGGACGCTCACCAACTGACCGAAGAAGGCTACTACGGCATCTACGGCAAGGCTGGCGCACGCATGGAAATGCCGGGCTGCTCGCTGTGCATGGGTAACCAGGCACGTGTAGAGCCGAACTCGACGGTTGTATCGACATCGACTCGTAACTTCCCTAACCGTCTGGGTGACGGCGCGAACGTCTACCTGGCCTCGGCCGAATTGGCGGCAGTTGCTTCCACCCTGGGTCGCCTGCCGACCGTCGAAGAGTACATGGGCTACGCAGCGAAACTGGACACCATGGCCAGTGACGTCTACCGCTACCTGAACTTCGACCAGATCGCTGAGTTCCGCAAGATCGCAGCCAGCGCCAACATCCCGGTGATTCAAGCCTAAGGTGTTGATGCAATAAAAACGCCGCGTATCGCAAGATACGCGGCGTTTTTTTATGCCTGGAATACGGCATCGCCAATACCACAAAACCAATGTGGGAGGGGGCTTGCCCCCGATAGCAGTGGGTCAGCCAATAAATCTGGCACTGATACACCGCCATCGGGGGCAAGCCCCCTCCCACCTTTTTCAACTGCACCGCCTGAAGGGCCGTGCCAAGACTCAAGCAATCAGCAAGCTTTGCCTGAAATACGATATAGCCAACACCACAAAACCAATGTGGGAGGGGGCTTGCCCCCGATAGCAGTGGGTCAGCCAATAAATCTGGCACTGATACACCGCCATCGGGGGCAAGCCCCTTCCCACCTTTTTGACCTGCATCGCCTGAAGGGCCGTGCCAAGACTCAAGCAATCAGCAAGCTCTGCCTGAAATACGATATAGCCAACACCACTAAACCAATGTGGGAGGGGGCTTGCCCCCGATAGCGGTGGGTCATTCAACACAACCGTGACTGATACACCGCCATCGGGGGCAAGCCCCCTCCCACATTTTGATCTACACCGCCCAAGGGGGCGGTGCCATGGCTTAAGGAATCAGCGAATACACCACCGCCGTAATCGCCACCAGGCCTACCGCCGTCACAAACACATTGGAAGCCTGCCCACGGTACTTGGCCATGGCCGGTACCTTGCGAATCGCGTACATCGGCATCAGGAACAGAATCGACGCAATGATTGGGCCGCCCAGCGCTTCGATCATGCCGAGGATGCTTGGGTTGAGCGTGGCGACGATCCAGCACACCACCAGCATGAACGCAGCGGTCATGCGGTCCAGGGTCTTCGGCGCTGGACGGCGGCCGGTCTTGAGCACCAACCCCTTGAGGCCTTCGCTGGCACCGATGTAGTGACCCAGGAACGACTTGGCAATCGCCACAAACGCAATCAACGGCGCGGCAAAGGCAATGGTCGGGTTATCAAAGTGGTTGGCCAGGTACGACAGGATCGACAGGTTCTGCGCCTTCGCTTCAGCCAACTGGGTCGGCGACAGGGTCAGCACGCAGCTGAACACGAAGAACAGCACCATCACCACCATCAGCAGGTGCGCGCGGGACAGGATCTGCGAACTGCGTTCATCGGCGTGGGCGCCGTACTGGCGCTTCTGGTCAACCGCAAAGGCCGAGATGATCGGTGAATGGTTGAACGAGAACACCATCACCGGGATCGCCAGCCACAGCGTGCTGAGCAACGCCGACGGCGCCGGCACCACGCTGGCGGTGCTGAGGATGCCACCGTTCCAATGCGGGATCAGGTACACCGCCAGGAACAGCAAGGCCACGATAAACGGGTACACCATCAGGCTCATGGCCTTGACGATCACCTGCTCACCGCAGCGCACCACGGCCAGCAGGCCGAGGATCAGCACAAATGCCAGCAGCGCCCGTGGCGGCGGCATGATGTGCAACTGGTGTTCCATAAAGCTGCTGACAGTATTGGTCAGCGCTACGCTGTAGATCAGCAAGATCGGGAAGATCGCAAAGAAGTACAGCAAGGTGATCAGCGCACCGGCTTTGATGCCGAAATGTTCTTCGACCACATCGGTAATGTCCGACCCTTCACGACCGGACAACACGAACCGGGTCAAGCCACGGTGCGCGAAGAACGTCATCGGGAACGCCAGCGCTGCCAGGATCAGCAACGGCCAGAAGCCCCCCAGGCCTGCGTTGATGGGCAAAAACAAAGTACCGGCGCCGATGGCGGTGCCAAACAGGCCAAGCATCCAGGTGGTGTCCTGGCGGCTCCAGCTCGTGAGCGTTGCAGGTGTCGTTGCATAGCGTTCGTCGACGCTATTGGCCTGATCATTCATCCGGTCGGATCTCCGCATTTACACGGCCGGGACGAGTCAGAAATACCTGACAGGCAGCGCCCCGACCATAGAAGGGGCCGGATTGTCCGGGATTCTCGTGAATAAGCAAAGACTTAGCTGAGGAACGGTGACGTGGCGCAGGGACGCGCCGGGTTTAATTCAGACACATTCGTTGACAAATCAGCGCTGCTTTCAGCATGATCGGCCCATGAAACGAATTCAGTCGCACCTCACCCGTACCACCACCACGACCGCTTTCGGCGGGCCGCGCGGTGGCTGTGGGTGCATGAGCTAGACACTTCACAGATTCAACCCAAGGCCCCGCCAGCAATGGACGGGGCCTTTTTATTGCGCCGTCCGCCCGGCAACTACAAGGAGTAACACCATGGCTGACGCCCTGCTGATCATCGATATGCAAACTGGCCTGTACGATGGCCCGGAAAAACCCCATGCCCGCGAGCAGTTGCTGGCAACCATCAACCATCTGATTCAACGCGCGCGCAACGCCAACGCCCCGATCTTCGTCGCCCAGCACACCGGCCCGGCGGGCTCGCCAATCGCTGCGGGTAGCCCGATGTGGCAGGTGTGGCACGGCCTGGAGATTGATGAGTCCCGCGATTGCCTATTCAACAAGGGCCGTCCCAGCTGTTTCCTGGGCACCGATCTTGAGCAGCAACTCAAAGCCGCGCACGTCAATGAACTGGTGATCGTGGGCATGAAGACTCAATTCTGCATCGACACCACTTGCCGCGTGGCGGTGGAACTGGGGTTCTCAGTGGTGCTGCCAGAGGACGGCCATAGCTGCATGGACACCCCGGCATTAAAGGCCGAGGCGATTATCGAGCATCACAATGCGACGCTGGCCGGGGCGTTTGCAAAACGAGTAAAAACGCACGAAGTCGAGTTTTAAGTCTGTAGATACTGTAGGAGCGAGCTTGCTCGCGAAGAACTCACAGGCACTGCGGGCATCCAGGTTTCCCGCGTTATCGTTGACGTTTTTCGCGAGCAAGCTCGCTCCTACAGTGAACATTCCCACATACTGCCCCCTCCAACCCCTCAGGAAGAGCCTTCCGATGACCGCTACAGTTCTGGTCCTGGTTGAAACCATCAACGAATACCTGCCCATCATCGAGAGCAATGACTTTCATGTGATCCTGGCACCCACGCCTACCGAACGCGCCGAGGCTATCAAAGCCCACGGCGCGCAGATCAAGGCGGTGCTGACCCGTGGGCCGTTGGGTTTATACGCCGAAGAAATCGCCGCCCTGCCCGTGCTGGAGATCATCTGCGTGATCGGCGCCGGCTACGAACATGTGGACCTGCAAGCCGCCAGCAATCGTGGGATCGTGGTCACCAACGGCGCCGGCGTGAATGCACCGTCGGTGGCCGATCACGCCATGGCCCTGCTGCTGTCATTGGTGCGCGGCATTCCCCAAACCGATGCCGCCGTACGCCGCAACGAGTGGCCGAAAGTCATGCGCCCTTCCTTGGGTGGCAAACAGCTGGGCATCCTCGGCCTCGGCGCCGTCGGCCTGGAGATTGCCAAACGTGCGGCGCTGGGATTCGGCATGGAAATCAGCTACCACAATCGCCAGCCCCGCGATGATGTGGACTACACCTACTGCGCCACTGCTGTGGAACTGGCGCGCACCTCGGACTTCCTCATCCTGGCGACACCCGGTGGCGCCAGCACCCGCCATCTGATCGACCGCCGCGCCCTTGACGCGCTAGGGCCCAATGGCTTTTTGGTGAATATCGGCCGTGGCAGCGTGGTGGTCACCGACGACCTGGTTGCAGCCCTTGAACAGCGCCGTATCGCAGGTGCGGCGCTGGATGTATTTGACGACGAGCCCAAGGTGCCCGATACCCTCAAACGCCTGAGCAACACCGTCCTCACCTCCCACGTCGCCGGCCTGTCGCCGGAGGCCGCCCACGACACCGTGCAGCGCGTGGCCGACAACCTGCTGGAGTATTTCGCCGGGCGCCCGGTACTCACGCCAGTGGCGTTGCCGCCGCCCGTAAAATGACCGATCAGGCACGCTGATCATCCTCCAACACGCTAACCTATTAAGCCGCCCCGACCTTGTCGTTGGGCGGTGGTGCGCATTAGATTAGGAAATAGTCCAAGGCCTTTAGAATAAGCAGAAGGGATAAGCATGGCGCTGAACGACCAATCGACCCAGATTCGCCCAGGTGAAGAACTGGATGCCAGCCTGATCGATCCCTACCTCAAGGCCCATATCCCGGGCCTGAGCGGCACGCCTACGGTCAGTCAGTTCCCCGGCGGCGCATCCAACCTCACCTACCTGTTGGAATACCCGGGCCAGGAGTTCGTCCTGCGTCGCCCGCCCTTCGGCCACAAGGCCAAGTCCGCCCATGACATGGGCCGCGAATACCGCATTCTCAATCAACTCAAAGACGGCTTCCCGTATTGCCCCAAGGCCTACGTGCATTGCACCGATGAGTCGGTGATCGGCGCCGAGTTCTATGTGATGGAGCGTGTCAACGGCATTATCCTGCGCTCAGACCTGCCGGCCGAATTGGGCCTGGACGCCACCAAGACCGAAGCCCTGTGCAAAAGCTTCATCGACAAGTTCGTCGAACTGCACCAGGTGGACTACAGCGCCTGCGGCCTGGCCGACCTGGGCAAGCCCGAGGGTTACGTGGAGCGCCAGATCCGTGGCTGGAGCGACCGCTACGAAAAAGCCCTGACCCCAGACGCCCCGCGCTGGGAAGCGGTACGGGCTTGGCTGAACGACAAGATGCCAGCCGATCATGCAACGTCCAGCATCGTGCACAACGACTACCGCTTCGACAACGTGATCCTCGACCCACACAACCCGATGCAGATCATCGGCGTGCTGGACTGGGAACTGACCACCCTCGGCGACCCGCTGATGGACCTGGGCAACACCCTCGCCTACTGGATCGAAGCCGCCGACCCTGCGCCGGTGCAACTGATGCGCCGCCAGCCCAGCAACGCCCCCGGCATGCTCACCCGCCGCGAGTTCGTTGACTACTACGCCGAGCGGTCCGGCATCCAGATCGACAATTTCGACTTCTACTACACCTACGGCCTGTTCCGCCTGGCCGGCATCGTGCAGCAGATCTACTACCGCTTCTTCCACGGCCAGACCCAGGACAAACGCTTTGCGCAGTTCATCCACATGAACACGCTGCTGGAGCAGATGAGCCTGAATGTCATCGGCAAATCCGCGCTCTGAACGCCCAATAACAAGGAACCCCCATGTCCAAGACCCACCTGTTCGACCTCGATGGCAAGATCGCTTTCGTATCCGGCGCGAGCCGTGGCATCGGTGAGGCCATCGCCAAGTTGCTGGCTCAGCAAGGCGCCCATGTGATCGTGTCGAGCCGCAAGCTCGAAGGCTGCCAGCACGTCGCTGACGCAATCATCGCCGACGGCGGCAAGGCCACGGCCGTTGCGTGTCATATCGGTGAAATGGAGCAGATCACCCAAGTGTTCGCCGGCATTCGCGAGCAGTTTGGCCGCCTGGACATCCTAGTCAACAACGCCGCCACCAACCCGCAGTTCTGCAACGTGCTGGACACCGACCTTGGCGCGTTCCAGAAAACCGTCGACGTGAACATTCGCGGCTACTTCTTCATGTCGGTCGAAGCCGGCAAGCTCATGCGCGAAAACGGCGGTGGCAGCATCATCAACGTCGCATCGATCAACGGGATTTCTCCGGGCGTATTCCAGGGCATCTACTCAGTGACCAAGGCCGCCGTGATCAACATGACCAAAGTGTTTGCCAAGGAATGCGCCGAATTTGGCATCCGCTGCAACGCGCTGTTGCCGGGCCTCACTGACACCAAGTTCGCCTCGGCATTGGTGAAGAACGACGCGATCCTGAAAATGGCCCTGGCGCAGATCCCGCTCAAGCGCGTGGCCGACCCGAGCGAAATGGCCGGCGCTGTGCTATTCCTGGCCAGTGATGCGTCCAGCTACACCACGGGTGTGTCGCTGAATGTGGATGGGGGTTTCCTGTCCTGATCCCAGGTCGCCGCCCCGGCGCATCCGGGGCGGCTGACCTTACACACGTACCGGGCGCATATCGATTAGAAACAACAATAACCTGCCCTCAGGCGTGGTAGCGCCGACCACCTTGAACAAGCGATTGTCCCGCATCGCCCGGCTCACCAAAATGCCTGCTTCGCTCCTGCCCGCTTCAGTAGTCAACGTATAGTTGATCCAACCGTCCTCCATCTGGAAATCCGGATTGACCCGCGCCATTTTCACATTGGAGTAACGCCCACCGGCACTTGAAGATACGTGTTTGACCTCAAGCAGGTAAACCGCATCCGTAGGACCTTGGAACACCAGGTCAAAACCGTTCTGCCCTCGGTTATAAGTTCCTCCCGGGACGATTCGATAACCTTCACTGTCGAGAAAGGCCTTATACATTTTCTCATTTGCTGCACCGCGGGCCAAAGAATTCTCGACATCCAAACCGCGCCACTCATTGAGCAACGCCTCCTGCCCTGGTGTTCGCGAACGGGCTGGATAATAAAGCTGGTTATTGGCAAGCACCGCGTTGATGTTGAACCCCCCTTCACGCGTTGAACTCACCACTCCCATCCCTTGCAAAGCATCGAACCGCGGTAGACCCACAGGCAGGGCCTGCCCATTTGCCTGTGCAGCGACGACTGCGCGCAAGGCATCGTAGGGGTAGCCATGCTGCCAGATATGCGCGTCGACCAACCGACCCTGCTCCAGCGCTGGTGCCTGCTGGATAGCCCTGGTGTTGTAGGCAACGAGCTGACGAGCATAGTGGCGCAGGTAGCTGTAGGTCACGTGATTGCTCTCTGACATCCGCCCGACGCCCATTGGGCCGCCGTTTGCAACAAAACCGTTCACGCGGCGTGCATCACCGATAATGTCAGCGATGGCGTCCAGTCGCATTTCAGGCACCCAGGCACCTATACGGCTACCGGTCTCGATAGGTATATCCGGCAGGCCGGCAGCCACATCCGCGCGCACTGTTCTCATGTTCCTGTTAACGTCGACACCCACATGACAGACTGAGTCTTGAAGCAGAAGGTAAGTCCCCAATGGATGGCCATGGACCTGAATCAATCCATCGTCATCAATCCTCCCGCAGGGCGTCCTGTTGTTTTGTGAATCGATTTTTTCAACGGTACTTTTAGGGCGACCCGCTTGCTCAATGCAGTAATCACCTGATGGCGTCGAAAAACAGCGCATGCCGGCAATCGTCGGGGTCGTATGCCCCAAAGGCCCGCGCACTGCGTATTCTACTGGACGCCACCATGGGTCCAGGCGCCCATACACTGTGGCGGATGTAACCGGTACCGTCGCCCCGACCCCATGCGCCTGCGACGCCAGCCGCGACCAGGTTGAGGTGCCAGGCACCGGGTGCAGCACTGGCCCGCTGGCATGAAGCTCGTGAGGCAGGCGCTGACGATAAGTGCCACTCAGTGCATCATAGGCGGCGAGTATCGTGTCCTGGGTATCCTGATTCAGATAAGAACGTCCATTGGCCGTGCGCACACCCTGAGGCGAGGGCGCACCCAGCACCACAGTGTGCGGAACTAGCACGGCCGCCGGGGCCGCCGGGCCAAAGTCATCGAGCGAGTGCAATCCGGGGACTTCCACCTGCAGACGTTCCACGCTGCCTCTATGCGCTGGCAAGGAGGGTATTCCCAGGCCTCGCGGATGGGGGACGGCGAAGTCCCGGGTAGTTTCGCCAGTGACCGCCCGGCGGGCATGGCTGGATGTGTCGCTGGACGCCGACTTGGGTTGTTTGTTCATATCAATTCAGACCTCATTCTTAGCTGTGCATGGGTCAGCACTCTCGAGGGGTCGGACTCCAGCCCCCAACGGTCGCCCAACACGTCATAGAAAACTGCAGTTCGCTCATCCTCCGCCAAGCTTATCCCTCCCACCCACAACGTACGGACCATCACCGACAGGGTTTGGCGCAACCGTTGCAGATGCGCCCAGGCGGCTTCGATAGAAGCGCAAAACCCCAGATACAGGTGCGATGGATACACTAACGCCAGGTCTTGGCGCACTTCGTAGATATCACCGTTGGCGGTATGGACAGTCACGCGTTCCAATGGGACATCGGGATCTGTCACGTGAGGCAGATGCAACGTCACACTGCCCAGCGTCAAGACCGAGCCCTCCAGGTAGATTTCCCCATGTTCAAGGGACTCCGTGCGCACCCGCCAGCAGGAGGCATTGGCCGTCTTGGATAAGGCGGCCGGTGTCGACACGTAGAGTGTTGCCGCAGGGCTGGTGATCACCTCATAGGCTGCCGAACGCCCCTGCAGCACATAGTCCTGCCGGTGCGGCGGCAGGGGGATGACGATTTTTTGCGCGCTCGACTGCAACTGCACAGCTTTGCCGACCAGGGGTCGCAAAAAAGGGTACACCCCGGGCCGCATCCTCAATGCGGTGCGCCCATCAAACGTTTTCGAACCTGGCTCGGTGCGGTCCTGCAAATAAGCTTGCGGCACGGGGTCGAGCCTGTAAGACACGCCATCTCGTAGAATCACTACGAAGCGGCAATCCAGTTTCAGGCGGTTGGCCAAGATGCTGGAGGTGACGTTTGTGCGCGCTTTACTCCGATCACTGGCATAGTTCAATACCACCAGGCGACCGCCATCGCTGAACCCCAGGGTCAAGGAGACCTGCCCATACGTCAGTTCATCGAACTGCCCGACTCGCCGGCAAGTCACGTGGTAGTGCGCCTGGACATGTACTAATTCCTGGGCGTCATAATCCACGTACAACGTGCACGCCGTGACATCCCCCTTGAGCGGTACCCGCACGATTTTCTCGGGGGGCCCGCGCATGATGAAACAGTGGCTGGCGCAGCCAAAAGGCACCACGAACGTGCCCTCGTACAGCAGGTTTTGCAAACCCCGATGGTCCGACGGCCCGTGCAGGGCCACTGTCACCGTAGCGCTATCCTGATCAGACAACTCAGGTGCCAGAACGGGCACCAAGGTATAACCGTCCGCCGTAATGAAGCGTATGCGATTGGCATTCAACACCCGCTTACCCATTGCACGCCTGTATAGCCCATCGATCTGGATCACACGCTCGGCCAATTCGCCATCGTCCCCCCGCATCGACTGGATGATCAGCGAACAATCCCGGACGAACCACGCCACAATGGCTGCCGCGTCCCAGCGCATCTCGATTAGGCAGTCCTCCTGCCAATCATCCTCGTGCAGGGTGACTGTGCCACGGTTGCTCGTGATCACGTAGCGGTCCCTGCCCAGGCCGCCATCGACCCAAGCGTAAGTGCCCTGGATGATCAGCGTATCGTCACCAGCCAGGCCCTCAAGCCGATCGTTCTCACCCTGGGCAATCAGAATATTGGCAGCGTCGCTACCCTTGACGTGGCTGGCCACGCCTGCCGCCGTCGAGACATTTTCGATGGAGTCCAGCACCAGTGCCTGCTCGGCAGCGGCTGAGCGCTTGACGCTGCCATTGGCCAGGTCGATAGCGTAACCCTGGGTATCCTCGGGATATGGATGGGTGTTCAGCAAATGCAACGTATCGCTGCCCTCCCCCCCGTGTACCGTACTGACTGGCGTTACCGCCGCCTCGCCGCCAAACGTACCCGCAGGAATATCAAACAGGAACTGGTCGCCACGCTCGCCCCCAACCAATTGCTTTCGTCCCGCGCCATACACCATAAAGTTAGGCAACTGGGCCAAACCTTTCACATCGTCGTTACCACCCCCCAACCGCCAGAGGACGCCGGCGTCCGAAGATGCCTGACCTTTCACTACACCCGGTAATTGGTCAACGGTCATGGCCGAGGCATCAATGACATCGTCTGCGTCATGAATACCGGGCGCCGTGGTATCCACATAGGGCTGCCCACCCAGCGACTCGTTCCATTCATACTTCCAGTGTCGAGCCGGGCTCAATCGAACCTCAAATACACCATTGACCACCGCCTGCACCGTGCCCTTTAGTGCGCCTTTAAGCCAGGCGTCAGCCTGGGACGTCAATTGCTGGGCGTAGGACGCACTCATCTTGGCCACGGCATAGCGATCCTGAACGTCCTTGTCCAGAGTCTCGCCAATAAACAGAAACCATCCGGAACGCAGCCGCTCGCGGGTACTCAGTTCAATGTAGTCATCGATGTCGTCTACCAGACGTGCCGCACTGTAAACCTGCGAAGCGACCATCAGTACGACGGCGGCTGCCATCCCCAGTGGGCCGGTATTGCTGAAACCTGCCAAGACCGCGATACCCAGCAGCACCCCCAGGCTGGCGCTGGCGATGCTGAAACCGGCGCTGACATAGTGGTCCATCGCTGCTTGGCCACTGGACTTTATCGCTTTTTTGAGCGACGTGACGGCATCGCTGATATCGAAGGGCAAGGTCAACGCCAATGCAAATAACCCCGCGCCCCGAAGCAAATATTTCCCTGCTGAACTGACCTTAAAAGCGTTGAAGAGTCTTGCACCGTTACCCATCATCCGGGTACCCAACGACTCCAGGGCCAGCTCCAATGCGCTGGAGGTCAACTCGGCGAGCAGTTCAGCACCTGCGGTCAAGATTTGCCCGCTATCACCCTGCTTGAAAGCGTCGACCAACGCATTGATAGCGCTGTAATAGCCAAAGAGCTCTAACCCATAAGCCGCGACTGACAGGGCGCGGCTCTTGGCTACATCCGCCCAGGGCGGCGCACCCTCAAGGTAGTGCGCCTGATTCAGATTGGTACGCTGCACCGCGGCAAGCAGGTTATCGAGCTTGCGCCAGTCGCCTGTAAGCGCCTCATTGGGCGCCAACTGCATCAAGGACGGTGCTTGCACCGAGCGTAGGCTGGCAAGCTCGAATAGCAGGTTCGCACTGCTGTCGCAAAGGTCTGGGTTAAGACTGAGAAAACGTTTGAGCTCGGATTCAGGAAAACGGATCGAATCCAAGAGCGTCTGATCAGCCTCACGCCCACTAAGATCGACGGGGGCGACGGGCGCGCCGTTTATGCACGCGCCCATTTCAGCCAAGGTGACGCGGCTGACGCGAAGTTCGCCGACAATCAACGGCCCAAGGCGAGCGTCCAGGCTTGCATGTGTTTGTAGTGTGGTCATATGGGCATTCCCTATGCCGTGACGTCCAAAGGCATAGGGTGCGTTCAAGCGGGAGAGGGGCGGCGGTAAATATTCCTGTTGCACTGCCAAGAGCATTTTGAACCCAGCGCCCGCGCGCGTAACCTTGGCACGGACTCACTGCTTGGGAACCTACATGGAACTGCACATCGTCATCACCGGCCGCAAGGACCTGGCCGCCCAGCTTTATCAGCAGTTGCGCGAAGCCATCGCCTCAGGGCGGCTGTCGGCGGGTGCGCAATTGCCCCCCAGCCGCCTGCTTGCCGAACAATTGGGTGTGTCGCGCAAAACCGTCTCCGACACCTACGCCACGCTGACCTACGAAGGCTTGCTGGAGGGCAAGATTGGTCGTGGCACCTTCGTCAACGCGTGGGCACCGCAGCCAGGCCGCGTGCAAACCGCCACTGACCTGGCCTGCGCCGCCAGCCTCGCGCAATGGCAGTCGCTGCCGTCGCCCATGCGCCATCCCACGCCCGGCAGCACCTTACGCTATGAATTCATCGGCGGCGCCACCAGTCGCAACCAGTTCCCGGCCGATGAATGGCGGCGTTGCACACAGGACGCCCTACGGCGTATCGCCCAGAACAGCGGGTTTTATAGCCAACCCGAAGGTTTGCCGGAACTGCGCAGTGCCATCGCCGGGCATATCGCGTTTTCCCGGGGGTTAAGTGCCGCGACAGCGACATCGTGGTCACCAACGGCGCGCAACAGGCGTTGGACCTGATCGCCCGCGTGGTGCTGGAACCGGGCAGCCTCGTCGCCATGGAAGACCCGGGCTATAGCCCCGCACGTCAATTGTTCATCGCCATGGGTGCCCGGGTCGCCGGCGTGCCGGTGGATGAACACGGCATCCAGGTCGACCGAATTCCCGACGGCACACGACTGATCTACGTGACGCCCTCTCACCAGTTCCCCCTCGGCATGCCCATGAGCGTGCCGCGCCGTGAGGCATTGCTGGCACGGGCGTTCGAACTGGGCGCGATCATTATCGAAGACGACTACGACAGCGAATTTCGGTACGAAGGCCGTCCCACCGACTCCCTGCAAAGCCTGGACAACCGAGGCGTGGTGACATACGTCGGGACCTTCTCGAAAACCCTGCTACCAGAGCTTCGCCTGGGCTACGCGGTGCTGCCACCGGCGATTCATGGCGCGGTGCTCAAGGCCAAGCAGCTCACCGACCAACACAGCTCCACCCTACCGCAATGGGCCTTGGCCAAGTTCATCAGCGAGGGCTACCTGCTCAAGCATATCCGCCGCTGCCATACGGTTTACGCGGGGAGACGCGAGCGCATCCTGCAGCGGCTGGCGGGCGACTTGGCGCCGTGGTTCGAAACCATCCCCACGGTGGCGGGTTTTCACATGGCCGCACTGTGCAAAGTGCCGGTCGATGTCCCACTGCTGATTGCGCTGGCCCGCGAGGTGGAGGTGGGGTTGTATCCGCTGGATGTGTTCTTCCATGACGCACCGGTGCGTTCGGGCCTGATCCTCGGTTTTGGCGCTATCGAAACCCTGGACATCGACCCGGCACTCGACCGGGTGCGCAATATTCTGCAGCAGATTGGCTAGGGCATTTTCCGCCGGATTGGACATTGGTCACCTGCGCCCACGGGCGTAGGGTGATCAGGTCTCGAACCACTCGGAAACCTCGTCATGAAAACCCTGCTCGTTGCCACTCTGATGCTTGCCTCACTCAGCGCCTTTGCCCACGAACCGGTGTACAACCAGGAATCGATCAAGGTGCTGCAGGAGCATGCGCTGACCAATGTGCCTGGCAAGAAAACCATCATGCTGACCGTCGATTACGCCCCCGGCCAGGCCACCGTACCTCACAGCCACACCGGCACCGCCGTGGCTTACGTGCTGGAGGGATCGATCACTTCGCGGGTCAATGATGAAAAGGCCAAGACCTACAAGGTGGGCGAAACGTTTTATGAACCCGCCGGCTCGCGGCACTTTGAGTCGAGCAATGCCAGCCAGACCCAGCCAGCTAAGCTGCTGGTGGTGATTGTGCTGGACGACAAGGCTGATGTGCTAACGCCCCTGCCCCGCTAATCAGCTACACCGCAGGGCCAATGTGGGAGGGGGCTTGCCCCCGATAGCAGTGTGTCAGCGAATGCTTTTGTCACTGACCCACCGCTATCGGGAGCAAGCCCCCTCCCACCGTTTGATCCGAGTTTAAACCGAGGTTCAGGGGCGTTTGAACTGGCGCCGTAGCGCCTCGATCCGTGGGCGACACACACAACCCTCCAGATGATCATTGACCATCCCCATCGCCTGCATCAGCGCATACATCGTGGTCGGCCCCACATAGGTCCAGCCGCGCTTTTTCAACGCTTTCGACAGCCGCACGGAAGCCGGCGAAGTTGGATTGCCCGTCCAATAAGCTATATCCACCACCGCCGGGCGTTCTGTTTCGGCAGGCTCAAATCCCCACAGCCAACGCGCCAGTGAGCCGGTCTCCTCCACCAGCTCACACGCCCGGCGCGCATTGTTGATCGCCGACACGATTTTCGCCCGATTACGCACGATGCCCACATCCTGCATTAGCCTTTCGATATCCGCCTCGCCGTACAGCGCCACTCGGCGAAAATCAAAGCCCTCGAACGCCACTCGAAACTGCTCGCGCTTACGCAGGATGGTGATCCACGCCATACCCGCCTGAAAGCCTTCCAGGCAGATCTTCTCGTACAACTGGATGTCATCCGCCACCGGCACGCCCCATTCCTGGTCGTGATAGCGCGGGTACTCCGGCCCGGCATTACGCCAGGTGCAGTGCGTGAGCCCTGATGCGTCGGTGGTCAGCCCTGGTTTGTCCATCCATCACCTCTTATGCCGAGCGGCGGATGATAAGCGAAAAAATTTACAACCCGCCAACCGCTCAAGCTCCGCCCTCGCCGACCAACTGGTCATACCGGGTCTGGTTAACCACCTAATTTTTACTTGTGATTTCAAAAAAGCCCGGCGTAGACTGGCCCCGCACTGGACTTACCGGTATGACCACAACAATTAAGCCCTGGAACCACCAGGGCACCGAATAGAGATCCCTCCCATGCTCAGATGGTGCTCGCGTTCGATTTTCCTGCAAGTCGTGATTGGCCTGATGCTAGGCATCATTTGCGGCCTGGCCCTTCCCGAATTCTCCTCGCAACTCAAACCCCTGGGTGACGGCTTTATCAAGCTGATCAAAATGCTGATTGGCCTGATCGTGTTCTGCGTGGTGGTCAGCGGTATTTCCGGCGCCGGCGACCTGAAAAAGGTCGGGCGCATCGGCCTCAAGTCGGTGATCTACTTTGAAGTGCTTACCACTGTCGCGCTGGTGATCGGCCTGATCATGGCGTTCAGCACCGGCATCGGCAGCGGCGCCAATATCCACCTGGAGCAGTTGTCGTCCGCCGGCCTCAATGAACTGGCCGACAAGGGGCAGCACATCAAGGGCACCAGCCAATTCCTGATGGACCTGATCCCCAACTCGGTGATCGGCGCCTTTGCCGACAACAACGTGCTGCAAGTGCTGCTGTTCTCGGTGCTGTTTGGCAGCGCGCTGAACCTGGTGGGTGAGGCGGCATCCGGTATCTCGCGACTGATCAACGAACTGAGCCATGTGATCTTCCGCATCATGGGCATGATCGTGCGTCTGGCGCCTATCGGCGTGTTTGGCGCGATTGCCTTCACCACCAGCACCTACGGTCTCGACTCGCTGCAACACCTGGGCAGCCTGGTGGGCTTGTTCTACCTGACGTGCTTTGCGTTTGTCGGGATTATCCTCGGCCTCGTGATGCGCCTGTCGGGCCTGCGCATGTTGCCGCTGCTCAAGTACCTGCGCGAAGAACTGCTGATCGTGATGGGCACCGCCTCCTCCGATGCCGTGCTGCCGCAGATCATGCGTAAACTCGAGCACCTGGGTATTGGCAGCTCCACCGTGGGCCTGGTGATCCCGACCGGGTATTCGTTCAACCTCGACGGTTTCTCCATCTACCTGACCCTGGCCATTGTGTTTATCGCCAACGCCACGGGCACGCCGCTGTCGATGACCGACTTGATGACGATCCTCCTGGTGTCGCTGATTACTTCCAAGGGTGCCCACGGCATTCCAGGTTCGGCGCTGGTCATTTTGGCAGCCACACTCACGGCAATCCCGGCGATTCCGGTGGTGGGTTTGGTGCTGGTGCTGGCGGTGGATTGGTTTATGGGCATCGGTCGTGCGTTGACCAACCTGATCGGCAACTGCGTGGCCACCGTGGCGATTGCCCGCTGGGAAAAAGACATCGATATCCAGCGTGCCAACAAGGTGCTCGACGGTCAGCAAGGTTATGCCTTCCAGGCCAAGAAGCCGGTGTTGCCGGCGCATCAGGAGTTCTAATAGGTGGGAGGGGGCCTGCCCCCTCCCACAATGGATTTTCGCTGGATTAAACAGTGTGTTAGCAACTTAAAGGAGGCGTAGACGTGATCAGCACCTCAACCGTCGTCAATTCAGTGGTAGAAAAACTGCGCGCCGCCTTGGCGCGGGGCCAGTGGCGCCGGGGCGAAATGCTGCCCGGCCAGCGTGAACTGGCCGAACAGATGGGCATCAGCCGCCCAAGCCTGCGTGAAGCGGTGATTGTGCTGGAAACCCTCGGCCTGGTGCGCTCCATGCCCGGCAAAGGCGTGGTGGTGCTGGAAACCAGTATCAGCGAGCCGCAATCCAGCGACGCCGTCGCCGACGCCAGCCTGGAAGACATCCTGCAACTGCGCTACACCCTCGAACCCTTCATCGTCGGCTTGGTGGCGCAGTCCATCAGCAGCAAAGAGGTCGGCCAACTGCGCCTGACCTTGATGGACATGCGCGAAGCCCTCGACGCCGAAGACGCTGAAGCCGGCATGAATGCCTACATCGGCTTCCACGAAGAACTGTTCGCGCTGACCTCCAACCCGATTTTCCAAAACGTGGTGCAACAGACCAGCAACGCCCTCAAGCAGAGCGCCCAGGTACTGCGCAATTCGCCGGAACACCTGGCCGAACGCCTGCGGGAAAACGAAGCGGTGGTGCGCGCCATCCGCAATAAGAACAGCGCCCTGGCCAGTGCCGAAATGCGTCGGCACATCCTCCAGGAAGGCCTGCGCATGGGCATTCACTTGAACATCCCGGACGACCATCTGGGCAGCTGATTTATCGGAGACTGGCCATGACTGCTTACGCGTTGCAACGCGACCCTCTCTTCCCTGCCCTGCGCTTGATCGCCGGTAAAAAGCCGTCGGTGGACGACATCTACCCGCGCCTGTTCGATGCCATCCTCGAACAACGCATTGCCCCGGCCAGTCGCTTTACCGAAGAAAGCCTGGGCGAAAGCTTTGGTGTCAGCCGCAGCGTGATCCGCCGGGTGCTGGCCAAACTCTCCCATCAGCAAGTGGTGATCCTGCGCCCTAACCAACGCGCCCAAGTGGCCGCGCCCGACGCCCAGCAAACCCGGCAGATCCTCGAAGCCCGGCGCCTGAC
Organism: Pseudomonas viridiflava; assembly: GCF_900583165.1. GTDB lineage: Bacteria > Pseudomonadota > Gammaproteobacteria > Pseudomonadales > Pseudomonadaceae > Aquipseudomonas. The sequence continues at coordinate 112,354 of NZ_UTKY01000050.1, read as the reverse complement.
AGAAATCACCGTGGTGCAATTGGCGTGCGTGCATGCGACGCCTAGCCAGGTACGCCAGCTGCGTGAGCTGATTGCCCGGGAGCGCGAATGCATTGAAAAAGACCAGCGTGGGCCGGCGATTCGTTTGTCGGGGGAGTTTCATCTGCAACTGGCGGCCATGGCGCGCAATGCACCGCTGGCGCAGTTTCTCAACAGCCTGGTGCCGTTGACCTCGTTGATCATTGCGCAATACGAGGCGAAGGCCTGCACCTACTGCGCGTGGCAGGAGCATGTGGCGATTGTGGATGCCATAGAGCAACGGGACACAGATACGGCCGTCGACTTGATGACCCAGCACCTGGATCACCTAGAGTCAAAATTGCTCAAACACCACTGACCTCCAGATAAACGCAGAACCAAATGTGGGAGGGGGCTTGCCCCCGATAGCAGAGTGTCAGTCAACACATCCATTGACTGAGGCACCGCTATCGGGGGCAAGCCCCCTCCCACATTGGTTTTCAGCGTTTGATCAACCGGGTTACAGCACCGACTGCCCACTCAACGCCAAGTCCAGCAACTCACGGTTGGCCACCGCATACATGGCGTAGTCCGTACCCACCGCAGCACGAATCTCCACCATCATCGCCACCCAACGCTCGGCCATGTCCTTGTGCTGCTCAAGCCACAGGGCCACGCGGGCTTCCATGTCTTGTGGCGCGTCGGCCATTTGCAGTACCGAAATGGTGATTGCCCGTTGCTGCCAGTCCACATCGTCGCGGAACGCTTCGCGGGCCTGGGCCTGCCAGTTGTTGGCCACCGGCAGATCGCTGATCTGCTGCAGGTACCACGGCAAGTCCAGCGCACTGCCAACGGCGAAGTAGGCCTTGGCGACTTCGGCAGCATCGTGCCCGGTGACGTCAGCGGCTTCGATGATCGGCAGCAGGGTGTACAGGTGAGTAGTACCGGCAACCATGCGCGCCAGCAACTCCGGCACACCGGCTTCGGTGTATTTGCCGTAGCGGTTCTGCCAGCCTTCGCGGGTCGGGCCTTCCAGCAGTTCGTCGAGCTTGAGGCCCAACGCTGCCAGATGCGGACCGAAGTGCGCGGTGTCACGGCCAGCGTCCTGCTCGTTGCGACGGCTGCGCAGGAACCAGCGTGTAGCACGGCGGCCCAGGCGCATCAGCTCGTCCATCAACTCCAGTTGCACATCAGCGGAAACTTGGTGATCCAGAGCTTCGATCTGACGGAACCAGTGCGGGAGGTGGAAGATGTCACGCACGATCACATAGGCGCCTGCCACGTTCGCCGGGCTCATGCCGGTCGACTCTTTGAGTCGTTGAACGAAGGTAATGCCCATGTGGTTGACCAGGTCGTTGGCGATCTGGGTGCTGACGATCTCGCGCTTCAAGCGGTGACGGCGCATGGCCTCGCCGAACTTGGCGACCAGGCTCGGTGGGAACGCGGTCTCCATGTCACGTGTCAGGTACTCGTCATCCGGCACCAACGACTTGAGCAACGCTTCCTTGAGGTCGATCTTGCTGTACGAAATCAACACCGACAGTTCCGGACGGGTCAAGCCCTTGCCATTCGCGGCGCGCTCGACGAGCTGCTCCTCGGTCGGCAGGTACTCGATGGCGCGGTCCAGCTTGCCACGGCCTTCCAGATCGCTCATCAGGCGCTTGTACTCGGCAGCACGCTCGTAGGCACGGCGCGCGGCCAGGGACAATGCCTGGGTCTGCTTGTAGTTGTTGCCCAACACCAGGTTGCCGACTTCATCGGTCATGCTGGCCAGCAACTGATTGCGTTGCTTGTCGGTCATGTCACCGGCCTGCACCACTTCGTTGAGCAGGATCTTGATGTTCACTTCGTGGTCGGAACAGTCCACACCACCGGCGTTGTCGATAAAGTCGGTGTTGGAACCGCCGCCATTGAGGCCGAACTCCACACGACCCAGCTGGGTCATGCCGAGGTTACCGCCCTCGCCTACTACCTTGCAGCGCAGCTCGTTGCCGTTGACGCGCAGCGCGTCGTTGGCCTTGTCGCCCACGTCGGCGTGGCTTTCGGTGCTGGCCTTGACATAGGTACCGATGCCGCCGTTCCACAACAGGTCTACCGGCGCCTTGAGCAAGGCGTTCAGCAGTTCGGTCGGGGTCAGCTTGTCGGCCGCGATGTCGAAGCGTTCTTTCATCTGTGGCGAGATGGCAATGCTCTTCGCGCTGCGCGAGAAGATACCGCCGCCTTCGGACATGATGCTGGTGTCGTAGTCGGTCCAGGCCGAACGCGGCAGCTCGAACATGCGCTGGCGCTCGACGAAGCTGGTGGCCGGGTTCGGGTTTGGATCAATGAAGATGTGCAAGTGGTTGAAGGCCGCGACCAGTTGCAGCTTGTCGGACATCAACAGGCCGTTACCAAACACGTCACCGGCCATATCGCCGACGCCCACCACGGTGATGCTGTCTTCCTGCACATTGATGCCGCGCTCACGGAAGTGACGCTGCACGCCGACCCACGCGCCCTTGGCGGTGATGCCCATTTTCTTGTGGTCGTAACCGGCAGAACCACCGGAGGCAAACGCATCACCCAGCCAGAAGCCGTAGTCGATAGCAATGCCGTTGGCGATGTCGGAGAAGGTCGCAGTGCCTTTGTCCGCCGCTACTACCAGGTACGGGTCATCGTCGTCATGACGCACCACGTTCAACGGTGGCACCAGGGCGCCGTCTTTAAGGTTGTCGGTGATGTCCAACAAACCGGAAATGAAGATGCGGTAGCAGGCGATGCCCTCGGCCGCGATGTCGTCGCGGGTACCGCCCAATGGCAGGCGACGCGGCAGGAAGCCGCCCTTCGCACCCACCGGCACGATCACCGAGTTCTTCACTTGCTGGGCTTTTACCAGGCCAAGCACTTCGGTACGGAAGTCTTCTTCACGGTCGGACCAGCGCAGGCCGCCACGCGCGACGTTGCCAAAGCGCAGGTGCACGCCTTCAACCCGTGGCGAGTACACGAAGATTTCAAACTTCGGCACCGGCTTAGGCAGCTCAGGGATAGCACGCGGGTCGAACTTGAAGCTGAAGTACGACTTGTTCTGGCCGTTGGCGTCGGTCTGGTAGAAGTTGGTACGCAGCGTGGCCTTGATCAGGTCCAGGTAGCGACGCAGGATGCGGTCTTCGTTGAGCACCTGAACGTCGTCCAGGGCGCTGAGGATCGCTTGTTCCAGGCGCTGCTGCTTGTCTTCCAGGTCGTCGGCGGTGAGCTTGCGTGCCAGGTAGAAGCGGGTCTTGAACAACCGGGTCAACTCGCGAGCGATATCGGTGTGGTTGTTCAGGGTGCTGGCGATGTAGCCCAGGTCGAAGCCCAGGCGAATCTGCTTCAGATAACGGGCGTAGGCCCGCAGCAGGGCCACGTCGCGCCACGGCAGGCCGGCGGTCAACACCAGGCGGTTGAACGCATCGTTCTCGGCGTCGCCATGCACGATGTGCACGAACGCATCCTGCAGGGTGTCGTTGAGCTGCTGGATATCCAGGTTCACGCCTTCGGCGGCGATGAACGCAAAGTCATGGATCCAGAACTCGCGGCCATTGACATGACGCAGGCGGTACGGGAATTCACCCAATACACGCAGGCCGAGGTTTTCCAGGATCGGCAGCACGTCGGACAGCGCCAGCGGGGTGTCCGCATGGTAGAGCTTGCAATGCAGCTCGCGCTGGCCCGAGACCTGGCCCAGCGGCTGATAGAAGCTCATCACCAGCGGGTTGGCTTCGGTCAGGCTGTTGATGTGCTGCATGTCGACCACGGCCGAATGCGCGGCGAAACGCTCGCGGTAGCCGGCCGGGAAGCCTTTCGGGAAGTCCGCCAGCACGTTGGTGCCCTGGGCTTCGCCGAAGCTTTCTACCACCAGGCTGGCGTAGTCGTCTTGCCAGCTGCGGCAGGCCTGCACCACTTCTTTTTCCAATTGCAGCGGGTCGATGTCGAGGCGGTTCTTCGGGTCAACCCGCAGAATCAGCTGTACACGGGCCAGCACTGATTCGGAGAAGAAGGTCCAGAACTCGCAATCCGAAGCTTTCAGGCGATCCATCAGCACTTGCTGGATCTTCTGGCGCACTTCGGTGGAATAGATATCACGCGGCACGTAGGCCAGGCAGTAGCAGAAACGACCGTACGGGTCTTTGCGCAGGAACACGCGGATCTTGTTGCGCTCCTGGATCTGCACGATCGACATCACGGTGCTGAACAGTTCGTCCACCGGGGTCTGGAACAGGTCATCGCGAGGCAGCACCTCAACGACTTGCGCCAGCTCCTTGCCCAAGTGGGCCTTGGCCTGGAAGCCCGAACGGCGCTCGATTTCCGCGACTTTGCGACGGATATACGGGATTACTCGCACGCTCTCGCCATACACCGACGAGGTGTAGAGGCCCATGAAGCGGTGTTCCTTGATGACCTTGCCGCTGGCGTCGATCTCACGGATCGACACGTAGTCGGGGTAAGCCGGGCGGTGTACGCGGCTTGGGTGCGCAGCCTTGGCGAACGACAACACGGTCGGCTGACGCAGGTAGGCAACGGCATAGTCTTCGATGCGCAGGTCATCGGCGGTGAGGCCGGCGCGCAGCAGTTTGGTCAGACCGAGGAAAGAGCTGGCGTCATATTCGATATGACCACCGTCCGCCTCGTCACGTACCACAAACTCTTCGTAGCCCAGGAAGGTGAAGTGGTTGCCCACCAGCCATTCCAGGAAATTCTTGATCTCGGCTTTCTCTTCGCCATCGATAGCGAACTGGCTGGCATCGATACCGGCCAGCAGGTCCTGGACCTTGGCTTTCATCGGCTCGAAATCAGCCACAGCCACGCGCACTTCGCCCAGCACCTGCTCAAGCTCTTTGCTCAGCACGTTCAGTTCGGCGGCGTTGGCGCAGCGGTCGATTTCCAGGTACATCAGCGATTCTTGCTGGATGCCTTCGCCTTGGGTGCCTTTTGGCAGGATCTCGAGCAACTCGCCCTTGGCACCACGACGCACGCTAAGCACGGTGGTTTGCAGGGTGTGGATGCTGTAGCCACGGCGGTTCAGCTCGGTGCGTACCGAGTCGACCAAAAATGGCAGGTCATGGTGCAGCACTTCGACCGCGGTGTGGGTCGACTGCCAGCCATGACGTTCGTAATCGGGGTTGTAGACCCGCACTTGCGGTTGGGTGTGGTCAAAGCGCTCAAGCAGGCGCCACGCAGAGAGGGTGCAACCGGCCAGGTCGGAAAGGCGACGCTGGGTCAGTTCGTCCAAAGAAATGATGCCGAAGAATTGTTCAGCGAACAGCGCCACTTGTGGCAGTGCCTGTTCACTGATGTGCTGCGCCAGTGCCGCTTGCAGTTGATGCTGGAAGTCGGCCTTGCTGGCTGCGGTGAAGAACGCCATCTGTGGTACTCCGCTTGGGCTTGTTATTGATGAAAGCGTCGCAAGTGTTCCCCTTGCGGGGAGACCGTCGCCTTTATTCGCTGGTAAGCATAGAAGCACCATAGCGAATTAAAGCGACAGGTGGGTGAAGCTGCACAAGACAATGAGGTCACATACAACTTCCACAAGATGCGCACCTGGCCAGATGACGGTACGACGGGCAGGTCAGGCGCCTGGCCCATGCACATCCGTTGCGCAGCTTAACGAGTGTAGGAAGACAGCTGCTTGCGACGCTGCGACATATTCGGTCATCGGTAAGCAGGCTCGGGGTTGCAACTTGGGCAACCCGAAATTTCCAGCAATAAATCCGCCTAATTCGGCGCCTGCGAGTACCGGAAATGACTGATATTGCCGGTCAGGTCATGCACTGGGTCTGACACAGGATGCAGCACAAAATTCGCCGCAATGGCACAATCCACCGTATTACGCCCTACCCCAGACAGGATTGCCCCATGCTGCAACTGAAAACCGACGCCCTCATGGCTACCCCGTGCGACGACGAAGAAGACAACATGGCCATGCTTTGCTGCCACGGTAAGAACGGCGAGATGTTTATGCTCACCCGCTATCCGGATGAAGAGGAAGTGGAGCTGACCTGGGATTACGAGCCGTCGACGCTGGATGGGCTGAAGGTCACGTTGAGCGACACCACGTTGCTGGTTGAGCTGGCGGCCGGGGATGCGGATGCGTTGGGTGGCAAGGATCAGTTGGAAATCACTCACACCACCGCCGCAGCGGATATGGCCGAGGTAGAAGAAACCCTGCAAAACATCCTCAAAGGCACCGGCACCTTCACCCGCACTTAAGAGCACCAAAGATCAAATGTGGGAGGGGCGGTGCGACGATTCGACTTGCCCCCGATAGCGGCGTGTCAGTCACTGATGTATCAACTGACACACTGCCATCGGGGGCAAGCCCCCTCCCACATTGCCGGTGTTCACAACACGAAGTCCTGCTGCAACCATTCATGCCTCCCACACAAAAATCCTACAAGTTTTGCCAAAAATACCCGTCACGCCGTTAGTCGCCACACCCCTCGATGCATTAAAGTAAGCCACCCTAGCCCGGTGCTTTTACTCAACACCAAGGCTCACCTCTCCAGGAACCGTCATCGATGGAACATCGTGAAGCGCTGCTCGCGCTGCGAACCTTTCTTTCTACGCAGATTCTCGGCCAGGAAAAACTCATCGATCGCCTGCTGATCGCCCTGCTCGCCGACGGCCATATGCTGGTAGAGGGTGCGCCTGGCCTGGCCAAGACCAAGGCTATCAAAGAGTTGGCCGAAGGCATCGAAGCGCAGTTCCATCGTATCCAGTTCACCCCTGACCTGTTGCCGGCCGACATCACCGGCACCGAGATCTATCGCCCGGAAACCGGCAGCTTCGTGTTCCAGCAAGGGCCGATCTTCCACAACCTGGTACTGGCGGACGAAATCAACCGAGCCCCGGCCAAGGTGCAATCAGCGCTGCTCGAAGCCATGGCCGAGCGCCAGGTCAGTGTCGGGCGCAGCACTTATGAGCTGTCGCCGCTGTTTCTGGTGATGGCCACGCAGAACCCCATTGAGCAGGAAGGCACGTACCCGCTGCCCGAAGCCCAACTCGACCGCTTCCTGATGCACGTCAAAATCGGCTTCCCGGACGCCGCGGTCGAGCGCCGCATCCTGCAACAGGCCCGTGGCGAAGCCCTCAACGGCGAAACCAAGCCTGAGCGCCGCGTCAGCCAGCAAGCCATCTTCGCTGCCCGCAAGGAAATCCTCGGCCTGTACATGGCCGATGCGGTGGAGGAATACCTGGTGCAACTGGTTATGGCCACGCGCACCCCGGCCAAGTTCGACCCGGAAATGGCCGAGTGGATCGCCTACGGCGCCAGCCCTCGCGGTTCCATCGCCCTGGACCGCTGCGCTCGCGCTCACGCCTGGTTGGCCGGTCGCGACTTCGTCAGCCCCGAGGACATTCAGGCGGTGCTGTTCGACGTATTGCGTCATCGCATCATTCTGTCATTCGAGGCCGAAGCCGCTGGCATCGACCAAGACCGCGTGGTGCAACGCATTCTCGACGTCGTTGCCGTCGCTTGATCCCCATGAACGCAGGCGATGGTATCCGCGTCACCCTCAGCGAATTGATCGAGATGCGCCATCGCGTGCGTGAAGTGCAGTTGTTTTCCACGCCGAGCCAGCGCAGCCCGCTGATCGGCCTGCACCACTCAAAACTGCGCGGGCGCGGTGTCGACTTTGACCAGGTGCGGGTGTACCAGGCGGGCGACGATGTGCGCACCATCGACTGGCGCGTGACCGCACGTACCCAGGAACCCCACACCAAGCTATTCCATGAAGAGCGCGAACGGCCGATCTTCATCATGGTCGAGCAAAGCTGCCGTTTGTTTTTTGGCTCGGGGCAAATGTTCAAGTCGGTGCTGGCCGCGCAAGCCGCCAGCCTGATCGGCTGGGCCGCACTGGGGCATAACGACCGCGTCGGCGGCCTGGTCTTCGGCGACAACGAGCACTACGAAATCAAACCCCGACGCAGCAAGCAAAGCCTGCTGCAACTGCTTAACCGCCTGGTACGGGTCAACCAGAGCCTGAACACCGAAAGCCACCCCGAAGCCGATGCCCTGGGCATGGCCCTGCGCCGGGGCCGTGAAGTGCTGCGCCCCGGCAGCCTGGTCATTGTGATCTGCGACGAGCGCGCACTCACCGAAGGCGCCGAGCAGCAGCTGAGCCTGCTGTCACGCCATTGCGACCTGTTGCTGTTGCCGATCTCCGACCCGCTGGACCACGCCCTGCCGGCCGCCGGCCTGCTGCGCTTTGCCGAACGTGGCGCGCAACTGGAGCTGGACACGCTCAACTACGACCTGCGCCAGGCCTACAAAGCTCAGGCCGAAGCGCGCAACGCCCGCTGGGAATTGCTCGCGCAGAAACTGCGGGTATTGCTGATGCCCCTGAGCACCCAGAGCGAGATGGTCGAGCAACTGCGTGAATACCTCAACCCGCAACGCCCGGTTAAAAAGCAATGAGCAGCCTCGACCAGTTGCAACCGCTGATCGCACCGCCGGCCATTGGCTTTTGGCCGCCCGCGCCCGGTTGGTGGCTGTTGCTGGTACTGATTCCATTGTTGGGCTGGGGCTTGTGGTCACTGCGCCGCTTCTTACCCGCACGCCGCCCGGTGGCGCGCGCCGAACAACCGCTGGACCCGCTGCGCATCGCCGCCCTGGCCGAGCTAGCCTTGATGCCCAAACCCTACGACGGCGCCCCGGCCGGCGCCTGGCTGCAACAACTCAACGGCCTGCTCAAGCGCCTGTGCCGCAACGACTACCCTTACAGCCAAAGCCACACCCTCAACGGGCGAAAATGGCTGGCCTTTCTCGATAACCGCTGCCCCGCCGCCGGCCTCACGCGCTGGATGGTACTCGTTGAAGGCGCCTACAAACCCGAATGCAAACTCGACGACAAGGCCATCGCCGGCCTGACCCAAGCCGTCGACACCTGGATTCGCAAACATGTTTGAATTTGCCTGGCCGTGGATCTTCGCCCTATTGCCCTTGCCGTGGCTGATGCGCCTTATCCTCCCGGTGGCCGATAGCGGCGAGCCGGCGCTGAAAGTCAGCTACCTCAGTGACCTCGAAGGCCTTGCCCGCCGACGCGCCCGCGTCAACCTGCCAGGTTGGCGCCAACAGGCGCCGTTCGTAGTGTTGTGGTTATTGCTGCTGACGGCTGCCGCCCGGCCCGAGTGGCTTGGCGAACCGTTGCCGATTTCAGCCAGTGGCCGCGACCTGCTGGTGGCGGTCGACGTGTCCGGCTCCACGGACTTCCCCGACATGCATTGGCAGGACGAAGAAATCAGCCGCCTGAGCCTGGTGCAGCACCTGCTCGGTGACTTCCTCGAAAGCCGTGAAGGTGACCGCGTCGGCCTGATCCTGTTCGGCAGCCAAGCCTATCTGCAAGCGCCGTTGACCTTTGACCGCCGCACCGTACGCACCTGGCTGGATGAAGCACGCATCGGCATTGCCGGCAAGAACACCGCCATTGGCGATGCCATCGGCCTGGCGCTTAAACGCCTGCGTCAGCGCCCTGCGCAAAGCCGCGTACTGATTCTGGTCACCGACGGCGCCAACAACGCCGGGCAGATCGACCCGTTGACCGCCGCACGCCTGGCCGCCGAAGAAGGCGTGAAGATCTACCCGATCGGCATCGGCGCCGACCCCGAACAAACCGGTTCCTTGGGCATTCTCGGCGTCAACCCGAGCCTGGACCTGGACGAGCCCGCACTCAAGGCCATTGCCGAAGCCACCGGTGGCCAGTACTTCCGCGCCCGCGATGGCGAAGAGCTGCAAACCATCAAGGCAACCCTCGACAAGCTGGAGCCCGTCGAACAGCAACCCACCCAGGCGCGCCCGGCCCAGGCGCTGTACAGCGCGCCGCTGGCGTTGGCCCTGGTGCTGAGCATGCTGCTGGTGATCCAGGAGCGCTGGCCCAATAACGCGCTGCAACGGCTGTTCAACAAACTCACCAGCAAGGGGATCTTCCTGCAACAGCACCCGGAATGGCGTGAGCGCCTCAAGCGCCTGCGTTTGCGGAGGCGTCGATGATCGACCTGTGGCCGCACTGGTTTCGTCCTTGGTGGCTGTTGCTGCTGCCCGTGCTTGGCTGGTTGCTGTGGCAGTTGTGGCATCGGCAAAAGCGCGCCGGGCGCTGGCAGGTGATCCTGCCGCCGGCCTTCCATGCCGTATTGCTCAGTGGTGGCAGTGGCCGTGAAAGTAAATCACCGTGGGTGGTCTTGGGTATCGCCTGGCTGCTGGCAGTGCTGGCCCTGCTCGGCCCGAGCTGGCAACGGGTGGAGCAATCCAGCCAAAAGCCGTCCGACCCGTTGGTGGTGCTGTTGGAATTGACCCCAGAAATGCTCGCCACCGACAGCCCACCCAATCGCCTGGAACAAGCGCGGCGCAAGCTGTATGACCTGTTGCAAGCGCGCACGGACGCACAAACTGCCATCGTCGTGTATGCCGGCAGCGCCCACACGCTCGTGCCGCTCTCTGACGACTTGGCGACCAGCCGCAATCTTCTGGAAGCCCTGCGGCCGTCCCTCATGCCCGAGCCCGGCCATCGCGCCGACCTGGCGGTGGAGAAGGCGCTGTTTCTGCTCAAGCAAAGTGGCCTGGGCCAAGGACGCTTGCTGCTGATCGGTTCATCTCTGTCCAAGCAGGAGCGCCAGGGCATTCGCCTGCTGCTGCAAAACGCGCAGTCGCCCAGCCTGTCGATCCTCGGTATCGGCAGCCGGGAAGGCACGCCAGTGACCCAGGAAAACGGTGAGTTCCTCAAGGACGAACAAGGCGCGATCCTCGTCCCCCGTCTTGACAGCCCAACCCTCAAGGCCTTCGCCAGTGAAATGGGCGGCCGCTACCGCGCCGCACGCCTGGACGACAAAGACCTGCGCCAACTCGGGGTGCTCGACACCCCGCAAGCCCTGCGCAACGACGGGCAACTGCTCCACCTCGACACCTGGGCCGACCAGGGTTACTGGCTGCTTTTGCCCTTGTTGTTACTGGCCGCCTGCGCCGGGCGCCGTGGCTGGTTGTTCTGCCTGCCCCTGCTGCTATTGGCCGCGCCCCAGCCTAGCTATGCGTTCGGCTTGCAAGACCTGTGGCTGCGCCCCGACCAACAGGGCCAGTACCTCTTGAAGAAAAAACGCCCGGCCGAGGCCGCCGAACACTTCCAGGACCCGCAGTGGCAAGGCGTGGCGCTCTACGAAGCCGGCAACTACGCCGAGGCGATCAAGCGGTTTGCCGAGAGCGATACTGCCTACGCCCACTACAATCGGGGCAATGCGCTGGCAAAGTCCGGTGAGCTGGAGGCGGCTATCGACGCTTACGAACAAGCCTTGGAAGCCCAGCCCGATTTACATCCGGCCCTGAAAAACAAGGCCCTGGTGGAAGCTTTGATGCAGGAGCAGGCTGAGCCCGAGCCTGATAAGCCTGCAAAAAACGAAGATGACGAAACCACCCAACCCGGCCAAACTGCGCAACCGGGCGCCAGCGGGCAAACCGGCACGGGCGGCGAGCAGTCGTCCCAGGGCCAGGGTGAGGCGGGCACGGGCGATACGCAAACCGGTGCCACACCGCAACCCGGCAGCAACGAAGTACCGGGCAGCGAGCTGGGGGATGAGCAAACCACCACCCCGCCCTTGCGCCCGAGCGACGCCAGCCTCGACGGTGAACACCGCCAGGCCCTGGAACAATGGCTGCAGGAGATCCCGGACAACCCCGGCGAGCTGCTGCGCCGCAAATTCTGGTACGAACAGCAACAACATCAGGACAAGACTCGATGAGCCGCCGCACCACCCTACTGCTTCTGCTCGCGTTGTCGGCAGGCCATGCCCAGGCGGCAAACCTGGTCGCCAGCGTCGACCGCAGCCGCCTCAATTCCGGGGAAACGGTAGAGCTGACGGTGGAATCCAACGACGTCACGCTGTTCGGCAAACCCGATCTTTCGCCCCTGGATGCGCAGTTCGAAGTCAGCGGCACGCGTCAACTCAACCAACTCACCACCCTGGGCGGCGATAACCACGCGACCACCCGCTGGATCATCACCCTGTTGCCCAAACAGAACGGCACGGTGATCATTCCGCCGCTGCAAGTGGGCGAATACCAGACCCAGCCCATCAACCTGACCGTGGTGGAAACCTCCAGCCAGAACACCAATGCCGAACTGGCGCCGGTATTTGTCGACGCCAACCTCGACCAGACCAGCGTGTACGTGCAGGCCCAGGCACTGTTGACCGTACGCGTTTACCACTCGGTGTCGCTGTATGACGACAGCAGCCTCACGCCGTTGCAGATTGCCGATGCACGGGTCGAACAACTGGGCGAATCGCGCACCTATGAAAAAGTGATCAACAGCATTCGCCATGGCGTGATTGAAACCCGCTATGCGATCTATCCGCAGCACAGCGGCACCCTGGCGATCCCGGCGCAGACCTTCAGCGCTACCCTGGTGGAATCACGCCCGCCCCAGGAAAACACCCTGCAAGGCACCAAGCCCGGCAAGTTGATCCACGTGAGCTCGGCTGAGCTGCCGCTGACGGTCAAGCCCAAGCCCGCACTGTATCCCGCGGATACCCCGTGGTTGCCGGCACGCAGCCTGACCCTGAGCGAAAGCTGGAACCCTACGCCGGAGCACGTGCAAGTCGGCGACTCGCTGACCCGCAGCCTCACGGTCAAGGCCGAGGGCCTCTCCAGCGCCCAGTTGCCGGCCCTACCCAGCGCCGAGATCAACGGCCTGCGCCGCTACCCGGACCAGCCCGTGCTGGGTAACCAGACCAACGACCGTGGCCTGATCGGTAGCCGCGAAGACCGCGAAGCGCTGGTGCCCACCCGCGCTGGCGAGGTGGAGTTGCCCGTCGTCGAAGTCGTGTGGTGGAACACCCACGAAGACCATTTGGAACGCACCAGCCTCCCGGCGCGCACCCTGCAAGTGGCGACCAACCCGAGCCTGGTGGTGGACACCCCCGCCACCCCGACCGTGATCACCGCCCCCGACGACAGCCGCCTGTGGTTGTGGCAGCTGAGTACCCTGATCCTCTCATGCACCACACTGCTGGGCTTTGGCCTGTGGTGGCGAGCCCGCTGGCAACCCGCCGTGCTGCGCGCAGCGCAAACCGGCCCGAGCCCCCGCACCCTGCTCGACGACCTCAAGCGCGCCACCCAGGCCAACGACCCCCAGGCCACCCGCCAGGCCCTCGACGCCTGGGCGCGGCAACAGCCTGAGACACTGGCCGACATGGCGGCGCGCTACATTCCGTTGTCCGATGCGCTGGATGAGCTCAATGGTGCGCTCTATAGCGAAAGCGGTAAGTACTGGCTGGGCGAGGACTTGTGGCGGGCGGTCAAGTCCATTCCCATGGCTGAACGCGAGCTGGACCCGGCCACCGACACCACCAGCCTACCGCCGCTATACCCCAAATAGCCCCAATCGCCCTGACCCAACACAAACCAAAATGTGGGAGGGGGCTTGCCCCCGATGGCTGTGTGTTGGGCGCTAGAGTTTTTTGGTCGGAGTGCATATCCGTTATTTTGGTCAGGGCTGCTATTGGTTTCGCCCTTACGGCGAGTCACTTTGGAAAAGAGCCCCAAAGTAACCAAAGGGCTCTTGCCCCACCACTCGGCACCTCGCTTAGGCTCGGTGTGCCCTCACTCCGGCTTGAATCCGTGGGCCGCCGCCACGCGCCATCCATGGCGCGGGGCGGCTAACCCGGCGTCCTGCCGGGTTACCCACGGATTCAAGCCTGCGTTCGGCCAGCGTGGTTAACGGGGCGCCTCAGATCAAGATCAAGATCAAAAGCCAGAGCCAGAGCCAGAGCCAGAGCCAGAGCCAGAGCAAACCACTTTCCATCTGATACATGGACATCAAAACTGTGGGAGGGCCGGTACGACGATTCGACTTGCCCCCGATGAGGGAGTGTCAGCTAAACATTGATGGACGACACACCGCCATCAGGGGCAAGTCGAATCGTCGCACCGCCCCTCCCACATTTGATCTGTGTCGTCTAAGGCTATGTGTACACATTCCGGGTAAACTCCCCTCCTTTTCATCTTTTCCACGGAGTTCGCCTTGCGTCTGTTCCACACCTCCGACTGGCATCTGGGCCAAAATCTTCACGGCCAGGAACGCGATTACGAACACGCCTGTTTTCTCGACTGGCTGCTGGGCCAATTAAAGGCCCACACCCCGGATGTGTTGCTGATCGCCGGCGATATCTTCGACACGGTCAACCCGCCACTCAAGGCCCAGGAGCGGCTGTATGACTTCATCATCAGCGCCCACGAACAAAACCCCAAACTGACCATCGTAATGATTGCCGGCAACCACGACTCTGGCTCGCGCATTGAGTTGCCCGCGCCGTTGATGCGCCGTTTGCGTACCCATGCGCTGGGGCGGGTGCTGTGGTTGGACGACGGCCAGTTGGATGCCGAACGGCTGCTCATCCCGCTACCGGATGCCAAAGGCAAGATCGCCGGCTGGTGCCTGGCGCTGCCGTTCTTGCGGCCGGCGGAAGTCACAGGTGCGCAGTTGGGCGACGACTACCTGCGGGGCATCGGCCAGGTGCATGAACAACTGATCGCCGCCGCCAATGCCACACGCAAAAAAGGCCAGGCGCTGATTGCCATCAGCCACGCCCATATGGCCGGCGGGTCGGTGTCGGAAGACTCCGAGCGCAGCCTGATCATCGGCAATGCTGAGGCGCTGCCGGCCAAGCTGTTCGATAGAAGTATCGCGTATGTTGCCCTCGGCCATTTGCACAAGCCGCAAAAGGTCAATGGCGAAGAGCGCATTCGCTACAGCGGCTCGCCCATTCCGCTATCGTTTTCCGAAATTGGCTACAAGCATCAGGTGCTCGACGTGACGTTTCAGGGCCAAAGCCTGGTGAGCGTCGAACCGCTGCTGATCCCCCGCTCGGTCGACCTGCAACGCCTCGAAGCTGCACCGCTGGCCGATATCCTTACGACCCTGGCCGAGTTGCCAGATGTCGACCTGCTGGCCGAAACCCAGCGTCACCCCTGGTTGGAAGTGCGGGTACGTCTCGACGAACCCCAGCCCGACCTGCGCCAGCAGATCGAAAACGCCCTGCAAGGCAAGGCCGTGCGCCTGGTACGCATCGCCGCTGAATATGCCGGCGTTGGCCGCCGTGAAGACGAAAGCGACGACCAACTGATCGAACTCGACCAGCTCACGCCGCAAGAATTATTCAGCCGCGCCTGGCAGGACAGCTACGGCAGTGAAGTGGATGAACAAACCTTGAAGGACTTCGCCGTGCTGCTCCAGGAAGTGCAACAGGAGGATGAACAACCATGAAGATCCTCGCCATCCGCCTGAAAAACCTGGCTTCATTGGCCGGCCCGTTCGAGATCGATTTCACCGCAGAACCGCTGGCCAGCGCTGGCTTGTTTGCGATTACGGGGCCAACCGGCGCCGGTAAAAGCACCCTGCTCGATGCCTTGTGCCTAGCGCTGTTTGGCGCAGTGCCGCGCCTGGGCGACACCGGCCAGGCCAAGATGCCCGACGCCGACAGTGACATTTCCATCGGGGACCCGCGCACCCTGCTGCGTCGTGGTACCGGCGGCGGTTATGCCGAAGTGGATTTCGTCGGCGTCAGTGGGCGTCGTTACCGCGCCCGCTGGGAAGCCAACCGTGCTCGCGACAAGGCCAGCGGCAAGCTGCAAAACAGCCGTCAGAGCCTGATTGATCTGGACAGTGATCAACTGCTGGCCAGCCAAAAAACCGAATACAAGACCCAGCTGGAACTGGCCCTGGGCCTGAACTTCGAACAGTTCACCCGTGCGGTGCTGTTGGCGCAAAGTGAATTCAGCGCCTTTCTCAAGGCCAACGACAACGAGCGCAGCGAACTGCTGGAAAAGCTCACCGACACCGCCCTTTACACGCAGCTGGGCCGCCGCGCATTCGACAAGGCCAAAGAGGCCAAGGACGCGCATAAACAGCTGCAAGACCAGGCCACCGGCGTCGTACCCCTAGCCCCTGAGGCCCGCGCCGAATTGGATCAGCAGTTCAACCAGGCCCAGCAACACCTCAAGACCCAGCAAGCCCAGCTCAAGCAGTTGGAGTTGCAGTACACCTGGCTCAAGGAACTGCGCGAATGGCAGGAGCGCCAACTCAGCGCCACCGAACAACTCCAACGCGCCCAGGCCGATTGGGATAGCCAAGGCCCGCAACGCCAAGACCTGAGCCGCCTGGACCCATTGGCACCGCAACGTCATCACTTCGCACGTCAGGCTGAACTCACCAACCTGTTATCGCCCCTGGCTGCGCAAATCCAGCAACACCTCGAACAGCAAATCGCGCTCAATGCCCAACAGGAACAAGCGCAACAACAGCAAGCCGCCGCACACACCGCCCTCACCCAAGCGCTGAAAGCCCAGGGCGACGCCGTACCTTTGTTGCGCCAGGCGTTCGAGGAGCAAAGCACCCTCGCCCACTTGACCAAAGACCTGGCCAAGCGCGCTGAAGACCAGCAGCAACACGCAACCGCCTGCACCGAAGGCCAATCCCAGCTCAACGGCTTGCTCGAGAAACAAACCCACGTCGCCGAGCGGTTGCAGCGCTTGGCCGCCGGCCTTGAGCGCAGCGCTGCCCTCGCGCCCCTGAGCGATGCCTGGACGGTTTACCGCGAGCGCCTGCAACAACTGATGTTGATCGGCAATCGCCTGAACAAGGGGCAAACCGAGCTGCCGCAACTGGAGGAGCGCGCGACCACGGCCGCCGAACGCTTCACCCAGCAACGCAAAGCCCTGGACCTGCTGTACCAGGAAGCCGGCGCCGAGCCCCATGCCGTTGCCGAGCAGATCCAGTTATTGGCCAGCCTGCTGCAAGACAATCGCAAGCAGCAACGCGCTTTCGAAGACCTGACGCGCCTGTGGGACAACCAGCGCCAACTGGATCAACAAGCCGCAGCACTCACGCAAAAACTCGCCGATGCCCAGCAACAGCGCGAGCAACTGAACCAGACCGGCCTTCAAGCCAAAGCCGAGCTGACCGTTGCCGAGCAAACCCTGACGGTGACCAAGCAACTGCTAGAGCGCCAGCGCCTGGCCCGCAGTGCCAGCGTCGAGGAATTGCGCGAACAGTTGCAAGACGATCAGCCCTGCCCCGTGTGCGGCAGCCACGAGCACCCGTATCACCAGCCCGAAGCTCTGCTGCAAAGCCTTGGCCGTCACGACGACGACGAGGAGGCCACGGCACAAAAAGCCGTCGACATCCTCAAGGAAAAGCTCAACGAACTGCGCGGTGAAGTCGGCGGCCTGATCGCCCAGCAGAAAGAGTTCCTGCAACAGCAGGAGCATCTGGCAACGCAGCAGCAAGCCCTGGCACCCAGCCTGGATGCGCATCCGCTGTCAGCCTCGCTGTTCAACCAGGAAGCAGCCAACCGCAGTGACTGGCTGGCGCAGCAACTCGGCCAACTGACCCAAAGCATCACCCAGGATGAACAACGCCAAGGCGCCCTGCTCAACCTGCAACAAAACGCCGGGCGTTTGCAGCAACAACTGCAAGCCGCTCAGGACGCCAGCCAGCAAGCGCGGCAATTACTGGTGGACCAGCAGCGAGAACTGTCCAACGACCGTGAACGCCTGGACGAAGAACTCAACGCCTTCGCCAGCCTGCTGCCCGCCGAGACCCTGGACGGCTTGCGCAGCGAACCCGCGGCAACGTTCATGCAGCTGGACCAGCAGGTCAGTGAGCGTCTTGAGCAACTGGGCCATCACCGCGACGAACTGGCCGAGCAACAGGAACGTCAGCAAACCATCGAGAAACAGCAGACCCACCAGCAGCACCGTCAGCAGCAACTCGACATCGTGCTGGTGCAGGTCAGCGAATTGGCGGCCCAGCAACAGGCCGCCCAGGAAAAGCTCCGCGCACTGCTCGGCGAATACACCAGCGCCGAACACTGGCAGCAGCAACTGGAATTGGCCGTCACTCAGTTCCGCCAGAGCGAGACCGATGCCAACCAGCAACTTCAAGACACACGCAGTGCGTTAATCCAATTAGCCGCTGATCTCAAGGCCCTGCAGGAACGCCAACAGGCGCTGGACACCGAACAACAGAGTCTCGAAATCCGTCTTGGCGAATGGCGCGCTCTGCATCCGGAATTGGACGACGTCGGCCTCAGCCGTCTGCTGGCCTTCGATGACGCGCAGATCCACGCGCTTCGCCAGCAGGTGCAGCGCAGCGAAAAAGCCGTCGAGCAAGCGAAGGTGCTGCTGCAAGAACGCGAGCAACGCCTTGCCGACCACCAGGCCTTGCACAACGGCAACCTCGAAGCTGAAGAACTGGATAGCACCCTCGCAGCGCTCAACCAACAATTGGCCGATGGCGAGAAACACGTCGCCGAGCTGCGTGCGCGCCAGTCCGAAGACCAGCGCCGCCAGGACGCCAACCAGACCCTGGCCCTCACCACCGCCAAAGCCTATGAAGAATGGCAACGCTGGGCACGTCTTGAAGCGTTGATCGGCTCGGCCAGCGGCGACAAATTCCGCAAGATCGCCCAGGCCTATAACCTCGACCTGCTGGTGCACCACGCCAACGTGCAACTGCGCCAACTGGTGCGCCGCTACCGCCTCAAGCGCGGCGGCAGCATGCTGGGCCTATTGGTGATGGACACAGAAATGGGCGACGAACTGCGCTCGGTGCATTCGCTTTCCGGTGGCGAGACGTTCCTGGTGTCGCTGGCGTTAGCGCTGGGCCTGGCGTCGATGGCGTCCAGCACGTTGAAGATCGAGTCGCTGTTTATCGACGAAGGCTTCGGCAGCCTTGACCCCGAATCATTGCAATTGGCGATGGACGCACTGGACGGTTTGCAGGCCCAGGGCCGCAAGGTCGCGGTGATTTCCCACGTGCAGGAAATGCACGAACGTATCCCGGTGCAGATCCAGGTCAAGCGCCAGGGCAATGGCCTGAGCACCCTGGAGGTCAAGTGAGCGAGGCGCTGCTGTATTCGTTCCGGCGCTGCCCGTATGCGATGCGGGCACGCTTGGCTTTGCGCTACTCAGGCGTACCGGTGCGTATCGTCGAGGTGAGCCTTAAAGCCAAGCCCGCCGAGATGCTGGCACTGTCGCCCAAGGGCACGGTGCCGGTGTTGAGCGTTGACGGGCAAGTGATTGAAGAGAGCCTGGAGATCATGCAATGGGCCCTCGCGCAGCACGATCCACAGGATTGGTTGCTGCACGGCGACCCGGCGGTGTTGGCGTTGATCGCCGAGAATGACCAAGGCTTCAAGTATTACTTGAATCGATACAAGTACGCCGAACGCTACCCGGAGCAGCCAATGGAGCACTATCGAGCCAAGGGCGAGGTGTTCTTGCAGAAGTTGGAGGGGTTGTTGGCCGAGCGGGATTACCTGCTGGCAAACCACCTGACCCTGGCGGATGCTGCACTGGCGCCGTTTGTGCGCCAGTTTGCCCATGTGGATCGAGTGTGGTTTGCCGGTACATCGTATAAACGGTTGCAGGCTTGGTTGCAGCGCTTTCTGGATTCGCCATTGTTTATCGCGGTAATGGCAAAACCTTAAATCCAATGCGGTTCAAATGTGGGAGGGGGCTTGCCCCCGATTGCGGTCTGCCAGCCATAGATGTATTGGCTGACACTCTGCTATCGGGGGCAAGCCCCCTCCCACATTTGACCTCATTGATCGTAGATCAGTGTTGAACCTTGTGATCCAACGCTGCATAGAAATTGGCACTCTGCTGCAGGTATTTCTGGGTGTAGGCGCTGGTGCTGGTTTTTTTACCGGCAACGTCCACGCTGGCTGAAGCCGGCAATGCCACGGTGGCGGAAACAGCGGAAGCGGCGATGATGGAGAAGAGGTTCAGATTCATGTCGGTAACCCTTGCGTTCGTTTGGTTGGGTGGCCGGGGAAGGCCTTGGAACCCAACTTACGCCCGAGGGCTGAGCCTTAGAAATGCTTTGAAACAGTAGCCGCTATTAATAGAATTAATACAAAGGGTCAGGCCCCGCAGTGCGGGGCCTGTGGCTTATTGACGCACCAGAAACTTCAGGTCGCTGGGGGCATCGATGGCCAGTTTCTGCACGGTCTTACCGAGCAGACCGGTCTTGGGGTCACGTTCGACTACCACGATTTCATTGCTTTTCTGGTTGGCGATCAGCAAGAACTTGCCGCTCGGGTCCAGGCTGAATTCACGGGGGTGATCGCCTTCGACGGTGCGGCGTTGCAGCTCCTTGAGGTGCGCGGTAGCAGGGTCGATGCTGAATACCAGCATCTGGTTGGCCGTGCCACGATTGCTCACGTACAGGAACTTGCCATCGCTGGACGCATGCAGCGCCGCACCAGCTTTGTCAGACACCGGCTGGCCGGCAGCAAAGTCCACCAGTTGGGTCTGACTGAGCTTGCCGTCGTTGTAGTCATACACCGCAACGTGCGCGCTCATCTCGGTGGTCAGCCAGGCATGCTTGCCATCCTTGCTGAACAACAAATGCCGAGGGCCGCTGCCTGGAGGCAGTTGCACCGACGCCGGGTCAGCCGGGGTCAAAGGCTGCTCATGATTGGCCTTGGGGTCGTAGTGGTAGGCAAACACCTTGTCTGCCCCCAGGTCTTGCACAAACACGTACTTGCCATCCGGCGATGACACCACCGAATGCACATGGTTGGATGCCTGGCGCTCCGGGTTCACACGGCTGGCCGGGTGCGCGCTCAGTTGCACGGGCGGCGACAGCTTGCCCGCTGGGTCAACCGGCAAGATTGCCAAGCTTCCGCCCGGGTCTTCCAACACCGAATAGTTGGCGACAAACAGGTAGCGCCCGTCAGCGGCCAGGCTGGAATGGGTCGGCTCATTGCCCAGGCTCTGCACCTGGTTGATCAGGGTGAGCTGGTGATTCTGCGGGTCGATGCTGTAGCTGCTGACGCGGCCTACGGCATCTTTTTGGCCAGGGCCGTTTTCGTTGACCACAAACAGGTGCTTCTGGTCGTTGGAAATCGTCAGCCACGATGGATTGGCCGCCTTGGCCGCCAGCACGGGTTGGCCTTGAAACTTGCCGGTACGGCTGTCGAATTGCAGGCGGTAGATGCCTTCGCTGGTGCCAGCGGTGTAGCTGCCCACCAGCAGTTCATGGGTATCGGCCGGGGCGGCTTGCACCGACATGGCGCCGACACTGCCGGCCATCAGCAGGGGCCAGAATTTACGCATCATCATCCGCTTCGTCCTCGTCGTTGTTGTTGTCGCCCTTGATGGCGCTGAGGCAAACCAGGCGGTGTTCACCGTCTTCGTTGGTCAGCAGCCAGCTCTGCAAGCTGTCATCAAAGGTGGCGGCATTGAGTTGTTCTGGACTGAACTTCCAACGCTTGAGTTCCCGACCATCCATGCTTTCGATCAGCAGGTGCTGGTCAAAAGTGAAGTCGAAGGCGTGCAGCCCGTTGATGATCAGCATGTCGCTGTCTTGCAGGGCGGTGCTCAGGTTGGGTGATGCGTCGGTCATGATGTGAAGTCACTGCGGGGGAAAAGACACATGATAGGTCAATTCCCCCGCCGTGTTTTGCGGCAATGGTCTAATCGATCAATGGGCGAACAACGAGTTGCCCTTCTGCCCCGCCAATTTCTCAGGCTTGATCAGGAACCGCGCCAGTGCCGGCAGCAGCCACAGCGCACCGAACATGTTCCACAGCAACATGAAGGTCAGCATCAGGCCCATATCGGCCTGGAACTTGATCGCCGAGAAGATCCAGGTGCACACGCCAATCGCCAGGCACAGGCCGGTGAACAGCACGGCTTTACCGGTGGACTTGAGCGTCTGGTAATACGCCTCTTGCAACGGCAGGCCGGCGCGCAGGAAGCTTTCGAGGCGGCTGTAGATGTAGATGCCGTAGTCCACGCCGATGCCCACGCCCAACGCCACCACCGGCAAGGTCGCGACCTTGACGCCAATGCCCATGAACGCCATCAGCGCGTTGCCCAGCACCGAGGTCAACACCAGCGGCAGCACGATGCACAGGGTCGCCGCCCAGGAACGGAAGGTGATCATGCACATGGTCGCCACGCACAGGTACACAAGGATCAGGATGATCAGTTCCGACTCTTTAATCACCTCGTTGGTGGCCGCTTCGATGCCGGCGTTACCCGCCGCGAGGATAAATTCCAGGCCGTCCTGATTGTTGTCCTTGGCGAAGTCCTGCACCGCATGCACCGCACGGTCGAGGGTCTCGGCCTTGTGGTCGTTGAGGAATACCAGCACCGGCGCCAGCGAACAGTTGTTGTTGTACAGGCCGTCGGCACGGGCGATGGAGTTGTTCAGTACATCCGGGTTGCGCGACAGGGTTTCCCATTTCAGGTTGCCCTCGTTCATGCCCTTGATCATCTGCTTGGACACGGTCACCAGCGAGATCGCCGACTGCACGCCCTCGGTGTTTTGCATCTTCCACATCAACTGGTCGATGGGCGCCATGGCTTCATAGCGCGAGCAGCCTTCGGCCTTGGTCTTGACCATCACCACCAGCACATCGGAGCTGGTGGAGTAGTTGCTGATGATGAAGTTGTTGTCCTTGTTGTAGCGCGAGTCTGGGCGCAGTTCCGGCGCGCCTTGGTCGAGGTCGCCGATCTTGAGGTTCTGGCTGTACCAAAGGCCGCCGCCAAACGCGATCAGGGCAAGGAAGATCGACACCGGAGCGACTTTCGGGCTGGCGAATTTCGACAGCAGGCGCCAGAACGGGTGCTCGCGGTTCGCGTCTTTCTTGCTCTTTTCGATAGCGCGCTTGCTGATCCCCACGTAGGAAATCGCCACGGGCAGCAGGATCAAATTGGTGAACACGATCACCGCCACGCCGATGGAGGCGCCGATGGCCAACTCGCGGATCACGCCGATGTCGATGATCAGCAGCGTGATAAAGCCCACCGCATCGGCCAGGATCGCGATCATCCCCGGCAGGAACAACTGCCGGAAGGTGCGGCGTGCCGCCGTCAGTGCGTTGTCCGCCTCGCTCGATTGCAAGGCGATGCCGTTGATCTTCTGCACGCCGTGGGAAATACCGATGGCGAAGATCAGAAACGGTACGAGCATTGAGTAAGGGTCTAGCCCGAAACCGGCGGCATGCATCAGCCCCAGTTGCCAAACCACCGCCACCAACGTGGTGCTCAACACCGCGATGGTGCTGCGCAGGCAGTGAGTGAACCACAGCAGCAGCACCAAGGTGATGCCGAAGGCCACGCCAAAGAACAGCACCACCATGATCAGGCCATCGATCAGGTCGCCGACTTTCTTGGCGAACCCGACGATATGGATCTGTACGTTGGGGTTTTGCTCCTGGAACTTGGTGCGGATCTTATCTTCCAGCTCGTGGGAAAACTTCTGGTAGTCCAAGGCCAACAACTTGCCTTGGTCCTGCGGGTCGGGGTAGGACTCCAGCAGCGGGATGTCGACAATGCTCGACTTGAAGTCGTTGGCGACCAAACGCCCGACCTGGCCGGACTTGAGCACGTTGTTGCGCAGTTGATCGAGGCTTTGCGGCGAGCCGTTGTAGCTTTGCGGGATCACTTCACCGCCGGCAAAACCTTCTTCGGTCACTTCGGTCCAGCGTACGCTGGGGCTCCACAGCGACTTGAGGCCCGAACGGTCGACGCCGGAGATGTAGAACACCTCGTCGTTGATCTGGCGCAGGGTCTCCATGTATTCCTTCGTGAAGATGTCACCGTCCTTGGCCTCTACCGAGATGCGCACCGTGTTGCCCAGGTTCGCCAGGTCATTGCGGTGCTCCATCATTTTTTCGATGAAGGGGTGCTTCAGGGGGATCATCTTTTCAAAGCTGGTGGACGGGCGAATCAACGTCGCCTGCCAAAACAGGAAAATACTCACCAGCAGGCAAATGACGATCACTGCCGGGCGGTTGTTGAAGATCAGGCGCTCAAGAAAGGTCGCTTTATCGTTGTGATGACTGCTCATTCTGTCCCCGCCTTCTTATTGTTTTGTCGGTTCGGCACCGGTCGGCGCGGCGACCCGAACACCGCCCTGCCCGGCCAGAATCAAGTTGCCGTTACCCGCTGCCGTCACCGCCGAAAGCGAAATGCGATCCGAGCGGTTAAACACGCTGAACGTCACGCCATCGTCATGACTGACCACCACGCTGCCGCCGTTACCGACCACAACAATGGAACCGTCATCCAGCAAGGTCGCACCGGACAAACCAAACTCCAGCGCTCCCCGCGCGGCGTTCAGCTCGACCTGCTCCCAGGTGCTGCCAAAATCGGTCGAGCGGTACAGATTGCCACGCAAACCATAGGCCAGCAGAGTTTGCGGTTGCGCGGTGCTGATCACGCCAAACAGCGAACCCTCGTAGGGGCCTTCGAGTTTTTCCCAGGTCTGGCCGTCGTCGCTGGAGCGGAACATGCTGCCCTGCTCGCCCACGATAAACAGGCCGGCGTCCTTGATAGCGGCGATGGCGTTGAGGTGGAACTGGTCTTCATTGTCGAGGCGGTCGCTGACATCGTTCCAGGTTTTGCCGCCATCGGTGGTTTCGATCAACGCACCATAGGCGCCTACGGCCAGGCCGTGATTGGCGTTGTTGAACCAGATGTCGAGCAACGGTGCTTCGCGCTTGAGGTCTTGGAATTGCTGGGTCCAGGTCGCCCCGCCGTCAGTGCTGGCGAGGATCTGCGCATCATGGCCCACCGCCCAGCCCCGTTTGTCATCGACGAAAAATACCGCCGTGAGCAGTTGCCGAGTGGGCACTTTGGCTTGGGTCCAGGTATTGCCCTGGTCGTCAGAATAGAGAATGTGCCCGCGATCACCGACCGCCACCAGGCGCTTGCCGGCATGGACAACATCAATCATCAGGCCTTTGGCGGCCTTGGGGGATTCAATTGCAAACGAGGTATCGCTGGCTGCGTGGACGGCCGTCGGCAGCGCGACAGCCCCAAACAACGAGAGCGCTGCGGCCAGCATCGCAACCTTGCGTGCGGCGCGTGGGGGGCAAACAACCCGACCCATGACAGGCTCACTCATAGACCTTTCTCCTAGTTATTATTGTTAGGGCCCTGAAACCTGCAATCTAGAGCGCCTGGAGACATCAGCGGCCATCCTACGGGGCTTTCGAATCGTCTGACAATCGGCGCTACGTTATCTTTTGTTAACTGAGGCCATTTCCATCGGGCATGAATATAGCTGCATTCGTCAGGGTGATCGCCGGCGCCATAATGAATTTTTATTCCATCTATTGAAATATGGGAATTTTTATTCCATTAATAGCGTCTCTCAAAAACAATAATGCAAAGGACCACGGCTATGCGTGAACTCGGAATCGGCTTGATCGGCACAGGTTTTATGGGCCGCGCCCATGCCTTGGCGTTCAACAACGCCCGTGCGGTATTTGAACTGCCGGTACACCTCAAGCTGGCCGCCCTGGCCGACGCCGACACCGAACGCGCCCAGCGCTGTGCCAGGGACTGGGGCTTTGTCCAGGCCCATGGCGACTGGCAAGCGCTGATCAACGACCCTAACGTTGACGTGGTCGCCATCACCACCCCCAACCATTTGCACTACCCCATGGCCATGGCCGCCATCGCGGCCGGCAAGGCGGTGTACTGCGAAAAGCCCCTGGCCGTCAGCCTCGAACAGGCTGACGCCATGCGCCGTGCCGCCAGTGCCGCCGGTGTGGTGACACGGGTGGGCTACAACTATCAGCACAACCCGATGATTGTGTTGGCCAAGCAGATGATCGCCAGGGGCGACCTGGGGGACATCATTAGCTTCCAGGGCGAGTTCAGCGAAGACTTCATGGCCGACCCTGCGTCGCCGTGGTCATGGCGCTGCGAAGTGGAACATGCCGGCGGCGCCCTGGCCGACCTGGGCAGCCACTTGCTGTCGATGGCCCGTTTCCTGGTGGGGGATGTGGTCAGCGTGTGTGCCGACACCCAGACCGTGCACGCCCAGCGCCCGTCAGTAAAAGGCAGCAGCGAGCGTAAAGTCATCGCGGTGGATGACCAGGTGCATGCCCTGCTGCGTTTTGCCAACGGCGCACGCGGCACGGTGAGCAGCAGTTGGCTCAAGCATGGCTACAAGAACCACCTGAGTTTCGAGATCAGCGGCACCCAGGGCACCTTGGCGTTCGACCAGGAGCGCTTGAATGAGCTGCAGCTGTGCCGCGTCGGCCAGGATGGGTTCCAGCGCTTGCTCGCAGGCCCTGCCCTGCCCGGCTATGCCGCGTTCAGCCCGGCGGCGGGGCATCAACTGGGGTACAACGAGTTGAAGACGCTGGAGGTGCAGGAGTTGATTTTGGCGCTGGCCGGTCAAGGGGCCGATGGCACCGACTTTGAAGCGGCGTGGGCGGTGGAGCAGTTGGCGACAGCGATTCGCGTGGCGGCCAAAGAAGAGCGCTGGGTCAAAGTAACCACGGTCTAAAACCCAACACAGGACACCTGTGGGAGGGGGCTTGCCCCCGATGGCGGACTGTCAGCCAACCTATTTCTAGCTGATGTATCGCTATCGGGGGCATGCCCCCTCCCACATTGAGTCACCTGCAACTTCGGATCAGCGCAAAGCCCGACGAAGTACTTTGCCCACGGTCGTCTTGGGCAATTCTTCAGTCCGAAACTCCACATACCTGGGCACCTTGTAACCCGTCAAATACTCCCGGCAATGCGCCAGAATCTGTTCCTGGGTCAGGTTCGGGTCTTTGCGCACGACGATGATCTTGACCTTCTCCCCCGTCACCCCGTCCTCCACACCAATGGCCGCCACCTCCGCCACGCCTGGGTGCATCGCCACCACATCTTCGATTTCATTGGGGTAAACGTTGAAACCCGAGACCAAGATCATGTCCTTTTTGCGGTCCACCAGGCGGATATAGCCGCGCGCGTCCATCACCCCGATATCGCCGGTAGACAACCACCCCTCGGCATCCAGCACTTCGGCGGTAGCCTCCGGGCGTTTCCAGTAGCCCTGCATCACCTGCGGCCCGCGCACCTGCAACTCGCCCTGCTCGCCAATCTCGGCCAGCTCGCCGTCTTCACGCACAAAGCGCACCCAGGTGGACGGCAACGGCACGCCGATGCTGCCGGTAAACTCCACCTCGCGCATGCGCGCAATATTGATCGGGCTGATGCTCACCACTGGCGAGCACTCGGTGAGGCCGTAGCCTTCGATGATCGGCAGCCCGGTGACGTCCTTCCAGCGTTTGGCCACGGCGGTATGGGTGGCCATGCCGCCGGCGATCACCATGCGCAGGTCGGAAAAATCCCGGGCGCAGAAGTCCTTGTTCTCCAGCAAACCGTTAAACAACGTGTTGACCCCGGCAATCCCGTTGAAGCGCTCTTTACGCAGGATCATCTGCACCCGTTTCACGTCCCGAGGGTTGGCGATCAGGATGTTGCGCCCACCCAGGCACATAAACATCAGGCAGTTCACCGTCAGGGAAAAGATGTGGTACAGCGGTAGCAAGGTGACGTTGGTTTCCTGCTTGTCCTGGTCCAGTTGGTCGCCGACCCAGGCCTTGGCTTGCAGCAGGTTGGCGATGATATTGCGATGGCTGAGCATCACGCCCTTGGCATCCCCGGTGGTGCCACCGGTGTACTGCAAAAAGGCCAGGTCATCCAGGTGCATGTCCACCGGGAAGTGGTTGAGCCCACGCCCCTGTTTCAGCGCCTGGTTGAAACGCACCGAACCGCGCAGGTTGAACGTGGGCACCTGCTTTTGCACGCTGCGCAGGATGAAGTTCATCGCCGCGCCCTTGAAGGTGCCAAGCAAGTCGCCGATGGCCGCCACCACCACGCGCTTGACGCTGCTGCCGCTGATGACCTTTTCCAGGGTGTGGGCAAAGTTTTCGAAGATCACCACGGTTTCGGCGCCGCTGTCCTTGAGCAAGTGCTTGAGCTCATGGGCGGTGTACAGCGGGTTGACGTTGACCACCACCGCCCCCGCCAGGATCGTGCCCAACAGGCAGATCGGGTATTGTAGGCAGTTGGGCATCATCAGCGCCACGCGGTCGCCTTTCTGAACGCCCTGCCCTTGCAGCCAGGCGGCGAAGGCATAGCCCTGCACTTGCCAATCGGCGTAGGTCATTTCGGTGCCGATGCTGACGTAAGCCACTCGCTCATGGAATTTTTCCAGGTGCTCCAGGAACACCTCGCGCAACGAGGGGTAGGCCTCGATACCGGCATCGATGTCCGCTGGGACGCCGGGCAAGTAAGCGTTCAACCAGATCCGTTCGGTTTGTTCCAGGCTTACAGCGTTCATGGCAGTCTCCTTGTTGTTGTTTTTGATAGAGCTACTTTTCGACGATGGCGGTAATGCCCAGCCCGCCTGCCGCACAGATCGAAATCAAGCCACGCCCGCCGCCGTTCTCATGGATTGTCTTGGCCAGCGCCGCCAGCTGCCGGCCACCGGTGGCGGCGAACGGGTGACCGCAGCCTAGCGAGCCGCCGTTGACGTTCATTTTGGCGCGGTCGATAGACCCCAGCGGTGCGTCCAGGCCCAGGCGCTCGCGGCAGTAATCGGCGTCTTCCCAAGCCTTGAGGGTACAGAGCACCTGGGCGGCGAACGCTTCGTGGATCTCGAAGAAATCAAAGTCCTTAAAGCTCAACCCTTCACGCTGAAGCATGCGCGGCACAGCGTAGGCCGGTGCCATCAGCAGGCCTTCGGTGCCGTCGACAAAATTCACCGCCGCCGTCTCGCCGGTGCGCAGGTAGGCCAACACCGGCCAACCATTGGCGGCGGCCCACTCTTCGCTGGCCAACAGTACCACCGAGGCGCCATCGGTCAGCGGCGTGGAGTTACCGGCAGTCAGCGTGCCGTTCTGGCGGTCGTAGGCAGGCGCCAGGCTGGCGAGTTTTTCCAGGCTGGCGTCGGCGCGCAGGTTGTTGTCCCGAGCCAGGCCACGGTGGGGGCTGATCAGGTCATCAAAGAAACCGCGTGTGTAGGCGGCGTCCAGCCGTTGGTGGCTGGTGAGGGTCAATTCGTCCTGGGCCAGGCGCTTGATCTGCCAACGCTTGGCCATCTCTTCACAATGCTCGCCCATGGACAGGCCCGTGCGCGGCTCGCCGTTGCGCGGCAGCAGCGGCTTGAAGAACATCGACGGGCGCACCTTCAGCAGCGCCTTGAGCTTGTCGCCCAGGCCCTTGGCACGATTGGCCGCCAGCAAGGTGTGGCGCAGGGATTCATTGATACCGATAGGTGCGTCAGAGGTGGTATCGGCGCCGCCGGCAATGCCCACTTCAATCTGCCCGAGGGCGATCTTGTTGGCCACCAACAGCGCCGCCTCCAGGCCGGTGCCGCAAGCCTGCTGCACGTCGTAGGCTGGCGTGTCGGGCGACAAGGTGGTGGACAGCAGCGACTCACGCGCCAGGTTGAAATCCCGCGAATGCTTGATCACGGCTCCGGCGGCAAACTCCCCCAGGCGCTGGCCGTGCAGGTTGTAGCGATCTACCAAGCCTTGCAGCGCGGCTACCAGCAAATCCTGGTTGCTGTCATGGGCGTACACCGTGTTGGAGCGGGCGAACGGGATGCGGTTGCCGCCGATAATCGCCACGCGGCGAACGGGGGCCAGGTTAAAGCTGTAGTCACTCATCGACGGTTCTCGTTCCAGACAAATAGGCCACGCATATGCGGTTTATCACCGGCAAAATTGCGCACTTCGAACTCGCGGCGCGGGCCGTTTGCCGGGTGGTTCCACAGGGCGACCTGGCCGGGCAGGAAGATCGGCAACTTGAAATCGCAGTAAGCCTCGGCCTGGTCCAACCCGCCGGGCGGTTGCTGAGCGGCGAGCGCACGGCCGAGGGTCCACATGCCGTGGGCGATGGCGCGGCGAAAGCCGAAGATCTTCGCGCCGATCACCGAGGTGTGGATCGGGTTGAAATCCCCCGACACTTTGGCAAAGCGCCGGCCCAAATCCGCTGGCAATACCCAACGTTGGGTGCGCTGCAAGCCGTCTTCCTGCAACGGCAATGCGCCGTCCCAGGGTTCACCAACGGGGTCTTTGACATCGCGGCGCAGGTACAAACTGTCGCTCTCCCACACCAAGGTGCCTTCACTGTAGGCGCGGGTGGCAATGCTCAATGCCTGGCCCTTGGGATGGGCCACCCAGCGTTCGCAATACACCTCCAGGCGCAAGGCCTGGCCTTCGTGCAAACGCTGATGCTGACGGATGCGATTGGCCAAATGCACCATGCCGCTGGCCGGGTACGGGAAGCTTGGGCGGGTTAGCAACATCAGGTGCAGTGGGAACGCCAACACATGGGGGTAGGACAACGGCACCCCTTGCTCGCGGCGAAACCCGCAGGCACGGCCATACGCAGCGATGCCGGCGGCGGACAGCTCCACTGCCGAGCGTACCAGGCGCTCCCTGGGTAAAACCGGTGCGCCGTCGAGCTTGGGTTTGCGCAAGGCACGCACGCCATCCAGCAGCAGTTGGGTGCGCGTGGGCGGCGGGTCGATGATCTGCGTTACGTAGTCCATGTGCTTACGCTCCTAGGAGGCTTTGGCCGCACACACGTACGACTTGTCCGTTGACGCCGCCCGACGCCGGATGCGCCAACCAGGCAATGGTCTCAGCCACATCAATCGGCTGTCCGCCCTGGGACAACGAGTTCATGCGCCGCCCCGCTTCGCGGATCATCAGCGGAATTTTCGCGGTCATCTGGGTCTCGATAAACCCCGGGGCCACCGCATTCACCGTCACCTGCTGCTCCGCCGCTCGTGGCGCCAAGCCTTGCACCAAGCCAATCACGCCCGCCTTGGAGGTGGCGTAGTTGCTTTGCCCGAGGTTGCCGGCGATGCCGGAGATCGACGACACACACACAATGCGCCCGCCGGGGTTCAGGCCCTGGTGTTCCAGCAAGGCAATGCTAAGTTGCAGCGGTGCCTCCAGGTTGACCGCCATGACGCTGCGCCACGCGGCTTCGGTCATCTTGGCAATGGTCTTGTCGCGGGTGATCCCGGCGTTGTGCACCACCCCATCAAATGCACCGTACTGGCTGATATGGGCTTGCAGTTGGGCGCCCGCATCGGCTGCGGTGATATCCAGCGCCAATGCCGAACCGCCGACACTCGCGGCGGCCTGTTGCAGCGATTCCTGGGCCTGGGGCACGTCTACGCACACTACATGGGCGCCGTCCCGCGCGAGTACCTGGGCAATCGCCAGGCCGATGCCCCGGGACGCACCGGTGACCAGGACGCGGCGGCCGGTAAAAGGTTTGTCCCAGTTGACGACTACCTGGCCGCCCACCGGTTTTTCGACGCGCACCACTTGCCCTGACACATAGGCCGAACGGCGCGACAGAAAGAAGCGCAGGCTGCTGTCCAACGCGTCTTCCGCACCCGGTGCCACGTAGATCAATTGCACGGTGATCGCTCGGCGCAGCTCCTTGGCCAGCGAGCGTACCAGCCCTTCAAGCGCCCGTTGGGCGATGGCTTGGGGCAAGTCCTGGCAATGTTCCGGCGCGGTGCCCAGCACTACTACACGGCCATGTTGGCCAAGGCGCTTGGCGTTGGCGTGGAAGAATTCGTAAAGCTCATCCAGCTGTTGCAGGCTGGTCACGCCGCTGGCGTCGAACACCGCGCCCTGCACCTTGACCGTGGACGGCGCCTTGAGGGTGGCCGGGGTGGCGGTGACGGTGTCGGTCTCGCTGAAAACCCGTTGCACTTGGCCAACCAGGCGCCCAGCCCCGGCGACGATGACCGGGTTGGCCAGGCCTTGCTGGCCACTGCGGTGGCGTTGCAACGGCACGGGTTGGGGCAAGCCGATGGCTTGAGCCAAGCGGCGGCCCCAAGGGGAGTTAACAAAAGATAGATAGCTGTCACTCATAAGGTGCTCACACCACTGTATTGACCTGTAAACCCGCTTCCTGTGGGAGGGGGCTTGCTCCCGATAGCACTCTGCTTGTGCCTGATGAGCAAGCTGACACACCGCTATCGGGAGCAAGCCCCCTCCCACTATTGACCGCGTGTTACCTAGTTGACTGAGGCGTTTTCGCCTTGGTTGGATTTGCGCTTGGCTGGGGGCTCCAACGCCTGCTTGCGCTGCTGCAACGCCTCCAGCAACCCAAAGTCCTGCGGGAAGTCGTCTACCTGGATACCGTGGTCGGCGTATTCCACATAGCGCGCCAGCAAGGCGTCTTCGTCGTCGCTGATCAAATCCAGCGCCCGCGCCTTCACGCGCCACGGGGTAAAGGCGGTGGCTGAAATCGGCATCGGCTCGATCACGCCTTGCTTGATGGCCGGCTTGAGCCGCGCTTCAATCAGCTCCACCTGCGGCAACAAGCGGAAGCCCAGCTCGCCGTAGGCCAACTTGTCGATTTCCGGCCGTGGGATGTAGGAATTACCCAGCAAACGGTCGCGGGTTTCGCCAGGGGTCTGCACCACATCGGCCACTTGGGCCAACAGGCGATCCGAGGGCTTGCGCAGCGGGATGCCGAATGGGAACGTCAAACCCCGCACCACGGCTGCAGCGGCTTTCGAGGGATAGTTATCGAGCACTTCGGCCAGGGCTTCATGGGCACGCAGCAAGGCGTCCTGGGCCGACCAATGCACCAGCGGTAGATCCGCCTGAGGCCGGCCGTCGTCCTCAAAGCGCTTGAGCACGCAGGACAGGATGTACAGCTGCGAGAGAATATCCCCCAGGCGTCCGGTGATACTTTCCTTGCGCTTGAGGGCGCCGCCCAGCACGCCCATGGAAATATCCGAAATCAACGCCAGCACCACCGACAGACGATTGGCCTGGCGGTAGTAGGACGCCAGCGCCGGCTCGGTCTTGGCAGGCACCGAAATCAGCCGCCCGCCGGTCAGGGAATGCACCGCAGCACGTACGGTGTTGGCCAGTACAAAACTCACATGGCCGAACATCGCGCTGTCAAAGTCCTCCAGCGCCTTGCGCCGATCCGGGTTGCGTGCCGCTTCCATTTCGCGGAACACATAGGGATGGCAACGGATCAGGCCCTGGCCAAAGATGATCAGGCAGCGGGTCATGATGTTGGCGCCCTCAACCGTAATGGCGATGGGGCTTTGCTGGTAGGCGCGGGCCAGGAAGTTGTTCGGGCCCATGCAGATGCCTTTGCCGGCGACGATGTCCATGCCGTCGTTGACGATAATTCGTGCCCGCTCGGTGACGTGGTACTTGGCAATCGCCGAAATCACAGAAGGTTTCTCGCCCGCATCCAGCGATGCCACCGACACTTTGCGCACTGCATCGCAGGCATACAGATGCCCGGCCATGCGCGCCAACGGCGCCTGCACCCCTTCAAACTTGCCGATGGGCAGGCCGAACTGTTTGCGCATCGCGGCATAGGCGGTGGTACCGCGCACCGCCACCTTACCCAGGCCGACGTTGGCCGATGGCAGGGAAATCGCGCGGCCGGCGGCCAGGCATTCCATCAACATGCGCCAGCCATTGCCGACTTGCTCGCGGCCGCCGATGACCCACTCCAGCGGAATGAAAACATCCTTGCCGGTGGTAGGACCGTTCTGAAATACGGCATTGAGCGGCCAATGACGACGACCGCTGTTGACGCCGGGATGGGAGGTCGGGATCAGCGCACAGGTGATGCCCAGCGAACCCGCCGGGCCGAGCAAACCTTCAGGGTCTTCAGCACGAAACGCCAAACCCAGCACCGTGGCAATCGGGCCGAGGGTGATGTAGCGCTTGTCCCAGGTCACGCGAAAGCCCAGCACTTCCTCGCCCTCATGGGTGCCTTTGCAAACAATGCCCAGGTCTGGAATCGCCCCGGCATCGGAGCCGGCGTACGGGCTGGTGAGGGCAAAACACGGGATATCTTCACCCCGCGCCAGGCGCGGCAAGTAGTAATTACGCTGGGCGTCGGTGCCGTAGTGCAACAGCAACTCGGCCGGGCCCAGAGAGTTGGGCACCATCACCGAAATCGCCGCCGCCGAGCAGCGGGTCGACAGCTTCATCACCACTTGCGAGTGTGCATAGTGGGAGAAGCCTTTGCCGCCGTACTGCTTGGGAATGATCATGCCGAGGAACCCGGCGTCCTTGGTGTATTGCCAGCCTTCGGGGGACATGTCCTGCCAGACCTGGGTGGTTTCCCAGTCGTTGGCGATGTCGCAGAGGGTTTCGACTTCGTTGTCGAGGAACGCTTGCTCTTCGGCGCTGAGGCTGGCCGGCGCTGCTTGTAACAGGCGCTGCCAGTTGGGTTTGCCGCTGAACAACTCGGCGTCCCACCACACAGTGCCGGACTCGATAGCGGCGCGTTCGGTGTCGGACATCGCCGGCATGATGGTACGAAACAAGCCCAGGGCCTTGCTGGTCAACACTGCGCGGCGCAGGGGCTTGATGGTCATCAGCAACGCCGGTGCTATCACCAGCACCGTGGCGACCGTGACGCCAAAAGCGGCGACCACATTAATCAGGTAACCCATCGCCAGCCACACCAAGCCAACGCCGAGCCACAGTGTGGCAGTGGCTTGTCGATACGCCAGGGCAATCGCTGCTGCGAAACCCACCAATAACCAGATAACCATGGGGATACCTCTACTCAATTCAGGGTACGGCTTGGGTGCGGCAGGCCGGAATGACCAGCGGCATAAAGCCACACTACAAACTTGGAAAGCTAAATTCAAATTTTGTTTTGAAATTTTTATTTAATGACTTGGCAAAAAAATTCGGCTGAGCGAGTCAGCCTTTTCGGTTTAACCAGTCAGAAAATCGGAACGGGCCGCGTGGGCAACCCGTCGGTCCTTGGCCGGTGTAACAGCCTGCAGAAAGATGCGCTGACTGCAGTTCTACCCCGGCCTGGCAACGCTTGCGCAATCAGAACTCGTACGTAATCCCCAGGGCCAAGACATCGCCATAGGCATCGGCTTTACCATCGAGCGAGGCACC
Organism: Pseudomonas viridiflava; assembly: GCF_900583165.1. GTDB lineage: Bacteria > Pseudomonadota > Gammaproteobacteria > Pseudomonadales > Pseudomonadaceae > Aquipseudomonas. The sequence goes on along the minus strand of NZ_UTKY01000050.1, from coordinate 77,608 downwards.
GCCCAATCGATCCTGGTTCTGGGTTTTCAACTTGGCTTTTTCCACGAACTGGTGGGAGTAGGAGCCGTCGATGCCCAGGCCTGGAATAGCCCTGATTTTGTAACCGAAGCCCAGGGAAGTGAAGATACGGTCACCATCCGGAATACGTGGGTCGCGGGTAGAGTTACGCGTGGGTGTCTGGTCGGTCGCAACCCCTGCGCGCAACGTAAAATCATCGGTGAGCTTATAGTCGCCGCCGAGGGAGACCATCCAGGCGTCCTTGTAGTTGTAAGGAATGGCGACAATGGTCGACCCTTCAGATTTCAGCGTCAGGTTTTTGAATGAAGACCACTGTGTCCACAGGACACTCGCGCCGAGGGTAAAACGATCATTGAACTGGTGAACCCAATCGAAAGCGGCGCTGGCCGGAACGTCCAATTGGGTCGACGCTTTACCGTTCATTTGAAGGTTCAGGCCTGGATACAAAATACCTGGCAAGCCCCCCTCAATCAGACCCGTTGAACCTTCGTCGGCGTAAATGTTGTATTTACCCTCGAGCTTGTTCTTGATCTTGGCGTGGTAGTTCAAACCCAGCGTGTCTTGTGGGGTGGGCTTCCAGGCCAGGCCGGCAAACCAGCCCACCGAGGTGTTATCGACTTTGACCCGCATCAGCGAATAGCCAATGCCAGCGGGAAACGGGATCGAATTCGGAGCAAGCGCCGCAGCGGCATAGAGGTCAACGTTCTGGCTGACGAACCCTTTGGTGTGCTGAACAATGGCACCACCGCCGATGGAAAACTCATCGTTGACCTTGAACGAAAGCGACCCCGTCAGACCAACGGTTTCGATACGTGTGTCCACCGCAAAGTCTCGGCCTTTCCAGTCATTGTCCCAGGTCGTGCGTGCGCCCATGGGCACCACTTGGCTCAGACCAAAGGCGAAACGGTCGCCGATGGGCATGACCATAAATCCGGTCGGCACCCAGGCGGTAAAGCCGCCTTGCCCACCGTCACCTTCGCGAGGCACGGAATTGAATTCAAAGGTATCAGGATCAACGGTCGTAGTGGACGTCGGGTTGCCCGCATAGTCCCTGGCGCTACCCTTGTAGTGGATATTGATTCGCGCATAGTCCACGTTGAACTGCGAGATATTGCGGTCAATGAAGGCCATCGCTGCCGGGTTGTTATAGGCCGCGGACGGATCATTCTTGAACATCGAACCACCACCGAATGCGCGGCCCCAGCCCTCCGCCCCGAACGTCGGAGTAGAGAACCCGCCGGCGTGCGCACTGCCCGTCATAACCATCAGGCCACCGATCACGGCCATGCCCAGTAACGTGCGTGCGTGTATTTTCTTATTATTCATGCCCCACTCCGTATTGTTGTATTTCACCCTTGCGACCTCTTCAAACAAGTGCCTCTTTCGAGGCACTTGCCCATTTCAACGTGTGATCATCACGTCAAGCACTCAGCGTACTTATGGGCTAACGGTAAAGGCGGGAGACGGAACAGCAGTGAGCGCGGTAATGCTGCAAGAGCCCACCGTTTGAGGCGTCGAAATACTCAGCGAGTTGGTGGAGTTCTTCCAGTTAACCGCGATGCTCACCGGCGTCGTGTTGCAGTCGTTGACGATTTTGAATTTCACACCGCTAACAGTGCCGGTGAACGCGTCAGGGCCCGTGCCGGCAACGGTCAGCGGCCATGGCAGGTTGCTCAACACCGGAACAGCACACAGAGGGTTGGAACCGCTGACCGTGGCACCAGTGATCGACGCGCCAGCCCCCCCGCTATTCACGGTACCCTTGAAAACAATGTTGCAAGTCACTGGAATATTCAGGGACGCCGGCGACCGCACGCTAATGGTGCCCGACGTTGTAAAAGCCGCGCCAGCAGGTGCAATGGTCGCTGCATTGGCCATCGATACGGCGCCAAAGCACAGAGCAAAAGAAGTTGCACAAACGAGGGTTTTCAAGCTTTTCATTGTTTTTCCTCACATGTTTAGGCGAATTCATTTCGCCAGGGGTAATGGCCATGAACGAGAGGTCACGGTGAAACAAGCGGAACTTCCCTTTCCAGCCAAATCTCAATTCAACTACCGCAATAACATCTGACGCTTACTCAACCACTTTGAAGTTCGGCGGCATCTTGATTGACACCGTCTTGATCTTGCAGTCTTCGCCAATCGGCACATCAGCGGCTTCCAACTTGCCGGTGGCGTTATCCCACGTACCGTCGGCGGTTGAAGGCCCGCACTTGCCGCCCAGGCCGAAGGCGTGAACGTCCACGCTGATCTTCGACATGGACCCGCTCTTGGTATCTTTGGCGATTAATATCCACGGCAAGTTAATGGCTTCAACCCGGCTGCATTTGAGGCCGCCTTCGAATTCGACTTTATCGACATTGACTGACGCGCCATCGGCCGCCACTTTGCCGGCGACCTTGATGGTGCAGTCGGCGCTGATCAACGCGCCCTTGGAAAAACTGATGGGTCCCTGGGCAGTAAAGGCACTGCCGGCCGGTTCGATGCGTGCGGCCTGGGCCTGGTGATAGGCAATAAGACCCAGCGCGGCCAATACAATATGGGTGGTGAACTTGGCAGGTGTTTGCATGGTGTACGTCCTTCCCTTTAATTATTTTTGTTCGGGTCAAACCACTTTCTTGCAACGTTTTCAGGCAAAGCCTGGGCGATAGAAACCTGCGCGATACACAGATCCCGAGCGTGTTAACCAATGTTTGATGCGTATTAGAACGGTTTGGCAGAACCGCTGTATTTCTCTAAATACTTCAAACGCTGAGACGGCTGAAGATTGGCCAGGGTGATATCCCCGGCATAGTGATTGAGTACTCGGTGGTCCATGCGACGTCGCCACAAGTACGGTACATAGGCCCACACAATCATGCTGGCGTAGCCATAAGGCAGTTGCGGCGATTCATCAAAGTGGCGCAATGACTGATAACTACGCGTGGGGTTGGCATGGTGATCGGAGTGCCGTTGCAGTTGGAACAGGAAGATGTTGGTCACGATGCGATTACTGTTCCAGGAGTGGCGTGGCGAGCAACGCTCATAACGGCCATTGGGCAACTTCTGGCGTTTAAGGCCGTAGTGTTCGACGTAGTTGACCACTTCAAGCAACGAGAAACCGTAGATGCCCTGGATAATCAGGAACGGAATCACCGCCACCCCCAGCCAAGCGATCATCGCGCCCCACAACACCACGCTGTACATCCAGGCGCTGAGTACGCCGTTTTGCCAGTGCCACGCCGGCAGGCCCAGTTTGCGCAGGCGTTCACGCTCAAGGTTCCAGGCCGAGCGGGCGCTGAACCACACCGAGCGTGGCAGGAAGGCCCAGAAACTTTCACCCAGGCGCGAGCTGGCCGGATCTTCCGGCGTGGCGACGCGCACGTGGTGGCCGCGGTTATGTTCGGTGTAGAAGTGCCCGTAGAAGGTCGGTGCCAGGGTGACCTTGGCAAGAAACACTTCCAGCGGCTTGGGTTTGTGCCCCAGCTCGTGAGCGGTGTTGATGGCGATCCCCGTAGCCGCGCCGGTGGCCATGGCCATCGCCAGGTAAGTCACCCAACTGGGTTCGCCATGCAACTGAGTACGGGCAGTGATGAAGTCAGCGGCGTGGGCCAGCCAGCTTGAAGGTTCAAGGCCGGCGGTCGCTTGCAACAGGCCACCCTGGATGATCCATTCAATACCCCCGGCGGCGAGCCAGCCGGTGATCACCACTGAGGAGATTACAAATACGACCCCCGTGTAGACGATCCAGCGATAGTAGCTTTGGGTTTCGAGGTGGCTGACGGCGGATTCAGGCGGGTTGCTGACGTCTTCGCCGAGCAGGCCGTCGATCAGGGGGATCAGGCCGAAGATCACCAATACGCCCACCCACCATAATTGCTGGATGCCGGTACCGATTGCCAAGGCGCCGGACAGCAGTGGCGTCGCCAAGGGCATGATGCCCAGCCACCAGAGATGACGCTTGCCATCGGCCCATACGGCCGGCGCTGCCAGAGTCTGATTCATGGCAGCCTCCGGATGAGGCGAGCTGGCAGGTGTGCAACAAACAGGTCCGAGGAGCACTGGACGCCCCAGGAAATCAACCATGCGATAAAAGACGTTTTTTTCATTTTTATTCGCTCTTAGGCACTTCAAAAATCATTTCAAAATATAAATTGAAATATTTTTTTAAATAAATAACGCGGAATCGGTAGGTCGTCAACTATTTTTTTGAACCCTTTTGAACATGACCGGGCAGTCGTTTTTCTGGGCTGTTGGTCAGGTCTCTAGAGCAGGCATTTGCGACGACTCGACCCGCAATGAACTGCATGATTATTTGTTCGCCAGTGCGAACGGCGCATGCAGGATCGTCGCGCTTTCTTGCATTCGCGTGCGTTTTGCCAATTGCTGGACCGCTTCGACAACACGCGCTGTCGCGGTGATCGGCAGCATATGGCCGCGCCCTTCCACCAACTGCAGCTTGAGACCGGGCACCTTATCGGCCAAGGCTTGGCCGTGCCGCCGGAAGTCCAGCACCTTGTCCTTGGCGCCGTAGATCAGGCTGATGGGCACGGTCAATTGCGGGTAGCGCTTGACCATCGCCGGCAGGTAATCATTGACCAGGGCGATCTCGCTGGAGGCCGCGTAGAAATTATCCGGGCGCATGCCCAGCATCCCACCGCCACGGGTGGCGAAATCGTCAGGGGCCGGGTCTGGGGCGAACACGCCCTTGACCACCGAGCGACTGGTGAGCATGCCGATGGGCACGGTGAGGGTATGGGCAACCCAGCGACGCAACCAGGCCGGACGTACCGCCAGTGACCAGAAAACCAAGGGCAAGGTGGGTTGGGGATGGGTCAGCGGCGCCACCAGAATCAAGCCGGAAACCGCCTCGGGATGATCCAGTGCCAGCGCCAGGGAAATCGCGCCGCCCAGGGAGTGGCCCAGCACCAGCGGTTTATCCAAGTCCAAGGTCTTGATCAACCCGAGGATTTGCCGAGCCTGGGCCGGCAGGTCGGCCGGGGTGCCTTTGTGGCGAGTGGAATAACCCGACCCTGGACGGTCGAGAGTAATCACTCGGAAATGCGCGGCCAACTGACCCGACAACGCATAGGTGAGGTTGCGACTGCTGCCCATCAGCCCGTGGATCATCACCAGCGGCGGGCCCTTGCCCTCTTCTACATAGTGAAAGCGCTCGCCATTCACCTCGACGAAGCGCCCCTTGATCGGCACCGCCGCTTCAATGCGCCGCGTCATCCGCGCACTGAACCCCCACAACAACGCGCTTACGCCAACCAATACGGCGCCAGCGGTCATCCATTCCATAGCCATAGCTCGGTCCTCTGCTTCCCTGCTGCCGACGGCCCGACCGGTATTGGTGCAGGCCTCAGCTACCGTTAACGCTCTGTTCCTTAACTGCGTGCGCAAGGTGCTGTCCGTCGGACAGGTCGCACATGAGGAGCGAATGACTAGCGTAGGCGATATTTTCAGGTAGATTATTTAAAATCTTTTTTAAAATAATTAATTCATTTTTCCTTTGCAATGGTGTTTTATCTAAAAGCCAAAACAAAAACAGGAGCACGGGAATCTGCCTATGACTGCCCACAGTGATTCAATCGATATCGCCATCATCGGCTCAGGCTTTGCCGGCTTGTGCATGGCCATCAAGCTCAAGGAGGCCGGCTTCACCGACTTCTTGATCGCCGAACAGGCCGACAGCCTCGGCGGCACCTGGCGCGATAACCACTACCCCGGTTGCGCCTGCGATGTGCAGTCCCACGTGTATTCGTTTTCGTTTGCGCCCAACCCTGGCTGGACCCGCCAATTCGCGCCACAGGCAGAAATTCGTGGCTACTTGGAGCAGTGCGCCGAGCGCTTTGAGTTGGCGCCCTACCTGCGCTTTGGCATGGGCCTGGCGCGCGCGGTGTTTGATGAGGCGCAGCAACGCTGGCAACTGAGCTTTAGCAATGGTCGCCAGGTCAATGCGCGCGTGCTGGTGTCGGGCATGGGCGGCTTGTCGCGCCCTGCGTTACCGAATATTCCAGGGCTCGACACCTTTAAGGGCGAGCGTTTTCACTCCCAGCAGTGGAACCACCACTATTCCTTGAAGGGCAAACGCGTCGCGGTGATCGGCACAGGCGCCAGCGCTATTCAGTTTGTACCGAAAATTGCACCGCAAGTGGCCCATCTGGACCTGTTCCAGCGCACGCCACCGTGGATCATGCCCAAGCCTGACCGAGCGATCACACCCGTCGAACGCTGGCTGTTCAAGCACCTGCCCTTCACCCAACGGCTAATGCGCGGTGCCTTCTATTGGGCGCTGGAGGGCCGCGTCGTGGGCTTCGCCCTGCACCCACGCTTGATGAAATTGGTGCAGAAAATCGCCCTGCGTCATCTGCACAGGCAGGTTGCACGGCCTTCCTTGCGCAAGACCCTGACGCCGAACTACACCATCGGCTGCAAGCGCGTGCTGATCTCCAATGACTATTACCCGGCCCTGGCCCGCAGCAATGTCGAGGTGGTGACCCACCCGGTGCTGCGTGTCGAAGCCGACGGCGTCGTCACGGCGGACGGCATCAAACACCCGGCAGACTGCCTGATATTCGGCACCGGTTTCCAGGCCACCGACCCCCTGCCCCGCGACTGCATCATCGGCCGTGACGGCGTCGACCTGATGGACACCTGGCACGACGGCGCCCATGCCTACAAGGGCACCACGGTGCCGGGCTATCCCAACCTGTTCCTGATTGTCGGGCCCAACACCGGCCTGGGGCATAACTCGATGATCCTGATGATCGAAGCCCAAGTCACTTACATCCTCGACGCCCTCAAGCAGATGCAGCGGCATCGCATCGCCACGGTCGACGTCAAGCCGGCAGTCGAAAGCGCCTACAACCAGCAGCTGCAAGCCAAGCTCAAGCGCACCATCTGGAACACCGGCGGGTGCCAAAGCTGGTACCTCGACCCGCGCACCGGTAAGAACACCACGTTGTGGCCCGGCTCAACCTGGCGCTTCAAGCAGGTCACCCGGCAGTTTGCGCTCAAGGACTACGTGGCGAATCTGCTGCCGACCCCCGCGCCCGCCAAGCCGGCCGCGGCGCCGCTTCCCTCTGCAGAAGGCAGCCTGTCATGAAGTCATTTAACGGCCGCGTCGCGGCGATCACCGGCGCGGCATCCGGCATGGGCCGCGCCTTGGCACTGGCATTGGCGCGGGAGGGTTGCCATCTGGCACTGGCCGATAGAAACAGCCAAGGGCTGGAGCAGACGGTGGCGCTAATTAAGACTTCATCCCTGTCGCCTGTATTGGTCACCACCCAAGTGCTGGACGTTTCCGATCGCCAGGCCATGGATGACTGGGCCGCACGTTGCGCAGCCGAGCATGGCCAGGTCAACCTGGTGTTCAACAATGCCGGGGTGGCACTGTCGAGTACGGTAGAAGGCGTGGACTACGCCGACCTGGAGTGGATCGTCGGCATCAACTTCTGGGGCGTGGTCTATGGCACCAAAGCGTTCCTGCCGTACCTGAAAGCTTCCGGCGACGGCCATGTGATCAACACGTCCAGCGTGTTCGGCCTGTTTGCCCAGCCCGGCATGAGTGGTTACAACGCCACCAAGTTTGCCGTACGTGGTTTTACCGAATCCCTGCGCCAGGAGCTGGATATGCAGCGCTGCGGCGTCTCGGCCACCTGCGTACACCCCGGTGGCATTCGTACCGATATCTGCCGCAGCAGCCGTATCGACGCGAACATGACCGGTTTTCTGATCCACAGCGAACAACAGGCCCGCGCCGACTTCGAAAAGCTGTTTATCACCGATGCCGACCAGGCCGCCAAGGTCATCCTGCAGGGGGTACGCAAAAATAAACGCCGCGTGTTGATCGGCCGCGATGCGTATTGCCTCGACCTGCTTGCCCGGTGCCTGCCTGCGGCTTATCAAGCTCTGGTGGTATGGGCCAGCAAGCGCATGGCGCCCAAGCTGCGTGCGCCGGTGTTTGAAACCAACGACAAGCCCCGTCTCTGAACAGGAGCACGCACTATGCTGCCTATCCGTCGCGATATCCGTTTCGCCCTGCCCGCCGAGCGCATCACCAACTGGCATGAACAGGGCCCGTTCGTCACGCATTTCTTCAACGCGTTGTCGCTGCTGTTCCCTCAGGGTGAGTTGTTTTTCATGGACAGCGTGCGGCACTACCGCCAACAGATCAGCGACCCCGAGTTGAAAAAAGAGATCCAGGGGTTTATTGGCCAGGAGGCCATGCACAGCCGCGAACACGTGGCCTACAACGACCTGCTGCAAACCGCCGGGCTGCCGGCGCACACCCTGGATCGCCGGCTCAAATTCATCCTCGACCTGCAAAAGAAACACTTCGCGCCGTCGTTTAACCTGGCAATCACCATTGCCCTGGAACACTACACGGCGATGCTGGCTGAAATCCTGCTGAGCGACCCTTCGCGCTTTGGCGATTCACTCAAGGGCTACCAACAAATGTGGTACTGGCACGCCCTGGAAGAAACCGAGCACAAAGCCGTGGCCTTTGATGTCTGGAACACTGTGATCAAACCCGGGCCCAAACGTTACCTGCTGCGCACCGGCACCATGCTCACGACGACGGTGTTCTTCTGGCTGGTGGTGTTGGATTTCCACCTGCGCTTGCTGATCGCCGACCGCAAGGCCGTAGGCTTCTGGAAAGGCCTGTGGCGAATGCTCAAATTTCTTTACGGGCCTAAAGGCGTCTTCCCAAGGATGCTGCGGCCCTGGCTGCACTACTTCAAACCCGGTTTTCACCCGTGGGACCACGACAATCGCGAACGCCTGGCGCGCCTCTATGATTTGGTGAAGGAGATCGAACAGACACAGCGCGGCGCTGATCCTGCTTAGCCTATCGACCCGTTGGTTTGCCGAACACCGCTCCCACAGTTAGTTCGCATTGCATCAGCAAAATAGCGTTGGCGAGACTACCCCTCAACCAACGCTGCACGCTCACGCACAAACCCTTGCAACTGATCCCCCGGAAGCGCCTTGCTGAAATACCAGCCCTGGATAAACAACTCGCCCCCGGTATTCAGAAAGGCCAGTTGCTCGGCAGTTTCCACGCCCTCCACCACCACACCAAGATTCAGCGCTTCGCAAAAGCGCAGCATACCGGTCAACACCTGGGCGCCTTTGGGGTCGTGCTGGGCAACCACGAAACTGCGGTCGATCTTGATAAAATCCACCGGAAACTGGTGCAGGTAACTCAAGGCTGAAAAGCCGGTGCCGAAGTCATCGATATAGACCTTCGCACCGATGGCTTGCAGCTTGCGGATGGTCTGGCGTGTGGCGGGGGTATCGCCGACCAGCGCATCTTCGGTGATTTCCACTGACACCTGCCCATGGGCCTGGGCGAGGATCTGCACAAGGCGTTCGCCATAAGCGGCATCCGTCAGTGTCGCGCTGGAAATATTGATGGTCATCGGCAAGGCAAACCCCAGTTTCTGCCACGTCTGATACTGGCGCACGGCCTCGGAGGCGACCCACACATCGACATCCGGCATCAAGCGCGCCTGGGCCAGCCATTGCAAGAACTCCCACGGCGAATGCACCATTCCCTGAGGGTCGCGGGCGCGCATCAGGGCTTCGCAGCCGGTACACAGCCCGGTACGGGTCGAGACTTGTGGCTGGAATTCGAGGTAGAACTCGTAGTCGCTGATCTGCTGGATGTGGCTCAATTCGCGGGCCTGGCGCGCGAGGGTCTTGTGTGACGCCAGCACCGGGTCCAGTTCGCGCAGCCGACCCTTTTCTTCAAGGCCACGAAAGGTCATATCCAAGGATTTGAGATACACCGTGCCCCCCTCGGCAGCCTGGCGATGGATCGCGCGCACATACGGCGCATACACCAGTGTGCCCACGCCCAGTAGCACCAGTTGCAACACCACTGCCGCCATATCGCCATGGGTACTCAAATAGGCATTGAGCAGCACCGGTGCCGTGAACGGCACGCTGGCAACGGCGGGCGATACCCACCCCATCAGCACGACCGTCAACGCCACCATCGTATTGATCGCGGGCACCAGCAAAAACGGTATGAATAAACGCGGATTCAGGATAATCGGCAAGCCAAACAGCAGGACCTCACTGACGTTGAATAGCGACAGCGGCAGGCTCGCCATCGCCAGCAGGCGCATGGATTGGCTTTTGGAGAACAGCAGGATCGCCACCAACAGGCACAGCGCTGCGCCCGAGCCTCCGATAAACGCAAAGCTCCCTAACAAGCCGCTGTTCAGCACATATTTGATCGGTTCACCGGCTGCCAATGCCGTGCTGTTGAGCACGACCGCCTGGTCCAGCACATCGAACAGCGGCTGCATGGCATAGACGCCGTGAATGCCGAAAAACCACAGCAAGGAGTTCATCAGGGTCACAAACAAACCGCTGCCGTAGGGCGACTCCAATGCGCCGAGCACTTGGGGCCCCTGCAGCTGCGCGATGTAGGGCACTTGCAGCAGTAAGGACAACACCACGACCAACGCCAGCGCAGTCATTGCCCCCGGCAGCACCATATTAATCGTGCCCCTGAGGTTGTGACCCACCAGCTCTTCGTTGACGAGTCGTGTCCAACGATAGCGATGCAACCAGGCAATGGCCGGTACATTGAGTAGAGGCGAAGCGATGGCGATAAACAGAACAAAGGTGGCAGAAGCCCTGGGGTACTCGCGTAGGATGAACGTCGCCACCACCACGTGGGCCAGACACAAAAATGCTACCGGTAGCTGTGGCAGCCGGTGCTGGATCGCCAGCATATAGCCGATGGACGCGGCCACCAGCAGTGGGATCACCGAGCTGATCTGGTTGTGCAGCCCCGAAAGAAAGGCCACCACCTGCGGGTCGAAACCCAGCACCCGAGCGCACTCAGACAGAATCAGAAAGCCTGCGGACACCAGCAAGCATGGCAGGATCCACAGCAACCCTTCGCGAATCGCACGCAATGACTCGGTGCTGGCCAAGGCAGCCAGACGTTGGGTGAAAAAAAGCTTGAACAGCGTTTGCGCCATGACCCGTCCCTCTGCCCACGCCTGTGCCCCTGGAAGGCAGGGCTGAAACACCGGCGCTAACGCTACACGTCCTGGCACGGTAAGTGAAAGCCTTTTGCCATCTATCCGAGCGATTTTTCAGCATCGATTGACGACAGGCCGCAGTTTCCTGCCAAAATCTGGCTTGCCTGAATCAAGGCAATCGATGCCCTCGCCGCCGGCTCAGAGCCGGGGCCTGAAACCACCTGAACAGGAGCAAGCCATTGTCCCAACCCGGCGAAAACCATCAACGTGCACTGGACAAGTTCCTCGATGCCCATCCCGAGGTGGCCGCAGAGCTGAATACCTTGAACCCGTTGGCCGCCCAGGCCAAGGGCGAAACCCAAGCACAGTACCGCGCCGAACGCCTGCATGAAGCCTTCGAGGCAGAAGCCGAACGCCAGGGGCTATTTGCCTGGGAACTGACCCTTAAGCTAACCGCCGATTGCACCGAGACCTATGAAGCGCAGCGCCTTGAAGTGCACAAGGAAGTCGCGCAAATGGCCGGGCTCAGTTGGGAAGATTACTGTCAGCTGCATGGCCTGGCGGGGTAACACCGTATTACCCAAACCAGGGTCGCCGCCGCGTCGCCATCGCCTCGCGCAACGCATTGACGCAGACACTGCGGCGCTCCGGGTCCGACGCCATGGCTGTGCGCAAGGCCGGCCAACAGTGCCTGGGCAGTTGTCGCGGCCGTACCAGGGGTTGACCGGGCTCACGCACGCTCAAACGCTTTCCATGGGCCAATTCATACACTACGCAGGCGGCACCATACAGGTCAGAACACTCGCTCAGACCGCCTCCGGCCAGCAGTTCCGGCGCGGCATACGCCGGCGTCCATGCCTTCAAACGGCTACGACTCAAGCCCGGCAGCCCGGCCGCCCTTTGGGACTCACCGTGCCCGAGGCCAAAATCGAATAAGCGCAGCCCCTGCTCTCCCAGCATGACATTCGCCGGCTTCACATCACCATGCAGCACCCCCTGCTGATGGCTATAGGCAAGTGCCTCAAGCAATTGCAGGGCAATCGGTTGCAGCTCGGCCCACGGCAGGCCATTCGGGCACTCCACCAGCAGTTTATCCAGGGTCAGCCCATGCATGAGTTCCATGGTGAAGAACGCTAACTGATGGGCGGTGTCGACCTCGAAAGAATACAAACGCACCACGTGCTCATGCCGCAGGCTGCGGGTCAGGGCAAACTCGCTGTAAAGCAATACATGAGCATCGGGAGAGCCTGAGAATGCCTCGCCTAATAATTTCAGTGCCACGCTGGAATTGGGCTCGCCAAACGCTTCGTGCAACAGGTCACGAGCTCTGTAGACCCTGCCCATGCCGCCGGTGCCCAGTAGCCGCTCAAGCTGGTAACGCCCCGCCAACAGGTTTGGCAACCCGGCTGTGGCGTTCATGGCTGCACCACTACGGCGGTGCAATCATCCTGCGCGGCCCCACGCAATACATCGCGGAACAAGCGGTCCAGTACCTGTCGCGGCGCGCCCATCGCCATGGCTCTCCCCAGCTCGCCGTGGCTGAGGCCTTGATACAAACCGTCGCTGCACAATAAAAATACATCGCCTGGATGAGTCGCCAGTTCCAGCACCTCAAGGTTCAACGGCTGTCGTGCACCAATGGCGCGGGTCAGGGCGCGGGCATCTGGATGGGCCTGGGCTTGCGCCAGACTCAACTGCTGCTTGTCTATCAACTGTTGCTGCAGGGAGTGGTCGCGTGACAATTGGTACAGACGCTGCCCACGCCACAGGTAGCAACGACTGTCCCCTGCCCAGACACAGGCTGCGCGATCGCCCTCAAGCAACAGCGCTACCACGGTGCTGCCCATGATGCCCGGCAGGCCGTCGGCCATTTGCAATCGGCCGTCGAGCATGCGCAGACAACCACGCAATTCCTTGATGCGCTGATCCAGGCTACCGCTGCCCGATAACGCCGCCAGGCTGCCGACTACCCATTGGCTGGCGACATCCCCGGCCTGGTGCCCGCCCATGCCATCGGCGACCGCCCAGCAACCGCGCTGGGGGCAGTCCAGAAAAGCGTCCTCGTTGCGTGATCGCTGCTTGCCCTTTGCGGTTCGCCCAGCACTGCGCCACACCCGTCGACTCATAATTGCTCCGGCAGGCGGAAGGTACGCCAGGACGCCAGGTGGAACGGGCTGGGGTTGCTCTGACTGGTCAACAAGTAGTTGGCACGCAGCCCGGCCACATCCGCCTTGAGTATCTGGGCTTCCCTGCCGCTGGCAGGCTCGCTCTGCATCAGGTCCAACAACCGGAACCACGACCAGGCACCCGTGTTTTTCTCGATCCCCATCGCCCGTGCGGTACCACGCTCCAGTACTAGGCTGCTGCGGCCGTTATCCGCGTCGCTGGGCCAGTGGAATGTCATGGGTACGATGGGCCCGTGACGGTACTCCAGCTGTTGATCGCCGATCCGCAGGATCGCCCGGTTTACCGCCTGATCCAGGCTGTAGGGTGCCAGCGTGAAACGTACCGCCCATTCACCTTGCTCCTCGCTGAAAAAACCCTGACGAATGATCTGGGCCTTACTGAGCTGGTCCAACAGCGAGCGCGACAGTGGCAGGCTGCGCCCATCCAGACCCCGCAGTCGATAACGGCTGCCTTCGATGCTGACGAACGGCCGCAGGTAGCCTTCATAAAAGTGCGCCAATACGCCCCGTGCCTTGAAGAACGCCTGGAAATCAGCCAATGCGACATCGCTAACGGCATGGGCGTTGAACGGATACCGGCGTTGAATCGCCTTGGCATAAAAGCCATGGACTTCACTTTGGTAGCGCTGATTCACATAGCCATAGGCCTCATCCAACAGAAGCCTCCAACTGTCGTCGGCCATCCCTTCGAACCAGTCCTTGAGTGGCAACGGCAAACGCGTCGCCGCGTCACGCACATGGCCCAGCAGTGGTTGCTGCCCCTCCATGCGCTGCTTGACCATATTGAACGCCGCCTGCTCCGGCGCGCTTTCGCGGCTTAGCGCGGCCAATTGCAGATGAAGTTCGTCAAGCAACCGCAGTGCGCGTGTCAACTCGACGCCTGGGTTCTGCTGCTCATCAAGCAATTGGTGCAGAGGCTCGAAACGGCGCTGCATCGCACGACGGGCTGAATCAGAAGTTGACTGCCCCGCCCTTTGATTCAACACCAGGCTCGACGCTGACCCGACTAACTCACCCGCCTGCTGGCTGACCGCCTCAAGCCGATCAGGGGTCGACAACAATCGAGTGTTTTCGCGAACTTGCTGCAACAGTTGCACCAATGCGGACTGGGCGGAGGTCAGGTTTGAAAGCTGATCAACGGTTTGGCTGAGGCTGCCACTTTCCAGCAAGCGAACCTGACCGATGGCCTGGCTCCAAACCTCAGCGTATTCACTGAAATAGCGTTGTTCCAGCTCAAGCATGAGCCCGCGCAGGTCCATCGCACTGAGATCGGTGCTGGCGCCAAGCACCCAGTTGTCCTGGGCGATCCCATTGACCAGCCTGGGCCCCTGCTTTTCAAAGTACTGCACGTACCGTTTGGTGTAAAAGCCAGGGATAGGCGGCTCTATGGCGGAAAACACCCGCCCTTCGGCCAGGCGCAACGGCTCCAGACCATGGGCTTGTTGGCGCAACGCGCGGTAGACCACATCCGCCAGTGACTCACCACGCAACTGCAGGCGGGCCTGGGCCACCAATTCGTCATTCAGCGGCATCGCGAACGGTTGCTCAAGTAACCGCTGGAAGTGTTCATTAAGCCGCGTTTGCGCCAACGTATTCCCCGGATAACGCTCGGACCAACGGCCGGCCACCTGCTCTGCCAACCAAACATTGTCGCGCCGCTCGCGCAGGTTGAGCATCAGGTACGCACGCAGGGTTTCCAGCAATTGATCACGGTCGCCGAAACTGGCGCGCAACTGCGCTTCAAGCAGGCCCGCCACATGAGTCAGCAACTGCCGGCGCAATGCTTCTGCATAAGCATCGTCCAACACGGTACGGCTCAACTCGCCCTGATACAGCCCGGCCCGATCCACCCACCGAGCGTCTGCCAACGTTGGAAACACCCGCGTCGCCGCCAGGTACTTGTCCAGCAACGGTAGGCGCGCCAGCGGCTCGTCCGAATCCTGCGCAGTCACACCCTGAGGCATGTCCAGTGCCGCCAACTGCTGGAGGCGCTGATGGTTCACCGAATAACTATGGGCCCACAACGTTAACCCTGCCGCGATGATCACCGCCACGGCTACAAGCACCCGCGTTTGGCGACGCTTGAGGCTTTGTCGAGCCTGAGTATGCAGGCCTGCGAGATCAGGTTCGGCAAAGATCGCCTTGCGAAACACCCCCTGAGCAAAATAATCACGCTTGTCCCCTGCCCCTGCGCTGGTCAGGTAGAACCCGCGCAGGCCATTGATGCGTTGGAAGCGATTGGCAGAGAACGCAGCCCCGACAAACAGGCACAAGCGCTCGCCGATATGTGCAGCCTGCCGGGGAAAGTCCAGCAACTGGCCACGGCGATCAACGTTTCGTTCCTGATGCAGGCGCTGAATCAGCTCGGCTCCCAAGCGACGCAGCAGGGTCTCGAACGCTTCGCGCACCTGGGCAATTTCAGTTCCGGCTTTCGTGCTGACGAGACACTCGCCCAGTACCGCATCCGCGCTGTCGCCCTGCGGCCCATCGAAGAACTCGGCAAAACCGTTCAAACGATCTGCCTGGGTCAGCACCAGGTAGATCGGCACATCCGCATGCAAGGTCTGTTGGATATCCTGCAAGCGGCTATTGACATGCCGTGCGTGCAGTTCAAGGTCGTGCTCATTACTGCTCATCAGCGTATCTATCGAAACGGTCACGACCACGCCGTTGAGCGGGCGTGCCCGCCGCCGCGACTGCAGCAGGCCCAGCAACGTCGACCAGCCCACCGAATCCGTTTCGCTGTCACGCTGCTCCAGGTAGCGCCCGGCTGTCTCGACCACGATCGCGTTGTCTGCGAAATACCAATCACAGTAGGTCGTGGCAGCAGGCGACGACACATCGCTTCGGCTCAACGCAAATGGCAGCCCTGCGGCCGCCAGCAGGTGCGTCTTGCCACTGCCCTGTTGGCCGATCACCAGGTACCAGGGCAGCTCGTTACGCCAACGTTCGCTGTGCGCCCCGTAGAAAGAGGTACTTTTGAGTGTCTGCAACGCTTCCTTGAAGCGCCCTCGCATTTGCCTGCGCTCAGTCTCCACCAACCCCCGGTTTAACTGTCGCGCCTGCTGTTGCGCCGGGTTAAGCCGCGCGGCACGACGTCCACTGACCATCACCATCGCCAGCCCCCACAGCAGAAACAAACCGCTGATGGTCAGCAGGCGCGCTGTCGGACTTTGCCAGAATCGATGCTCGTCCACCGCCAGCAAAGGGCCGAAGAACCATATGAGCAATGCAGTGGCCAGCACCAGCAACAGGCTCCAAAACCAAATTTTGCGCAGCACTGTGCCCACGCCCTTGAAGAATGCGTTCATTCATTACTCCCAGCGTTACAAGGGCGGACGGCTGTGATCCGGCGCCAACGATTGAAAAGGTTGCAGCGCAGTCATGCGCTCGTTATCCAACATCCAGGTAAACCCCGAGTAGACCGCCAGCAAACCGGCCAGGGCGATGAAGCTGACCCAAGCGGTGGAGACCAACCGCAGCCGAGGTTGGCTGGCCGTTGCCGTGTGAAGCGGTGCGGTCAACGATGGGCGATCCCCTCGCACATGCCTGATCTGCCGATACAGGGCATCACGTACGGTCTCAAGCTGCGCCGCTCCACGCTCCATGACTCGATATTTACCTTCGAACCCCACGGACAGACACAGGTAAAGCAGCTCCAGCATCGCCACATACTTGAGGGGGTCACGGGAAAAGCGTTCCAGCAGTTGAAAAAACTTCTCACCGCCAAAGGTTTCGTTGTGGAAGCGACTCAAAAGGCTCGTCTTCGACCATTCGCTGCGACTGCCCCACGTCGTTGTGGTCACCGCCTCGTCAATGACGCTGCACAATACGTAGCGCGCCGACATCACTTGGGCGTTGCCGGCCCCGAGATGCAGGGCATGGGCTTCAAAGGCCGTGATCGCCAATGACAACCGGTCATTGAGGGTTGCCAGGTTTTCACGACCGGAACTGGTCTTGAGCTGTACGACCTGCAACAGCAGCTCCCAGGCTGCATCCACCAGAATATTGGGGCCCATAGTGAAGCTCATCGCGCCCTGCAACTGCGCGGTATAGATCATCCGGTCTTCCAGCTGTTCAAAGCGCGGCGGCGCTGGAAAATCCGTAACAGCCCCCTGAGCGGGGCCGCGTCCCTCATGGTCGAGCAGGACGGTTTTTTCGTCCTGCGGGTATTCGCTGTCGGTGGTCATGGCGTTCAGTTCCTGATGGCCCAGAAGTGAAGCTCCAGCTCGGCAAACTCACCACTGGCGTGGAAAGCAAAACCACCGGACTGCGCCATTTCGGTGATGTCACGGGAATCGAGCTCGAGCATGAAATAGGTCTTGCCTGCATGAAACGGGATCTGCCTCGGCGCCACCGGCAGTGGCTTGAGCTTGATGCCTGCCAGTTGCAGGTTGACCAGCTCACGAATCCGCTCCACCGGCCCGATCTTCAGGTGCGCCGGCAAGCGATGACGCAATTCCTCGGCGTCGCATTGGGCCGTGGCCGCCAGGATGAACGTGGCGCTGCCCAGCAACTTGAGGTCACTCACCGGGCAAACCAGCACGCCGTACTGACGCGGCTGCAAGTCCAGCTCAATAGCGTGCTGTTCCAGCACCAATGACAGCACCGTACGAACCCCAGCCATCACGCCACGAAAACTCGCCCCCTGGTCGTGGTGCTGATAACTCGCCTCCAATTGCGCACGCTTGTGTTCGACGGCGAACGTGGACAACTCGCCAAGGATCGCCAGCAGCTCACGGAACACTGCCTCGGGACGGACCTGGGGCTGGCCCAGGTAGTGACGCAAGATCAATTCCGTACGGTTGATCAGTTGCAACATCAGGAAGTCGCCGACCTGCGCACCTGCGGCTGCGCCACCGCCCTGAATACGCGCAGCGATTGCATCGCCTCGGGTGGCCAGCAGGCTGATCACTTCTTTGATACACGAAGATACGTAGCCTGAGCCCTGCAGGTAGATGAAGGTGGGTACATAGTCAGCGTCCAGCCGGACCCCGCCTTCGCTGGTTGAATCCACGAGCTGGGCGACCTGTAACTTCACATACAGTGCGTCGTTGCCTTGCTCTCCCAGCAACAGGCGAAAATCCGGCCGCGCGCAGTTGATTTGGCAGCGTGAGTCTGTACCTGCATTGGAGTCGCCCACTTCGGTTTCACAGCCAACGTAACGTGCCAGCACGTCACTTTGTTCACGCTTGCGGGTTTCGACCTGATTATCGGTCGACAGTGGCAACGCCAGGTACAACGCGCACCGACCAGTATTGGTAGGCACCTGCAGGACCAGAGGTTCCATCTCGGCGCTCAATTCAAACAGCGTACCGTCTGGCAAAACGCCGCTGGCCTGGTTGACCACGACTTTGCCGAGGTTGAGGTACTGCATATCGATATTGAGGCTGAGGAACCCCCAGCTATCGCCGCCCATCAGGCGGGTACGGTTGAGCTGCTGATGGTAATAACGGTCGTTGTGCTGCAGGTGCTGAGGCCGCAGCAGCATACCTTCTTGCCAGATAACCTTATGGGTGTGCATCTCAATCCACCCCTGCGCTGGCGCGGGGTCCGTCCACCCGAATGCCGCTGTGGTCCAGCACCAGTTGGGCACGGGTCAATTGTCGATGGGCCACAGGCACTATCGTGCGCCACTGCACATGGGGCAAATCGCGGTAAGCCGCCACTACGCCGACATACCGGCTGGTGGGTGCGACGCTAAGCTTGAGTTCGACGTGTTCACCAGGACGCAGCTCCAGCTCTTCGCTGGCGACCCAATCCTTCGGCAAAGCTTGTTCCGCCCGACCATACAGACTAAAAAAGTCGGCGTTTTCAAACGCCACGGGGTGACGCAGCTCCAGCAGCTGCAACACCACGGGAGACGGACGACCATGCTGATCAGGGTTGACGTCATTGTGGGCGGTCAGGGTCAGGTCCACCTTGGTCAACGTCGATAAAGGTGAAATGCTGCTGCAGCCGGCTAATAAGCCCAGTGCCAACAGCATGGATGCAAGGGAGGTTCGATACATGAATGTCATCCTGAGAAGCTCGCGTGCAGGGTTGAGACCAGGCGAACCTGCTCCGCGTAGGCATCGGAAAAGTCGTGGCGCAATAACTGCCCCACCAAGGTGTCGTTGTCGGCCAAGCGTTCGTAATGACGCTGGTACGCCCGCCAATGGGCGCCGTCCCTGTTGAACCGGGGTGGCTTGCCCTCACGCTCGAAGCACAGCAGCAAGTGACTCGGCGCAAATGCCACCAGTGCACTGCGCACTGCAGCCCGGCAAGCCACGGCCAAGGCCAGCTGGTGCACCTGCAGATCCCGGCACGCGTCGGCTACCGCCAGTTCGGCCGACATCTGTGACGGTTCGCCAATGCCCAAAAGCGCCGACACCGTCGTCGAGGGGTCGGCGCTGTCTTTCAAAGGGTTTTTGCTCATGGACGCGGGACGGGCCCAATTCGGGTTCAGTTCGCTGTTCAGTTCGTCGCGGGTTCTCAGGCCCTGCTGCAGGCCTTCAATGCTTTGCCTGAACAGGCCGGCGACACTGATTGCCAGGGCCTCGCGCGCCGGTGAATCAAGCGTATCCAAAGGGGTTCCCAGCGCCGCCCCGAACTGTACCCAGAACCCGTCCTGCATGTGCGGCACAGTCGTTACGGGTAACGCCTTTGCGGGGGAAGCCCATTGCGGTAGCGTCAGGTGATCGCTCTCAACGGTCCCGTGAACCTCCAGTTGATCGACCGCCTGCGGTGCGGTATTCAATGCGTCCAGCTCATCGCAATACGCACCACGTTGCTGCTCAACGTCCATCGAACGCAGAGGATCCAGCCCCAGGAAGGCATCATCGGGAATCGTCGCGTCAAACGCGAATGCTTGCCGAACATGCGCCTTCAGCCGGGCGCGGATGTCCACTGAGCCCAGTTGATAGACATCACCGTCGTTGATCAATCGCGCCAGCCCTTTGCGCAAGCGCTCCGAAGTACCGGATACAGCGATACCGTTGCTGCTGATATCGGTCAGGAAATACTGACCGTCGCGATAGCTGACCAAGCCATGGTGGCTCGACACCAAACGTTTGGGATCGGCGATGATCCAGTCACAGGTCGTACTCCGACCGATGATGCCACCGACGCCGTCAAACGTTTTATGGCTCGACGGTTCAGCCTGGCCACCACCACTCACCTCCAATACTAATTGCATGTCAGGGCTCCCGGCTCAACGGCCGCGAAGGGTCGCCTGGGGGTCACCCAGAGGACGATAGTCGGCGTCATCAAAGACGTAATTGGCGTTACAGCCGCCCAGCAAACACAGCACAAGCACCACGGCTTGCCATGGATGAAGAAACATCAGGCATCTCCCAAAAAAGTTAGGCATTCATAGCGGGGGTCATTCAGCACTCTTCGCGGAGGTCGCCTTCGGGAATCTTCAAGCGCGCAAGGCGGTAGAGCAGCGTGCGCCGCGCAACGCCCAATTCACGTGCAGTGCGGGTCCGATTGCCACGATTCTTGTGCAGGCAGTCGATCAAGAATGCCCGCTCCACGCGCTCCAACCGTTGGCGCAGCGTTGAGTCAACAGTGGCCGTGTCGGGTACGGGTGAAAGGGACAGGTGCGCGGGAAGGATCACGCCGTCGTCACACAGCAAGACGGCACGTTCCACCAGGCATTTGAGTTCGCGGACATTGCCGGGAAACCCGTGGGTCGACAGCTGATCAAGGGCGGCGTCCGACCACTCAACGGGGGAGCGGCCGAGGGCGAAGCAGGCCGCGTCTGTGAACTCCCGTGCCAGCAGCCGCACATCGCCGTCCCTTTCACGCAAGGCGGGCAGTTCGATAGGGAATTGCGCCAGGCGGTAATAGAGGTCTTCACGAAAACTGCCTTGGGCAACCATTTCGCCAAGGTCGCGGTGGGTCGCGGCAATAATGCGTACGTCGACCTTATGGGCAGCACTTGCGCCCAGCGGGCGTATCTCGCCTTCCTGCAATACGCGCAGCAGCTTGGCCTGTAACGACAACGGCATATCGCCGATTTCATCCAGGAGTAAGGTGCCGCCATCTGCCGCATCGAACAATCCGCAGTGATTGCGTTCGGCGCCAGTAAAGGCGCCCTTGCGGTAGCCAAACAGTTCGCTTTCCAGCAGTCCCTCCGGAAAGGCCGCACAGTTCTGTACTACGAATGCTTTGGCTCGACGGGGTCCCGCAGCGTGGATGGCGCGTGCCACGACTTCTTTACCGGTACCGGTTTCGCCTCGCAGCAGCACCGTGTAGGGGGTGTTTAATACTTTGCCGATCAACCGGCAGGTTACGTCCATGGCCTTGCTGTTGCCGATCAACCCGAACGCAGCACCGACAGTGGGCGCACGCCGTTGCTGCGGGGAGCTGTCGGGTACGGGGCGAACTTGGCGCAAAAGCGCCAACTGACTCAAGGCAAAGTTGCCCAGTTGGCTTAATGAAGAAAGGTGGCCCTGAAGGGATGTCGAGCGCTGGCTGGCACACAGCAACACACCGGCGATGGCGTTGGAACGGTTGACCAGCGGCATGCATGCCACGGCGCGCCACGGTGAATTCCCCGTGGGCAGAAACCCGCTCTCATAGACGCTTGCGGGCAGATCTTCCAGGCTCAGGGCAGCGTTCTGCTTGATGACATAGTGCAGCAACTGTTCGTTTTGAAAGTCGGCACCTGAAAGCGCCTCCCCGGACGACAGCGGGCCAGGTAAATACTGGGCGATCAGCTCAAGCCGGCCTTGGTTCTCGTGGCGATAGTACAGCTGGCAGAGCTCGCACTCGCTCAGTTGGGCGCTGGCGGCAGTACACAGCTCAAGCAGAGTGGCTTCGTCGCTCACAACGCCTAGGCGGGCGAACCAGTCCAGCAATGTGCTGGCGTAAACCAGGGGTTCAGCCAAGGCGGAAAACCGATGGCCCGTCATTGGCTGCGCTCGCAGATCGGCTGCCCGTCGGCGTCAAGACTGGCATGCACCCGCGACAGGCGCTCGCCGATGGCCATCGCTGCGAGCAGAAGATCAACCACTTGGGGCAGCAGGCAGGTCTCGATCCACTGATCGATGTATCGCGCACCACTGTCACTGTGGACACAGCGCGCAGCCATCTGCACGACCAACTCGGGGGTATAAGTGAACGCAACCTGTCGTAGCTGCAACCGCTGCCCAAGGCGCTCCAGCTTGAGCCGGGCCAAATCGTGTAATACGGCACCCGTTACGGGGTAATAGGGCACAACCCGCATCCTTGCCAGCAAGGCCGGCTTGAAGTGGTCGCTCAATAAGGGGCGAATGGCGCTCTCAAGCACCTGGATATCAGGGCGCTGTCCGCCAGCGCATAAATCTGCAATGCACGCACTGCCCAGGTTGGACGTCAGCAGGATCAGCGTATTGCGAAAATCGATTTCCCGGCCTTCACCATCGTTCACCAATCCCTTATCGAAAATCTGGTAGAACAGGCTCAACACCTCCGGGTCAGCTTTTTCGACTTCGTCAAGCAACACCACTGAATACGGGCGTCGACGCACGGCCTCCGTCAGTACGCCTCCCTCGCCATAGCCGACATAGCCTGGGGGTGCGCCAATCAGCCGGGACAGGGAGTGTTTTTCCTGGAACTCCGACATGTTAAGGGTCGTGACAAAGCGCTCGCCGCCGTACAGAAGATCGCCCAAGGCCAAGGCAGTTTCGGTCTTACCCACACCGCTCGGTCCCACCAGCAGGAACACGCCCACCGGCGCGTCTACCTTGTTGAGCCCAGCAGCAACGGCACGCTGGTTGCGGTCCAAGGCTTGCACGGCATGCTCCTGACCGAGGATGCGTAAGCGCAAGGCCGTGGCAAAGTCTTGGACACTTTCATTGTGCTCGTGGGCCAATTGCTCGGTCGGAATGCCGGTCCAGGCGCTGATGACCTGTGCCACCAGGCGCGGGCATACCTCAAGGCCAACCAGTGAGTGTTCGCTCTGATGCGTCAGGAATTTTTCTCGCTGTACAGCCAAGGCCTGCTCAAGCGCATCGACGCCCTGCCCCGCAAGACGCGCGTCATCCAGTTGTCGGCGCATTGCAAGCACCTGCTCGGCCAAGGATCGCTGCTCATGCCAGGCTTGTTCCACACGTTGGCGCTTGTCCTCGACGGCTTCCAGGCGCTGTTCCAA
The DNA here is from genome assembly GCF_900583165.1 of Pseudomonas viridiflava. Lineage (GTDB taxonomy): Bacteria > Pseudomonadota > Gammaproteobacteria > Pseudomonadales > Pseudomonadaceae > Aquipseudomonas. Next base: position 54,293 of record NZ_UTKY01000050.1, on the reverse strand, counting down.
CAGGTGCAAGGCCTGCTCATCCACTGCCAACCCTGCGTCCCTGTCGCGACTGACCGCCTGACGCTGGCGCGCGCCTTCGGCCAGTTCGGCGTACAGGCTCTGCAATGCCGGTGGCGCGGTCACGTGGCTGATCTGCACGCGAGCACAGGCGGTGTCCAACACGTCTACAGCCTTGTCGGGCAACAGACGCCCCGCCAGGTAACGCGCGCTCATTTGCGCAGCTGCGACCACGGCATCATCACGCACATACACACCGTGGCTGGCTTCATACACCGGTACCAGACCGCGCAGGATCGCCACCGCCTGGTCGACGCTGGGTTCTGCAACTCGCACCGGCTGGAAACGCCGCGCCAATGCAGCGTCTTTTTCAAAGTACTGCTTGTATTCAGACCAGGTCGTGGCGGCGATGGTCCGCAGCTCACCGCGAGCCAGGGCCGGCTTAAGCAGATTGGCCGCATCCGAGCCACCCGCCTGTGCCCCCGCCCCCACCAACGTGTGGGCTTCGTCGATAAACAGAATCACTGGCGTGGGCGAGGCGCTGACCTCATCGATCACACCCTTTAGCCGTCGCTCGAACTCACCCTTGATACTGGCGCCGGCTTGAAGCGCGCCCATGTCCAAGCTCAGCAACCGTACGTTCTTGAGCGGCTCCGGTACCTGTAAACCAGCAATACACAAGGCCAGCCCTTCGACAATCGCTGTTTTACCTACCCCAGCCTCACCGACGAGAATCGGATTGTTCTTGCGTCGACGCAGGAGAATGTCGATCAACTGCCGGATCTCGGTATCGCGGCATAACACCGGGTCAATATGACCTTCCCGGGCCTGTTGAGTCAGGTCATGGGTGAAGCGCTCCAGCAACGCATCACCACTGGATAACGGAGCGCTGGCCGCAGTGTGGCTCGTCAGGAATTCACGCACGCGTTGGGTATCGATCCGGCTCAATAATGCCTGGTAACCGCTTCCGGCGTGCTGTGCCGGGTGTGTTAACAACGCGAGTAATAGAGCGCCCTGATCCACTTCGGTTTGGCGCAGGTCCAGGTGGGCGACCAGCAACGCCTGTTGCAGCCATTCCACGAGGGGCTGGGCAAACACCGGGTTGCGCGATGCGCTCGCCTCACTCCTGGGCTGAAGCGTCGCTTGAAGCTCGCTGGCCTCTATCCCGGCATCGGCCAACGCCCTGGCCAGAACGCCGTCATGATGCTCAAGCAAGGCCAGCAGCAAATCTTCCACCAACACTTCCCTGCCGCCACGCAAGACACATCTTTGCGCGGAGCGCTCAAGATCACGGCGTGCCTGAGGGGTCAGTGTCTGAATCAGTTGTTGCAAGTCCACATTCACCATCGTCAATTCGTCCCTATTGAATGCTGCGGGCCACAATGACCGCGCCGTCGGCGCACTCATGCACCAGCCAACTTGTCCAGCCCAGGCGGCACAGGTTGTGTTCGCCGATATGCAATGGCTGGATCTCCTCCCTGGCCAATACCAGGCGCACGTCATACTCCAGGGGGTCGCGCAGGGTCAGGCGCACCAATGCGCACAGCACCTGGAAATCCTGCCCGGTGGGCAGGAAGTCGTGGAACCGCTGCCAGCCCAGTCCCAGCACATGCACCCGGAACTTGCCGCTGCGGTCTACAACTTGCTGGCCCAGCACCTGGTCCTGATCCAGCCTGCTATTGGCGATGCCCAGTCGGTTACATTGCTCGGGAGCGATAACGACTGTGCGTTGAACCCATTGCTCGATAAATAATCGGTGGTGCTTGAAGTAGTAGCGCAGCACCGTTTCGATCAAGGCGGCGGAATGCACCCGCAGGCTCAGCAACCCCAGGTAGGGCAACAGCCGTTTGCAGTCCAGCTGAGCGACGTTTCGCAGGCGCGGCCCCCCAAGCCCGATCAAGGCAAACATTTGCTCGGAAAAAGCATCATTGGCTCCCGCCTTGAAGCTCGCCCGATAGCGGTATTTACGCCAGATTGGCAACATCAGCCGGTGCAGGCGATGGTGAAACACGTCCAGAAAATCGCGGGTCGGGTTTGCGCCCAAACTGTCGGCCAGCACCTGTTCACCATAAAACGCCGGCAAGGGTGAACCCGCCCCACACAGGCCCAGGACGTTGACGCGCAGTCGGGCGCGCAATTGATCCCGCTCATAAAAAAACTCCACCCTGTCGATGTCGTGTCCGGGGAAACCGAGCCCTGGGTTGGCCTGGAACTCCAATTGGTCGTACGCCGCGTCCTCATCCAGCAATGGGTGGGCTTCACGCAAGCGCTTGATCACCTGCGATACCGCCTGAAACAGCGAGTATTCGCGGATGACCCGGGTTAATTCGGTCAAAGCAGGGGCTGTTGGCCCATCCGGGGTGGCCATTGGTACACGTCTCCTTGTGTGCTGATGACTCGTAGTTCGTGATAGGCATTCAAGCTGGCGTACAACGCAAAAAACTCATTGAGTACTGACGCGAACACAAACACCTCGCCTTGGCCGAGGAAGCCTTGGCAATTGACGGTCAGGTCGACGCGCACGCCGCGAAACGGCAACCCGCGATGCAAGCGGTCGACGGCCGAATGAGTGATCGATTGCAATGCATCCAGGCGCCGACGGCTGACCTTCAGTGCCTGTCGATCGTGAAAACGCGGCAGGTCGTAGGTTTCAAGGATGACTTTCAAGGCGTTGATATCGCTCAGCGACAGGTAATTGAGCGACATGTTGCTGATCAGCCGCCAGAGAAAATCCTGATCAAGAGGCGGTATCAAACTGGCGGTCGGTGCGCTGATATTGCGAAACGACAAACCTTCCGGCGTCTGCTCACACGGTTGATTGATCGCGCCCGCCCGCAAGTGCCGGGGCAGATTGTGGTTGGTACAGGTCAGCTCGATCGACAGCGTTTCCTGGTCATGCCCCAGCCCATTGCCGAAGCCCATCCAGGTTTCAAGCTCATCCTGATGTGTCGACACGCGCTGACGCAGGCAATAACTGGGGGGGCTCACCGATCCGTCGCTATCACCATCGTGCTCAAAAGACTCGAACGGCACGTACGCCCGATACCCCAACCCGCCGGGGCGCCAGCCCGTGACACTGTCTACGGAAAAAACGCTGGCATGGCCACGCGCATATTCCCCAGGGATCAACAGGTATTCATCCTGTTTTCCGTCCAGGCGGATCGGAACCGCATCGTGCTTGAACAGGTTGACGATTGGAGTGCAGTACAACTTCACATTGTCCTGGGTAACGCCCTGGAGCGCATGCCCTTGGTGGCGCAACTCAAAACGCAAGGTCACGCCGCACAATTGGCTGAGAACTTCGGCGGGCAATTGCCACAGCACGTCCAGACCACCGACATCCACAAACAGGTACTTCTCAGGGAAAGCAAAGTACTCCTGCAGATGGCGATAACCGCGAAAGGTGTTCAGTGGATAGGGGATCAACGCCTGGTCCTCATCAAACCCTACGGGTTCCACCTTGTCGACACCCAGGCGCAACGACAGCGGCAGGCCATCGACCCCGATCACCGGCCGTCCGTCTTGGCCGAACGGCAACAGCTCAATACCTTCAAGATGACGCAAAAGATGCAGATACAACCCTTGGCTGACGTAGGCGTCGCCTGCCAGGTGCAACCGTATCCGATCAAACCCACAGTCGCCGAAATCACCCTCGGCGCTCATTTCCAGACGCAGGCTGAATAATGTTCGCGGCCCTTGGACCCTGTACTCCAGGGCACTCAGTTGCAGCGGCAGGACCTCAGTGGTGTAACACGTACGAAACCGGCACCGTTCGCCGTTGATCGCTGCACTTTCAACCGGCGTATCGCGGCTTACCACCACACCAGGACCGGCATGTTTCAAAGGATCGAACTGCAAGATGCTGAACGCCGGCATCGGTCGCATGTAATTGGGCCAGAGCAGATGCATCAACGAATGGGTCAGCTCGGGCAATTCGTCATCTAGCTTCTGACGCAGACGGCCCGTGAGAAACGCAAACCCCTCAAGCAAACGCTCTACATCAGGGTCTTGACCGGGCTCCGCAAGAAAACGTGCCAATGCCGGGTTGCGTTCGGAAAAGCGCCTGCCCAATTGCCGCAGCGCACTGAGTTCACTTTGGTAATACCGGTTAAACGACATCTGGCATGACCTCGACGCGCCCGGCGTCACATAGCCGTGCGGTAAACACCACGGGCTGTGCGACACTGTTGACTGTCAACATCGCCTCAATGGCGAATGCCAGGGCCAAGGGATCATTGCCCTGTGGCATCACGCGTACCCGCACGTGCTTGAGCCGTGGCTCATAGGCCCGGATGAAGCGTTCGATCAGCAGACGCGACTGACTCAACGATTCATGCCGGCTCTGGTTCATGTCATTAAGGTCGGGCAAGCCGTAGTCGGGTAGCGTCTGCACGCTGCCTGCACGAATACTGAGCATCTTTCCCAAATGCGCGGCGACGGAGGCCACGCCACCCGCCGGGCTCGCAGGTTGACACGCAAGCCGCTCGAACAGACTCGATGGGTGGGAAATTCCCTGGCCGTTGCTCATTCTTTATCGAGCTTGCCGACGAGGGACAGGGTGAAGTCCGCGCCCATGTATTTGAAATGCGGGCGGACACTCAGATTGACGCGGTACCAACCAGGCTCGCCTTCTACATCACTGACCACAATACGGGCTGCCCGCAACGGTCGCCGGCCCCGCACTTCGGCACTGGGATTTTCCTGATCAGCGACGTACTGGCGAATCCACTTGTTGAGCTCTTGTTCCAAGTCGGTACGTTCCTTCCACGACCCTAACTGCTCACGTTGCAACACCTTGAGGTAATGGGCCAGGCGGTTGACCACCATCATGTAGGGCAATTGGGTACCCAGGCGATAATTTAATTCAGCCTCCTTACCCTCGGCACTGATGCCGAAATGCTTGGGTTTTTGCACTGAGCTGGCCGAGAAGAATGCCGCATTGTCACTGCCCTTGCGCATGGTCAACGCAATGAAACCTTCTTGCGCCAGCTCATATTCTCGACGATCAGAGACCAACACTTCGGTAGGAATCTTGGTTTCGATTTCGCCCATGCTCTGGAAATGATGCAGCGGCAAGTCTTCCACCGCTCCGCCGCTTTGCGGGCCGATGATGTTCGGGCACCAGCGAAACCGCGCGAAGCTGTCGGTCAAACGCGTCGCGAAGGCGTAGGCCGTATTGCCCCACAGATAGTGTTCATGGCTGTTCACCACACACTCCTGATAGGCAAAGGTCTTGACCGGGCATTCCAGGGGATCGTAGGGCGTACGCAGTAGAAAACGCGGCACGGTTAGCGCGATATAGCGGGCATCTTCGCTCTGGCGAAAGCTTTGCCACTTGGCAAACTGCGGGCCTTCGAAATGGTCCTTCAGATCCTTCAGGTCTGGCAGGCCGGTAAAGCTCTCCAGCCCGAAGAACCCCGGCCCGGCGGCGGCAATGAACGGCGCATGGGCCATGCACGCAACACTGGCTGCGTACTGCATGAGCTTCACGTCCGGCGAGCTGGGCGAGAGGAAGTAGTTGGCGATGATTGCGCCTACGGGTTGACCACCAAACTGGCCGTACTCGGCGCTGTAAATGTGTTTGTATAGCCCAGACTGAGTCACCTCCGGCGAGTCTTCAAAGTCATCCAACAGGTCTTGCCGGGAGACACTCAGCAGTTCGATCTTGATGTTTTCCCGAAAGTTGGTTCGGTCGACCAGCAGCTGCAAGCCCTTCCATGAGGCTTCCAATGCCTGGAACTGCGGATGGTGCAGAATCTCATCCATCTGCTGGCTGAGCTTGGTGTCGATTTCGGCAATCATCCGGTCCACCAGACGCTTCTTGACTGGCTCCCCGACGTTTTGCGGTTTGATCAACTCCTCGATGAACGCCGACACGCCGCGCTTGGCGATGTCGTAGGCCTCATCATCCGCACTCAATAGGGTCTGGGCGACGATGTTATCGAGAATGCTGTATTCATCAGCGGTCTTTGCAGCGGCAGAATGTTGTTGTGTACTCATGGCGTCAGTGTCCTTTTACTGAAAATCAGGCGGTTTGGCTGCTTAGCCCCAACTCCGCCAATACGCGGGCGCGGGACTCTTCATCAGCCAAAGCGTGCTCGATGGCCTTGCGAAAACTCGGGGTGTTGCCCAGCGGGCCTTTAAGCGCCATCAGCGCCTCGCGCAATGCCATTAACTTTTGCAACTCGGGAATTTGCTCGACCAGGCTTGCCGGGTTGAAATCCTTCAGCGAATTGATGCGAACCTGAACCGACAACTCTTCGAGATCCGCGCTGTCTTGAAGACGATTGGGCACCTGCAACGTCAGGCTCAACGCTTGCTTGGCCAACACCTCATCAAGGGTGTTCTTGTCGATGGCAATCGGTTTGCGGTCCTCGAGCTTGCGTATATCCTCGCGCTGGGTGAAATCCCCCAGCACCAGCAGTTTCAACGGCAGCTCAACCTCCTCCTGCGCAGTGCCTATGGCAGGTTTGAACGTGATGTTGACGCGTTCCTTGGGTGCTACTGAACCTTCTTTGGCCATGGTGCTTCTCCTTTTTTTAAATGACTGGAAAGCCTATTCAAGTACCGCTTCGAGGTTGAAGAGGCACAGCCTGCGGTGGGTGTCTTCCTTGCGCTCGCGCACGGCTTGGCTTTGTGGCAACAGGTCGCAGCAGCGATGCAGCAGCAGCGTCACTTGCAGTGCCAGTTGGGGCTCCCAACGCTCCAATCCCGCCTGTTGCAATTGCGTATCAAGATGCTCGAGCTGAATCTTCGCCAGCTCATGCTTGCCTGCCTGCATGCAAAGACGGGCCTGGGCCAGGCGCCAATGAAAACGCGCGCGATCGCCTTGGGCCGCATGCAAGCCTTGATTGAGTTCATTCACCGCCGCCCTGAGGCCGTCCTGGCGCAGCGTTGCCGCGACATCCAGCAAGGCGGTTTCCCAAGGCGTGGTGGTGGCATCGATGGCTAGAGGGGGTGCTTGGGGCAATTGGAGATGACGGTGAACCTGCAGCGCTATCCATTCGCGGGTGGTGGTGGCGGCAAACGCGGTGCCGTCGTGGAAACGGAACTCCACCAGGTTCGGCAGCCGTCGCAACAATAAAGCGAAGGTCACTTCCAACTCGGTCATGGCCTGATTGGCCTGCAAAACTTCAAGGCATTGCCAGAGCAGGTGCAAACCGTCGAACCAGAACATCATGCCGGCAAGGCTGGCTTCCAGTTCGAGGATCAAGTCGGCGTGATGACCTTGGTCAAAGCGCTCGTGATAACGCCTGAGCTTGTCGGGCGTCGGCCCGCGTAACGCGGTAATCCGCCCCGCGTCAGCGTCCGGGTAGTTGACCAGGCACAGCCAGGCCAGCGTCCGATTCAGGCGCAGGGCGCGCAGGTCGGTGGCGTTCTGACGCAACCACCAGCTACACAGGGGGCGGGACTGCTCTTGCAGGGCCCGCAGCAACTTCTGTGCATCCTTCTCGCTGTCTACATCCGTGACCGGCTTGATCACCCGCGTCGCCACCTGCTTGACGTGGTCAATCACGCTGCCCACCCCGGCGACTGTCGAATCGCCCTGTGCCGCGTGCTCCAATCGTTGCGCCAATTGGCGGCGAGTCGGCAAGAGTAAGGGGGCTTGGTCGGCCAGGTGTTCCGTACACCACTCGTCGAGGCGCACCAGATGTTCAAGCAGCGATTGGAACAACGGCTGCTGGTTTTGCAACGGCAGGTTCTGCGCGAACAGCGGTTCCAGCCGCAGCACCAACCAACTTAACGCCGCACCTCGGGTACGTAGCTTTTTGGGGTAGACCGCCGGCCCATGATGCTCACACAGATGACATAACAACCCAAGGCCCGCCAGCAGTCCGGCAAAGGACTCACGCTGATGCAGCGCCCAGGTCAACCACACGGCCACTCGCAAATCCTTGCTCTGCTGGCGCAGTAGCCCCTCGCTGAACGCCTGAATCTTGTGCCAATCGGGCTGAACATTGCCGTGAATCGATTGCGCCTTGCACAGCTCGCTTTCCAGGGCTTCAAACTCACTCGAAAAGCGCATATCGCTGCCGACAAATTCCATTGGCGAGCAGGGCTGACATGCAAGTTCAAGGTAATAAGCGTAAAGCTTGTCTGAATAAACCATTTGGAACCGCGCACGACTATTTAAGGCAAGACAGACCAACTAAGCACGTTTAATGCGTGCATCAATATGGCGTTAAACTTTGCGAGCACTGTCACGAAGTCTGCAAACCATAGCCACGCATAAATAATTCAGCAAGCAGCAACCTAATACTTAAGTAATTTCCTACACGCCAAGACTTCTGCGGGCTGCGCAGTTATTTGCGCATAACAAACAAGCTTCAAAACTCTGCTTTAGGGTGCAAGCCAATGGCAGCCGCCTAAACTTCATATACAGTTTAATGCGCACCTCTGCGCAATAAACCTCGCACAAAAACACTAAAACCAAACCACTCAATCATTAACAGCGACTAATAACTGGCTTAACCACCTGTATAGGTTGGCCCTCATTATTTCAGGCACGCTTTTTGTTAAGGACATTGGCCCAACCTGCGCTGATGCCGGTTGGAACTACCTATTCATTCAGGCAAGGAAAACCGTCATGCCAACACCCGCTTATCTCTCTGTCACCGGCGTCAAACAGGGTTTGATTACGGCAGGCACGTTCACTCAGGATTCGGTAGGCAATATTTACCAAGAGGGCCATGAGGACCAAATACTGGTCCAGGCTTTCGCTCATCAGGTGATCATTCCGCGCGATCCACAGTCCGGCCAACCCACGGGCCAAAGGGTTCACAAGCCCTTGATGATCAGTAAGGTCTTCGATAAGTCCTCGCCTCTGCTGTTCAGTGCATTGACCAGCGGCGAAGAGGTCAGTTGTCGGCTCGAGTGGTTCCGCACATCGTCGGCCGGCGCTCAGGAGCACTACTACACCATCGAACTCGAGGGGGCGACGATCGTGGATATCCAATCACGTATGCCCAATTGCCAAGACCCGAACAACGCCCACTTCACCCATCTTGAAGATGTGCACTTCACCTATCGCAAGATCGTGTGGACTCACGAGGTATCCGGCACCTCGGGCTCAGACGACTGGCGCAGCCCAGTTGCGGGTTAAGCCCGAGTAGCCCGGTAACGGCGCCATGGACGGCGCCGTTCCTGCCTGCCTGTTACACCATCGCCAGCGGATGTTTACGCTGGGGCGCGCCAAACACTCGGTCTATGGCATCCAGATCGTGCTCGTCGAGCACCAACTTGGCTGCAGCGGCATTGAGCCGCACGTGTTCGGGCGTAACCGCCTTGGGAATAGCGATCACCCCGTCCTGACGCAGCACCCACGCCAGGGAAACCTGCGCGGGCGTAGCTTCATGGCGGCGAGCAATCTGCTTGAGCGTCGGGCTGGACAACAACTCACCCCCCTGAGCAATCGGGCAGTAAGCCATCAACGGCAAGTGGTGCTGTTGCCACCAGGGCAGCAAGTCGAATTCGATTCCGCGCTCTTCGATGTTGTAGAGGACTTGGTTGGTGGCACAGGCCGGGGCTGCAAGCTCCTGCAGATCGGCCACATCAAAGTTGGACACGCCCCATCGGCCAATCTTGCCGGCTTCACGCAAGCGTTCGAATGCTTCAACGGTTTCTTCAAGGGGATACTGACCGCGCCAATGCAAAAGGTAGAGGTCAATGTAATCGGTACCCAAGCGTTGCAGGCTGGCTTCACAGGCGCGAGGGACGCCTTTATGGCTGGCATTGTGTGGGTAGACCTTGCTCACCAGGAACACCTGGTCGCGACGGCCGCGGATGGCTTCGCCGACCACGGCTTCAGCACCACCTTCGCCATACATTTCAGCGCTATCAATCAGGCTCATGCCCTCGTCGATGCCCAGCTGCAATGCCGCGACTTCAGCGCGATGCTGGTCCGGGTTTTCACCCATGCGCCAGGTGCCTTGGCCAATTACAGGGACGGGCACACCCGCCAGATCAATGGTACGCATGACAACCTCCTGATGAGTTGCAGTTTAAGAGTGTGGCATTAACTGGACATCAGGGTTCAATCGAAGGATGGTTGCTGCCTGCCAATTTGCCAGGATGTCGCTGCAATGCTGTTTGTCGTCATGCTCGGGGGTAAGCACCCACGGGCGAAAATCGAAGTGCATGATGTGGTGTTCGCCGCCGCAGACTCATTGCAAGCCACCTATTCGCAATTACGTGCCGGCTGGTTCGGCAGCCCGAAGGGCGTGCATATCGACGCCTGGATGGCGGTCGATGGCGTGGACGGCTGGAAAGTCGAACTCAGCCCTTTGGCCCCCCAGGCAGACGCCCACCACCTGTATTTCATCAACCTGGGCGGTTATGAGGCCAACAGCTTCGGCGAAGCCCACCACTACCTGCTGGTGGTCGCCCGTGACAAACAGGAGGCCAAACACAAGGGCAAGCAACAGATGCTGCGCCAGTGGTCCCAGGCCCACACCGACGCGGTCATGGACGTGGACGACTGTCTGCCCATCGACTTGGTCGACGGCCGCTACATCCACTTGGTACAGGGCACGCACCGACCGATCGTCCAGCAGAACGACTACATCGTGCTGCCCTGAGCGCCAACGAAACATATGAAGATCATAATGTGGGAAGGGGCTTGCTCCCGATGGCGGTGGGTCAGCTACTGATGCAGTGGCTGACACACTGCAATCGGGGGCAAGCCCCCTCCGACATTTAGTCCCCTTGGCGCTCTTCCAAAAGTGACCCGCTGTAAAAGCGGAACCCATATCAGTCCTCACCCAAGAACGGATATGTACTCCGCCCCAGGCCCCGCAGTGCCACAGCGTCACAACCACTCAACCCACCCACGGGAACTTTGCCAGGAAATAACCGCCTGAATCCGGTACGCTCACCTTTTTTATTCAAGGAGTTACTCCCCATGGCCAAAGCCACCGCCCGTCATATCCTCGTTTCCACTGAAGACAAGTGCAACGAACTCAAGGCCCAAATCGAAGGCGGCGCCGATTTCGCAGAGATCGCCAAAGCCAACTCCAGCTGCCCATCCAGCCGCGACGGCGGCAACCTGGGTTCGTTCGGCCCAGGCCAGATGGTTAAAGAGTTCGACACTGTCGTATTCAGCGCCCCGGTCAACACTGTGCAAGGCCCGGTGAAAACCCAGTTCGGCTACCACCTGCTGGAAGTCACCAGCCGCCAGGACTGATCCAGTCTGCGCTGATGCGTTAAACAACGGCCCGCCTTTTGGTGGGCCGTTGTGTATGTGATGACTGGCGAGGCGGATGCCGTTAGCGTACAAATCCCTATTCTTTCAAATGCGGCGTTCAAGGCTGATTAATGCGACTGGCTTTTTCTACCCTGTTTAGCTCGACCCTGGCCCTGCTGCTGGCCAGTACTGCCGTGATTGCGGCGCCCCAGGCAGCACTGACGGTATATGGCGAACCGGCCAAGTACCCCGCCGGCTTTACCCATTTCGACTATGCCAACCCCAGCGCCCCCAAGGGCGGCAGCCTCAAGCGTTCAGCGATCGAAATCGGGCGTTTTGACCATGTGCTGCCGTATATCGACAAAGGCATCGGCGTGTCCCAGGTCGACGGCTGGCTCTACGCCCCTTTGGCCCAGCGATCCCTGGATGAGCCCTACACGGTCTACGGCCTGGTGGCTGAGAAGATGGAGCGTGCCGATGACGGTTTGTCACTGCGCTTTTACCTCAACCCCAAAGCACGTTTCGCCGACGGCCAGCCCATCACAGCTGAGGACGTACGCTACACCTTCGACTTGCTGATGACCCAGGGCAGCCTGCGCTTTCGCACCCTGTTTGCCGATGTGAAACACGTCGAAGTCGAAGGCGAGCGCCAGGTACGCTTCGATTTCTCGAGCAACGAAAACCGCACCCTGCCCCTGGACATCGCCACCCTGCCCGTCTTCCCCGAGCACTGGTGGAAAACCCGCGATTTCGCCAACGGTGGCGGCTACGAGGCGCCGCTGGGCAGCGGCCCGTACAAGGTCAGCAAGATCGACTCCGGCAGCACCATCACCTTTACCCGCGACCCCGACTGGTGGGGCAAAGAGTTGCCTGTCAGCCGTGGCCTGTACAACTTCGACCACCTGAGCCTGGAATACTTCGGCGATACCGAAGTGGCGCGCCAGGTGCTGCGTGGCGGCGCCTACGATTTCAATCGTGAGTTCTCTGCCACCGGCTACTCCATCGGCTATAACGGCCCGGCCCTGGACGATGGCCGCCTGCAACGCGCCCACTTGGCCAAGGAGATGCCGCAACCGGCCCAGGGCTACGTGTTCAATGTGCAAAAGCCAATGTTCAAGGACCGCCGCGTGCGCCAGGCCCTGGCGATGCTGTGGGACTTCGAATGGGCCAACCGTCAGATGATGCGCAACCTGTATATCCGACAGCAGAGCTTCTTTTCCAACAGCCCTTTGGCCGCTACACAACTGCCGACCCAGGAAGAACTTGAAATTCTCGAACCGCTGCGCGGGCAGATTCCCGACGAAGTCTTCACCCAGGTGTTCAAGGCCCCGGTCACCGACGCCAGCGGCATGATCCGCGACAAGCAACTGCAAGCCCTGGGCCTGCTGGAAGAAGCGGGATGGATGCCCAAGGGTGACAAGCTGGTCAATGCCGAAGGCGAGGCGCTGGAATTCACCTTCCTCAATACCCAGGCCGGCATGGAGCGCCTGTTGCTGCCGTATAAGCGCAATCTGGCGCAGATCGGCATTACCTTGAATATCCGCCGCATCGACCCCTCTCAATACGTGAACAGGATCATGGCGCGCGATTACGACATGATCGTCATCGGCTTCCCGGTCAGCACCTCGCCGGGCATGGAGCTGTACAACTACTTCGGCTCTGCTGCCGCCTACGACCCTGGTGCCAACAATTACATGGTGCTCAAAGACCCGGCCGTCGACAGCCTGATCAAAGGGTTGGTGAAAGCCGACACCCAAGCCCAAATGCTCACCTACGCCCATGCGTTGGACCGGGTGTTGCAATGGAATTACCTGTGGATTCCCAACTACTACCCGCCGGGCACCTCCGCCGCGTGGTGGAACCGCTTTGGCCGCCCGGCCATCGAGGCAAAGAACGATGAAGCGCTGGAAACCTGGTGGGAAATCAGCCCCACGCCGCTGACCAACGAACAGATGAAAAAGCGCGGAGGCAACCACTGATGTTTGCGTATATCGTGCGGCGCCTGCTGCTGATCATTCCGACCCTGGTAATCATCCTGTTGGTGAATTTCGTCATTGTTCAAGCGGCCCCCGGCGGCCCTGTGGAACAAGCCATCGCCCACCTGCAAGGCATCGGCGGCGGCGGTGTCGGCGGCGCTTCCGGCGAGGGTGTCAGCAGCGGCTCCCGCGCCAGCCGTGGCCTGGACCCGAAGCTGATCAAGGACATCGAAAAACAATACGGCTTCGACAAACCCGCACCGGAACGCCTGTGGCTGATGCTCAAGAGCTACGCCCAGCTGGATTTCGGCAACAGCTTCTTTCGCGGTAAGACCGTGATCGACCTGATCCTTGAAAAAATGCCGGTGACTATCTCCCTCGGCCTGTGGGCCACGCTGATTACCTACCTGGTCTCGATCCCCCTGGGCATTCGCAAGGCCGTACGCCATGGCAGCAGCTTTGATGTGTGGAGCAGCACTGCCATCGTGATCGGCTATGCGATGCCGGCGTTCCTGTTTGCGATGTTCCTGATCGTGGTGTTTGCTGGCGGCACGTCACTCAACTGGTTCCCGGTGCGCGGTCTGGTGTCGGAGAACTTCGAAGAACTGAGCACCGTGGGCAAGATCGCCGACTACTTCTGGCATTTGGTGCTGCCGGTGACGTCGCTGGTGATCGGTGGTTTCGCCACCTTGACCATCCTCACCAAGAACTCGTTTCTCAATGAAATCACCCGCCAGTACGTGGTCACCGCCCGCGCCAAAGGCTTGAGCGAACGGCGCGTGCTGTACGGTCATGTATTCCGCAACGCCATGCTGCTGGTGATCTCCGGCATTCCCCAGGCGTTTATCGCGGTGTTCTTCGCCGGCTCCTTGCTGATCGAGGTGATCTTCTCCCTCGACGGCCTGGGCCGCATGAGTTACGAAGCCGCCGTCTCGCGGGATTACCCGGTGGTGTTCGGCTCGCTGTTTATCTTCACGTTGTTTGGCCTCTTGATAAAACTGATCGGTGACCTCTGCTACACCCTGGTGGACCCGCGTATCGACTTTGCCGCGAGGAACGCCTGATGCTCAATCTGTCGCCTGTCGCCCGTCGGCGCTTCGAGCGCTTCAAGAAGAACCGCCGTGGCTGGTGGTCGCTGTGGTTGTTTATCGGCCTGTTTATCCTGACCCTGGGCGGCGAGTTGATCGCCAATGACAAGCCGTTGGTCATGAGCTTCAAGAATGAGCTGTATTTCCCGGTATTCAAGCGCTACACCGAGCAAGAGTTCGGCGGCCAATTGCCGTTCCAGGCGGATTACCGCAGCGACTACGTGCAAAAGCTGATCAAGCAGGACGGCGGCTGGATGCTGTTCCCGCCGGTCCCGTTCAGCGACGACACCCCCAACTACGAACTCACCCGCCCTGCCCCCAGCCCGCCCTCCGCGGTGAACTGGCTGGGTACCGATGATCAGTCGCGGGATGTGTTGGCCCGGGTGATCTTTGGCGCACGGGTGTCGATCCTGTTTGCCCTGGCACTCACCGCCATCAGCGCGGCCATCGGCATTGCGGCCGGGGCGCTGCAGGGGTATTACGGCGGCTGGGTCGACCTGATCGGCCAGCGCGTGCTGGAAGTGTGGTCGGGGCTGCCAGTGCTGTATCTGCTGATCATCCTGTCGGGCTTTGTCGAGCCGAATTTCTGGTGGTTGCTGGGGATCATGGCGCTGTTTTCCTGGCTGGCCCTGGTGGACGTGGTGCGCGCCGAGTTTCTGCGCGGGCGCAACCTGGAATACGTCAAGGCCGCACGGGCATTGGGTTTGGGGGATGGCAAGATCATCCGCCGGCATATCCTGCCCAACGCGATGACCGCGACCTTGAGCTACCTGCCGTTTATCTTGACCGGCGCCATCTCCACCTTGAGCGCCCTGGATTTCCTCGGCTTCGGCATGCCGGCGGGCAGCGCGTCCCTGGGTGAGTTGATCGCCCAGGGCAAGCAGAACCTGCAAGCGCCGTGGCTGGGGCTGACAGCGTTTTTCACCTTGGCGCTGATTCTGTCGCTGCTGGTCTTTATCGGCGAGGCATTACGTGATGCCTTCGACCCACGCTCATGAGTGATTGCAGATGAACCTGATCGAAATCCGCGACCTTAGCGTCGCCTTCAGTGGGCAAGCTGTGGTGCGCAACCTCAGCCTGGATGTGCGCCCCGGCGAGTGCCTGGCACTGGTGGGCGAGTCGGGCTCGGGCAAATCGGTGACCGCCCATTCGATTCTGCAATTGCTGCCCGAAGCTGGCACTGACACCAGCGGTTCCGTGAAGTATCGCGGCCAGGAGCTGGTTGGCGCGTCTACGGCGACCTTGCAGAAGCTGAGGGGTAACCGCATTGCGATGATCTTCCAAGAGCCGATGACCTCCCTGAACCCGTTGCACAGCATCGAAAAACAGATCGGCGAAACCCTGCTGTTGCACAAAGGCCTGGGCGGCAAGGCCGCGCAGGCGCGCATTCTCGAATTGCTGGAACTGGTGGGTATCCAGAAACCCCTGGAACGGCTCAAGGCCTACCCCCATCAGCTGTCCGGCGGGCAGCGCCAGCGCGTGATGATCGCCATGGCCCTGGCCTGTGAGCCGGAATTGCTGATCGCTGACGAACCCACCACCGCGCTGGACGTGACGGTGCAGCGCAAAATCCTGCTGCTGCTCAAGTCCCTGCAACAACGCCTGGGTATGTCGCTGTTGCTGATCAGTCATGACCTCAACCTGGTGCGCAGCATTGCCCAACGGGTGTGCGTGATGCGCGAAGGCCAGATTGTCGAGCAAGCCGATTGCGAGACCCTGTTTACCGCCCCACAACACCCCTACAGCCGCCTGCTGCTGGATGCCGAACCTGCGGGCGATGCGCTGTGCAGTGACGAGCGCGAAACGGTATTACAGGTCGACGACCTGACCGTGCAGTTCCCTCTCGGCGGCGGCTTGTTCCGGCGCAAGACTTACCTGCGTGCGGTGGATGGCATCAGCCTCAGCGTGCAACGCGGCAAAACCCTGGGGATTGTCGGCGAGTCTGGCTCGGGTAAGTCCACCTTGGGCCAGGCGATCCTGCGCCTGCTGGATTCCACCGGCAGCATCCGCTTCCAGGGGGAGGCCCTCGACCCGCTGAATCATCAGCAAATGCGCCCCTGGCGCAAGCAGATGCAGGTGGTGTTCCAAGACCCCTATGGCAGCCTCAGCCCGCGCATGACCGTGGAACAGATCATCAGCGAAGGCCTGGAAGTGCACGCTCCATGTAGCCTGCAAGAGCGCGATGCGCAGGTGGTGCAGGTGCTCAAGGATGTGGGCCTCGACCCTGCGAGCCGGCACCGCTACCCCCATGAGTTTTCCGGAGGGCAGCGCCAACGCATCGCCATCGCCCGCGCCCTGGTGCTCAAGCCGGCCCTGATGCTGCTGGATGAACCCACCTCGGCCCTGGACCGTACGGTGCAGAAGCAAGTGGTGGCGCTGCTGCGTGAACTGCAAGAGAAATACGGCCTGACCTACCTGTTTATCAGCCATGACCTGGCGGTGGTGCGCGCCATGGCCCACGACATGATCGTGATCAAGGACGGCAAGGTGGTGGAGGCTGGCGCGAGCCATCGAGTGTTTGATGCGCCGCAGCACCCTTACACCCAGGAATTGCTCGCAGCGGCCGGTGGGCTGTCGACATGAGCACCAGCCTCACGGATTACCAGCAGGTTCGCGGCTTGGCCATCCAGTCGCTGTTCGAGATCATCGAGCAGTCCAGCGAAGGCACGGTGATCGTCGACCGCGACGCCAATATCGTGTGGATGAACGAGCGGTACGCCAAGCGCTTCGGCCTCAAGAGCGCCGACGAAGCTATCGGCCAGCCTTGTGAGCAGGTGATTTCCAACAGCCTGTTACGCCAGGTGGTACGCAATGACCAGCCGATTCTGCTAGATATCCAGGACACGCCCAAAGGCCCGCTGGTGGTGATGCGCTTGCCGATCCACAACGATGCCGGCGCGGTGATCGGGGCTATCGGCTTTGCGCTGTTTGATGAGCTGCGCAACCTGTCGCCGCTGATCGAGCGTTACCTGAGCATGCAGCAGGAGCTGGCGTCGACCCGCTCATTGCTGCGTTCACGCCAGAGCAAGTACAACTTCGCGCACTTTATCGGCACCAGCGCGGCCAGCCTGGAAGTCAAACGCCGCGCACGGCGCAGTGCCAGCGCCGAGTCACCGGTGTTGCTGCTGGGGGAAACCGGCACCGGCAAGGAGTTGCTGGCGCAGGCGATTCACGGCGCATCGCCACGGGCGCACAAGGCGTTTGTCAGCGTTAACAGCGCGGCGATTCCTGCTGACCTGCTGGAAGCCGAATTCTTCGGCACTGCGCCGGGCGCCTTTACCGGCGCAGACCGCAAGGGTCGTCCCGGTAAATTCCAGATTGCCCAGGGCGGTACGCTGTTCCTCGATGAAATCGGCGACATGCCCCTGCCACTGCAAAGCAAACTGCTCCGGGTGTTGCAGGAAAAGGAGTTTGAGCCAGTAGGTTCCAACGAGATGCTGCACAGCGATGTGCGGGTGATCGCAGCCACGTCCACGGACTTGGAAGCGGCGATCAAGCGTGGGGAGTTTCGGGCCGATCTTTATTACCGGCTCAATGTGCTGCCAATCCAAGTACCGCCGTTGCGTGAGCGGCTGGAAGATATCCCGGCGTTGAGCGAGGCGATTTTGGAGGAGTTGCGCAGCCAGCATGAGCTCGACCGTGACGCCCTGGCCTTGCTGGCCCAGCATGCGTGGCCGGGGAATATTCGTGAGCTGCGCAATGTGCTGGAGCGGGCGGCGTTGTTGAGTGATGATTTGGTGTTGGATACCCGAGAAATTCGTGCGGCGATTGGGACGTTTACCCCGGTGGAGCGCCAAGCCGTGCAGGCTGTCGAGGGAGAGTCGTTCAGCGCGGCGCGGGAGCGGTTTGATCGGCAGGTGATCAGCGCGGCGTTGAAGGCGTGTGAGGGGAATGTGGTGGAGGCGGCCATGCGATTGGGGCTGGGGCGGTCGACGCTGTACAAGAAAATGGTCGCCCTGGGCATCGCTCAATCTCTAGATTGAGACACCACTCTCAAATCCAAGACAATCCAATGTGGGAGGGGGTTTGCCCCCGATAGCAGTGTGTCAGTCAGCAAATTTGATAACTGACACTCCCTCATCGGGGGCAAGCCCCCTCCCACATTTGCTCTCCATTTTTCTCAAGATCGAGACAGCATTCGACACCATCTACAAATTATCCTTACGTATCAGATAGTTAAGTCATTGGCACATATTTAGCTATAGCCCTTCCCCACAGCAACATCCCACAAAAATAACAATCCGATTTGGAGACACACCATGAGTGTGATCATCGCCCTGGCAGCCCTGGCGCTGCTGATGCTGGCTGCCTACCGTGGCTATAGCGTTATCCTGTTTGCCCCCATCGCCGCCCTCGGCGCCGTATTGCTCACCGACCCTTCTGCTGTCGCCCCTGCATTTACCGGGGTGTTCATGGAGAAGATGGTCGGCTTTAT
Source organism: Pseudomonas viridiflava (assembly GCF_900583165.1). Taxonomy (GTDB): domain Bacteria; phylum Pseudomonadota; class Gammaproteobacteria; order Pseudomonadales; family Pseudomonadaceae; genus Aquipseudomonas. The sequence goes on along the minus strand of NZ_UTKY01000050.1, from coordinate 35,615 downwards.
CAAACTGTATTTCCCGGTGTTCCTGCTCGGCGCGGTGTTCGGCAAGCTGATTGAGTTGTCGGGCTTTTCCCGTTCGATTGTGGCTGCTGCGATTCGGTTGCTCGGCACCCGCCAGGCGATGCTGGTGATCGTGCTGGTCTGCGCCCTGCTTACTTACGGTGGTGTGTCGCTGTTTGTGGTGGTGTTTGCGGTGTACCCGTTCGCGGCGGAGATGTTTCGCCAGAGTAATATCCCCAAACGGCTGATCCCGGCGACCATCGCACTGGGCGCGTTTTCGTTCACCATGGACGCCCTGCCCGGTACGCCGCAGATCCAGAACATCATCCCCAGCACCTTCTTCAACACTACCGCGTGGGCCGCGCCGTGGCTGGGCTTGATCGGCACGATTTTCGTGTTCTGCACAGGCATGCTGTACCTGGCGCGCCAACGCAATAAGGCGCAGCGCGCCGGTGAAGGTTACGGCACCGAACTGCGCAACGAGCCGGAAACCGCCGATAACCTGGCGCTGCCCAACCCGTGGATCGCACTGTCGCCATTGATTTTGGTGGGGGTGATGAACCTGCTGTTCACCCACTGGATTCCGCAGTGGTATGGCAAGACCCACAGCCTTGCCCTGCCCGGCATGAGCGCGCCGGTGACCACCGAAATCGCCAAGCTCACCGCCATCTGGGCGGTGCAGGCAGCGTTGCTGGTGGGCATTGTCATGGTGCTGGTGTGTGGCTGGTCGGCGATCAAGAGCAAGCTCGCCGAAGGCAGTAAAAGCGCAGTGAGCGGCGCGTTGCTGGCGGCGATGAATACCGCGTCGGAATACGGCTTTGGCGCAGTGATCGCCTCGCTGCCGGGCTTTCTGGTACTGGCGGACTGGCTCAAGGGCATCCCCAACCCGCTGGTCAACGAAGCGATCACCGTCACCCTGTTGGCCGGTATCACCGGTTCGGCGTCGGGCGGCATGAGCATCGCCCTGGCGGCCATGTCCGAGAGCTTTATTTCGGCGGCCCATGCGGCCAATATTCCTCTTGAAGTGCTGCACCGGGTCGCGGCCATGGCCAGTGGCGGCATGGACACCCTGCCCCACAACGGCGCGGTGATCACCCTGCTGGCAGTCACCGGCCTGACCCACCGCGAAGCCTACAAGGACATTTTCGGCATCACGATCATCAAGACCCTCGCGGTGTTCGTGGTCATCGGTACTTTCTACGCCACCGGCATTGTGTGAGGTTTGTATGACGACATTGAACGGCAAGACCGCCCTGGTTACCGGCTCCACTAGCGGCATCGGCTTGGGGATCGCCCTGAGCCTGGCCAAGGCCGGCGCCAACCTGATCCTCAACGGCTTCGGCGACGCCAGCGCGGTGATCGCCCAGGTGCAGGCGTTTGGCGGCAAGGTCGGGCATCACCCGGCAGACGTCAGCGACCCGGCGCAGATCGCCGACATGATTACCTACGCCGAGCGTGAATTTGGCGGCGTGGATATCCTGGTGAACAACGCCGGTATCCAGCATGTGGCGGCGGTGGAGGACTTCCCCGCCGAACGTTGGGACTCGATCATCGCGATTAACCTGTCGTCGGTGTTCCACAGCACACGCTTGAGCTTGCCGGGCATGAAGGCCAAGGGCTGGGGGCGTATCGTCAACATCGCCTCGGTGCACGGCCAGGTGGGGTCGGTGGGCAAAGCCGCGTATGTGGCAGCCAAACACGGTGTGATCGGCTTGACCAAGGTCGTAGGCCTGGAGACCGCTACCAGCAACGTGACTTGCAATGCGATCTGCCCAGGCTGGGTGTTGACGCCGCTGGTGCAAAAACAGATTGATGATCGCGCCGCCAAGGGTGTGAGCCCGCAACAGGCGCAGCATGATTTGTTGGCGGAGAAGCAGCCGTCGTTGGAGTTTGTGACGCCGCCGCAGTTGGGTGAGCTCGTATTGTTCTTGTGCAGCGAAGCCGGTAGCCAAGTACGTGGGGCCGCCTGGAACATCGATGGCGGCTGGTTGGCCCAATAACCCAGACACTGGAGATCCAAATGTGGGAGGGGGCTTGCGCCCGATGAGGGAGTGTCAGTTTAAATACCTGCAACTGACACACCGCTATCGGGGCAAGCCCCCTCCCACATTGGCCCTGTGTTGTTTGGAAGGCTCAATACATAAAAAGAGACGTGCTTATGTCCGACATCCTCTGGCAACCCTCCCCGGAACGCATCGCTGCCACGCGCATGGACCAGTTCCGCCGCTACATCAACGACCGCTACAACCTAAAGCTGAGCGACTACCCCGCCCTGCACCAATGGAGCATCGACCAGCGCCCGGACTTCTGGCAGGCCATCGTCAGCTTCTTCGATGTGCAATTTCGCAGCCCGCCCAGCGCTGTGCTCATAGAAGGCAGCGAGATGCCCAGCGCCCAGTGGTTCCCCGGCGCCACCCTGAATTTTGCCGAACACCTGCTGCGCCGACGCGACGCTCACCCCGCCGTGGTCGCCATCGGTGAAGACAGCCAGCGCGAACAGCTGACCTACGCCGAGCTGGCCGCCCACGTCGCCGGCCTGCAAAACAGCCTGCGGGCCGCGGGTGTCACTCAAGGCGACCGCGTGGCCGCGTGCATGCCCAACACCTGGCAAACCCTGGTGGGCATGCTTGCCACCACCAGCCTGGGGGCGATCTGGTCGTGTTCCTCGCCAGACTTCGGCACCCAAGGGGTGATCGACCGTTTCGGCCAGATCGAGCCCAAGGTGCTGATCACCTGCGCCGGTTACCGGTATGCCGGTAAAGACATCGATCAGACGGCCAAGCTCAATGAAATCCTTGAACGCCTGCCTTCCCTGGAGCAGTTGATCATCGTGCCCTACGCCAAGCCTCAGGCACGGGTCGAGGACTATCAGACCCAGGCCAATGTGACGCTGTGGAACGACGTTTACCAACCCGGTGGCGAACCCGAATTCGTCGCGGTGCCCTTCGATCACCCGCTGTACATCCTCTATTCCAGCGGCACCACCGGCGTGCCCAAGTGCATCATCCACGGCACCGGCGGTGTGCTGCTCACCCATCTCAAGGAACACGGCCTGCATGCCGACTTGTCCCGCGAGGACTGTCTGTTCTACTACACCACCTGCGGCTGGATGATGTGGAACTGGCTGGTCTCGGTACTGGCCATCGGCGCCACGGCGGTGTTGTATGACGGCTCGCCGTTTCACCCGGGGCCCGAGCGCTTGATCGACCTGATCGATGCGGAAAAGATCAGCGTGTTCGGCACCAGCCCCAAGTTCCTCGCTACCCTGGAAAAAGCCGGGCTGCAACCGCGCCTGAGCCATGACCTGCGCAGCCTCAAGGGGCTGATTTCGACCGGCTCGCCGCTGTCGCCCCAGAGCTACGACTACGTGTACCGCGAGATCAAAAACGAGTTGTGCCTGTCTTCCATGTCTGGCGGTACCGATATCGTCTCCTGCTTTGTGATCGGCAACCCGGTTTTGCCGGTGCGGCGCGGCGAAATGCAGTGCAAGAGCCTGGCGATGGCCATTGAGGTATGGGGCGACCAGGGCCAGCCATTGGTCGGCGAGAAAGGCGAATTGGTATGCACCCGGCATTTCCCGGCGATGCCCATCGGTCTGTGGAACGACCCCGACCAACAGAAACTACGCGCCTCGTATTTCAGCCAGTTCCCCGGCGTCTGGGCCCAGGGTGACTACGCCGAGCAGCGGCCCAATGGCAGCCTGTTGATTCACGGGCGCTCCGACGCGGTACTCAACCCTGGCGGCGTGCGTATCGGGACGGCAGAAATCTATCGCCAGGTAGAAAAAGTGCCACAGGTGCTGGAAAGCCTGGCCATCGGCCAACGCTGGCAGGACGACGTCCGGGTGGTGTTGTTTGTGCGCCTCGACGCAGGGATTGAACTGGATGAGGCCCTGCAACAGCAGATTCGCCAAGTGATCCGCGCCAACACCACACCGCGCCATGTGCCGGCCAAGATCCTCGCCGTCAGTGATATCCCCCGCACCATCAGCGGCAAAATCGTCGAGTTGGCAGTGCGCAATGTGGTGCACGGCGAACCGGTGAAAAACACCGACGCCCTGGCCAACCCGCAGGCATTGGAGCAGTTTCGCGACCGGCCCGAGTTGGCCTGAAGATGAAAGGTTTCAGCCCTGACGCACGCTTTAGAAGACAAACCCCCAATGCATGCTATTTTTCGGGGGTAGTCACTCATTCCCGACTCGCGGGATAATGGGTGTTTTCATCTTTCAAAGCGTTACGCTCAGGGCTTTTTCATGAATGGAACATCCACCGTCAGCGAAGCTGGCGCATTGATTGCGCAGCTGGACTGGGCCAAAAGCCCCCTCGGTGAGGCCAATGATTGGCCGCAAAGCCTGCGAACAGCCGTGGACATCGTCATCCACTCGCCGATGCCGATGCTGTTGCTATGGGGCGACCACCTCACCCAACTCTACAACGATGGCTTTGCCGCATTGGCGGGCAATAAGCACCCTGAAGCCCTGGGCCAGCCGGCGCATGAGACCTGGCCGGAACTGCACAGCTTCACCGCGCCGATCTACAACGCGGTCCTCGACGGTCAGGTGCGCACCTTCAGCGAGCAGCGCTTCATCCTGCAACGCAACAACCGCGACGCTGAAATCTGGCTGGACCTGACCTACAGCCCGATCCGCGATGAGAGCGGCAGCGTGGCCGGTATCCTGGTCACCGCCATCGAAACCAACGAACGCCGCAAGGCCCAACATAACACCGAGCAACGTCTGCAACTGGCGCTGGCGGCGACCGACGCGGTGGGCACCTGGGATTGGGATATCGGCGAAGACCGCTTTATCGCCGACGCCCACTTCGCTTACCTGCATGGCGTCGACCCCAGCGAGGCCAGCGTGTTGCCCATCAGCGACTACCTTCAGGGCGTGCATCCCGAAGACCGTGGCATGGTGACGCGCAGCATCAAGCACTGCATCACCTTCGGCACCGAATACGCCGAGGAGTACCGCCTGATGCAGCCCGACGGACAAGTGCGCTGGGTGTTTGCCCGAGGCCGTTGCTATAAGGACCACCAAGGTCGACCGGCGCGGTTCCTGGGGGCAGCGCTGGACCTCACCGAACGCAAGCACACCGAACAGGCCTTGCGCCAAAGCCAGACCGAACTACAACTGATCATCAACGCCATGCCGGTGCTGATCGGTTACGTGGACCACGAGCAGCGCTTTCGCCTGAACAACAGCGCGTACCTGGAGTGGTATGGCATGACGCCCCAGGAACTGTACGGCAAGTCGATCCGCGAAGTGCTCGGCGACGAGGTGTATGCCGGGCGTGAAGACAAAATTGCCGCCGCCCTCAAGGGCAAGGCGTGCAGCTTCATGACCATCACCCCGCACCGCGACGGGCGGCCGCGCCATGCGCTGATGAAGTACCTGCCGCGCTTCACCAATGATGGCTCAGTAAACGGTTTCTACATCTTTGTGATCGACGAGACTGAACGCAAGCTCACCGAAGAAGCATTGCGTCACCTTAACGAGAACCTTGAAGAACGCGTCGCGCAGCGCACCCAGGCACTGGCTGAAGCCAACCAACGCCTGCAAAACGAGATGTACGAACGCGAGCGCGCCGAAGATGCCCTGCGGCATGCGCAGAAGATGGAAGCGGTAGGCCAGCTCACCGGCGGCATCGCCCACGACTTCAACAATATGCTCACCGGCATTATCGGCAGCCTTGACCTGATGCAGCGCTATATCGCCGCCGGGCGCACGGATGATATCGGCCGCTTTACCGATGCAGCGGTGTCCTCTGCCCATCGCGCCGCCGCCCTCACCCACCGATTGCTGGCGTTCTCACGTCGCCAGTCCCTGGACCGTCGCCCGCTGGACCCCAACCAGTTGGTGGCGTCGCTCGAAGAGTTGTTCCGCCGCACCAAGGGCGCCCATATCGCCCTCAAGGTGCAATTGGGCCACGACATCTGGCCGGTGAATACCGACGCCAGCCAATTGGAAAACGCCCTGCTCAACTTGGTGATCAATGCCCGCGATGCCATGCCTGACGGCGGCGAACTGTTGATCGAAACTGCCAACAGCTACCTCGACGGGACTGATATCACTACCCTGGAGCCGGTAAAGGCTGGCGATTACGTGATGCTCGGCGTCAGCGACAACGGCACCGGCATGGCCCCGAAGATCCTGGCCAAGGCGTTCGACCCATTCTTTACCACCAAGCCCATCGGCCAGGGCACCGGCCTGGGGTTGTCGATGATCTACGGCTTTGCCCAGCAGTCCGGCGGGCATGTGACCATTCACAGTGAACCGGGCCAGGGCACGTGCGTGCGCCTGTATCTGCCGCGCCTGTATGGCACCGCACTGGAAAGCAGCTTGCCGCAGCACTTGAGTGAAGCACCGGTGGCCTTGGCGGGTGAGGCCGTGGTGGTAGTCGAGGACGACCCGGCGGTGCGCATGCTGGTGGTCAACGTGCTCGATGAGTTGGGCTACACCGCGCACCAGGCCGCCGATGCGCGCACCGCGTTGCCGTTGCTGGAATCGGATTTACGTGTGGATTTGCTGGTCACCGACGTTGGCCTGCCCGGTATGAATGGCCGGCAATTGGCAGAAATCGCCCGTCAGCATCGGCCAGGCCTCAAGGTGTTATTCATGACCGGTTACGCGGAGAAAGCCGCCGAGCGCCAAGGTTTTCTTGAAGATGGCATGGACATGGTGGCCAAGCCGTTTTCCATCGACCTGCTGGCCACCAAAATCCGCAGCATGATCAACGTTGTCGAATGAGTTCAGGCATAATCGCGCGCCGTCGCCCACCTGGTAGAGCCCCATGAAAGCCCAAGCCCGTCATATCCTGGTGAAAACCAGTGAAGAAGCCGAACAACTCAAGCAGCGCATTGCCAAGGGCGAAGCCTTTGATGTGCTGGCCAAGAAGTACTCCACCTGCCCATCGGGCAAGCGCGGCGGCGATTTGGGTGAAGTGCGGCCAGGGCAGATGGTAGGGGCGATTGATGCGGTGATCTTCAAGAAGCCCGTGAAGGTGGTTCATGGGCCGATCAAGAGCAAGTTTGGGTATCACTTGGTGCAGGTGTTTTACCGGGACTGAGGGTTGGCTTTAGACCGCTATCGGGGGCAAGCCCCCTCCCACATTGACCGCATTTTATCTGGAGAAATGCGCTCCAGTGTGGGAGGGGGCTTGCCCCCGATCCGCCGCAGGCGGCCAGTCACCGGGGAATCAAAGCACCCGGCACCTGAATCACCCGGCTCGCCAACCGATGCCCCGCCAAGGCTGCCTGCTCCGGCGAACCACCCTTCAACCGACTGGCCAAATACGCCGCACTGAACGAATCCCCCGCCGCCGTCGTATCCACCACCTTCTCAACCTTCACCGCCGGCACCGCAAAGCGCTCACCGTCAAAACGAATCAAACAATCATCCGCCCCACGCTTGAGCACCACTTCCTCAATCGCCGGATACGCCGCAAATACCTGCTCGCTATCGGCATACCCAAACAATGCCCGTTCGTCATCCTCCGTCAGCAAGGCCATATCCACTTCGGCCAATACCTGCCGATACGCCGCCCGCGCCGCCTCGACACTGGCCCACAAGCGCGGCCGGTAGTTGTTGTCAAACACCACTTTTGCGCCGCGTTTGCGGGTTTCATTCAGGGTTTGCAGCAAGCGCTCACGCCCCACCGGCCCCAGCACTGCCAGGGTGATGCCGCTGAAATACACCACGTCACAACTCGGCAACGCCGCCAGGATCGGTTCGGCAGCGGGTGTGGTAAAGCAGTCGCGTACCGCCGCTTCGTTGCGCCAGTAGAGGAATTTGCGTTCACCGTTGGCGTCGGTCTGGATGCAGTACAAACCAGGTAAACGTCCGGGCAGGCGCTGAACCATAGTGAGGCCAAGGCCTTCGTCGACCCATTGTTGGCACATGGCATCGCTGAAGCTGTCATCGCCCAGGGCGGTGACGTAGTCGACGTGGCCGATATCGCCCAGTTCACGGCGCAGGTAGACCGCGGTGTTCAGGGTGTCGCCGCCGAAGCTCTGGTGCAGGCTGCCGTCGGCGCGGTGTTGCAGTTCGATCATGCATTCGCCGATGAGGGCGATGTGGGGAGTGGTGTTCATGCCTGAATCTCTGGTGTGGCTGATGGCCTCATCGGGGGCAAGCCCCCTCCCACATTTGACTGTATTCACAAATAGACAGATGTGAACCCAATCTAGTGTGGGAGGGGGCTTGCCCCCGATGGGAGCGACGCGGTCTAGAAGCAGGTATGCAAGCTCTCGATCACCTGCAACTGCTCATCCACCAGGCAACCCACCTGCCATTTGTCAAAGGTCAGGCACGGGTGGGAAGTCCCAAACGAAATGATGTCGCCAATACGCAGTTCAACCCCCGGCGCCACGACCATAAACGCATGCTGATCCATCACCGCCGTGACCTTACACGCACTTAAATCCTGCCCTTCGGCAGGCACAACACCGGCCTTGTAACGCTTGAGCGGCACCGGCAAACCAGCGTCATAGGCGACGTCGCGCTTGCCCAGCGCAATCACCGCAAAGCCGGGCTCAGGCAACGATTGCACATGGGCCCAGACTTCCAGCGCTGGGCGCAGGCCTTCGCTGAGGTCACTGCGACGGTCGAGTACGCAGCACTGCGCCTCTTTGTAGATGCCGTGGTCATGGGCCACATAACTGCCGGGGCGCAACACGCTCAGGAAGCGGCCGGCGGCGTTCTGCTCTTCAAACGACTCGGCAATCAGGTCGTACCAGGCCGAGCCCGACGCCGTGACAATGGGCTTGGGCAGGTCGAAAGAGCCGTTGTTTTGCAGGTCCACCGCCAGGCGCACCAGGCTGGCCGCGAAATCGCGGATGCCGCTGATGGCGTGTTCACCGTGAATCACCCCTTCATAGCCTTCGATACCGGTAAGGGCCAGGGCCGGCTGGGCCTTGATCGCCTTGGCCAGTTCGCGCACTTCCTGTTCGCTGCGGCAACCACAACGGCCACCGACCACACCGTATTCGATCATCACGTTCAGGCGCAGGCCACGGGCGGCGAAGAACAGCCCCAGGTCGGCGACGTTGTCCGGGTGATCGACCATGCAGTGGAAATCAAAATCCTTGTCGGCCAACAGGTCGGCGATCAACGCCATGTTCGGTGCGCCCACCAGTTGGTTGGCCATCAAAACGCGGCGCACGCCACCGGCATAGGCGGCGCGGGTCTGTACGGCGTTGGCCAGGGTAATGCCCCACGCGCCAGCGGCGATCTGACGCTCGAACAGCGCCGGCATCATGCTGGTCTTGCCGTGGGGCGCCAGCTCGGCACCGCTATTGCTGACAAACTCTTGCATCCAGCGAATGTTGTGTTCCAGGGCGTCGCGGTGCAGCACCAGGGCCGGCAGGCTGACGTCACGGACCAGGTGGGCACCGACGGCGGCGGCGCCTTTTTCAACGGCATTGATGGCAGACATGAAATGCTCCTATTCGTTGATGCGACGGGCCAGGTTGTTGGCGCTGTCGATCAACACCCGGCGATAGTCGTTGTAGTGTTTGATGGCATCGGCACGCGGCGCGACGATGCACAATGTCGCAATGCTGATGCCTTGCGGGTCCCGCACAGGGGCCGCAAAGCAATGGGTAAAGGTGTCGGCCACGCTGTCGAAGGAAAAGAAACCATCGAGGGTGGCCTGGCGGATTTGTGCCAGGAAGGTGTCCAGCGGCAGGCGCTGACCATCCGGCAGGATGAAGTCGTCGTGGTCGATCAGGTCGATGATCTGTTGATCGCTCAGGTGCCCCAGCAACAGGCGCCCGGAGGCGGTCCAGGGGATCGGCGCGTTTTCGCCGATATCCGACGAGATACGGAAATGCCGCTCCCCTTCGCGCATCAGCGCCACCGTGTATTTGCGCCCGTTGAGCAGGCACATCTGCGCGGTTTCGTGGGTTTGGCTGACGATTTCTTGCAAGGCGTGGTCGGCTTCGCGGGTCAGGTCGAAATGCCGCAAATGGGCCTGACCGAGAAAGTACAACTGGCGGCCCAGGTAGACGTGACCGTCCTTGCCCACGGTTTCCAGGATGCGTCGCTCAAGCAAAGAGGCGACCAGCTCATAGACCGTGGACTTGGGGCTGCCGATGCCGCTGGCAATATCATTCGGGCGCAGGGGCTGGCCGACTTCCTTGAGAAAATCGAGGATATCGAACGCCCGGTCCAGGCCTTTGGCGCGGCGTTTGATGGTGTCTTCGGTCATGGCGATTTGCGTCCGGTCAAAATTCTATGGTCTGGCTGTGATCCAATGTGGGAGGGGGCTTGCCCCCGATGAGGGAGTGTCAGTTGATGCATCTGGTGCTGACACACTGCTATCGGGGGCAAGCCCCCTCCCACATGAGTACTGTGGTGATTTCAAGAGTGGGGCATTTAGCCTTTTTTCTTGTAGGCCACGCAATCGATCTCGACCTTGCAGTCCACCATCATATTGGCCTGCACGCAGGCCCGCGCCGGAGCGTGTTCCGGGGTGAAGTATTCGCCGAAGACCTTGTTGAAACTCCAGAAATCCCGTGGGTCTTCCAGCCATACACCCACGCGCACCACGTCTTTCAATTCGTAGCCGGCTTCTTCTAGGATCGCCACCACGTTACGCATGGTCTGGCGGGTTTGCTCGACGATCCCGCCGTTGATGATTTCACCGTCCACCGCTGGCACCTGGCCCGAGACGTAGAGCCAGCCGTCCGCCTCCACCGCACGGGCGAAAGGACGAGGCTGGCCGCCGCCGGCGGTGCTGCCAGTGCCGTAACGAGTAATGCTCATAACTATCTCCTGATTAAAAACGAATGTTCTTCAAAAATTCCGCTAGGCGCGGCGACTGCGGACGCTCGAACATATCCTTCGACGTGCCCTGTTCTTCAATACGGCCCTGGTTCATAAATACGATTTTGTCCGAGACTTCATAGGCAAACCGCATTTCGTGGGTGACCAACAGCATGGTCATGCCCTCTTCCGCCAGTCCCTTGATCACGCTGAGCACTTCGCCCACCAGCTCAGGGTCGAGGGCCGACGTCACTTCGTCGAACAGCATCAAGCTGGGGTTCATCGCGATGGCGCGGGCGATGGCCACGCGTTGCTGCTGGCCACCGGAAAGCTGGCCGGGGAAGTGGTTGCGGCGCTCCAAAAGTCCTACACGGTCTAGCCATTTTTCCGCAAATGCCACCGCCTCGTCCTTAGGCATTTTCTTAACTTTCAATAAACCCAGTGTGACGTTCTGCAAAGCCGTCAGATGCGGAAACAGATTGAACTGCTGGAACGCCATGCCCGTCATCGCACGGTGCTGGGCAATCACGCGCTCGGGGTGACGCACGCGCTTGCCGGCGATATCGCTGTAGCCAATGGACTCGCCATCCAGGGTGATTTGCCCGCCCTGGAACTCCTCCAACAAGTTGACGCAGCGCAGCAGCGTGGTTTTGCCCGAACCGCTGGAGCCGATCAACGTCACCACGTTGCCGCGTTGCATGGAAAGATCGACGCCCTTGAGCACTTCGACCTCGCCGTATTGTTTACGCAGGCCGCGAATATTCAGCAGCGGTTGGTTGGTGTGAGGTTGGTTCATGGCAAGGCCACCCGCTTTTCAATGTAGCGCCCGAATAACTCAATGGCGTAGTTGATGACAAAGAACAGAAAACCCGCGAACAGGTAGAACTCCAGGGTCATAAAGGTGCGTGCGATGACCTGCTGGGTGCTCAGCAGCAACTCGGCCACGCCGATCACCGACAGCAAGGTGGAAGCCTTGACGATTTCGGTGGAGGAGTTGACCCAGGTTGGCAATATCTGGCGCAACGCCTGGGGCAACAACACGTAGCCCAGCGACTGGTAGAACGTCAGGCCAATCGCCCTGCCCGCTTCCAGTTGCCCACGGGGAATGGCTTGCAGCGCGCCGCGCACGATTTCCGATACGTGGGAGCCGCAAAACAGCGTGAGCCCGACCGCACCGGCCTGAAACGCCGTGATCTGCCAACCCAGCGCCGGCAGCATGTAGAAACACGCCAGCACCAGCACAAACACAGGTGTGCCACGGATCAAATCCACGTACAGGCGAAACGGTGCGCGCACCCAGAACTTGCCGTAGGTCAGCACCAACCCGGCGACGATGCCGATTAGGGTGCCAAAGATAATTGCCAGCGCAGACACATAAACGCTGGCCTGAAAGCCCGCCCACAGGGTGTCCCGGGCGATCCACAACTCATGCAGCCAGCTTGGGGACTCGTACATGAAAGCCCTCCTTAACGACGGATTGCCAGACGCTGTTCCAGGTAGCGGAGCAGCATGGCAATGAGGTAACAGGCAGCCACGTAGAGCGCGGTCGTGACCAGCCAGGTTTCAATCACCCGGTAGCTTTCGACGTTGATCTTGCGGGCGTAATAGGTCAACTCAGGCACCGCGATGGCAGCGGCAAGCGAGGTGTCCTTGAACAGCGAAATAAAGTTGTTCGACAGCGCCGGCAGCACATTGCGCAGCATCACCGGCACGGTGATATAGGCGCGGATACGCCACTCGCCCAAGCCAATGGCCAAACCGGCTTCGCGCAACCCCTTGGGAATATTCAACAGCCCGGCGCGGAATACTTCGGTCAGATAAGCACCGGCGTACAACGACAGGGTGATGATGAACGAAGGGATTTTATCCAGGCGAATCCCCAGCGATGGCAACGCAAAGTAGATCAACAGGATCAGCACGAGAATCGGCGTATTGCGCACCACCGTCACGTACACCGACGCGACGATTCGCAACGCGCGGTGCTTGGACAACATGGCGAACGCCGTCATCAAGCCGATCACGCAGCCGATGGCGATGGACAGCAATGCGAGCTGCAAGCCCAGACCGAGCCCCGCCAGCAAGGTGTCGAAATCGCGCCAGACGGCGGCAAAGTTCAACTGATAGTTCATGGTCAGCAGTACCTGAATGGGGCGCCGCAGCGGGCGCCCCGGTTAGTCACTTGAATTCAACCGGGAAACCGATCGCAGGCTCTGGCAGGTCCACGCCAAACCATTGCTTGAACGAGGCCTTGTAGGTGGGGAATTCCACACCGGTCATGGCTTCATGCAGGGCGGTGTTGACGAAGTTCAGCCAGTCCTGGTCGCCCCGCTTGACGGCGCAGGCGTAGGTTTGCGGGCTCCAGGCGTACGCCGGGCTGCGGTAGCGGCCAGGGTTCTGCACCATCAGGTATTTGACCGAGGACTGATCGGTGGCGGCGGCATCGGCACGGCCGGAGTTCACGGCCTGGTACATCAGGTCGACGCTGTCGTACTGGTCGACCTTGGCTTTTGGCAGCGCCTGGTGCACGAGTTCTTCGGCGTAGACGTTTTGCAGCACGGCCACGGTGACGTCATCGCCAGCGGCCTGCAGGTCATCGATTTCTTTGTACTTGCTGTTGGTCGGCAGCAGCAGGCCTACACCTTCGCGGTAGTACGGCAGGGTGAAGGCCACTTGCTGTGCGCGGCTGGCGGTGACGGTGATGAACTGGCAACTCATGTCGACCTTGTCGGTCAGCAGGTTGGGAATCCGTGCATCAGAGGACTGCACCACAAACTCAACCTTGGTCGGGTCGTTGAACAAGCCCTTGGCCACGATGCGGCCGATGTCGATATCAAACCCCTGCAACTTGCCATCCGCTCCCTGGAAGTGCCACGGCGCATTGGTACTGCCTGTACCCACGATCAAGTGCCCACGTTTGAGCACATCATCGAGCTTGCTGTCCGCTGCCTGCACGAAGCTTGCGAGGGAAGCCGATGCGGCGAAGAGAAAAACACACGCTTTGAACACGGAAGGTCGGTGATGCATGACAAGCACTCCAGGAATTGTGTATTCCGCTATACCGGAACTTAGTATGTAACAACGGAATAGACAGCAGAAAGTGTGCCACAGGCAGTAACAGAAAAGAATGATCGCAATGAAGTGCTTATAAATCAGACAGATACACCTATTGAGGTGATTGGACTTTTTCCATCGCCTGCAAGAGGCTTGCTACCCAAGGCCACACGCTGTGGTGACAGGCCTCACACGAGCGCACCGCTAAGGCGTCAATACGCACCAGTGCAGGGCACCCGGCCACATTGAAAAAACCGAACGCTGGACTAGCCTAGGCATACCCCCGTCGACAAGGACCGCGCCCCGATGAAGCTCCGCCTGACCCTGGTTTTGCTCTCTTTGCTGGTCGCCGCAAGCGCCAATGCCAGCAACGACCGCCGCGATTGCAAAGAAGAACTGCGCAAGCTCAACAAAGCCTTGAGCACCAATTACACCAGCCAGAATCACCACGGCTACCGCAAGGCCAAGGCCTCCCGGGACAACGAGGAATACAAGAAATGCGCGGGCCAGGCGCGCAAGGAGCGTGAACGCCTGGAGCGTGACGCCGACCTGTGAAGGTTGACAGTAGACGGCTGCGGCACCCCGGCTTAGCGTGGGCAAAAACCCAAGCCGCCAAAGGGGGATCGCCATGGGGATTGCCAACGCTACCATCGCCACTGCCGAAGAGTTTCAATCTGTACTGGACACTGAGCAGCCGGTCTTCCTGCTGTTTACCACAGAGCATTGCCCCGCCTGCGCCAATGCAATCCCACTGTTCGAGCTGATCGCTGGCAAATACCCTTGGATATTGAGCTTAATACTCGATTGTGCAGAAACCCCCAGACACCCCGAAGTCACAGGCACCCCCACCCTTCTGGTCTATGTGGGCGGTGCACTGATGAAGAAACTCAAGGGTTTTGGTCCAGAGGAGGGTCAAGCTGAGTTGGTGGAGCAGACCTTCAAGCGTTACGCATTGGCCGGTCACCCGGCCACGACATCGCTTTAGGTTTCACGCGACATGCACACTTGCGTCACGCGGCGCTCCTCCACCGCCGCCACGGTCAGGCGCCAGCCTTCATACACCAGGCTGTCGCCCACCACGGGCAGGCGGTCCAGCAGGCTCATCACCAGGCCCGCCAGGGTCTGGTAATCCTCGGTCGCCACCGCCTGGAAGCCGGTGCGCTGACGGATCTGGTTGAGGTTCAGGGCGCCATTGACGCGAAAGCCTGCGCCCTCCTCGACAATGTCCGGCCCTTCGATTTCGCTGGCGTCAGGCAGCTCGCCGGCGATGGACTCGAGAATATCGGTCATGCTCAACACCCCCAGGAAGTCACCGAATTCGTTGATCACGAAGGCGATGTGGGTGGACGCCTGACGCATTTGCTCCAAAGCGTTAAGCACCGAAAAGCTCTCCAGCAGGTTGACTGCCCGGCGCGCCAGGTGCTCCAGGTTAGGCTCGTTGCCGGCCAGATATTCCTTGAGCAGCTCTTTTTTATGCACAAAACCCAGTGGTTCATCCACCGCGCCATCGCGGATCAACGGCAGGCGTGAGTAGGACGAATGCATAAGCTTCAGACGAATGCTCTCGGGATCATCGGCCAAGTCGATAAAGTCGACCTTGGCCCGCGGCGTCATCAAGGTGCGAA
Organism: Pseudomonas viridiflava; assembly: GCF_900583165.1. GTDB lineage: Bacteria > Pseudomonadota > Gammaproteobacteria > Pseudomonadales > Pseudomonadaceae > Aquipseudomonas. Next base: position 20,177 of record NZ_UTKY01000050.1, on the reverse strand, counting down.
TCGGCCGCTCGGCCAGTTGCAGCACGCCACTGATCATCACGCGCTCACGTCGATCAAACAGCGGGCCCTGGTTGGCATCCGCCTCGCCCAGCAAGTCAGCCACCTCTTCGCCCACCTCTTCTACTGCCAGGCTGCGCCCGCCGAGCAAGCGCATGACCGCATGGGCGGTGCGCTCACGCACCGGCAACACGCCTTGTGCCGACTTTTTGCGACGAGCGCGGGCGATCTGGTTGAACACTTCGATCAGGATCGAGAAACCGATGGCCGCATACAGGTAGCCCTTCGGAATATGGAAGCCCAGGCCTTCGGCGGTCAGGGCGAAACCAATCATCATCAAGAAGCCCAGACACAGCATGATCACGGTCGGGTGCGCGTTGACGAAGCGGGTCAGCGGCTTGCTCGCAACAATCATCAGGCCGATGGAAATAATCACCGCGATCATCATCACCGCCAGCTCATCCACCATGCCCACGGCGGTAATCACCGCGTCCAGGGAGAACACCGCGTCAAGCACCACGATCTGCGCCACGATCGGCCAGAACATCGCATAGGCCACGTTGCCGGTGCGTTGGGCCACATGGCCCTCAAGGCGCTCGTGCAATTCCATGGTGGCCTTGAACAGCAGGAACACACCACCAAACAGCATGATCAGGTCACGCCCGGAGAAGCTCTTGTCGAACACCTCGAACAGCGGCTGCGTAAGGGTCACCAGCCAGGAAATACTCGCCAACAGGCCCAGGCGCATCAGCAATGCCAAGGACAAACCGATCAACCGCGCACGGTCGCGCTGCTCCGGCGGCAGCTTGTCCGCCAGGATCGCGATAAACACCAGGTTGTCGATACCCAGCACCAGTTCCAGCACAATCAAGGTCAACAAGCCGAGCCAGGCCGTTGGATCCGCTAACCATTCCATTTATTAAAATCTCGATCTAGGTTTCAGAATGCCGGACACGGCAAAGCGCGGTCAGTGGACCGGGACAAGGTTAGCAGTCGGAATACGGGATGCTTCAGCGGGAACAGCGACAGCGAATGTCTTGGGGAAAGACGACTGGGGGGCTCCGAGAGGGTGTTCATGCAAGTCCTGCAATGGGAAAAGGACTTGAATCCTACAGTCGAAAGCCTGTTTTCCTACAATCCAAAACTATTACAAAATCTGTAATACCCCTCCACCTGACCCTACACAGACCCAATGTGGGAGGGGGCAAGTCGAATCGTCGCACTGCCCCTCCCACATAAGTTATCTGAGCCGTTGAATTCTGCTTACCAGAAACGCTGCTGAGTCAACCGGCTCCACCAGGTCAGCAACACGCGATCCACCGAGCCACTGGCAGCGAGGCCGACACGTTCCTGCAAACTCTTGCGCTCGGCGTAGTGCAGGTGGAACACCTCGGCAGTCTTGGCCTTGGTAGCCAGGTACTCGTCGCTGGTTTGCAGCTCGTCCACCAGCTGTTTATCCAGCGCTGCAACACCCAGCCATACTTCCCCAGTCGCCACATCATCAATCGCCAACTGTGGGCGGTAGCGCGACACAAAGTTCTTGAACAATTGATGCGTGATATCCAGGTCTTCCTGGAACTTCTCGCGGCCCTTCTCGGTGTTTTCGCCAAACACGGTGAGGGTGCGCTTGTACTCGCCGGCGGTGAGCACTTCGAAGTCGATATCGTGTTTTTTCAGCAGGCGGTTAACGTTGGGCAGTTGCGCCACCACGCCGATGGAGCCGAGGATGGCAAACGGTGCGCTGATGATCTTCTCGCCAATGCACGCCATCATGTAGCCGCCGCTGGCCGCGACCTTGTCAATGCACACGGTCAACGGCACACCCGCCTGGCGGATGCGTGCCAGTTGCGAAGAGGCCAGGCCATAGCTGTGGACCATTCCGCCGCCGCTTTCAAGGCGCAACACCACTTCGTCCTTCGGCGTCGCCAGGCTCAGCAGTGCGGTGATTTCATGACGCAGGCTCTCGGTGGCCGACGCCTTGATGTCGCCGTCGAAATCCAGCACGAATACCCGCGGCTTGGCCTCGGCCTTCTGCTTGCCCTTTTTCTTTTCGGCCTTGCCTTCGGATTTGCGCAAAGCCTTGAGCTGATCCTTGTCGAGCAGGGTCGACTCCAGGCGCTCACGCAGACCTTTGTAGAAATCATTGAGCTTGCTGACCTGCAATTGGCCGGTGGACTTGCGACGACCTTTACTGCGCAGGGCCGCAAAGCTGATCAGCACCACCAGAATAGCGACCACCAGTGTGACGGTCTTCGCCAGAAAGCTCGCGTATTCGGCCAAAAAATCCATGGTTCTCCTTACAAGTGCAGTGCGCCACGCGCGGAATCGCTCAAGCATACCGGCGGCACCGCGTTCGGGCCAGTGATCAAACCGCCAGCAATTCAGGGCTCCAAGGTGCTTTTAAAACAAGCGTATGTTTTTTCATTGACAGCTCGCAGGCATCCTCATAACCTCGCCAGACTTTCAACGTACCGGGAATACGGACGTGGGCAGCATCTATCTGATTCGACATGGCCAGGCCTCCTTCGGTGCAGACGACTATGACGTGCTGTCGCCGATAGGCGTGGAGCAGGCGCAAGTACTCGGCCGCCACCTGGCGGACATGGGCCTGGTGTTCGACCGCTGCGTAGCCGGCGACCTACGTCGCCAGCAGCACACGGCCACGGCTGCCTTCGATCAATACAGCGCCCTTGGCCTGCCAGTACCGGCGCTTGAGGTCGACAGCGCTTTCAACGAATTCGACGCCGACGCGATCATTCGCGCCCTGCTCCCCGACCTGCTCAGCAGCGAGCCCAATGCCCTGGAGATCCTGCGCAATGCCGCGCAGAACCGCAGCGAATTCCAGCGTATCTTCGCCCTGATCATCGAGCGCTGGCTGGCCGGCACCTACGACCCACCCGGCCTGGAAAGCTGGCTGGGCTTCGCGGAACGCGTCCAGGGTGGCCTGCAACGCATTCTTGAGGCGGCGGACAATACGCAGAAGATCGCCGTGTTCACCTCCGGCGGCACTATTACCGCCCTGCTCCACTTGATCACCCGAATGCCGGCTGCCCAGGCGTTCGAACTGAACTGGCAAATTGTTAACACCTCGCTCAATCAGCTGAAATTCCGCGGTCGCGAGGTAGCACTGGCTTCCTTCAACAGTCACGCCCACTTGCAACTGTTGAAGGCGCCGCAGCTCATCACGTTTCGATGAGCTACGGCCAACTGTGACCCCAAGGTCACTGGACTCTACCCTAAAGGATCGAAACCATGACTGACGTAGCCAAAGCTGTAGAAGCAATGAAAGCCAAATTCAACCCAGCCGCCGCTGACGGCCTGGACCTGGTGTTCGGTTTCCGTATCGACGACACCAAGAACTTCTCCCTGATCGTCAAAGACAAGACCTGCGAACTGCAGGAAGGCGAAAATCCTGACGCCCAAGTCACCCTGGTGATGGACAGCGAAACCCTGGAAGGCATCGTCGACGGTTCCACCGACGGTATGCAGGCGTTCATGGGCGGCAAGCTGCGCACCGAAGGCGACATGATGCTGGCCATGAAACTGAGCGAGCTGTTCCCTTCCTGATTCACGGGCAACCTTGAATCCCTGTGGGGGCGGGCAAACCGCTCCCACATTTGCCTTGTGGCATACCTGCCATTCCAGAGACAGGCCTCACTCCTCGGTAGGCTTGATTTCAGTCATTTGCAGAATGAAGTCCTGAAGATTCTTCGTTTGCACCCGTGGCGCCGGCCCAACAAAATCCGGACTTAGGCCACTTCCAGTGCCATCGTCATCAGGAATTTTTCTATGCCAGCCACCGCATACGTCAGCCCCGACGAGATCCGCAAGGGTTTTTCCAAGGCCATGTCCGACATGTACCGCGAGGAAGTCCCGCTGTACGGCGCGCTGATGGAACTGGTTGCCGAAACCAACACACGCGTACTCGATAGCGAGCCTGACCTGGCGCAGCAGCTGCGCCGTACCGGAGAAATCAAGCGCCTGAATAAGGAACGCCACGGTGCCATCCGCCTCGGCACGGCTTATGAGCTGGCTACCATCGGCCGTCTGTTTGCAGTAATGGGCATGCAACCGGTGGGTTACTACGACCTGACGCCGGCCGGCGTACCGGTGCACTCCACCGCGTTTCGCGCCGTCCATGAGCGCGCGCTGCAAACCAGCCCGTTTCGCGTGTTCACCTCATTGCTGCGCCTGGAACTGATCGAAAACCCCGACTTGCGTGCGTTCGCCGAAACCACCCTGGACAAACGGGCGATCTTCACCCCTGGCGTGCTGGCCCTGATCGAACAAGCAGAAAGAGACGGTGGGCTCACCGCCGTCGATGCCGAAGCATTTATCCGCCAGGCCTTGGAAACCTTCCGCTGGCACCATACCGCCACGGTCACCCATGCCCAATACCAGCAGCTCAGCGACCAGCACCGCCTGATCGCTGACGTGGTGGCCTTCAAAGGTCCGCATATCAACCACCTCACGCCGCGCACGCTGGACATCGACCAGGTGCAGGCCGCCATGCCCGGCAAAGGCATCACGCCCAAGGCGGTAATCGAAGGCCCGCCGCGGCGCCGCTGCCCGATCCTGCTGCGCCAGACCAGCTTCAAGGCCCTCGACGAGCCCATCGCTTTTATCGACGCCCAAGGCAGCCATAGCGCACGCTTCGGCGAAATCGAACAGCGCGGCGTGGCACTCACGCCCAAAGGCCGCGCCCTGTACGATCAACTGCTGAATGCCGCACGCGACGAACTCGGGGCGTTCCCCAATGAGGGCAACGCAGCGCGCTACGTGCAGTTGATGGAACAACACTTCGAGGGCTTCCCGGATACCTACACGCAGATGCGTGAACAGGGCCTGGCGTATTTTCGCTATTTCCCTACCGAGCCCGGTTTGGCGGTACGGGAGAATGCCGGTCAACCACGCACGCTGGAGGCGTTGATTGCGGCGGGTCATGTGGAAGTGGAGCCATTGGTATATGAGGATTTTCTGCCGGTCAGCGCGGCGGGGATTTTTCAGTCAAACCTGGGGGATGGGGCGCAGAGTCATGCTATGGCGAACTCGAACCAGGCTGAATTCGAGCAGGCGCTGGGCCGCCAGACCATTGATGAACTTGGGTTGTACGAACAGACTCAGCAGCGCTCCATGGATGAATGCATGCAGGCGCTGCTGACATAACCGTGTATGTGGCGAGGGAGTCAGCTCCCTCGCCGCCGCTGCGGGCCTAACCCAATCGCCCAACGATCTCATCTTTGACCAGCAATCTTTTCTTCTTGAGTTTCTCCACATCCTCATCGCTGGCTTTGGCCGACTCTGCCGCCAGCACCTCCCCGTCAGCGGCGTCATACTTATCGAGCAGCGAGTCCAGACGTTTGTCGCTCGCCCTGCGTTCGTGAACGACTTCCTTGCTCAACCCCAAATCCTGATACAGGTCGTGTTTCACTGGCATGGCGTACCTCCGCAAGTTGATCAATGGCTTACGCCCTTGAAGCTAGACCATTGCGACGGGTCTTGTCATGTTTGAAGTCAATACGCCCCGTTCGTCGTGGCCAGAGAGATCCGATCAAACCTTTGGGCTGCCCTGCCCTCCACTGTAGATCGCCACCCGAGGGAGACCGGTTTCATGACTCACGCCGCTACCGCTGTCGACACCCAATGCATCAACACGATCCGCACCCTGGCGATGGACGCCGTGCAAAAGGCCAACTCCGGCCACCCCGGCACCCCTATGGGCCTCGCGCCGGTGGGCTATACGCTGTGGAGTCGGTTCCTGCGTTACCACCCCGAGCATCCCGACTGGCCCAACCGTGATCGCTTTGTATTATCGGTGGGGCATGCATCGATGCTGCTTTATTCGCTTCTGCACCTGGCGGGCGTGGTCGAGTTGGATGAGCATGGCCAGCGCTCCTGCAAACCGGCCATCAGCCTGGACGATATCCAGCAGTTCCGGCAGATGGGCTCCAAGACCCCGGGCCACCCCGAGTACCGCATGACCACCGGCGTCGAAACCACCACCGGCCCCCTCGGGCAAGGCTGCGCCAACAGCGTGGGCATGGCCATGGCCGGGCGCTGGTTGGGTGAGCGCTTCAACCGCGACGGCCAGGTGCTGTTCGACTACAACGTCTACACCCTGTGCGGTGACGGCGACATGATGGAAGGCATCAGCAGCGAAGCGGCATCGATGGCCGGGCATTTGAAGCTCGATAACCTGTGTTGGATCTATGACAACAACACCATCAGCATCGAAGGCCACACCGAGCTGGCGTTCAGTGAAGATGTGATCAAGCGGTTCCAGGCCTACGGTTGGCACACCCTGCACGTCACCGATGCCAATGACTTGCAGGCACTGAGCAACGCGCTGGAAACCTTCAAGGCCCACACCGGCGCACCCACCCTGATCGTGGTGGACAGCGTGATCGGCTATGGCTCGCCCCACAAGCACAACACCGCATCTGCCCATGGCGAACCCTTGGGTGACGATGAAATTCGCCTGACAAAAGCCGCGTATGGCTGGCCAGAAGACGCGAGCTTCCTGGTACCGGACGCGGCGCGCACGGCGTTGCGTGATGCGCTGCTGGAGCGAGCCAAACCGTTGTTCCAACAATGGACCCAAACCGTCTCCAGTCTAGACCCGCAACTGGCCGATGAATTGCAGCGCATGCGCGCCGGGGAAATGCCCGAGCAATGGCAGGCCGAGCTGCCCAGCTATGCCAGCGACGGCAAGGGCGTTGCCAGCCGTGCGGCGGGCGGCGAGGTATTGAATGCCTTTGCCCAGCACATCCCCTGGTTGTTGGGCGGTTCGGCGGACTTGTCGCCGTCGACCAAAACCAATCTCACCTTCGACGGTGCCGGGCGATTCAGTGCCGATGACTACAGCGGGCGCAACCTGCATTTCGGTATTCGTGAACACGCCATGGGCGCAATTGCCAATGGCATGGCGTTGTCGTATCTGCGCCCGTACACCTCGACCTTCCTGGTGTTCAGCGACTACATGAAACCGCCGATCCGACTGGCGGCGATCATGGAATTGCCGGTGGTGTTCGTGTTTACCCATGACTCCATTGGCGTGGGTGAGGATGGGCCGACACATCAGCCGATCGAGCACTTGACCCAGCTACGTGCAACGCCTGGGTTGCTGACCCTGCGACCGGGTGATGCCAATGAAACCCTGGAGCTTTGGAAGGTTGCGCTCGCGCAGACCCATCGGCCGAGTTGCGTGGTGTTGTCGCGTCAGCCATTACCGACCTTGGATCGAAATAAATACGCGGCGGCGTCAGGCGCGGCCAAAGGTGCTTATGTGTTGGCCGGGGCGGATAAGCCTGAGGTATTGCTGTTGGCGACGGGCAGCGAAGTCAGCCTTGCGGTAGCGGCCTATGAGCAACTAAACGCCGAAGGCATTGCCGCGCAAGTCATCTCGATGCCCAGCTGGGAGTTGTTTGAAGATCAGGATCAGGCTTACCGCGATAGCGTGTTGCCGCCTGCTGTGAAGGCCCGTGTCGTAGTGGAACAAGCCGGCCCCTTGGGCTGGGACCGCTATGTCGGACAAACCGGCGCCAAAATCGTGATGAACAGCTTCGGCGCGTCGGCACCGTTGGCCAAGTTGCAGGAGCAGTTCGGCTTCACCGTGGAAAATGTGGTGAAACAGGCCAAGGCACAAATCCACCTGGCTAAACACTGATCTACCTGTGGGAGGGGGCTTGCTCCCGATGGCGGTGTGTCAGCTACACGCTCTTAGCTGACACACCGCCATCGGGGGCAAGCCCCCTCCCACATTGAAGCTCATTTGGCAGTGCCAAAGTGGTAGCGGCGCGGGAGCAACTTGGCCTCACCGTGGAAAATGGGGTGAAACAGGCCAAGGCACAAATCCAACTGACTCGACTCTGACCAACCTGTGGGAGGGGGCTTGCCCCCGATGGCGGGGGGTCAGCTACACACTCTTAGCTGACACACCGCTATCGGGGGCAAGCCCCCTCCCACATTGGCCCTCATTTGGCAGTTAGATTAGATAAGCTCTCGAGCCAGGAACGGCGCGGTGCGGCTGGTTTTGCTTTTGGCGACTTTCTGCGGTGTGCCGCACGCGACGACTTTGCCACCCAAGTCCCCTGCCCCCGGCCCGATATCAATCACCCAATCACTCTGCGCTACCACGCGCATTTCATGCTCCACCACGACCACCGTATGCCCCGCCTCCACCAGGCGATTCAGTTGGCTGAGCAAGCGGTCCACATCCCGGGGATGCAACCCCGTTGTCGGCTCATCCAGCACATACAGGGTGGCTCCGCGTGCGTTGCGTTGCAGTTCAGTGGCTAGCTTGATGCGTTGTGCTTCACCGCCAGACAACTCAGTCGCCGGCTGCCCCAAACGCAGGTATCCCAAGCCGATATCGCGAAGCACCTGCAATGAACGCAATACTCCAGGCTGCTCAGCAAACACCTCCACCGCTTGCTCCACCGTCAAGCCCAACACTTGAGCGATGCTCAACCCTTCCCATTTGATCGCCAACGTCTCGGGGTTGTACCGCGCCCCCTGGCAGGTCGGGCATGGCGCATACACGCTGGGCATAAACAGCAGTTCAACACTGACAAAACCCTCGCCTTCGCAATTCGGGCAGCGGCCCTTGGCGACGTTGAACGAAAACTGCCCAGCGTCGTAATGCTGCTTTTTAGCGGCAGGCGTGGCCGCAAACAGCTTGCGCACGTTGTCGAACAGCCCGGTGTAGGTCGCCAGGTTCGAGCGCGGCGTGCGGCCGATAGGTTTCTGGTCCACTTGCACCAGGCGACGAATGTGTTCCAGCCCGGCGCAGATACGCCCACCGCTGGCTTGCGGCGCATCGTCCTCCAGGCTCGGCTCTTCGTCGCTTTCCAACACGCGACCAAGGCCCATTCCCACCAACTCCAGCAGCGCCTGGCTGACCAGGCTGGACTTGCCCGAACCGGAAATCCCCGTCACCGCCGTAAAGCACCCCAACGGGAAGTCCACGTTCAGGCCCTTGAGATTATTGCGCGTCACCCCTTCCAGTTTCAGCCAGCCGCTGGGCTCACGGCGCACCTGAGTCGACACGCGCTTTTTGGCGAACAAATACTCACGGGTCTGCGACGCCTCAACCTGCGCCAGGCCCGCTGGGGGCCCGCTGTACAACACCTGCCCTCCGTGCTCGCCAGCTGCCGGGCCCACATCGATCAGCCAGTCGGCGCGGCGCATGGTTTCGAGGTCATGCTCCACCACAAACAGCGAATTACCCGCCGCTTTCAAGCGCTCCAGCGCCGTGAACAACGCTTCGCCATCGGCGGGATGCAAACCCGCCGATGGTTCATCCAACACGTAGATCACACCGAACAACTGTGAGCCCAACTGCGTAGCCAAGCGCAAACGCTGCAACTCCCCGGACGACAAGGTAGGCGTGCTGCGCTCCAGCGACAGATAGCCCAAGCCCAACTCAGTCAAGGTGCTGACCCGCTCCAGCAGATCCTGGGCGATGCGTTGCGCCGCCAAGCGCTTCTCTACCGACAGTTTCATCGTGTCCTGCCCTGCCGCCACCGGCCGCAACAACTCAGCAAGCTGGGATAACGACAGCTGCGACAATTCCCCAATATCCACCCCGGCAAATTTCACCGACAGCGCCGCCTTGGTCAGGCGCTTGCCCTCACACAACGGGCAGGCGCTGCCCTGCATAAACTGTGAGACGCGCTTTTTCATCAGCGCGCTTTGCGTGTGGGTGAAGGTGTGCAGGATGTAGCGCCGCGCGCCGCTGAATGTGCCCTGGTAACTCGGTTCCAGCTTGCGTTTTAGCGCCTCGCGGGTCTGCTCTGGGGTAAAGCCCGCGTAGACCGGGACGGTTGGCGTTTCTTCGGTAAACAGAATCCAGTCGCGCTGTTTTTTCGGCAGGTCGCGCCAAGGGATGTCCACGTTGTACCCCAGGGTTACGAGGATGTCCCGCAGGTTCTGGCCCTGCCACGCCAGCGGCCAGGACGCCACGGCGCGCTGGCGAATGGTGAGCGACGGGTCAGGCACCATCAACGCCTCGGTCACTTCATACACGCGGCCCAGGCCATGGCATTGCGGGCATGCGCCCTGGGGCAGGTTTGGCGAGAAGTCCTCGGCGTACAGCATCGCCTGGCCTGGCGGGTAACTGCCGGCCCGGGAGTAAAGCATGCGGATCAAGCTCGACAAGGTGGTCACGCTGCCCACCGAGGAGCGGGCACTCGGCGTACCACGCTGCTGTTGCAGGGCCACGGCCGGCGGCAGGCCTTCAATGGAGTCCACGTCCGGCACACCGACCTGGTCGATCAAACGTCGCGCATAAGGCGCCACCGATTCGAAGTACCGCCGCTGCGCCTCGGCATACACCGTGGAAAACGCCAGGGATGATTTGCCCGAGCCCGACACCCCGGTGAACACCACCAAGGCATCCCGTGGAATATCCACGTCGACATTGCGCAGATTATGTTCACGGGCACCACGCACCCGCACGAAACCAAGGTGTTGAGGGATGTTGCGCTGTGAAGTCATGACCAACCTTATCTTGCAGTGAGCACGCTGCGCACCCGTTGCGTGAGGGCTTCGGGGCTATAGGGTTTGCTCAGCAGGTGAATATCGGAACTCAGCAAATGATTGCTGGAAAGAATGTCGCGGGTGTGGCCGGAGGTGAACAGCACCGGCACGGGAGGCTGCTGCGTGCGAGCCCAGTGGGCCAAGTCGGTGCTTTTGACACGCCCCGGCATGACCACGTCGGTAAAAATCAGATCGGGTAGCACACCGCCTTGCAGGGTCTGCATCGCGCGGTCACCGTCTTCGGCGGTCAGCACGGTGTAGCCTGATTGCTGGAGCAGTTCGACCACGGTCAAGCGCACGCCTTCGTTATCTTCAACCACCAGAATGGTTTCCTGCCCGCCGGTATGCGACACCTGGTCGACGTGTACCTCGAGGCTTTCCGGCTCCAGGCTGTGGGGGAAGTACATCTGCACCACCGAGCCCCGGCCCTCTTCACTCCACATTTCCACATGCCCGCCACTTTGGCGCACAAAGCCAAACACCATGCTCAGGCCCAGGCCGGTGCCGTGCCCTTCGCGCTTGGTGGTGAAAAAAGGCTCGAAGACGCGCTTGAGCACTTCAGGTGGCATGCCGACGCCCGTATCTGTCACGGCCAGGCGCACATACTCGCCAGGCTTGATGCTCTTACCCACGCAATCAGCCGGGTTGAGAATGATGTTTTCACCGGTAATGCGAATGACACCTTCGCCTTTCATCGCGTCGCGGGCATTGATCGCCAGGTTGAGCAACGCGTTTTCCAATTGATTGCGGTCGACGTTGATAAACCATGCATCCCGCGGCATTTGCACATCGATGTGGATGGTTTCCCCCAGCGCACGCTGCAACAATTCACCCAAGCCGGCGTAGATGCGTTGCGGATTATGCACGGCCGGCGACAGCGGTTGGCGCCGGGCAAACGCCAGCAATTGCGCCGACAGTTTGGCCCCCCGCTCAACGGCGGCGATGGCGGCGGCAACACGGCGCTGTACCTGGACGTTGTCCGGCTCATGGCGGGCCAGTAAATGCAGATTGCCGGCGATCACTTGCAGCAGGTTATTGAAGTCATGAGCGACGCCGCCGGTTAGGCCGCCAATGGCTTCCAGTTTTTGCGACTGGCGCAATTGATCTTCAGCGGCATAACGTGCCTGTACCTCGTTAGCCACCCGCTGTTCAAGGTTGTGGGTCAGCTCCTGGCGTACCTGCTCGGACTTCACCAGCTCGGTGGTCTCCACCACAATCGCCAGCACCCCCGCGGGCTGCTGGTTGTCACCGGCGACCGGGCTGTAATAAAGGTCCAGCCATACTGTTTCGGGCTTGCCGTTGCGCAGCAGCACCAGGTCTTTGTTGTTGAACGACAAGGTGCCGCCGCCCAGGCAAGTGTCCACGACCTGCCGGTTGAAATCCGCGACTTCCGGCCAGCCCAGCTCCACGGGCGTCCCCAACAGGTACGGGTGGCGGCCGCCGGCAAAGACCGAGTAACTGTCGTTGTAGATCATGTGACCCAAGCGCCCCCACAGCATCACCATCGGTACGGGCGACGCCAGCATCATCTGCACGGTGCAGGCCAGGCTGGTGGACCAGCGGTCAATGGGGCCCAGGTCAGTGGCCGACCAGTCGAACGCGCGAATCCGCTGAGCCATTTCACCGGCCCAGCCTTCACAGCCGTGGGGGTTGGATAAAAATTGCATGGTAGGGCTCTGCACAAAAAGAAGTCGCTCGCAAAATTTGGAGCGCGTCCGGGGCGGATCGTTTCATCTTGTATAACTTAAGCGGTAACGGCAGTAGTAGCCACTGGCCTTATTGAAAATCTCGGCTGCGCACGTTAATCCCTTCAAGCAGCGGAGTCAGGTCGGTCAAACGCCCGGCAATCAGGTGTCGCACCTCACCCACCGCTTCCCAGCGCCCATCCACTTTCAGCAGGCGCGAGCCCACTAGCGCTTGGCGCTGACGTTCGGCCAGGTCGCGCCAGACCACCACATTGAGGTTGCCGAATTCATCTTCCAGAGTTACGAAGGTCACACCACTGGCCGTGCCCGGGCGTTGGCGACCGGTGACCAACCCCGCGACGCTGACATTGCGCCCATGCTCCACCGCCATCAGCTCCTGGGAGCTACGGCAGCGACGTTTGCGCAACTCGGCGCGCAACAACCCCAACGGATGGGGCCCCAGAGTGGTGCCGACCGTGACGTAGTCGGCGTGCAGATCCTCACCCACGGTGGGCGCCGGTAACGCCACCACCGCTTCATCGGGGCTGGGCAACCCGGCAAACAACCCGAGTTGTTTGTGCACCCCGGCCACCTCCCAGCGCGCCTCGTGCCGGTTGCCAGCCAGGGCACGCAAGGCGCCCGAATCGGCCAACAGTGCCTGGGTACGGGCATCCAGCCCAGCGCGTTCATCCAGGTCGGCGATGTCGCTGAAAGCCTGGCGCTGGCGTGCGGCTTCAATGCGTCGCCCATCCTCTTCACGAAACCCCGAGATCATGCGCAGGCCCATGCGGATCGCCGGCTGCGTGCCCTCGATAGGTTCCAGGCTGCAATCCCAGTCGCTGGCCTGCACATCCACCGGGCGGATCTGCAACTGGTGGCGACGCGCGTCCTGCAGGATCTGGTCCGGGCTGTAGAAACCCATGGGCCAACTGTTGATCAGCGCACAGGCAAAAGCCGCCGGTTCATGGCATTTGAGCCAGCAACTAGCGTAGGTCAATAAAGCGAAGCTGGCAGCGTGGGATTCGGGGAAGCCATAACTGCCAAAGCCCTTGATCTGCTCAAAAATCTCAGCAGCAAACGCCTCGCTGTAGCCGTTCTTGAGCATCCCGGCACGCAGGCGCTCCTGGTGCGGCTCAAGCCCGCCGTGACGCTTCCAGGCGGCCATGGAACGGCGCAACTGGTCGGCCTCGCCGGGGCCGTAATCAGCGGCGACCATGGCGATCTGCATCACTTGTTCCTGGAACAACGGGATCCCTAAGGTGCGCTCCAGCACGACTTTCAATTGCGGCGACGGATAAGTGGTCGCCTCCTCTTTGTTCCGCCGACGCAAGTACGGGTGAACCATGCCGCCCTGGATCGGCCCCGGCCGCACAATCGCCACTTCGATGACCAAGTCATAAAAGGTCTGGGGCTTGAGCCTGGGCAGCATCGACATCTGCGCCCGCGACTCGATCTGGAATACACCAATCGTGTCGGCCTTGCTGATCATCGCGTAGGTGGCCGGGTCTTCCTTGGGGATCGTCGCCAAGGCCAGGTCACGGTTGCGATGGCGACGCAGCAGGTCAAAGCAGCGGCGGATCGCGCTCAGCATGCCCAAGGCGAGAATATCCACCTTGAGCAGGCCGACGGCGTCGAGGTCGTCCTTGTCCCACTGGATGATGGTGCGTTCGGCCATGGCGGCGTTTTCCACCGGCACCAGCGTGTCCAACGGGTATTCAGAAATCACGAAACCGCCGGGGTGCTGGGACAGGTGCCGGGGGAAGCCGATCAGTTGCTGGGTGAGCGTGAGCACGCGGCGCAGCAACGGGCTGTCGGGGTCGAAGCCGCCTTCGCGCAAGCGTTCAAGGGGCGGCGCATCGTCGCTCCAGCGCCCGCAGCAGTCGGCCAGGGCGTTGATCTGATCCGGCGGCAAACCCAGGGCCTTGGCCACGTCACGTACCGCGCCTGCGGCATGGTAGCTGCTGACCACCGCCGTCAGCGCCGCGCGGGTGCGGCCGTAGCGCTGGAACACGTATTGCAGCACTTCTTCACGACGCTCGTGTTCGAAGTCCACGTCGATATCCGGCGGCTCGTTTCGCTCCTTGGACAAGAACCGCTCGAACAACATGCTCGTCAGGCTCGGGTCGATTTCAGTGATACCCAAGGCAAAACACACCGCTGAGTTGGCCGCCGAGCCCCGGCCCTGGCATAAAATGGCGCGGCGGCGGGCAAAGCGCACGATGTCATGCACCGTGAGGAAGTAGCTTTCGTAGCCCAGCTCGCTGATCAGCTGCAGCTCATTGTCGATCTGTTGCAGGGTGTTCGCATCCACGCCTTGGGGCCAGCGCTGGGCGATGCCCTCTTCGGTGACCGCACGCAGCCAGGTTTGAGCGTCGTGGCCGGCCGGCACCAGTTCGCGGGGGTAGTGGTAGCGCAATTGGCTGAGGTCGAAGGTGCATCGGCGGGCAATCACCTGGGTCTCATCGAGCAAGCCTTGTGGGTACAGCGTAGCCAGGGCGTCAAGGCTACGCAGGTGCCGCTCGCCATTGGGGTGCAGGCGCGTGCCGGCTTCGGCCACGGGCACGTGATGGCGGATGGCGGTCATGGTGTCTTGCAGGGCGCGGCGGCCACGGGCGTGCATATGCACGTCGCCACAGGCCACGGCGGGGATCTGCAGGCTGGCGGCCAGTTGCAGGCGTTGCTCCAGGTGACGCGCATCGTCCTGGCCGCAATGCAGGTGCACAGCCAGCCACAGGCGCCCGGCGAAGGTGCGGCGCAGCCATTGGATCTCGGCTTGAGTGTTGCTGTCCTCGGCGACCCACAGCACCAGCAACCCGGACAGCGGCTGATCAAAGTCTTCTTGCAACAGGCGATAGCGACCCTTTTCGGCCCGGCGCCGGGCCAGGGTAATCAGGCGGCACAGGTGTTGGTAGCCGCTGAGATCTTCCACCAGTAGCACCAGTTTCGGACCGTTTTCGATGCGCATTTCACTGCCGATAATCAACGGTAGCTCCACCGCCTTCGCCGCCTGCCAGGCACGCACGATGCCCGACAGCGTGCACTCGTCGGTGATCGCCAGGGCGCTGTAGCCTTGGCGCTTGGCGCGCTCAAACAACTCCAGCGCACTCGACGCACCGCGCTGGAAGCTGAAATTGGACAGGCAATGCAACTCGGCGTAGCTCATGCAAACCACACCCTGTAGGAGCGAGCTTGCTCGCGAAAGTCGTTAACGATAAAGCGGGTTTTCTGGGTGACCGCGCGGCCTGGACGTTTTTCGCGAGCAAGCTCGCTCCTACAGGGGGTTGCGTGAGTCTTTGTGGTGCTCATGCAAACCAGCCTTGCAGCCACAGCTCATCGCCCTGCCCCACTGTGCGGAAGGCCCAGCCTTGTTGACCGGCGCGGGTCTGCACCAGGTAGTAGTCGCGGCGGATATCCGCACCGTCCCACCAGCCGGACTCGATGCGTTCCGGGCCCATCAGTATCTGCACACCATGCTCGGCCAGCAGGGTCGGTTCGTTCAGCAGCCAGCCGGGGCGCTGGACTTTATTCAGCGTCTGGCACGGGGTGTTATCGGCCACTGCTTGCCAGGCGCATTCGGGGCGATGGTCAGCGTGAAAGCGCAGGCCCTGCACAGCTTCGTCCCCCAAGCGCGCACGCAAGCGTTCGCGCAGTTGCTCCCAGGGCAAGGTCTGTTGCGGGCGGTCGTCGAACAGGTCCTGGCGCTGCGGCACGAACACCGGCAGGTCGTGGGCCAGCAGGCGAAAGCCGCGCACCGGTGACGTCACTTGCACTTGCTCCAGGCGACCACGGGCCAGCTCGAACAACATTGCTGGCTCGCGTTCGGCACTGAGCAGGCCAACCTTGATCACGCTGTCGGGCGCCTGGGCATGTTCAAGGTGCAGGTCGAAGCGCTGCACGCCACTGTCACGACCACACAGGAATGCGGACAGATCACCGGTCAAGCGGCGCAGGGGAAACAACAGCGCCTGATGGGATTGCACGTCGTAGTTCAATTCGATGCGCACATCGAACTGATCCGGCGGCTGGTAAAACGCCAGGGCCAGCGGGCGCTGCCCGGTCAACGCGTCCAGATGCTTGAGCAAGCCGGCCTCGAAGCGCCGCGCCAGGGTATGCCGGGGCAACGCCTGCACCTGGGCCAAAGTGCGCAGGCCCATGCGCGCCAACGCGGTGGCGGCCTGCGGGTCGAGGCCGGCACGGTCGATGGGCAATGGTGCCAGGGCTTGCATCAAGGTGGCTTCATCGGCCACGGCCAGGCCGTCGTAGAGATTGGCCAGCACCCGCGCCGCTGCCGGATTGGGCGCGGCGACGATACGATGACGAAAGCCCAGCTCGGTCAGTTCCTGGCGCAAGCGCGCTTCAAACTGCGGCCACGGCCCGAACAGGCCCAGGCTCGACTCGATCTCGAACAGCAAGGCCCGCGGGTAATACAGGCTGACCTGGGAACTGAAACGGTAGGCCCAGGCCGCCAGAAACTGCTGCCAGCGCTCGATCCCGGCGGGATCATATTCGGCGCTGGCGAAGTGTTTGGCCAAGGCATGGGCGGCGGTCAGGGATTGGCCGGGGCGCAGGCCCAGGGCGCGGGCGGCCTCATTGACGGTTTGCAATACGCGCCGCTGCGGCGTACCGGCCAGCAGGGCCAAGGGTTGGTCGGGCTCGGGGTGCACACGCTGCACCCCGTCCAGCGCCAATTGCGGGAAGACAATACACACCCAGCGCATGGCAACCTCAGTGCCCCGCCAGGGCAATCGGCGCCGGGTGGGCCAAGCCGCCACGGCACTTGAGCACACGCACTTGCGCAGGTTTGGCCTCGACGGCCAGGCGCAGGGCGGCCGGCGATGAGTTGATCGCTTCACCCAAGGCACGCCAGGCAAACGCCAGGGTCTGCCCGGTTTCTGCCGCCACTTGCAAGCGCCGCAATGCCCGGTCATCGGCCTTGCGCGGCCAGCACAAGACGGCCCCGCAACTGCCTGAACGCAGGCATTGCTCCACCGCCCACAGGGCATCGCGTTCCTCAGCCTGGATCACCGACAGCAGGCGCAGATCCACCCCGGCGTTCTGCCAGGCATGGGGGTACGGCGTGTAGGGCGGCGCCACCAGCACAATGCGCTCACCTGCCGCCGACAAACGCGCCAGGGTGGGCAGCACCAGTTGCAGTTCACCGACGCCCTCCTTCGCCATTAGAATTTCACTCAAGGCCGACTCCGGCCAACCGCCGCTGGGCAACACCGCGTCCAACGCCTTGAGCCCGGTGGGATGCACACTGGCTGGCGGCGCAGCGGGCCGGCCTTTCCACACGCGGCCGCCATTGAACAGCGTGTCCAGTGCAACGACGGCGCCCATCAGCCTTGCCTCACCAGGCCGCAGAACACCCCTTCGATGGCCAGGTCCTGGTCGGCCCCGACCACGATGGGTTGATACGCGGGGTTGCGTGGCAAAAGGCGCACGCTGTCGCCGTGGCGTTCAAACCGCTTGATGGTCACTTCGCCGTCCAGGCGCGCCACCACAATCTGCCCGTTCAAAGCTTCGGCAGTGCGCCGCAGACCCACCAGGTCACCATCGAGAATGCCGTCTTCGATCATTGAGTCACCCTGCACCCGCAACAAGTAGTCCGGAGTTTTCGCAAAGGTTGCGGGGTCGAGTTGCAGACGGCTGTGCACTTCGGCATCGGCGCCGATGGGTAAACCTGCGGCCACACGGCCAAGCACCGGCACATCCAACCACTCCGGGCGCGCCGGCTGGTTGAGTAAACGAATACCCCGGGCCTGGTTGGGGTTGACCTCGATAAAACCGGCGTCGGTCAACGCCAGCACATGCTTGCGCGCCACGCTGCGCGAGGCAAAGCCGAACGCCTCGGCAATCTCGGCGAGGCTGGGGGGCTGGCCTTGTTGCGCGATACGGTCGCGGATAAAGGTCAGGATGGCGGTACGGCGGGGGGTTAGAGTCGTCATGGAGTACATTTGTACTCCTGTGGGAAATTTCTGACAATAGCCGCCAGTCGAGTGGTCGATGACTAGCCCTACCGAAACTTCCCACACAACCACCAGATAACCTCTACTCCCCGCCCCTGAAAACCTCTGCAAAGTCCCTCGCCTGACGACACAGTGCGAGGGATTGCAGATGGACTTTCTGATTGACGGGTTGATCGCTTGATCGCCTTTACCAGCCAAACCATTGGCTACCTGGTGCTGGCCGCCATGGATTCGAAAACGCGGGATGTCGAGTCCGTCATCCGCGATTTCAACGGTTGCCTCAACACCTTCGACGAGTGGGCATCGAGCTTTTTCAGCCAGTCTGCATTGGACGTGGAGCAGGTCTTCAAGGTGGGCGATGACGTAGCGCTGGTGGCGCCGATCAATCGCTCCCTGCTCCCCAGTACGACCACCGCAATGTGTGGCGCGAACGGCACCTTGACCCTGGTGCATTTGTTCCAAAGCTCCCGGTTTGTGCCCATTGGCAATACGCCGGTGATGCTGCAAAAGGTCGACCCAAACGGCGGCCCGCTGGGTGAGCCCATCCATCACACGATTGGCCCCAGCGGCATCCTTGAAATCAAGGAATGTGATCGCAACCAGCAGTACCGGGTCAGTTTTTATCCCAACGTTTCCGAGCTGCATTACAAGGCGCTCTATGGCTCTTACCAGTCGGTGATCGCTTCGCAGGAAAGTTGGCTGCGCAGTGAATGGGGCAACACCTTCGAGCCGCTGTGGCAGAACTACTCGGAAGCGAATTTCCTCAAGCGTTATCTCTCACTTCATCAAGCCTATGCACGCGGGTTTGGCGAGTCGCTGTATGCCGTCTGGGACACCATCAAGCAGCTGCTGGAGTGGCTTTCAGCCCCGTTGGTGCATGCCGAAAAATTGCTGCATTACCTGTCCCAGGCTGAGTTTGAACAGTTGCTTGCGGCTGGCGCCGAAACCATCGCCAAGGGGTTGCTGGTGCTTAGCGATGAACCGCTGTTGTTCATCTATCTGTCGGCAATGGTCAGCTGGATGCGCATGTTGCCACCGCCGTACATGAGCGAACTGCTGGGGGAAATCAGCGCCGACGTCCTGATCAATTTATTGCTGTGCCTCGCCACTGCCGGAATGGGTATGGCGATACGCATGAGTGTGCAGGTGCTGGGTGGCATCAAGTCTCGTCGTGCGCGTCAGTGGCTGGACCAGCTGGCCCGGCAGTTTGGAAAAGCTCGCGTGGAGGAGCATGCGGAGCTGGCCAAACCGATTTTGCTGAGCAGTGCTGCGACGCCGATCAGGACGATTCCGGATGTGCCGTTGAAGGCTGGGGATCAGTTGGTTTCGAACCCGGTGGCGATGGTTCGGGATAAGGGTCGGCAGCGGACGGTCTTGGTTCGCCAAGAGCCGGTGGATGATGTGCCCGCTTCGGGTAAGAACCCCAATGGAGATGCCGCTTCAAGCTCGGATAAAACCGCCACTGACGGCTGCCCGGTATCGATGGTTACCGGGGAAGAACTGTTGACGTTGGTTGATGGTTCGCTGGACGGAATTCTGCCGTTTGAGTGGACTCGGTTGTACCGCAACAGCGCGGTGGAAATGGATTGCGGGCTGGGGTTTGGCTGGAGTCACTCCCTGGCGCATCGGCTTTCTGTTGTCGGTGACTCAGTGGTGTGGACCGATCATGAAAATCGGTCGATTGCCCTGCCCTTGCCCTCTTCTTCTCGGCCTGCGATCACCAATAGCTTGGCCGAAGCCGCGATTTATCTGGGCGAAAAGCCGGATGAGTTGGTGCTGGCTCAAGCCTCACGTTTTTATCATTTTGTTAACGGCTCGCTGACGGCGATCAGCGATGCGTATGGCAACCGGCTGCGTATTTCCCGTGACGTTTTGGGGCGTATTGAGCGGGTAGATAACGGTGTTGGGCGCTCGTTGTTGTTGCGCTACTCGGCTGATCGCATCGTGGCGGTGGAGTACCAGATTCATCGGGCCAAGGGTTATGAGC
>NZ_UTKY01000048.1 GCF_900583165.1 Pseudomonas viridiflava | reverse complement strand
CCATGTTGCGCATGGCGTTGAGCACCATACCGGTTTCGTCTTTCGAGCCTTCCGCTATCTGCGCGCTCAGGTTGCCTTCAGCCAATTGCTCGGCGGCGATGGCAGCGTCCTTGAGCGGGCGGGAAATGATCCGGGCGATGAACAGCGCCAGACCCAGTCCGATCAACAGCGCAGCGACCAACACCGCAATGATCGAGATGCGCGCATTTTCATACAGGGCCGCGCCTTTCTCGCTGGCCGTGGTTGCGCCTGCATCGTTGAGCTCGACCATTTTCTGCAACTGGTTGGTCGCTTCATCGAAGTGCAGCTTGGACTCGCCTTTCAACAACGTGCGAGCC
>NZ_UTKY01000079.1 GCF_900583165.1 Pseudomonas viridiflava | reverse complement strand
AAGTCGGCGATAGCCGCGAATATTGGCAATGGGAACAAGACGTTCACATTGAAGTACGAGGTGACTCGTAGCAGCGTGACGAAGCCTTCGTTGACGCTGACGGTGACGGTGACTCCAATTCCGCAGGACAGCTTGCCGAGAGCATTGATCAATTATGTGCCGAACAGCGGCGCTTTGGATATCACAACGTTTGGTGCGAATACCAGGTGGCGGATCGGAGCCTATCCATTTCAAGCGTCAAATGAACAAAGAATTTGGCTCGACTACCGCGGGGTCGATGCAAGCAATAAAAATGTTCAGCTTTTGCCTTGGCAGGGCGCTCTGAATGGGCACGCCGGGGCTTATGAATATAATCCAGATCACAATTTCTTCCGGACCCTTAAACATGGGTCGCAACTAAGTATTGAAGTTCGAATTGCTTTTGATAAGGTTAATAATAAAGCGCTGGCTGTCTTGTTCCCGCCCACCTTATACACCGTCAGTAATAACCCGATTCCCGATCAGTTCCCCGTGCCGAAGCTGACGCAGGCAACGCCAACTGGTGCAACCACCGCGACCCTGGCGCCGATGAGCGCACAAACCGGTGGGACGGTCTCGGTAGAGTTCACACCGATGTAC
>NZ_UTKY01000047.1 GCF_900583165.1 Pseudomonas viridiflava | reverse complement strand
AAGCGCCCAACGCCGTCCCACTGATACTGGGTCAGCGCGCCATGCTCATCCTCACGCGCAATTTGCCGACCAATATCGTCATAGCGATAGCGCTTGATACCGCCATTAGGCAATTGCTCCTCAAGCAACTGCCCGCGCTCATTCCAGATCAGTCGCTGAGAGCTGTTATCCGGGTACCAAACCCCAATCAGCTGCCCGTGTTTGTTGTAGCTGTAATCGGTGATATGCCCATCAGGGTCGATCTTGCGCGTGACGTCGCCCTGGTCATTTCTTTCATACTTCCAGACCGCCTCACCGCGCCGTACAACCCGTACGAACCCGCTGTCATGCTCGTAGGCTGTCGGCTCATCGTCCCCCGGAAACACCGCCACCAACCGCCCAGCATCGTCGTACTGATACGCCGTCACCGCCCCCAGCG
>NZ_UTKY01000022.1 GCF_900583165.1 Pseudomonas viridiflava | reverse complement strand
CGGTCTGCGCGCAGATCAAGGCGTGGTTGTAGCGGTCGGATGGTGAAATGGCGCTGAGTTCTGCTTTTGCCCGCGGGGCGTTGGAGCTCTCGGAGGTTACGACGGCAGCGATGGGCTGCGCAGCGGCCCCAAGTCTGATACACCGCATGCGCAGGTTTGCTGTCGGTTCCCGGCAGATCGCCGGCAAGCCGCCTCCCACGGTCCGGTGTTTGCTGCGGGACAGCGCTACGTCGAAGACGAGATAGCTTCAGAGGAACGGCAGAATGCTGCTTTCCGGTTCGGGCTTGTCCTTGATCGGGCACTCAGGGCGAACACCGTACTCCTCGGTCTTGCAC
>NZ_UTKY01000020.1 GCF_900583165.1 Pseudomonas viridiflava | reverse complement strand
CGCCAGCGTTGTAGCTGATGGTGCCGACTTTGAAGCTGGCGACGGTCAGTACGTTATCCACATCGGTGTCGTTGGTCAGCACGTTGCCAGTGGCGACGTGATCTTCTTCGGCGCTGCCGGTATCGGCACGCAGGATGCTTGGGTCGTCCACCGCCGAGATGTTCACGTTCAGCGTGCTGCTGGAACCGGTGTTGGTGGTGTAGCCGATTTGCGGTACCGCGCCGTTGAAGTCCTGCACCGGCGTGAAGGTGTAGGCACCGTTGGCCGCGATGGTGATGGTACCGACGTTGGCGATGGTGGCTGTTTCGCCAGCGTTGTAGCTGATGGTGCCGACTTTGAAGCTGGCGACGGTCAGTACGTTGTCGACATCCACATCGTTGGTCAGCACGTTGCCGGTGGCGACGTGATCTTCTTCGGCGCTGCCGTTGTCAGCGACCAGAACGCTTTCGTCATCGACGGGAGAAATGCTCAGGTCGAGTGTGCTGCTCGAACCGGTATTGGTGGTGTAACCGATTTGCGGCACGTCACCGTTGAAATCTTTTACCGGAGTGAAGGCATACGCGCCGTCGGCACCGATGGTGATGCTACCAACACCCGCGATAACGGCGGTTTGGCCGGCGTTGTAATTGGTGCCGTTGACGGTGAAGGTCGCAACAGTGAGGTCGTTGTCGACATCGCTGTCGTTGCTCAGCACATTGCCAGTAGCAACGTGATCTTCCTCAGCGCTGCCGTTATCCGCTACCAGAACGCTTTCGTCATCGACAGGCGAGATGTTCACGTCGAGCGTGCTGCTCGAACCGGTGTTGGTGGTGTAACCGATTTGCGGCACGTCACCATTGAAGTCTTTGACTGGGGTGAAGGCGTAAGCGCCGTCAGCACCGATGGTGATGCTACCAACGCCCGCAATAACGGCGGTTTGGCCAGCGTTGTACGTAACGTTGTCCACGGTGAAGGTAGTCACCGTGAGGTCGTTATCAACGTCGCTGTCATTGGTCAGCACGTTACCGCTGGCAACGTGATCTTCTTCGGCAC
>NZ_UTKY01000061.1 GCF_900583165.1 Pseudomonas viridiflava | reverse complement strand
CACCAGCTTCGTCCCGTGAGCGGCATTCGCACGCCCCCAGTCCTCAAGCAGCTCCAGACAGGAGTGATCGATGTAGGACAGGTTGTTCAACGGTACATGCAACGTGGTACCGACCGGAACAGTGCCCAGCACCTGAGTCAGCGCCGGCACTTTCAGGAACGTCGCAGCACCCACCAGACGCAGCTCGTACTCGTTCTTGCCCGGCAGCTCGACCAGATTGATCTTCAGTCGCGACGCCTTGAGCGCCAGCTTGACCAGTGTCAGACCGAAGCCCACCAGAACGCCCGTCAAC
>NZ_UTKY01000120.1 GCF_900583165.1 Pseudomonas viridiflava | reverse complement strand
CAAATGTGGGAGGGGGCTTGCCCTCGATGGCGGGGTGTCAGTCACTTAATCCAGTGACTGGTCCACCGCATCGGGAGCAAGCCCCCTCCCACAGGGATTGGTGGTGTACTCAGTATTCAGGCCCGGCTCAGAGCCAAATGTGGGAGGGGGCTTGCCCTCGATGGCGGGGTGTCAGTCACTTAATCCAGTGACTGGTCCACCGCATCGGGAGCAAGCCCCCTCCCACAGGGATTGGTGGTGTACTCAGTATTCAGG
>NZ_UTKY01000064.1 GCF_900583165.1 Pseudomonas viridiflava | reverse complement strand
TCCTAGACCATGCTGTCCAACGCATCGCACCTTCAGTCCGGCGTGTCGCCGAAACGCGCTCAAACCCTTATTGGCTGGGGGCTGTTGTTCATGCGCGTCAGCGTCTCGCTGCTGTTACAGCACGTGCACGGCCTGCCGAAGCTGATGCACTGGAGCGTGGAAGTGCAGCGCATCGAGGACCCGTTCGGCCTCGGCGGCACCCTGACGCTGGGGCTGGCAGTGTTTGCCGAAGTGATCTGCCCGGTGCTTCTGATTCTGGGTGTGTGGGCGCGGCTGGCGTGTCTGCCGATTCTGGCCGTATTGGCTGTGGCGGTCCTCTTCGTTCACCCCGAATGGTCACTCGAGC
>NZ_UTKY01000109.1 GCF_900583165.1 Pseudomonas viridiflava | reverse complement strand
TGCCAGTGACTGCCTGTAGGCTCGCCAGGCTGGCACGGTTACCATCAACAGCGCGCAAGCGAGGATGCCACCCAGCAATGTCCATTCATATTGGCCAGGTGGCATAGGCGAGAGGTACAAACCGTAAGTATTTATTACGTAATCCTGAGACACGAAGATACCGATATAGAGCAGTGCAAGGCCGCTGACAACACCCGCCAGCGCCAGCGCTAAGGCTTCGAGTATCAGCAGGCTCGCGATGTGCCAGGGTCTGGCACCAACCGATCGCAGGATCGCCATCTCGCGGCGGCGTTCGTTGAGGCTGGTGAGGATGGCCGTCAGCATGCCGATCAGACCGGTCAGCTC
>NZ_UTKY01000013.1 GCF_900583165.1 Pseudomonas viridiflava | reverse complement strand
TGTCTCGTCCTGAATAAGGTTTACACCTTCTGACCCAATCTCAGGAGGGCGTAATGAATGCAGGAAAAAGGCGCAGTCAGCGTGATTACTCGCTGACCTTTAAATTGTCAGTCGTCGATCAGGTCGAAAAAGGCGAGTTGAGTTATAAAGAGGCTCAAGAGCGCTACGGCATTCAGGGCAAATCGACGGTATTGAACTGGTTACGCAGGTATGGTCGACAGAACTGGAGTCAAGGCGCGTTCATTCGCACCAAGAGATCCCGTTCCATGGATGAACCCAAAAAGCCGCTGACGCCAGAGCAGCGGATCAAGGAGCTTGAAGAACAACTCGCTCAAGCCAACCAGAAAGCCCAGTTTTTCGAAGCTGTTGTTGATGTACTCAAGAACGACTTTGGTGTCTCTGTCGTAAAAAAGCGATCCGGCAAGTCCTCTCCCAAAGGAAAGTCCAAGACCTGAGTATTAGCCGGGCTTGCCAGTTTATCGGGATTTCCCGCCAGGCTTATTACAAGCGCATTCGAGCCTTTGATACCCGGGCCCTCCAGGCCCAAGAGGTCATGGGGTTCGTGCGTGAAAAACGCCTCAAACAGCCTAGGCTGGGAACCCGAAAGCTTCATAACCTCATGCATAGCGAGCCCGAAGTCTCGGTAAAGGTTGGTCGAGACTGCCTTTTCGACATTTTGCGGGATTGCCGAGAGTTGGTTCCTCGCAAGCGGGCCTATCACAAAACGACAAACAGTCATCATCGCTTTCGCAGGCACCCCAACCTACTTAAAGAAGGGCCAACGCAGATAGTGGCTACGGCGCCAGAACAAGTCTGGGTAGCCGATATCACCTACCTGCCCACTCAAACGGGCGTGGCCTATTTGAGCTTGGTGACTGACGCTTATTCTCGAAAAATCGTGGGGCATCATGTTCACGAAAGCTTGCACACGGAGTCTGTGATTCAGGCATTCAGTAAAGCCCTCAATCGGCGAACAACTGAACAAAGCCTTGTTCATCACTCAGATAGAGGCATCCAATACTGCTCCGAGCTTTATCAGCGGCTGCATGTAAAACACGGTATCAGGTGTTCAATGACCGATGGTTACGACTGCTACCAAAATGCTTTGGCCGAACGAGTAAACGGGATTTTGAAAACCGAGTTTCTCTTGCATCGGCCCAGAGATGCAGCCGAAGCCGCGCGAATGGTGGATCAGTCTGTGCAGATCTATAACTGCGAGCGGCCACATCTATCGCTGAAATACAAAACGCCCGATGCGGTGCATCGGGCGTTTTGAGGATGAAATAGGTGTAAACCTATTTCAGGACTGGACA
>NZ_UTKY01000003.1 GCF_900583165.1 Pseudomonas viridiflava | reverse complement strand
GACTGGGGTGAAGTCGTAACAAGGTAGCCGTAGGGGAACCTGCGGCTGGATCACCTCCTTAATCGACGACATCAGCTGCTCCATAAGTTCCCACACGAATTGCTTGATTCATTGAAGAAGACGATAAGAAGCAGCCCGAGATTGGGTCTGTAGCTCAGTTGGTTAGAGCGCACCCCTGATAAGGGTGAGGTCGGCAGTTCGAATCTGCCCAGACCCACCAATTTTGTGTGGGAAATACCTGTAGAAGATACGGGGCCATAGCTCAGCTGGGAGAGCGCCTGCCTTGCACGCAGGAGGTCAACGGTTCGATCCCGTTTGGCTCCACCACTACTGCTTCTGACGTTTAAAGCTTAGAAATGAGCATTCCATCGTGATGATGGTGAATGTTGATTTCTAGTCTTTGATTAGATCGTTCTTTAAAAATTTGGGTATGTGATAGAAAGATAGACTGAACGTTACTTTCACTGGTA
>NZ_UTKY01000004.1 GCF_900583165.1 Pseudomonas viridiflava | reverse complement strand
CCGGCGAACAGGCCGATCGGCATGAAGAACACGCCGACGATGCTGCCGATGAACGTACCCCACAGCGCCTTGCGGCTGGCCCCGACCTGCTTGGCGCCCACTACCGTGGCCAACACGTCCACGGCAAAGGAGGCCAGCGTCAGCAGGCCGAGCACCGTCAGCGGTACCCAGCCCACATGCACGAAGCCGTCGCCCCAGGCCGCCACCAGCAGGCCGGCGAAGACCAGCGGAATCCCGGGCAGGGCGGGCAGGATGATGCCGGCGATACCGACCAGGAC
>NZ_UTKY01000122.1 GCF_900583165.1 Pseudomonas viridiflava | reverse complement strand
GGATTAGGTGACTGACGCCCCGCCATCGGGAGCAAGCCCCCTCCCACATTTGGCTCTGCGCCGAGCCTGAATACTGAGTACACCACCAATCCCTGTGGGAGGGGGCTTGCCCCCGATGCGGTGGATCAGTCACTGGATTAGGTGACTGACACACTGCCATCGGGAGCAAGCCCCCTCCCACATTGGATCGCCATTGTTTGGGGGATTTGCGTGCTGTGCCTTTAGATTTTTGCCAGGGCGCGGGCCAAGTCCGTGCGTAAATCCTCCACGTCTTCGACGCCTACCGACAGCCGCACCAACCCGTCGCCAATCCCCAACTGCGCCCGCGTGGCGGCGGGGATGCTGGCGTGGGTCATGATCGCTGGATGTTCGATCAGGCTTTCCACGCCGCCAAGGCTTTCGGCGAGGGCGAAGAGTGCGACGTTTTCCAGGAAGCGCGTCGCGCCAGCCAGGTCGGTGTCGAGGTCAATCGAAATCATCCCGCCAAACCCATGCATTTGTCGGCAAGCCAACGCGTGCTGTGGGTGGGAGGGGAGACCGGGGTAGTAAACCCGCGCCACTTGCGGCTGCTGTTCAAGCCAGGCGGCCAGGTCCAGGGCGTTGCTGCAATGACGCTCCATGCGCAACGCCAGGGTCTTCACACCGCGCAGGGTGAGGAACGCATCGAACGGCCCGGCAATGGCGCCAACGGAGTTTTGCAGAAAGCCCAGTCGTTCAGCCAACGCCGGGTTATCGCCGACGATGGCGATGCCGCCGATCACATCCGAGTGACCGTTGAGGTATTTAGTGGTGGAGTGCACCACCACATCGAAGCCCAGCTCCAGCGGGCGCTGGATCCAGGGGCTGGCAAAGGTATTGTCGGCCACGCAGATAATCCCGCGGGCTTGGCAGAGATGCGCAATGGCGCGCAGGTCGGTGAGGCTCAACAGTGGGTTGCTGGGGGTCTCAACCCAGACCATGCGCGTGTCGTCTTGCAGGCTGGCTTCAAATGCTGCGAGGTCACTTAGGTCGACAAAGCTAAAACGGTGCCCGGCGCTGCGTTGGCGCACTTTGTCGAACAGGCGGAAGGTGCCACCGTAGAGGTCATTGCCCGAGACGATATGCGCGCCGGCGTCCAATAATTCCAGCACCGTCGAGATTGCCGCCAGACCGGAGGCGAAGGCAAACGCCTGGCTGCCGCCTTCAAGATCGGCCACGCAGCGCTCCAGGGCAAAGCGCGTCGGGTTATGGGAGCGGCCATAGTCAAAGCCCTTGTGCACGCCTGGGCTGTCTTGCAGGTAGGTGGAGTTGGCGTAGATCGGCGGCATCAGCGCGCCCGTGGTCGGGTCGGGGGCTTGCCCTGCATGGATCACGCGGGTGGCAAAGGCCGTTTTTTCGGGCTGACTCATGCAAGGGATCTCCGTAGGTGGTTGAGCAGGTCGACGCGGGTGATCAGGCCATGGAAACCCGAGGCGTCGGCGATGATGGCGACCAGGCCGCGATCGAGCTCGGCCTGCAGTTCGGCGAGGCTGGCGCTGGGGTCCAGGGTTTGCAGGTTATCGGTCATCGCGCTGGCGACAATCATGTTGAAGTCCGCCGCATCGTGGTGCAGGCTCAGCAAGATGTCGGATTCATCGATCACGCCGACCAGGTCGCAACCGTTTACCAGCACCGGCAGCTGGGAGACATCCGCCAGGCGCATGCGTTGAAAGGCCGTGAGCAGGGTGTCGTCGGGGCTCACGCTGATCACGCGGCCGTCTTCGAAGCGGCGGGCGATCAGGTCGCGCAGGTCCCCATAATGCTTGTATTGCAACAGGCCTGCGTCGTTCATCCACTGGTCGTTGTAGACCTTGGACAGGTAGCGCGTACCGGTGTCGCACACAAAGGTGACGACGCGTTTGGGCTCGGTTTGCTCGCGGCAATAGCGCAGGGCGGCCGCGAGCAGGGTGCCGGTGGATGAGCCGCCCAGAATGCCCTCGGCGCGCAGCAATTGGCGGGCGTGGTCGAAGCTTTCTTCATCGCTGATGGAGTAAGCGTGGCGCACGCTGGAGAGGTCGGCAATCGACGGGATAAAGTCTTCGCCAATGCCTTCCACTGCCCAAGACCCCGGGGTTTCCAGGCGACCGCTGCGGCTGTATTCGGCCATTACCGAGCCGATGGGGTCGGCCAATACCATCTCCAGCTCGGGTTGCACCTGCTTGAAGAAACGGGTGAGACCGGTAAGCGTGCCGGCCGAGCCGACGCCCACCACGATGGCGTCCAGGTCGTGCTGGGTTTGTGCCCAGATCTCCGGCGCGGTGCTGGTCTCGTGGGCCAGCGGGTTGGCCGGGTTGTTGAACTGGTCGGCGAAGAATGAGTCGGGAATGTCCTTGGCCAGGCGCGCGGCGACGTCTTGGTAATACTCGGGGTGGCCCTTGCCGACATCGGAGCGGGTGATGTGCACCTCGGCCCCCATGGCCTTGAGGTGCAGCACTTTTTCTGTGGACATCTTGTCGGGCACCACCAGCACCACGCGGTAGCCTTTGGCACGGCCCACGAGAGCCAGGCCCAGCCCGGTATTGCCGGCAGTGGCTTCGATGATGGTGCCGCCCGGTCGCAGGCGGCCGTCGCGTTCGGCGGCGTCGATCATGGCCAGGCCGATACGGTCCTTGATGGAGCCACCGGGGTTTTGGGATTCAAGCTTGAGAAACAGCGTACAGGGGCCAGTATCGAAGCGGCTGACGCGAACCAGCGGGGTGTTGCCGATCAGTTCGAGCACGGCAGGGCGGGGCAGTGTGGGCATGTCGTCACCTTTGAAAGAGAGGGGACAGCAAACGGCAAAGCATGGTTTGCAACATAGGCCCGTATCGGGCAGGTCGCAACTGAAGGGACCACTGAATGTATTTTTTTGGCGCATGGGCAGTGGTGGTGTGCCTGACACATAGCTATCGGGGGCAAGCCCCTCCCACAGTAGATTCGGTTTACACGGTCCACTGTGGGAGCTGTCGAGCTTTAGCGAGGCTGCGAAGGCGGCAGTACTGGCGACAGCGACCCCAGCACACTGCGCAACCGGACTAGCACTGCCGCACTCGCCGACTGCATGGGCGCCCGCAAATCACTGCCGATCAAGCCTTGCAACGCCAGGGCCGCTTTAACCGGTGCAGGGTTGGGCTCCACAAACATCGTATTGATCAACGGCAACAAGCCAAAAAACGTGGCCCTGGCCTCAGCCAGCTGGTTATCCCGCACCTGTTGGCACAGCGCCACAAACTGCTCGGTATGCACATGGGCCGACGCCGCAATCGCGCCACTGGCCCCCAGGCACAGGGCATTGAAGATCTGCAGATCCTCCCCACACAACACATCCACTTCACCGCTCGCCAAGAGCGCCAGGGTGTTGCCCAGGTTGCCGCCACAGTCCTTGACCGCTTTGATGCGCTCATGGGCGACGATGTTCAACAACGTCGCCTGTTCGAACGTCGCGCCAGTACGGTAGGGAATGTCGTACACAATAATCGGCACACTGGACGCATCGGCCACCGTGCGGAAGAACGCTTCAAGGCCAACCTGGGAAGGGCGGATATAACTCGGCGCTGGTACTAACAAGCCAGCCACTGGGCGTTGGAGGATATCTGCCTGAAACTGCAGCAACTCAATCTGGTTGTTGCCTGCCAACCCCATCACCACACGATGGGCCGGCACCCATTGCAACACGGCATCCAGTACCGCGAGTTGCTCCTGGCGACTCAGCGACGCTGCCTCACCGGTGGTGGTGCATACCATGATCCCGGCCACGTGCTTTTCCAGCAGGTGGATGACCAGCCGATGCAGGCCGATAAAGTCGATGGCACCGTCATTGAACGGTGTGACCACGGGAACCCAGATACCTTGAAACGCTGACATGCACTTTCTCCTGATGATTGACCGCTTGAGTCACCGTCAGGAGGGCAGGGGGAATTGTGCAAGGGGGGGAGACCGTCGCGCTCAATGTCCTGTCAGCTCATCTGACGGGACAGCGCGCCCCGGTCACATGAGCGACTGTTTCTTCGATTTGAGGGCGTGCGCAACGCAACCTTGCGCCTTGGCGATAGAGCCAAAGACAAAAAGGTTAGCGAAAGACGTTGCGGACATAAACTGACACACCCTGAATGAGGGGCCCATCTTCAGGGGATGTCAGCGAATGTGTCAAGCGTGGTCAACCAACTGTTGTGCGATGGCCGCTTTGTCGATAACCGACCAGCCATGGGCGAATTTGCCGTCTACGCATTCTTAGAACACTTTTTCATCGAACCTGACCTTGCGGCCATTGATCGGCAGCCCAAAGAACTCGCCCCGTAGGGTGACATTGAAATTCAAACGACTGGCAACGGTGCGCGGGTCGGCGCCCAGCAGTTGAATGCGGAACACCAGGTCGGGGATCTCGCGAAAGTCGCGCTCAAGCATGGCGCGGTAGCTGATGTTTTCGGTGATTTAGATCTCACAAAAACATTGTAAATACGAAACGTTATCATTAGAGTGCACGGCTTTCCGCTGTGTGACCTGCGCCCATGTCGAGCATGACTACCGATGAGCTTGAGCTGGCCTTCCGCGCCCATGCCAGCGAGTTGCGCTCATTTTTGCATCGTCAGTTGCGTAACCCTGAGACCGCTGCCGATCTGACTCAGGAAACCTACTTGCGCCTGCTCCGTCAGCCGCCACGCAAACCGGTGCTCAATCTACGCGGCTTTATCTTTAAAATTGCCCGCAACCTGGCCATTGATCATGCACGTAGCCGGCAAACCCGAGAGCAGCTCGACGAAGGCATCGGCTACCTTTACGAAGTGACGGGCGAGAGCCCGGCGTTGTTCGATGTGGTGGTCGCGCAACAGGATCTCGCCGCCATGGCCCACGCCGTGCAACGGCTGCCTGCCCAATGCCAGCAGATATTCATGCTGTGTCGCCTGCGTAACCTTCCCCATAAGGAGGTGGCCGTTCAGCTGCAGGTTTCGATCAGTACGGTGGAAAAACAATTAGCGGTCGCTCTCGACTTTCTTAGCCAATGCCTGCAACGATAGCCGGCATGCACGATCAATCCCCTACATCACAGTCGGTTACCGAGGTTCAGCGCAGCGCCCAGGCTTGGGTGATTCGCCTGACTTCGGGCGCGGTGCTGCCCGCTGACGTGGCCGCCGCGCGGGCCTGGTGCGAGCAGGCGCCGGAGCATCAGCAGGCGTTTGTCGAGGCGCGGCGTGTCTGGTGTTTGAGTGCGCACCTGGCTGAGCCCTTTACCGCAAAAAGGCGGTCTGCGCGTCGTACCTGGGCCATGGGTATCGCCGCGTCGTTGGTGC
This sequence comes from Pseudomonas viridiflava, assembly GCF_900583165.1. GTDB lineage: Bacteria > Pseudomonadota > Gammaproteobacteria > Pseudomonadales > Pseudomonadaceae > Aquipseudomonas. Next base: position 356,834 of record NZ_UTKY01000122.1, on the reverse strand, counting down.
TCGGGCTTGGCGTGGCAGGGGTGCAACGCATGGCGTTGGATGCCGACTATCACACCGGTACTGGAGAGCGTCGGCAGGTGGTCCTGGCGGACGGCTCGCGCATCACCTTGAATGCCAACAGCGCCGTCGATGTGAATCTCACCGCCAATGGCCGACGTATCACCCTGCGCAAGGGTGAGGCCATGTTCGACGTCAAACCTGACCCGCAGCGCCCGTTCAGTGTGCAGGCGGGCGGCTTGAACGCGACGGCCTTGGGCACCATCTACGCGGTGCGCCGTGAGGGTGAGCAAGCCGATGTCACGGTGCGTCGTGGGCGGGTGGCCGTTACCGAAGGCGCCGCGCAGGTCACGCTCGGCGCTGGCGAGACCGTTGCCGGGCGTGCCAATGGCCTGGGAGTCAAGCAGGCGGTGGACGTAGACAAGTTGCTGGCGTGGGAGCAGGGTCGCCTGGTATTTGAGCTGACACCGCTTGCGCAGGTGCTTGAGGAGGTCGAGCGCTATCGCCCGGGCATCTTGATGGTCAGGGACACGAAACTGGCCGCACTCAAGGTCAGCGGCACCTTTCAACTCGATCATTTGGACGAGGGCCTGGCAACGCTGGAGAAAGTCTTTCCCCTCAAGATCGAGCGCTACACCGACTACCTGTTGGTGATCTCACCCAAGACGTAATTATTTTTACGGGTGTTGGCGTGTCACCCGTCTTCCCTTCCTAGAACGATAATGCTTCGTATTAGGGAGAGCTCCGATGCACCATCCACTGCCCAAAGGTTTGCGTCTCAAATCTTTGACTGTTGCCCCGCTAGCCATGCTATGCGGGCTGATATCCGGCCTGGCCGTCGCCGATCCGCACGCGTTTGACATCGCCCCCCAGCCCTTGGCGACCGCGCTCAACCGGTTAGCCGCACAAAGCGGCTTACAGGTGATATTTGATGGCACGTTGGTGGTGGGCAAGAGCAGCCCGGGTGTCACCGGCGCCAAGGAGCCTGAGGCCGCATTGGCTGAAGTGTTGGCCGGCAGCGGCCTGACCTGGCGGTCTACCGGTGGCAACAGCGTGATGCTGGAAAAAGCCCCAGAGTCGAGCGGCACCCTGCAATTGGGGGCGACCGCCATCGTGGGGCAGCAGATTGGTCAAACCACTGAGAACACCGGCTCGTACACCACCGGCTCCATGCAGACCGCCACCAAATTGCCCCTAACGCTGCGCGAGACGCCGCAATCGGTCAGTGTGGTGACGCGCAAGCGCATGGACGACAAGGCCATGACCACCATCAGCGATGTCGCCAAAAGTGCGCCGGGGATTTTTCTGAATAACTCTGGCGGGGCAGGGCGGCCGACGTTCAGTGCGCGTGGCTTCGACATCGACAACATCCTGTATGACGGCTTTCCCACCAGCTTCCTGACCTACCTGCCCAGTGGCGAGGCCAATCTGGCGATGTACGACCGGGTCGAAATCGTGCGCGGGGCCGCCGGGCTGACCCAGGGCGCAGGCAACCCCGCTGGCGCGATCAACCTGGTGCGCAAGCGCCCGACCGATAAATTCCAGGCCACGCTGACCGGCAGCGCCGGCAGCTGGGACAATTACAGCAGCACCCTGGACGTCGGCGGCCCCGTCAACGAAGCCGGCACACTGCGCGCCCGCACGGTAATCTCGCGGCAAGACTCGAAAAGCTTCCGCGACTCGGTAGAGAGTGATGCCGACCTATTCTACGGCGTGGTCGACGCCGACCTGAGCGACACCACTACCCTGACACTCGGTGGCTACCGCCAGAAGAGCTATACCAACTACATTTGGGGCGGCTTGCCTATGGCGCGTGGCGGGGGTCACCTGAATCTGCCGCGTGACACGTTCCTGGGGCATGACTGGGAGTACTCCGACAATCGCACCACCGGCTATTTCGCCACCCTCGAGCAAGGCTTGGTCAACGACTGGAAGCTGCGCCTGGCCGCGATGCAGTCAACCACTGACACCGACGTCTTGGCCTCGTCGATCTGGGATTACAACCGTCACTATCTGTGGACCGAAGCCATGGAGCAGAAAGAGACCGGCTACGACCTGGCGCTCAGCGGCCCGTTCCAGTTGCTCGGTCAGGAGCATGACCTGACTGTCGGGGTGAGCCGACGTGAGCTGGAGTACCGCTCCGGCAAGGCCTGGAGCGCCTACACCGACACAGGCATCAACCCCTTCGAATGGGACCCACGTAATCACGCCAAGCCCGACTACGCCAGAGGCGGCAACGGCGAGCCTGAGAACACCACGCAGGACAGCTTCTACGCCAGCACTCGCCTGCGCTTGACCGAGCCGCTCTCGCTGATTCTGGGTGGTCGCCTGGACTGGTACGAATTCAAAGACAGCGCCGACAGTGAAGGTAACTACAAAGTCACCCGCAACCTGACGCGCTATGCCGGTCTGGTCTATGACCTGGACGACAATCACTCGGTGTATGTGAGCTACACCGATATCTTCAAGCCCCAGAGCAGCAAGGGCCTGGACGGCAAAGCGATCATCCCGATCGTGGGTGAGAACTACGAAGTTGGCATCAAGGGCGAATATTTTGGTGGTGCACTGAACGCCAGCATGGCGGTTTTCCAGATCGACCAGAAGAACCGCGCCCAGGAATTGCCTGATTTCAAAGGGTGTGGCTCAAGCCCCACCAGTGCGTGCTATGAAGCGGCAGGCCTGGTACGCAGTAAAGGCGTTGACTTGGAAATCCAGGGCGCGGTGACTGACAACTTGCAACTGTCCGCCGGTTACACCTACACGCAGACGAAATACGTCAACGACGCCACCGCCTCCCGGGAAGGCCAGGACTTCGACCGCGCTAAACCGCGTCAACTGTTCAAGCTCTCCACGATCTACACCCTGCCGGGTGAACTGCAACGCTGGCGCGTGGGCGGTGATGTCTACCAGCAGAGCCGCATCCGCACGTCGGGGGGCACCGGTGCCACAGCCTGGAAAAACCAACAGGGCTCGTACACCGTGGTCGGCCTGGTGGCCGGCTACAAAGCCACCGAACAACTGGATCTGCAGCTCAACGTCAACAACCTGTTTGACCGTACCTACTACAGCAGCGTGGCCAATGGCGGTTACAGCCCGTACGACATCTATGGCGACCCGCAGAACATGAAGCTGACGGCCAAGTACAGCTTCTAATCGTTCAACTGCAATACCCCATTGAAGGGCGGTCAAATATGGGGGCTGGCTTGCCTGCGAAAGCGGTAGTTCAGCCACCCCCTCTCTATCGTCAGTACCGCCGCCTTCGCAGCCTCGCTAAAGCTCGACAGCTCCCACAGTTGACCGCGTTCATCCTGTTGAAATGCGGTCAAATGTGGGAGCTGGCTTGCCAGCGAAAGCGGTAGGTCAGCCAGCACATTTCTATCGCCCTTACCGCCGCCTTGCAGGCACTCTTGAAAATAATCATTTGCGCTATATATGGATATCCGTATATTCACATCTCCTTACGTAAGAAGCGCTTATGATCACGCCCCCCGAAGTCTTCAAAAGCCTGGCCGACGAAACCCGCACCCGCGCCACCCTGCTAATCGCCGAACAGGGGGAGCTGTGCGTTTGCGAGTTGATGTGCGCGCTGGACGATAGCCAACCGAAGATCAGTCGCCATCTCGCGCTACTGCGCAGCAGTGGTTTGCTACTGGACCGCCGCCAGGGCCAATGGGTCTATTACCGCCTCAACCCGGAACTGCCGGGCTGGGTTCATGAAATTCTGCGGGTGACGTCCAAAGCCAATGCGGATTGGCTCCGGCAGAACGCGGTACGCCTGCGCAACATGGATGATCGGCCCGTACGTGAGGCCAATTGCTGTTGAGCCTTTGACATCCCCCAACGCCCGGCAGGAGCACCCCATGCGAATCTTGTTTATGTGCACGGCCAACAGTTGCCGCAGCATCCTTTCAGAAGCGGTGTTCAATCACCTGGCGCCGGTAGGCGTCGAGGCGGTGAGCTCCGGCAGTTTCCCCAAAGGTCAGGTGCTGCCACGCAGCCTGTCCACCTTGCAGCAGGCCGGTATCTCGACAGAGGGCTTGTACAGCAAGGGCAACGACGCATTTGAAGGCAACCCGCCGGATATCGTCATTACCGTCTGCGATAAGGCCGCTGGAGAAAGCTGCCCAGTGTATTTCGGCCCGGCGCTGAAAACCCATTGGGGGCTGGAAGACCCGTCGGACGTGGCCGGTGACGAGGCTGCCATCAACGCAGCCTTTGACGCTACCTTGGCGCGCATTCAAAAACGTTGCCAGGCCTTCCTCGCGCTGCCCTTTGACGGGCTCAGCCGCGATGCACTCAAAACCGAGCTCGATCGAATCGCAGCGCTCTAAGGAGGCTATATGCCCGATCTTCCCAATCTGGATCTGACCCTGTTCGACGCTGTACAACCGTCGATGTCAGGTAAACACAAACCGCGCATCCTGTTGCTCTACGGCTCGACCCGCGAGCGTTCGTTCAGCCGTCTGCTGGTGGAAGAGGCCGCGCGCCTGCTGGAGCATTTTGGTGCCGAGACGCGGGTCTTTAACCCCAGCGGTCTGCCATTGCCTGACGATGTGCCAGTCGATCACCCCAAGGTGCAGGAGCTGCGTGACCTGATGCTGTGGTCCGAAGGCCAGGTTTGGTGCTCACCCGAGCGGCACGGCGCCATGTCGGCCGTGTTCAAGGCACAGATCGATTGGGTGCCGCTAGAACTGGGCGCCGTACGCCCGACCCAGGGCAAGACCCTGGCAGTGATGCAGGTGTGTGGCGGCTCGCAGTCTTTTAACGTGGTCAATCAGCTGCGTGTATTGGGGCGCTGGATGCGCATGCTCACCATCCCCAACCAATCCTCGGTGCCCAAAGCCTATATGGAGTTTGACGACGCCGGGCGGATGAAGGCGTCGCCGTTCTATGATCGGGTCGTCGATGTGATGGAGGAGTTGGTGAAGTTCACCCTGTTGCTGCGTGATCAGCAAGGGGTTCTGGTTGACCGTTATTCGGAGCGTAAGGAGTCGGCTGAGCAACTGATGACACGGGTCAACCAGCGTTCGATCTGAGCCGACCCTCGATCAGCAGGGTCAGGGATGAAACCGTCGCCCCAACGCATCCAACCGCACCGCAATCGGCGGCAACTGCTTACTGCTACGCGCGAGGGTTTCCACATCGTCAGCAGTGTTTTGCGCAATGCTTTGCACTGACTGCAACCGCCCGACAATTTCCAGGTTCGCCGAGGTCTGTTCTCGTGTGGTGGTCACAATCCGTCCATTGAGCTCATCGATATGGGCAATGTCATCGCCCACCGCCCGTAGCATCTGCACTGCCATTTGACTGTCCTCCACGCAGCGTTCGACCCCCTGACGGCTGTCGTGCATCGCTTGCACGGCTTGGCGGCTGCCGTGCTGCAAGCCTTCGATGATGGTTTTGATTTCCTGGGTAGAGACGGCGGTGCGTTGGGCCAGGCTGCGGACTTCGTCGGCGACTACGGCAAAGCCGCGGCCTTGCTCGCCGGCGCGGGCTGCTTCGATGGCGGCGTTGAGGGCGAGGAGGTTGGTCTGGTTGGCGATGCTGCTGATCACTTCGAGTACCGAGCCGATTTGTTCGGCTTTTACTGCCAGGCCTTCGACGGTTTCATTGGTGCCGCTGAGGCGGGCGGCCAGTTGGGTGATCTCGTCTTGCGCGCGGCCGACGCTTTCCTGGCCCCGGACGATTTGTTGGCTGGCCTTGCCGGCGTGCTCGACCGCTTGTTCGACGTGCACGGCAATATTGCCCATCGCGTGTTCCATGCGCTGCATCGAGCTGCTCATTTCGGTAATTTCGGCGAGCTGATGGCGTGCGCCTTTTTCCAGCGTGCCGCTGGCGTTGGCCAGTGCATGGCCGAGTTGACCGAGGCCGTGGGAATCGCGGGCGACACCGTCGATAAGGTGGGTGAGCTGTTGCAAGAAGTGGTCGAAACGCTTGGCTAGGGACACGTGCGCCTTGCCTTCACCGCGCGCGGTTTCCACGGTGAATTGGGAGGTGACAGCGAGCATCTTCTCGAGCATCTCCTGGCTCTCGACGGCTTCGGCCTGGCTGTGTCCGGCGAGGTAAAGCAGGGCGACGGTTTCCATCACGACATAGAAGGCGTGCACGAACACCATGCCCCAGCCACCGTGATGGTCCATCACAAATACCGGGAAGCCCTGGTGCTGTAACGCATGGAATACCAAGTGATGCACCGCGATAGTGAGTGCCGCCACCAGGATCGGCAGCCAGTCGCGATAGAACGTCAGCACCGCCAGCAACGCAAAGATCCCAAAGTGCGATTCGATCACCCCCTGGGCCTGGTTGATGTGCAGCGCGGCCATCATCATCAGGCCTGCGCCCAGTGCGCAACGCATTATCCGGGTACCGCCGAGGGGGCGGTAGAGTACCGTCAGCACCACACTGGTGCCTCCGCCGATGACGAGGGACTGCAGCAAGGTGTCGTGCCAGAACGCCAGGCCCACGGAAAACCCGAACATCAGCCAGATCAACGCCAGCATGATGCGGTCGGCCTTGCGGTAGTGCTCCAGGAAACGGGTGCGAAGGGGCATTCACTGTTACTCCGTAGGGTCGAGCCAGGAACAAAGCATGCGGCGTGCCATCATGGCGCGCCGGGGTGGAGTAAAGCAGGCGTTTGATATTCAGCGATGCCAACGTTTATCGGCAGGGGGGAGGGGGAACTTTAGACGCGGCTACCTGAGGCAGGTAGCCGCTTTTACGGCGTTGTTCAGAAGCTGTATTTGGCCGTCAGCATCATGTTGCGCGGGTTGCCGTAGGTATCCCCGCCATATTGGATTGAGTTGGCAATGGAGGAGTAGTAGCGACGGTCGAAAACGTTGTTGGCGTTGACCTGCAGGTCCAGGTGGTCGTTGACCTTGTACCCGGCCATCAGGTCTGTAACTGCGTATGCACCTTGCTTGAGGCGGTAGGTGCTGCCGTCAGCCAGTGCGAGGTCGTTGTACATGCGGCTCTGCCAAGAAAGGTTGCCGCCCACTCGCAGTTTTTCCAGCGCGCCCTGGAAATGATAGCTGGTGGTGACTTTGAACAGGCGCTCGGGGGTGTCGGTGTCGAACTGCTTGTTGACGAGCTGGGGGTTGGCTTCGTCCTTGATCAGGTGGGTACGCGCGTAGGTGAAACCACCGCCGACCTGCCAGTTGTCGGTTAATGCGCCTTGCAGTTCGAAGTCGATACCCTGGCTGCGGATCTCGCCGGAGGCTTCGTAGCAGGTTTCCTGCGGGCAGGTGGGTACTTTGGGTAGTTCTACCGCACGGTTTTCCTGGTCGGTGCGAAACAGCGCCACGCTCGCGTTCAGCGCGCCACCCAGGTATTCACCTTTGACCCCCACCTCATAGTTCTTGCCGACAATCGGCTTGACCGGGGTGCCTGAAGTGCCCTTGGCGCTCTGGGGGGTGAAGATGTCGCTGTAGCTGACATACACCGAATGGTGATCATCCAGCTCGTAGATCAGGCCGGCGTAGCGGGTGAGGTTGCGCGTGACCTTGTAGTCGCCGTCGCCGTCGCGGTTATCGTAGTCATACCAGTCCAGGCGCCCGCCGAGGATCAGCTTTAACGGGTCGGCAAGGCTCAGGCGCGTGGTGACGTAGATACCGTCCTGGGTGGTGACTTCACGGCCGTCGGTGGTGTGCACGAAGTCCGGTTTGCCCGCCGTGATGGGCCAGTTTGGGTCGTAGGGGCTGTAATCATGACTGGTCATGTCGTAAATGCGTTTGCTCGCACCCACCACCAGTTCGTGGGTACGCCCGAACGCTTCGAACGGGCCGCTGGCGAAGGCGTCGAAGCCAGCCTGGTCTTCGTCGTAGGCGGCCTGGTAAACGGTGCGGGTCAGTGTGCTGTTGTCCCAGCGCGACTGGTAAGAACCCGAAAACAACGCGTTCTGCTGCGCGTAGTTGGCGTTGAACTGCAGCGTCCAATCATTGGCCAGGCGCTGGCGCAGTTCGGCGAAAACGGTGTTGATTTCCTGATCTTTGTTTTCCCAGTCGGTGCCAGGGTTATAGGAGCGCGGCAGGTTTAGATGGTGGCCGTCCAGGCCGGTCAGCGAAGAGCCCCAAAAGTAGTTGGTCTTGTCCTTTTGGTTCGAGAAACCCAGGGTCAGGGTGGTGTCGTCGCTCAGGTCGGCTTCGGTCACGGCGTAGAACAGGCCGTGATATTCCTCGGCGTTGTCGATAAAGCTGTTGGCGTCTCGGTAGGAGGTGACCACCCGACCTCGCCAGGTGCCACTCTCATTGAGTGGGCTGGACGCATCAAGTTCGCCACGGTAGTCGTCCCAGCTGCCGGCGGCGCCGGTGAGAGTGACTTTCTGTTCATCCAGTGGTCGCTTGCGGATCATGTTGATGGCAGCGGAAGGGTTGCCAGAACCGGTCACGAGGCCAGTGGCTCCGCGCACCACTTCAACCCGATCAAACATCGCCAGGTTCGGTTGAGCACCCACTGACACGCCGTTATAACCGCTCGGGATGCCGTCATACATCAGGTTGTCGATGTCGAAACCGCGCGAGGTGTAGGACTGCCGGCCAGGGCCGTTGGAGTAATTCAGGAACAGCCCAGGCGTGGCGCGAACCACGTCGTTGATGCTGGTCATGGCCTGGTCGTCCATGCGCTGGCGCGTGATGACGGTGACAGCTTGCGGGGTCTCACGCAGGGTCAGCGGCAGCTTGGTTGCGGTGGCCATCGTGCCGGTGGTGTAAGACTGCGTACCCTCGGTGGTGGCACTTAATTGTTGGCCGGAGATTTCGGTTGCGCCCAGTTCAAGCGTGGTTGCGGGCTGTTCAGCGTCGGCAGCGAAGGCCGCTTGGGAGGTTGCGAGGCAGATGGCCAATGCCATCAAATTGGGTGAAAAACCTTTGCCGTCGAGTTGTTGCAGGAACATGGAACTGACTCTCCCCGTACGCCGTCCCTAGCGAATAATAAAGTTGTTGATAATTATTCGCGTCAGTGTGACAGAACGTTGCCGGGCAAAAAAGCCTTTAGAGAGAATTAGTTAACGAAATTTTCACAACCGGAGTAAGGGCTTTCTGTTTAAGGGAAAGAAAAAGGGGCGTAAATATTAGCGTTCACGCCCCCCAGGGATTGCCGTAAAAAATATCGCGTTAGAAGTCCAGACTCACCCCCAGCGTGGCCTGGCGACCGTTAAAGGGGTTGTCGTCCAGATTGCGATTAAAGCCCACTTCGCCAAACACTTTGAGGTTTGCAGCCAGCCTGAGGTCGGCGCCGAGGCTCGCATTGATTCGGGTGGACTTCTGTTCGGTCACGATGTCGGTAACATCGGCGTAGGTCACTGTGTTTTGCCCGCTGCGGTCATGCCAGATATTGGCGCGAGCGTAGGGGTGAAACGGCAGGCCTTTCACGGCGTAGTTGCCGCTCAGGCGCACGCCCAGTCGGGTGGTGACATTGGTGTCGGCGTCAAACGACACGTCGGAAATGCCGTCGTTTTGCTTGTCCAGTTTGGTCTTGCTGACGATCACCTGGGCCTGGGGTTCGAGCGTAACGTTGGAGGACAACTGAACAGGCCAACCCGCTTCGGCCGACGCGGTCAGGGTGCGTCCTCGGGTTTTCATTTTTACGCCATCTTCCGACTCATTGTGACCGTCAAGACGCGTGCCCATGAACACCACATCAAGGTAGGCAAGGCTGGGGCTGATCAATGTCCAATAAAGGCCCAGGCTGTCGCCGCGCAGCTTGGTGCTGCCGGCCTGCTTGTCCTGCCAGCCGCCGTTGAAACCCTTGATATCGCCGGTCAAACGGTTGTGGCCGACAAAAAAACCGGCGTGCTGGGTAAATCCATTATCCAGCGTATTGGCAAACACATGAGTGCCGACTTGAAACCCTGTGATCGAGCTATTCAGGGTCGGGTTGGCCGTGCCGACAAAGCTTTGCCGACTGCTGTTGCCATATACGCGGCCCCAGCCTGATGAAATTATTCCAGTCTTTGGCTGCTGGCTTTGGTCGCCCATGCGCTCATGGTAGGTACCCAGCATGGCCTGTGTAATCTGCAGGGAGGCTGGAAACAGCGCGTCGTAGAGTGGCACCTCGGGGCGATAAATCGGTGTGCCCGGGTCTGGCGGAACGGGTGGTGTACCTGGCACGGGTTCCGGCAAGGGTGTGACGATGATCGGTACGGTAGGGGGTGTGGTCGAGCGCAAGTAATAATTTTGGCCGGTGCCGGCGGTGACTCCGCCTTTGAACAGGTAGTATTCAAATGCCCCAGCCTTGACCTGTCCTGCCAAAGCAAAGGCTAGCGTCCCACCGGACGCGCCGTTGGTGGCCTGTACCACTTGTATCCCATCCTGCAGTGTTGGTGCCCCCGAACCTGCGAGGTTAGTAATATGGATCGCGGTGTTGCCTGTGATCGAACCCTGGCTCACCACCAATTTGTCGCTGGCCGAGCCATCGGCGCCCAGCACGGTTTGCAGGGCAAGTGTGCCACCCGTGCCGTTGTAGTTGCCATTGACGGTAAGGGTGTCGGTGGCGGTGGAGCTGGCACGCGTCATGTCGATCAAGCCGGTGTTGTTCAACGTCACTAACTGGGCAGGGTCAAAGGCTGTGATAACGCCGGTGTCAACCAACAGTGCGCTGGAGCCATTGATATTCATGGTGCCGGTCCCGGTGCCAGTATCGCCCAGGGTAAACGTGCCGCCGAGGGTGAAACTGGCGTTGTTATCCAGGTTCACCTCTTCCCAGCTTGTATACTTTGCTGGCGTACCGAACTGGCTGTTATCGAGGGTCAAGGTATCGACCCCAAGCCCCCCCGTTATCACAGGGGTACCTGCAACCTGGGTGTCGGTCAGGTTCTGAAGGAGCGCTGTGTCGTCACCATCACCCATCGAAATGAAATTATTGACCTTGCCACCACCGATCCATTCGAGTCGATCCGCGCCTACGCTCATGAGGATCTGCCCGTTCACGGTGCCGCCAGTAATGCGCACGAGGTCGGCACCACCGCTGACACTGATGTTGCCGCCTATATAACTGGTGCCCGACACTAGAACTGTATCGTTGCCAAAACCGGTCACCAGGTTGGCGACGATGGTTCCACCGCGCATATCGAACAGGTTGTCATCGAGCAGCATATTGACCCGGCCGATGCTGCCCCCGGTCATGGTGGCGCGGTCACCCGATAAAAAGGCGCCAACGATGGTGCCCGCGTTCATGGTGAAGTCATCCAGCCCATCACCCTGGTCTACATCACCCAGGATAGTTCCGCCACTCATTGCAAAGCTGTCAACGCCGGCGCCCTGATGTACTTCGCCTATCGTGCCACCGCTGAACTGCACAATATCCGCGCCCGCACCCTGGATCACCGAACCCGTGATGCTGCCGTTATTCATCTGCAGGATATTGTTGCCGTCTCCCATGTTCAGGTCGCCATCAATCTGCATGCCTGTGCTGGCGGCGTCGAGCAAAGTGACAATGTCGATCCCTGCACCCAGTGTGATATCGCCTGCAATGGTGCCGGTTGCGCTTATGTTCAGCGTATTGTTGCCCCCAAGGTCGGTGAAGGTTGGGCTGATACCGCTGTCACAGGTGAAGGTATCGTCTCCCGCTGTGGGAACGATGACGCAGGCACCCTGCGTGATGCTGGGCCAACAGAGCACAGCAGCGCTGCAGGCAATGATCGCATACAGCAAATGGGAGATTCGTGTGCGCATGATCCGTCCTCACCGAGGGGAATAGTGCCCCGGCACCTGTGGGCGCAGGTGCGGGCCAGACCATGACAACGTGATGCGCGATACGGATCAGGGACAGCGGTTTACCCTTTTCTGAAAACACCGGCCAATGCAAAGAGTTGGCATGGCTTTCTCGAATGCACCTCAACAAGTGCGGTGCTTTTTGCACCTTAGTCACACATAGGACATCGCGCTACTGTTAGAAATAACAGGTATAGACGAGTCGGGAGGCAGCCACAGGGTCAGATCAGTACGATTTCATAGGGCTCCCGCATCCGGTCCAATAGCACCTGCGCCAGCATCGGCGCCAACCCAATCTGCGGATCACCCACCAGCTGACTGGCGAAGGCATGGGCTGCGTGCAACTTACGCGCGACGCTCCAGGTGTCCAGCCGCACCTTGTGGGCGCGTTGCCAAGGTATCTGTGCACACGCGGCTGCCGGCGAGTGCCAGGCCCATACCGGCAATTCATACAGGTGCGCACCCACGGCTTGACAGGCCTGGGCGCTGGCCCTGCCAACGGCATCATGATCGTCATTACCGTCGTTGCGCCACGTGGTGAACACGGCATCACCTGGTTGCAGGTAGCGCGCGATAAATTGGCTCAACTGCGGTTCACGGGCAGACAGCGCATCGTCGCAAAAACCGCCGCGAATCCACTTCAAGCTATGCAGCGGCATACCCAGGCGGCGTAACGCCTCGGCGCTTTCCTGTGGGCGGATAACGCTCAGGCGGCTGGCAGGCCATAGGCTGGAACCAGGGTGGCTTGCACTGCCATCGGTGATGGAGATCAACTGCAACGGGTGGTCAAGGCTGCAAAGCAATTGCAGTAACCCGCCACAGGCCAACACTTCATCGCCAGGGTGGGGGGCAATGATGACAACGCGTGCACCGGGCGGCACGAGCGCACTGGGGCTAATGGGAGGGGTGAGCGCCAACTGCGGCGCGCTGTTCCAGATTTGCGCCGATCCTCGGCGACCGTGGTTTACATAGGCACGGTTCATGGGTGTCACATCCTTGTCGATCTATGCGGTGCTGCACTCCAATGACGCAGCGCTGGCCAGGCTACCAACCATGGATTGCCTGGACGCCCTCAGCATAGACAAGGATCGGCGACTCACCTGTCGCGAAATGTGGATTTTTTTATCGGGTGCGCACGAGGCTGTCCAGGCAATCACCGCGCTGCGTTTGCTGGTTTTTTACCCGTATCAGAATGCCGATCACCGCAGCCCCTCGTGCGCGGCGACAGAAGCGCCGTCGCGGCTCCACAAGTCGAGCAGAAAATCAGTGTCGTGATGGCTCGCCACCCGTGGCATACCCAACTGCTGCTGCAACAAGGTGTGCACCTGCTCCGCGGTTTGCGGGCAACCGTCGATGGGCGGGCGCCAATGGCAGGCCAGCACTTGACCCTCATCGGTCAACGAGGCGAGGGCGCGTTCGATTAGCCTGGCCAGGTCATCAGCATCAAGGTAGTAACACAGCTCGCTTAATACGATCAGGTCAAACTGGCCAGCAGGCCATTGCTCGGGCAACCGGCTCTGTTGAACCTCGGCATGGGCAAATCCTAATAACCGCCCACGCGCCAAGTCCACTGCAGCCGATGCCGTGTCGCAACTGAGCAGGCGGTCACAGCGTGGCGCCAACTCGGCACTCAGTTCTCCATTGGCGCAGCCGGGTTCAAAGATTGAGCCATAGCGCGGGCGCGTCAGCAGTGCCAGGGTCAGCGCACGTTTTCGCCGTTCATACCATCGCTGGCGGAAGGCCCACGGGTCGTCATTGTCGGCAAACAGTTGGTCGAAATAAGGCGTGGCCACACTCATACAAACACCACTTCAAAGGGCTGAAGCAAACGCTCCACCACATACGGCGCCAGCACCGGGGGCAACCCGATGTGCGGGTCGCCTTCCAGCTGGCTGGCAAACGCGTGGATTGCATGACGTTTGCGGGCGATGGCGGCACAGCTCAGCGGTATCTTGCGCGCGCGATGCCATGGCACCTGATCGTCTTCGGCCGTTGCCCAGTGCCAGGTCCATACCGGCAGCTCGTACAGCGTTGCACCCACGGCTTTGGCGGCACTGGCACTGGCGCGGCCGACGGCTTCATGGTCGCAGTGGCCGTCCTCGCGCCAGGTCGTAAACACCACATCAGTGGGCTTGAGGTAACGCCGGATAAACGCACTGAGTTCTTCTTCCCGCGCCGCCACCTGGCTGTCGGCAAACCCTGCGCGCAGCCACTTCAAACTGTGCAATGGCAAACCCAGGCGATGCAGCGCCTGCGCTGACTCCTGCGGGCGCACCACGCTCAGGCGCTCCACCGGCCAACGTCTGGAGCCTGGGTGACTGGCACTGCCATCGGTCACCGAGATCAGTTGGATCGGCCTGGCCAGCTCCGCCAAGCCCTGCAGCAGGCCACCGCAACCGAGCACCTCATCGTCTGGGTGTGGCGCAATGATCACCGCGCGATGCCCCTCAGGCACTAATTCAGCAACGCTGACCGGTGCCAACTCAGCAATCCGGGTGGATGTTTGCCAATGATGCAACGGGGTTCCCTGACCGACGATCGGATTGGGTCTCATAACTGCCACCTCCCTGTCGGTTCACCTGCCACCTGCTCACCCAGCGCGGCCAGATCGCGCTCGGCATGGCTTTGCCGTACATACACCGGCAAGTCGACCATCAGCTGCGCAAAGTGGGGGTCTTTACAATACGGTCCAGCACCGACGGCGCGGCCCACGTGATGAATCACTTGTTCCACCGTGTCTTCGATGCACGCACGCGCCTGCTGGGCAAGGTGGCGGGCATTGGCGAACGGCTCGCGATCAACCTGCGCCGCGCTGGCGCGTAGTACGCAAGCCGCGCTGTTCAACGCACTGTCGACCGCACCCAGATGAGCGAGCGCGTGGGGCTCCGGGCGCTTGCTGCATTGAATCCGCAAGACTTCGCCCAGACGTTGTGCACCGCCATACCAGCACGCGGCGATGCCGATCCCGCCCTGCCAGAAACCGGGGCGTGACAAATAGTCCCCCGCGCCACCCACGGCCAGCCCCGCGGCCCCGTCGAACAACACTTCGACACTGCCCGTGGCGGCCATTCCCACGGCGTTCCATCCGTCGTCTGTGACAGTGATACCGGGTTGTGCCATCTGCACCGCGACCAGTTGCGGATGGTCATCTTCGTCCCAGGCTGTCAGTAGCCCGTGACTGACCACCGCTGCGCCAGAGCACCAAGCCTTGCGCCCATCCACCTTCAGCAGATGCCCGTCACGGCGCACCCGCACTTTGGCGTTTGGGGGTTCAGCGGCCCACATGCCCCATGTGCTACCGATCGGCGGCAGCGGGCTGTCGAGTTCGGCAAGAATCGCCAAGGCATCGGTATGCCCTTCAAACAACTTGCACAGGCGCAGGTCATGGCCGGCAACCTGGGCCAGGCGGCTGAAGCGTGCCAAGGTATCGCCGCCGCCCGGCAGCGGCAGCTGGTCGAGCCCCTCTTCCTGAAGTGCCTTCAGCGCAACGCCCAGGGCATGCGTGTCCGCATACGCCCGGTTGCCTTGAAGGAATCCATGCAAAGCCATGTCACACCTCGTCTTCGCGCTGCAGTTCGAACAGGAGCAATGAACGACCGGTTACCGCGTATTCATGTTCGAAATCAAATCGCTCCTGGCCACGTATCGCGGGGGAGTTGGTATCGAGCATGCAGGTCCAGAACTCGCCTTCGGGCACGGGAGGCAGGCGGAAGTTGACCATGTCATGGTGAGCGTTCACCACCAGCAGCAAGGTGGCGTCGGCACCTGCCCGGCGGATCCCGGTCTCCTGGGCGCGGCCATCCATCAGCATGCCCAGGCAGCGGCCATGGCTGTCCTGCCACTGTTCGGTGGTCATTTCTTCGCCGCCCGGCGCTAGCCAAGTGACATCTTTTACACCGATGTCTTCGTTGTAATCGCCCACCAGGAAGCGCCCACGGCGCAGGATCGGGTACGCCAACCGCAGCTTGATCAAGCGTTTGACGAACTTGAGCAGTGCCTTGCCGTCTTCGTCCAGGTCCCAGTTGACCCAACCAATCTCGCTGTCTTGGCAATAGGCATTGTTGTTGCCGTGCTGGGTGCGCGCAAACTCGTCGCCCGCCACAAGCATCGGTGTGCCTTGGGCCAGTAGCAGGGTAGCGAAGAAATTACGCATCTGGCGCAGGCGCAATGCGTTGATTTCCGGGTCGTCGGTGGGGCCTTCGACGCCATGGTTCCACGACAGGTTGTTGTTGCTGCCGTCCTGGTTATTTTCGTCGTTGGCTTCGTTGTGTTTGTCGTTGTACGACACTAGGTCGTGGAGCGTGAAACCGTCATGGGCGGTGATGAAGTTCACCGAGCTGTATGGCCTACGCCCACGGTGGTTGAACATCTCGCCCGAAGCGGTCATGCGCGCAGCAAAGTCCGCCAGTTGGCCGTCGTCGCCTTTCCAGAACGCCCGCACGGTATCGCGGAAACGGTCGTTCCATTCCACCCAGCCCGGCGGGAAATTACCCACTTGGTAACCCCCTGGGCCGCAGTCCCACGGTTCTGCAATCAATTTGAGCTGACGCAGTACCGGGTCCTGGCGACAGGCGACGAGGAAACTGTGGCGTTCATCAAACCCTTCACGGTAACGGCCGAGGATAGTTGCCAAGTCAAAACGGAAGCCGTCGACGTGCATCTCGGTCGCCCAATAGCGCAGTGAGTCGGTGACCATTTGCAGCACGCATGGGTGACTCAGGTCGAGGGTATTACCGGTGCCGGAATCGTTGATATAGAAGCGCTTGTCGTCCGGCATCAGCCGATAGTACGAGGCGTTGTCGATACCGCGCATCGACAGGGTAGGGCCACGTTCGTTGCCTTCGGCAGTGTGGTTGTAGACCACGTCGAGGATCACTTCGAGCTTCTGCTCATGCAGGTGCGCAACCATCTCCTTGAACTCGGCAATCTTGCCGCTGGCCAGGTAGCGCGGGTCAGGGGCGAAGAACGCGATGCTGTTATAGCCCCAGTAGTTGGTCATGCCTTTTTCCAGCAGATGCTGGTCATTGACGAAGGCGTGTACGGGCAGCAGTTCAACCGATGAAATGCCTAACTGGCGAATGTGCTTGAGTACATCGTCTTCCATCAAACCGGCGCAGGTACCACGCACTGACTCCGCCACCGAGGGGTGACGCATGCTGATGCCGCGCAGGTGAGTTTCATAAATGATCGTACGGTCCCACGGCACCCGCACTGGCTGGTCATTCCCCCACGTGTGCGCCGGGTCGATGACTTTGCATTTGGGCACGAAGGGCGCGCTGTCGCGTTCGTCGAAGCTGAGGTCATCATCAGGGTGGCCGATGGTGTAGCCGAACAGCGCTTCAGACCATTTGAGTTCGCCCACCAGTTGCTTGGCATAGGGGTCGATCAGCAGTTTGTTGTGGTTGAAGCGGTGCCCGTTTGCCGGGTCGTAGGCGCCGTACACACGGTAGCCGTAGATCAGCCCGGGGTGGGCGTCGGGCAGATAACCGTGGAAGGTCTCATCGGTGTATTCAGGCAGCTCGATACGTTCCAGTTCCACTTCGCCGGAATCGTCGAACAGGCACAGTTCCACCTTGGTCGCATTGGCGGAAAATAAAGCGAAGTTGACGCCCAGACCGTCCCAGGTCGCGCCAAGCGGGAAGGGCAAACCTTCACGAATCCGCGACGGCTCGTTGCTCGGCGTCGGTGGGTTTTTTTCCGGGTTGCTCATGGTGCTGCTCCTGCAAGGGTCTTTTTTCAGGCCGAACACGGCCGTGCTGACGAAATTTCAGCTGACGATATGAGTAATGAAATAACCCCCTCCCGGCAGCGCCGGAAGGAGGCTTGAAAGGCTTGACCGATTAAGGCTTTGGCTTTTTTGGCGCTGGCGGCTTTTTGGCAGCCGGCGGGGTCGGCTTACTGGCAGTCGGGGCCGGTGGTTTGGCCTTGGCCGCAGGTTTTGGCGCAGCCGTCTTCGGCTTGGTGGCAGCCTTGGGCTTACTTGGCGTCAGCGCTTCGGCTTCTGCCAGTTTGCGCGCCATCTCCCAGTGCCGCGCATCTTCCCCGTGAGGTTTACCCTCAGACTCCCAGATCTGATGCGCTAACTCGCGTACGCGTTTGTCTTCAGTACTCATCGCAATGCTCCTCACAGAAAATTTTCAGCTTTCTTGATCATCAGGATTGATAAAGACATTGACCGGGAGATCCCCCAGGGCAGTGCTGACCAACAGCTCCTTGTTTGGTGTGACTGCGCCCGTATGAAAAAGTCCCTTCCAGTTTTGCGTTGGCACGGCGAACGGTAATTTCACCCGTGTATCGCCCCAAACCTGCGCATTGATTTGGGGGTGTACACCGTTTTCAAGCAGGCGATGAGGCCAGCGTGGCACCACCACCAGCAGGTATTTGCCTTGGTGTTCGCGAGCGAACGCAACCACCCGTTCGGCCTGTTTGCCCACCACTTCCAGCGGTGTGTAAGCGCCGCTTCGAAACAGTTCAGGATGAGCTTTGCGCAAGCCCAGCACCTGGGCAATCAACGCCTGCTTGATACGCCCGTCGCGCCAATGGAACAGCAGTTCGCCAAGGTCCGGCGGCGCATCCAGCGCCTGTTGCCGAGCGTTAAAGTCCACTGGCCGACGGTTGTCCGGGTCTACCAGGCTGAAGTCCCAGAACTCATCGCCCTGGTACAGGTCGGGCACACCCGGCACGGTCATGCGAAGCAAAGATTGCGCCAGGCCATTGAGTGCACCGGCCGGGGCGATGGCTTGGGCGGCGTTGCCGATGGCCGTGCGCAGTGCGCGGCCTTCATCGCTGAGCAATAGACGCGACAGGAACGCCTCAACGCCTTGCTCGTAGGCCTCATTGGGCGCGCTCCAACTGCTTTGCAGCTTGGCTTCACGCAAGGCTTTCTGTTGCCACTGCCACAGGCGCTGTTGGTAGCCCTCGAAGTCGTCAGCCTGGTCAAGCGGCCAACTGCCCAGAAGCACTTGATACAGGATCAGCTCATCACCGGCCGAAGGGCTGCTCTCGCTACGCAGCGGCGCGGCGAGGGTGCGCCAGAGCTCCACCTGTTCGGCATACCACGGCGCGCACTCACTGAGTATCGCCAGGCGAGCGCGGGTGTCTTCGCCGCGTTTGTGGTCGTGGGTGGCGGTGGCCAGCAGGTTGTCCGGGAAGCTCTGCAAGCGCTGTTGATTGACCGCATGAAACTCGGCCAATGGCGCGCTGAATTGCTCGGTGCTGAAGCCCACGTCGTTACGCGACAGCAGCACCGCCGAGCGATAGAACGCCGTGTCTTCCACGGCCTTGGCGGCGGCGGGCGAGGTCAGTTGCTGGAAGCGCACGCAGGCATGCTTGAGGATCTTGCGCTCACGGCCCACCGGACGATGACGCCAAGGCTCGCCGCCCAGCCAGTTAGCCAGATGGTCGAGCACCGGCCAGTCGCCTTCGCCGAGGGTGCTGCGCGCGCCTTCCATGGCGTGCTCGAAGAGCTTGTCGTCGGCCTCGCTGCGCCCGCGTGCGCTGATATAGGTGCGATACACCGGAAAATGCACGATCAATTCCTGCAAGGCGCGGCGGATCGCGCCCAGGGTCAAGTCGCGGGTCATCACGTCGTCGCGGGCCACTTGCAGCAAGGCCTGGGCCACGCTTTCAAAGTCGCCACCGAGGGAGCCGTTAAGGATCTGCTGACGAGCCAGCCGGGCTTCTTCGATAAACGCTGAAGGGCGTTCGCTGTGGCGTGTCCACAACTGGGCCAGCGGTTCGGAACCGTCCGGGTGATGTTGCAGCAGCGACAATTGGTTCATGAACTCATAGCCGGTGGTGCCGTCGACCTGCCAGTCCTCGCGCAAGGTTTCGCCTTCACCGAGAATCTTCTCGACGAAGATCGGCAAGTGCCGATCCGGCGCCAGTGAGTCCACCCGGCGCCGCAGTTTGCGGCAATAGCCGCGTGGGTCGGCCAGCCCGTCGATATGGTCGATGCGCAGGCCGTCCACCAGGCCTTCGCTGATGAGCTCGAAAATTTTGCCGTGGGTGGCCTCGAACACGGCGGTACGTTCAACTCGCAGGCCGCCCAGTTCGTTGACGTCGAAGAAGCGCCGCCAGTTGATGTCGTCCGCTGCGGTGCGCCAACTGGCAAGGCGGTAGGCCTGTTGTTCCAGCAGTTGATGCAGGCGGTCGAAGTCAAACGCTGCCACTTGCTCTTCGATGGCGTTCAGCACGTTGCCTTCGGTAGCCCGTTCGGCCAGTGCTTGTTTGAGCCACGCCGCTTCGTGGTAGGCGTCGTCCTGATAGGCGAGGGCGCTGAAGCGTTCGGACAGTGGCTTGAGCAACGCGTCGTGACCCAGGATCGCCGCGTAATCCTTCGGACAAATCGGGAAACGGTGTTCGTAGTGCTCGACGTAAAACTCGCCGTGGGCGGCATCAAAACGCAGCTTCACAGTGCCGGTCTGCAAGGCTTCGCCGTAATCACTGCCGAGGAACGGCATCAGCAATTGGCCCTTGAGCAACGGGTCGGGTGAATGCCATTGGATATCGAAGAACTCGCTGTAGGGGCTCAGGCGGCCCCACTCCAGCAGGTCCAACCACCAAGGGTTATCGGCGCCGCCCACGGCCATATGGTTGGAGACGATATCCAGGATCAGGCCCATGTCGTGTTCACGCAGGGCAGCCACCAGGCGACGCAACGCGGGTTCGCCGCCCAGCTCCGGATTGACACGAGTGGGGTCTACCACGTCATAGCCATGCATGGAGCCAGCGCGGGCACTGAGCAGGGGCGAGGCATAGAGGTGGCTGATACCGAGTTTGGCGAAGTACGGCACCAGCGGCACCGCATCATCCAGGGTAAAACCTTTATGAAATTGCAGGCGCTGGGTGGCGCGCAGTGGCAGGGCCTTCATCGGTCACGCTCATAGGCTTGGTTTCGAGCGACGGCCAGCAGTTCCAGACGGCGCGCGGCACTGTCGTTATCCAGCAGGGCCGAGGCTTCACCCGGCAGGCGTCGCCGCCAGTTGGGATGGGTGTCGGTGGTGCCCGGCAAGTTAGCCTGCTCTTCGACGCCAAGGGCGTCTTCCAGCGGCAGCAGCACCAGCGGTGCACGGGTGTGGCCCAGGTAACGGACGCTGGCGTCGATCATATGGTCAGTGTCATTGCGGATCTCATCGACGAAGTTCTGTGGGTCTTGGCTCAGCGCCTGGCGCAAGGCCTGGCGTTCACGCAGGCGGTGTTCGCTCCACTGTTCGACGGTTGGGGCGTCGATCAGACCCAGCTGGATATTCCATTCGATATCGCGGCTGTGCCACCAGCCGTTGAGGGTCGGCAGGTCATGGGTGCTGGTGGTGGCCAAGGCGTTGTCCGGCCAATCAAGAATCGGCTTGAACTGGCCCTCGTGGTTTTGCTCGAACAGCAGCACGCGCATGCCGAGGATCGAGCGGCCTATCAGTTTTTCCCGCAGGCCGTCGGGCACCGTGCCCAAGTCTTCACCGAGGACGATGGCCTGGTGACGGTGGGACTCAAGTGCAAGCAGGCGCAGCAGGTCGTCCACCGGGTAATACAGGTACGCGCCTTCCCGTGGCGAGGCGTCCATAGGGATCACCCACAGGCGTTGCAGCCCCATCACGTGGTCGATACGCAGGCCCCCGGCATGGGCGAAGTTGGCCCGCAGCATTTCAATAAAGGCCCGAAAGCCATTGCGCTTGAGGCCTTCGGGGGAAAATGCAGAGATGCCCCAGCCTTGACCGGCGCGGTTGAGAATATCCGGCGGTGCGCCCACGGTAAGGTCGGCGAGCAATTCATCCTGACGGCTCCAGGCCTGGCTGCCGCCGCCATCGGCGCCCACTGCCAGGTCGGCGATCAGGCCGACACCCATGCCGGCGCCTCGCGCGGCCTGTTGCGCACGCGCAAGGCTACGGGCGATTAGCCATTGGCTGAAGGCAAAGTAGCCGATCTCCTCGGCGTGTTCTTCGGCGAATTTAGCCAGTGCAGGGCCCTGGGGCGTGCGCCATTCTTCGGGCCAGTGGCGCCAGTCGAGGTCTTCGCCAGCGGCCGCCCGCAGGGTCTGCACTGCCTCGAAACGGCAGTGGTTCTCCAAGGCTTCGCCGCCGGCCTGGCGGAAACTGAGAAAATCCGCATGTTGCGGGTGCTGGCCGTGACGGAAGTCTTCATACAGCTTGCGTAGCAGGCGCTGCTTGGCCTCGGCAGCGGCGGGCCAGTCGATAAGGGTGTGTTGTTCCAGGGTGTGCAGCTCGTCTGTCAGGCCCAGGGCGTCAATGGCGTTGCGCACTTCCCGTTCACCGAGGATGCAGCTGGGCGAGGCATACAGACTATTGAGAAACAATCGGCTGGACGGTGAGTAGGGGCTGTAACGACCAGTATCGGCACTGAACATCGCGTGCATCGGGCTGATCGCCAATGCATCGGCACCCCGTTCGGCCGCCGAGCGCGCCAGGTGCTCGAGGGCCAGGGTATCGCCGAAGCCACCATCGCCCAGGCGGCGCAATGCATAGAGTTGCGCACTGAGGCCCCAGGCGCGGGCGGGCTGGTTGTCCACCGCTTCAGCCACGCTGTAGCAATGGGTG
Organism: Pseudomonas viridiflava; assembly: GCF_900583165.1. Classification (GTDB taxonomy): domain Bacteria; phylum Pseudomonadota; class Gammaproteobacteria; order Pseudomonadales; family Pseudomonadaceae; genus Aquipseudomonas. The sequence goes on along the minus strand of NZ_UTKY01000122.1, from coordinate 334,582 downwards.
GGGGCCACGGCCAGGGTGAACGTCTGATCATTGATATGCACTTGGTGGTAACCCAAGGCAATGACGCCGGGCAATATGCCGTCGCCGTCCAACCGCAACTCCAGGGTTTCACCGCTTTCGAGGCTGACTCGGCACTGAGTGTCGGGTTCGAAATAGCGGGCCAGGTCCAGACCCTCGCCGCTGTCGATCGTGAGCAAGGGCGGCAGTTGCTTGTCGTTTTGCACGTGCTCCAATTCGAGCAGGCTGGCATCAATCTCAGCGTTGCTGTCAGCGGGGTGGCCCAAGCCTTTGAGTACGGCGCGCAGGGCGTCGGGTGTCACACGTTGCGGGCGGCCGTTCGCGTCGATCCAATCGACGGCCAGGCCGGCTCGGCTGGCGAGGATTTCCAGGTTCGCATCACTCAAGGGTGCTCTCCAACAGGGGATAGGGTAACGCGTGCGCTGTAGGGCGGCAGCTGTGGGCCCTGGTTGGCAGGCGTTTCGAATAGAAGATGCTCGGCAGCAGGATGGTCCAATGCGGCGGCGCTCAAATTGAGGTCGATCTGCAGCAGGCTGCCATCGCCCAGGCGCCATCGCGCCGACACCGCGGCTTCGCCCAGCACCTGCGCACCCAATGCCAGGCTGCCAGGCAAGCGCGGCACGATATGGCGGTGGCGCAGGCTCAGCAATTGGCGGTACAGCTGGGTGTGCGGGTTGTCAGTAAACGACGGTGCCGATTGCTGGAAGGTGGCCAAGGCATTCGGGTCGGGAATGCGTTCACGTCGCTCTGGGTCGTGAAAGGCGGCGAAGTCGGCAAACTCGTTGCGCCGGCCCTCGCGAACGGCCTCAGCCAGCTCACCGTGATGGTCGGTGAAGAATAGAAACGGTTCGCTGGCGTTGACTTCGTCCCCCATAAACATCAGCGGGATCATTGGCGACATCAGCAATAACGCGGTAGCGGCCTTGAGCGCCTCGGGCGAGCAGAGCTGGTGCAGGCGTTCGCCCAGGGCGCGGTTGCCAATTTGGTCGTGGTTCTGCAAAAACAATACAAAGGCGCTGGGAGGCAGGTGCGCGCTGGGTTCGCCACGGGTATGCCCATGGCGGGTGGTATCGCCCTGATAGATGAACCCTTCGCCCAGGCAACGGGCGAGTTTGGCTGTGGTATCAGTGGCGAAATCGCTGTAATAAGCGTCGGTTTCGCCGGTAAGCAACACGTGCAGGGCGTTGTGGCCGTCGTCATTCCACTGGGCATCAAAATCCTGCTCCAGCAGGTTGGCTTGGTTGAATTCGTTCTCAAGCACCAGCCAAACGTGACGGCCGATATCCGTCTGCTGGCGAACGCGGTGGGCCAGTTCCTTGAGGAAGCCGGGGTTGTCGATGGCGTGCACGGCGTCGAGACGCAGGCCGTCGAAGCGATATTCCAGCAACCACATCAGGGCGTTATCGAGAAAGAAATCCCGCACTTCACGGCGGTCGAAGTCGATGCCGGCGCCCCAAGGGGTGTGCACGTCTTCACGGAAAAAGCCCTGGGCGTACTGGCCTAGGTAGTTGCCATCGGGGCCGAAGTGGTTGTAGACCACGTCGAGCATCACCGCCAAGCCGTGTTCGTGCGCACTGTCGATCAGGTGCTTGAGCTGTTCGGGGGTACCGTAGGAGGCTTGGGGTGCGTAGGGCAACACGCCGTCGTAGCCCCAGTTGCGTTCGCCGGGGAACTGCGCCAGCGGCATCAGTTCAATGGCGGTTACGCCCAGTTCGGCCAGGCGCGGCAGATGTTTTTCGACCCCGGCATAGCCCCCCAGCGCGCCGACATGCACTTCGTAAATCACCGCCTCGTGCCAAGGGCGGCCTTGCCACTGGCTGTGGCGCCATTGGTAGGCGAGCGGGTCGACCACCAGGCTCCAGCCATGCACGTCCGAGGCTTGGGCCCGGGACGCAGGATCGGGTACATCTTTTTCCCCGTCGATATTAAAGCGGTAGCGCGTGCCCGCCGGGCACGCTATTTCGGTTTCAAACCAGCCATCTGCCTGAGGCAGCATGGCGACGGACTTGCCGGTTTCCAATTCAACGCTGACATAAAACGCGTCTGGCGCCCACAAGGCAAAACGCGTGTGTTGCGCGTCCAGCATGATTGCGCCGTGGGGCCAGGTTTCCAGAGTCCGTAACGGCATCTATAGAGACCTCCCTTGATTATTTAGCGGATTTCCCCTGGGCTTTGACTACCAACTGTTCATACAGCTCGGCGTAGGGTTCTACTGCCTGGCACCAGTTAAAGGGTTGGGTCATGGCGCGGCAACGCATGGCGTTGAGCAGGCCGGGGTAGGCAAACACCTTGAACGCACGGCTCAAGGCTTCTTCGTAGCTTTCTACGGTGGACTCATTGAATAGAAATCCCGTGACGCCATTTTCAATGGTGTCCGCCAGGCCGCCGGTATTGCGCGCTACCGGCAGCGAGCCGAAGCGTTGGGCGTACATCTGGCTCAGGCCGCACGGCTCATACCGCGAAGGCATCAGCAGGAAATCGCTGCCGGCGAACATGCGGCGGGCGTCGGTTTCGTTGAAACCAATGCGTACACCTACCTGGCCTGGGAAGCGCAGGGCCAGCTCACGCATGGCGTGTTCTTCTTCTGGCTCGCCACGGCCGATGATTGCGATTTGGCCGCCATTCTCGACGATAAAACTGGCAACGGCTTCGGTAAGGTCCAAGCCTTTCTGATAAACCAGGCGCGAGACCACCGCGAACAGCGGGCCAGTCGAGTCATGCAAGCCAAACAACTCACGGACATGAGCGGCATTGATGGCTTTGCCTTCCCAGTCACCGATATTGAAATTGTGTTGCAGGTGGGGGTCAGTAGAGGTTTCCCAGCTTTCATCGATGCCGTTTGGAATACCGCTGAGCAGGCCCTGTTGGGTCTTGCTGGCTAAAAAGCCATCCAGGCCGCAACCAAATTCGGGCGTGGTGATTTCCTGCGCGTAAGTGGCGCTCACTGTGGTGATATGACTGGAATACGCCATGCCGGCCTTGAGGAACGACATCTTGCCGTAGAACTCCATGCCTTCCTGTTGTAGGGCGTGGGGCGGGATGCCCAGCTCCGGCGTCGAGGCCAGGCTGACCACGCCCTGATAGGCGAGGTTATGGATGGTGAACAGGGTCGGGGTACGCGACCCGCGCCAGTGCATATAGGCCGGGGCGAGGCCAGCGGGCCAGTCGTGGGCGTGCACCAGGTCTGGGCACCAGTGGATCTGCGCCAGGTTGGCAGCCATATCAGCGGCAGCCAAGCCCAGGCGGGCGAAGCGAATATGGTTGTCCGGCCAGTCGCGGCCATTGTTGGCGCCGTAGGGGGTGCCTTCACGCTCGTAGAGTTCAGGGCAGATCAATACGTAGATGACCAGGCCATCCTTAAGGTCCATGCGCCCGATCTTGCACGGCGGCAGCGCAGCGTGGCCACCCAGTTCGCCGACGATATGGATCGGGTTGTCGCTTTCCATCACTTGCGGGTAGCCGGGGATCAACACGCGCACATCGTGCAGGTGCGCCATGGCGCGGGGCAGGGCAGCAGATACATCACCCAGACCACCGGTTTTCACCAGGTCGGCAAACTCGGAGGTCACAAACAGGACTTTCTTGCGATTGGGATTTTGACTCACGATCGGCCGCACAGTGTTGGGCAGGTCGACCAGTGAAGGTCCCCCTACCGCCTGACTGACACGCTCTCCCTGAATATCTACAGCGGCACTGATCATAGTTCTCTCCCACATGTTGGTCGGCTAATGGCCCGCTGCCATTAGCTCCGATGACCGCATCCTGCGGCCAGGCGCACAAGCACTGTACAAACTGGCAAGGCGTATGCCAGTTGCACGAATCTCGAAAAAAGATTGGATGGGCGGGCATCAGCGGTAAACGCCGATGAATCGCCTTACCTTAAAACTGGACCTACGGCAGAGTTGGAAAGTTTCGATTTTTTGCGGGGTTTTTGTTTTAGATCGGACCCATCGGTCATCAGTCTAGGACAGATCCCAGAGCCCGTAGGGTTTGTGAGAGAATTTTGTAGGACAAAAAACTTGTAACCTTATGCAGCTTTCAAAACAGCATTTGAAAGTTGGCTTTTTGTAGTGAGGGAGCTTGCTGTGGTGAGCGGGCTTGCCCCGCGCTGGGTGGCGAAGCCGCCCCAAATCGAGGCGCTGCGGTTTTACTGAAACACTGCGGCGTACCCTATCAGGGCGGCCTCGCCACGCAGCGCGGGGCAAGCCCGCTCACTACAAGGGTATCGCGCCGGGGTGGTGCGTCAGGCAAGCACTCTAATGGGCGCGCCTTTGGCCCAGGCCTGGATGTCTTCGATCATCTGCTGATAAAACTGCCGATAATTCTGCTCACTCACATACCCCACATGGGGCGCGGCCAGCACATTGGGCAAGCGGCGCAAGAGGTGATCCACTGGCAATGGCTCTTGGGTGAACACATCCAGTGCAGCCCCTGCCAGACGGCCACTTTCCAGTGCAGCCACCAACGCCTGCTCATCCACAATCGGCCCTCGGGCGGTATTGACCAAGCGCGCGCTCGGTTTCATCCAGCTCAGCGCTTGGGCATCCACCAAGCCACGGCTGCGTTCGCTGAGTACCAGGTGCACGGTTAGAATATCCGCCTGTTCAAATAGCGCCTGTTTGCTGACCCAGGTCACGCCGCATTGTGCTGCGCGTTCCGGCGTGAGGTTTTCACTCCAGGCAATCACACGCATGCCGAACACTTGGGCGAACTGCGCGACCTTCTGGCCGATGCTGCCCAGGCCAAGGATTCCCAGCGTCTTGCCGTACAGATCTCCCCCTAGACCAACCTGCCACCCGCCGGCGCGCAGCGAATTGGCTTCGGCCAGAAGGTTACGGGTTGAGGCCATGATCAGCGCCCAGGTCAACTCCGGCGCCGCGTGTTTATAGCTGTCGGTGCCGCACACAGTGATGCCTAGTGCTTTGGCGGCGGGAATGTCGATCGCGGCGTTGCGCATGCCGCCAGTCACCAGCAACTTAAGCTTAGGCAGGCCTTGCAGCAGGGCTTTATCGAAGGTCGAGCGTTCGCGCATGACGCAAATAACGTCAAACCCTATTAAGCGCTCGATCATCGCGGCTGTATCTGCCGGGTAGTCGTGCAGGAAATGCACCTGGCCAACCGCCTCAAGGGCCGACCAATCCACCACATCACTGGCCACATTCTGCCAATCATCAATGACTGCAATCTGTACCGACATTCACGAGTGCCTCGAAAAGTTTGGGTTAAAGGGCATTCAAACCCTGCAACAGCGCTTTGTGGAACTGGGCCGGTTCTTCCATTTGCGGCGCATGCCCCAGGCCCGGGAACTCCACCAGCGTCGAGTGGGGGATCAGCTTGGCGACCTGCTTGCCCAGCACCGCATAATTACCCAGCTTGGCCTTGACCGCTGGCGGTGCGACGTCTTTGCCAATGGCGGTGTTATCGGACGTGCCGATCAGGAGCAGCGTGGGCATCTGCAAATTCTTGAACTCGTAGTACACCGGCTGGGTGAAGATCATGTCGTAAATCAATGCCGAATTCCACGCAACCAGCGTGTGTCCCGGGCCACTGCTCAAGCCTGCGTACATGTCTACCCAACGCTCATATTCTGGCTTCCAACGCCCGACGTAATAGGTGTTGAGTTGGTACTTGCGAATACCCTCGGCGCTGACTTTCAGCTCGCGTTGATACCATTGATCGACGCTCAGAGAGGGCACGCCCAGTGCTTTCCAGTCTTCCAGACCAATAGGGTTGACCAGGGCAAGCTGCTCGGTTTGTTCGGGGTACATCAGCGCGTAACGGGTAGCAAGCATGCCACCGGTGGAGTGGCCGAGGAGGGTGGCCTTTTGAATGCCAAGTTTTTCCAGGAGTTGGTGGGTGTTCAGTGCCAGCTGCTGAAAACTGTATTGGTAGTGATCGGGCTTGCTGGATGAACAGAAACCAATCTGGTCTGGGGCAATCACGCGGTAGCCCGCCTCGCTCAGGGCCTTAATCGAACCTTCCCAGGTGGCGCCGCAGAAGTTTTTGCCGTGCATCAGCACCACGCTGCGCCCGTTGGGTTTGCCTTTGGCGGCAACGTCCATGTAGCCCATTTGCAGGGATTTGCCCTGGGATTGGAATTGAAAGTGTTCAAGCGGGTAGGGGTATTGGAAGCCTTGCAGCTCAGGGCCATAAGTGGCGGCGAAGGCGGGGGCGGCGCTGGCAGTCAGCAGGCCGGCGATGCAAAAGGCGCGGGTTAGAGACATCGACAAGGCTCCGAGGGGGTTGCTCGGATGCTGTTGTGGGGGGATTAAGTGGGGATTAAAGGCCGGGAGCGATAGCGTGCTTATCGCTCCGGCGTTGTACGCCATTTATCAGGGACGTACCGGCGTCATGCACCATGCATGCACGGTTATATGCCTGCCCACGCACCTCAATACATTCGGCTGTCGGGTGTCCCACATCAATGCTGTGGCAAAGTCACAACTGCCCTCCAGGCATGTCCAGTAAGCTGAGTCGTACGGCACTGGAAATTGTGAAGCGGGGCCATACACCCTCTCCATGAGGTCGACGCCATCGTAATAAGGCACACCGACGGCACCCGCTACCGAGTTTCTCCAGGCGATGGCGCCGGGATACCCTAGCTGGCCGGGATGTAAAAGCAGTTGCCATACATTGCTGACGTCTACCCGGTACGACACGGTATTGCCTGCGTTGTCCTTTACGTCAATATAAGTGCTGCCGTTCGTCATCCCCCTGATATCGCCATTGGCTGATGTGACCTGTGCGATATTTGAATTTCTTGACGTGTACGTATAGGGAAGAGCGCCTCCCTGTGCCGAGCGTATTTGGGCATTGCCCACGTATTCCTGGCCATTGCGTGGCCAGCCAGGAGCAATAATGGCTCGCCCGTTCAAAATCATGGTCGAGGTGTCAATGCTCAATGGTGCGGCTTTCAAAATAGTGTAGGCCACCCGGGGAAACACGATTGCATCTGCCAGTACCGTGCTGCTACTGAACGCCGCGCGAAATTCCATTATCAGTGTTGAAGCATGGTCCAACCCATTGAGCTCGGCGGCCAGTACCGGGTGTTCATAACGACCCGCACTCACCCAACTGGGCGATACCCGATCGCCTGTAGCCCCGTTGAGTAGGGTGATCGGATAATCCACGCCGTTCTTTTTCCCAATCAGGGCGAGCCACACCGGCCAGTGCTGCGTAATAAAAGACCAGGTACCGATATAGGCTGTCGCGCCGCCAGGCACTTTCGCCAGGTCAAGTATTCGGGTAAGTGGGTCCGCCTCGTTAATGCGGATGAGGGTTTTCAGCAACTCTTCCTGGGGAATAGGCAGCACCCGTACCGTCAATACCTGTGAGTCAGTCGTCTTGCCATTGCGCGTGACCACGTACCGGAACGTCACGAACGTATCGCTGTTACGGATGTTGGCCGCAATTGCCGTTCTGGAGATATCAAACGACACCTGTTGTGCAACCCCATCACCTGGTTTGCTTGGAATATGGGGGGAACCGTCACCATCAGTTCCGCTCATAGAGACCTGGATGTCATCGTCTTTATGCATTCCGCTGTATTTGACCAACAGTTCGCTACCATTTGGCGCGTTCAGTGGCTCTAATGTGGCAGCACCGGGGCCGGTAATGGTCGCTTTGAGTAAGTCTGGTGGTGGAAGGTCAATCAGGCTACGGGCGATCAGCACTGAAGTGATTTCGGAGTAACGTGTAGGTTCCAGTCCACGATTCAGCGTATAGGAGGCCAGGACGCGTTGATCCAGATTGCCCTCGACGAATGAGTGCGGCACCACAAACTCAGCAAGGTCGCCATTGCCGATTACGCTATATTCGACTTGAGTGCTGGCTACCGGGCCTGTCCACCCCAGCACCATCTTGTCGTTTGCAAGTGTGCCGGTGAAAGGGGCAAATACTTTTGCTCCACTGGTTACTTCGTCTGGGTTGAGCAGCCCGCTCGATGCCATTTCAATGTCTGGCGCGTCCATATCACGTTTGGGCTCGCCCACTTGGTAGGTTTCACGCAAGGACTCTTGCCCGTTGCGCAACAGGGTGTAGAACACCTCAAAGCGTAGCCCGTCAAACCGCCGGAGATTGGCATTCTGTACTGTAAACGACAGCACACCCTCGTCGTTTGGGATGCTGTCAAACCGTTGGCTTTGCTTGTATTCGACCGTATTGTTGGTGTCGTTCACCACGAGGGTGATTTGGATATCGTCGTCTGGCGCCCAGGTTGTCTGTTCGGGGAATCTGACGGTAATCTTTGCGAGTTCAGGATTGATAATGCCTGCGTCCGCTTCAACCACCCAGGGTGCGAGCCATTGCACGGCCTCACCGATAATCGACAGGAACAAGTTGTGTGAGCGCTTGGTCGGTTGCCCGTTGCCCTCCAGCAGGTAATGTACCGTGGTACTGCCATTGGCAATGGCCTTGACCATGTCGTTAGGTATGTCGAAATAGTAAGTCCTGCCACCGACTAACGTTTGATCGTCCACATGAGGTACAGAGCCGTGTTCACTGGTGCCGGCCCAGATTAAGAAGACGCGCTCATAGAGACGGGCGTCGGCGGCGGAGACATATAGCCCGATTTTTACGTGTTGATTGCCTAATTCGCCCAAGTCGATGGCCGGTGCCGTATCGGGAAACTCCAACCAGGGAGCATCCAGGCGATCACTCTGCAGGTAGACCGAAATCCACGATATGACTGACCATGGCGCCCTTGGGTCTGGCGCATTGCCGGTGGGCCCTATCACTTGAAAGAACACCGGCAATAGCTCGCTATCGCCCACATCGACGATGGTCTGGTAGCCGACGATCAGGGTGATATCAAAGCCGACGTCAGCCGGTTGTACGAGGTACTCGATGACTTCATAGCCCCACACCAGCCTGAGCAGGTCGTAGGCCGCCATGTCCAGCCAGTGTCGGAACGTAATTTCAACGCCCAGTTTTGCCCGGTCGTCACTAACTCCCCCCAACTCGACATCTGCCGGCAACTCTAATACGAGGTTGCGATTGCCATCGTGGGTGGGTTCCGGTGCTACTCGACCCGGGCGGCGAAGATTAACGCGCAAACGCAGTGGCAGAGTTTCTGACGGGTTACCACTGGGCCGAATGACTTGAACGAATACCGGGTCCGCCCACGACTCGCGAATGATATTGCGGGGCACAGTGAACGGGATACGAGTCAGGTCTTCGTCGCCCTCACGAATTTGGTTGAACGCTACCGCGTCGCCTGGCCCCCAATGAAGCTTGAAGTGGGTGGTCAGGGGCGTTGCTTGCGGCCGGGCAATATGCACAACCAGCGGAACTTCAATATGCCGCAGGCCGATACCGTTATCCGCGCCTTCATGATCGTCTGGGATCGGAGGCTGCAAGAGTCCAATTTCGACCGGCGGCAGGTCGGGCGCGGACGTACTGGCGGGTGTATATCGCTTGACCATAGGAGTTGCCTCGTAGGCATTTAGCTAAATCAAACACCTGAATGAATACCCTTGGCTACTGTGAACTCTGACAGGTCGCGACGAATGAAAAAGAGAGGCGCAAAGGCTTGATTGCAGATGCCGTCTCCCAGGCCACCGTCCGTCGCCACCTGTCAACACTGACAGTAGCCATGGCTATCTCGGGAGTGTCTGATTGACGGCAAAGGCCCAGTAACGTGGCTTGAGTGTTCGCTTGGTTAGTCGGAGAGACCCCATGGCAAAGGCACCGAAAACACCGGTCCAACCCAAGCAGCTTGATCGTGTCAGGATCCCGGGTATGACACTAAACATCCCAGGCTATGACGGTGGCGTTGGCGACTGGTTGCTGACAGCGGGCTTGACGGTCGTCGTGGATAAAAACTGGCTGGCTGCGCCGGGTGATGAGATCATCATCGTGCGCATGCCGGCGCTGGAACAATTGGCAACGTTTCAGCTTAAGGACGGCGATCAAACTGCCAACTATTATTTCTTCAGCATCGAGCGCAACAAACTGCCTGATGGCGAAGTTCGATTGGGTTACGTGGTGCATTACAACGGAGGAGGCGAGGACGCGTCCAATACCTTGAGCGTGCTGGTCAAGACTGACTTCCCAGGTGGCAAAAATACTAACCCACCGCTGCCTGGCATGGGGCACTCGGCGCTCAAATTCACATTGTCGACCACCATTGTCGATCCGCCGGACGCCATTCGCGGGGTCACTGTAACCGTTAAATCCTATCCAAGCATGCACGGTTCGGACAAGATCCATTTCAGTTGGGGCAACTTGCTCGTGATCCAGCCGGTCGCGGGTGTTGGTCTGGATACGGTGTTCACGCTCACGCACGCTCAACTGATCGAAGGGGGGGATGGCGACGACTTGCTGGTAGGTTTTTTTCTGGTGGATTGGGTCGGCAATGTATCGACAGATCGATCCGCGGATACCACCGTGCAGGTAAATCTGGACAGTACGAAGCTGGAAAGTCCCGCCATCATCACCAATGACCCACCAGGCACTATCGATATCGAGCGCCTCAATAATCAGGACCTGCCCATCGAGATGTACAACTCAGCAACCGTGGCGCCGAAGGGAAGCCTGTACGACATCGACTTTCGCGCCTACCCACCGAATGGCGGCGTAATTGTGCATCGTGATTTTGAGTTGGTCACCACGGCAGGTAGGCCAGTCCAGCATAACGTACCCTATGGCGTGGTGCGCGCCGCTGCAGGAGGCCGCGTGGAAATCAAGTACGTGTTGAGGAAGCAGAATCCGCCCGCAGACCTGTACTCAAGAACAACGTCTGCGAAGGTGTTCGGCTCGATTATCCGACTTGAGGCGCCTTATTTTGACAAGTTCCCGAACCATATTGTTTTTCCCATTCCAAACTCAGCCGTGGTGGATATCCCCTGGTATCCATGGCGTCTGCCAACGGACCAACACACTGTGATCCTACGTTACGTGCGAGGGTTGAATGATGTCGTTGTATTCAGCGAGACGCAGCAGGTTGGCCCATCCTGGCCCGACGGCGCCCCGGTCAAGCGTTTGATTTACCGCCAGGACCTCGAACGATTCGCGGGGTACGAGCCGGAGCTCTACTATGTGGTGGAATCGTTGCTTGTTCAGGCCCGGGCAGTGGATTTGAATGAGTCATTGCGCCAGACGGTACGAATTGGCCTGCCGGGCTTATAAACCGATGACTAAGGCCAATACGTTGTCAGGTAGGCCACGGTGCCGTAACGCAACGCCTTGGCCGTAGTAACCAGAAGCAAAAACCGCCACAACGGTTCGCGCATCACGCCGGCCACCAGCGTAAGCGGGTCGCCGATAATCGGCACCCAACTGAGCAACAAGGTCCAGTGCCCCCATCGCGAGTATTGCCGGCGGGCTTTGTTTAACTGCTTATCACTGACCGGAAACCAGCGCCGGTCCTTGAAGTGTTCTACCCAACGCCCCAGCCACCAGTTGACCGATGAGCCGAGCACGTTGCCCAGGGTGGCGACAGCCAGCAGTAGCCACAGGCTGTATTGCCCGCTGACTAGCAGCCCAACCAGCACCGCTTCCGATTGCAGAGGCAGCAAGGTCGCGGCGCCGAATGCCGCGACGAACAGCCCCAGGTAACCCATGAGCACCGATCAGTTCGCCGGGTAGTCAGCCACCACTACCTCGTTGCCGTCACGGGTCAGACCGATAATTTGATAGGCCTCGCTGCGACCTTCTACTTCCATGCCCGGTGAGCCCATGGGCATGCCCGGTGCTGCGATACCCAGCAGGTCGCTGCGCTTGCGCAGGGCGAGCACCTGTTCAGCGGGCACATGGCCTTCGACGAATTTGCCGTCGATCACCGCGGTGTGGCACGAGCCGAGGCGTGGCGCGACACCGAGGCGCTGCTTGACGGCGCTCATGTCGGTTTCCACGTGGTCATTGACTTTGAAGCCGTTGCTTTCCAGATGGCTGATCCATTTTTTGCAGCAGCCACAGTTGGCATCGCGGTGGACGTCGATGGGGATCAGGTCAGCAGCCTGAGCCAGGGTGGCTGTGAAGAGGGCGCCCATCAGGGCCAGTCGCAATGTGGTTTTCATGGTAGGGCTCGCAGGTCGGAGAACATCGTCAGAACGCGGCGATCATGACGACCTCATCGCAGGCAAGCCAGCGCCCACCGGGTGGTAATGTTTCAAAGTTATACAAAGGTTGGGTTTTCCAGCCGGTGCTTGAGTTGATCCAGAGCGATCGCCGACAGCTCGACCATGCGCTCATGAAGCGTCGCCAGTTGCAATTCGGTTTCGTAGATCAATACGCGCTTGAACAGCGTGCCGCCTTGGTGGGGCAGAAGGAAGTAGTGAATGGAGCCATCGACGGCCAGTGAAGTAAATACGGTCTTGAATTCCGCCGGGCGACGGGCGATTTGCACGCGATAACTCATGGGCACACGCACGCCCAGCAAGTCGATGAACTCAGTAAAACGCGCACCGGCGACCAGTGAGCCTGTGGTACCGGTGTCAGCACTGAGAGACGTGGGATGCCATTCATGCCAGCGGTCAGGCTGGGTCACATAGTCATAAACAGTATCGATGGGGGCTTTGATAAAACGTTCCTGACTGATCCGCTCCAAGCGGACCGATTGCTCGGCTGCGCGCATGGCACACCTCCTGTGTCGCGACTAGGAACTGTCAGAATAGTCCCACTCCCGCACATTGCACGGGAGTGTTTCAGCCATTTATCACCTCACCTTGAAACGCCCCATCAACGCGATGACTCGGCCGTTCGCCTCTAGCAGGCTGTGGGTATTGGTTTCAGTAGCCTGGCCGCTCTGCACCAGCTCTTCGACCATATGTCGGATCTGCACCATGCTGCGGTTGATCTCCTCGGTAACGGCGCTCTGCTGTTCGGCGGCAGTGGCGATCTGGGTGCTGAGGTTGTTGATATGGCTGACGGAACCTGCCATCTCATCCAGCCCGGTGTTCACGCGCGCGGTGGCATCTGCGGCTGACTGGCAACTGGCCTGGGTGTTTTCCATGGCCGTTACCGACGAGCTCACACCGGTGGTCAGGCGTGCCAGCATCTCGTTGATCTGCGAGGTGCTGGCCTGGGTACGGGCGGCGAGGGCGCGGACTTCGTCGGCCACCACCGCAAAGCCTCGGCCTTGCTCGCCGGCGCGGGCGGCTTCGATGGCGGCGTTCAGGGCGAGCAGGTTGGTCTGGCCGGCGATCGCACCGATCACGCCGAGGGTTTCGGTGATGCGGGCGGCGTCCTGGCGCATGTTTTCGACGGTGTGGGTGGCGCTGGACACTTCGCCGATCAACGCACTGACGCTGCTGGATGCTTCGCCCACCACTACGCGTGAGCGGTCGGCATGCTCATTGGCGCGTTGAGTGAACGCAGCGGTCTCGGCAGCATTTTGCGTGACGGTGTCGGCCGTCGAACTCATTTCTGTGATGGCGGTGACGGTCTGATCGGTTTCCGATGCGTGACGTACAAGGATGCGGTTGGTCTGGGCCGATGTGTGCTGCAGTTGCTCGAGGCCCGACGACATAGCCCCCGTTGCCTGGGTGACTTCACCGATCATGTTCTGCAGGTAAACGATGAAGCGGTTAACCGAGTGACCGATGGCGCCCAGTTCGTCTTCGGCGCGAATGACAATGCGGCGTGTGAGGTCGGCATCACCGGCAGACAGCGCATCGATATTGGTTTTCAGTGTCTTCATGCGTTGCACTAGTTGGCGGATCGCATACGCCGCGAGCAACACCAGCAATAACACCATGGGGATCTGCAGCAGGGCCAGGGTGCCGAGTACGTCGTCGCGCTGGGCGGTGATCAATGAGGTGGGCAGGGCAGTGGCAAGGAACCACGGCGTGCCTTCGATGGGGCGCATATAGAAGGTGCTGGCTACGCCGCCATTATCGAATTCGCTGCGTTGTAGGGCCTGATCGCGGTGTGCCAGGGCTTTGCTGATCTGGGCGGCAAACGTCGAGGTGCCGGTGAGCTCACTGATATTCTTCAACACCACCGGGCCGCTGATGCGCGAGCTGTTGCTGATGATCTTGCCGTCGGCTTCGACGATCAACATCTGCCCGCCGATGTCTTTTTCCTTGCTGGCCACCAGATCGTTGAAGAAACCCAAGGTCACATCGATGGTCGCGACGCCATAGGCTGCGCCGTCGCGCTGGATAGCCATGGCGCAGTTGGTGCGCGGCTCCTGACTGGCATCGTCTTTGTAGGCCGCGGCCCAGGCACACTGGCCGCGAGGCGAGGCGAGGCCGCCTTTGTACCAGCTCTGGTCGTAGTAATTGGGGGCAGGGTCGCTGTTCCAGAAGGTATTGACGGTGAGCTTGCCCGAGGCATCGCGATGCCAGAACGTGCTGTGCTTGTTCCGCCCCGGCGTACGCTGGTTGGGCAAGGGCCAGATGCCGCCGCCGAAGACCTTCAACTCGCCATACTGATCGACCAGGCCAGGCAGGACCTTGTCGATGGCATCGCTGTCGAGCAATGGGATGGTCTGGGTGATGCTGCGTTGTTGGGCCTGAACTTTATTCAGTTCGCCCTGAATCTGTTCGGCAACTTCGCTGACGCGGTTGAGTACCACCTGTTCTTCGGTTTGGCGCAGCTTGGGCGCGACCAATTGGCCGATACCGACCACAGTCAACACGAATAACACCAGGACGAACAGCACCAGGAACAGGGTGTAACGGGCTTGGATAGAGCGCAGTGGGGGCATGGGGCCGTCCTTACGAAGCGTTTATTATCGACGCGGCTTTGTTAGAGCTTCGTCGGGATATCGGCTAGGAGAGGAGGAGCTTTAGGTACGAACGTGCAAGAAAGTCGAGCCCCAGGCTGGGGTAGCGCCGCTGGGAACTATCAGTTTGAGGCGCCAGACAAGCCAAAATTATTCAGCGCCTGTAACATGTGCTCGCCGACCCCGGCGCATTTGCGTGGCGTATGCGGTGAGACACAGTCGTTACACTTTTCAAGTTCAGGAACCCGTCATGACACAAAAGCAACGTTTGAAATATTCGATTCTGATTGCCCTGGCTGTATTGGCGACAATGTTTGGCTTGTCCTACTTGCAGAACACTGGCGTCATCAGCGAGAAAACGTTCCAGACCATCGCCATTGCCGTCGCTGTGGTCGTCGTCGTAATCAACGGCGTCATGCGTCGCAAGGTCAAGCTGTAACGTCGCAGTCAGTCCCGCCCTTCGAGCACCTTGGCCGCCTCCGCATGGAGGCTGTAGCTTTTATCCGCGTTGAGGGTGACCACACCCTCGCTGCACAGGCGCTTGAGTACCTCGCGCACGCTGAGAAATGACAGCGGAATGCCCAACTCGAGTAAATGGCTGTGTACCCCGCGTACCCCTAGGGTGCGCTTGTTGTCGGCGGCAGTGAGCAGGGCGTCGATGACCTTCAGCCGTATCAGGCTGGTGCGCAGGCCGAAGCATTTGAGCAGGTGACGAATCCGCTGGTTGCCTTGTTCGGGGGCTTTGCCGAACGCTTGTGAGTCGCTGTTGAAATTGGCATCGGTGGCCGGTGAATGTCCATCCGTGGGCACTTGCGGGTTATACATGCAAAAAACTCCTTATCAGAGCCTGATCAGGAAAAAAATAAGCGCTCTTAACTAATAAGACGAACGAGCGAGCAAAATCATGAAGGGGCGCATGTAGAAATTTTGTCAGTATCGGTTTTGTCACACCGTCGTTGCCCTGAATAACCACGCGCAGAGGCTAAATTTTTCCCGTTTTTTTGCGTCCTTACGGAGGGGGAATTACCCCAGGTGAGGGTGTTCAATTTGACGGTGGAGTCTGCGTGATTATTTCCAAAGGGTTATCCAGGGTGTGTGTGGCAGGGGTGTTGCTGGGGTTGAGCCTGGCCGCCTCTGCTCGGGAGCCGGTGACGCAAGCCTCGGCGGATATCCGGCGTACCAGTTTTGGCGTGCCCCACATCCGCGCCAATGATGAGCGTGGCCTGGGTTTCGGTATCGGCTACGCCTACGCCCAAGACAACCTATGCCTGCTGGCGAATGAAGTGGTCACGGTCAACGGCGAGCGCGCGCGCTACTTTGGCCCTGAGCAAGCCACCCTGGAAGAGCGTAACAACCTGGCCAGTGACGTGTTCTTTAAATGGCTCAATGCCCCGGACGCCGTCGCGGCGTTCTGGAATGCGCAGACCCCGCAAATCCGCCAGCGTATTGAAGGGTACGTGGCCGGCTATAACCGTTATCTGCAAGAGCAGGGCGCACCGGCGCAATGCCACGCCGCCTGGGTGCGCCCGCTGGCGCCGCACGATGTGGTCAAGTTGACCCGCAGGCTGTTGGTTGAGGGCGGAGTCGGCCAGTTCGCCGAAGCGTTGGTGGGTGCGAAGCCACCGCAGACGACTGCAAGCGTGCAGCCGAATGCCAAGTCCTTCGAGTTGGCTGCCGCCAATCTACAGCGTTTCAGTTTTGATCGCGGCAGTAACGCCGTCGCGGTCGGCCGTGATCGTTCGTTTAATGGCAAAGGTATGTTGCTGGCCAATCCGCATTTCCCGTGGGTCGGCGGCATGCGGTTCTACGAGATGCACTTGACCATCCCTGGTCAACTGGATGTGATGGGGGCTGCGCTGCCAGGGCTGCCAGTGATCAATATCGGCTTCAACCAACACGTGGCATGGACTCACACGGTCGATACCTCCAAGCACTTCACGCTCTACCGTCTGACCCTGGACCCAAAGGATTCCACGCGTTACCTGCTCGACGGCAAATCCATCCCGCTGGATAAAACGTCGGTAACCGTGCAGGTCAAGCAAGCCGATGGCAGCCTGAAGGCTCAACCTCATACCGTCTACAGTTCCCAATTTGGGCCGGTCGTGCAATGGCCCGGCAAACTGGATTGGGACAGCCATTACGCCTTCAGCTTGCGCGACGCAAACCTGGGCAACGATCGCGTGTTGCAACAGTGGTACGCAATGAATCGCGCGGCCAGCGTCGACGAGCTGCAATCCTCGGTGAATACCTTGCAGGGCATCCCGTGGGTCAACACCCTGGCGGCCGATGACCAAGGCCAGAGCCTGTACATGAACCTGTCGGTGGTGCCCAACGTCAGCGCGGCCAAACTGGCGCAATGCAGCGACCCGCGTGCCGGCCTGCAAATGATCATGCTCGACGGCGCCCACAGCGCCTGTGCCTGGGACGTAAACCCGCGCGCGGCCCAGGCCGGCATCTTTGCCGCCGATCAATTGCCGCAACTCAAACGTACCGATTACGTGCAGCACTCCAACGATTCGGCATGGCTGGCGAGCCCCAAGGCACCGCTCACCGGTTTCTCGCCGGTGATCAGCCAAGACAACATCAGCCTTGGCGCCCGGGCGCGTTTTGCCTTGCAACGCCTGCAGTCCATGAGCAACCAACCCATCAGCGTCGCCGACCTGCAACACATGGTGATGGATAACGAAGTGTACCTGGCCGGCCAGGTCATGCCTGACCTGTTGGCGTTCTGCGCCAGGCACCTTGGTACTGATGCAGTGGCGTTGCAACCGCTGTGCACGGCTCTGAAAACCTGGGACCAACATGCCAACCTCAACAGTGGCATAGGTCTGGTGCACTTCATCAACCTCATGGAGCGCTTGGAGGCAATCCCCGACGCCTGGCGTGTGGCTTTCGACCCTGCTCAACCCGTTACCACGCCGCGAGGCCTGGCCATCGACCGTGAACCGGTCGCCGAGGCCCTGCGTGAGGCCATGCTGGCCTCCACCGCCGAGGTTGCCAAACTCGGCCTGACCGCCGATAGCACATGGGGTGACATTCAAGTTTCCGGCCAAACACCGATTCACGGCGGCCCCCAGGCGCTCGGTGTCTACAACGCCATGCAAACCGTGCCCCGCGCCGACGGTAAGCGCGAAGTCATCAGCGGCAGCAGTTATATGCAAATCGTCACGTTCGACGATAAAGGCCCCCATGCCCAAGGTGTATTGGCATTCTCCCTGTCCAGCGACCCTGCGTCCGCGCATTCCAACGATCAGACCCTGGCGTTCTCCCAGAAAAAGCTCAGCCCGTTGCCCTTCACCGAAGCTCAGATCAAGGCCGATCCACACTATAAGGAGCAGCAGATCAAGGAGTAGGGCAGGCACGCAAACCCTTGATGCCAATACGAAATATTTTTGAAATCAAGGGGTTGCACCCATGGGTAAATACGTACATAATGGCGCCCATCGAACGCAATGAAGCATTAAAAACTTCAATGTATTCAATGAGTTAGAGTAGAGGCAGGGCTTAGTAGCCCACTCAAGTTTTTATGCGGTGAGTGTCAGTTGTACAGGCACTGATCGTTTGAGGCCGAGTAGCAAAATGGTTATGCAGCGGATTGCAAATCCGCCTACGCCGGTTCGATTCCGACCTCGGCCTCCACTCTTGAAAACCCCGTAGATTAACGTCTACGGGGTTTTTTATTGCCTATTGAAAAGCAAATAGCTTGCGTCTGCCACACTGAATCCTGAAAGCCTTCGGACGCTGTTGGCATGTATCCAAACCCATACAAACCCTACCAACGCGTTACACGAAACCCGTGACGCACGTGGGTTTGCGCTGTCTTAACTGGCGAGAAGTCAATCTTGCCAAGTAGAGAGTGTTTTCATGAAGTTGAATTACCTAACCAAAGCGGCCGTGGTGGTTGCATTGTTGTCGACGTTGTCCGGCTGCTGGATGTTTATGCCGCCCGGCGGTGGCGGTGGCGGCGGTGGTCATGGTGGTGGGCATGGCCAGGGTGGTGGTGGTGGTGGTGGTGGTGGTGGTGGTGGCCCTCGCTACTGACAGCCAAGTGGAGGCAAGCCAGAGTCAATGGCTTGCCTCTTTTTTTGCCTGGGGTAAATGCCGGGCAAAGAAAAGCCCGCATGGGGCGTGCGGGCTAAAAGGATGTTCATTAGGAGCTGGGTCTACCATAGGCCAGCGCCTGTGAAAGGTTTGTGAAAAGGTTGAGCTACGCCTGGCGCTCAGAAAAGTGTATGCCTTGATCCGCATTTATCTGTATGGGCCGACTTTGCGCGCAACCCACTACTGTCGCAGGCATACCCCTTTGTTTGGACCCCGCACCATGATCATGTCTAGCAGTCTCTTATCAGCCTTTGTGCTCTTTGCCTTCGTGTCCTCGATTACGCCAGGCCCTAATAACACCATGCTGTTGGCGTCTGGCGTGAATTACGGGTTTCGGCGTTCGATGCCTCACGCCCTGGGGATCAGTGTCGGCTTCATGGTTTTGGTGATCTCGGTCGGCCTTGGCTTGGGCGAGGTGTTCAAGGTATTTCCATGGGCCTACGCCGTATTGCGTTACGTGGGCGCTGCGTACCTGTTGTACCTGGCATGGAAAATTGCCACGGCGGGGGGCATGTCTGAAAGCAATGACGAACGCGGCAAGCCGATGACATTCCTCGGCGCTGCAGCATTTCAGTGGGTTAACCCCAAGGCATGGATCATGGCGCTGGGGGCCATTACCACCTATACGCCCGCCGAGGGGTATATCACCAATGTGTTGGTGATCGCACTGGTGTTTGCAGTGGTCAATCTGCCCAGCGTCTGTGTGTGGGTAGGTTGCGGCACGGGCTTGCGCAATGTGTTGCGCGAGCCCCGTTGGCTGAGGGTGTTCAACTGGTCGATGGCCGGGTTGTTGGTGCTGTCGCTGTACCCGATGCTGTTTGCCACGTAAGCGTCAGACCGGAGAAATCGTCGCCAGCAAGCCGATACCGATGGTCAACACCAAAAAGCCGAACAGGAAAAGTGCCATTTTGGTCATAAGGGCTCCGAAGGTCAGGACGACAGAAGTGTCGGGATGGCGCCTATTGTGGGCCCATGGCAGATTTCGGTACAGACGCAGATAGCATTCAAAATACCGTATCAGATAGGCGCGAGGCGCCTGGCGCCTGGGGTCTGCGCGGTGACGTAATACGCATGATCAGCCAACCACGGTAGCTTCAAGTTTTCGCCGGTTCTCAGCGCCCATCCTTTAAGATGGCGCCCACTGCACCAATTACAAATAAAAGTGGGCCGACCCTCGATGGAAAGACGTCAATTCAGCGGTGGCATGAAAGGCAAGAACCTGCGCTACCTTAATGAAACCCAGCAACCGACGTTGGTAACCCGCGTCGGTTTCTTGTTGCTGGAACATTTCTCCCTGCCCGCATTCACCCAGACGCTCGACACGCTCGTCACTGCCAACCTGCTGCGTCCCGATCTCTTTGCCTCGCGCACGTTTGGTTGCTGCGAGGGTGAAGTGGTCAGCGACCTGGGCTTGGTCATCCGACCCGATGCACGACTGGACACGGCAGCACTCAAAGACCTCGACCTGCTGGTTATCTGTGGTGGTTTCCGGACTGAACTCAAGGCCGGTGACGACCTCATCCATCTGTTGCGCAGCGCTGCGGAGCAGGGTATCAACCTGGCCGGGCTGTGGAACGGTTCATGGTTTCTTGGCCGCGCCGGTCTCTTGCACGACTATCGCTGCGCTATCCACCCTGAGCATCGCCCCGCCCTGACGGAGGTGTCCAAAGCCGCGCAAGTCACCAGTGAACCCTATGTCATCGACCGCGACCGCCTGACGGCCTCGAGCCCCTCGGGTGCATTTCACATGGCGTTGGACTGGATCAAAGGGTTGCATGGCAAAGCCTTGGTCGAGGGCATTGAAGACATTTTGGCCTTTGAAGAATCCCGCTACCGGCGGATCAAGCCTACTGAAAACGTCAGCGTCAGTGCGCCCTTGCGTGAAGTCGTCAAGCTGATGGATGCCAACCTTGAAGAGCCCCTGGAGCTTGACCAACTTGCGGTGTATGCCGGGCGCTCACGCCGCCAGCTCGAACGCCTGTTCAAGGAACAACTGGGTACCACGCCGCAACGCTATTACATGGAGTTGCGGGTCACCGAGGCGCGGCGCTTGCTGCAGCACACCGAGTTGTCTCAGGTGGACGTGTTGGTGGCGTGTGGGTTTGTTTCCCCGAGCCACTTCAGCAAGTGCTACAGCGCGTACTTTGGTTATCGCCCGTCAAAAGAAAAGCGGCTGGTTAAATAACCTCTGAAGGGTAGGTCTGCACACGGCCGTTCCATGACCGACAAGTTCTGTAATAAAAACGCCATTGCGCTGGGGATTAAATTCGGGACGGGCTATTTTGGTGCATCTCAATAACCAGAGTAGCCATGGATGAAATACCAACCCTTCAGCCGCACCCTGATTGCCACTGCACTGGTGTTAACCGTGAGCGGCGTGCACGCCGCTTCCCAGGCCCCGGTGGCCGGTGAAAATGGCATGGTGGTAACGGCCCAGCATTTGGCCACTCATGTCGGCGTGGATGTACTCAAGGCCGGCGGCAACGCGGTAGATGCTGCCGTGGCCGTGGGCTATGCGTTGGCGGTGGTGTACCCGGCAGCGGGTAACCTGGGCGGTGGCGGTTTCATGACCGTGCAACTGGCCGACGGGCGCAAGACCTTCCTCGACTTCCGCGAAAAAGCCCCGCTTGCGGCAACCGCCAACATGTACCTGGACAAGGACGGCAACGTCGTCGAAGGCCTTAGCGCCAAGGGCCACTTGGCGGTCGGCGTACCTGGCACTGTGTCCGGCATGGAACTGGCCCTGAGCAAGTACGGCACCCTCAAGCGCGCCCAAGTCATTGCCCCGGCCATCAAACTGGCGGAAAACGGCTTTGCCCTGGAGCAGGGCGATATCGACCTGCTGCACACGGCCACCGGCGAGTTCGAAAAAGACCAGGACATGCGCGGCATCTTTCTGCATAACGGCCAACCGATGCAGGTGGGCCAGAAGCTGGTGCAGAAAGACCTGGCCAAGACCCTCAAGGAAATCTCGGCCAAAGGCAGCGACGGTTTCTATAAAGGTTGGGTCGCCAAGGCCTTGGTGGATTCCAGCCAGGCCGGCAAAGGCATCATCACCCAGGCTGACCTGGACAAGTACAAGACCCGCGAACTGGCGCCGATCGAGTGCGACTACCGTGGCTACCACGTCGTCTCGGCGCCGCCGCCGAGCTCGGGTGGTGTGGTGATCTGCCAGATTATGAACATCCTTGAAGGCTACCCGATGGCCGACCTGGGCTATCACTCGGCCCAGGGCCTGCACTACCAGATCGAAGCCATGCGCCACGCTTACGTGGACCGCAACAGCTACCTGGGCGACCCGGACTTCGTGAAGAACCCGATCGAGCATCTGCTGGACAAAAACTACGCGGCCAAACTGCGTGACGCCATCGACCCTAAAAAGGCCGGTGATTCCCAGGCGATCAAGCCAGGCGTGTCGCCCCACGAAGGTAATAACACCACCCACTATTCCATCGTCGACAAGTGGGGCAACGCCGTCTCGGTCACCTACACCCTCAACGACTGGTTCGGTGCGGGCGTGATGGCGAGCAAGACCGGGGTGATTCTCAACGATGAAATGGACGACTTTACCGTCAAGGTCGGCGTGCCGAACATGTACGGCCTGGTGCAGGGAGAGGCCAACGCCATCGCACCGGGCAAGGCGCCGCTGTCGTCGATGAGCCCGACCATCGTGACTAAGGACGGCAAGGCAGTGATGGTGGTGGGCACGCCGGGTGGCAGTCGCATCATTACCGCGACCCTGCTGACGATCCTGAATGTCATCGACTACAAGATGAACATCCAGGAAGCCGTAGATGCGCCGCGCTTCCACCAACAGTGGATGCCTGACACCACCAACCTCGAAACCTTCGCGGTCAGCCCCGACACCCAGAAGATCCTGGAAAGCTGGGGGCATAAATTCGCAGGGCCGCAGGACGCCAACCACTTGGCCGCAATCCTGGTCGGAGCGCCGTCGTTGGATGGCAAGCCGGTGGGCAACAATCGATTCTACGGGGCGAACGACCCGCGTCGTAACACGGGGCTGTCGCTGGGCTACTAACGCCTGACGCGGTCAAAAATGTGGGAGCGGGCTTGCTCGCGAATGCGGTGTGTCAGACGAAGATGCGTTGACTGATCCACCGCTTTCGCGAGCAAGCCCGCTCCCACAGGGGCAGTGTGTTATGCCTGAAGCAGTTGTTGCACGGCTGAAAATGCCGCTTGTCTGCGCGCCTCCCAATCTCCCCGAATCACCACCACCGGCTGCCGATGCAGCTGCATCCACTCCAGGCTGCCCTGGAAAAACGTCCGGCGATCCGCCAATTCAGGCTGGCAACGCTGGCCATCAGCGGTCCACTCCACATCCTCCGGCGACAACAGCAGGTGCAGATCGTAGTGACGCGCCAGCAGTGCGCTGTCCAGCCATTTTGGGTAGTCGCCAAACAGCGTCAGGCTCCACAGCTTGTTGGTGAGCAAATGCGTATCGAGGATCAGCAGGTTGGGCTGTTCGGCGCGGGCGGCATCCTCCCAGGCGAGTTGGCCGTGGGCGATGGCGGGGATGTCTGCCAGGCAGGTGTCGCGTTGATGGTGATCGATGAAGTGACGCACGTATTCGCCGACCATCAAGCCACCAAAGTGCTTGTGCAGTTGCGCCGCCAACCAGCTTTTGCCGCTGGATTCCGGGCCTGCCAGTACCACCACCTTCACGACTGCAACGCCGGGTCGGTGCGCCATTCACGCCAGCCTTGCACAGCGATTACGGTAAACAGTGCGTAGAGGGCGGCGGTGAGGTAAAGGCCTTTGTAGAGGAATAGCCCAACGAAGATCACGTCCACGACAATCCACAGCGCCCAGCATTGCACGCGCTTCTGCGCCATCCACATTTGTGCCACCAGGCTGAAACCGGTGAGGGCCGCGTCGAGCCACGGTTGGGCGGCGTCGGTCCAGTGAGCCATGGCGGCACCGAGCAACAGGCTGCCCACGGCGCCCACGGCCAGGCTGGCAGAGATCGCAGGCCAACCGAGGCTGGTGACCTGGCGGCCTTGCTTGATCTCGCCGGCGCGCGTCCATTGCCACCAGCCGTAGACTTGCAGCGCGGCGTAGACCACTTGCAGCAGCATGTCCGAATACAGTTTCACGTCGTAGAACACCCAGGTGTACAGCACCACCATCACCAGGCCAATGGGCCAGCACCAGGGGTTTTGCTTGACCGTCAGCCAGACAGCGATCACCCCCAGGGCGGCGGCGAACAATTCAAGCCCGGACATGGCAGTTCCTTGGGAGAGTGGGAGAGGGCGGGGATTGTAACCACAGGCCAGCAATCTTCAAACCACAGGAGGGCCCTCCCACATTTGGATCATTATTAGACTTTGAATTGGCGCAGCAGTCCGTTGAGTTGTTCGCTTAATGAGTGCAAGTGCGCGCTGGCCACACTCGACTGCTCTGCCGCCAACGCCGTGCTATGGGACAGCCCGGCTGCCTGGGTAACGTTCTGGTTGATGTCTTCCACCACATGCGCCTGTTGCAAGGTGGCGCTGGCAATCGACGCGTTCAGGCCATTGAGGTTACGCAGCGCCTGGCCGATGGCGGTGAGGCTGGCCCCGGCCTGGCCGGCTTGTTCGATGGTCAGTTGCGACGCGCTGTGGCTGTCGCTGATCACCTTCACAGCCGCCTCGGAATGCCCTTGAAGCCGCTCGATCATCGCCTGGATCTCGGCGGTGGACTTTTGCGTACGCTGGGCCAAAAGACGCACTTCATCGGCCACCACCGCGAACCCTCGGCCTTGCTCGCCGGCGCGGGCTGCTTCAATCGCGGCGTTGAGCGCCAGCAGGTTGGTCTGGTCGGCGATGGAGCGGATCACCTCCAACACACCGCCAATCTGCGTGCTTTCGCTGGACAGTGTGCGTATCACCTCCACGGCCTGGCTGATGGTAGTGGAGAGCTGATCGATCTGTTGCAGGCTGCCGTCGATATTGACCTGGCCTTGCTGCGCCTGGGCCTGGGCGTCGCGCATCTCGCTGGCGGCGTGTTCGGCGTTCTTGGCCACATCCTGCACGCCGTAGGTGACTTCATTGATGGCAGTGGCCACCAATTCCATCTGCTGCGACTGTTGTTGGCTGCGGTCATGGGCTTGGCTGGCATTCGTGCCCAGCTCTTGGGAGGACTGGCCCAGCGCATTGGCGCATGCCTGCAATTGGCTGACGACCTGGCGCAGCTTGGCGGTGAAGCTGTTGAAGTGGTGCGACAGTTGGGTGACTTCGTCCTGGCCGTGTGTATCGAGGCTGCGGGTCAGGTCGCTTTCACCGCTGGCAATATTACCCATGGCGTTTACCGCCGCCTGCAGCGGGCGCACGATACTGCGGGCAATCAGCGTGACCAGCAAGGCCATCACCAGGGCGATGCCCAGCCCGATAAACGAGGCTTTCCAGACTTGGCCGTTGAACTCGGCCTGCACGTCGTCAACGTATACGCCAGAGCCGATGATCCAGCCCCAGGGTTCGAACAGTTGGATATACGAGGTCTTGGCCACCGGCGCGTCGGCGCCCGGCTTAGGCCAGCGGTAATTGACGATGCCCGCGCCCTTGGCCTTGGCCAGCACGACGAACTCGTTGAACACCGCAAAGCCGTCCGGGTCGCGAATGGCCGAAAGGTTCTGGCCGTCGAGCTTGGGGTTGGTCGGGTGCATGATCATCACGGGCGTGAGGTCGTTGATCCAGAAGTAGTCGTCATGGTCGTAGCGCAAGCCTCGCACCACGCTCAGGGCCTGCTTTTGCGCGGCTTCGCGGGTCATGACGCCGGTTTTCTCGAGACCCTGGTAGAACGTCAGGATGCCGCTCGCGGTTTGCACCACGTGCTGGGTCTGCTGGCGCTTGGCTTGGTAAAGGTCGTCGTGAATTTGCTTGAGCATCAATAAGCCCAAGGCCAGCAGCATCAGCACGGCGACTATCAGGATCAGCCAGAGGCGTCGGCTGATCGACATATTGCGCAAACTGTTCATCGTCCTGTCACTCCGTGCTTTTTATAATTGTGGGTGCTGCATCGACTTTTCCCGCGTGTCTGATAGGCTTTCGGCCTGTATTCGGAAAACCTGAGTACTGTCTGATTTTTCACGGATTTTTTGCATGCCGGTGTTGATAATAAGCACCGGGCCTTCGCGTCAGTGAACCACTAAAAAAGATTATCAAGGCATGCCACAGCGCATGACCTTTGGGGGAAGCATGGATTTTTGGACCGCCATTCAGGCGTTGATTCTAGGTGTTGTGGAGGGGCTCACCGAGTTCCTGCCGATTTCCAGCACCGGCCACCAGATCATCGTTGCCGACTTGCTCGACTTCGGCGGTGAACGCGCAATGGCGTTCAACATCATCATTCAATTGGGCGCCATCCTGGCCGTGGTCTGGGAGTTTCGCGGCAAGATCCTTGATGTGGTCACCGGCCTGCCGACCCAGCGCAACGCCCAGCGCTTTACCGCCAACCTGTTGATCGCGTTCTTGCCGGCGGTGGTGTTGGGGGTGATGTTTGCCGACCTGATTCACCACTACCTGTTCAACCCGATCACCGTGGCCACGGCCTTGGTCATTGGCGGCGTCATCATGTTGTGGGCCGAACGTCGCGAGCATGAAGTGCACGCCGAAACCGTCGACGACATCACCTGGAAAGATGCGCTCAAAGTCGGCTTTGCCCAATGCCTGGCGATGATCCCGGGCACGTCCCGTTCGGGCTCGACCATTATCGGCGGCCTATTGTTCGGGTTGTCGCGCAAGACGGCGACTGAGTTCTCGTTCTTCCTGGCGATGCCGACCATGGTGGGTGCAGCGGTGTACTCGGGCTATAAGTACCGTGATCTGTTCCAGCCGGCTGACTTGCCGGTATTCGCGATTGGCTTCGTCACCTCGTTCATCTTCGCGATGATTGCGGTCAAGGGCCTGCTCAAGTTTATCGCCAGCCACAGCTATGCGGCGTTTGCCTGGTACCGCATCGGGTTTGGCTTGCTGATCCTGGCGACCTGGCAGTTTGGTTGGATTGATTGGGCGTCGGCCCAGGCATGACGATTCAGCACCCGCGCCTCAAAGCGGCGCTTTTCGTACTGCTGTGCGCGGCACCGCTGTTGGGTGCGGCGCTGGTCTGGCTGCGCGGTGAGACGTTTATCCCGCTGGCGGCCTATGGCGTGGTCAGCGTGATTGCGTTTTTTCTGTATTGGAGCGACAAGCGCAAGGCGCAGACCAATAGCTGGCGCACCCCGGAAAATATCCTGCATGCCGTGGAGCTGGCGGGCGGTTGGCCGGGGGCGTTGATCGCCCAGCAGGTGTTCCGGCACAAGACGCGCAAGGTGTCTTATCAGGTGCTGTTCTGGGTGATCGTGTTGCTGCACCAGGTGTTCTGGCTGGATCAGTTGTTCCTTGGCGGCACACTTTTATCAGTGCTTTAGCTGTTCAATCTTCTAGCCGCAAGCCAATCTGCGTGCGCTTGGGCAACTTACTCACCACCAACTGGTGGGAGCGTTGCAACAAGCCCCGCAGTTCCTCAGCGCCCAACGGGTAGGGCGTGTTCATGATGACCCACTGGGCGCGTGCCAAGTAAGGTGCCGGGTGGACGCCTGGGCGGTCCACGTGACCAAGGAACAGGTTCTTGTCGACCTTAAATGCCAACGACTCGCCCCGCAGGTTTTGCAGGGCGAACATCTTGTTGCCGGCAATCGAGAACACGCGCACGCCGCCCCATTTGTAGTCTTCCCGCGCACCGGGCAGGCTCAGGCAGAAGGTGGCGACTTGGTCTTCGGTGATTTTCATAACAAACGGTCTCCGCAGCTTTTGAAGCCTTCTTCCAGGTAATCGATCCAGGCACGAATGGCCGGCAGCACGCCGCGTCGATGCGGGTACACCGCCTGCAGCCAGCCGCCGGGCAGGGACCATTGTGGCAACAGTTGTACCAACTGGCCGCGAGCCAATTCCTCTTCGCAATACATCATCGGCAGCACGGTAAAGCCCAGGCCCATGATCGCGCTGGCTTTGCGCACAATGAAGTCGTCGATGCCCAGGCGGGCCTCCATCACCAGTTCGTGGGGGTTGCCCTGGGGATCGAGGATGCGCTGATGCACCATGCGGTCTGCCTCCAGCGCACCGAGTATCGGCAGTTGTTTAAGCTCCTCGAGGGTATTGATGTGGGTGCCTTGCATGAATGTTGGGCTAGCGACCAATACGGTCTGGGCCGCACGCAGGCGCTTGGTCACCAGTAACGGGTCTTCATCCCCGAGCTCGCGGACCCGCAGGGCCACATCGATACCTTCGGCGACCAGGTCTACACGGCGGTTGACCAGGGTCATCTCCAGTTGCACCTGAGGGTGCGCGGCGAGAAAACCCGCCACCAACTCCGGCAGGATGTGTTGGGCCATGCCCACCGGGCAACTGACCCGTAGCCGCCCACGGGGCTCACTGGACATACTCGCCACCGCTTCGTCGGCCATCTCCGCTTCCAGCAACATGGCTTGGCAATGACGCAGGTAGCGTTCGCCGACGGCGGTCAGGGTGAGCTGGCGGGTGGTGCGTTGCAGCAGGCGGGCGCCCAAGCGTTCTTCGAGCTCAGCAATGCGTCGCGACAAGCGTGACTTGGGTATCCCCAAAAGCCGGCCGGCCGCCGCGAAGCCACCGGCTTCCACGACTTTGGCGAAATAGTAGAGATCGTTGAGGTCTTGCATGGTCGGCCTATTGTCCTGTCAGTGGGACAAACTATCGCATTTCAGCCGCCTTATCGGCTATTGGTTTGATGCGTAGGATTACCCCATCTGATCGCCACTGACGATCCTACTCGGAGAATTCCCATGAAACTGTTGCACATCGATTCCAGCATCCTCGGCGACAACTCGGCTTCCCGTCAGCTCAGCGCTGGCGTGGTCAAGGCCTGGCAAGCGGCTGAACCGGGTGTGGAGGTGACTTACCGTGACGTGGCCGCCGAAGGCATCAACCACTTCTCCGGCGCTACCTTGGGCGCCCTGGGTACGCCGGCTGAACAACGCAGCGCTGCGCAACAGCAAGAAGCTGAGTTGAGCGCCAATACCCTGGCTGAGTTCCTCGCTGCCGATGCTGTGGTGATCGCTGCACCGATGTACAACTTCACCATCCCGACCCAGCTCAAAGCGTGGATCGACCGCATCGCCGTTGCCGGCCAGACCTTCCGCTACACCGAAGCCGGCCCTGAAGGCCTGTGTGGCAACAAGAAGGTCATCATCGTGTCGACCTCGGGCGGCTTGCATGTCGGCCAGGCCACCGGTGTGGCCCATGAAGACTATTTGAAAGTACTGCTGGGCTTCCTCGGCATCACCGACATCGAATTCGTGCGCGCCCACGGGCTGGCGTACGGTGATGAAGTGCGCACCAAGTCCCTGAGCGACGCCAACGTGCTGATCAACGAACAATTGTTCGCGGCCGCGTAAAGCTTAAGTAAAACAGTGCTGTTCCCCGTATCAATCTGAAACGGGACGTCTAAACTCTGTATTCTGGTCGCCTCAAAATGACCGGATCACGGAGTTTTTTCGTTTGCCCGCTGTCATTACTTTGGCCCAGGTTATGCACGCATGGGTTGATCTCCCGGTGCGAGCGCCTGAAACATGGACTTCTCAATCAGACATGCAGGTCTTTACGCAGTAAAGGTGGACATCCTGATGATGCGTCTTTGTGCCGTTATGGTTCTTTCCCTGTTGGGTGGCCTGGTTTCAGTGCATGCCGCGCCTGCGCCACACCCGCATTGGAGCGTGGGCTTTCATCGCATGACCTTTCTCGACCCGCTGGACCAGCAGCCGATGAAAGCCATTGCGTTCTACCCGTCCACCGATTCCCCGCGCACAACGCTGGTGGGTGCCTATCACGTCGCGGCGTCTGAAGATTCCAAGATCGCCATCGGACGCTTTCCGATGCTGATGCTGTCCCACGGCAACACCGGCACGCCCCTGGCCCTGCATGATCTGGCTACGTCCCTGGCACGCAAGGGGTTTGTGGTGGTGGCGGTGCTGCATCCGGGCGATAACTACAAGGATCACAGCCGCCTCGGTACGGTCAGCAATCTGTATGGGCGACCGATCCAGATTTCCGAAGCGATTACCGCCACATTGGGCGACCCGATGCTCTCGCCGTTCGTTGATGTTGATCAGGTGGGGGTGATCGGCTATTCGGCCGGGGGGGAAACGGCGTTGATCCTGGCCGGGGCCAAACCCGACTTTGATCGCCTGCGCCGTTACTGCCAGGAGCGCCCGGAAGACCGCGATGCCTGCACCACCAAAGGCGAATTGGTGGTAGACCGCGACGACCTGAAACCCCAAGCCGACCCGCGCATTCATGCGTTGATGCTGATGGCGCCCCTGAGCCTGATGTTCGGCCGTCATACCCTGGCGGACGTGCACGTGCCGGTGCTGCTTTACAGTGGCGATGGCGACAAATTGGTGGCCGTGGACAAGAACGCCGCCGCCCTCGCACGCAAACTACCAGAACCGCCAAACTTCAAATTGCTGGCTGGGGCAGGGCACTTCGTGTTTATGGCGCCGTGTGACAGTGATCAATTGGCCGCGATGCCGGCGATTTGCACCGATGCTGAGGGTGTCGACCGCGAAGGCATCCACCGTGACCTGATTTCCGAGGCGGGGCGTTTTTTCAGTCACACCCTCGGCGAAGCCACTCGCGCTGGCATGCAGACGGCCGATCAGTAAGCGCGGCGCTTGAGGGCAAGGGTCACACCCAACGCGGTGACTGACAGCAGCGCCGCGCAAAAGAAGATCCAGCCGTAGCCGAGGTTTAGCGCTACCGCCCCCATCAACGGCCCGGCAATCGCCAGGGCCAAATCAAAAAACACTGCATAGGCACTCAAGCCGGCGCCCCGGCTGCTGTTGGGCACCTGCTTGATGGCCTCCACGCCCAGCGCCGGGTACACCAGCGACAGGCCAAACCCGGTCAGCCCGGCGCCGATCAGCGCGACACCGGTGGAGGGTGCCAGCCACAGCAGGGTCAGGCCGACGGTCTCAATGATCATGCAGGCAATCGCCGCACGGAATCCGCCAAAGCGGCTGATGGCCGAAATAAACACCAGGCGCGACAGAATGAAACACACGCCAAACACCGTCAGGCAGTACGCCGCACCGGTCCAGCCATGGCTGAGGTAATAGAGGGTAATAAAGGTAGTGAGGGTGCCGTAGCCAATCGAGGCCAGGCATAGGCTGGCGCCAAACGGCGCAATACGCCCGAACACTGCCCAGAACGGCAAACGCTCACCACGCACCACCGGCACCGACGGCTTTTTGCGGATCAACACCAGGCCCAGCGCTGACAATACTGACAGCGCGATACCCAGGCTGTTGTAGCCATATTCCGCGACCATCACCACTCCCAGCGGCGCACCAATGGCAATGGCGCCGTAGGAAGCAATCCCGTTCCAGGAAATCGAGCGTGCCGTGTGCTCGGCACCCACCTGGCCCATGCACCAACTGATGGTGCCCACGCCAATCAGACCCTGGGCCACCCCCAGCAACAAGCGGGCGGCGATCAGAATGGCCAGGCTCAGGGTGGGCAGGCTCTCCAACAAGGTCGCGAAAAACGTCAACACGCCGCTCACCAGGATGCCCGCCAGCCCCAGCACAATCGCACGCTTGGTGCCGACGTTATCCGACATCCTCCCGGCCATTGGCCGACTTAGCAGGGTGGCCAGGTACTGCGAACCAATGGTGACCCCGGCCACTACCGCGCTGAACCCCAGTGTCTCGTGCACATAGCCAGGGATAACCGCAATCGGCATACCGATGCAGATAAACGCGATAAAGGTATAGAAGACGATGGAGACGATCTGCAGGGTGATCGACACGGAGCTGGGGGCGTTGGCAGGCATGGGCACTCGTTCGCGGGCGGGCGGTGAGGGCATCATGGCAAGGGCTTGGCGGAAAAGAAAGCAGGCTATCTATTAATGATGATGGTGCATCAGACGCAAAAAGCCCCGTCACAGTGGACGGGGCTTTTGTGTATAGCGGGCGGTGCTTAGAACACTACGCCTTGGCTACGCAGGTAGTCGTCATAGGTGCCGCTGAAGTCGATCACGCCGGTAGCGCTCAACTCGATGATGCGGGTGGCCAGGGACGATACGAACTCACGGTCGTGGCTGACGAAGATCAGCGTGCCCGGGTAGTTTTCCAGCGCCAGGTTCAGCGCTTCGATGGATTCCATGTCCAAGTGGTTAGTAGGTTCGTCCATGATCAGCACGTTTGGCTTTTGCAGGATCAGCTTGCCGAACAGCATGCGGCCTTGCTCACCACCAGAAATCACCTTCACCGACTTCTGGATCTCGTCATTGGAGAACAGCATGCGACCCAGGGTGCCACGGATCATCTGCTCGCCTTGGGTCCATTGGCCCATCCAGTCGAACAGGGTCACGTCGTCTTCGAAGTCATGGGCGTGGTCCTGTGCGTAATAGCCCAGCTCCGCGGCGTCGGTCCACTTGATGCTACCGGCATCCGGCGTCAGCTCGCTGACCAGGGTGCGCAGCAGGGTGGTCTTGCCGATACCGTTCGGGCCGATGATCGCGACGCGCTCGCCGGCTTCAACCTGGAAGCTGAAGTCTTTGAACAACGGCTTGCCGTCGAAGCCTTTGGCCATACGCTCGACGATGACCGCCTGGCGGTGCAGCTTTTTGTTCTGCTCGAAACGGATAAATGGGCTCACGCGGCTCGAAGGCTTGACCTCGGCCAGCTGGATCTTGTCGATTGCCTTGGCGCGGGAAGTGGCCTGCTTGGCTTTCGAGGCGTTGGCCGAGAAGCGGCTGACGAAGGATTGCAGCTCGGAGATCTGCGCCTTCTTCTTGGCGTTGTCCGACAACAGTTGCTCGCGGGACTGGGTCGCCACGGTCATGTACTCGTCGTAGTTGCCCGGGAACAGACGCAGCTCACCGTAGTCCAGGTCAGCCATGTGGGTGCACACGCTGTTCAGGAAGTGACGGTCGTGAGAGATGATGATCATCAGGCTGGAACGCTGGGTCAGGATGTTTTCCAGCCAGCGGATCGTGTTGATGTCCAAGTGGTTGGTCGGTTCGTCGAGCAACAGCACTTCAGGGTCGGAGAACAACGCCTGCGCCAGCAATACACGCAGTTTCCAGCCCGGGGACACTTCGCTCATCGGGCCGAAATGTTGCTCCAACGGAATACCCAGGCCCAACAGCAGCTCACCGGCACGGGACTCGGCGGTGTAGCCGTCCATCTCGGCAAACTCGGTTTCCAGCTCGGCCACGGCCATGCCGTCTGCTTCGCTCATTTCCGGCAGCGAGTAGATACGGTCGCGTTCAGCCTTGACCTTCCACAGCTCTTCGTGACCCATGATCACGGTGTCGAGCACGGTGAATTCTTCGTAGGCGAACTGGTCCTGGCGCAGCTTACCCAGGCGCACATTCGGCTCCAGCATGACCTGGCCGCCGGACGGATCGAGGTCGCCACCGAGGATTTTCATGAAGGTCGACTTGCCGCAACCGTTGGCACCGATCAAACCATAACGGTTGCCAGCGCCGAACTTGACCGAGACATTCTCGAAGAGCGGCTTGGCGCCGAACTGCATGGTGATGTTAGCTGTGGAGATCAATTACTTTACCTATCAATGGGTTGCGAGCGTGGCGGCAGGAGCCTTCAGGCATGCATCAACAGCGACATCAAGGCGCGAGACCCGGTCGCTGAGCAGAAATTTGGGATGTGTGTTGGAATTTGGCGCGCATTGTCGCATATGTGAGGCGACAGTTGTATGTCGGACGACGAGGGATATGCGGTGCGTTCGGTGTCGAAACCCATTGGTTGTAGAGAGCTGACGCTATGCGGACGTGCTCTGGGTTCTTTTACGGCGGAAAATGTGCGCCGTCTCCCCCTCACTTGCGGCCATGGCGTACACGCATTGCATTGACCTCAGGTAAGCGCCACCCTACATGACTCTGGTAGTGGCAATTTGGTATGAGTTGGGGTATTAGGGATAGCTGGCAAGGAGCCAACCAAGGAGCGGAAATGTTTGTGAAAATAGCGGTGGGGATAGTGATTGGGGTTGTAGCTGGTTTTGTCGAGGCTTTAGGGCCGTCTTGGTCAAAGAGAGCCCAGACTGTTTTTGAAGTTCTGATTTGCCTTGCTGGGCTTGCGTTCCTGGCTTCTTCCTTCATGGTCAGCGCATTTTACGGCGTGCTGGCAATAGCCGAAATCGGCGTTGGCTTCTGCGCTTACGGAGCTGTCTTCAGGCCGAGGAAGGTACTCCCTTAGTCTTCCTTCCTTCTTGCTTGTGTGCATTGAGGTGGCTGCTCAGCAGTTAAACACCGGCGCGTAGCGCTCCTCGCGTTTTTTGAAGTGAATGGGCGCCATGGGGACTTTCTCGCCGTTGACGAAGATGTCAGGGAAGGTGAGGGTGAAGTCGTCCATATCGCCTTTGCCCAAGGCGGTCCCTTTGAACCCGTTGTGAAATACGGCGCGTGGATCAAAGCCGGTCTTGAGTTGCTCGATAGTCACGGGATAACGCTCGCCGCTGGCCAGTGTTACGGTGACAATCGGCGACCCGGCGCTGACCCAAAGCGTAGGCTGTTGATTATTACCGAGGTCGCGCAGGCGCTGAGGTGTGTACAACCGCCCAAACAGACGCAACTCGGTATCGGTTGAGCGTTGATTGCCCGGCCAGCTCGATGTGCCGGGTGGTGCAACGTAGACCAGCACATGCACCCAGTTGAGTGCTTCTGATAACGGGGCAACGCTCATGGCTGCTTTCGGCCCGGGGCACGTGCGGTCAAGCAAGGCGTTATCGCCCAGGGCGGATTCCGGATGCAGGTAGGGGCCGGTGCTGCACCCTGCGAGTAGCATCAATAGCGTATAAACGAGGTGCTTTTTCAAAGGGCCAAATCCATTTGTGGTCGTGCGTGGTAGTGCTGTTTTGTGTCCTGAGGTCGCCATTGTGGCTTATATCAGGCTGGTGTTGCATGGGCCGTGAGCGTTGGTTTCGCCAAGGTCTCCGGCATGGCCAGCCATACCAGCACCAGGGCCACGGCCGCCACGCCTGCCAGGGTCAGGAAGCCTGCGTTGTAGCCAGCCTGTTGCACTACGAATCCGGCCAAACTGCTGCTCAGTGCGGCGCCCAATCCAAACACGGTGGACAGCGCCCCAAGGCTTACGTTGAAACGACCGGTGCCTTGGGTCAGGTCTTTGACAATCACCGGGAACAGCGCGCCAAAGATCCCGGCACCGATGCCGTCTAGCAGTTGCACGGCCACTAGCCAGTAGGGATCGTCGTACAAGGTATAGAGCACGCCACGCAGCGGCAGGATCATAAAACCGGCCAGCAGCAGCGGTTTGCGACCCCACAGATCCGCCTTGACGCCTACGAGCCAGGCCATAGGCACCATCACCAGTTGGGCGGCGACGATGCATGCCGAGGTCAGCGGTGTTGCCATCTGCAGGTTGATCTGCGAGAGCTTCTGGCTGACCAGCGGCAGCATCGCGGCATTGGCCAGGTGAAACAGCGCGCAGCATATGGCAAACACCAGCAGGGGACGGTTTGCCAGCAATACCCGAATGCCGGAGGGCTGTTCGTGATCGGTGGCGTGGGCGGGGTCGAAGCCGCGGGCGACTTCATGGTCGATGGCCTGCGCCGACACGCAGCTGACCGCTAGCACACTGGCCAACGCCATAAACGCCATCAGGTAAAACACCACGACCGGCCCGAACAGATAGGCCGACCCGCCGGCGAGCAACGCAGCCACGGCATTGCCTGCGTGGTTAAAAGTTTCGTTGCGTCCGGTACGGCGGGTGAAAGCCTTTGGGCCGGTGATGCCCAATGAAATCGCGGAGATCGCCGGGGCGAACACCGAGGCGGCCACGGCACTGGCCGCTTGGGTCAACGCGACCCAGGTAAAGGAGCTGACAAAGGGCAGCATCAGGCAACTGGCTGTCACCAGGAGCGCCGCAAAGGCGATCACCCCACGTTTGCTGCGAGTGCGGTCGATCAGAGCACCCGCCGGCCCTTGGGTCATCAGTGCGGCCATCCCGGCCAGGGTCATGACCACACCGATACTGGCCGGGTCCCACTGGTGTACGGCCAACAGGTAGATCGCCAGGTACGGGCCGAGGCCGTCGCGCACGTCTGCGAGAAAGAAATTCAGGCTGTCGAGGGACAGGGTGTTACGCAGATCGGCGTGTTTGGCCATGACGATGACTACAGAAGGGGCGCTCAACGGCTGAACACTCATTGCGCTACTGACCTACAGCTTATGCGTTAAGTTTCGCGCGCTGGCTGCGGTTTTGTTCGGCGCGCCGCTGGATTACTTGACCTTGATCGCAACCAAACGCAGTACTTAAGCGGCTTTCACCAGACAAAAAAAAGCCCGCGAGGAGAGGCGGGCTAAGGGATTCACTGGAGATCCACTGGAGTAGGTAGGCTTCACCCTATAGGCCGAGAAGTGAAGGCTTTGTGAAAATGGTGTCGCAACTTCGGATGGCCGCGCCAATTACGAACGGCGAATGAACGTGCGCATGGTTTGACCCGGGCCCGTACTGAATGTGATTGGCCTGGGCATATGTTCATCGGCGGCGATAAACACAAATTCATCCCCTTCAAGGCGATAGCTGGCGGGCAACTGTTTGCCGGCATCGTCCCCCATATCGTCGACCCAGGTAATGCGCTTGGGGCGAGTGGTGCTGTCGAGGGAAAATCGGCCGGCCAGCAATAATTCGCCACTGACAGTGTTCACCTCGAAACGGTTACCGGTAATGGTGGTAATTGCACCTGGCGCCGTATGGGCATCGGGTGGATTGAGCACGCCGCTGTCTTCGAGAGAGGTCTGCTCCCAGGTGCCTTGGAGGGCGTGGAAGTCCGGATCTGGAGTGGATTGCATGTAAATTCCTTTTCCTGTGCAAGGGCTAATCGTTGGTCGCGATGGACAATACGGTGTTCTGCGTAATCTGGCGTGTAATCGAGTGTAGGAATCATCCCGTTTTTAAGTTTTTTCTCCGATTTTTCCTTTGTTGACGGGCGATCAACGTTAATTTTGCCTGGCCGTTGAGTAACGCCTCAGTAACGGCCTCTACCACTGCCGTCAAACCCTGTGCTGCTTGGGTTGGCGGGTCAGTCACATGGATAGTCTACGGGCGGAAGGCCAGGTATGTCGTGAGCCGGGACGTTGCCCCCTGTTTATCCAGTTGTTATCCAGGTCTGAGTATTTGGGCGTTGAATTTCAACTATCAGGGTGTGCGAACTTTGAATAACGCTCCTCAGCTTCATCGTCACTTGGCTTCGGATGAAATCGATCTTTTTGAACTGTTTCATGCCATCTGGAAACAGAAAGAAACGGTTATCGTCTGTACAATTCTGGGGGCGCTTCTGGGCGTAGGGTACGCCTTTCTCGCACCCCAGATTTACCAAGTCAGCAGCGTATTAAAGCCAGCGGCCATCAATGAACTGGATGCGCTCAACCGTTCAGACGTTTATAAATTACCGCCAGCCGATGCGCTGGCCAACGTCGGTGCGCGACTCAACTCCTATGAGGCCCGGCTGGGCTTTTTCAGGGTCAACCCGGTGCTGTTTGAAGCGTTCCAGCGACCGGGGCAAAGCCTGGAACAGAGTTTTGAAGCGTTTAACCGCGACGCGATCCACTTGGTGCTGCCCGACCCGAAGAAGTCTGAGTCCACTGGCAGATTTGTGCGTCTGGGAATGCACTATCCCAAGGGCATCGATGGGGTGGCGATCCTCAACGGGTTTGTTGATTACGCCATCGGTGTTGAGCGTGAGCACATAGGTGCGGACGTAAAAGTGATCGTCAATAATCGCCTCAATGAAATCAAAGGCAAAATCGCCGCGGCCCGTGCCAACTACGATACCGCCAAGGAATCGAAAATCGCCAGGCTGCTGGAGGCCGACAAGGTCGAACGCGCTCGTTTACAGGATGAGCTGACTGCCTTGCGCCTTCAGTTGAAAGCGGAGCGCGCCGGCCGCCTGGCGGAGCTGGCCGAGGCTATTTCAATTGCCAAGACCCTTGGCATTAAGAAACCTACCACGCCCTCCGCAATGGGGGGTGAGGCATCCCGTGGCGTCAGCTCGGTGATGCGCACGGTGATTACGAACCAGGCTGTCCCCCTGTACTTCATGGGGGCCGAGGTTCTGGAGGCTGAACGAACGGCGTTGCAACTGCGCACCAGCGATGACTTTACCAACGTGCGCATTACTCAAATCGGTAAGCAATTGCGCATGCTTGAGGTCAACCGCGAAGTAGAGGTGCTCAGGGGGCGGGAGAATGAGGATGTGTTCCTACAAGACGTTGAATGGCTGTGGGCCGAAGAAGCGAGGTTGCGCGGCCTGAGTATCGACATGAGCCAACTAAAATTGGTGACCATCGATCGTGGGGCGCAAGAGCCACTTGGACCGATCAAGCCCAGGAAAGCCATGGTTATCGCCTTGAGTGTGATCGCAGGACTGGTGTTCGGGATGTTGGTTGCATTGATTCGCCATTTCGCTCAATTTCGACGGCACACCGGGCCATTTTCGGTTGCTGGCGAGCGTAGCAAGTTGCGCTCATAGGGCGGGAAAACGCCGCGACGGGCCCTTTGTAGGGAGCCCTGATGTAGGCGGTTCTGAGGACAGCTTTTCACAATTCTTAGTTAACTTTTGGTTACAAACTGTGGCTAAATAACTGGCAATGGCTGCGTACCGGGTGGTTACCCGCGCGTTCGAGCCGACTGTGTGAATTGTGATTTCAGGTGCT
This sequence comes from Pseudomonas viridiflava, assembly GCF_900583165.1. Classification (GTDB taxonomy): domain Bacteria; phylum Pseudomonadota; class Gammaproteobacteria; order Pseudomonadales; family Pseudomonadaceae; genus Aquipseudomonas. Next base: position 296,088 of record NZ_UTKY01000122.1, on the reverse strand, counting down.
GCTAATTAATCCTCGGCCGTTGTGGGCACGCAGGAGCAGCCTGTTCTCTTCTGACGTGTGACGAAATCCCTTGAAACTCATCATTGTTGCTCTTTACGTTGCCTCCATCGCGTACGTACACCTGCGTGGACGGGTACGACACAAGCTGGGTCGCCAGCTCAGCGATCATTCGACCTTTTTGGCACCGATCAACTGCTTGCTTTACCTATGCTCAAAACTGCCGAGCCGGCCGTATTTGTCACCTAGCGATTTCCCCGACCTGAGCCCCTTGCAAGAGCACTGGGAAGAAATCCGTCGGGAAGGGCAGAACCTGCTGCGCGCCGGCGAGATCAAGCGTTCTGATCAGTACAACGACGTAGGTTTCAATTCGTTTTTCAAGTCGGGGTGGAAGCGCTTCTACCTCAAGTGGTATGGCGACAGCCATCCCTCGGCGATGAAGCTGTGCCCACGTACGACTGAGCTGGTGCAAAGCATAGGTTCGATCAAGGCGGCGATGTTTGCCGAATTACCGCCAGGCTCCAAGCTGGTGCGTCATCGCGACCCGTACGCCGGTTCGTACCGCTATCACCTGGGCCTGGACACGCCAAACGACCCAGGCTGCTACATCAATGTCGATGGCGAAAACTATTACTGGCGCGACGGTGAACCGGTGATGTTTGACGAAACTTATATCCACTACGCCGAAAACACCACGCAGCGCAATCGCATCATTCTGTTCTGCGATATCGAACGGCCAATGAAATACCGGTGGGCGACAGCGTTTAACCGCTGGTTCAGCCGCAATGTGATGGCTGCGGCAGGCGCGCCGAACGATGCCGGCGACAAGACCGGTGGCTTGAATCGCGCCTTTACCCGCCTTTACAAGATTCGCCTGCGGGGCAAGGAGCTGAAAAAGCGCAACCGCGCGCGTTACTACTTGGAAAAGTGGGCGATCTTCGCTGCGCTGGCGCTTATCTTCATCCTGATCTGAGAAATGGGTGCCCTTCAGTCCGGTGGCTGGGCGCCCAGCTTGTCCCACATCGCCTTGCTGATCTTTTGCCGATGGGCATAACCGGCCCAGGGGTCAGCCTTCAAACCCTGCACGCGTTGTTGCAGGTTGGCGACCGTCCACTGTTGGGCACTGCGTAAGCTTTTCAACTCGTCCCGACTGACCGGCACCGACACGGGCAAGCCCGGCCGTGCACGCACGGAATAAGCCGTGACGGTACTCGCGCCCCGGGCATTACGCAGGTAATCGATAAAAATCTTGCCGACACGGTTCTTCGGCCCCGAGGTGGCGGTGAAACGCTCGGGCAACTGCGCGGTCATGAATTGGGCAATGGCCTTGGCAAACGCCTTGATCGTGTCCCAGCCGTCCCGCCGGGCCAATGGCACCACAAGGTGCAGGCCCTTGCCCCCGCTGGTCTTTACGAACGCCTGCAAGCCCAATTCATCCAGCACCGAAAGGGTCAGTTGCGCAGCCTCAACCATGGCTTTCCATGGCAGCGCCGGGTCGGGGTCAAGGTCGAGCACAAAGTGGTCAGGCGTTTCAATCTTGTCCGCTGTGGCGCCCCAGGTATGCAATTCGATGCTGCCCATTTGCACGGCGCCGATCAACGCACTGGCGCTGTCGATTTCCATGAGGCGCGCGTGACCTGGGTCCAGGGACGGGTCCAGTTGCTTGATATGGGGTATCGCCAGGCGTTCTGCGTGCTTCTGAAAAAATTGCTCGCCCTCAATACCCTCTGGTGCACGCAACAATGCCACCGGCCGGTGACGCAGGAAGGGCAAGATCCATGGGCTGATGTCGCTGTAAAATTGCGCCAATTGTTGCTTTTGCGTACCACTTTGCGGGTCAATAATGCGCTCCGCATGGGTCACGGAGACATCGGTGCTGGTTTTTTTGGGCTTTAGGGATTTAGCGGTGCGAGGTTGCTCATGAATGATCTGATCAATGGATTTGTCAGTGCGCAGACCGACAAACGCCGCCTGTCGCACCACGCCCTCGCGTGTCCATTCGGCAAATTGCACTTCACCCACCAGCTCCGGTGTGACCCAATGCACGCCACGGGCCTGGGTGCTGGTGAGCGGCTTGTCCAAGGGCGATGTTTTACGTTCCAGGGCAGACAGCTGCTGGTAGATGCTTTTGAGCAATGCTTGATCAAACCCCGTCCCAACGCGGCCTGCATACACCAACCCGACGTCATCATTGACCGCCAGCAGCAAGGCACCGAAGCCGGTGCGTGAGCCTTGGGGGCGGGTGTAGCCGACGATCACAAATTCCTGGCGCAGGCGGCATTTGAGTTTGATCCAGTCGGCGCTGCGGCTCGACACGTAGGGGCTGCCCTGGCGTTTGCCAATGACGCCTTCCAGGTTCAGATCGCAGGCGCTTTCAAAAATATCCCGGGGGTTGGCGGTAAAGGCGCCGCAAAAGCGCAGCAGTTTGCTGCGGCTGCCGGCCAACGCTGACTTGAGCGCGCTGCGTCGCGCTTCGACCGGTTCCTGGCGTTGATCGACACCATTGAGAAACGGAGCGTCGAACAGGTAATAGACGATGTCCAGGCTGCGACCGATATCGAACGCATTTTGCAGCGCCTGAAAGTCTGGCAAGCCATCACCATTGAGGCTGACGACTTCGCCATCGAGCCAGCTGTCCTTGAGTTTGAGAGCCTGCAACGCTTTGGTCTGGCGAGGTAGACGGTCGGTCCAGTCATGACCGTTACGCGTGAACAGGCGCACCTCGCCGTCACAGATGCGGGCGAGCATGCGGTAGCCGTCCAGCTTGATCTCGTAATGCCAGTCGCCTTCTGGTGCGCGGTCCACCAAGGTGGCTAATTGCGGGCGCATCTCGGCGGGAAGGGTAACGCTGGTTTTGGCGCGGGCCTTGGCCTTGGTGCGGGTTTTCGGTTTGCCAACTGATGCATCGGTGAGCACGCTGTTGGGCAGTGCCTGGACGATATCGTAATCGGCGCCAGCACGTGCGTGATCATCCTGTTCCTTGATCAGCAACCATTGTTCCTTGTCGCCGCTGCCCTTCAGGCGGGTACGCACCAGCGCCCAATCCCCCGACAGTTTTTCGCCAATCAGGCTGAACTTGAGCTTGCCGGCGGCGTAGGCCTGATGCGGGTCTCCCTGGGGCTGCCAGATGCCGCGGTCCCACACAATGACATCGCCTGCACCGTATTGGCCGGCGGGGATGCTGCCTTCGAAACCGCCGTAGTCCAGCGGATGATCTTCAACGTGCACGGCCAGGCGTTTGTGGGTAGGGTCCAGACTTGGCCCCTTAGGGACTGCCCAGCTTTTGAGCACGCCATCGAGTTCCAGCCGAAAGTCATAGTGCAAAATGCGCGCGTCGTGCTTCTGAATGACAAACGTGAGTGCCGACGCTTCGCGTTTGCCGCGCTTAGCCGCGCCAGAAGGCTCGGCAGTGATGGCGAAATCGCGCTTGCGATGGTATTCACTCAGGGTTTTTGGCATGGCTCAGGAGGCCTTATTCGATTTTTTCGCGACGGGCTTTTTCGCGGGCTTGCCAGCCAGGCTGCGTTTAAGCAGCTCGGTCAAATCAATCACATCAGCTGACTTGCGCTCTTCGCTGCCTTTGACGGACTCCACATCCTCGATCTTGCCGGCCTTGGCCTTTTTCGCCACCAGCGCCATGATCTTGTCCTGAAAACTGTCGCGGTAGTCGTCGGGTTGCCAATCGGCGCTCATGTCGTCGACCAAGCGCTTGGCCATGTCCAATTCACCCTTGGCCAGGGTGGGCTTGGTTACGTCGCTGCCCAGCTCCAACTCGTCCAGGCTGCGCACTTCGGCCGGCCATCGGAGCATGACCAGCACCAACGCTGAGTCAAGCGGCATTAAGGCCGCCAAATGTTGCTTGGTGTGCAACACGACATTGGCCAGGGCCACCTTGCGCGTTTTCTTAAGGGTTTCCCTGAGCAAGGCGTAGACCTTGCCCCCACGTTTGTCCGGTGCCAGGAAGTAGGGCGTATCGATATTTTGCAGCGGTATCTGGTCCCCGGCGACAAACGCGATGATTTCAATGGTTTGTGTCGACTTGGGATGGGCCGAGCGAATTTCCTCTTCGCTGAGCACCACGTACTGACCTTTTTTAAAGGCCACCCCTTTGACGATATTGTCTTTGGTGACTTCTTTGCCGGTGGCTTTGTTGATGCGTTTGTAGCCCACCCGGTCCATGCTGCGTTTGTCCAACCAGTCAAAATCCACACCTTGCGCAGACGTCGCCGACACCAGCGACACCGGGATATGGACCAAGCCAAAACTGATAGCGCCTTTCCAAATTGCCCTTGGCATAGTGGTTTTCCTTGAGAGGACTGAGTATTCAGGTGACTGGCGGGTGGCGGGAAAAGTTTCGGCGGGCAGATGCGCGGACAGATCGTGTTACACCTGATGAGAAACTATTTAGTTACTAAAGGCGAACCCAGGGCGTAGCGTGTTATCGAAAGCACGTACCACTCGCTACCCAGAGGCTTTGTCATGAACAGTTGTGTGCGTCACGTTGCAGCGCTGATGCTGGGTTTGGCCCTGATGCCCATGGTTCAGGCGCAAGACCTGCCCGGCCGTACGGACTCCAACAACAGCCCGATTCACCGGGCCAACCCCAACAGCATGCAGGGCACCCAGCCTAACGCGCCGGCGATTCGCGGTATCCAGACCGGGCCCACCCCGCGCACGCCAACCTTGGAAAACCGAGGTATCGACAACAGCTATCCCAAGCGCGATGCCGCCCCCAGCCGCCCGGCCACTGAAACCAAAGCCCCCACTTTTGATGCCAACGGCAATCGCCGGTAAGGACTCGTCTTATGTTGCTACGTAAAACCCTTCTCGCTGCCCTGTGTGCAACCGCTGTGCTGCCCTTGTCGGGCGCGTACGCAGCTGATAGCCAGCAGTTCGCGAGTGAACAAGGCAGTGTCAGCGTTACACCAATCGCCAAAGGTTTAGACCATCCGTGGGCCGTGGCTTTTTTGCCGGATAAACAGGGCTTTCTGGTAACTGAGCGCCCCGGCCACCTGCGCTTTGTCAGCCCGGACGGCAAGCTGTCAGCGCCGTTGACTGGTGTGCCCGACGTTTGGGCCAAAGGGCAGGGTGGTTTACTCGATGTGGTGTTGTCGCCAGACTTCAAGCAAGACCGTACGGTCTATCTTTCGTACGCGGAAGGCGGTGGCAAAGGCGGTACCGCCGGTACCGCGGTAGGGCGCGGACAGTTGTCGGCAGACCTCAAGAGCCTGACCAATTTCAACGTGATATTGCGCCAGGAACCGAAGCTTTCCACCGGTAACCACTTCGGCTCGCGCTTGGCCTTCGACCGGGACGGCTACCTGTTCGTGACCCTCGGCGAAAACAACGACCGGCCAACCGCCCAAGACCTGGACAAGCTGCAAGGCAAGGTGGTGCGTATTTACCCCGACGGCCGCGTGCCGGATGACAACCCCTTCGTTGGCCAGGAAGGCGTGCGCCCCGAAATTTGGTCCTACGGCCAACGCAACCCGCAAGGCCTGGCGCTGAACCCGTGGAGTGGCACGATCTGGGAAAATGAGCACGGCCCGCGCGGCGGCGATGAGATCAATATCATCGAGCGTGGCAAAAACTACGGCTGGCCGTTAGCGACCCATGGCATCAACTATTCCATGGCTGCGATTCCCGAAGCCCAGGGCAAGACAGTGGAGGGCACGGTCGCGCCCCATCATGTCTGGGAGAAATCACCGGGCCTCAGTGGCATGGCCTTCTATGATGCCGACCGCTTCAAGCCTTGGCAGCACAACGTGTTTATCGGTGCATTGGCCAGCCAGGAACTGATTCGACTTCAATTCGAAGGGGACAAGGTGATCCATGAGGAGCGCTTGCTGGGCGACCTAAAGGCACGCATCCGCGATGTGCGGCAGGGGCCGGATGGCTACCTGTATGTGCTGACCGATGAGGACAATGGGGTGCTCTATCGCGTGGGCCTGAACCAGGACTAAAACAATTGCATGCTGTGCTGTGGGGGCGGCTAGCCCGCTCCCACATTTTTGCTCGTGTGAGCCCTACAGCCCGAGGTCAGACAGGCCGGGATGATCATCCGGGCGTCTGCCCAGCGGCCAATGAAACTTGCGTTCACTTTCCTGGATCGGGAGGTCGTTGATACAGGCAAAACGATTGGCCATCAGGCCATTTTCGTCGAACTCCCAATTTTCATTGCCGTAAGATCTAAACCAGTTGCCCGAATCGTCGTGCCACTCATAGGCATAACGCACGGCGATGCGGTTATCGGTAAACGCCCACAACTCCTTGATCAGTCGGTAGTCCAGTTCCTTGGCCCATTTTCGAGTGAGGAAACCTTTGGCGTCTTCGCGGTTATGGGCGAACTCGGCGCGGTTACGCCACTTCGTATCCAGCGTATAGGCGAGGGACACCCGTTGTGGGTCACGGGAGTTCCAGCCGTCCTCGGCCAGGCGGACTTTTTCAATCGCTGACTCACGGGTGAACGGTGGCAGGGGCGGGCGGGTTTCCGGGCGGGTTTCTTGGATCAGTGACATCTCTCGGCTCCTGAAGTCGACGCAATGCAAGGCTCGACAGTCTATCCCCGGCAACGAGACCTGAGCACCCCCATGGTGTAAGCTCGGGGCCTCATCGGATTCGACCCATTGCGAGCCTTATGCCGTCGTTCTTCAAACGCTCCCTATTGCCCAAACTGCGCGGTTTCCCTCTAACTCCCGACGCCATTGAGGTACTCAGCGGCGCCGATGCGTACCGCCGTTGCCTGCTGGAGAAAATCTCTCAGGCTACACGGCGTATTTCCATCGTTGCGCTGTACGTGCAGCATGACGAAGCGGGGCAGGAGATCTTCGACGCCCTGCACGCCGCCAAGGCTGCGCGGCCAGAGCTTGAGATAGTGGTGTTGGTCGATTGGCTGCGGGCCCAACGCGGGCTGATCGGCGCCGGCAAGCAACCGGGCAACAGCGCCTGGTACCAGGCCATGACCCAATCCCATGCGAGTGAAGTACCGGTGTACGGCGTGCCTGTGCAGACTCGCGAACTGTTCGGCGTGTTGCACCTCAAGGGCTTCGTGATCGATGACACTGTGCTGTACAGCGGCGCGAGCCTCAATAATGTCTACTTGCACAAGTTCGACAAGTACCGCTTTGATCGTTATCACTTGATCCATGACAAATCGCTCGCCGACTCCATGCAACACCTGGTGGAGCACGGCTTGGTGGCGTCCAAGGCGGTACATCGCTTGGACCTGCCCAACCCGCCGACGACCCGCAGCCTGCGCAACGACATCGGTGATTTGCGCAGCCGCTTGAAACATGCGGCCTACGACACCACGGCGGGGCAATTGCCCAATGGGCATCTGTCCGTCAGTCCGTTGCTCGGGGTGGGCAAGAACAACCCCCTGAGCCGGGTCATCCTTGAATTGATCGCCAGCGCCCAGCATCAACTCACGATCTGCACGCCCTATTTCAATCTGCCGCTGCCGGTGACCCGTGAAATCAACCGTGCCCTGGCGCGCGGGGTGAAGATCGACATCATTGTGGGCGACAAGACCGCCAACGATTTCTACATCCCGCCGAGCGAACCGTTCAAGGTGATCGCAGCATTGCCTTACCTGTATGAAATCAGCTTGCGCCGCTTCGCAAAGCGCCATCAGCCGATGATCGACAGCGGTCAACTGAACCTTCACCTGTGGCGTGACGGCGACAACACCTATCACCTCAAGGGCATGTGGGTCGACCAGCGCTACACCTTGCTCACGGGCAATAACCTCAACCCTCGGGCCTTCCGCCTTGACCTCGAAAATGCGTTGCTGATCGACGACCCGCAAGGGCAGTGGCTTGAACCGCGCCGCACAGAGCTCGCGCAGATTTTCCAGCACACAACGCGAATCGAGCGTTACCAGCAGTTGCAGACGCTGCTGGAATACCCGGAAGCGGTGGGCAAGTTTCTGCGGCGGGTCAGCCGGGTTCGGATTGAGCGGTTGCTGTACCGAATTCTCTAGTTAACGGCGCATGCACAGTTGTCTTTCGAATTTTCTTCTTCGAACGGAGACAGCGCCTACACGCAGTTGTAGGCCAGGCTTGTATGGTTTCTCTCGACAGTTCTTAAGGACAAGAACTCTTACCGATCGCTGGTACAGAGGAACTAGAAATGTCGATGATTACTGCACGTCTGCATGCCCCGGCTCCTGCAATAGAGGAGCAATCTTTCCCCACTCCGGCTACGCGCCCTCTCACTGCGCTGACACCTGAGCGCGTCAAGCGCTCTACACCGCCAAACCTGCCTGCCAGCACAAGCTTGCAATGGACATTGCAACCCGCTCCCCCAGTATCGAGTGCCGCCGACCGCCAGTTGCAACATACGCTGAGTTCATCAGCCCTGGGCAATCTGTCCGACTCGCTGGTGGCGGTACCTGATGGCGCCGCTGTCTATGCCGGGTTTGACGCGTTGCGAAGTGCTTTCAATGCCACCGAAATGCGCGCCTGGATCCTCACTAAAGGCCTCTCATTGGATACCGTAGTGGTCAAGCCTGATTCGATCAGTGGCTGGGTGTTCGAAGGGCGGTCCCGCGTCAAAAAAACCTTCACGCTTGGGGATAACTCCGACTGGTGGCAAGTCAGTGCAAAACTACGCGTTGCAGCCAGCGCCCTGGATCCGCAGGGCAAGGGCATGGCGTATATCAATCCAGACAGCCAGCATCTGTCCCGTGACACCATTTTGCAATGGTACGGTGTGAAGCCACCCACTGATGATGAAGAGCTGGCACGCGTACGCGCAGAAATCTCGACAACGGATTGGTCGGGCCTGTCGGATGAAATCAAACAATTGCTGGCCCATCGGAACCTGAACGTCAGGCAGATCATTGGTCGCATGGACGAACGCCGATTCCTGGTCGATAGCTTGAGCGCGCTCGTCGTGGGCAAAAAAGATGACGAACCCGTCACGCTGACGAACGTGCAGGTCCCCACCCATTCAGCCTCTACGCTGACCCGTGTCGCAGGCAATACGGCGTCGGCGAGTGAGGTTCTGGAGTCTCACGGTTTACCGGTGCCAAAGACGATTGGCGAGTTACGCAACGTCATGCGCTGGCTTGATTCAGCCTTACCCCCTGCGCCAGCGCGTGGTGACTACACAGGGCTGCTGGCAAAAGCCTGGCGGCCGGGCTTGCTATCGCAAGCCGATAAAGCATTTCTGCTTAAGTTGACCGAGCCGCCACCGGCGAACCCGAGGGCAGGGTTTAATCCTTTGCAACTGTTGAGCGCGGGCTTGCCGGAGGGTCAATCAGTCACTGCAGTACGCGATAACGCAGAACATATGCTCGATCGGTTGCTGGCGAACCCCGTCGTCAAACTCTGGGGTGGGGCGATCGCAGTCAACTTGGGCTTTCGCAGCGCCGCCGGGGGCACGGAGCCTAGCGCGCTTGAATGCGCACAGTTGCTCATTGCTACATTCAAGCTGCAACTGGATCCGAACGCCCCGGCGCGACCGGGTACCGTCGCCGGTTATGACATTTACCAGGCAGCCAACCATGGCCGCGACATGGCTTCTGTGCGGTCAGATATCGAGGCCCAGCTGAGCCAAAACCCTCAACTGGAGGCGAAGGCTGCGCCACTGATGGCCCATCTATTGTTGGCAAGCGCTGCCCCCGAGTTCCTGGTGCGCGACGTTCCCGCGACGTTGCGCCTGGGCTCTGCGCAGTGGGCCGACTTGCGGCTGGGTGTCGCAATTGCGGAGGCACAAGGGGGCGCGGGCTGCTCACGCGCCATGAGTTATTCGCAAATCATGGCGTTGAGTCGCCTGGACTCCACGACTGCCGAACAGGCCAAGCTGCTTAGCAGCTACGGTGTGCAAACGCTATTCGATTGGGGGGTGATGCAAGGTCTCTATCCTAAGTCCACAGAAGGGCGGTATACGCCGGAGCAGTACCAGCAGGCCAGTACGGCCTTCAAGGAGCAAGATGATCGACTTATCGAGGCGCTGAAGATATTCAAAACGCCGCTACCCTCACGCCGAGAGATGGCGGTTACAGCGCTGCAAAACGTTTTTCCTGAGTTTGCTCTCGCACAGTTATCGGCGCTGAAGGTGCAAATTGCCGATGCGGATACGCGGCGCAACATGAAGCTCTCGGAGCCACGCACACGCCCGTTGGTGGATACCTACATGTCCGGTGACTTGGTCAAGGACCGCTGGATGTTGCTGGATCCGCAGAACCCGCCACCTACGCCCAAACCTGCCAAGACACCGTATGCGGCGCCTAGAGACCTGAGCGAGCAAGATCAGGCGATCATCACGCGCAATGTTCAGGCGTTAAACGCGAAGATCAGCCAACTGCCGGACGTGCAAAGTGCGCTACCCGTTGCCGTCGACAACTACCTCAGCAACCTCAAGCGCGGGTTGGGCATGACGCTGCAGCGCACGCTTCCGAACTTACCGTTGGCTGATCGGCAAGCGCTCGAATACGGTGCAGTCGAACTGTTTGCGATACGCGAACAGACCGGTGATGTGCCCACTATCGAGGAAACGCCAGAGCAGTTGGAGGCGCGCCGTGGACGCAAAGGCACCTTGGTTCGCGCTGAGTACCAAGGAAGCGTCCGCTATTTTGAAGTGTTCCCGGACAAAATGACGATCGTTAAGCGCGATGATTTGCCCGACCAGCTCGTACTTGGAGGGACTTTACAAAACCGCCCCAAATCCTACGGGCGCTGGGCACCTTCCGAAACCCAGGTACGTATCGGCGACACCCAACCCTTTGACTTCGCGGCTTACAGCTCCGATGCAGCGCCTCGTCCGGGCGTGACCTCGCCCGGCATCATCATTGATAAATTGGGCGATACCCTGGGGGCTGCCCCACGGTCCTCCGAAGCCAACCCACCAGACACGGTGCCTAACACGTTTTCGTCCACTCGCACCCAGGCGATCATCGACCGGATCATGCAAGGCAACTTTGTCCATCATCGTGGCAGTGTCTTAAAGTTCGCACGGGGCGAACTGCCCCTTGAGAAACAACGCGACGCCCTAGCGCGCAACGATCAGATTCTATTGGGCATGATTCCATTTGTCGGCGCCGTCATGGACCTGGCCAAGGGCAACCTGGTGGAAGGCAGTCGTAGCCTGCTCATTGACACCGTCGGGGCGTTGTTGGGAGGCGCCGGCGGCGCGATAAAAGGGTTGGTTAAGTCGACGAAGGTCGTCGCGCCCTTTGGTGCCAAGGCTTTTCGTATCGCAGAAAAAAGTATTGGCGCCATCAGCGGGCTACTCAATCCTTTGGATGGTGCGGCAGACCTTATGGCCGCCGGTGCGAAAGGGGTAATTGCGGCGCCAAGGCTGCTCAGTAAGGCTTCAAAACCCTCCAGGCCGCTGAACATACTGGCGGCGCAGGAAAAATTTCGTACCTATTTAGGCGTGCGGGGTGGAATGGCTCAGGCCGCCAACGCCAGTGAAACACGCCAGCCCAATACTGCGCAAAGCGGACAAAGCCAGGGTGTACCTGTAGTCGCCATAGCATCAGGAAATACCTGGTATGCAGTTAATCCACAAAGTGGATTGCCGTGGGGCACGCCTCTGGTGGACTTTAAACCCGCAAACCGCGCCTGACCTCAGGCGCAGCGCCAGGCCCCGCGAGGGGCCTGGGCGGAATCAGTTCAGGCCCAATTTGCCACGCAAGGTCGACAGGTCTTCTGCCAGGGTGTTTACCGGACCCACCAGGGCCTTGCGGTCGTTTTCCTTGACTTTATCGTAGGTCTCGAAGCCGCCGTCTGGGGTCTTATATTTGGACAAGACCTTGTCTACGGTGGCGAAGTTCTTGTCGACTTTGGCCAGGAACGTCTTGTCTTGCTTCTCGATCTGGCCACGGAACAGGTCAACGATTTTCTTGGCGCCGTCGATGTTGCCCTGGAAGTCATACAGGTCGGTGTGGCTGTAGCGGTCTTCCTCGCCGGAGATTTTCGTAGCGGCGACTTCTTCCAACAGCGCCGCAGCACCCCCAACGACTTTCTCCGGTGGGAACGTCAGGCCATCGACTCGGGTCTTCAGGTCGTTGACGTCGCTGTTAAGCTTGGCGGTCAGCGCTTGCAGGCCTTGGGTGGTGTTTTGTGAAAACAGCGCGTATTCAAGGCGGTGAAAACCGGTGAAGTCTTCGGCGGTTACGCCCTTTTCATGGTCGTCGACACGGGAGTCAATGGACGCGTCAAGGTCGCTGAAAAGCTCAGCGATTGGCTCGATGGACTCGTAGTGCACACGGGTCGGTGCGTAGAGTTTTTTGGCACTCGCCAGGTCGCCCTGATTGATGGCATCTGTAAAGGCCTGGGTTTGAGTGACCAGCTCGCCGATTTCTTCGGTGACATAGATTTTGTAGTCCGACACCGGGCCCACCAGGTCCAGGGGGGCGGTAGCGGCGAACGCCGCCAGCGGCGAAAGGGTCAGCAACAACGACAACGCGATAGACGACTTTTTCATAAGAAATTGCGCTCTGGAGGTTGGTTTCAAGTGGTGGCAGTTGTTTTTGGGTGCGTTGCGGCGAGTAGCGTACGCCCGATGAAATCCTTCGGCCCCGTGACCCCCGGCAAGGTAAAAAAGTACCCGCCGCCGACAGGCTTGAGGTATTCCTCCAGGGGCTCGCCGTTGAGCCGGGTTTGCACGCTGATAAAGCCTTTTTCTAGGTCTGCCTGGTAGCAGATAAACAGCAGCCCCATGTCCAGCTGACCGTTCTTGTTGACGCCGTTGGAGTAGTTGAACGGCCGGCGCAGGATCAGGTTGGCCTGAGTCTGCGGGGTGCGTGGGTTGGCTAGGCGGATATGGGCATCGAGCTTCGTCAACTTGCCTTGCGGGTCTTGGCTGTAATCGGGAACCTGGGCTTCTTGCTGGCCATCCATGGGCGCGCCGGTGGTCTTGATGCGGCCGATGATACTTTCTTGCTCTTGCAGCGGGGTCCGGTCCCAGCGTTCGACAAAGTTGCGGATGATGCGCACCGCTTGGTAGCTGCCGTTGGCGGCCCACGTCGGTTCGTCGCTGTCGGGCTGCACCCACACAATCTGGTTCATGGCGGTGTTGTCGTTGGAGTTCGGGTTGGCCGAGCCGTCACGGAAACCCAAGAAATTGCGCGCGCTTTGTGCCGGCTCGCCAGCGCGGGCAGGGGCCTGGGGCGGTACGCTGCCTTCCTGTTTCCAGCGCACCAGCAGCAGGTCGGGCAAGTTTTTCACGATGTCACGCAGGGCGTGGATATTGGTGTCCGGCGTATTGGAGCTGAACTGCAGGCTCAGGTCGCCGTGGCACTGAGCGGGCTCCAGTGCGTCGTTGGGAAACCCCACCATGCGGCTCAAACGTTTGGGCTTGGCTTGGGTCAGGCCGAAGCGCTCATCGAACAACGATTCGCCGACAGACACGGTGATGGTCAGGTTGTCTGGCGTCACCACCGGGCCGAGGATGCCGGAGTCGGTAGGCGGCAATTTCGCGTCGACTTGCGGTACGGTGCCACCGGTCATCAGGAACGCAATGCGCTCGTTCAACGTGCGGAACAGCCGCTCCAAGTCCTGGCGGTCACTGGCCAGTACGTCAAACGCCACCAGCATGCCGCAGGCTGGGCGGGGGGTGACGATGCCGCTCTGGTGCTTGCCGAAGAAGTCGTGGTGGTCCTGGGTCTTGTCGCTGCGTGGTGCGGTGGTGACCTGTGCTGCGGCAGCCGCCATGGCCGGGCAGCTCAGACTGCTACCGGCAAGCGCGGCGCCGGTGGCCGCCATGCCCAGCAAGACACGGCGACGTTGAAGGTTGGTGTGTTCTGTCATGGGTATGGTCGTCTTCACTGCAGGCCAGAGAGGCCAAGGGCTGGGTCGATTCCATCGAGTGCAGCGGCCAGAGCCTTGGCCTTGTCGGCGATCGGCTTGCGCTGATCGGCCGTTACGCTGTCGTAGCTCACGTAGCCTTTTTCGAGCTTGAAGCCTTGCAGCTCGGCGTCAAAGGCGGCGAGGGCGCTGTCGACCTTTGGCAGCAGGTCGCCCGCGGACTTGCTCAGCAACGGACGCATCAGCTCCACCACTTTGTGAGCCGCTGCCAGGTTGGCGGCGAAACCACTTAAGTCGATGTGGCTATAACGCTCCTCCTCACCGCTAATGGCGCGCACGTCCGCCAGGCTGTTGAGGTTGCGTACCACGATGCCCACCAGTTGCTCCGGCGGCAGGGACTGGGCCAGCAATTGCTGCTTGAGGGTGGTGACGTCGGTGACCAGGCGCTGGGCAATCGGCGCGAGCCCGTCGAGGTTACGTTGTTGGAACAGGCTGTATTCAAGGCGGTGGAAGCCGCTGAACGCCGGGTCTTGCTCACGTTTTTCAAAGTAGTCGGCGCGGGCGTTGATGGCGTTATCCAGTTCCGCCAGGCGTTGAGAGGCTGGGGCCAGGTGCTGGTACGCTTCACGGGCCGGCACGTAGAGCGCCTGGGCCTGGGCCAGGTCACCGGCGTCGATGGCCTGTTGCAAGGCGGTTGCGGCCTTGATCAGTGCGCTGCCCTGGCTGCTCAGGTACACGCGATACTCAGACAGTGGGCCGATAAACGCCACCATCGACGGCTTGGCTTTGGCCTGGGCATCGGACTCTGCGGTGGGTGTCACATGCAGGGTGCCGCGCGGGTTACTGAGCAGCCCACAGGTGATGGCGTAGTCGCCGGGCAACAGGTTGGCGTTGATCACCTGGCTCAGGCCGGGAGCAATGTTTTCGCGCTCTTCGACGACCAATACGCCATCGAGGATTTCCCACTCCACCGCCCGGTCGGAGCGGTTGATGATGCGAAAGCTGGCGCGTCCGGCGGGCACACTCAGTGCGTTCGGCTCGCATGCATGGCCATGAATGGTGACGGCAATTTCGTTGTGGTTGATTTGGCGTTTGCTCGCGGCCAACTGAGAGGCGTAATAGAACAAGCCACCGGCGGCGATCATCACGATCACCGAGCCCGCCACGGCCCAGCGCAAGGCGCGGGGAGGCGAAGCCGGTTGAGGGGTAGGGTTGGACAAGAGACGGTCCTTACTGGCTGGAAACGGAAGAGGGGGTGGCAACGGGCTTGGCCGGTGGCGCCGGCAGGAAGAACATCACCAGCGCTACCACCAGGTAGATCACATAAGCGCCCAGGGTGCTGACGGTCGGCGCTTCCTGATAGCCGAACATGCCAGCGAATACCGATCCCAGCGGGCTGTCCATCGGCAACGTGGCGCTGAAATCGAACAGCACGGTTTGCAGATGGTTCCACACGCCCGCTTCGTGCAAGGCCTGCACCGAGTTGGCGAGAATGCCTGCGGCCACCACGAGGATAAACAGCCCGGTCCAACGGAAAAACGCACCCAGGTTCAGGCGCATGCTGCCGCTGTAGATCAGGAAGCCGACGATGATCGCCAGGACCAAACCGAGCAAAGCACCCATTGGCGCGCCCGGGCCTTCACTCTGTTGGAACACCGCCAACAGGAAAAACACCGTTTCCAGGCCTTCGCGGGCGACGGCGAAAAACACCATGAGGATGAGTGCGGTCACTTGATGCCTGGAGCCGGCGAGGGCCTGGTCCAAGGATTGGTGCAGGGAATGCTTGATGGACCGCGCCACTTTGCGCATCCAGAACACCATGGAACTCAGGATGCCCACGGCGACCAGGCCGACAATGCCTTCAAACAGTTCCTGCTGTTTCTGCGGGAACTCGGCACTGACCAGCTCCAAACCGCCCCCCACCAACAGGGCCAGTGCGGCGGCCAGAAAGACACCAATCCAAACGGCGGGCATCCACTGGCCACGGCCGGTCTGTTGCAGGTAACTGGCGATGATGCCAACGATCAGGGCGGCTTCAATGCCTTCGCGCAGCATGATCAGAAAGGGAACGAGCATTCGGCACCGCGTCAGAACTAGATAGGGTGCTAAGTTGTAACATAATGATACTCATTACTAAACAGGCAATCTTGACGTTTGCTGAACACTGG
Source organism: Pseudomonas viridiflava (assembly GCF_900583165.1). Lineage (GTDB taxonomy): Bacteria > Pseudomonadota > Gammaproteobacteria > Pseudomonadales > Pseudomonadaceae > Aquipseudomonas. The sequence continues at coordinate 280,166 of NZ_UTKY01000122.1, read as the reverse complement.
CTTAACAGCGGCTGAACAGTGGTGGCCGAGCGCAACCCACCTTATGATGCTCGCCCACGTTTGCGGCGACGGATGCACGATCCCCCATGTCGGAAAAAGACACCATCTCCATTCATCTTGTGCGTGAAGCCTTGTTGCAGAGCTGTGCGCCGGGTGCGGGCAGCGTTGAGGTGCTGGCTAAGGCCGGTATCGATCCGGCTCTGCTGGAGCATGCCAATGCACGGGTGTCGGCGACGTCCTATGCGCGCCTTTGGCGTTTATTGGCGCGGCGCACGGATGACGAGTTTTTTGGCATGGACCCGCGCAAGCTTAAGTCCGGTAGCCTGGCATTCCTCTGTCGCGCGGCTATGGCGCAACCGACGCTCGGCGCCAGCCTGGAAACCGGCTTGGGTTTTCTGTCCCTGATGCTGGAGCGCATGCCTGCGCAATTGGTGCGCCAACAAAGCCTGGCTGAAATCGTGCTGCATGAACCCGAGCCGGAGCCCAAGCGGGCGTTTACCTGTTTTACCTATTGGATGATCGTGCACGGTGTGGCGTGTTGGCTGGCGGGTCGGCGGATTCCGATTCTGGCCATTGAGTTGCGCTGCCCGCAGCCGGCTTTCTGCGACGACTATCAGGTGATGTTCTCCGACAACCTGCGCTTCGACCGGCCACGTACGCGGATGATCTTCTCCGCCGACTGCCTGGACTTGCCGGTCAAGCGCAGCCCCGAAGAGCTCAAGCGGTTCCTGGCCCATGCGCCCGCCAACATTCTGGTCAAATACCGAGACCCCGACAGCCTGGCGACGCGCATCAAATATGACCTGCGCCAACTCCCCCCCGACACTTGGCCCGAGACTGACGGCTTCGCTGCGCGCCTGTGCATCTCTGCCTCTACCCTGCGCCGTCGCCTGGCCGACGAAGGGCAAACCTACCAAGGCCTCAAGGACAGCGTGCGCAAGGAACTTGCCATTATCTGGTTGGCTGAGCCGCACATCAGCTTTGCCGAAATTGCCGCGCGGTTAGGCTTTGCCGATACGAGTTCGTTTTATAAAGCGTTTCGTAAATGGGTGGGGTCAAACCCTGGGCATTACCGCAGTTTGATACTGAATGAGGTGAGTCGGGCTGAGTAGGAAAGTGGGCGGCGAGTGCATCGGTAATCTGTGGTCGCCCCTTCGGTGCATGACCAAGTTGAGGTCAGTCGAACAGGCGTATAGCTGAACAGCTACAACTCCCTCAGAGTCTTCTGATATCTGGGGTGATGATCTCCCTTCAGTGTGGTCATTCTTTGGCCTTGGGAGGGCATCCATTGTTAACACCAGACCTCGCACCCCGTATTGCAACCACCCCCTACAGCGAAGCGTTCGTTCGTGAGCACACCCGATTGCTCGATGCATCACCACAACAGACCCCCTCTGAAGTGGTAAATCCTGCTACCGAGGCGCCGCGCAAATTCGGAAAAATGGTTCGTGACGCGCTGGCCAAACGTGTGGCTCTGTATGCGCCCATCCTGCATCCCGGCGCGTTCATCGAAGAAAAGATCAAGTCCGGCGTACTTGAATATGAAGCCAAGACAGGCATTCGCACCGGGCTCAAGCCAGACAGCCTGGTCAGGGTCGACTATGAGCCTCTGGTGCCGATAAACCCAAACCTGCGCAGGGATGCGCCGGTCAAGAAGACCCATTACTTCACCCTCACTGAGATCGTCACTGGGAGCTATCAGCATGTGGTCGGGTCATGGCGGCGCGAATTTGGCGACCGTTTCAGGGTGGTAGGGCACCAGCACCAACCGTTGATTGACTACTTGACCCGGGAGAATCTGGAAACCCAGATGAGCTTGGCTTTGAAGACCTACCAGGCGGATCCGGGCAAAAAAAGTGGCCTGCAATCGCACTACAAAAGTGAGGTGATGGAACGGTGTCTGGCGTATTTGGCGAAGGCTGACAAGGCCAGCGAAACGTACCAAGCCGTGTGTGATTTCCTGGAGGGCAAGTCCCAGGCCCGTGAAGTCAAATTTCACGGTACGACGCTCAATGGCGTATTTCTGATACCGCTGAAGGCCGGCGGTTTGGTGTTCAGCGTGGACGGCTCTGAGCATTTCGAGATCGGCACCGCGATCAATCATTACCAAAAGTTCGGCGCAAGGATGAGCGAGCAGGTTCCTGTCTACCCGACTTCCGATGCGTTCAAACAGTTCATCGTCGCCAAGCTTCCGGTCTACGAACAGTATCGATACAAGTCCAAGGCGGACGCTTTCGAGTTAAAGAAACGATCACGCTCTTCCATGCCCTGGCTGGGCGTAGGCGTAACGCAGGGTCAGGTTTATGCCAACCCTTTTTCCTTTCATGCCACCTCCAGTGTCGACGTGCTGACCGAACGGTTGTACGAAGGTTTAATGGCGCGATTGAAGTCGGATATCGACACCCTGGTATTTACCACGGGCGAGCAGTCAGACCTCAAAGGCTTGGAAATCGCCAAGACGTTACTGACCATTTACTCGACGGCGGGGGCGTTCGCTGCGCCAGGTACGGGTTCAAAATTGTTTTCGCTGATGACCGGCCTTGTAGCCTCCGGCGCTTACGTCGGCGCCAGTTTCGGTCAAGCCGCCATCAGCGATCGCCCTGCTCAAGCGGATGCGTTTCTCAAGGAAGCGATTATTTCCGCGGCGTTGGCTGGCGCGTTCATGGCCGCACCGCTGGCAGGGCAATTTGCCAAGGGTATTCGGTATCCGTTCAAGAACATTCCCCAGGCATTGGGTTACTACCGTCTTATCACCGAGCAGGCGCAGAAAAAAACGCCACGCATCATCAGTCGATTGCTCAAGGATTCAGCCAAGCCACGCTCTGCGACAGGAATAGCAGCTGCGGCCGCCAGCGGCGCGCGACAGGGCGCCAAGCAGATGCGCAGGGCATCGGTTGGCGAAATCATCGTACCCACACCTGTCAATCACCCAGCGCTGTCCGCCCTGAAAGAAAGTCGACAGGCCATTGAGCGTTCATTGCCAATCGCCCGTAGTCGCCTTGATTCGGCCATACGCACAGCGGCAGACCCCAATTACGCCGAGGACACCAAGCGCATCGCCCGATTGTTTTACGGCGCTGACACGCCCGATACCTTGAAGGCGCTGCAGCGCAAACAGCAGATGATGAAGGCCGATCTAAACCAGCTCAAGATAGACAACATCGGCTTTTTGCCTAACGAAGGGCCGGGTTGGTCAGCCCAATTGCAACCGTCCAATTACGCAGATTACAAAGCTGGTGCACTCAAAGAGAAATATATCGAAGTCAATATCGACGGCGCGTTGCAGTATTACCGTGACATGGGCAACAGCGACGAAACCCTGGCCAATACGCTCATCCATGAGATGAGCCATGGTATGCCTGTGGATGAAGACTTTGTCTACGCCGGCAAATTGCGCGGCGCGCGGGAAGATATCGTAGACCTGCTGAACCTGGGCAAGTCCACAGACCCCAAGGACTACCGCTACCTGAGCGCTGACGCCAAAGACGGCACCGTCAGTTTGTTTGCCCGCGAGCCGCAAACACATAACGCAGACTCGACACTGTTTGTGGCGGCATTGTTGGACCAAGCCAAGACTAATCGACCGTTGTTCGAGGCCAATATGAAGGCAATCGACGAGGCTGCTTCACGGTCAGGGAATGGCCTTATTAAAGAAACCGTGGCCGTTCGTATTATTAATAAACGCGATGTTTCCTTTCCCACAGCACCGGCTTATCTGATTGCACGGCACGATCAAACCGGGCGCATTCTCGGTGTATTTGAAAAACGAACGACCCCGCAGAGTACGTCAGCAAAAGTTACCGATGTTGTGCGCGAAGTTTTCAAATGGAATTGAGTCTGTGTTGTTGCGTGAAATAGCGCTGCGACGCGGGATTAGGAAATGACTTACTCAGTACTTCACTTGTACTACGGAACAGTCCTGCGTTGTTTTAGGACGTCATCGGCTTGCCTCGGATAATAAGTCGTGCATATTAAATATCACGACGCCTACCTTCTAATTTAATGGCTTTATCCATGATCGGCATGTATTCGCCTCGGCGCACGCACGCTGACAAGTCGAGGGCGACCTATGAATAAATGAACAAGAATGTAATGCCATTAAACGCAAAAAATCTTAATTGTTTAACACGTGAGGTGAAAATCATGAAAAGTCTTTTTGCTGTACCTTTTTTGGCGTTGGCGTTGGCGCTGACGTCGTTTCAGGCGAATGCGTTGTGTTTGTATATTACGGAGAGTTTTAGCGGAATATTGTCACCGAAAGAGGAGATCACTGCCCAAGGCCCATTCTCGATAACATCGGCGGGAGGGTGTGCGGGAGCGAGTATCAATGCGAGTATTTCTGCATCAGGAGCAGGAAGTGCACCTCGAATGTATATAGAACGGGCCGTTGGAAGTACGTGGACGCGACTAACATTCGGAATAGGTCCGAATGCCTCATACTCAGGGCCACATGGCACCTATCGAGTAGTGGTCGAAAACCCTGAAGCTGTGTCCAAAGCCTATTCAGGCACTGTTAGATACGGGCGCTGATCGGCAGCGGGGTGAAGTGCAAAGCGTGTGTCTTTGCACTTCACATAGAAGCTGTAAATCAAGCTTTTTCGTCTATTGATAAATCCTGCCTTGAAGAGTAAGCAAAGTAGGCAAGTGCGTTGATTGCCTGGTTAGCAACAATCATGCCCTGTCTCCATGCCACGAATCCGGGTTCCTGCTTGGTGGTGTCTGAATAGCTGCCCAACGATGCTGTTTGCTCTTCAAGTCGTTGATCGAATAGCGCGATTGCATTGAACTTCACATCTTTTTCTGCTTGTTTGCCGTTGTGGTCGAATACCCGCCTGCCGGCTAAGAACACGAAAAAAGCTTCTACATCAATAAGTTTGTTGTCGTAAAGCTTGCTGCCTACTTTTTTTAGGTCGTTGAGGCTTATATTTGTCATGTCAAAGCCCTTCAGAAATTTCTTCAAGTCGGCAATTTGCTCGTCATTTTTGATATTCAATGCTTTAGCAGCTTTGGATTCTTCCGTCACGGTAAAGTCAGTAATGACTTTTTTCGGGTTTTGGATGATATAGCCAGGGCTTGCTTTGCTTTGCGCTGCGGTCGAATTAATGGTCATTTTCCAACTCTCCAATAATCGAAGTTACCTCTCTCTATCGACCTCACCCCCCCACACTTTAAAAAAAAGCCCCGCGTCCAAATGGGCCGCAGGGCTAAAAATTGGCTGGATGCGACCAACCAAAGGAGCTCTTCACATCACTTATTGCTGGCGATCACCGTATCCGGCTGCCAGCCACCGCCCAGGGCCTTGTAGATCGCAACGATGCCGCGATAAAGGTCCACTTCGGCCTGGGCCTGGGAGTCTTCAGCGGCCAGGCGTTCACGCTGAGCGTCGAGCAGCACGAGGAAGTCCACGGTGCCCTCGCGGTAGCGGATCGCAGCCAGGTCGGCAGCGGCGCGGCTGGATTCGCTCTGACGGATCAATGACACCAGGCGCTGCTGACGCTTGCCGTAGTCGCTGAACGCGTTCTCGGATTCTTCCAGCGCCAGCAACACTTGTTGCTCGTACGTCGCCAGGGCGCCGTCGGCTTCGGCGTTCGCACCGCGCAAACGGGCGCGCACGCTGCCCAGGTCAAACGCGGCCCAGGTGATGCTTGGGCCGAGGGACCAGGCATTCGCTGCGGCCGAACCGATCTGCGAACCGCGTCCGGCGGTAAAGCCGAGGAAGCCACTCAGGCTGACCCGTGGGAACAGGTCGGCCTTGGCCACACCGATACGTGCAGTGGCGGCGGCCAGTTTGCGTTCGGCGCTGAGGATGTCCGGGCGACGTTGCAGCAGTTGCCCTGGGTCACCAATCGGCAGCGCCTTGGCAATGGCCGGCAGGTCTTTGGGGCTCAGGTCTACGGTGAGCTTGTCGGGACGCTGGCCGAGGAGGGTGGCGATGCGGTTACGCTCGCGCACTTGTTCGGCTTGCAGTTGCGGCACGCTGGCTTCGACGGCCGCCAGGCGTGCATCGGCGCGTTCCACATCCAACTGATCACCCACACCGGCATCACGCAGACTCATGGTGATGGTGCGCGATTCCTGCTGGTTTTTCAGGTTGTCCAGGGCGATGCGTTCACGCAGTTGCGCGCCGCGCAGTTGACCGTAGGCGTCCACCAATTCGGCAATCATGGTGACTTGCAGTTGGTACAGGTCGGCTTCGGCCACCTGTTGGTCAGCGTCGCTGGCTTCCAGGTTGCGACGGATGCGGCCGAACAAATCGAGTTCCCAGGCCATGTCCAGGCCCAGGTCGTAGCGTTCGCTGGTCACACGCTTGGTGGTCTGGCCGGGAATCTGGCCCTTGCCCACCTCGCTGCTGGCGCGGGAGGTGACCACGGGCATGATGTCGTTGGCCGCATCGTCACGAATCGCACGGGCTGCTCGCAGGCGGGCAAAGGCGACACGCAGGTCTCGGTTACCGCTCAATGACTGCGTCACTAATTGGTCGAGGGTCGGGTCGTCGAACTGCTGCCACCAAATGCCTTCGTACTGGGCGTGGTCGTAGCTTTTGGTGTCGGCGGCGGCCGTGATATTGGCCGCCTCCAGGTTCTGGGTTGTGTAGTCCGGGCCTACGGCACACGCGCTCAGCGCCAGTACCAGCAAGCTCGGCAAAAAGACTTTCACGCTCATTGCTGTGTCTCCAGCTTCAAGGCCTTGGCCGCTTTGCGCGCCTCTTGGCGCTCCACATAGCGACGGATCAGTACGTAGAACACTGGCGTCAGCAACAGACCGAAGAAGGTCACGCCGATCATCCCGGAGAACACCGCCACGCCCATGGCATGGCGCATCTCGGCACCGGCACCGCTGGACAACACCAGTGGCACCACACCCATGATGAACGCAAACGAGGTCATCAGGATCGGCCGCAGACGCAGACGGCACGCCTCCAGCACCGCAGCCAGCGGGTCGAGCCCCTCGGCCTGTTTATCCTTGGCGAACTCGACGATCAGAATCGCGTTCTTACAGGCCAGGCCCACCAGTACGATCAGGCCGATCTGGGTGAAGATGTTGTTGTCGCTGCCCGAGATAATCACCCCGGTAATGGCCGACAGCAGGGTCATCGGTACGATCAGGATCACCGCCAGTGGCAGGCTCCAGCTTTCGTATTGGGCGGCCAGTACCAGGAACGCCAGCAGTACGCAGAGGGGGAACACAAACAGCGCGGTGTTGCCCGAGAGGATTTGCTGATACGTCAGGTCGGTCCACTCGTAGGTCATGCCGTTGGGCAGTTCTTCTTTCAGCAGTTTTTCAATCGCCGCTTCTGCCTGGCCCGAGCTGTAGCCCGGCGCCGCGTTACCGTTTATTTCAGCTGTGATAAAGCCGTTGTAGTGCATCACGCGGTCCGGCCCCGAGGTGTCGCTGACCTTGATAAAGGTCGCCAGCGGGATCATCTCGCCTTTGTTGTTACGCACTTTCAGTTGGCCGATCTGGTCTTCATCCTGGCGGAACTGCTGCTCAGCCTGCACGTTGACCTGGTAGGTACGGCCAAAGCGGTTGAAGTCGTTGGCGTACAACGAGCCCAGATAGATCTGTAACGTGTCGAAGATGTCGCTGATCGCCACACCGTGGGTCTTGGCCTTTTCGCGGTCGATGGCGGCATCGACCTGGGGCACGTTGACCGTGTAGCTGGTGAACAGGCCAAACAGCTCCGGTACGCCACGGCTTTTGGTGATGACGTTTTGCACTTCTTTGTACAGCTCGTCGTAACCCAGGTTGCCACGGTCTTCAATTTGCAGGCGGAAGCCACCAATGGTGCCCAGGCCCTGTACCGGCGGCGGCGGGAAGATCGCCATGTAGGCTTCCTGGATGCCGCTGTACTTGCCGTTCAAGGCACCGGCAATTGCACCGGCCGACATGCTCGGGTCTTTACGCTCGTCGAAGGGCTTCAAGGTCACGAATACGATGCCGTTGTTCGGGCTGTTGGTAAAACCGTTGATCGACAGGCCCGGGAAGGCGATAGCGCTTTCAACACCTGGCTGTTTCAAGGCGATGTCAGACATGCGCTTGATCACGTCTTCGGTGCGGTCCAGGCTCGCGGCGTCCGGCAATTGCGCGAAGGCCACCAGGTATTGCTTGTCCTGGGCCGGTACGAAACCGGTCGGGGTGTGAGCAAAGCCCAGCCAGGTCAGCACCATCAGGCCGGCGTACAGGAACAGCGCGATGCCACTGCCACGGATGACGCGGCGCACGGTGCCGACATAGCCATGGCTGGCTTTTTCGAAGAAGCGGTTGAACGGGCGGAACAACCAGCCACCGAGCATTTTGTCGAGGAACTTGGAGAAGCCATCCTTCGGCGCGTTGTGGCCTTTGAGCAACACTGCGGCCAAGGCCGGCGACAAGGTCAACGAGTTGAATGCCGAGATCACCGTCGAGATTGCAATGGTCAGCGCGAACTGCTTATAGAACTGACCGGTCAAGCCGCTGATAAAGGCCGCTGGCACGAACACCGCACACAGCACAAGCGCGGTGGCAATGATCGGGCCGGTCACTTCGCTCATGGCTTTTTCAGTGGCGGGGAAGGGCTCCAGGCCCAGCTCGATATTACGCTCGACGTTCTCCACCACCACGATGGCGTCGTCCACCACGATACCAATCGCCAACACCAGCCCGAAGAGCGACAGCGCGTTGAGCGAGAAGCCAAACAGGTGCATCACCGCAAACGTACCGATCAACGATACCGGCACCGCCACCAACGGGATGATCGACGCACGCCAGGTTTGCAGGAACAGGATCACCACCAGCACCACGAGGATCAGCGCTTCGAACAGGGTGTGCACCACGGCTTCGATGGAGCCACGCACGAACACGGTCGGGTCATAGGCGATGCGGTAGTCCATGCCTTCGGGGAAGCTCTTTTTCAGCTCCGCCATCTTGGCGCGAACTTCATTGGAGATGTCGATAGCGTTGGAGCCAGGGCGCTGGAAGATCGGGATTGCCACGGCCGGCTGGTTATCGATCAACGAGCGCAGGGCGTATTGGCTGGAACCCAGCTCAACCCGTGCGATGTCTTTGAGGCGCGTGATTTCGCCATTGTCACCGGCGCGAATCACGATGTTTTCGAACTCTTCCTCAGTGACCAGGCGCCCCTGAGTGTTGACCGACAGCTGGAAGCTGGTGTCGTTGGGCGCAGGCTGCGCGCCCAGTGCACCGGCGGCTACCTGACGGTTCTGTTCGCGAATCGCCGTGACCACATCGGTGGCGGTCAGGTTGCGCGAAGCGGTCTTGTTTGGGTCCAGCCACACGCGCAGGGAGTAGTCGCCCATGCCGAACAGTTGCACATCACCCACACCGCCCAAACGCGCTAGCTCATCCTTGATATTGAGGATCGCGTAGTTGGACAGGTACAGCATGTTGTAGCGCTGGTCCGGGGACGTGACGTGCACCACCATGGTCAGGTCGGGGGAGGCCTTGTCCACGGTGATACCGATGCGCGTCACTTCTTCAGGCAGCTTGGGCTGCGTGCGCGTCACACGGTTTTGCACCTGCACCTGCGCGTTGTCCAGGTCGGTGCCCAGGGCGAAGGTGATGGTCAGGGTCAGCTTGCCGTCGGCGGTCGACTGCGAGGACATATACAGCATGTTCTCGACGCCGGTGATGGCTTGCTCCAGGGGCGCGGCCACGGTTTCGCCGATGACTTTAGGGTTCGCACCCGGGAAGTTGGCGCGAACCACGACGGTCGGCGGTACTACTTCCGGGTATTCGCTGATCGGCAGTTGGAACAGCGAGATGGCGCCCGCGATCAGGATCAATAGCGACAGCACCGCTGCGAAGATCGGTCGCGAAATGAAGAACTTGGAAAAATTCATCTTGAGTCGTATCCCTTAACCGCGTGGAGTCGCAACGGCTGCGAGCTTGGGCGCGGTTTTATCCGGCGCCACTTGCTCCAGGTTGCTGGCTTCAAGGGCTTGTCGTTGTTGGGCCAAGGCGGCGAGGGTTTCCTTGCTGGCCATCGGGATGGTTTCCGGGGCAACCGGCGAGCCAGGGCGCACGCGTTGCAGGCCCTTGACGATAATGGTGTCGTCTTTGTTCAAGCCGTTGCGCACGATGCGCAAACCTTCGATTTTCGGCCCCAGTTCCACCGAGCGGTAAACCGGCTTGTCGCCGTCCATCACCAACACGAATTTTTTACCGAGGTCGGTACCGACCGCTTCGTCATTGATCAACACGGCGGAGTAGGTGCCGCTGCCGACCAGCTTCAGGCGCGCATACAGGCCAGGCGTGTATTCGCCCTTGCTGTTGTCGAATACCGCGCGGCCACGGATGGTGCCAGTGGCCGGGTTGACCTGGTTGTCGACGAAGTTCATCTGGCCCAGGTGCGGGTTGCCGGTTTCGTTGGACAGGCCCAGGTACACCGGAGTGGTCGCACCGCGACGGCCTTGGCGGGCCAGCTCGGTGTACTTGAGGAACACGCGCTCGTCGGCGTCGAAGTAGGCGTAGACCTTGTCGGTGGAAACCACACTGGTCAGCGGGGTCACGTCGGCGGTCACCAGGTTGCCGGCGGTGATGTCGGCACGGCTGACACGGCCGCTGATAGGCGAGGTCACGCGGGTAAAACTCAGGTTCAGCTTGGCCAGGTCCAATTGCGCTTGAATGCCGGCGACAGCGGCGCGGGCTTCCTGGGCGGCGGTGGTGCGCGAGTCAGCCAGCTCGGCGGAGATCGCATTGCTCTGACGCAGACGTTCGCCGCGCTGGGCTTCGTTATCACTGCGGGTTGCGGCGGCGCGGGTTTGTTGAAGCTGGGCTTCAAGGCGGCGCACTTCAGCCTGGAACGGACGCGGGTCGATCTGGAACAGCAGGTCGCCTTTCTTGACCAAAGCGCCTTCGACGAAAGCGACTTGGTCAATCTGGCCAGATACCCGTGGTCGGATCTGTACGGTTTCCGGCGCTTCCAGGCGACCGGTGAATTCATCCCATTCGTTGACCGGTTGCTCCAGCACCTTGGCCACGCTGACGGCTGCAGCAGGCATGGCGGCCGCTTGTTCCGGGGTCTTGCCGCACGCGCTCATCACCACCACGGCCAATATCGCCAGGGGGAAGCGCAAATGTTTGAGTGACTGTTCCATGAGGTGCATCCGCCAATGTATTTGAGATGGGCGGATCATGCGCGGCGAGGTGCTATGTCACGAATCGAATGAAGCAAAGGTAACTATCATTCGGAATGATATAAGCCGATGCAAAGCCCTTTAGAATGGGCTTTTTCGTTAGGGTGCTATCAATGTTGGTGATGGCAATGCACCGGAATTAGCTAAATAGCGGCTACAACGGCGTCAACACATTCATCACGGTATCGAGGGCCGAACGGGTGTCGTCCAGCTGCACCAAGGAAGCGTGCCGCGCGCTCAGGGCGTCGCGATTTTTGATCGCGGTGAGAATCGCCTTGTGCCGGGGCAGGCTCAGCGCTTGGGTGTTGGGGCGTTGGTTGGTGACATTGATCGATTCGCGCAACGGCAGCGAGAGCATGTTGCACATGTAGGCCAGCAAGTCGTTGTGGGTGGCACTGGCAATCGCGCGGTGGAAGTCCAGGTCTGGCTGAAGTAGTTCGCTGGGGCTTTTTGCAGCTTCCATGCGCCGGTAGGCTTCATCGATGCTCGCGATATCCGCCTCGGTTGCGGTGGTGGCCGCCAGGGCGGCGATTTCAGGTTCCAGGATACGTCGCACCCCGGCCAGGGTGTGGAAGAATTCGCTATGGGGGGTCGATTGCATCAGCCAGTACAGCACGTCTGGGTCGAGCAGGTGCCATTCCACACGCGGGCGCACGACAGTGCCCACACGGGTCTTGGAGTACACCAGGCCCTTGGCGCTGAGCACGCGGGTGGCTTCGCGCAAGACCGGTCGGCTGACCTTGTATTCTTCGCACAGCAAGGCTTCGGCCGGCAGCTTTTGTTCGGGTTTGAAGCGCCCGGAAACGATGTGCATCCCCAGTTCCTGGACGATCTGGGCATGCATGCTTTTGCCGGGCTGGAGAGTCTGGTAATTCATGACGACGACGTGGCTCTGACGAAATACGCTGCATCATAGCATCGCTTCCGGATCGATTTGGCAGGACGCAGATGCGCGCCAGGAGTTGGCGCGCAGCCTGTGAATCAGTGCGAGTGGCGCGGCACCTCGGAGCCACGGCAGCCCACCAGGAAGTCGAAGTCGCAACCTTCGTCGGCTTGCAGCACGTGGTCTACATACAGGCGGGCGTAACCGCTGGAGAAGATCTTGGCGCTGGTGTCTGGCTTAAGGTCACTGAGGCGCGCTTGCAGTTCTTCGTCGCTGATGTCCAGGTGCAGGCGGCCACCGGCGCAGTCGAGTTCGATGAAGTCGCCGTTACGCACGGCGGCCAATGGCCCACCGGCAGCGGCTTCCGGCGCCACGTGCAACACGACGGTGCCGTAGGCGGTGCCGCTCATACGGGCGTCAGAAATACGCACCATGTCGGTCACGCCCTTGGCCAGCACCTTGGGCGGCAAACCCATGTTGCCGACTTCAGCCATGCCGGGGTAACCCTTGGGGCCGGCGTTCTTGAGCACCAATACGCAGGTTTCATCGACGTCCAGGTCCGGGTCGGCAATGCGCGCTTTATAGTCGTCGAAATTCTCGAACACCACGGCACGCCCACGATGCTGCATCAGCTCAGGGGTCGCGGCCGAGGGCTTGAGTACCGCGCCGCGTGGCGACAGATTGCCGCGCAGGATGCACAGGCCACCGTCGGCTACCAGCGGGTTGTCGACCTGGCGGATCACTTCGTCGTTGTATTGCGGCGACGCCTTACAGTTGCTCCAGAGGCTCTGGCCGTTGGCGGTCAGCGCATCAGGATTGGGCAGCAGGCCGGCTTCGCCCATGCGCCGGATCACAGCAGGCAAGCCACCTGCATAGTAAAACTCCTCCATCAGGAAGCGACCCGACGGTTGCATATCGACAATCGTCGGGGTGCCGCGACCAACGCGGGTCCAGTCTTCCAGGTCGAGCTCCACACCGATGCGTCCGGCAATGGCCTTGAGGTGGATGACCGCGTTGGTCGAGCCGCCGATGGCTGCGTTGACCTTGATAGCGTTTTCGAACGCGGCCTTGGTGAGGATCTTCGACAGGCGCAGGTCTTCATGCACCATGTCGACAATGCGCATGCCCGACAAATGCGCCAGCACATAACGGCGTGAGTCCACCGCCGGGATCGCGGCGTTGTGCGGCAGCGATGTGCCCAAGGCTTCGGCCATGCACGCCATCGTGGAGGCGGTACCCATGGTGTTGCAGGTACCGGCCGAGCGCGACATGCCGGCTTCGGCAGAGAGGAATTCATCCAGGCTGATCTGCCCGGCCTTATAGGCTTCGTGCATCTGCCAGACCACCGTGCCAGAGCCAATATCCTTACCTTTGTGCTTGCCGTTGAGCATTGGCCCGCCGGTGACGACGATGGCGGGCACGTCGCAACTGGCGGCGCCCATCAGCAAGGCCGGGGTGGTTTTGTCACAGCCGGTCAGCAGCACCACTGCATCGACCGGGTTGCCGCGAATGGCTTCCTCGACGTCCATGCTCGCCAGGTTGCGGGTGAGCATCGCGGTCGGGCGCAGGTTTGACTCGCCACTCGAGAACACTGGGAACTCCACCGGGAACCCACCGGCCTCCAGCACACCCTTCTTCACATGCTCGGCAATTTTGCGGAAGTGGGCGTTGCACGGCGTCAGCTCGGACCAGGTATTGCAGATGCCAATGATGGGCTTGCCCTGGAACTCATGGTCCGGAATCCCCTGGTTTTTCATCCAACTGCGGTACATGAAACCGTTCTTGTCGGACGTGCCAAACCACTGGGCGGAACGGAGCGGAGTCTTTTTACCTGTCATGGCGAGATCACTCTTATTGTATGACTAATCAAAATTTACATGACGAATCTACCGCATAAAAAGCCGTTTTGAAACGATTGCGTGAGTATTTGTATTACTATATTGTTTTCGCCAATTGCCAATGCTGGCGGTCGTTTGACCGCAGGCGGACCGGCCGGATCGACGCATTCCATAACAAAAACAATGATGGAGAAGACTATGAATCCGGACGCTCGGATTATTCGCACGCTCACGCTCAGGTTGATTCCCTTCCTGATTCTGCTGTACCTCGTTGCCTTCATCGATCGTTCGGCGGTGGGCTTCGCCAAATTGCACATGAATGCCGATATCGGCCTCAGCGACATGGCCTACGGCTTTGGTGCGGGGCTGTTTTTTATCGGCTATTTCTTCTTCGAGGTGCCCAGCAATCTGCTGCTTGAGCGTTTTGGCGCACGGCGCTGGTTTGCGCGAATCCTGGTGACCTGGGGCGCGATCACGGTCGGCATGGCCTTCGTCCAGGGCAGCTACAGCTTCTATGTAATGCGCTTCTTGCTGGGGGCGGCCGAGGCCGGGTTCTTTCCTGGGGTGCTGTACTACATCACCCGTTGGTTCCCGGTCTGCCATCGCGGCAAGGTGCTGGGGTTCTTCATTTTGTCCCAACCTGTTGCGCTGATGGTCACCGGGCCCCTGGCCGGTTGGTTGTTGGGCATGAATGGCATCTGGGGCCTGGCCGGTTGGCAGTGGCTGTTCATCACCATCGGCCTGCCCGCCATCCTGCTCGCCTGGCCAACCTTGAAACTGCTGCCGGACACGCCGCAGGATGCGCGCTGGCTGCCAGAGGCCGACCGCCAATGGTTGCTGGGTGAGCTGCACAGAGACCGCGAAACCTATGGCCAAACTGAACACACCAACCCTTTGCGGGCCCTGGCCGACCGCCGCGTATTGCTGCTGGCGCTGTTGTACCTGCCGAGTACATTGAGCACCTATGGCCTGAGCCTGTGGTTACCCACCCTGGTCAAGCAGTTCGGTGGCAGTGACCTGACCACGGGCTTTATCTCGGCGATTCCCTATGTGTTTGGGGTGATCGGCCTGCTGTTGGTGCCCCGCAGTTCTGACCGCTTGAACGACCGCTACGGGCATCTCACCGTGCTGTATGTGCTTGGGGCCGTGGGATTGTTCCTCAGCGCTTGGCTGAGCCTGCCAACCCTGCAACTGGCAGCGCTGTGCCTGACCGCGTTTAGTCTGTTTTCGGTGACTGCGATTTTCTGGGTGCTGCCTGGGCGGTTCCTCTCGGGCGCCTCGGCTGCCGCCGGCATTGCGTTGATCAACTCGTTCGGCAACTTGGGCGGCTATATCGGCCCATTTGGCATCGGTGCCTTGAAGGAATACACCGGCACGTTGTCGTCCGGCTTGTACTTCCTGGCAGCGGTGATGCTCTCGGGCGTGGTGCTGACCTACATCGTTTACACAAAGCTGGAAAAGAAAGCCAAGCCCGCGCCAAGCCCCGTGCTCGGCCAGGCGTCCTGATTGCCCAGGCGGGCACGGACGCCTGCCGACCTGGAGTAGTGATATGACTGGAAAATTGAAAGTGGCGATCATCGGTTCCGGCAACATCGGCACTGACCTGATGATCAAGGTGTTGCGCAACGCCAAACACTTGGAGATGGCGGTGATGGTCGGCATTGACCCCGCCTCCGATGGCCTGGCACGCGCCCAACGTATGGGCGTGGCGACCACCCACGAAGGCGTCGAAGGGCTGAGCCGTATGCCGGTGTTTGAACACATCGATATCGTGTTCGATGCCACCTCGGCCAGTGCCCATGTCAGCAACGATGCGGTGTTGCGGTCGATCAAGCCCGGCATCCGCTTGATCGACTTGACGCCTGCGGCCATCGGCCCGTACTGCGTGCCTGTGGTCAACCTGGAGCAGAACCTGGCCCAGCTCAACGTCAATATGGTCACGTGCGGCGGGCAGGCCACGATTCCCATGGTGGCCGCGGTGTCACGGGTCGCGAAAGTGCATTACGCCGAAATCGTCGCCTCGATTGCCAGCAAGTCGGCGGGCCCGGGCACTCGCGCCAATATCGATGAATTTACTGAAACTACCGCCAAGGCCATCGAAGTGATCGGCGGGGCGGCCAAGGGCAAGGCGATTATCGTGATGAACCCTGCCGAGCCGCCGTTGATGATGCGCGACACCGTGTTTGTGTTGTCCGAAGCGACCGACCAGGCGCTGATCGAAGCCTCGATTATCGAGATGGCCGCCGCCGTACAGGCCTATGTGCCGGGCTATCGACTCAAGCAAACAGTCCAGTTCGATGTGATCCCCGAAGATGCCCCGTTGAACCTGCCCGGCCTGGGTAAGTTCTCGGGGCTCAAGACCTCGGTGTTCCTCGAAGTCGAAGGCGCCGCCCATTACCTGCCGGCCTACGCCGGTAATCTCGACATCATGACGTCTGCCGCGTTGGCCACCGCCGAGCGCATGGCGCAGTCGCTGCTGAAGGCCTGAGGAACACGACATGACGTTCAACGCCGATAAAAAACTGTATATCTCCGACGTGACCCTGCGCGACGGCAGCCATGCGATCCGTCACCAATATTCGATCCAGAACGTGCAGGACATCGCCCGCGCACTCGACAAGGCGCGCGTCGACTCCATTGAAATCGCCCACGGTGATGGCCTGCAAGGTTCAAGCTTCAACTATGGTTTTGCCGCACACACTGACCTTGAGTGGATCGAGGCGGCCGCCGACGTGATCAGTCACGCGAAGATCGCCACCTTGCTGCTGCCGGGCATTGGTACCGTGCATGACCTCAAGGCCGCCTACAACGCCGGCGCCCGCGTGGTGCGTATCGCCACGCATTGCACCGAGGCTGATGTGTCGAGGCAGCACATCGAATACGCCCGCGAACTGGGCATGGACACCGTGGGCTTCCTGATGATGAGCCACATGATCCCGGCTGAGCATTTGGCCGCCCAAGCCAAATTGATGGAAAGCTACGGCGCTACCTGCGTGTACATGGCCGATTCTGGCGGCGCGATGAACATGCAGGACGTGCGTGATCGCTTCCGAGCGTTCAAGGCCACACTCAAGCCTGAAACCCACACCGGCATGCACGCTCACCACAACCTGTCACTGGGCGTGGCCAACTCCATCACGGCAGTGGAGGAGGGCTGCGACCGTATCGACGCCAGCCTGGCGGGTATGGGCGCCGGTGCCGGCAACGCACCGCTGGAAGTGTTTATCGCCGCTGCCGACCGCCTCGGCTGGCACCACGGCACCGACCTCTACACGTTGCTCGACGCCGCCGACGACCTCGTGCGCCCGCTGCAAGACCGGCCAGTACGCGTCGACCGCGAAACCCTGGCGCTGGGGTATGCGGGTGTGTATTCAAGCTTCCTGCGCCACGCCGAGGTTGCGGCTGCCAAGTACGGGCTCAAGACCCTCGACATCCTGGTGGAACTGGGTAGACGCCGCATGGTAGGCGGCCAGGAAGACATGATTGTGGATGTGGCGCTGGACCTGCTCAACGGCCGGGCGTGATTCCCACACTTGACCACCTTTCAAGGGGTGAACGCGGTCACCTGTGGGAGCTGTCGAGCTTTAGCGAGGCTGCGAAGGCTGAGGCATGGGCGATAGAGGAGTCATGCCTTACGCCGCACTTGCCGTGGCCTGCTGCCCCGGAATGGCCGCAATCAGTTCACGGGTGTAGTCGCTGGCAGGGCGGTTGAAGATGTGTTCCACCGTCCCTTGCTCCACCACCTTGCCATTACGCAACACCAGCACTTCATGGGCAAAGTTGGCCACCACCGACAAATCGTGGGACACCAACACATAGGCAATACCCATTTCCCGCTGCAACTCCTCCAGCAAATCGAGAATGTGCGCCTGCACCGACACATCCAGCGCACTGACCGGCTCATCCAACAGCAACAGATCCGGCTTCAACGCCAGCGCCCGGGCTATCGCCACCCGTTGGCATTGGCCGCCGGATAACTCCCGAGGCAAACGATCCAGGAAACTCACCGGCAGGTGCACACGGCTCATCAGTTCCCGTGCCGCTTGCTCCAGTGCCGGGCCTCTGAGCAAGCCGAACGACACCAGCGGCTCGACGATGCTGTCAAACACGGTGAAGCGTGGGTCGAGGGCGGCAAAGGGGTTTTGCTGCACCAGTTGCAGGCGCTGGCGCAGCGGACGGAAATCGCGCCAGCTCAGGTCGGTAACGTCTTGCTGTTCGAACCACACCTGACCCTGAGTCGGTTTCTCCAGGCCAAGGGCGATGCGCAGCGCGGTGCTTTTACCCGAGCCCGACTCGCCGACAATCGCCAGGGTCTGGCCGGGGTATACCTCCAGGCTCAGGTTCTCCAGGGCGACGAAGGTATTGTCCTCACCCTTGACCTTAGGCAAGGCGAACGTCTTGCCGACGTTTTTCAGGCTCAAGATTGGCTCTTCCATCGGGTCGATCCGAATCAACGGCTCCCGACGCTTGGCAAACGCGGGCGCAGCGGCAATCAGCGCCCGGGTGTAGTCATGCTGCGGCGCATTGAGAATTTGCCGGGGCGGGCCTTGCTCCACCAGCTCGCCTTGCTGCATGACCAATATGCGGTCAGCGCGATCAGTGGCCACACCCAGGTCGTGGGTGATGATCAGCAGCGAAATCCCGCGCTCGCTGACCAGGCGCTGCAAGTGATCAAGGATCTTGCGCTGCACCGTCACATCGAGGGCGCTGGTGGGTTCGTCGGCGATGATCAGCCGCGGGTTGCCGGCCAGGGCGATGGCGATCAGCACGCGTTGGCGCATGCCACCGGAAAGCTCATGGGGATACTGACGGGCACGCAGCACCGGCTTGTCGATACCCACTTGTTGCAGCAACTCAACAATGTCGGCATCGACGCCAGGGTAGCGTTTGCCCTTGGCCAATATCAGCGCTTCGGCGATCTGCTGGCCGATGCGCAGGGTTGGGTTGAGGCTGACCATCGGGTCCTGCGGCACCAGGCCGACCGTTCGCCCGCGCACGCCACGCTTCTGGCGCTCGCTGGCGTGGGTCAGGTCGTTGCCGTCGACCCACAATTGCCCGGCGCTGATCTGCGCATTGTTGGGCAGCAAGCCGAGAATCGCATTGGCCAGGGTGGATTTACCCGAGCCAGACTCGCCGACAATCGCCACCGTCTCGCCTTGCGCAATGGCAAACGACAACCCGCGCACCGCGTGATTGACCTGCCCATGGGTACGGTAGCTGACACCGAGTTGGCGTACGTCCACTAAAGCGCTCATCGCTGATTCTCCTCGAAGGTGCGGGCAATATGGTTAAGGCTGAACACCACCGCCACCAGGAACAGGCCGGGCAGCAGCGACACCCACGGCGCTGTAATCAGAAAGTGGCGACCATTGGCAATCAACGTGCCCCATTCCGCCGCCGGTGGCACTGCGCCGAACCCGAGAAAGCTCAACCCGGCCGTGGCAAGAATGGCTGCGCCGAAATCCAGCGTGGCCAACACCGCCACCGGGCCCCAGGCATTCGGCAGGATATGCAGCAACAACGTGCGCCCCCAGCTTGCACCGCCCAGGCGCGCGGCTTCGACATAGGGCAGCGTCTTGACCCGTAGCACTTCGGCGCGGGTGGTGCGGGCGAACCCCGGAATGATGCCGACGCCCACCGCAATGGCCACCGGCACCGTGCCAAAGCCGATGGCCGTGACAATCGCCAACGCTAGCAGCACGCCGGGGAGGGCGAGCAACACATCGACAACACGCATGATCACCGAGTCGATACGCCCGCCAGCAAAGCCAGACAAAATACCCAGCCCCAGTCCGCCCAGCAACGCAATGCCCACGGCCAGCGAAGCGGCCAACATCGACAGGCTAGAGCCGTAGACCACGCGGGTAAACAGGTCGCGTCCCAGCTCGTCGGTACCGAACCAATGCGTAAGATTGGGTGCGCGCAGTTTGTCGATAGGCGATGTGGCGTAGGGGTCAAAGCTGGTCAGCAGGTGCGGCGCCACCGCCGACACCAATGCGAACAACACCAGCAGCACCGCCAAGCTGAAACCGGGCCGTCGCAGCAAGGGCAGCAACACGGTCGTTGCGCGTTGCAGGCGGCTGCGGCGGCGCCACAACGGGTGACTGGCGGGGCGGGCAGTGCCGCGCAGGTTCTGCTCAAGGACAGTCATGATCTAGGACACCTTTGGCGTGTGGGAGATACGCGGGTCAAACCAGGGGTAAAGCAGGTCGACCAACAGGTTCACCAAGACAAACGCCGCCGCCGACACCGCGACGATGGCCAGCACCACGGGAATGTCCTGGCGCAGCACCGCCTCCTGGGCCAGTCGCCCAATGCCGTTGCGAGCAAAGATGGTCTCCACCAGCACCGCGCCCGATACGGTATTGCCGACTTGCAAGCCAATCAACGTGAGGATCGGCAGCGCCGCGTTCTTGAACCCATGACGCGCCTGCACCTGGCCACGACTCAGGCCCTTGGCGTAGGCGGTGATGATGTAGGACTCCTTCCACACCCCTTGGAAACTGCGTTGCAGTACCTGGGCATACACCGCGGCACTGGGAATGGCCAGAGTCACCGCCGGCAATATCAGGCTTTCAAACCCCTTGCTGCCGGTGGCCGGAAACCAGCCCAAGCCAAACGCAAACACCTGGATCAGCAACAGCCCCATCCAGAACACCGGCACCGAAAAACCCAGAGAGGGCAGGCGGGTCAGGGCTTTCTTCAGGGGTTGCCAGCGGATATAGGCGGTCAAGTAGGCCAGCCCAATACCGCCGAGCAATGACAGCCCAATCGCCAGGCCTGCGAGTGACAGGGTTTGCGGCAGGCGTTCAACCAGCAATTCGGCCACCGGGCGGTTCATCGACAGCGACTGGCCAAAGTCACCCCGCACTGCCCCCCACAGCAGGCTGAAATATTGCTCGAACACGCCCTTGTCCAAGCCGTAATAGGCCCGAGCCTTGGCCAGGTCTTCCACCGACAGCGCATCGGCCTCCATACCCGAAGCGCTGAGCATCAGGGTCAACGTGTCCCCCGGCAGCAGATACAAAATGAAGTAGGTGATGCTGTAGGCGCCCCATAACACCAAGAGCGCCTGCCCGACACGGCCCATCAGGTAACGGCTCATGGCGTGCCGATCTCGATATCACCCAGCAGCGCAAAGCCCTCGGCGGTCCAGCGGAAGTTCTTCACCTTGGCCGACGTCGCCGCCTGCCACACGCGCTCGTACACCGGGAACGCCGAGCTTTGATCGATCAGCAGGTCTTGCAGGTCGCCATAGGCCGCTGCACGTTGCGGGCTTTGGGTGGCGGTGATGCCGGCGTCAAACAAGGCCTTGGCTTTGTCCAGTGCGGCGGGTTCAAAGGTGTTAGTGGCGACAGTGGCGCTGTTGGCACTGCGAGGGTCGAGGATGGTTTGCAGGATGATCGGGTCGGCGCGGGTCATGTAGTTGATGGTCAGGTCGTAGTTGCCGGCAGAGTTGTTGGCCACCCATTCGGCGCGGGTGACCACGCTGAGTTTCAAGTCGATACCGACCTTGCGCAGTTGGTCCTGGATCAGCACATCGCCTGCGGTTTCAGCCGGGCTGATGTTGTAGCTCAGGCTCAGGCGCTTGCCGTTTTTGTGCCGGTAGCCGTCGGCGCCCTTGGTCCAGCCAGCTTGATCCAACAATTGCTCGGCACCTGTCGGGTCATAAGCCAACTTGGCGGCCTGGCTTTTGGCGTAGGGCGTGGTCACATCAAACACGCCTTGCACCACCGGGAACTCGGCGTTGTATACGGTGCTGGCGTAGCTCTTGCGATCAATGGATTTCTGTACGGCCAGACGCACTTGCTGGTCGGCCAGAATGCGTTCGCCACGGGTGTTGGGGAACAGGTTGAGTGCAGGCCCCGGCAGCGAGCGGCTCTGGATGGTCGCACCCTTGGACTGGAACAGTTTCAGGTCCACTTCGGAAAACGGATTGCGTGGCCACAGGATGTCGGCCTTGCCTTGCAGGAACAGGCCATTGCGTACGCTTTCCTCGGGGATGTAGGTCACGTCCACCGCATCTAAGTGTGCCTCACCCTGGTTTTTCATATTCGCCGAAGCCCAGGCGTAGCCTTTGCGTTTGGTCAGGTGCGCGCCAACTTCCGGGGTGTAGCTTTCCAGCACGAACGGACCGGTACCGATAATCTTGCCCAGGGAACGTTCCTTCACCGTCAACGCGTAAGAGGCCGGCGCGAGGATCGCCAGGTTGGTGGTGGAGGTAGCCTGCAGGAAGCCCGCGTTGGGTTTGTTGAGCACCAGCTTGACGGTGAAGTCATCAACCACTTCAGCGTGGTCATAACCTGCCAGGTAAGTGGCACCGAAGGTCGCGGGCAGCTCGGTGGCCAGCGCCTTGTCGCTGTCGAACGCGGCTTTTACCGCCTTGGCATCGAAGCGTTCACCATTGCTGAACGTCACGTCCTGACGCAGGTGGAAGGTGTAGGTCAGCGCGTCGTCGCTCACGTCCCAGCTTTTCGCCAGCCAGGGAATGATCTTGCCGGTTTGCGGGTCTTGGTCCGTTAGAGACTCGGCAACGTTGCGCAGCAGTACGCGGTGTTCCAGCCAATACACCTGGAATGGGTCGATGCTGACCAGGATGGTGTTGTCGCCGAAAAACGCAATGTTCAGGGTTTTGTTGGCCTGGGCCTGCTCACCCGAAGGTGAGCAGCCCGCAAGGGCTAACGCCAGGGCGCAGGGTGCCAGCAGACGGCTCATCAAGTTGGAGGTATTCAATGGGGTGCCCTCGTATGGCGATTCGGGTGCGTGCTCGGTGTTGACGTGCAAGGTGCAGATCAGAAGTCGTAGGCCAGCTTGGTGTACCAGTAGCCGCCACCGGGGTAGAACGGTGGGTTGCCGTAGGCCGCCAGGCCCAGGTTGCTGTAGACGGCATGCTTGTCGGGGCGCACGTCGAAGATGTTGGTGCCGCCGATGCTCACGGTGAGGCTGTCGACGAAGGTGTAGCTCACGTCCAGGTCGGTGATCCATTTGGCGCCGAAGCTGCGGTCGCCCGTGGGGTTCACGGCCAGGGTCTTGACTGCACCGTAGCGGGCGGTTTGCAGGTTGACCGCCAGGTCCGACAGCTTCCAGTTGGCGCCCAGGATCCATTTGGTCTTGGGCGAGGCGTCGGTCAGGTCGCCTTCACGGTCGCGGCCCACCAGGGTCACACCGGAACCTGCCAGCGCACTCGGCGTGTCGCGGGTGCCTTCAATGGTGGTTTTGTTCCAGTTAAAGCCCAGGCTCCAGCGCACCTCGCCGAAGTTATCCAGCGGCGTGGTGTGGTCGGCCACTACGTCCAGGCCTTTGGTGCGGGTGTCGAAGGCGTTGGTGTAATAGTTGACCCAAGTCCCGCTGGGCACGCCTTGCGCCGTGAGGATTGCGTTGATTGCGCCGTTGCCGCGGTCGTAGATATTGCTGGTCAGGGCGATGCGGTCATCGATATCGATCAGGTAGGCATCGGCGGTGATGCTGGTGCGCGGTGCCGGTTGCCAGGTGAGGCCCAGGCCGAGGTTGCGGGATTTTTCCGGCTTGAGGTCATCGCCACCCAGCGCCTTGGCGAGGTTGCTGCCCGAAGGCGTCAGACGCGTGACGGCAGGCACGACGTTGCCGTTGGCATCCACCGCCACGCGGTTGTCGGCCACGGTATAGCCGATCTGGGTCAAGGACGGCGCGCGAAAACCGGTGCCCACGGTGCCGCGCACGGCCACGGTGTCGGTCAGCTCATAACGCGAGTTCACTTTCAGCCCGAAGGTGTTGCCCGAGTCATCGTCAAAGTGTTCGATGCGACCGGCGACATCGAGGAACCAGCGGTCGGTCAGGTCAAAGCCCAGGTCGAGGTAGCCGGCGTAGTTATTGCGGATCAGGCTCACTTCATCTTCAGGGCGAATCGTCACGGCGGCCTGTGCACCCGAAGCGGCGGGGTAGGTGCCTGTAATGTAGGCCTCGCGATCACCGGCGAACGTACTGAAGTGTTCCCAGCGATGCTCAAGGCCAGCCGACACCTGCACCGGCGACGTCAGGTTGAAAAGGCTGTCGTAGCGGCGCGTGAAGTCGAGGTTATTGACCCACTGCTCAAAGCGAAACGTCGCCAGGTTGTCGAACTTGGTCGGTGACGTGGTGCCCAGGGACGGGTTGATGTTGAGGTCGCTGGAGTGGTGCACATTATTGCGCCCGTAGGTGGTGCTCAGGTCCCAGTTCCATTCAGCGACTTCGCCTTTGCCGCCAAACAGCAATTGGTAGTCGCGGTCCTTGATGTTGTTCAGCGGGAAGTAGCCATCGGGGAAGACTTCAGGCACGGCCGCCGTACCCGTGGGCAGGCGAAAATAGTTGGCAGCCTCGGCATCACGCTCGCCATAGGTGGAGAACGAGTACAGCGTCAGGTCCTCCAACGGCAACTCGGCGTTGTAGGCCAGGTTGAAGGCCTTGAGGTCGGGGTCGCCGTTCTTGATGGCCACGCGGTCCCAGGCCGCTTCCTTGGCCGGGTCGGCGAAGGCGCGCACGCTGCTGTCGGCTTTGTCGTTCCATGACGCATTGCCGCGTTTGCGTGCATCGGCCGAGAGGTGGAAGAAGCCGCCTTCGCCCAACTCGAAGCCCTGGTCACCGGCGACCTTGATGGTTTCGCCCTGGCCGGAAAACAACTGACCGTAGCTGGTCTCCAGGTGGCCGCCGCTCTTGGTGTTCTTGAGGATGATATTGATCACACCCGCCACTGCATCCGAGCCGTATTGGGCGGCGGCGCTGTCTTTGAGCACTTCGATGTGGTCCACGGCACTCACCGGGATCAGGTCGATGTCGACTGCGTTCGCACCGCTGTTATCGATAGACCCACGCTGACCGGTGGCGCCATTGTGGCGGCGTTTGCCGTTGACCAGCACCAGCGTGTAGGCCGGCCCCAGGCTGCGGTTGCTCAGTGGGCGCGTCACCGAGTTATAGCCGGCGATATTGGTGCCAAAGTTGAACGACGGCAGCAACTTGGCAATCGCCTCCGACAACTCGGCGCGGCCGGTCTTGAGCAGTTGATCGCTGTTGATCACATCAATCGGCGCCGGGCTGTCGGCCACGGTGCGCTGCTGGCCACGCAGGCCGGTGGAGATCACGGTGACCGTATCGAGCTTGGCGTCTTCTTTCGCGGTTTCCGCGAAAGACGGCGCTGCGGCTAGCAGCAGGGAGCTGGTCAACAGTGACAGGTGGAATTTTTTCAGGGGCGGCGGGATGGCGAGGTCTGGCATATCAGAAAGAGTCCATGTGAGCCTATCGAAGGCTCCAAGTGGTCGGGGGTACGTCCTCCGCCAGGCATGGGGTCGGTCTGTGAACTGAAGATATCCCTATAAAAAACTGCGGGGAAATTCTTTTTTGGAATAAGCTAATTATTAGATATTGTTATTTTGTGTTTTTTTAAGATCATCTATTTTTATTATGTGGCTGCGCTGCCTGCCAATGAAATCGCGGCCCCCTTACGCCGTAATTCCGTTTACTCACCTTCAGTTAAAATGCGACGGTTATGAATGGCAGCAGGCAGGGACTGATTTGTTAGTGGTCAGATTGGCCACTGGCTGATCTATAAAGTGCTTAACGGCGCGTTCGATTAACCGGGACGTGCCCGGTCGCCTGCTGATTGTGTTCGGGTACCGTTATCCTACACAAGGGCCAACCGCTGCTTTTTAAAGGCTATCGGGGTCGCCGAAAAACATTTTGACTGGGCTCTAGGGCGGTGTTTTCAGGTCGATAAATCTTTTGTTTGCCCCCAGTTTTGCCCCCATTCGCAAATCATGCACGGGCGATCGAGATTGGGGATCCTAACTGCGTTCCGGTTTAGCCATTGATGGAGTTCAGTGTAATGCCATAGATGGATTTGGTGGCGCCGCTCGGGTGCACGCTTATAACCATTTCCGGTAAGCGTCGGAAAGTTCGTATTGCTGGGCTAGAAAAGGGCCCTCGCCTTAAAGGCGAGAACTCTATTGGACATCAGGCCGAGCGGCTTTGACAGGGTTTCAAAGGTATCGTAAAGAGCCTAGGGAACATAAAGGGCGCTGAACAATTGTGCACAACGATCATCCAATTTGTCGTATCTGCTAACTTGGTAGTGTTCGAATTCCACAAGGTCTACAAGCCTGGACTCCAGATCGACGTAGGCGCGGGAGTGATGTTCGAAGATGTCGGGCAGGTCGAAATCATCGAACACTTCGGGCGTGTGCCTGTAGACCGAGGCGAGGCACTCATAAATGCCGTCGGCATGGATGAATCGAGGGTGTCGAGAAAGAAGGTGGAAGCCTTGATGTAAAAAGCGTTTGTTATGGGCCATTGCCTCAGACACGGGTGCTGTGAACTCTCTAGCCCAGCGATAGGTAAGTCGCTTGAGTGTGGCATCGATTGACGGAGTTTGTATAAGCGCTGCAACGTTGCAGAGTGATAAAAACAGCTCGAGGTTGCAAGGTTCTATATAGGGCGAGATCAAAGGGATAACCCGGTCGTCCAGCAGGTTGGAGAGCGACTCGATTCTGCCGTTCTCCAAAAGCTCAATGAGCAGGGTGTCGCGATTGACGTCCAGTTCGTTATAGATTTTTTGCGAGTTACCCCTAAGTACCAGTGCACGAAAGTACCCGGCACGGTAGTCGGTGCAATAGGGGGTGGAAAGGCTTTGGCTATGCCAGTTGATTTTCACGTCGAAGTCGTTGGCAGCCGCCAGCGCGGCCCTGAGTCTGGAGCGAGCATTCGAGGACGGACGGGAGCGCGAGCTTTCCTGTGCGACATAGTGACCGTCTGACATAAATCCAAGGACGGATTGGAATTCGCTAACAAAAGAAGAAGGGTCGCGCTCAGGGGCGAGCAATTGTATCAACTCGATGAGTTGTGTCTGCGATAAATCCGTGATGACGAAATCGTGGGGCAAGGCGTGTTCGAAGGTTTCTTCCCGAACCATTTTTATGATTGAGGAGGCGGCCAGTCCCTGGGGTTTATTGCTGATAGTTCGGTGGTGCGGTGGATACGGGCTTCGGGCGCTAGAGGCCGGCTTGCGACGGCAGAGATCTGGTAGGAGAGCTCCGAGAAAGGAGTGATCGGAACACACATCGCCTAAGAGGTGGCGAAGGTAGGACTCCGTGGCACTGCCGCCTCCCCGTGCTATAACGAGTTGTTT
This sequence comes from Pseudomonas viridiflava, assembly GCF_900583165.1. Lineage (GTDB taxonomy): Bacteria > Pseudomonadota > Gammaproteobacteria > Pseudomonadales > Pseudomonadaceae > Aquipseudomonas. The sequence continues at coordinate 253,178 of NZ_UTKY01000122.1, read as the reverse complement.
GGTGGCATGGATTTTCAACCATTCGCAGGTTGTAGTCTTTAGCAAGGCTTCGATGATGTCGATTTTGCCATGTTTGCGTAATGACCGGATTGTAGCCAGTTGAAGTAAGGGGAGGTGGATGGCATTTTCCACAGCGCCAAGATTATCGGGCGCGGTTCGGTTGTCGCGTGAAAGGCTGTCATACAACCACTCGGCAGCGGTCTCGCCTGACGTCGCGCATTCTGAAAACCATCTGTCCTTGATTTCACGGTCGACGAGGCCTCCCACGAGCTCAATAAAGGTTATTCGTCCCAAGGAATGCCACTGGAGAAATAGTCTGGCGTTATGTTCGATGTGCAAGCTCAGAATAAGGTAGCTGGAAAGACTGACACTGTGATCGGCAAGCGGAAGTGCAGTTGTCAGCAGAGGGGTATGGATCAGCGAGAGTAAAGTGTCGTACGGCAACTCGCCTGCCGCTGCTATTGCTGCCCTGCGGACCTTCCATGATTGGGCGTTATCAAGTGCTAGCTTGACGAGTAAAGCAGATGCCCGTTGGTCTTTACTGCGTCTGGCCAATATGCAACGCCACACCATGAACGGGGCATCCTGGTGCTGGTCATGGTCTAGGTCACCTGTATTCTTGGCACCGGAAGCAACGATGGCCCTGGCCAGATAAAGTGCCGTGGAGGTGTCCTGTTCCTTGCGATAGGCCTGGATCATGGGGGCGAGGACGGTGCTGTCCCTTCGGTATTGCAATCGCATCGCAGCGAGGCAACGAACCTCTCTGTGGGGGCTTGTCAATGCCATGACCAAAAGCGCTGAAGCGTCGGGTGCATCGAGTTCGCTCAATTTGAGCAATGGGCCCAGCGTCAGTGCTATGGGTGCGCTGCCTTGGTTTGCTTCGAAGAATTTGCGCAATAGAGCTATGGCACCCTTGAATGGGCTAAAGCTACAGGTCAGTAGGCTGTAGAGCTCCCACTGGTCGTCCGTGTCTTTTTGGCCGGGCAGCGCTGCGAGTGCGTGCAAGGTTTCTTCGAGGTCGACACCTAAAAGCGCGAGTGCTGTCATGGCCCAACGGCGCTCTCCAATCGAGATTAACGGGTTTAGAACGACGCTTTCATAGTTGCCTCGCTCACACAACGAGGGCATCAGCGCTGGGATAACTGCATGGAAGGCCGCCATTGGTAGCTGGTTGACAATCGACGCGTGACAGAGCGCAGGGGTGTGCCTGTCTGCAAACAGAGAGATCACGCGAATGGCATTGGCGTGCAACCCCGGATCAATAGAGGGCTGCCTCAGGATTTCAATACTGTGGCGTTTCAAGGCAACTCTAAGTGGACGGAGAGTGTCGACGAGCGGACCTAATAACGCCGATTTGGAAATCAACATGGCCTGCGTGGAAACGGACGGCAAGGCCGTGATAAGGGCTTTGGCGTCCTCCAGTGTAGCTATTTTCAGATGAAGAGGGCTTACGTGTTTATCGCATGTAGCGGCTCTTAGTTCTTCTGCATGGACTTGGAAAACGCGACTGAGTGTAACAACGCGTTTGTCCTGCGAAAAAATGCCTAACAGTGATCGTTGTGTCTCGAAAGATTGGGCGTCGAAAAGGCAAAGGGTCGCTTCTGAAAGTACGAATTTGAACTTTCTTATGCCACTCGACAGCGTGGAAAACGCGGATTTCCGTTTTACCTCATCCGTGGTCGCATCAACGATAAGCACTATCAGTTCTTCAATTTTTCCAGGGTCGATCTGCATGATGGCTTCAGTAATCGCACTGTCAAACTGGTAGTCGAGCTGTGGATGTTTGATCCGTTCTTTCAGTACAGCGATCAGAGCATTGGCATCGTTGTAATCCAGCGCACGCAAGAGGTCAGGCAGTATGAAACAGCGCTCAATGGCCTTGTCGGCTTGTGCAAAGGTGGTAATGACTTCCTCTGCGCTGATGAGTTTGCGGCGCAATACAAAGCTTGCCAGTTCGTTCCAGTTCAGCCCTTTAAGAAAAGCCTGTTTGGCACGGGCTTGTGCCATTGCGGTGAGGTTGGCTTTATCAAGGTGAAATACCTCGGCGCTGACGACGCCGCACGACCCGTACCAAGTGGCCAGTGTTTGGTGTGCACAGCGGCGGGTATCAACAGGGATATTCTCTTCAAGCCCCGCCCTGACGACCTCATGCATTTCCAATAGACCGTCACCTCGGGTCCGCAACAGGCCAAGCTCAAGCATTTCTGATATGGCGAGCGCCACAGGTTCCTTGGGGAAAATCTCTATGGCGTCGGAGCGGTCGAATGGGAGGGCGAAACATATGAGTTTTTCCGCCGCAGAGCAGGCGCGATTACTGATATTTGCGAATCTGATCCGCTCTGCCATGGGCAGAATCTTTTCTGGTTCTTGTGCGGCGAGCATTTGCATTTCGCCGAGCGTTGAGGCACGTGCAAGTGTATCCGCAAGCGTTGCGAACAAACCGGATTCTCGACCTGCGGTGATGCGCCTGAAGATCCTATAAAGCGGCCAGTCTTGGGAGTTGGCGTGGTAGTGGCTTACCAGCCTGGAGAATTCCTCATACGTAAAACCGCGCAGGTTCAGCGTGGCAACATGGGCGCTTTTGCGTTCTAAGTTGCTCAGCAGCAGCGGGCTTTCTTGGGAAAAAAATAGTATTGATACGGCGCCAGGTTGCAGCGTCTTGATAAATGAACTGATTTCACGCTTGAACGACGGACCGCATGTACCGTCGGCAATGTCGATCAAGAGCAATATTCTGGCGCTGGACACGCTTAATGCCGCCGCTAACTGCGAGATACGTTCTTGTTCTGTCTCGACCGCTCGGGTAATAACTTTGAAAGGTTCTCGAATACCTATCCTACGCAGCTGAAAGGAAACTCCGGCCAGCACGGACCTCAGGGAAGTCTCCGGCCTGACTTCGATGTAATAGATCTCGCGGCCTGGCTCACGTTGGCGGGCCAGATGATAAGTCTCGGTAGCCAGGTGGGTCTTTCCAGATCCCGAAACACCGATCACTTCCGCGAAAGGCTCAGACATCAGCGAATGGGTGATGTCGGCGCGCGTTATGTGATGGGGGGACAGGGCCGGGGGCACGCGGATGGGGCTCATGTGCGGCCATACACAACGCACCTCCGCTTCGAAATCATCCCGAGAGAAACATTGCCTAGGCTTTTTCGAGATTTCATTGATAAAGGCTCGAAGGTTGAGATAGAGCGTGCTGTTGACGACCTCTGCAGAAAGAGCCAAATCGCTTGAGAGTGTATTCTTTACACGAGCATTGACCTGCTGTTCTGATCCGTACCCACATCGCAGAGTGATTCTTTCTAGCGCATGCGGAATGGAGCTTGCGTAGGTTGAGAGTTTCTGCGCGTGGATGTTGACGAGGCGCTTCGATGCACCTTGTTGGGTGGCGATTGAAGAGATGTGTTCCCCCAGCCAATTAACGAAAGTGTCTGAGTTGTGTGTCATTGTCCACGCTTTCAGCCGCTTGTAATTGGGCTTGGGTAGGTGTTCAACGGGTAAACCATCTGCTTCAAGGCTTTGTCGAGTGATCAACAAGACCATGAGCCAGAATGACGCCGGGCACTGCGCTGGCGCTTGGGTTCCCGCGGCAATAAGCTGTTTGAGCTCAAAGTCGCTTTCATCACCCAGAATCCATATTTGCCTGGCCTTTTCGTTACGTAAATTATCTACGGCGGAGCCCATCAAGTGCCGGGCGGCTTTATGCAGAGTCCAAGGGGACGGTGTGAGTTCGCCTTCTACGTTCTCTGTTGGCTTTTTAATCTGAACGAACGTAATGCCTTCGGCGCTTTTAGATTCATAGAGGTCCAGATCATCCAGTCCCTCTGGCCTTACTCGGCCCTCAGGGTGCTTTCTGAAATGCTCCAGCAACAGTTCTAGAATAACCGCCGCTTGGTAATCAAATCCTTTGATTGCACTAATGCCGCCTGACATGAATGTCTCCTGAATGATGTCTGTCGCCCATATTTGCGCTACGCTCGCTTTCCAGCCCCAGCTTATGCAAGTTGCTTATGAGCAGTTATCACCAGCTCTCAGGGCTGCCGAACAACATTTCGGCCTGGCTATTACGATGGGGCCAGCTCGAAAAAAACGAGTTTCCCCCCCATTTTTGCCCTCATTCACACCGGGTGTGGGAGCTATCGCGAATGACGTTTTCTGACGGAGACTAGGGTGGATTGGGGGGGCATTTTACCTCCGTCTCAGATTTGAGTGTTTGGCATCGATCGTCAGTTGGTGAAGGCAGAGAGAGTGGCGGGTATGACCGCAAACTCTCAGGGTACACCTGAACTGATGTTCGCTGATAGCATGTGGCCATTGAATAATCAGCGCTGATTTTCACATTCAATTTGGTGAACGCAATGGTCGATGCTACAGGGAAGTACTTAGACGTATATCAAAGCTGGCAGCAACACCTCTTCAACTTCAACCTGGCAGTCCGGGATACCAATACGCCGGGCTTGCGTAAGCCTCAGCTTGCCGCCCTATACGCTTCACTGGGCCACCTGGTGATGTCTCCGGCCACGACGGCAACGATCGTGATGCCAACGGGTACCGGCAAGACCGATACCATGCTTGGTCTGCTTATCGCAGGGCGGTTGGCAAGGACATTGGTGCTCGTCCCGTCAGATGCCTTGCGTTCCCAGCTTGTCGAAAAATGCCTCGGGCTGAAAAAACTTCGGGAGATCGGTGCTGTTTCTGCCACAGCACTTAACCCGGTGGTTAGGGCGATTGGCTCAGGAATGTCGGCTGAAAATGTCCAACAGCTTGCCGAGGCGAATGTAATTGTCGCTACTCCGCAAGCATTGCAGCGATTCGACACAGAGTCGCTCCAAGCCTTGGCTGAGCTCTGCAGCCACCTGATCATCGACGAAACCCATCATGTGGCTGCCATGACATGGGGGCGGGTGAAAACCGCGTTTAAAGAGAAGCCATGCCTGCAGTTCACTGCTACGCCTTTCAGGGAGGACAATCAGCCCCTCGAAGGCAAGATTATCTACAACTACCCGTTGAAGGATGCGCAGATCGATGGCTACTTCAAGTCGATCGAATTTCACCCAGTGCGCGAATACAACCTCGAGTTGGCTGACCAAGTGGTTGCTGATAAGGCGGTAGAGTTGTTGCGAGGTGATCGAGAGCAAGGCTTTAACCACCTACTGATGGTACGCGCACGATCGCAAAAACGTGCTGAAGCCCTGTTTGAGCTCTACAAAAAGCATGAAGACCTCTCACCCATTCTCATCCACAGCAAGGTGCCGAATCGGGTCAAGCTGCTGGGTGAAATTGTCGAAAAGAAATACAAGATCATCGTATGCGTGGACATGCTGGGCGAAGGCTTTGACCTGCCTGAGTTGAAAATTGCGGCTATTCACGACCAGCATCGCAGTCCGGCAGTCACGCTACAGTTTATCGGTCGGCTAACCCGGGTTGATGACACGCTAGGCGACGCCAAATTCGTCTCGAACATTGCCAACCAGAAAGTCGATTACCAGATGGCAGTGCTTTACAAGGAAAGTGCCGACTGGAGTGCAGTGATTAGAGACGTGAGTCAAGACAAGATCGCCCGCGAAATCGAAAAAGAGACGTTCACTGAACAGTTCCCGGATGATGCCGACTCCGAGGACATCTTCGGGTTGAACCCCAACCCCAAGATCAGTGCGATCGCCTATCATGTCGAGCGCGACCAGTGGCAGCCAGAGAAAGCGAATCACTTTTCGCAGAAAAAAGAACCGCTGCAGTTCCTTTCTATTAACGACGATTCAGACACCATCATCATGGTGACGCGACGAGAATCTCCGGTCGGATGGGCTCAGACATCGGCAATCGTTGATACCAACTGGATTCTCTACCTAGCGTACTACCACGCGCCCGACAAGACGCTATTCATTCACTCCTCCGGTGATGAATCGCAAGCGACGCGTTTTTTGAATTTGATTGCAAGGGATGCCAGGCGAATCAACGGCGAGCCTACGTTCCGAACCCTGCACGATATCAAGCTCATGAAGCTGCAGAACGTGGGGCTGTCTAGGACACGCAAGGATCTGAGATTCACGATGCACGTCGGGCGGGACATCAATACCGTCATCAGTGAAATCGAGAACGGCACGGCGAAAAAGTCCAACATCTTCGCAACGGGCTATGAAGATGGACAGCGCACCACCGTTGGCTGCTCTCACAAAGGGAAGATCTGGGAGATGAGTTCTTCCAGCATCATTTACTGGATTGAGTGGTGCAAACGTTCCTCACAGAAACTCAACGATGCCTCGATCAACCCTTCTGAAGTGCTCAAGGATGTGATTCGCTCAGAGAAAATCGAAGGGGCTTGGCCAACGGGACTTTTCTATGCTGATTGGCCGGAGTCAATTGCGATCGAAAACGAGCAGAAAATTTCGCTAGCGTTCAACGGTGAGATTTTCAACCTGCTTGATGTCGAGCTTGGCAAACCTCGGCGAAGCGATGAGCTGACACTAGAAGTGCCTCTCATCGCCGTTGCAGGAGATGGCACGGAGCATCAACTGCCTGACATCACGATACGGTTACTGAACGACAGCTACAAGTTCTCCTGCCCTGGGGGCAAGATCATTTTCGCTGAAGAAAGCTCGTTCGAGCAGTACCTGGATGCGAACCCTTTGGTCCTACTAGCCGTAGACGGTTCGATGGTCGAGGGCAATTACCGGTTCTACACACCCAATAGCTTGGACTTGAAGCTTCCTATAGCGCTGATTGAGGCTTGGGACTGGGGGACCACCCAGATCCACAGCGAGTCCATGAGAGCAACTCGTAAAATGGACACCGTCCAAGGGTTCACCTACAGCCGAATCGAGGATGACTATGCATTCATTTTCAACGATGATGGCGCAGGTGAGATTGCGGATTTGGTGGCAATCAAAGAGAGCAAAGACACAATCTTTGTCGACCTTTACCACTGCAAGTATTGCCCCCAAAAAGATGGCGAGGCTCGACCTGGAGCTCGTGTGAACGATGTCTACGAGGTCTGCGGCCAGGCCTCACGCTCGGTGAAGTGGCTGCACACCGAGGAAAAATTCTTCAATCGATTGATGGGTCGGTACCAGCAATCGCTGCCGAAAGGGTTCGACAGAATCCTCAAGGGTCACCCAATAGATTTGGAGCTGCTTCGCAACAAGTGCCACGACCACGAGATGATTTTCAGATTCGTGATCGTACAACCCGCCATTTCAGCGGCAAAAATCTCTGCTGATCAGCTTGCTGTCCTCGGCACCAGTTACTCCTATATTAAGAACGTGTCCGGTTCAGATGTTCGGGTCGTAACCAGTGCGTAACACGAAGGTGGACTCATAACTCTCCGAGACTGAACACTTAGTGAGGTGCTTCAGAAAAACAACTGAAACATCGCTGACGCACCGCCCCATCGTTTACAAGCTGGGGTTTATGGAGCGCTTACGATCAATAAAAGCCAGGCAATGCCTGGCTGTCGTGGTCGAGTCAAAGCCCGAGGCCTCTGCAACGAATTTCGATTCCATTAATCTCCGTTTGCACTGAAACATTGTCAGCATCAAAAATCGTGCCTATGGAACATGCAATTTGTGTAGGGGAGTTTTTAATGTAGTGCTTTATGAGCTGGTCAGGATCTTCAAGTGGAAGAACATTTGCGTGCTGCCAAGTGTTTAAAGCTTGTTGGCTATGGCCAAATCGTACCATTCCATTATTTAATACGTTCCTGAGCGTATTCCACTCGTACGAAATCACGCCTTGTGGCCATATTGTGAAGTCAAAGTTAAAAATATTATGAATTAGAAGGAGGTGTGAATTCTCGTTGGTGCAGTCGTATATACCTTTTCTTTTAAGTATCTCGTCGAGCTTTCCTTCCTTTAGTGCAAGTCGAGCGTCAGTAAGCTGTCGGAGGCCTTTATTTATTTTGTCGGTAACGAGGTGGTCACTGTCCCCAAGAATATAGGCTCTGCCGCCTGTTCGCAGATATTTAACCTGAGTAAAATAATATTGATTTCGATTTATGTCTTTGATTATCAGGTCTACGTCAGGGTTAAGATTTTGCTCACCAATTTCATGAGGTACAAAGCCTTCAAATGCACAGTAATTTTTCTTGATGTCTTCACGGAAGAAATAGTTAAATACACACTTCTTTTCGAAAAACATCCCAATTTCGTGGTTTAATTTCTCGTCGGAAATCTTGTTGGCGAGATAATTGATTGTATGCCGAAGCTGTATTGTAATGCTGGGGTTGTTAATGGATATTCCTTTACTGGTGACATCGAACACCCTGTCAGGTCTTGGCTGTTTTTCCGAGAATTCTTCGATTTTTTGAATTTCGTCTGTTGTTATGCCAATCTTGCTGATGAGCTGATTTGGTGCGTAATTCAATTCGTTCTTGATCTGACACCATGAGCAAAGAACTGCAAGTTTACACAACTTTCTAGCCCATTGTATGCTTGGAAGGCTTTGAATTTTATATGGCAGTTCCCCCTCGGGAACAAAAAATATTTTATCTGTAAGTTTTTCGCCCAGCTCCTTTATAACCAAAGGGAACATGGAGTGCTTATCGAAGCCTAAAGGAATCATGTCAAGATAAGCTATGTTGGCTGCGCAGCTATTTTGCTCCCATTGATTAGCAAACCACTTTCGATGTAATTGCTTCGTGACTTCATGGGAGGATGGGCTGACTTCGATTACGTTACCCTGCTTTGTCGCGGATGCGGTTTTTGATAACAGAAGAAAAAGCACCTCGCTAAGAAAGTAAAGCTTAATAATTTCATACAGGCCTTCATTTGGCTTTGTGCCGTGATATTCATTTATTTTAAAAGAGTCAGAGATCCTGTCTAGTTGCATGTTGATGCCATCGCAGGCTTTAATGATTAGCGCTTGTTTGAGTGGCTCTGAAAGGCTGGTCTCTAAGAGTTTGTATTCTAGTGGTCTAGGCTTTGCTGTGGTATTTTCAGGGGTTAATGGTCCGCTATTCGCTAGATCGGAATGAATCTGGCCCAGTGAGGGCAATAAATTTTCTCTAAGCCTGTTGAACTCACTAGCTAGAATCAGCGTTTCCTTCGAAGGATGAGAGTCAGGTTCATGAAGGGTTTTCTCAATGTAACTTATTGGATCAAAGTCGAGCGGATGCATCATCATTCGCCGCAATGTCTTAATTTGTCCTATTGGTAGTCCATACCAGATCAAAGCCTTTCCTCCACTGTCTTTTTGAAGCCGTTTATCTGTATCGGCGGTTTTTTTGGGGTTTTGGAGGTTCAGCGCTGGAAGATGCAGATTCCGCCGCTTAAGCTCTTTTATGCCCCTGTAAGAAATGGATCGGTGGAGAGCCACTGATGCGCCTTGACTCATCCACTGATGTCTCAAGCTGCCGTCCTGCTGGCTCGGCAACCAAGTCTAATGCAGTATCGAGTCAGACTTAGTCTCTGAAGCAGCGCTGCTGAGCAGCCAAATCAGCGCAGGGGATTGCTTGACGTGTTCTACCATGGTTGTCATTGCAACCTTGAGAGGCGGAATAGTCGACACGACGACATCGTAATTCTCGGCAGGCTGTAGACGAACGCCAATGATGACACTTTTGTCTTCTTGTTCGCGGGCGTAAGCGATAAAGCCATTCTCCAACGGATGCACATATTCTCCAGTCCGCACGTCGGGATAGTTAGGGGTCTTGTGGAAATCACTTCGTAGTGCAATGACTCTGGTCACGGCCTTGCAGGCCGGACTGAAGTTGTCGGTAAGGTAGCCGTAGCTCATGGCAAATAGCACGCTAATGATCAGTGCCCCTGCACCATGGAACATGATCATACTGCGCGATTGCTTGAATTTAGCTTGAAAGCCGAGGAGCGCGGCCAAGCGGGTCATATGTTGCCAGGCTGCTTCGAATGGCAGGCTGATCATCACGATGACCATGATCAGCACTGCTGTCAGACCAAGGAGTATTGCCACCACAAGCAGCCACGATGGAATGTAGAACAGCAACGCAAGAAAGCCGACTGTCAGATCAAAGCTTTGAGGAGGCAGCCCTAACGTCTCGGCAACCGCGAAACGCGCGCATGCTGTCGACATCAGCAGCGCAAGCAGATGCATGATAATGATGGGCGTTTTGGCGAATGGCTTATCCCATGCTGTATGGAGCCAGCGGGCGAAAGGGATGCACCAGGCAGTGAATCCGCAGATCATCAATGCAGCCGCGACCGTCGTCCCGATGGTAAGCGCGGATATGCCCGTGTATAGGGAAGCTGCAATCGTGATGAGGTACGTAACTACCGAGGCGAGATAGAACCGTTGGGATACGGAATATTGCTGGAATTTGGCGAGCAGTTTTGCCTTCAGAGCTATCATTTTCATCCTTGAACTTCTTTTCAGTGCTTCTAAAATCCATGCGGATAGCAATGCTTGGCTTCCTTGATGTACGTCTTGTTCTGCCAGTTGAGGTGGATGACCCCGTGGCGGCCCATCAAACCACCACGAGTTCAGCTTATTTATGTGGGCACGAATGGCGAATCAATCGGCTGGCAGACAATTCGCCACATCCCGCGTACGCCGTCTTCGACCCAAGTGCCTTCCAGCACATTCGAGCCTTCGAAGCGGTGCAGCGTTGCTCTGCCGTCGAAGCCTTCTGCTTGCAGTTCGTAATGCCCCGGGCCTTTTGCCTGGCCTCGGTATTGCCAGGTCTGCCCCGCGTCGTCATAGGAGACGGTGATAAACTCGATGTCAATCGTAACCTTGCAGGGTTGATCGAACGACGCGGCACTGCTGGGGCGGAAGGTGTCCATTTTGGCGTACATGTTGGCGTCCTTGTAAAGATATCAGGAGCGGTTCAGGGCAGCAGCCAAGTGCTGTTTGGGGTGGTTGACCGGATGCCGACTGCCTGGCACTGCTCCAGAATCGGCAGAATGTAGGTGATGTTGGTACGCCCCGGCTTGCCTTCTGCTCGGTAACGAGCCGCCTGGCAAAGTGGGCCGGCTTTTTCGTACGTATGGTTGGAGCTGATTTCCACCGCTTGTGCTTGGCCGAAATGATTGTTTCCGGCGAGGTAGTCCAACGTTTGCTGGAAAGCTGCTCGAGTCAGCGCCAACTGCGAGTCTTCCGATCCGGTCGCAATCACAACGCGATTTGCATCAACGGTCGTGATACGGAAATGGGCGCTACGCGACGGTGTTTGCAGTTCCTTGCTTTGCAGGCGGCTGATCAATGCCCAGAGAGTGTTGTCGACTTGAATTATGTGCTGCATGGGATAATTCCTTCGTTGCTGAACGGACGCTAGCTTTAACCTGAAGCGACTTATGGAATCTTGATACCCAACGCATTCAGCGATGGAGTATCCATCCGGCCATTCACGGTCAGCCCACTGTCCATCTGAAAGGCCATCAACGCACCACGTGTCGTCTTGCCCATCACCCCATCAATGGAGCCTTGGTAATACTGGCGCACCATCAGGGCGGTCTGCACACGGATGACCAGGTTGCTTTTCTGCTCATTGGTCGCGCGGCTCTTAGAAGTGCTCGAAGCTGTCCCGCTGGTAGTGCCAGACGACTGATAAAGACTGTTGCTGCTTGGGGTGCTGCTCGAAGCACTCGGCGCGCTGTAGCTTCGGGTGCTGGTAGCGGGTGGGCTGTAGTAGCGAGGTGCGCTATAGCCACCCGAGCCGCTGTAGTGAGAACTATGCGAACTGTGGGACCGGTGAGAGCTGTGCGAGCGATGTGCCGCATAGATGTTGACGGTGTCTGGCGCATTGAGCGTATCGGCAAATACCGGGGGCTGTAGCTTGTCGTTGGGTTGCCAGTTCGCATCGGCGAGCGACAGATGGCCCGCCTGTGCCAGGGTGGTACCTGCCATTGGCAGCAAACTGATCCCACTGATCAGGACCTTCCAGCGGTCGAGCAATTTCACTGTGCACTCCTTGCATAGGCGCTAAAGGCCTCGGTCGATAGTAGTTGTACGCCGCGGCTCTGCCAGCGGTCGGTGTGAGATTTGAAGAAGCCAGAGCAATGTTTGACGGCAGCGCATTGCTGGCAGGTATCGATGAACAAGTTCTTCCAGTCCGAGATGCTCTGGCGGGCGAAACGCGAGAGGTGGGCCGGGATCAGGCACAGGGGCAAGTTGTAGATCGAAACTGGCACTCTGCGGTTGAACAGGAAATACACGGCCTGGTTCAACGACTCCTGATAGTCCAGCGGGTCAATCCACAGTTCTTCGTAGTTCTTCCTGGCCAGGCCGGTACTTTCGATACCCATCAGCGCAACATGCCGCACGAAGGGCAGGTTCCTGAACACGTAGTGGGCAAGCTCTGGCAAGCGTGGCGCGGTCAGGCGATTGAGCACCACGCGTATCTCGATGATCTGATTGGCGCGCGCCAGGTTGTAAAGGCCTTGCAGGGTTTCGCTAAACGCGCCGGGAGCCTGAACCACATGGTCATGGTCTTCGGCATTGTCGGCATACAGCGGGATGCCCCAGCTCAACTGAGGGTGACCGATGGAAGAAAGCGCAGCGATCCAGCTCGGGTCTTGGAACAGACGCCCGTTACTGAGCACATGAATGGATTTCTGTGGCAAAACGGCTTTGCACTTGGCCAGGATTTCGAGCAGGCCGTCGCGATAAAGCGTGGGTTCTCCGCCGCTGATTCCCAGATTTTCCTCGCCCTGGTCCATCAGGTCGATCAGCCGTAGGTTCTCCTCGATGTGCCAACGGTCATCGATATCTCTGGGCGGCTGCGAGCACATCAGGCAGAGGCTGTTGCAACGATCGGTCATGAACAGCAGGTTGCTGTCTGAGCCTCGTCGATAGAGCACTCGCACCAAAGCGTTGTCGGGTGTGATGGCAATAACATCGCCGGGCTGCACGACATCCGCATCTTTGGGGGTGTGCAGGTATGGCCGCGCGCTGTCGAAGTCGCCGATCACGGGCTCCGGAACCAGAAATCCTCCCACTGGTAATCTGAGCAGATGCGGGCTCCGTAGCCGCTCTTCGTTTGGCAGCCAAAGCAGCAGGTCACTGAACTCTGCGCTTCCGGCACAAACAGCCAGGCCTTGTTCGATGAACTCATCCAGAGTGATGACCTTGAGAAGTTTCGGCTCATTAAGATGATGGATTTCGAAGTGGGTATCTTTGCGTAGCATCGTCATCAGCCCCTGTAACCCGGAAATCGAACATCGTTGTAAGAGCGCCTGTTCAACCAAGACAGCAGCACCCTTTGGACGTTGTCGTCGCCATCGCAAAGGAGGCCGAAGAGATGCTTCAGCAGTCCCATGTTTTTCCTGCAGAAGCTGCTGAATACTCGGTGTCCGATCGGGTCAGCTTGGCGGGCATAGTGTTCGATGGGGTCGGCACCACAGTACGGGACAAGTGCGCAGTCGGAGCAGCCCGGCAGCGCCTCTGCTACACCACTGGCGAGCAACGCATTCATAACGGGCGATGCGAGTAATTCAGACAAGGGTTGGTGTACGGTGCCGAGCCTAAAGCCGTCTTCACCCATCTCCAGCAACATTCGGGCTTCGTCCGATGGATAGACGTAACCGTCATAGTTGTAAACCAGCGCCGCAGTGCCTGCGCCAGCAGGGGAGCGGAGGTCGACATAGCCGGAGGAGAAGGGTGTCAGGATATTCTTCAGCAACAGGCTCGTATAACTCTCTGAGAGGTATACGCCCTGTTGGTTGATATGCAGCAAATAGGCCAGTGCCTTCTTGTAGAAGGCCAGGTATCGCTCAATAGGGTAATCAAGTCGATGGGCACTCTTGGTGGCAAACCCATAAGGGCTCAGAGGCCGAAGCGAGATGCTGGAGAAGCCCTGGCTTACATACTCATCGATGATCGCTTCAGGCTGTTCGAGGCTTCTTGAAGTCAGTGTGGTCAACGCGGAAACTGCATCATGGCCAAGGCGCTCACGGACCCACTGGATGCCTTTTACAGTGCGCTCGTAGGAGTCTCGTGACGGGGTAGGGCGGTTGGCATTGTGCAAGGGTGCCGGCCCATCGAGCGAGGTCGAAAACTGGATGCGATATTCTTCTGCGAAGTCGAGTATTTCCTCCGTCAGGTGGTGCAGTGTGGTGGTGATGACGAACTGGATATCCCGTTGTTCGACCACGTTCCGCTCGACGACCCATTCGACAATCTGGCGGACGCGCTCGAAGGCCAGAAGCGGCTCGCCACCCTGAAACTCCACAGTCAGGGCGGGAGCATTCGATTCGAACAGGCGATCGACTGCCGCCTGTGCATCCGTTTCCGACAGGTCGTGGCCGGATCCTCCCAGAGGGGCCCGCGACACCTGGCAGTACTGGCAGGTGTGGTTGCAGCGCAATGTAACCACGAACAAGTGCAGTGCAGGGCCCTGGAAGAGAAAGTCCTTGCGGCTGCGATACTGCGCGGCCATTTCCGGGGACGGGTCGTGGCGGCCTGGTTCATAGATGAAGTGGCGGGCCAGCAGGTCCTTGTAGAAAGGCGTACTTGCTTGAACGTCGAAGTAACTGAGGGCTCGTAATTGCGCGTCGTTCACGTGCATGTACTCACCGGTATCGGAGGTGAGTAGGATGTCACGGGAATTTCCCGTGTTCATGCGCATGAATCGAAAAGGCAGCAAGCGGTAGTGCTTGGCGTCTGTCGCAATCAGTGTCACTGGGAAATCCCACATCCAGCGAGAGCGGCTCGAGCCAGGACCTCGCGCAGCCCTACTGTTTCGCGGTTGATATGGTCGCGTAGGGCGAAGTCGTTCAGATGCTGAAGGATCAGCGAGTGAGCCTGCCCGGGGGAAAGCGTTAGCCTTGATTCAGCGGGGTGGGCCGTGAGGCTTATCTGATTGGCTTCAATACCGACCTGGATCGTGACAGTGTCGGCCAGGGAATAAGCGGCGCGTTGCACCACGCTGAGCGGGTAGGCTGCGCTGTCGAGTTTCAGCGTGACTGGCCATGTCATCGGAACCGATCCTTCAAATCCGTTGGGAACGTGTGGATTTTGCCGGTTGACGAGGCATTATGCCATCATAATTTTTTACATTTGCACGCATTTGTCCTGCTTGGTGGGTGGTGAGCTCACTACGGCTCGGTCATTGAGACGGGGTAGAGTCGAGGGTTCATATCACCCTCAGTCCACCCATCGTCATCTATAACCTGCTTGGCCTCAGGCTGGGGGCATCCTTTTCAAACCATCCATAGCATGCCCTCAAATATGCCCCCAATGTAGCAATCCACTGGAAGTGAATGGAGCTCCATGGTTTGTGGATAGGCAGAAATGATCAGCCGAACAGCCTATCCGGCGGCGACTAAAGACTCTCAGGGTCGCCAAAAAACATTTTGACTGGGCTCTAGCGCAGTATTTTCAGGGCGGAAAAACTAAAATATGCCCCCAGTTTTGCCCCCAGTAGCGCGGGGATATGCGGGCGATCGAGATTGGCGATCTCTGAGGCGGAGCAGGGTGGTCGTCGATGGCTTTCAGTGTACGTCAGGCTCGGCTTGCACGGGGATGCCTCGAAGATTAGTTGCCCAGGGCAGGGCACCAAGCGCCTGGTAGGACTACACCGCTTCCGTCGTTCGCTGGCAGTTGCATTAATTCAATTTCAACTTGGCCGCTCGGGAAACCCGGACGCTTGGTTTGCGCAAGCCGCAACTTGCCGCGCTCGGCCACATGATGATGGCGCCGTCCACTATCGCCAAGATCGTGATGCCGAGATGGACCGGAAACCGACACCACCCTCGGGCTGCAATCGCCGGGTGGAATGGCCAGAGCCCTGGTGCCGGTGCCCTTTGGCGTGTTGCGTTTCCAGTAGGTCGAAAAATGCATTGAGCTGATATTGTCAGAGGTGCCGAAAACACCCCTTGCATGGGGTGCTAGGGGTCGAGTGTTCGAATCACTCCGTCCCGACCATATTTTTCAATGACTTAGCCCAATCTGAAAAGGTTGGGCTTTTTCACGCCGAAAAAATACTCCCACATTTACTCCCACGGCTATTCTGAATCTTGCAAGCTTCGTGTGAACCAGCGACAGCTTGGTACTGATTCGCATGATGTGGCGTATGTAAGAAGATGACCGGCCGCAAAACCCTCACCGACATTCAGCGCGCCGCCCGATCTTTCTATCTGCAGCATCATCCCATCGCCAGCACGGTCACTGGGCAGACTCGGCGCACCTCGACTACTGGCCCGGCCATCATCTGATGCGAATCGAGTTCGCCGCTGCTTGATCAAGGCGATGGTGCCGACGGTCGATGTGTACAGCATTGATGAAGCGTTCGCCCAGAACGGCCGCTATCGACACAAGGCTGTGTAAAAACGTTTTCGAGCGCGACAGGTACTCAAAACTGGATTGAAAATCGCGCATTTGCGCGAAATCCATATCTGCTGACATGCCGAGAAATTTCAGATTTACCTAGACGCGCGCACTTCAGTTTTGACGACGCGTTTTTACACACTCTGGATCCGAAGCGGATGGTTATCCGCTAACGGCTAGCCAGGATTCGGGTGTTCCGATTGAGAGCCGCGATGATGCTTCCGCAAGTCGTTCTATTCAAACTACGGAGTAACCTGACTGCCAGTGGATGTGGTTGGGGCCAAGAGAACTTTAATCGTCGAGGTCAGAGTGCATTTTTGAGTCGGTATTGACTACTCTGCGTTTGCATCTACATTGATGGCCATACGATTTCACGGTAGGGACATCATGCAGATCGAGCGCGTTGAAATTCAGAATTTCAGGTTGCTTCAAGACGTCAGTCTTGGGCTTGAAGCTGGAACCACTTTGATTGTCGGGCGGAACAATTGTGGCAAAACGTCTATTGCCGAGGTGTTTCGTCGGCTACTCTCGGACAGGGCGCCCTCTTTCAAATTGGAGGATTTTTCCCTCGGCTGCCACGAGCGGTTTTGGACAGCATTTGATGCGTTGCATAATGGTGTTCCCCGTGCCGACGTCGCAGCCATGCTTCCAGCGGTCCAAGTCACGCTGGACATTTCTTACGACATCAACGCGCCGGATCTAGGTTCGCTCAGCGAGTGCATTGTGGATCTTGATCCAGATTGTTCGTGTGCGCGCATCGTCCTCACATATGGGCCGAAGCCTACAGCTCTGGATTCATTGTTCGAGGCAATTCCACTGCCCGGAGATGAACAACTCGAGCGGTCTGCGTTTTTTAACCTGATCAAGGTACGCCTAGCATCGTCTTACGAGGCTCGACTTGAAGCTGTCGACCCTAACGACCCCACGAATCGAAAGGATCTTGAACTCAGATCTCTCACCACCCTGATCCGCGGAGGATTCATCAATGCGCAACGCGGACTGGACGATGACACCCATCGGGAACGCGATGTTCTTGGCAAAGTGGTTGAGGTGCTTTTCCAGTCCGCCTTGACGGATCCGACTGATCCTCAAAAGCGCACAACCGCTGAACAGCTTCACGGTGCCGTTGAAAAAATTCAGAAGGATCTTCATGACGGCTTCAATGCTGGCCTGACATCCCTACTCCCGACATTCGAGCTGTTTGGATACCCGGGGCTCGATGATCCCGGCCTTACTACCGTCACGACCTTCGATGTCGAGCGGCTGCTTAAAGACCATACGCAGGTTAGGTATCGGGGCGTAAATGGACTGACTTTGCCGGAGAGCTACAACGGTTTAGGCGTCCGCAACCTGGTATACATCCTTCTTCAGTTGCTGAAATTTTTCAGGGAGTTCCAGGCAACGCCAGCAGCGGCAAGTGTCCACCTCATTTTCATCGAAGAGCCTGAAGCACACTTGCATCCCCAGATGCAGGAGGTCTTCATCCGTCAGCTCCATCTGATCAAAGGGGAGTTTGAGAAGCAGCTGAACGAAAGTCGGCCATGGCCAGTGCAGTTTTTGATTTCCACTCACTCTCCGCATATGGCCAACGAGGCGCGCTTTGAAACCATGCGTTACTTCTTGTCAGCGGCCGATGAACACGGTATCCGGCAGTCCAAAATCAAGGACCTCAGGCAGGGGATGGGGGGCGTGTCCCTGCCGGATAGAGACTTTCTGTACCAGTACCTCACGCTCACGCGCTGTGATCTGTTCTTTGCAGACAAGGCAATCTTGATTGAAGGCACATCTGAGCGTCTGCTTCTGCCGACCATGATTGCCAAAACTGACGCAGCCGCGGTCGGCGAGCCCAAGCTTGCGAGTCAATACGTGACTGTAATGGAAGTTGGTGGGGCGTATGCGCACCGGTTCCACGACCTTCTCTCCTTCCTGGAGCTGCGTACCCTGATTGTGACGGATATCGATTCCGTTAAGCCAAACGAGGACAACAAACGAAAGGCTTGTCCCGTAGCAGAAGGTCAGTTCACCAGCAATGGATGCCTCAAGGACTGGTTTGAACCCAACATCTCTCCGACGCAACTGCTTGCAAAAACGTCGGCAGAGAAGACGAAGGGAACTAGGCGTCTGGCGTACCAGGTACCTGAGGTAGCCGATGGACCATCGGGCAGGAGTTTTGAGGATGCCTTCATTCTGGCAAATCTGGGCCGATTTGATTTAGGCCAAGGTGATGCAGCGCTTTTGGCTTATGGGCATGCGGCTGATCAGAAAAAATCTGAGTTCGCTCTAAAATATGCGATTGAGGATACGAATTGGGCGGTGCCTCGATATATCGCAGAAGGATTGCGGTGGTTAGCCGTTGGCGCTTCGGTCGTCGATGCGCAGGTAGCTGTCCAAGCAATGGCCGCCGTCGCAGAGGCTGCCGGCCAGGTAATAGCCGCTGAAAGAGGCAATGGTGATGCCTAACCGTCAGGAGAGCCCAGCAGATATTGCCGGTCGACAAGCACTAGAACGCATGTTCGCATGTCTCGACGAAGGCCAAAGTTTTCGACTCGAAGCCGGAGCAGGTGCGGGCAAAACGTACTCTCTGGAGAAGGCTCTGAGCCTTCTGATCGAACGTAGGGGAGCTGCCTTGGTCCGTCAGGGGCAGCAGATTGCCTGCATCACCTACACCAATGTTGCGAAAGACGAAATCATCTCTCGTTTCCAGGCCCACCCTGCGATCCGAGCAGAGACGGTGCATGGCTTCTGCTGGTCTCTTCTCAAGGATTTTCAGAGCTCGCTCCGGACCTTCCTCAGTGGCCAAGACTTTTGGCGAGAGCGCTTTGAACCTCTGGGAGGCATAGGCGGGAGACGAATCCATTACGAAATGGGCATCCCTAGGGTCTCTGACGAAGAAGTCTCGATTCGGCACGAAGATGTGCTCACCTTGATGATTCAAGCGTTACCGTCGCAGAAATTCAGGGCGGTGATCACCTCGCGATATCCCATTTTGTTCATCGACGAGTATCAGGACACGGACGAGCAGTTCTTCGAAGCGTTACGGTCATGGTTTTTGGATCGTGCAGAGGGGCCATTGATTGGTCTCTTTGGGGATCATTGGCAAAAAATCTACGGTTCAGGTTGTGGTTTGGTCGAGCATGAAGCTCTTCAGGTGATCGACAAAAACGCGAATTTCCGATCTGCCTCTCGTATTGTCGATGTGCTCAATCACATGCGGCCGGAATTACTTCAGATGGTGAGTGACCCCGAATTGATCGGTGAGGCTCGGGTGTTTCACACCAATGGTTGGCCTGGCGTTAGACGAACAGGGCAGGGTGGCGGGCATTGGAAAGGTGATACTAGCCCCGATGCTGCACGCGCATATTTTTCATACCTGAAAGCGCAGCTCATCGCTGAAGGATGGGACTTCTCTCCTAAGAAAACCAAGATTTTGATCCTCAACCATAGTGGCATTGCCCGGGAGCAGGGCTACGAGTCCATTCCACCG
Organism: Pseudomonas viridiflava; assembly: GCF_900583165.1. Classification (GTDB taxonomy): domain Bacteria; phylum Pseudomonadota; class Gammaproteobacteria; order Pseudomonadales; family Pseudomonadaceae; genus Aquipseudomonas. The sequence continues at coordinate 233,461 of NZ_UTKY01000122.1, read as the reverse complement.
ATCTTTGGGCGGTTCAATGAGTCGTGGTTAAAAAAGGAAGATCCGCACATAAAGTACCTTACTGATCATCTTGAACCCGCTTGCGCGGCATACGCTCAGCGCCGTTATGGCGAAATGTTCAAACACCTGGCGAGTGACCGTCCAACAATCCGCCAGCATGGCGATAAAGTGGCGTGGGTCGAAGCCATGAACACACTGGACGAGCTGAGGCTGACAGGAACCATTGGCGACGTAATTGATCACCTCCGCAGGGTGCCCCAAATGCAATTGCCCGATGCCGTGGTGCGGAACGAGCAAAGGTTGGAGGCTGCTGGGGAAGAGGTGAGTGACGAAGAACCTCGGCGGGTTACGCAGCTGCGAAAGTTGCGCGGGGTGCCTTATCGTGAATTGATAGCACTTGATGAGTTCATCGATGGGCACACGCCCTTCGCGACCAAGCATGGGGTCAAGGGAGCTGAGTTTGAGAACGTGGTTGTTGTCCTGGGACGCGGCTGGAACGAGTACAACTTCGCTGAAATGCTCGAATGGTGTCAGGCTGGGCCTCCTGCGGATAAGTGTGCGCGATTCGAAAACAATCGCAACCTCTTCTACGTGGCGTGCTCACGTCCAAAGATACGTTTGGCACTATTGTTTACCCAACTGCTCAGTCCAAATGCGCTGCGGCAGATTACAGCTTGGTTCGGCGACGAATGCGTCATTGAGCTGCCCCCAGAGCTGGGTAACTGAAAGAGGTATTGTGCCCAACACCACGCACGGCATTCTCAGGCATGTCATTCCTATTTCCTTCCTTCGGCTTGTAGTCTTCCAAAATATGTCTCCAGGTGTTGATATTTCGCAAGACATCCTTGATGAGTTAAAAACTGATAGCGGATCAACTGAATAATAGAATCCCACACGGGGGGAGGGCGCTCATGATTGACGATGACTACGGCCATGACAGGGACTATGTGCCTTCCTATCTCCACCCAGATCAGATTCCCCAATACGCATTGGGTGAGTCTCTGAAATCGCTGAAATTGTTCAACACGGATATGAACCTTGTCAGTCAGTCGATGAACCTGACCATCGTCGATGAATTCGTGATGGATTTGGAGTACGACTACCTCCGCGCGAAATTCAACGAAACCTCCAACCCCTATGATTCGGTCTTCCTTGCCGCTCAGTCGCAGATGTGGATTTTCAGCGCTTATGAGGTTATGCGAACGTGGATTGAGAAAGCCAAAGGCTACGTCAAAACTGCTAAGAATTCAGGACTTCACCTAAAGCTCAAAGACCTCAAACGCGACCGGGGATATATCAACTACACAGCTCTGCAAAGGGCGGATGAGGTTCAGGCTCTGATTGATGACCCCTCGCTTGTGAAGGCGCTGGAGGACGATCTGGCGCGTATCAATTTCCTTTTTATTAGGCTGGAGACCCTACGTGTCGCCCTCGCCAAGCATGAGGTCAGGAAGCGTCCTAGCGCGATGATGGTGGCTGGTACTGTGGGGTACATGAACCGGGAATGCGGCTCGCTGGAGTATCAGATGAATAGCGGCATGATTATTCAGGGAAATATTTCTCGCAGGGACATTGCTGATGGAATTCGGGCGATTCCAGACTTCACCGTTCCTACGGCAAAGGAAATGAAAAGCTATGAACTGTTCATGCGGGGGCTTTCCGATGATGAAGCAATGGAGCTTTACAGAAGCTTCGGGTGAGCAAGCGGGTGTGAAATTATTTGTACCCTACGCCCTACGCCCTACGCCCTATGTTGAGGTCGAAACGCTTCTATCTGGTCTCGCGGCGTGTGGCCGCGTCTCCAGCAATACTCAGAACCAGGCGGCACCTGCACTGTTATAGACCTACCGCTTCTGGCCGATTTCCGCCTGTTGCGCAAGGCAACTTTTGACCGAATTCTGCCTGTCGCCACCGTCAGCTATGTGCCGGTTTCAACCGGTTGTGGAAGGCAGAAACCGGCCAATAGCTGCCTGTTAAGGACGCCGTGCCGTCGTCTTTAACCGCAATCAATCCGGCTGCTGCGGATGTCGGCGAGTCAGATGTCTCCCACCAGCACCGCCTCTATACAAGTCAGCGCTGGCAAAAGTACTTGGGCAATAAGTTTCGCCTTAGGAGTAGGTAGGACGCCATTAGCCGCACGCAAAAACAGCGGGTCATCGAAAAGCCGGCGTAGGCGTACCAATGAGCCACTCACTGCCGGCTGATGTACATCCAGGAAATTCGCGGCTCGAGACACGCTGCTCTCGCGAAAGATCACCATAAACACAACCAGTAAATTGAGATCCGTCTTGGCCAAGGGGTTTTCGTTGAACTGCATCGCGCCAACTCCGCTCAGGAGAGATGAAAGATATTGAATACGATGCGGCTAACCGCGCTGCACTCCAACAGGCCCAAAAAGCCGTGTAACGCCGGGTGGATAAAATGCGGTTCCATCGCTGAACGCGACTTCCAATGCCCGCTGACAACCCAAACGTCATCATCTCCCTGACTACGGGTTACCTCATACGCCAGGCAACGTGGAGCATCCACCAACTGGTCAAGAATCTCGCCTAAAGGCGCCCTCAGGTCTGGCGCAAGCCCAGCCATCGCATGGATCTGCACGGTGTTGATCGCTTCTATTACCACGTGAGTTGTTTCTTGAGGGCGCGGGTTCAGATTGTGGTTTAGCGCTCCACTCAGACCTGAGAAGCCCCACCATCGGCAAATAGCTCGATGCCGTTGATATAGCTGGCAGCATCGCTGGCAAGAAACGCCGCCACCGCTGCAATTTCCTCGGGCTCTCCAATGCGTCCAATCGGGCTTCTGTCGTTCAAAAACACCAGCGCGTCGGCAGCGTTGTCACCAAACATATTACGCAGCGACTCGGTATTGGTTGGCCCTGGGCTAACGATGTTCAGGCGGATACCAGACCCCTTGAGGTCGCTGAGCCAGCTGCGTACCAGGTTGCGAAGCGCCGCCTTGGTCGCGCCATAGATGCTCAAACCGGGACCCGGATCCATCGACGCGGTTGATCCTACGATCACGACCGAGGAGCCCTTGCCCAGCAACGACAACGCGCTTTGCAAGGTGAACACCACACCTTTCACATTCACCGCGAACTGCTGATCGAATTGTTCTTCGGTGATTTCACCCAGCGCAGCCAGCACGCCAAAACCAGCGTTTGCCACCAGAACATCTAGGTGCCCGAAACGCTCGGCGACTTCGCTGAATAGGTAAGTAAGGTCTGCTGGTCGTGTAACGTCCGCCGCAATGGCCACCGCGTCGTTGCCGATTAGCTGGACCGCTTTGTCCAGTGCCTCCTGGCGCCGGCCAACCAAGATTACCTTCAGGCCGTCATCGGCCAGTTTTTTCGCGATTGCAAAGCCGATGCCGGTGGCACCACCGGTGATGAGGGCAATTTTTTTCGTGAATACATCAGTCATGGGTTTTCCTCGCGCATAGCCGCCCGCAACCGGGCGGCAGAGTTGTAAAAGTGGGATTTAGAGGGGCGTTATACGGTGCGCTGGTGCATCAAAGGCCAAGCGACCACTGCGGCAAATAGCGCCAGTAAGGCGGCGGCGCCAAAAGCCAGGGGTAGCCCGGAGATTATGTTTCCGGGCTGCGAGGCAGCACTTAGCACGGCAGTGATAATGGCAATGCCGAGCGCGCCGCCGATTTGTTGATCCATTTGCAGTAATCCGGAAACGCTGCCGCTGTGTTCGGCAGGCACATCATGCATGGTTAGTACCGTGCCAGGGGTAAATACCAAGGCAATGCCCACACTGTGTACTAGCATCGGCCCAAGAATTCCGCCGAAGTAGGTGCTGTGCTCGCCGATAAACGCGAAACTTAAGAAGCTCAGTGCCACCATTACGCAACCTGTCACTTGCAGTCGTTCGGCACTGAAGCGGGTGATCAACGCGGGCATGAAATGAGTGAAGGCAAATACGGTGCAGGTCACTGGCAGGTAAGCCAGCCCTGCCACCAGCGGAGCAAAGCCGAGTACCGTTTGCAGGTATTGCACCAGAATAAACAGCAAGGAGAAATGCACGCCTACAATTAGTGCCATGATGGCTAGGGCCCGTAACCGCGTGCTGTTGCGTACCAGATTGAGGTCGAGCAGGGGTTGCCGGATGCGTCGTTCTATTTGCCAGAACAAACCGAGCAACACGGCGGCGGCGGCGAATGACAGGAAGGTCACAGCAGAGCCCCAACCCTGCTCAGCTGCATGAATAAAGCCATACACCAACGCAATGGAGCCGAGGGTGGCGGTTAGCGCGCCGCCGACATCGAAGGTCGAGGGTTGCCGGTCGGTCTCGACCACCAAGCGCCCGATCAACAGCAGCACCACTACACCCACAGGGACATTGATAAGTAGCGACCAGCGCCACGACCAGTACTCTGTTAGCCAGCCGCCAAGGATCAAGCCCGCCGAAGCGCCCACGGAAGACACCGCGATAAAGAGCCCGAGGCCTCGATTTCTTTCAGCGTCGTCTCGAGCAATATTGGTGATCAACGCCAGAACGCTTGGTGCCGCAAGCGCAGCGCCGGCCCCCTGCAAAACGCGCGCGCTCACCAACATAAAGGCGTCCTGCGCCAAGCCGCCGAGCAACGAGGCGACTACGAACAGCGCAATGCCCACCTGAAAAGCCCGCACTCGGCCAAACGCATCGCCCAATCGACCTCCCAGAAGCAGTAACCCTCCAAAGGCCAGGGCAAACGCATTGGGCACCCATGAGATCGTTGCTGCCGAAAATGCCAGGTCGCCCTGAATGCGCGGCAAGGCTACCATCACAATCAAAAAGTCCATCTGGAGCATCAGCTGCGCAGCGAGAATGACCGTCAGAGCCAGTGCAATCGGGCGGCTTGGCTTAGGGGTAATCGCAATTGAGGTGTAGGGGGAAGCGCTCATGGCAGGTCCTGATAGGAGTCAGACCAGTGCCGCCAGAGTATCAGCGCCGCACCCGTCTCGAAGTGAGTATGTAGCGAACCCTATATAATCCTGAGCGGACACGCAACACTTTTAGTGATCGCTATATAAATCTCGGGTTTTCTCGCTCATTTGCACCTGTATGTAGTGGTCGCTATAGTGAGCACGCTAACTGCCCGAGGTGAACATGAACGACAAAGCCCGCCTGCGCCGCCCCGCATTTGACCGCGAGGGTGGCGTGGCGATTGCCCAGACGCTGTTTCACCAGCGCGGCTATGACGCGGTGAGCCTGTCGGATTTAACCGACGCTCTGGATATAAAACCGCCAAGTTTTTACGCAGCGTACGGCAGCAAAGCCAAACTGTTCGAGCGCGCGATGCTGCGGTACGCCAGCGAAAATGCCTTGCCGCTAGACATTTTATTGGCGCCAGAGCGCCCGCCGGCAGAAGCGCTTACTGCGCTGCTGGTGGCCGCCGCCAAACAATACAGTCACGACAGCAAGTTACGCGGCTGCATGATCACAGAAGGCACCCGTGCTGATGACCCGGTCGCACGCAAGATGGCTGATGACCTAACGAAGGGCGGCCTTCAAGCGATTCGCAGGTACCTGGATGGTGTAAGGCCAGAGGCAGCGCAGGCGCTATCGGATTACATCGCAGTGACGTTGCGGGGATTGTCCGCGGCATCGTGTGTCGGCCTCTCGCGTGACCGTCTAATCGAAGTCGCGATCATGGCTGGCCGGTTTCTTAGTCATGAGTTTCTAATGCATAGGTAGCGCCACTGGTTGGGTGAACTTATCTCGCGCATCCAACGCCAAGGGCTGCTTTTGGCCGATTGTTGCCTGTTGCGAAGGGCTGCGTTCGTCCCAGGGGGGTGTTGACGAAAAGACTGCGAGCGTCTCGGGATGAATAATAGTGCGGTAAAGCGGCGATTATGCACTTCAGAATCAACTTGGGCTTCGATTCCCACCAACGGGGCCGTTGAAAGTTAATCTCTTTCGATTTTAAGAAACGGATTATCGAGTGGCATCACTTTAAAAAATAGCTTGGGATCCTCAATCAAGTAGCCCTTCAAAGTTGTTTTCTTTCTAGGGCCCTGCACTTGGCATGCCCAAATATTTAGGCCATTGTCTCGCTTTCTGTGGACCTTAACTTTTTCGAACTGCTTCTGCACCCAACGCCATTCTTCGATCTCTTGACAGCCACCCTGAGAGATACCGGGAAACTCCTGCGTATAGCGTTGAAAGAGTCCAGGCGTGACCAGAAATACGCTCCCACCCACCGTATGGATTTTAGCCTTGCTGTCGTTGATGATCAGCTTGTGGCTGAGAATGCCTTCCTTGACCCAATTCAGGAATGCCTGGCCTGGGTTATCCGATTGACGCGTTGAAGTTTCGACAGCACTTCCTGACAGTGCGTCACTGGCCTCGGGCTCTTCCAACTCGAACATGTCCAGCAGCGTGCCGAGGTAATCGGCGTCCTCTAGCGCCATGGGATCCGGCTGCTGTTGGCTTTGACCTGACCTCGTACTAACTGTCTCGGGCGCTGGTGTTGGTACCGGGGTGTCAGTTGAGTATTCATGAGCCGCAATGCTCACCGTTCCGCTGAAAGCATCAGGCCGGTCTTCGTTCCCCCAAATCAATGCCGGTTGAATGCGCAGAAAGGTGAAGGTCTGCTGCCAGTTTCCCTGCGCCACGAGCGCAGTCCAGATAGCTTTGCCTTCTGACGTCGACTCGACCAGACCATACGACTGCAGTTCGTCGAACACGGCAATGTTGGACGTGGGGATGCCCTCAATCGACTGCGACAGCAGATAGGCCCGCAGTTTGTCCGTGACCGTCTTGCTGACCAGCCAGAGTGCGTCCTGGGTCAGCCATCCCGCGGCACCCGGCTGGTTGAGTTTCAGTTCGTGCTGAACCAGATGACGCAGTCCGCTGATCAAGTGATGTTGCAGCGAATGAATCGGCGCTTGCAGCGCCTTGCTCGGGTTACCGCCAATGTTCTGCGCGGTGGAGACGCGGTCGGCCTGCATCACCAACTCACCGAGCACCCCGGCGCGTTCGTATTGGCCGGCCAAGACATACAGCAGGCTGGCCCACAGTGGCGGAAATCCACTGAGCCAGTCCAAGATAGGTCGGTCAAGAATCTGGGTGTAGAGCAAGCCTGCGGCGGCGCCGTGCAGATGATAGTCCCGGCCTTTGATGTAGCGAAAACGGTAGGACTGATCCAGGGGACCGTGCCAAGGGTGCCAAAGACGGCCATCCTGACGCTCGACTTGCAGGTCCACGGCGATCTTGCCGATGTCATGGAGCAGGGCGCCATAAGCAATACCCGCCGACCAGGCATCGGTCTGGGCGGCTTGGTCTTCGGGCGCGGCGCCGGTGGGCAGCAGATACGACTGACGCAGTTTCAAACTGCAAGCGACCAGCTCCAGGCCATGGTCGAGCATGCCGCCGAGATACGCATGGTGGTGCGTCTCGCTGGCCGGGAGTTGCTGGACCTGTTCGGCGTAGCGATGGATCGGATTTAAGTAGAGCTGGGTGAATTGGGCGTGGGAGAGGGCGGTGTACTGCCAGATGCGATCGAGCAACTGACGGCGGTGGTCCGCTGCTAACAAGCTGTGGGCCGACTCGATGGGCAGGTAACCTTCGGCGACGCTCACGGTCGGCGGAGGGGGCTTCTGCCTTTTGGGGCGAAACAGACTGAGCATCTTGACCTCCGGGAAGTGGTTGGGTCAGTGGCTTTTTAGCCTTTTCGGATAGAGCTCTTACCCTTGAGTCCCCATTTCCTTCCAACCCTTACCCGTCCTTTTGGCTCGTGTCCCTTTGAGCGGCAATCGGAATATGGATACTGCTACACATCGTTTTGTTGAGGGCTGGTATGGAAAAGAAAAGAGTCGGTACACTGCGGGGAAAATTTTCTGGGTCTTGTCATGAACCTCACTGACGCCACGCTCGTGCTGCTGCTTGCGGCACGTATCCATGGGACCGACGAAGCCGTCAGGGCCTCAGCGAAGAGCGTGGTCAAGAAGTTGCCACGCAGTAAACGCGATCTGATCTACAAAGTGATCGACAGCCGTAGTCCGCTCGAGCTGGTGGATTTTCTGGCGCAGAACCTGGATGCGGACTGACACACCGCGGGTGTGTGCCCCTCTTTTGTTCTGTGCGTCAGAGCCCCACGGCATGGGGCTTTTTTTGGGCGCAGAAAAAAGGGCTCAACTCGCGTTGGGCCCTGTGAAGCGATTGCAGCGGTGATGTAGCGGTGAGGTAACGATTAAGTTCCATCGTTCATGCATAGCGAATCAACTAGGACCGCTTGCTTCAGTTGCTGCTCCAGGTTGAGCACATACTCCGAGGCGCTTCGGGCGTGACCACTGGCGCGAAAGATCGCACGCTTGTCAGTCTTGAGTAGGCGGAGCCAGGAGTCGATGTAACCCTCGTGCCGCAGCTCTCCCTGTATACCGGTGTAGGCACATAAGAACGCAGCGCCCATTTCGGCGATCAACTCCTCAAACGCGTAGCTTGGCGAGCCGAACGAACAGGGTGACGTCACGCCTTCGCGCTGCAACCGAGAGTGATGCCCGGTCCAGTGTGTCAGCTCGTGAAGTGCGGTGGCGTAGTACCCACCTTCATCGTGAAATTGCGCTTTTGTCGGCAGTTGAATGAGATCCCTGATCGGGTGGTAAAAGGCTTCGTCGGCAGATCGATGAACGATGTGTGCGCCTGAACTTAACAGCAGATTTTCCGCAGCACTGTTGGCCAGGAAGGGATTGGTCGGGTCCGTATCGAGCAAGGTTTCGTTGAACGTTTCGAGCCCCTCCGTTTGCTCGATGTTGAACAGAAAATGCGTCCTGAGAATGCCAAAGTGAGCGACCTTGGGTTGACCGTTCTCATCGAGGACCGGTTGGCCTGACTCGGTCTGTTCCTCGCGCTCCATCGGCTTGTAGAGCACCGCTAGGGCACTGTGCTCACCCTTACGGATGTGCCCGCCGGCCTTTTTGGCTTGATTGAAGGTCAGCCAACGATCTTGAGTGAATCCCTGCAACCTCGCCTCGGCCCAGAGCAACGGTAAGTTGATCCCCGAGTAGGGGCGACGCGTGATGGCGTTAATGGGGAAGGGTTGATGGTGACCGACGTCAGCTGAGCCACTTGAGGACCAGGGTTTGATCCAGGGGGCAACGCCTTGGTCCAACGCGGTAACGATCTTGTCAGTCACGTCTTGGTAGATATCGCGCATGGCATTTTCCTCGAGAGAAAACGGAGGAACGCCTTGCCCGTCGGGGGAGGGTTCCCCGGTGGGTGATGGTTGGATTGATGCAGGGCTTGCATGCCGTCTGAGTGTGGATCGGGGTGGTGAGTACGACCGTGTGCGTTTAGCGTTGATGTTCTCCTGCAAGCGCTATCAGTAAGGCGTTAGGCTGGCCTGGCTCGAGGAGCAGGCTTAGGCTCAGTTGCAGCAACGGGTTTTGGCGTGGATGACCCGTTGACGCGATGTGGGCTACCTCGAACAGCACATAGGGCTCGTGTGGATAGGTCAGGTGAGCCTCGAAGGCTGCGTGTAATACGTTGCTCAGCCGATCGATCTGCAGCTTTTCAGGAGGACCTGAGCTTTCGAGCAGAACTGCGAGTTGCCACGCACCAGGCGTGAACACAATGGGTAACTGTAGGGTGTTCAGTGCTTCCGGCGTAAGTGAGTTGGACATGGTGTGCCTCCGTTGAAAACGCGAAGAAACCTGTCCCGTGCGGGAGATAATTTCCCCGCGGTGGGTTGAAGAAAAACAAGAGGGTTTGCCTGGCGAGCAGAGCTCGGAAGACGTTCAAAGGAGCAGTAGGCGTTCATCACCGTAGAAACGGTGACCGTGCGAGCTACCGAACGCTAATCGCACTTGGGGAGGAACCATCACCGAAGTGACGTAGCCTTGAAGGCTCTGGCTACCTGGGCAGGGTGCTGTCGGTAACAGCGATCCGTACCTAGTATTTAGCCGGACGATTTATCTGGGTCAATCACTGTAGATAGGCTCTTTCACGGGGCTTGTCTTCAGTCTTCCAGTGAAGATTTTTCGGCTGGGCAAACTGATAAACGGTCAGGCACGGACAGGTTTCAGTAGTAGGCTGTTACTCCTGTCTCAACCATGAAAACGCTCAGAAGAGGGCGAGGCCATGCCGACGCAGACCCCTGTTCAGAATTCACGTGCCCACCGCTGGGCATATACCTGTGGCATGTCGATAAAACGTGGGTATCGCAAGTTGAAAGCGTTTGAGTCCCGCGTGGCTGAGCGTGCGGTGTCAGCAGGTATCCCTGCAGGTACATTACTTGTTCGCGGGAGCTTTCTGACTGCCAAGTTGGCGTTGGTAGGGGGGCTGCTCATTATCGGTTTCTGGCTGGTCGCTTCTGTTGTGGTGATGATCGCTGTGATTGCTTTTCTGCAGTCCAAGGCTGTCATTGATACGGATCTTGAAGGGGGTAATCCAGGTCCAGACTATCTTGGGGCTAACTCCTATCTTGGCAACTACGATGACAATGGCCACTACATAGGTCATTTCAAATCATCTGATGACGTCAGATGAGTTTCTTCGTCGCACCCATCAACTGATCTGTTCCTTTCCCCGCTGCTCCATGCGCGGCTTTGCTTGCACCTCCTAACATCCCCTCAAGGCTGTTGCCGATTGAGTAGCCAGCCCAGCTCATGGCGACCAAAAATAGCCCAGGCAGCACCAAGAACATCGCCCCCATCACGTACTCGATCACCTGCGCGGTGACAGTCCCATCCATAAGCCCGGATGTGGGCAGCGACAACAGCACCTGATTGGAAGCCGAAACTTGGTTGTACAAGGTGTCGAGCATGCTGGAGTCGACCCAGCGTGCTAACTCCCACCAGAAGGTCAGGATGTGCAAGGTGAACAGCGCGAACGTCACCGTCATGACGGTCTTCAACTGGTAGGTACTGACCAACAGAATTAACGGTAAGCTGATGATGACACCCATGATCAGAAAAGCCTGCACCATCGGTAGGGCGGCGCGTAGCGCGTTCATTGCCGGGAAGTTGCTGAAGGAACCGAGGGCCAACCCGGTGTTGGTGGCCAGGTTATTGAGCCCCTGATTGATCGACCCGCCGCGAGCGCTGGAGCCATAGTCCTGGTACACCTGTCCGGGTGACATGGACATCGATTGCTGGCGAGGGCTGACCAGCTCACGCAGAGTGGCATCCTCGATCTCGTTGCTCGAACGACCAGTCAACCAACCTTTCAGCTGAGTTAGCAGCGAGGGATCGACCTGCTGGATCAAGCGCTCGCGCAACCCAACACCGCTATCACTCCACCACTGTTTGCAGGTGGGGTAGCCCGCGCCATTCTCCAGCCGAGGTAAGGAAACATCTCGGCTTTCGTCATACGGCCAGCTGACTCGCGGTGTGCGTGAACGATCCGTATCGTAGTAGCCGGGCGTGTCGAAAAAATAGCTTGAGCCGATCCAGGACGCGTCGTGACTTTGTACCTTGTCCAACTGCGGACGGTTAGTGAACAACCGAGAACGGGAATAGCCGTAGCAGTCGCGGGTGAAGTCGGCGACTTCTTGCAGTAGTACCTGGCTGTCGATGCGTGAACTGTCGATCTCCATGCGCATCTGCCGGATATCGGGTGCGCAGGGGATGGAAGCGGTGGCCGCCGCGGTTACCCCTTTGCTCAAGGCATGCACCAGAAACCACCAGATCGGTACGTTGGCGGAGCGTTCGCCAATGGTATTGAAGGTCGTCCCCCAGGCGGTTTCCGCCGGCTTGGCCACACTCACGCCGCAGCGCTGACTCGCCACATCATCGAACGTCATTGACGAGAGGCTCAACGGAAAGACGGGGGCGCAGCCAAATAACACAACGATGTAGGCCAGCCACAGCCGGTTCTCGATCCGCGGCACCGAGAGTAGGCCCTTGTTGCCTTCATCCGCGCCTTGCTGGCGGGCAGACAACCATTCTTGCAAAATGATAGCGCCGAAGGGCGCGGCGAATAGCCCGGTGTCGGACAGGACGCTCCAGAGGCCGTTGTTGATGATCCAGGCCAGCAGGGAGAGGTAAAACTCCAGGTAGCTGTTGGTGCTCATGAGCATGGTGGTGACCTCACAGTCGGATGAGTTCGACGCAGGTAAAGAGCACGAGCCCTAATGCCCCGATGCGCTTCACGCTCAGTCGATCCTGTGGTCGATGTCGGTAGCGCCGAAGCAGATCCCACCAGAGCGCAAAGAGGGCGGCGTAGAGCAGGGCACGCCACCCCCGCAGATAAGGCCGTGCGGATTCGAATGCCTGCTGCCAGACCTCGAAACTGCCCAGCGCAGCGCGGCCGATCCATGCGACCAGTGCGGCGGTCAGGACCATCACCGCGGCAATCCGCAGACCTGAAAGCAGAGTGAATAGCGGTGAGCGTTTCATGGCTCACTGACGCCTAACGTCAGCATCATTGAGTCGGCCCGGCTCAGGGTCGCCTTGCTCGACGGTACGCGAAGCATCGGCACCACCGGCATGCCGATCGAGCACCAGGCTGGCGGTATTGGTGGCCAGCATCTGCCGGACCTGCAGCTCGGTTTGTAGCAGACGTATTTCGCGCTCCAGGGCGTCGATATTTTTTGTCAAGGCGGTTTGGGCCGGCTCAGCGGAGGCGATGTTCGGTTCGTGACTGCCTGCCAGCAGCGTGCGCAGTAGCAGAAGCGCTTTGTCGAGCACACTGGACAAGGCCGTTTCACTGGCCAGGCGCCGTGCCAACAGATCCTGGTCAGGTTCGTCACGCAGGGCTTCGATCACGCCACGGGTCACCGGCAGCATCGGGCTCGAGGCTTTAGCCAGATTGTCAGAAGTAGGCGGCAGCGAGCCGGACAGCAACCCTTGCAGTGCTTTGAGGTGTTCGCTGTAGGCCTCCTGGATCAGCGGCGTCAATCCGCTGCCAGCGGTTGCACGCAGGGTTTCGCAGGTGTCGCAGGTCGAGACTTCGCTTTCGCCCAACACGCGAACGGCCCATTCGGATTCCTCCTGAGGCGAGGCCCAGGTCTGGCAAATAGCCCCACCTAGGCAATCGCTGCTACGGATCGAGGCACTGTCATCCACCGACCGGTTATGCAGCAGGTTATAGCCTGCTCGCACTACGTCGGAAGTCACCCGGATGGGGGGCTGCCCACTACCTCCAGCCTTCTGGCCGCCGACCCAGGACACCCCATTGCTGCCGTTACGGGCCTCGGTGTTTTTCACCGCGGCCACAGCATCACCGCCGGTTTGCTCCAGATTGCCCTGCATTTCCTGGTTCTTGGCCAGCGCGCCCCAGCCGGCTTGACCGACCTTGTCCGCCATCTTCTCGGCCATGGCCTGGCAGGTCAATTTGGAACGATCGAAGTCGATACGCCCCTGCATCACCCCGTTACTCAGCAACTCATAGAGTCCGGGGTTGGCGCGCTGAATGATCAATGCTGGCAGCGACATCACCGCCTGGGTCGCGTTCTGCACGATGCTGCCCATGATCTGCTGGAAACCTTCGGTGGCACCGTTCAGCTGGTTTTGCAGGGTATTAGTGAGGCTCATGTTTCCGCACATCATGTTCGCTCGCCAGGACCCGCCGACACCGAGACCACTGGGTCGGTAGAGCGAGCTCGGTGAGCCCACGGCCGAGCCACCACCGATGGTGTACATCACTCGGTCATCGAGCACTTCGCCTTGAGTGCCCAGGCGGTAATCGCCTTCGGCGGCGTGGGCATGAGTGGCCATAGCGAGTAGCCCGTAGAGCAACAGACTCATCACGCCCAACCAGGGGCGCGCGAGAAACCGGCTCATGAAGCACCTCCTTCGAAGTCGATGCTGAACAGGAAGGTCTGCCCCTCACGTTTGCAACAGCTATAGGGCCGCCACAATGACCAGGCGTAGCCCCCATCCGAACTCTGTACCGGATCGCTGGGGAAGATGGCGCACGTGGGCTGAACCTGAGGGTAGAGCAATTGCCATTTTTGGGTCGAAGCGTCGTTTTCAACGATCGGGCCGGGGGGCCAGTAGCCGTCACGTTTGGCGGGCATGAGCGGTAAGTACACATGCGGCTGTCCGTTACGGGTGATGACATCGCCGGCTCGTTGCGTCATGACCGCGGCCGCCTTGAAATCGTCGGGCTGTACCAGAAAGCCCTGCCGGGGATAAACGTTGCCCCACATGTTTCCCGAGGCCTGACTACCGATTTCACGGAGCCCCGGCATGAGCGACTCGGGGTAGAAACTTTCCGGGATGCCATGGCGCCAGGCCAGTGAGTCCAGGGTACTCAGGTAGTAAGGCATGAATGCAGTTGCGCCGCTGGCGCAGGCATAGCCGGATTGCGAAGCCAGTTGCGTGGCGATCCTGCCACCGGGGTGGCCGATACCGTCGACGTTCTTGAAGCGGGGCAGGTTGCCGCGGCGGGTGTTCGGGGTGATCAGGTTGCCGCCACCCTCCGCGCCGCTGATGGGAGCGGAGAGGGCAGCCATCTCGGTCCAGGGGTTGTCGCCGGTGTTGGCGTAGCTCGAGACCACCAGTTCAGGAATGAAATGACGAACCTTGGTCGAGGTTTTGACTGTGCAGCCGAAGGGGGTGCAGAACAGCCAGAAACAAATGCCGACGACCCTGTAGTCGAGGCAGTTTTGCGAAAGCACGGAGGACGTGATGCTGGCGGTGTCCAGCGCCACGCTTGGGCCGCACGCCAGCAGGATGCTCAGCGCCAGGGGCCGTAGCTTTGTGGGCGAGATTGACGAGCAGGCAACAGGCATGATCCAGGCTCTCGGTGTATGGCCTGGGCAGGTTCGATTACGGACTGAAGACTGTCAGTGGAAATTATGAAGGCGGATCTATCGGATTTGTGAGCCGTGAGACTATTATTTGACGTGAAGGGCGCTGCGCAGAGTATCGGGTTCTGCAAGTAGCTGATCTGTGGTGATTTCGAGAATATTGGCGAGCTTGCACAGGACCAACAGCGACGGATTGCCCGTGCATCGTTCGATTTGACTGACGTACGTGCGATCCACCTCGGCCATGAGCGCGAGCTGCTCTTGGGTAAGGTTTTTCACGCGTCGCATCAAGCGGATGTTTTCCGCCAGCTGAAGACGAAGCTGTTCGTAGTCTTGAGTCATGCGCGCAAATTGCGCCTTGAGGGACTCTCAATCCACGGGATATAGTCTACATTGGCATTGATCTAGGCCATTTGATGCTCATGCCTGTTATCTAGCGTTCATTTGGCTTCGTTAAGCTTTTCGAAGCTGGGCCCAACGTCTAACAATAAATCAGAAATCTAGGGTGTGTATGGACGAAAACTATATTTCAATTCCTGCGGCGGATGGTTGCCCAAGTCTTCTGACACCTTGGGGCAACGAGTTTGCCTCGATGATCGAACGTGGCGTGCAATGTGCTCAGGCTTGGCTTGATACGCCCGGCGAGACTCCCCTGTGGTGGGAGCTAGCGCAAACACGCAAGACCTTTCCTGTCGGCGACTGCCAGGATGCCTTCGAAGCCGGATTCCTGTTGAGGATTCAGCAGCGGCTCCGGGGCGTACCGCAATAACCGGTCACTCGCTTTAGAGCGCGAGGAATAGATTCCCCTATGCGGGTTCTATTCCTCGCGCTATATCGATCCGTTCAGCTACCCTATACGCCGCTTCCAGTTCTGAACAGCCGTTCTCTTGCATCAGTGTCCAGCGCTCGGCTTTTTCCTCGGGCTCCGTCATGGCCAGGGCGAGATAAAGACTCGGCGGCACGGCCCGAAACAGCGTTTCGAGCTTCTTCGATAGCACAACCCCCTCAGTGTATTTACCCGGCTCCTTACTGGCGGAGAGCAGCAAGGCTTTCTGTGCCGGCGTGAGTTTCTTGAACCGTGCGATCTCTTCGATTTCCGCGGGCGGCATGTTCAAACAAATCCACCATTCGATCATGTTGAGCATGGTTTGCGCGGCAGTGGGAAAGTCGGCAAGGTTTTGCGTCGCCAGCCAGAACCACGCGCCAAGTTTGCGCCACATCTTCTTACCCTTGACCACGAACGGTGCCAATAATGGGTTTTTGGTGACGATATGGCCTTCGTCGGTGACCATGATGATCGGCCGCCCCAGGTACTGGTCGCGTTCGGCGAGGTTGTTCACGGTGTTCATCAGGCTGATGTAGCTGATGGACATCTGCGCCTCGTAGCCTTCGCGAGCGTAAGTGGCGAGATCGACAATGGTCACATCGCTCTCGGGCCAAGGCGTGCCCTCGCGATCGAACAGTTCACCCTCGAAACCCTGGCAAAACAGGTCGATGGACTCGCCCATTTCCTGGGCACGCTCGCGACGCTTTTCCGGCAAGTGCGGGTCAGCGGCGACGCGCAGCAAGGCGTCGCGCACGTTGCGGGTCAGTACCTGGCGGTCCGCTGCGACACACGTTTGCGCCGCATCGAGAATACACTCGCGGATCAAGCTGCGATCGGCCCGGCTTAGGCGGGCTTCTTCCTTGGCCTCGCCGCCGGTGATCATCAGGCGGGCGGTGATCTCCAATTCGCCGAGAACATCGCGCCGGTCGTCGTGACTGGCTACCGCCTCATCGTCCAGCTCATCGATCGACAGACTCGCCACCTGATCCGGATGCTCGACCAGGCGCCAAGCATCGACAAAGGGCGCGAGACTGACCGAGGCACCAGGTTTCAATTGGACCTTGTTGACCGACAGGCCCTGTGTCGCGAAGTAGTCACCCTGCAAACCAAACGAATTGCCGGCCTCGACGATAAATAAGCGAGGACGGTACACGGCCATGACCTGCATCAGCAGGGTGACCAGGGTGGCCGACTTGCCGGCACCGGTGGGACCGAATAACAGCAAATGACCATTCATGGCCCGGTCCAGGCGTGACAACGGATCGAAGCTCAGTGGCGACCCCCCGCGGTTGAACAGGGTGATGCCCGGGTGGCCAGTGCCGGTGCTGCGGCCCCAGACTGGAACGAGGTTCGCCAGGTGCTGGGCGAACATCAGGCGTGTGTACCAGTTGCGCGTGTCGCGGGCCGGGTTGTAAGCCATCGGTAACCAACGCAGGTAACTGTTGCAGGCGGCGATTTCATCGCCTTCGCGTACCGGTTGCAGCCCCGCACCCAACAGCGCGTTGGCCAGGCTGACCGAGCGCTGGTGCAATTGCTGCTCATCGTGACCGCGCACGTAGAACGCCAGGGTGCCGCGATACAGCTTGTGCTGGCGACCGATGATCGCACGAGCCTCTTCAACATCTTGGCGGGTCTGGGTCGAGGCTAGGTTTTCACCGATGGCTTTGCGGGCAAGGCGGTTCAACTGATCCTCAAGTACATCCTGCGGTTTGACCACCAAGGTCAGACTCATCACCGTGCCTTCGGGTAACTGGTCGAACAGGGCATTCACCGCGTCGCCCTTGCGGGTTTCTCCGGTGAGTTGACCAATCAAGGGCGCCCGGCGAAGCTTGTCCACCACCATGACCCGGTGGGGCTGATCGTCAAAAAACCAGAGTCCGTGCTGCACATCCGAACGCGGTTCGTTGAAGAACAGCCGCTCGGCAAAGTCATGATCGAAGGGCAGTTCCAGCGACTCGCCCTCGGCAGACTCCGGATAGGCAACGCGTTGGTAGAACTCATCGGGCGCTTCATTGGTTAGCGTGGGCGCAGGATTGAACCAGGGCACTAACCAGGTATAAAGACCTCGGCCATCGACTCGTGTCGATTGCACCCCGCACGCCTGCAACGAAGCCGCGATACGTTCGCAAGCCTGTTGCAGGGATTGCACTGGAGTGAGTCCCGTCTCCTCAGCGTCAGACTCAAGCCAGCGATAGATCACCAGGCGCACCCGTCGGTTATTGCCACGCCAGGATAGGCGCGTAACCACCTTATCCTCAAACAGACCACCGGGCTTGGTGATGGCCTTCAGATGACGACGGCTGAGCTCCAAATATGCCTGGGTGAAGACCGTGCCTCGCGCGCTGTCCCGGATATAGTCGGTGAGTCGGGTCAGATAGGGGGTAAAATCGTTGTCGTCCTGGCAGAAAAACTGCGCTATCCAAGGCGCTTGATCCAACTCGTCAAAGCTATCCTGCAGGGCAGCCTCGAGGGCATCGCGGGCCGCCATCAGCCAATCGGGTTCGCGCCCTTCGGTGCCGATGGGCAGCAACTCGAACACCGCGCCCACCGAACGATTGTCATCGAGCAGAAAACACTGCTCAGTGTCGAGGTACTCGACCCAAGGCAGGTGATCGGTGAAGCTGGGGTTGTGCGCATACAGTGCGGTTTCATCGGCTAAGGTCACGCGCGGGCGCGACGGGTTGCGCCAAGCTTTCCACGCGAGAGTGCGGTTGCCCGAATCGCCGGTACGCACTACAAGTCTTCCTGACGTTCACCAGGTAATGCGTACTGCACTCGTTGGTAGAACGGAAAGACGGTTGAGTAACCCGGGACCGGTGCTTGCTCGGTACCGCTCAGGTGCGGATACACGTACAGCACCAGATCGGGATTGGGCAGGCGAGGGAACAGGTTGCGGATCTCGTTCGCCGCTGTGCGCGTGTACGGTTCCTGTAGAGAAGAGGAGAAATCTGCCTGAGCCAGCGGGCGGCGTAACTGTTGCCGAGCCTCCAGCAGTTGCTGCTGAGTGCCTTGTGAACCGGCGCCGTTCCAGATGTCCAGCATGGTTTGCTCGCCATGGGGCAGAAGCGTTTCCTTGTCGGTGGAACACCCCGTCAGGACCCAGCAGAGCAAGCTAATCCAGGTCAGGCAGAGAAGCATGGTCTTTTTCATGGCGAACGCTCCGGCCCTTGGGCTCGTAGTCGATGGTGATCTCATGGTCGAGGTGCAGTGCGACCTGTGCTGCAGGTGGTACGTACACGGCAGCAAAGGCTTCGCCATACAGTTTGTTCACCCACTCGCGGATGTCGCTGACCCCACCACTGAGAATTGAATTCAGTGCGCTATTGCCACTGCTGCTGGTGACTCCGAGCGTACTGCCGCCCGAACTGATCACACTGCTGTTGTTCCGCTCATCCCCGAGCAGCGCTGCGACACCGGCACCGGCGGCAGTGATCAGGCTCTGGCTGCCGAGGTATTGCTGGGCGTTCGAGCGGCGCTCGCCAGCGATGCAAGGAATGCCATACGGATCGGACAGGTAACCGAGCCCGCCACGGATCTTGTCGGTGTTCGAGCTCTGGGTGGTGGAGGCAGTGCGGCTGGCTATCGCCTTTGGCTGAGGCACCGTGCGGATGGTGCCATCGGTAAACACAAAGGTAATTGACTCGACCTGTCCGCGTACGCAGGACAGGGTCCAGTCACCGGACGCCGTGCCGCTCATCACGGCCCCCGCGACGTCCGGCAGGTCGATGCCGTTGGCGGTCAGGTTCTCCGGACCGACCAGCACCTTGAAGGGATAGGGGTCATTCACGGTGCCGTCCACCGGGACTCGGCCGATCAGCGCGGTCATGGCGACCGAGCCCATCAGCGTGGCGTTTTCGGGGATCGTGTAGACCGGCTTCGCGCCTTCGGTACGATCAACGGATCGCGTCAGGTCGCGCTCACCCTTGGTGACGGCTTTCAGCTGTTTCTGGCTGCGATCAATCGCGTTGTCTTTCAAGCCTTCCAGTGAGTTGAAAGCGGTAGGCAGGCTCAGTGCGGAGGAAGTCGTGGTTTTGCCTCTGGCGTCGGTGGACGGAGCATCCGAGGGTTCAATCCACTGCAGCGCATCATTGGTAGAGTGTCGCCCTTCGAACTGAGCGCCGTCGCCGGGCTCAAGCCCCAATCCGATCGGCATGTCCTTGCTTTTGCCAGCCAGCCCCGACAACTGTTCCTGCAATTGCGTCAGCAGGCCGCGAGCCTGACGACTATCTTGTTCCGCTTTGAGTCGGGCCTCGTTGGCTTGGCGGCGGCCTTCGTCGACCTGCTGGGTCACACTGCCAAGCGCGGTCTGGATACGCGAATCGACACTGTTTTCCCGCTCGCGTAGGCGGTTGTTTTCCGTCTGCAGTGAGTCATTGTGTTTCTTCAAACCGAGCATGTCGCTGCGCATGGCCTTCACCTGGCCGACCAGGGTGGCGACCGTGTCGCGTGGGGTATCGCCCGCAATGCCGAGCGACTTGGCTTGCTCGGCGGATAATTGAATATTGCCCTGATCAACTGGGTGCTCTGGAGAAGGTGTGCTGCCACCCGGGACCCAGGTTTTCAGGATGATCAGCACCACGCCCAGCAGCGCAACCGGTACCAGCCATTTGAGCAAGGCGTTAGCTTTCATCGTCAGCACCTCGCGCAACGGGCGGGAGCAGCACGGCTTGCTCGAGGCCGGCACCGCGGGTGACAAGGTAGGCGATCGTGGTGTCTTCAGCGCTGCCGACAGGCCCGAGGAAAGCATGCTGGAAGGCCGTGGCGAACAGCTTGGCCTGAAGTCGACGTGGATCGAGTTGCACCGTCTCTGAACCACGATTGCGCAATTTCACCGCCGTCACCCAGTAATCACCGAGTCGCCAGACGGCGATGGGTGTGCTGGACACGTTTTCGGTCGGCAGCAGGGTTGGCAGTTCGGTGCGCAGCTTGAGCGGGACGCGGCGTACACCGGGCAGGGACTCCACGGTGCGCAGCGGCGCGTACAGGCTTTGCGCGGCGTAGCGCGTCAAAGCGACCGGGATCGGTGTGCGTTCTGGAACAGGGACGGCGCTAGATTCAGCCTCGGTAGCTTGCCCCTGAGCATTCTTGAGAATACGTACGGGCTCCAGCGGTTGATCGCCGGGAGTGGCCGCGATATCCAGGAGGATAATCTCGCCCGTCGTGACCGATTGCAGTTGCAGTCGGGTCGGTGCAATGGCTTCTGACGCGCGCAGGTACAGCGTGCCGCCAGTTGATTGCACACGCAGTTTGCCTGTCAGGGTTGAGGGCACGCCGACTCGAACATCCTCATTGATAAAGACCACTCGTTCCTGGTTGATCACCAGCGGGAACGCGAGGGGGAGGCGTTCCCAGTGCATCAGCTCGACGGCCTGCGCTGCAGCTCCCCATAGCATCAGTGCGACGGTGAGTCCCAGGGTAGACATCCGCTTCATGGCTCACCTCCAGGCAGGGAGATTTTTTGCGGTGTGCCCTGATAACAATCCAGCGCCAGCCCCCACTTATTGCGTTCGGGATCCAGGTCGAAACGCACCACGCGTAATGGATAACGCACCACCACCCGTTTCACCGGTTCGGCGGCGTAATACTCATCGGCATTGAGGTCGAGCTTGACCAGCCAGCTGTCGCGGTCGAGTTGTTTGACCCTGAGTTCCGGATCCTCGCTGTAACCTCGGCCGAGAATTTCGTAGACCCCACGCACCCGCTGGCGCAGCTCACCTGCGGCCTTGCGATACTCATAATCGCCGTCGAGGAAGGCCTTGCAGGCGGGGGTCAGGTAGGACTGCAAGCCATAGATGGCGCGTCGATAATCCTGCTCGCCATCCGAGGGCCAGCGGTTGAGTTGGCCGAAGATGTACAGGGCAAAGGCATAGACATTCTCTGAGGGGATATCCCACCACTTGCGCGTGCTGCCCGAGCGCAGATCCGGGGGTACATGCACGGTCAGATCGGTCGGTGCCGAGCGCCAGCCATACCAAAGTCCGGCACAGACGAGGGCGAGGATCATTACCGCCAGACGCAGGCTGAAGATGTGGGCCTGCTGGGCATCCACCTTGTTCCGAAAACGACTCATGGCTCCCACCGGGACAGGGCAGGGCGCAGTCGACGTGAGCGGCGAACCGTCCAAGCGCCGGAGTGCAGGATCAAACTTCCGCGACCCAGGCGCCAACGGCTGGTGAGTATCCATTCGAGCTTGCGGTACAACCAGGTCTCGGGGCGGGCCCGTTTGGCTCGACGCAGTAGTGTGCCACCGGCAAATAACACCACGGCCATGCTTGCGATCATGCTGGTCGGCGCCACGGCAATGGAGGCGGTGGCGATCGCCAGAGGAACACCTAGCACCAAGCCGACGAGTGCGCCGACACCGAGCGCCACCCACATCTCATCATTGGTCAAACCACGCAATACGGCAGGATCGCGATTAAGTCGCTCGGGCAGAAAAACCAAGGTGCCGTCGGCAAGACGCTCGATAGTATCGTTCATGCCGACCTCACAAAATCGCGGCAGCCTTGGTCAGGAACCAGATGATGATCACCACCAACAGAGCACCGATGCCGACCACCGCGCCGAGGTCCTTCCAAGTCTTGCGTTGGTTCTGCACGTCGGCATAGACGGTCAGCGAGTGCCAAGCCACGCCGAGAAAAGCGAGCAGGGCGATCAGCAGGCCGAGCAGGATGCCGCCGTCGTAGGCGTAGTTTTTGATCGTCTCGATCAACCCGGAACCTTCACCGCGTGAAGGAGCTTCCATAGTCGGTAGTTCGGCTAAAGCCAGGCTTGGGCCGAGCACCAGCAGCAGACCGATCAAGCGTTGGCTCGTACGATCACGCAGGTTGTTTTTCAGGGGGACAAGGCACTTGAGCATGACGGCGATCTCCTGGTTTAGGAAAGGGTGAAGAACATCAGAACCAACAACGCGAGCAACACGCGTGCAGTGCTGCCACCGAAGGCGCCGAAGCGCACACTGCCTGTCGCCCATCCCCGGTAAGCCGTCCACATCACCCAGGCACACCAAAGCAAAGCCAGGACGAGAACCAGGGACAGCCACAGTGTCGAACTGCTTTGCGCCGAAAAGCCGGAGGCGTTTTGAAAAGCGGAGCTCTGAGCGTCAGTCATGCTCATGGCGATGGCTCCGCGGGCAGTGCGTCCAGACGGTAATCACCGACCAATTCAGTAGCATCGCGGGGTTGAGCGCGAGAGGGGGACATATAGCCCTGCACCCCCTGGCGAATACGTTGGATGTCCTTAGACAGACGGAGATAGTCGAAGCGATAGCGCTCGACTGGTTCAGCCGTGCTGGCGGCCTCAGCTCGTGTCGCAAGGCGTTCGATGGTGTCGAGTTGCCGCTGGATAAGGCTGAGTTGATCCTGCTCATGAGCCGAGGCGGCATAGCTGCTGCCGTGAACGATAGCCAGCGAGAGTAGTAAGCAGCGAAAGACGGTAGTCGGCATGATGCTGTCCCATATGGAGCTGGGAGCAGAATCAAGTCAAAGGTCGAATTATTCCGTAAGAAACCTGAGGTCTAATGAATCGCTTTTTCTGGGAAAGGACTGGGGATGTTTACGTTACAGCTAATGTGGTCCTTCGATCTTGGGTGGAGAGAGTGGTTGAGGCTCTAGGGAAATTCCACTCTCGATGAGCTTCGTTGATGACGATATCGTCACCCCCCCCATTTTCCGTGAACACCACGGCACGCGGGTCTGTAAGCTATTCAGGAGGCCCGTTGCAAACTCTCTCAGGATCGTCCGCGATTCGTCATCAATCCTGACAGAGAACCGTATGACTACACCCATCCGCCGCGCAGCATCTCTTCGTCCAGGGCAATACAAACACTTGATCCGCGTTGCATCTGTTACTGGCCGTCTGCCAGAGCGCGACGTGATGCTTTTATGGCTCACACACACCACTGGGATTCGCGTCACCGAACTGGCCTTGCTGAAGGTCGCAGACGTGCTGTACCCCAGCGGAGCTATTAAGTCCGAGGTGTATCTACGAGCAGACATCACCAAGGGCTGCCGACCCCGCAATTTATACCTGACACATGCTCGATGCCTTGCCGCCTTGGACGGCTGGATCGCGGTTCGCTTGCAGCGCCGGTGGGGCCTGTCCGGCGCTGATGAATATCGGGGCCTGCGCCCAGGTTCAAAGCTGGTTACCACACACAAGGGCCAAGCGTTTGAACTTGCGTTTAAACATCGCCAATTGGACAGCGGTCCGGAGGTTTACCGTGCCTGTGATTCGCTCCAGCAGACGATCAGTCGGCTCTACCGGCAGGCCGGTATCAAGCAGGGTTCGTCACACAGTGGCAGGCGATCTCTGGCGGCAAAGGTGCTGGCTGCGACCGGCGACGTGGAGATGGTACAGACCATCCTCGGTCATGCCTGCCTCGATCACAGCAAGCCGTATCTAACTGTTGACATCGAGGTTATCCGTCGTGCTTTCGAGCTTGCACTGGCATAGTGATATCGGTAACTTTTTCCGCTAGTCAGCATTGATATTGAAATGTCCGTCCAGGGGTGAGGTTTTTGCCCCCGAGAACTTGAGGAAATCAACAATGGCTAGGCTCACACTGACCGATTTTGACGAATGGCTCGATGGAGCTGTGCAGACGGACGTAGAGGACGTGTACGCCCTCCATGAAGCCGTTGACGGTGAAACAGAGTTCGCTCAATACAAAGCCGAGCGTGCACCAAATGGACAGCTCTTGGTCTCGTATGGCGACGATAGCCCTTGGTTGAGGCTGTCCACGGAGGAAGCTAAGCAGGGTTTTCTTCGTCGTCTTGGCGGCCGTTATGTTGGGGAAGGTTGTATGGACATCGGTGCGTGGTATGTCATGCACATGGGATTAGCGTCCGATTAAAGGAAATTCGCATGGAGGATGCCGATGAGGTGTACCAGATCCTTCGAGACACCAAGGTTTTGGCTCGCCGTTATTACCAACTCACTCGCAAACCGCTGGGTGTGACTGGGGAAATCGCAGAGTACGAGGCAGCTCGGCACCTCAACGTCGAGTTGGAACTGGCTAGGCAAGCTGGGTACGACGCGACAGAAGTGAGAGATGGGCTGAAAGTCAGAATTCAAATCAAGGGGCGGTATTTCACGAGCCCACGAATGCGAAGCGGTCGAGTGGGATCAATCGATTTAAGGCAACCCTTCGATACAGTTTTACTGGTTCTTCTCGATGCGGATTACAACGCTTTCCAGATTTTTGAAGCGGATCGCTCTGCGGTTGAGGCGTTACTGACAAGGCCTGGGTCAAAGGCTCGAAACGAACGTGGCTCAGTCGGTATCAGTCAATTCAAAGCGATCAGCAGACTGCGCTGGGCGCGGTCTGAAGTATAGGAAATGGATCATGAACATTGAGACTATGGCTGCTGCCGTCGCGAAATGGGCCAGCTCCGAGCCGCTAATTCGAAAGGCGTATCTCTTCGGCAGTCGAGTTCGTGGCGCGCATAAGCCAAGCAGCGATCTGGATATCGCGGTCGAGATTTTCACCTTGCAGGGAGATACCAATCCATTTACTACCTGGACCTGTGAAGCGCAGCGCCTCAAGGCCTCGATAGCCGGAATTGTTCCTGTGATCGTCGATCTTGATTGGTATGGAGGTGAGGTGGAGACGCCCCGCATCCATCAGGCTTTAGGGCAGTCAAGTGTCGTGGTCTATGACGTTGGAAATTCCACCTCAACTATCCCGACCATCTGATCCAGGAAGTTCAGTCATGAAGGTGCGGCGAAGTCTGTATGCAGCATTTCTGCTCTGGCCAGTCGGAGCGGGGATGCTTTTTGCCGGCCTTGTGCCGTTTGTGTTTGGTGAAAGTGGGCCTACACGGCTGTTGTCCTTGGTTTTTATCATCATAGGGATGTCATTCAACGGGCTCTGGGCGTTCTACATCGACCGGAGTGGCATGGCGCAGCGTGTACACGATTTTTTGGGGCTTACCCAAAACCCGTTCACCGGTCGGTATGGCGCCACCCAAAAAGAGATAGAGGCGGATGCCCGGCGTGTTCGGGATTCAGCGAGTGACAAGAAACAAGAATGACCGGCTAGTAGCACGCGTTGCCGTCAACTATATCCGTCTCAGTCATAGGAAAATCACGATGAACAACGCTGAAAAATGGGTCATTCAAAACACCCATGGGCAACTGCTAAAGAGTTTCGCAATTGACCCTGAGAAGATCCGTATCGACTGGTATCGGCCAGATGCACCCGGCAAAACCAAGGCAGGCGAGAAAGGTCCGCTTAACTTTCTCGCTGAATCTAAAGCGCAAGTTCTGCTAATGGCTCTTGTGTCCCAGGTTCCGACAGAATTCGCAGGGGCAAAGGTCATGACACTGGCCCAGGCACTCAGCCCGGTCAGCACCCTCACCAGTTAACGGAAAGGCCCGTCTACCGCCTGCCCGCCGATGTGCGGGGTTAGGTCAGTAGCAGCTACAAGGAGATTGCTATTGCTACGAATGATTTTGCTGGGGGCCATTGCCCTGTGGCCCTTTGCCTATGCGCAAGCCGATGCGGTTTCGCCATGGGCGGATGGGCAAGACCTGGAACAGTTCTACAAGCAGTATTGCTCGGCACCAGACCTTGAAAAGCACTACTTCCCGTCACTGGAGGCCAAGCAGATGGAAGGGCTCACTAAGCTGATTTCAGAGGTCTTGTGGGCCGACAATTCCGATAATCTGCTGGGAATTCAAGGATCATCGACAACGGCTGTTGTAGCTCGAATGCAGGCCTTGCAGCACCCTATGGCCCCCGCATTTAAGATCATGACTCAGCAAGCCGCCGAAGAGCCGATGCATAGTAAATACATGCACTTGCACAACGTTAATGTTAAGCAGCGCGACCAAGACTTGGAGCGCTTTGAAAAACTGGCCACAACTAACGCTCAGCTGGCTGGAGCCATGCTGACCGTCCTCGACTGTCGAATCATTCGCAATGTGAAGACCATGGACCCTCTTGTAGCCAATCGGGTTGCCCAGGTGAAGGCCATGAAGTTGACGATCAAGACGGCCCCCAGCAGCTCGCCCCAGACGGGTCCCGGTGGTGGCTATTCCGATTCGGATTGCGGTTGCGGAGGCGGGAATTTTTGTTACGGGCCCCGAGGCGGTCATTACTGCATCACATCGGGCGGTAAGACGCGCTACGTAAAGCACTGACTGCGTGGGGGCAAGCCAAACACCGTCAGTTAACGAGGATAATCCGACCAGCCCCACGGGGCTGCATCGTAAAGCGTTCATTGCCCAATCAAGCTAGCAGGGGACTTATGAACGCTTTGCCAATGCAGCTACGAATCAAAGGAAATTCACTATGACTGAAACTTTGCTCATGATTATCGCCAGCTTGTTGGCGGTGATTTGCATTCTAGGCGTTGGGATTTTCTTCAACGTTTCCCAAGCCAAGACTGGTATTTCATCGCTTATTCAGGTCACGGCAGCTCTTCACGACGTTAATGAGAGCCTTTTTAAAGAGGGTTTCGAGTCGACCAAATCTAACCTGGAGCAGCTGATCGAGACATCCATCGCCATTGAGCGGAGCATCTCGGAGATCAAAGACGTAACTGATGTGATTTATCGGTACAAATTGCCAAATGCGGCTGAGAGACAATTCTTGGATCAGATCGAGATCGACAATGAAGTCTCGAACGGAATCATGAGCGCTGGCGAACGCCAACCCTAAGTTGGCAACACACTGCGATGTGCCCGACCACGCAAAGACAACGGAAAAGGCCGCTCCTATACTCCCCCTTGATTGGGGGGTTGGCCGTACTAGGGTGCGGCTTTCGCGTCCGCGATACTGAGACGAAAAAGTCATGGCAGAGATCAGTGCATTAGAGCGGCGCAAGCTCGAAAAACTGCTGGAGATGGGCGACGGGTATGTCCTGAACTTCTCAGATCGCACCTATGCGGAGTTCTTCCTCGACTTCCGTGTCGATATTGACTCCGCTCAGTTCCGGGTATCTGGTAGCTCCAAGGCCAAGCGGATGCGTACCTTCTGGGACACCGCACCGAACCACACCGTCGGCAAGGTACTCGAAGGGTTGATTGCCTATGGGGTCCAAATTGGGCGGCTGGGTAACAGCAACCCGCTGATAGTAGATGACTGCCGCAAGATCGCTCAGCGCCTGCTGAGCGGCCAGCCTGTCGTCGATCTGGAAGCGCTGACGGCGATTGCCGACGAACGCGATTTTGAGGTGGTGGCCCAGCACGTGCGCGAAGCCATCGAAAAAAATCAGCCCGAGGGTGCCCTTGATCGCCTGCATACGTTCGTGAACAAGTTCATCCGGGTCACCTGTGAGCCGCATGGAATAACGATCAGCCGGGACAAGCCGCTGCACAGTGTCCTCGGCGAGTACGTGAAGGCCCTACGTGGGAGTGGCCATCTTGAGTCGGCGATGACGGAACGCATATTGAGGTCCAGTATCTCGGTGCTAGAGGCCTTCAATGATGTGCGCAACAACAAAAGCCTTGCGCATGACAATCCGATCCTGAACTACGACGAGAGCCTGCTTATCTTCAATCACGTGGCAACGTCCATCCGTTTTATCAAGTCGCTGGAAGCGAGAATCAAGGCCAAAAGCCCAGCTCAGAAGACTGACGAGCCCCTGTGGGATGAGACCATACCATTTTGAACCGCACACTCAGCATTCCAAACAAATAGGAAATGTCACCAGGTACACCCCAAGCCGAATACCCGCCGCGCCGACGACTGAACGCCAGAGGAAAAGTAAGAATATGGACATTCCAGCGGTCGCGGGTGAAGAGAAGCAGAGACTGTATGAACGCCTCTACGTAGCCGCCGAAGATTTGGGCCTCGCACGCCAATACGCCCAACATCTACTGAAAAAAGGTTGGCACTCAGCGCCTTGGGAGCGTCGTGGTTCTATCTACATGCAGCAATCCGCATTTGTGACGGCACTTGTTGTTAGCTATGCGAGGGCATTCACCAAAAGCTACGGATGGCCGAGTCTTCCAGAAAGTTTTTTGCCTGAAGATCAAGGTGCTATAGCTCTGCACAAGCGGCTGATGAGCCTTCGCCATGAGGTGTATGCACATTCGGATAGCAAGCACCATAAAGTCCAGCCTTGGCGCATAAATTCTAAGTCGGTCACCGATTTACGCGGTGCACCGTTTTTGCGTTTCACGAAGGATGAATGCGAACTGATAACCGAATTGATTGACGAAATTCGGAAGCGGCTCTTGCCTAGAATAACCCTCATGCGAGCCGAAATTGCCGACGCATAGGAAAATCCGACAGCTCCACGGGGCTGCATCGGAGAGCGGCCCGGAGTACCGATTGCTTGCGATGGCCATGCCGTCAGATGGAAATCAAACGTCATACCGGGTCGCTCTACCAATGCAGCTACGAGTCAAAGGAAAGGTTACTCAAGTACGCTCAAACCCTGCCGTCAAACGTAGGGTCAAGGACGTAGTGAGGCGCTAATTTTCGCGTCCGCGAAAATGCCTGGTGACTAAATCCATGAATAACGGAAAACTCATGAAAGCAATTCTGTTCGCAATAGTGACCACCTTTGCAGCCAGCGCCTCGGCTGCCGATTCAATCTTCGTAAGCACTGAGCTGACTCGTAACGGTGTGGTTGTCGATAATTTTGCCGGCTCTACCACTGATGGACACACCCAACCACACAGCAATATCAGTCTCATCAAGTATAGAGATTCAGTCACCAAGGGTAAGACCAACATGGCGGACTTGGCTGTGGGTACCAAGGCATCCATCACACCGCACATCACCAGTGATGGTCGTATCAGTCTGAGATTCAATGTGGACTACGTTGAGTTGGAGAAAATGGCAACGGTGAAGGTCGGGAACTTCACCATCGATCAGCCTAGGACCGGAGGCTTCAAGCATGCCGCTACGGACATACTCGCTAGCGGAGAGAAGCGCGAATACAAGGCTTTGGATAACGGTGTCGAGTACATTTATACCGTATCAGCCACGAAGCAGTGATGATGCGTTAGGAGAGAGACGTTATTCGCGTCCTAGGATCAAGCAGGAAAATTGAATCAATGAACATTGAAAACCGCTACACAGCGGCCCGCGAAAAATTCTTCGCTGAAAATCCTCGTGCTCTCACTCAGATTGAGTCTGTCAAACCAGCCGTTATCGAGGCATGCGGCATGACCGTTGATGAGTACCGTGAACAGCAGCGCCTTGTGGTTTTCGCAGAAGCTGCCCGAAGCCGTGGACTTGAGATTGATGAGTTCGTGATTCGCTTGGTAGCTGAATCACCGGAACAAGCTAACGAATGGCGCTTGGATCAACACCGCAAGATCGCAGCAGCGCTTGGTATCGATTGGGATGAGTACAAGCAGCTAAACCGTATCGCTGGATAGGAAAAGTCGCCTGTTGCACCCCAAGCCTCGCATCGCGGGGCTGGGTCAGTAAAAAAAGCGCAATTTCGCGCTGATGAAACTGGGGAAGACATCAATGGGTTTTTGGAGTGGAGTTGTAAAATTCGTTGGTGCTGCTGTCGTTCTTAATGGGAGAGCGAATCAGCAGCGAACAACGGGGATACAAAGCAACACCCCGTGCTACAAGGACCACTCGATTTCATGCAAAAAGTGCGAGGGTTTAGCAGGCCCCATCAAGGGTACGAAGCGGAACTATCGCTGTTCATGCGGTCACCAGTTTTCAGGCCCCAATCATCCATTTTGAGCCTTGCGTTGGTTAATCGACCATGCCTCCCTCAACCTTACGCAGAGTTAAGGGAAATTCCCGCCCAGGTACGCCAAAAGCCCAGCCATCGAGCTGGACCGAGGAGAGGCGCAGTTTTCGCGCACCGGATAGGGGATACGCCGATGAGTCAAACCGTGGAACATGCTAAGGCTGCGCTGGCAGCCGCGAACGCAGCCTACCTGAGCGAGTTGGAGCGTGACGCCGAGCGTGGCGAAGGAAGCGGCGCCCAAGAACGTCGCCGCGAAGAACATCAGCAGTCGCTGCGCGCCGCTATTGCTCAGTGTGAGCGCGATCTGGAAGACGCCAAACGTCGAAGCGCTGGCAAATAGGAAAATCTGCTGCACTCACAAGCCCGCCAATGTTGCGGGCTAAGCCAGTACAAGGGCGTGGCTTTCGCGTCCAAGATAATGGCCCTCATAAATGCCCGACCAATCTGAGCTTTCCCTTCGCTTAACCCCTGCACCAGATGATTTCGCCCGATTCGGGACTGAGTATCAGGGGGAGTTGCGCCATTTTATGAATCAGCTTAACGCTGCGAATGTCGATGCGAGTCCCCGAATAGCTGTATTCGATAGCCCTGGTACTGTCGGTGGTATGGCGGGTGAGTTTGTCATTCCCGCAGCTCAAATAATTGTCCCGGCAATTAGCGTTGCAGTCGTTGCGTGGATAAGTGGACGCGCGGGTCGCAAGCTTCGTTTGAAAGTGGGCGACGTCGAACTTGAAGCCAGCACACAAAAAGACATCGACCTTCTTTTTGCAAAAGCTTTGGAGCTGAAGGCGGCTCAGGCAAAACAGTCGGAATAGAAGGAAAATCCGATCAGCCCTACGGGGCTGCATCGGAGAGCGGCCCGGAGTACCGATTGCCAGCGATGGCCATGCCGTTAGATGGAAATCAAACGTCAGGCCGGGACGCTCTACCAATGCAGCTACGAGTCAAAGGAAAAGACCGCGACCCTACATCTTGTGTCGCCGGCAGCTGCGTTCGACACCACATCTAGTGGTCCAGAGGAAAAGGTTCCGGTAGTGCCCAAGCCCTGCTGAACGTGGGGCTGAGGCCGTAGGAGCGGCGCGATTGTCGCGCCTGCGAAATCGGAGAAGGGAGCATCGATGCGAATCGTAGGATGGATACTGAGAGTCTTGGCGTGCATATGGCTCGTGTTTGGAGGGCTGCGTGTTTTCCTCGCATTGACGGGCACGGGGGCACTGGGCCCAGGGAATCATTTGTTGGTCGGGATTATCACGCTGCTTTTATCTGTTGCGGCGTTCTGGGCAAGTGGCAAGTTGCTAGATCGAGCCGACAAAGCGAAACAGGCAGCGCACGAGAACTCTTGAGTCGGCTGGCGACAGTCACGGACACAACGGAAACGACCATGAAAATCGAAGCTGCCATGCACTTAGACGATCTTGCTGAACTAATGGGCTCCGGCACAACCGAGCTGCAAGCCGTTGGCATGCGCGACATGCTCATTGAGCAGTACCAGGGCCAGAACACTGAAGACGTTTCCGAGGCGGATTGGCTGGCCTTGTTGGATCAAGTTGTTTGATTGAGTCCGTTCAGGAAGGAAAAGTTGCTCTGCTGCACCCCAAGCCCTGGCCTGAAAACCGGGGCCGAGGACGTAGAAATACGCCAATTTCGGCACTCAGATCCAACAGGAAAGCGTATGACACTTCCGCACGAAGATACTGCAAACGTTCCCCCAACACCCCGGGACGAGGATTGGGAAGCCGAGTTCGATCCTACATATCCCGATAAAACATCGGAAGGTGGCGTCTGGTACGGCAAGACCGATCACGAAATTGTTCTCATACAAATCGAAGAGTTCAACTGGGATGAGCATGAGGAATACCATCGAAGATTAGATGACCTCGAAGGCGACGACGACTGATCGACTTGGCTTGCTGGGCGGTGAACCAGCAACCAGGCATGAAGTTGACCGGCCTCGGCAAACACAACTGAATCCACGGAAAAGGCTGGCCGGACCCTCACTCACCGGCTGCATCGTGGTTGGATGTGTCGTTCTGAGACTGGCCCGACCGACTTCCGTGGCATCGCCGAATTCATGTAGGAAAATGCGCGGCACCTACAAGCCCGCCGCCGTGCGGGCTAAACGGGAAGGTACTCAAGTGGCCAACAACATCAAAACCGAAGTTCAGGAAAGCGGCATGGTCGAACAAGTGCAAAAGGTTGAACTCGCCGACTTGGCGGCTGCTTTCGACCTGCCTGCGACGCGCTTACAGCGAGAGCTGTCACTCCTAGGCTGGGGCATGATTGTCAATGAGGCCATCCGCTTGGCGCATGCGGATGACTTCGATCGGAACGTTGGACAGCGGCGGATTTTAAAGAGCCTCAAAGACCTCGATGTAACCCCAACCTGGGCGCATTTCGTAGAAGCCGCGAAGGAGTTTCTCCCGCATCTCGCTTCGCGTGCGCCTGGAAACCCAACGAGCCCGCCTGACCGACTGGTCGGTTATGTCTATGTCTTGTTCGATGGGATGACAGGGCTCAGCAAGATCGGACATACCAAGACGGCAGGTCGTCGCCAGCGCGCACAGATGAGCGGCCATGGGAGCGTGCTAGTCAATGTAGTCAATGCCAAGGTTGCAGACTGCCTTGCGGCCGAGGCGAAGTGTCACCAGCATTTTGCCCAGTACCGCACGAACGGTGAGTGGTTCAGCGTGAAACTCGAAGACATCATTCAGTATGTTCATGCGGAGCTGGATTGGCTGGAAATCGACTACGAGAATCAGGCGAGGCTTGCGCAATACAT
Source organism: Pseudomonas viridiflava (assembly GCF_900583165.1). Classification (GTDB taxonomy): domain Bacteria; phylum Pseudomonadota; class Gammaproteobacteria; order Pseudomonadales; family Pseudomonadaceae; genus Aquipseudomonas. Next base: position 200,502 of record NZ_UTKY01000122.1, on the reverse strand, counting down.
CCTTCACTGCCGATCCGGTAGTAGAGAAGAAGCAAAGGCGGTGCTGATGGAGGGGCGAAGAAAACACACACGTCTCAAGCCTACCTCAACAACAAGCTCGGGTATTGAGGGTGCTTCATAGCTGATTCTAGAAATCAGTTGCATATCACCGGCCCTCGAATGGGCCTTCGGCAGTACCAGGGCGTATTGGGCGTCCGAGAGACTGAATTGGGAAAGGTTGGTGAGAAGCTTATGAATACTATCCCGCTTACAGATACGATCATCCATGCATTGGCTCAGCTCGTAGACGACTCTGGAAATAGTGGCATTTATCGGGAGCCATCCCATGCCGATATTGAATTTCAAGTGAACACCGTTGGTCTTTCTAAGCATGATCCAAAGCAGCAAGGACAGACCATTGGCAAAGCGAAGCGAGTTCGTGCGGTGCTCTACAGTGCGATGGAGCTACAGCCTGAGGCTGGTTCTCGCTTAGTCGCTGGGCTCCTATCTAAAGTCCGCGCCTGTGGTGGTTTCCGCGAAACATCTGCGAACTACGTAGGCCGTGAGGCTGTGGAAAACGCTAAGGGAGCCTTCAACGCAGAGGGCTTTAATCTAGCGGACGATGGGACGGTATCTCCCAAAGTACTGACCGCGCTTGTCGGAGCGGAATTGACTGATGCTTTGTGGGCCTATGCTCTTCGTGCTCAAAAGGGGGCTGAGGATGCGGCTCTCATAGCGGGTACTGGAAAGGATTTGTTAGAGGCTACCGCAGCCCACGTGCTTATGAGCCTTGAGGGGCGTTATCCAGAAAAGGCGAACTTTCAGGGCCTTTTGGGTATGGCATTCATCGCTCTTGAGTTGGCAGTGCCAGAGATTCCCGAGCAGCCCGGTGAACCAGCGATTAAATCGATGGAGCGCGGCCTTTTCACCGCCGCGCTCGGTGTCAATCGAGTTCGCAACAAGCAGGGTGCTGGCCATGGTAGGCCTTGGGTGCCCACTCTTTCGTCAGAGGAGGCTAAAGCCGCTATCGAGATCGTGGGAACGATCTCGGCGTACTTGCTCGGGAAGCTGTCGAAACGAGAGCGTCGACAGGCCTAGCTACCGAACTCCAACTGATCGAGGAAAATCTCTATGAGTGCGCTGAGCAGCTATAAGGGTCAGATCCATCTGATGCGGCAGATTCACGAAGCCAGCTACTACATCGGCAAAGCAGAAGAGCTTGGCCATCCTCATCTCTGGAATTCATACATCCCGATCCTTGAGTTCTTAGGACACTTCAAAAGCGCGCTCAACTCGTATGCGAAATGCTTTGTGAGTACTGGGAAAGGTCGGAATAAGCTTGAAGCTTCCTCGATTTTTAAAGCTGAGGAGGCGTGTCTGGAACAACACAAAAAAATCATGGAATTGCGCCATACCTACGTTGCGCACAATGACGAAAACGAGTTTGAGTCGGTGACAGTTCGTGAGGAGCAAGCGCGAGGAGAGCTTGTGCTTCACCTGCAGTACGAAATCTCTTTTCCTTTTGATCGTCTTTACGAGCTACGTAAGCTGATCCTGCTAGTTGAGCTTCATATTGTTGACCGTCAAAAGGGACACCTAGCTGCGATCGAGCGCGAGGTTGGGAAGCCTGTGCGAGTTCTCGAAGGAAAACCGTGAAGAAACCAACTACCGTTCAAACCTTAGGCGCGGTCTGTCTCAGCGTGCTGCTCGCTGGGTGCGATGGCTACGGCGGTCGGGATGTCACCGGGGATGGCCAACCAGATGGCGTGCGCCCACAGAATGGGCAGTGCCCGGCGTATTCGGATGCCGACCGGCCGCATGCTGACGGCTACTGCTACCCCGGTTGAACGCCCCGAGCAAAAAGGTTGAGGAAATGCCCCGGCCGCAGTCGTAGGCAGCGGCGAACACCCCACCCCTTGATTGGGGGCAGTACCAGGGCGCAGTTTTCACGCCTAGGAAACTGACACGAAAAAAACACTGCCATGAGTACGACTATGACCCAGCTTGATAGAAGAATCTTCAGCACCTTCAGCTCCAACCTTTCAGCAATCACCACGCTGATGGAGGCGGGGCACCATACCCATGCAATTACCTTAATTTATTCGGCGATCGACCACATGTCCTGGCTGAACGCAGCAGGCGAGCCTGGCGGCCGAGGCTTTAAGGATTGGGTGAACCGATTTCTGTTCAATGGCAACACTTTCGACTTCAACGCTGAGGACCTGTGGGCGGCAAGATGCGGCCTCCTTCATACCGGAGCAGCTGAGTCCGATCTCTACAGGGATGGTAGAGCGAAGCTTGTCTATTACGTTGTCGGCGAATCACAACCGGATGAAAGCATGCTCAATCCCGTACTGACGGCGCATGGTATTACTCGCAGCCAAGTAGTGATCGTGGACTACCACTGGCTCTCGACAGAGTTCGTTGATGCCTTGAGCCGCTTTCACGCGCACCTACTGGCAGACGCAACCGCGCATACTCGGGCTGCTCAAAAAGCAGCAATGCAGATGGTTTTCCAAGTCTCCAGCGACGTCTCCACGTGATCGAAGAAAAAGCGGCTTCCGCGCCTATGGGCGTGCTGGCTGATGTCGCCCAGGGCGATAAGTCAACCCCCTCCATCACTAGCTCCACGAACAACGAAAAAAAGCGGCGTTCGTACATATGGTGTCGCTGGCTAGATGATCTACCACTACATGTAGTGGCACAAAGGAAAAGACCATGCCATTCCCAAAGATCCACCAGCACAATTCACACGTCACGGCCGATCCGATCATGTCGGACTATGTTCGCGAGCAGTAGCAACGGCTTCATATCGAATGGCTTACTCATGTTCGACCACCAATGTAAGTCGATAACAGGTCGATACGGCCGAGTCCCAACTCGTAGCTGATTTGCACTCGGGCATCCTGATCTAGGCGTCGGTCGAGTTGGTAGCAACGGCCACCGTTGATGGGCGCAAGATGATGAGTGCTCTGCTCATAGCGTTCGCACGCATAGGCGGCCCGAAGCTCGTGGAAGCCTTTGAGGTTGTGCGAATGGAGGATCTCTCGTGCGGGGCGGACGATTTGCCGTTGTAAATCGACATAGCTTTCGTTCGGTGCAAGCAGATTGCGGCTACCGTTGGGTGAAACCTGTTCGGCAAATTTCAGCGCGTCACGAATAGGATCATTTACCGTAATCCAACGAAGCGCCGACGCACGTGAGCGGCCACCTTGGATGCCATCTCGGATGTTGATTTTGCCGTAGTGTTCGGTCTCATGTTTTAGGCGCGGTAGGTCGGCCAAAATGGCCTCGCGCAAGCGCATGCCGGTGGCTCGCGCCAACTGAACGATGGCCGCCGCGCGCGGCATTTGGTGTTCGCAGAGCACGTCGACGATCCGCTTCACCTGCTCATGGTCTTGGCCTTGCGGCGTCGAGCGAAGAACATTGGTACGCCGCATTCCCAAGGCCTTACTCGGGCTCGGCACCGCCACAGACTGATCGCCGCGAAGCGCCGCCATAGTCCGGTTCACGCTGGACAACCGGTTTTGCGCGGTGGCGATGCCGATAGCGCCTTGTTCAACTTGTTGGCGCAGATGCCCTGCGTAGTCCAGCAAGGTCTGCCGATCTATCTGTCGCGCATCGTTAAACCCCGGCCCATCCTCCGAACGACACCAGCGGACGAGCGCCTGCCAGCGATCACTGTGCGCCTTGACCGTGGCGTAATGCCCGCCGCCAAAAAGATCGCGCAAGGCTTGCGGTCCGGCATAACTCAGTTGTCGGCCATAGCCAAAATTGCGCCCATCTCGTCTACCAACCAATGCCATGATCAAACTCCTCTCGAAGCCAAACACCCGTGAGGGTTGTCCACTAACGCGGGACTGGCGGCTCCTTACGACTGGGAGCTTGGGCCTCTCATGAGCTAGCCTCCTGAACACTTCCGCAGATAAGCATTCGTGTCGCACTCAGAGATATTTTTTGAATGTCGCCGTCGTGATGGCCATGGCGACCCCGAGCATCACGGCGCAAGGCAGAAGTACCGCCATTGGGTTGAGCGAAAAGGGTAGGGACAGGTAAAGGATCCAGGGCACGATCAGCAGTGGGATGACCGCTCGCTTGGCCCGATGATAGACAAAGCTGCTTTCGCGCCCAGCGCCGAATTTACGCAGGTCGCGGCGCATCAAACCATCGATGAAGCCGGTGAACATGGCCAGCAGAAGCAGGGGGGTCGCCAAGACCAGAATGGTCAGACGCACCACGAAAGTGAAAGTGACATACACCGCCGCCAGTACAAAATCCTCGATGCTCACATACAGCTGATTGAGCCCGCTCCAGAAGCCGTTGTCCTGGCTCGACGCCCGCGCCTGCTGGGCGAAATCCGTAAAACCGGTCTTGACCAGTAACCACTGCTGGAGGAAATCCAGCCACTGGACAATCGTCTGTCCAGGCTGTTGGATAATCAGTGAGGATGTGAAGTGCTCACTGAGCCAGCCCAGTTCGCTGCTCAGCATCGCCTGACTGTGTCGCCGGCCTTGATCACCCCAGAACAGCAGCAGACCGGCCCACTCGATCAGAATCGAGAACAGCAACGAGGCGATCAGCAAACCGATGACGTGCAGGACCAGGTTAATCGCCGAGACGATTAGCCCTGGGCGCTGGATGGGTTGCGGTGGAGGGTTCTGAGCTGAAGTCATCCTTCTTGACTCCGCGAGATGCACTGCAGGGCCGACGGTGTCATGGGGCCTCCTGAGCAGGAACACTTGCATCCACCGCTGAAGAAGTGCGTGGAGGCGTAACCCGATCTGGATCGAAGTCGAGCGTCGGGCCGCCACCGCTTGCGCTCCACCATTGTCCCGCCTGCTCGTTGTAGGTCGCCCGCATCCGCTGAGTGAGTTCCTGCAGGTCCTTGGGCATGGCATCGTCGTTGGAGGGTTTTGGCAACGGCATGCGGACTTTCCAGAGCTGGCCACCGGCCTGGAAGGAGAACATTTGCCCTTTGGGCAAACTGACGATGTGAGCAGGCTCGATCAGCGGCACACTGGTACTGCTAACGCGGTCTTGGGAGGACGAGGTGAAGTCGGTGTTGGCCTCAGGATCGGAGGTGTCGGTGGCACCCGACACCAGGGTTTTGGTCAGCACATTGACCTTGGGCAACTGCTGGGTGAGCAGTTCCGCGGTGGCGGTTTCGCGCACCCGCAGCATCTGCAGGGTGTTGAAATTGCCGATCACCTGGCCGGCCTTGGCCCGGTTGCCGATACGTGCTTCGATATCGCTAAGGGTCTGGGTGTAGGCGGTTACCTGGATACCGGCACCGCCGCCCTTATTGATCAGTGGGATGAACTCATCACCCATCAACTCGTTGAACTCATCGGCGTGGAGGTTGATCGGCAACTTGTCACTGTTGTTGTCCGATTGGGGCAGGCCATGGTCGATGCCGTGTTTGTAGATGTGTCCGGCGACCGAGACCAAGTCGGCGAACATGGAGTTACCTACGGCGGCAGCGACCTCGGCATCGGTCAGTGCGTCCAGGCCGGCATAGACGATGCCACGCTTACGGATGATCTGCATCCAATCGAAGATCGGTCGTGGGTCATTCAGATCGGTGTAGTTGGGGGCCAGTAACTGGGCCGTTTTGCCGGTGGTGAGTTTCTCCAGCAGCGGTAGCAGCGAGGCGACAATCTTGTCGAAATAGGTACGGTCGTAACGCACCGCAGAGCGCAGTCCATCCAGCACCGGATCAAATACCCGTTTGGCCGCCAGGTATTGTTCGATGGCCACCACTCGCTTTTCGCGTCCCACCATATGCCGGGGAATGTTCTTCTCGGTGAGCTTGCCTTCAAGCTGGACGATCACTTCCCAGGCTTTCGGATCGGTTTTGGCGAAAAACTGCTGGGCGTATTCGATGAACAGTGCGTCGATGTTGACCACATGGCGCTGGATCTGCAGGTAGTCCGGACGTCGGCCCAGTTCGATCAGAGCGCGGGCAATGATGTTGACGAAGCGCCAGGCAAACTCGCGAAAGGCCGCGGAGTTGCCTTCACCGCTGAGCTGCCCGGCAATGCGCGATGCTACTTCCGATATACGACCGAAGCGTCCCACGGCGTTGTAACGCGCGGATATCTCCGGCCAGCCCAGATGGAAGACATAGAATTCCTTTTCTCGACCGGCCCGTTTGGCTTCGACGTACATCCGTTTGAGCAAGTCGGCATCGCCCTTCGGATCGAAGACGATCACTACCTCGTGTTCAACGCGGTGTATGTCCTGGGTGATGTACACCTCGGCGAGTCGCGTTTTGCCAACACGGGTCGTGCCCAGCACCAGTGTGTGTCCGACCCGTTCGCCCAGTGGCAGGCTGACTTCCGTTTCGTCGGGCTCGACGCCATGCAGTAGCGGCGAGCCACCTACCGGGGGCAAAGGGCGCAACGGATTGAAGGCATTGTCCCAGGCGGTGACACGGGCCAGTGTCGAGAACGGAAACGGTGCATGTTCCAGGCGGCGTTCGAGTCCGCGTGCCAGACGATAGCGGGTCGGTTGGTCGACATAGTGAGCAACAGCCGGATCCTGGGCCTCGACCAAGCGCTGGGTGTGCAGGCGGGTCCAGCGAAAGCCGCGGCCCATGAACAGACGCTTGCGGCTGACCGGAATCTGTCGGCTGGTCAGTTCGTAGCGGGGCAGCCGGCGGATATTGCGCCGATAACGCAGCACCTCCCAGGCTTGTCGCAATCGGATCAGGCCGAACACGGTATAGGCCAGCGCCGCAACCAGACCGATCTCGGGTGACAGGGCCACGGCCCAGGGCGAGTACACGCACAACACCGCGGCGGCGATGCAGGTCGCTACGGTGTACAGCTCCACTGCGGGTCGGAGCTTGGACTCCATCGCATGCTCGGCCATGATCTGGACTCACTGTTCCAGTGAGGTGGCGGTGATCAAGACGGGGTAGTGCTCAATCTGCAGGCGGGTGGCGATGTCGTTGCCGTTGACCGGCAGGATGGTGATGTTCGGAGCGGCTGCGCGAATCCGGGCCAAAGCTTCGGTATCGGTTACTTCAACCGCTAGACCGGCCGCGCCGATTTCCTGCAGTTTAGCCGCGCGTTGGCGCAACCAAGCCAGTGACTGGGGATCGTCACCGACCAGAAAGAAGGGTCGCAAGCCCGGCATGTTCAGGGTGCGAGACGTAATTTGACCAGGGCTCAAGTGAGAGCTGTGAATGGGCAGTATCCAGGCTTCACCGGCAAACGTGGACAGGCCCGCATGCATGGCCCGATCAGGCTGGGTCTTGTTGTTTATTGGCGGCCTGGAAACTTGAAAATGGGGTCGGGTGAAGTCGCTAGGCTGATCCTCGGCAACGGTCAGTTCCGGCTGAGCGAAAAGTGCCAAGAGCAGGATGCAATAACAGACACTGGGGATTCGCTTCATGGTGGTGTGCCCTGTTCAAAGGAAATCAGCAGCTGTTCGAGTCTCTGGGAAAAGCCAGCGCGGTAGCGTGCTGCCGGCGCGCCTCCTGCCGGACGGTGATAGCGCCCGGCAGCCAAGACCCAATCACCGGTGGCATCGTGATGCTCCTGCAGCAGTGCGGCGGTGACGGCGAGATTTCGGTAGGGGTCAAGGGCTTCGCAAGGGCTGGAAAAACGTTGTCCGTGGTAACCCAGGTTGGTTTGCCCGAGACCGGCATCGACCCGCTTGGCGTCATGTCGGGCGAGTGCCTGAAGCAAGGCCTTACACGCGGCCTGGCGAGTGGCGAAGCGGTAAGGTGTTCCGGCGATGTTCAGCGTCCAGGGCCAGGGCAACAGTCGACCACGGACGCGGATACCACTCTCCTGCAGGGCAATCGCGAACAGCACCGTAGAAGGGATGTCGGCGTCATGCGCCGCCAGTTGGTAGGCCGGAGGCGGAAGTTCGTTAGCCTGGACGGCGAGCACCGTCAGCAGGAGCGCAATACCGCTCAGTCGAGGCGCTGCCATTGTCCCTTCACCTGTTGAAATGTGGCAGGCAATGGCCCCGGGGTACCCAGGTTGAACCAGCGACCACGGTCATGGTTCAGGGTGATCTGCTGGCGTTGGACCCTCGCCGGATCGATGTTCGCTTGCCGAGCCCAGCGACGGACGCGTTCATCCTCGCCTTGGCTGCCCACCAGGTAGATATCGAATGCCGTGTCACTGCTTTGCAGACGCTGCGCTTCGGCGGTGCACGCCGGGCAGTGGTCCTCCACAAACAGGGCTTGGCGCGGCGCGACCACTGAGCTGGTAGGGGACGGGGATGCCATGCCCTCGATCGGCAGCAGCCCGGGAAACAGCTTGGCCCAGGACGCGGTGTAGGCGTTTTGGTAGGCCAACTCGCGCTCAGCGCGTTTGGCTTCCAGCGCTACCTGCAATTCGGCATAGCGCTGGCGCTCCTGGTCGGTCTCGGCCTCAACCCCGAGGGCGGTCAGTGGATCGAGGTCCGGACTCCAGAAACCGCGCGGGCTGGCTTGGATCTGTTCGAAGCGCGTCCACTCCTGCTCGGTCAGACCCCAGCTTGCAGCCTGTTCAGAATGAGAGCGCCCCAGGGGAGCGGACTGCGTGTCCTGGATCCGTGACGGTGTCGTGACGGGCTTACCCATCGCAGCGCCCATGGCCAGTAGCGAAGCGAGACAGATAACGGCGGGCAGTGGCGCTCGGTTCATGATTGCTTCTCAAGGGAGGTGCACGCTCTGGTCTGGCTGAGCGGCCACCGCGAAGATGGCTGAGTTCGGCTCCAGCACTTTCAGGTGCCAGGCGCCCAGCTGCTCGCCGCTATGCAGCAGTCGAACATCCATGAGCGAGCGACTGTCATGAGGAGCGACCGCTAGAAAGCGCTCACCCCCGCGGGAATCGACGCTCAAAACCGAGAACGGTGGCGAGAGTGGGGCAGGTTTAGGGCGAGCCGTTTTTTTCGGCTTGGCTGTGGCAGGCGATGGTGGAGTTGATGGCTGGGTCTTGAGGTCCACGAGCTGCTGCTCGATGTGCTCAAGGCGTGCGCGTAGCGCTGTCATGTCCGCTGCGGTGGCGCGGGCTGTCAGACCGTCGCGCAGTTCCTGGATCTCTTGCGCCCATTGATCCAGCATCGGATCGAGGGTATTGGCCTGTTGCTCACCGGTATCGACCATCTGCTTCAGGTCTTTCAGCGCGTACTGCAGTTTTTCCTGGGCATCCTTGAGCGCGCTTGAATCACGTTGCAGGGTGTCCAGGGTTTGTCGGTATTGCGTGTTCGTGCTGTGCAGCTCCGCCATGCGCTGGTACTGGTTATACAAACTACCGCTCAGGCCGGCGACCGCCAGGCACAGCAGCCCAATGATGAGCGTTTGAAACGTCGAGGCTTTCATGGGCGTGACTCCGACTGATGGGGCGAGACGGGTGTGATTGGCGTGACGCCAGCCCCCGTTTTCTGCGGTTCGAAGCAGACCGAACGGCCGACTTCATCGGTCGTGAGTTGCCAGGCGGGGCCAGCCAGCACTTGTAGCGCGCGGCGCAACGGGATTGGGCCGAGCCGGTAATGGGCTGCGGGCAGAGGCCGGGTAAACAGCACCTTCACCGCCGCGGCATCGGGACAGAGCGAATAGCCCGAGCGCTGCAATACGTACTGCAACGCATCCTTCACCGAGGGGCTCAGGCTGGACGGGATGCTCACGTCAATGATTTGAGCGAGAAGATCGCGTTGTTCCGTGGTGGGCTCGGTGCTGACCAGCGTATAGCGGCCATAGCGGAGTTCTGTCGGATGGTTTCCTTCGGCTGTGCCCCGCGAAAGCTGGGCTCGATTGGAGCCACTGTCGATCTCAGGATGGGTCGGCAATGTATTGGGGATTTGCGCGGTGCAGGCGCTCAACAAACCCAGCAGGCAGACAGGCGTGAAAAAACGCTCCATGGAAAAAACCTCGTGTCAGATTCAGTGCAGAACCTGACACGAGGTGAAGGAGCGATTCAGTGAGAAAGTTGATTCAAGGCGGGTCGTGTTAAAGCAGCACGCGTTGCTATTCATCAAAAATGGCGAGCCCATCCAAGGCGGCAGCGTCGGGGTCGAAGATCAACAATCGCACATCCGCCAATGCCGCCAGATACAGGACGTTGACCAAAGCTTCCGGCGTGCCGGCATCGAGCTGCTCTTGTCTCAGGCTTGAGTAAGGCTGGCTTTCAATGTTCATCAGGTTGTCGTCCGTCCAGGGCGTGCCGATCAGTTTGCACCCGATGCCACAGCAATCCGACAACGTGAACAGCTCGAACAAGAGGCCGGTTTGTCTTAGCGCGGAGTCACTGACCCACGCCTCCAGACACAGCATCGTTTCTTCGGGAAGGTGTGCGGTATTGATCTCCCAGGCTCGACTGTAGTGTCCCGTTTCGAAGCTTAGGCGATGGACCATGGCTTGGGCTTCTTCTCGGGAGTACAGGTCGCCGACGTGACACCGCTCGTTGAGCATTTCGCCAATCACGGCGTAGATCACTTGGCGCACCAGTCCGGTGGATTGGCAGCGTTCATCCAACTCATCCGGAATGAGTTGGCCTTCGCTGATCAAGGCGAAATCGTCATTGAACAGGCAGGGGAACAGCCGCAGCTCATCGTCGGGCAGATGGGCCTGTGAGTCGTGTACGGGTCGAAAGCAGGGAGGGCAGTCGTCTTCGTAGGTGATCAGTAGCAGCCGTTCGATATGAAGGTTGTCGTAGCCGCGAGCAAATGGGTTTGAGGCCGCCAGCAGAACTGGGGCTCGGGGTGTGGGGTTCATGAGTGTTCTCCAGATGAAAATGAACAAGGCGCCCGAAGACGCCTGTGAGGGTTAAAGCCAGCCATGTTCGGCAAGGGAGAGAGGACGACCTTCACCCACGATGAAGTGATCCAGTACACGCACTTCGATCAAGGCCAAGGCCTCTTTCAACCGTGCGGTCAAGATGCGATCCGCCTGGCTGGGTTCCGTACACCCTGAGGGGTGGTTGTGCACAAAAATGGCGGCTGCGGCGTTATGCGCGAGGGAACGCTTAACGACTTGGCGGGGGTAAACGCTGGCCCCATCAATGCTGCCGTGAAAGAGGACTTCGAACGCCAGCACCCGGTGCTTGGCATCGAGAAAAATTACACCGAAGACTTCATGCTCTTGTTGCGCAAGGTGCAGTTTTAGATAAAACGCTACGGTGTCAGGGGCGGTCAGGATAGGGCCGCGGGTGAACAGCCGACGATCCAGAATTTGCAGCGCTTCGTCGATCAGCTGGTTTTCTTGGACGATACGATCGGCCTCGAAATCCGAGGTCTCGATCAGGGTGAATTGGGTGCTCATTGCGGTACCTCCGAAGGGAACAATCAGGGGTACACGCCCGAGGGGAGTGGTATCCCCAGTGGATGTGGAGTCGCGGGCGTTAGCCGATGGCGCGCTGTTTACAGCCGAGTGAATCGGTGGCGTTGACCGTGTTGGGGTGAGCCACAGCCGTCGCAGGGCAACGGAGAAAAGGCTTTTATCCCCCAGCCGGCTTCGGGATCGAAGTCGGCACTGATGGGCATCAACTGAACCAGTCCACGATGGATACCTGCGATGCGTTTCTCGATTTCATCCGTCGTGTAGTAGAGCGATAACGTGCTGTAGTCCTCGTAAGCCACAGCGAACAGGCAGTCATCGCAAAGCCAGAAGGATTCCATGTTGGTTCTCCTGTGCGGATTGAAGAAAAGGCGCTCGAAGGAGCGCCTTGATGAGGAACATCGTGGACTGTTCAGGCGGACTGAACGGTACGGGTGACATCACGGCGAGCCGTGCGGGGAGCCGGTGGTGATTCAGGTTCAACCCGAGCCTCTGTTGGGTTTTCGATCTCCTCAGCTTCGGCATCAGCCGATGGTGGGGATGACTCACTGGTGGGCACTTGCTCAGCAGGTGCTGTTGCTTCCTGCCTGGCGGGCGCTTTGTACTCGAACGTGCCGTCGATCTTGATCCAGTCGATAAACAGCAAACGACCTTTCAGGCTGGCGCCCGGTTGACCTTTTTTTTCGCCTTTCTCGAAGAGAAACGGATCAATCCACAGGTCACCGATACGGAACGACAGTAAGACCTTTTTCTCGGCGTTGACGGCGTCCGTATAGAGACGAATCAAGCGTTCAGCTTCACCCCCAGCGACTATGCAGTCGAAACGGGTGTACTCCACCGCATCGGTGGCACCGTGCAGGGCTGCGATATCGCAAGCCATGAATGGCTGGCCGCGGCGGACTTGTACTTCACGAATACGGTTGAGATAACCGATACCGAGGGTGTGCAGATTGAAGTAAGTAGTCGCTTCTTGGGAGTGGTTGGCGTGGGCCATGGTGGTTCTCCTGTTTCAAGGGAAAACGGGGACGCACTCCCCCTGACGGGGAAGTGAGTCGCCGTCAGGGTGGGTAAGGTGAAGGCGAGCGATGAACGACTCGGCACCGGCAAGCCGATGACGATCAGAACGATGCGTCTGGGGAAATAGAAGCGCAGCAGAGGAGCATCTGCGGTGGTGATCCGCAAGCGTAGGGTAGAGGGCATTCATCACCGCTGAAGCGGTAACCGCGCGAGCTTCCGAACGCTGATCGCACTTGGGTAAACCACCACGAACGTGGCGTAGCCTTGAAGGTTCTGGCTACCTGGGCTGGGCTGTCAACGACAGCGAACCACGCCCTTTGTATAAGCCTGTCATAGGGGAGCGTCAAGACGCTGCCACCCGATTTTTTGTGGCCGGAATATAGTGGTAGTCACTGGACTGAAGAAAGTGAAGAGTACGCCTGGCGGGGGGCCAGGCGAAGAAGAGAAAAGCCACCTTTGGCGGTCGTACGCAGTCGACAAGCTCCTCGCAAAACTGTATTCACTGCGTCACGCTTCGCCAACCGACCCTTGTCGTGGCCTGGGTCGGAACATGCAGGCACGCATCCGCGCACAAAGGGTGCCCAGTGTTTCCCCGGTGGGCTCCGGAACTGAATACGATCGCTGAAGCGGATGACCGCTATTGCCTGGTAGAGGCAACAGTGGTCATCCGCCACAGTGATCAGGTCGAGCACAAATCAGGAATGAAATTCCGCAGAAAGAGAAGGCTCCGAACTCAAGGAGTTCGACCGAGCTGCCCGGAGCGATTCGGTCTTGGGTCGCCGTTGGCGATGATCCTGAGACACTACAGCAGAGAGGGTGGGATCACGTCAAGCCAGTGGGCGATCCCGCATAAGCCACTACATTGAGCACGATGAAAGAGGTTACTTACTGCCGAGATGAGCGGCCAATTGTTCGACGGTTGCCAGGATAAAGGCGAGGTCACTTTCTTTGCCTCGGCCCGTGAAATGGACAACACTTTATCGATTTAGAGAGGGATCAGCCGCCGTTGATGATTCACTGATCACCCCAATACTCATGCCGATCTACAGTGAAGCGTCATGAGCGTCGCGTATCTTTTCTGATCGGCACTGTTCCCTTAGAGTCGGGGTAGTGGGAGCATGACCAGAATGGCCCTGATTTTCCCTTTCGCCTGCGCATTGAGGCGTTGCAAATGGGACAGGCCGGCCCGGCTTCGACCGGTACCGACAAACAGAGCGCTCCGCAGTTTGCGATCAACTGCGTAATCCAGTGCGCCTGCTTGGCAACGAATGCATCCAATGTCAGACGTCCCGCTTCGATTTCATCCAGAGCTTGCTCCCAGATCGCTGTCATACCCGGATCCGCGACTGCAGCGGGCACCGCCTCGATCAGCGTATGGGCCGCTGCGGAGGCCATTAAGGCGCGTTTTTTCTTCAGCAGGTAACCGCGATCAATCAAGCCCTTGATGATGCTGGCTCGCGTGGCTTCGGTGCCGATGCCGGTGGTGTCCCGAAGTTTCTGTTTCAGACGTGGATCGGCGACCAGCTTGGCCACATTTTTCATCGCCCTGATCAGATCGCCCTCGGTGAGCGGTTTGGGAGCAGTGGTGCGCATGGACTTGAGTTCGACGTCATCCACTGCGCACTGTGTACCCTGTTGTAGGACGGGCAATACCTGGGACTTTTGACTGGGTTCATCGTCTTCGGCGTTGTCGCAAACTAAGCCTTTCCAGCCTTGAACCAGGATCTGTTTTCCAACAGCGGTTAACCGTTCTTCGCCGCACTCCAGTTCGACCTCGGTTCGATCAAACTTGTGATGCGGCAGGAATTGCACGAGGTAGTGGCTACGGATCAGTTCGTAGACTTGGCGCTCTTGTTCTGACATCCGCCCAAGGTTCGCAGGCTCGGTGGTGGGGATGATGGCGTGGTGCGCGGTGATCTTGGCATCGTTCCATGCTCGTGAGCGCAATGATCGATCGATGCTTCCGAGCGCTGGGCGTAACGCGGGATCCATTTTGAGCAGGGCATCGAATACCGCGGCGACCTCGTTGAACATGCTCTCTGGCAAATAGCGGCAATCGCTGCGCGGATAGCTGGTGGCTTTGTGGGTTTCATACAAGGCTTGTGCGATGTTCAGTGTTTCCTGAGCGCCGAGTCCCAACTTGCGTGAACAGACTTCTTGCAGTGTGCTCAGGTCGAAGGGCAGGGGTGGCGCTTCGCGCAAATGCTCAGCCTGCAGCGAGACTACGGTGGCGGTCTTGCTTCCAGAAAGCGCTTGGACGGCTTGACTGGCGAGCGCCTGCTGCAGGCAGCGACCGGCTTCGTCACGTCCTGAGCTTAGCGGTATCCACGATGCGATGAAGGGTTGCCCCATTGAAGACAGGCGCACATCCACCACCCAGTACGGCACAGAGACGAAGCTGGCAATCGCGCGGTCTCGTTCAACCACCAAGCGCAAAGTGGGTGTTTGGACGCGTCCAACCGACAGCACGCCGTCATAGCCCGCCCGCCGTCCTAGGAGGGTAAACAAACGACTGAGGTTCATACCAATCAGCCAATCGGCGCGGCTGCGGGCGAGGGCTGAGTGATAGAGCGGGAAGGTTTCCTGACTAGACTTCAGCGAGGACAGTGCTTTGCGAATCGACGCCTCGTTGAGTGCGGATAACCAGAGGCGCTCAACAGGACCACGATAGTTGCAGAGCTCTAGTAACTCGCGGGCAATCATTTCACCTTCGCGATCGGCGTCGGTGGCGATGACGACGGTGGTAGCTTCGCTGAGCAGCTGTTTGATGATTTTGAACTGCGCGACAGTCTTGGGTTTGACCTCAACCCTCCACTGCACGGGAATGATCGGTAGATGATCCAACGACCAGGTTTTGTACTGATCGCCATAGGCTTCAGGTGGGGCCGTCTCCAGCAGATGACCGATACACCAGGTGACGGTTGTCTCGGGTCCGATCAAGCAACCATCGCCACGTCGGCTGGCTCCGAGAACCTTAGCGATGTCACGACCTTGGGAGGGTTTCTCGCAAAGAAAGAGACGCATAGAACTGCTCCGGGTTGAGTTCGGAGCAGCGTTGTTGGAAACAGCAGTAGCGAGATATGAGAAACCTGAATGCAAGGTTCCTCATATTTGTCGGTAAGGGCAGTCTTGAATGAGGGGAGGCTGCTACCTTGTAGCCTCGTGGACGACAGTACTTCACGAGCGGCGAGTAATGACAGGCCGAGAACTTCGCGCAAAGGGGCAATTTTTATGCCTCAAGTCCGTCATGCCGATGGTGGCTGCCCTCTGCGTTTTTTGGACTTCGACGCAGGCGTGCTGGCCTGGTCTGTAGCCTGCCCGACGGGAGCGGCAGACGAGGCTGATTCGCTTGTGCGCTCCCGCATGACCACGTTCTGCACGCGATGAGGCAGGATGCCGACACGACGCGCCTCGATCTTGAAGGTCACCCGCGCATTGTCTTCGCTGTCCTCCCACTCGTCGCGCACGGTGCGGCCTTCGACCAACACGCGCATACCTTTCTGGTACAACGTGCTCCAGTGTTCAGCCTCGCGGTGCCAGAGCTCGACCGGCGCCCAATAGCCGCCTCGATCCTCATAGCTGCCATCGCGTGGCACGGGGTTGTCGAAGTACACATTCAGCCGCAGCAAGCGCCGTGGCTCGTCATTGCCTGACGGGAATTCCTGGAACTCTGGCGCACTGCCGATGTTGCCTTCGCCGACGAAAAAAGTACTCATCGTGATATCTCCGCTGCTGGTGTGAACTGGCGCAGCAGCCGTTCGGCACTGGCCATTTTGATCGCGCAGGTCGATGCCTGGCGGTAGAGCGAATGCACCACGCTCATCTGCAAGTTCAGTGCAATGCGCTCACATTCGAAATGGTGCAATCCCTCGCGCACGACCTGCGGCAGGGCGTTGTTGCAGACTTGGCGTTCCCAGACCGCAACCCCCATACGGGCAAAATTACGGGTGCGCCAACGCAAAAAAGTGCTGCCCGCGCTGGTGTTCTGCAGCATCAATCGGATATCCAACAGTGAGTACGGCGGCTTTCCGGCTTGCTGCACCACAGCCTTCATCAGGTGACATAACTGCGCCTCGATTTCCCTCGCCACCTGCGCCAGGTGCTCCAACTCCCCCTTACCCTTAAAAGGTTTTAAAAGGCCTTTTAGGGAGGCTGCGTGTTCGAGCTGTCGATAGGCATCTTGTGTCAAAGCTTCAAAGGGCATTGGTTGAGCCGGGATCATGGGATTCATGCTTCGTCCTCCGGCTCATCCGCTGTCGCAGACGACGCTCCCACGTCCTCTGCCAACGCGTCGGCGTCATCCACAGCCACCGCACCACGGCGAGTGATTGGCGGCGCGAACTGGGAGCGGCGATGACCTTCCAGGATGTCCATCGGGGGCAAACCCATCTTCTCGATGGCCGCAATGGCACGGGCATTGTTCGCCGCCATGTCATCACGCGTGACGCCGGCATGCCGGTAGCGCTGTGCCTGACCGAACAGGCTGCGCAGCAGATGGGCGCCGTCGTCGATCCAGGCTTCCATGTCGATGCGGCCAATCAGGGCGGTGTGATGGGCCAATAGGGTCCGGCGCACCAGGGTGTCGTAGTCGGTCAGGAGGTAGACCGCCAGAAACCCCAGCTGGCTGCCGATGTACAACGGCAAAGTGACGGGGTGGATGTTGAGGTTGTCGCTCATGTCGATCTGTGTCGGCAGGTCCTGCCTGATTCGATCCAGCTGTTGGGTCAGTTCCAGCATCCCAGCTTTGGCTTGCATCAGTTTTTCTTCGAGTTGCACGATGGCCCAGTCGGCATAGGGATCGTCCTGGGCCGCGGTTTGTTTGATCAGGTTGGTGACACTGATGTAGCCGGCCATGCCCATGATCGAGTGGACGCCTTCGCGTGCGGTTCGGCCTTGCCAGATACGGGCGGCGTGGTGAGTGTGCAGAGTCAGGGTGATGCTGCTGCGCAATGAGCCCAGGTTGAGTTGGTAGTGATCGGACACGGTGCTGTCCTCGCATTAGCTTGGGCGGGAACGTTGCGATAGTTGAGGGTTAAGGGCAGCCAAAAAGCTGAATGCGGTCTATTCGGTTTGAGAGGGTTAATTTCGGAGACGTTCGTGAGTGATGCCAGTGGCATCATTTCCGTCGATGGCGATGCCGCGCGGATTACGCAGGTTCGGCCCTTAGCGCTCTCACGTTAGAACTCAGTAGATTTGATGCCACTGGCATCAAATCTACTGACGTCCAGGGCGTTTGCCGCGCAATTGGCGTAGCTCATTCAGGCACGCTTGGGCGAGGGCGGATGCGGGTGCGCCCTGTTTTCGTGATGGGCGTGAGGGTGTCGTTGGGGGCGGTTCTGCAACGGGTGGGGGCTCTGTCTGACCTGCCCAAGGACGAAAGTCGCCTTTCAGCGCGCGCTGGATTAGGCCCATCAGATATGCCGCTGGCTTGCGAATACCTCCTGACGTACAGCGTGCCCCCGCCTCGTTGAGCACTGCCTGACGATCCGCGGGCTTGAGCTTGTTCAGCGCTACGGCGACGGCCTGACGCTCGCTTGGACTCAGGTGCAGTTGATCCGGCCAGTGCAGGTTATCCACAGCCAGGTTCGCGCGCGGTACAGTACAAGTACTTTCTTTTAATACAGTACAGGCGGCATTCGGATTCCGAACTGTGACGGAAACATTGGAGTTCAAGCCCGATTCGGAATCCGAACCAGGGCTTGCACGATTCCGAACGTGGTGATTTGCCCCCAGTTCGGATTCGTGGAAGGCATCATCGGCCGTTTGATCCAGTCCTTGCTGCATCCAGTGTTCGCCCCAACTGTCTAGTCGCGTCGGTAGCCGGTTCCGATCGATATCCGTGTCCCGGCGGACTTCCTCCACAATGTGCTGAGCGACAATGCGCACAGCCTTCGCCGCATGACCGAGGGCATGTCCGACCAGCTCCAGGTAATCCTGGTCCAGCTCCAAGGCTTCGGCAGGAGTTAACGGCTCATCATGCAGAACATACAGCGAACCTTGGAGACGTCCATTGAACGGGTCGCGTCCGCGACTCACCAAGCTGAGCCAGCGAGTGAGCCTGAGCATCGTCAACACGCGAGCGATGGTTTCACGGGAGGCTGATGCACCGTAGGGCACGCTCGAGAGGTAAGGCTGCAAATCCTCATAACGCGGCGTGACCACGCCCTGGTCTTGCAGCATCAGTCGAAACACTTGCCAGGCATTACGTTCCAACGGTGTCAACCGACTATCCAACAGTAGCCGACGTGGCACGACTTCCTGAGAGTGGCCACTGAACAGAAAGCCAGCTTGCAGGGCCTGGTTGGAGGGATGTTCGGTGACGGGGCGTGTGGGCCAGCGTTCATTCAGCTGCTGGGTGCATTGCTGCAGGACACGCTGCCAGCGATTGGAAGGGGCAGTACTCATGTGCCGTTGCTGTACTGGTCGATCTGCTGCCAAACGATGTTCAAGCTGATTTGCTGCTCTTCGGCCACCATCATCATGGCGTCGAGTTGCTCCCCGGTACCGTCCTGAGCACGCAGCTGGCACCAGCGCTGCCAGAGCGCATGTTCCTGCGCTTCGCTCAAATGCTGAGGGCGGCCCTTACGGGCCTCTATCTTGAGCAGACGTCGGCGCAGGGCGGTTTCCGAATGCGCCAAGCCGAAGCACTGATACATGATGGTGCTGCTGGCGCCCAGTTTGAGCGCTCGATTGATCAATCGCTCGTTCTGCTCATCACGTTCGGCGTGCTCGATCAACCGGTGCAGCACTGGCGAGTCAATCTTGACTTCAACCCAGGAGACGGTGGCATGGGCTAGGCGCGAGAGCGTGGTAGGCGGTAAGGATTGCAGCAGATAGATGTCATCCTCATCCAGCCCGAGTGCCTTGCAGCGTTGCAGATTGCCCAAGCGCAGCTCGTGCAGCACCTGGTTCAGCATGGCCTGGTTGAGGACATTGAAGGACAGGCTCATGGCAGCACCTTCGGTGAGTTTTTTTCAGGGGTAAGCGTTAAGTCGATCAGGCGACGGGCCAGGCGGATCAGGCGATATAATTTGATGAGCAGACAGTCGGGCAGTCGCTCCAGACCCACGTCCACGGCTGGGCGGTCTGGCAGGGGAACTTGGTAAACCCCCAGCAACAGTTGACCGAACAGGGCTGAGGGCAGTTGCTTGCGATCCTCCCAGTTCACGTCGTCTTGAGCGCGCAACAGGGCCAGGAGCAGTAGGTGAACGCCGGTTGCTCTAGGCGCGGCGAGATCAAGCCGTTCGATGTCCAGAGCGAAGCCCAGGCCAAGCGGCTGATCGATGATGCTCTCGGGATGTCCGGCATAGGCCGCCATTTCCCGCGCCAGTGTGGCGATGGCTAAACGCAGTTGTTCGGGGCTATCCAGTGCTGGTGCGATAGTCCAGATGTCGTCGGTCGTGCAGGCATCGATGAGCGATGTTGCTTCGGTGGCTGTCTCGCGATCGATCTGTTCGCGAATCTGTTGAATGCGTGACGGAGGGCTGGTTGCTGATACGGCATTCGTTTCGGGTGCTGTGAGCCGTTCCTCCCGCGCTGTTTCAGCCTGGGTCCTGGTCTCTGTTGATTGGGGGCGGGACTCGGAGGAGGGCGATCGTGCTGCGACTCCACCAACGCTCGGCACATGGCTGTTCTCCGAGGGCATGGTGACGACAGCGCCAGGCGTCGCGATGACCCGACGGGTATCGCTCAGCTCCAGGGCCAGCATACGGTAGGACTGTCCGAGCAAGCGGCTCATGCGCTCGAGCAGTTCGTCTTGGATCTGCTCAAGATTTAAGGATTCAGGATCAGCATCGAAGTAACTCAGGGCATCAAGCCAAAACTCGGCGAACGCAAGGGTGTCGGTTGGATAGCGGTTCCAGGTTCGTTGTGCTTGGCTACGCAGAGCGATCAGGCGTTCGATCTGGGGCTTACCCAATCCGGCATACAAGGTTTGTGGAATGGCGGGTAATAAGTGTTCTAGAGTGTCCAGCATCCGGCTGATGTGCGACTGCGAAATCGGATAGCCTTCAGCGGCAAGATGTCGTGCCAACTCACGTTGCGAGAACACCGCGCCCTCTGCTTCGAGCATGGTTTTGAGTTTGGCCACGGCCAGAGCTCGTTCGATGAACGTGAGTTGGCCGTGCAGATCGCTTTCGGCCAGATGGCCAAGCAGGGCGTTGACTTCATTGGTCCAGGGTCGGAACAGGCAATGAATGCGAAAGAAGCGCTCGTCGCGGGTTTCCTGCCACAGTTCGCCGAGAATCGCCAAGCGCGTGTTACCACCGTTGCGGATGATGAAATAGGTTTCACCCGGGCGACGGGTAATCGGCGGCGGTTGATCCAACCCGCGTTCACGGATTGAGGCCTTGATATCGTCGTACAGCGGATTACGGATGAAACGCGGATTGTGTTCGTAGGGCCGCAACTGCTCCAGCGTAACCAGCATAGGTGTATCCATGACTGGATCGGACAGCCGCTCCAGTTCTGGCCCCCGAGGGAAATGGTCCTGGTGCAGCTTGTCGGTGATCTCCTCCTGACTGAGCTTCTTCATCGAAACAACCTCAGTTAACGCCGGTTACGCAGATGGTCACCGACCTCGAACTTGACGATCTCGGCAGTCCCCGAACCTTCGAAATGTCGGGAAAGCTCTGCGAGGAACCATCCCATGGCCGAGCGCCCACCCTGCAGACGAAAGACCACGGTGCAGTACTCCTCGCAAGGTGGTTGGGGGGGGCGAATGGAGGGTGGAACGATGATGGGCAGTTGATCCAACATCAAAAGACTCCTAGCCAACCGCTGTTGGCCTCAAGGTCGATCAAACCCAATGACTGGGTGAGAAATGCCGGCTGGGGAATTCGTCTCATTGAACTTCCCCGCATCTGCTCACCGTAGCGATCGACTTGCGCCATTCCGGAAACAACTCAATAGCCAGCGCTTGCATGGTTTCTAGCGCCGATGGTGAGCGTCGCCCAGATGACCAGCGTGCCTCGATTCGGTGGACCGGTAGGCCGAGGGAGGCGGCATTGACATACGACACTCGGTCCGGGACTACGGTATCCAGAACCGAAATATTGGTAGCTTCGGCGAAAGTCTCGCGTAGGCCCCGGATGATCATCCGTGTGTCCACTCGAATGCTATTCACCTGGTTCAGCAACAGTCGCAAAGGGGGCGGTGCAATGCCCTGGTGGCGGAGCGGTTCAAGCTCTCTGAGCAGCTTCAAGGTGCCCCGGCGTAGTTCGCGAGCGGCAAGCATTTCCGGGGTGATAGGCGTGAGGGCGAGGTCGGAGGCCAGAATGGCCATGTCCAGCAATACGCTACGTGCACCTTGGGTGTCGATCAACAGCACGTCATAGTAGGGGCGGAAGTTGTCGAGCAGATTGCGCAGCCGTAGTCGCCCGTCAGGAGCGTGCAGCAGCAAGGTACTCAGTCGACCTTGATCGTCGTTGGAGAGGATCAGGTCGAGCCCAGCGATCACTGTCTTGGAAACAATCTTTGCAGGCGTTGTTAGGTTGAGTGCTATGAACTCGTACGCACCGACATCAGCCTTCTGGCTCAAGGCGTAGTAGCTGGAAAGGGTGGGTTGACTATCCAGATCCAACAGAAGGACGCGCAGGCCAGTATCTGCTAGCAAACCACCGAGGTTGGCGGCTACTGTGGTTTTGCCCACCCCGCCTTTGGTGGATACCACCGAGACTACACGCATGACATCAGGCCTACTGATCCAAGCGTTCAACGACCCAACGCTCGATCTCCAGCGAGTCCCAGCCCACCGCGCGCAGGCCAATGCGTTTGGCCTGCGGGAATTTACCCTCCTTCATCAGGTTGTAGATGTGTGCCCGCTTGAAGCCGGTTTTTCGTTCCACTTCATCACGGCGCATGATATGACGTTCAACCACTGACTGATGTGCTTCAATGATGGGGGAGGATTGGCTGGACATGCTGGTCACTCCTGGCGCCGGTTGGCGTGCGATGGGAAGTAACCCGAAGTGAATAACAGAAATGTGAGAGTGTCATTGCACCGCAATGAATGAGCTTGCGGTGCAGTGCGAGTTATACATCGTTGAGGCTTCGTTTCGCCGCAGCAAATTTTTCGTCCAGCGTGCGCTTTGAAATTCCAGAAAGGTTTTTATGATGAGCCGTTAGGGCATCAACAATAGCCGCCTGAGACCGGAAAACTGAATAAGGTTTCCCCGATGGCGAATGATCTAGAAATAGCCTGACCATCGCCCCAATGATGTGAAGATACGCGGTTTCGCTGCGGTCGCTGACTTTACTATTGGCTTTGAATTGTTGATTAAGATTTTCTCTTTCTAGCCCAATAGCCTCAAGTTCATCCAGTAATTGCTGATAGGCAGATTCAATATTTTTTATCTGGATTTGCAAAGCGTCTCGGTCTGCTTGTAAGGCCAGGTAAGTACCTATGCTTAGAGAACCTTGTATGTCATCTGAATCTTCGAAAAGAAAGGCTGGTTTTTCGCTAGGATAATAGCGCGACATCCAAATTCTGAGATCGGTGTGGCGCACCGTTAGTTGATTACAATCGAAGTGGGAGCTCCTGGGGATGGGCATACCAAAGTACCCGAAAGGGAGTTCTCCTTGCTTAATTGCATCGAGAATTTTTTCGGTGTTGGTATGTAGGCATGGCCATTGCGGAAAGGCCGCGGCCAGTCCAGGTGAGCTAGACCAAGAGAGCTCCATGATCCGTGCTTCGTGAGCAATGAGATTGCACCACCTCAATGCAGCTTCGATGGGACGATAATACACCTTGGCGTATGGATGATGGCAACGTGTCATATGCAGGCGGCGCCTCCCTTCATGTGAGCTCGGGTTCCTTATGTCGCTCTCAATCACGCTGGATTTTGGCGCCCTACAGCTCATGACTTATAGATTTTAGGCGATCACGACAAGAATGCTCTGTCGGTCCATTGAGGACATTCCGATTTATAGGACATCATGACGTGATCGAACACATCTCGAGGCACCTCCTGTCGAGAAGTAGATATTTTTTTCGCGGCACTCCACCTCACACAAAAAACAACATCTGGCAGATGGTGCTTCGATCCTACCTGCTTAGCCCGATTTACTACCGCCTCTAGAGCTTCTGTGGCCTGCGGTATTGTCTATTTCGACTCATCGAGGCTTGCGCCTAACAAAAATAGATAATATGTTAACGGAATAAATATAATTAATGTGTGGGAGGGGGTATGCCTGCCTTGTTTCGCTCTTCGGATGAGTTCGCCAACTGGAACCGCGACTTACGGGCGGTATGTGGCAACTTCAGCACAGCCATGTCAGATCAGCACAGCCTGTTTATCGGTAGCGTCCACGGTCAAGATGTCTGTGGCTTAGAGATAGCCCATATCCGAACCAATGCAGGCTTGATTAGCCGCCACCGTACCTGCGGTGACGGGGATGATGATCGGTACTGCTTCCTAATTCTTCAGAACGCTGGTCATCAGCGCATTCGCCAACAAAACCAGGTAATTGAATTGGGGCCGGAAGACGTAGCCCTTGTTGACTCGGCGCGGGCATTTGAGATCGAACCACAGGGGCTGGTGCAAAATATTTCGATTCATCTTTCTCGCGAGGAAGTCAGCCTTCAACTAAGCCAGAAACAGCTGTTCGGAAAGCTCGCTCGCAATAGTGTCGCCACTCACATGATTCGCGCACTGGTGCGTTCGTTGGGTGACGTAGAGTTGAGCAGAGACTACGGCGGCAGAAGCGACGGCTCCGCTCTGGAGCAAGCAATGATTGGATTGGCCGCCGCCGGCTTGGACGAACGTGCCGATGGGCAACCTGGCTTTGCCTGCGTGGGTCAGGATGATATCTACGGCCTGGCCACACGTTTGGTTGAGGCTTCTCTCCAAGACACCGAGTTGAGTCCTGAATACCTGGCCCGACGCTTAAATGTCTCGGTCCGACATTTATATCGGCTTTTCGAACAACGTCACGAAAGTATATCTCGCTACATTCAGCAGCGCCGCTTGGAGAGGGTGGCAAAGGATCTGCGGGCCCACGACCTTCGTCACGAATCAATCACTCAGATAGCATTCAAATGGGGTTTTGTCGATGCCGCGCATTTTAGTCGCGCGTTCAAACGCCGTTTCCAGCATGCTCCCCGGGATTTCCGTCAACATTTCTCGTAAGTGCAAATGGCAGAAAAAGCCAAGCGGTTTGGCAGACTCAGTCAAGTCGCCCTGCATCGCAGGCTCTCTAATAAGATTGCCTGGGCTAGGGTGTGATACCGAGCCGATTATTGCCGGAGAAAAATAACAATGAAAATACGGAGCCTGATGATAGGCACCCCTTTGCTGATGGCTACATTTTGCTCAGTTGTGTTGGCAGGTCCGGCTCAGGTCGATGGTCAGCGAATCATCGCGGCTGACCAAGAACCAGGCAACTGGATGAGCCATGGCCGCACTTACGATGAGCAGCGTTACAGCCCACTGGATAGCGTGAATACTGGCAACGTCGGGCAGTTGGGTATGGCATGGACGACCAAGCTTGATATCGATAGCGGTACCGAAGCTACGCCGCTTGTAGTCGATGGAGTGATGTATACAACCGGCGCGTTTAGCATCGTGTATGCGATCAATGCAGCCACAGGTGAGTTGCTTTGGAAATATGATCCGAAAGTACCGGCGGAAAATCTTAGTCAGGGCTGCTGTGGTCCCGTCAATCGTGGCGTTGCGGTATGGCAGGGTAAGGTTTACGTGGGTAGCTTTGATGGTCGTTTGATAGCCCTTGATGCAGCTAATGGTCAGCCTGTGTGGAGCGTTGACACCATTATTGATCGGACGAAGAGCTACTCGATCACGGGAGCTCCACGAATTATTAAAGGCAAGGTGTTGATCGGCAATGGCGGTGCGGAGTTTGGCGTTCGCGGTTATGTTACTGCTTACGATGCCGAGACTGGCAAGCAGGCGTGGCGGTTTTATACCGTGCCGGGTGACCCGAAGCTACCACCTGAAAACAGTGCCATGGCCAAGGCGATGAAAACCTGGGACGGCGACGGCTGGGTCAAATGGGGCGGCGGCGGGACGGTCTGGGACTCCATGGCCTACGACCCGGATCTCGATCTTCTCTATGTGGGCACTGGCAACGGTTCACCTTGGAACTACCAGTTCCGTACCAATGGTAAGGGTGACAACCTCTACGTGTCTTCGATTCTGGCGTTGCGGCCAGACACCGGAGAATACGTTTGGCACTACCAAATCACACCGCAAGACCAGTGGGATTTCACCGCCACGCAACACATGATATTGGCTGATATCAAGATTGACGGCAAAGTCCGCAAAGTGATTATGCAAGCGCCGAAGAACGGCTTTTTCTATGTCCTTGACCGCACTAATGGCAAGTTGCTGTCGGCTAAGAATTTCGTTCCGGTCAATTGGGCCAGCGGTATCGACATGAAAACCGGTCGACCGATTCTTACCGGCGCGGCCGACTATTCCAAAGAGCCGAAAGTGGTGCAGCCAAGTTTCCTCGGTGGGCACAACTGGCACCCCATGTCGTTTAGCCCGAAGACTGGATACGTCTACATTCCTGCCCAGTACACCTTGGCTGAACTTAAGGCCGCCAAGGCGCCTATGTTTTTGTCGAACAAGTCGGTGGTGAACTTTGGGCTTGATGTACCGGACTTGCCTGAAGATCCGACAGTTCTGAATAAAATCCGTGACGCCTGGAGTGGTGAGCTGATTGCTTGGGATCCGGTTAAACAGAAGGCTGCCTGGAAGCAGCCGTACATCAGCGCTGGCAACGGAGGCACGCTGGCAACCGCGGGCAACCTGGTGTTCCAAGGCACTGCCGATGGACGTGTAGTCGCCTATCGCGCCGACACTGGTAAGCAGCTGTGGGAGCACGGGGCTAACTCCGGGGTGATGGCAGGGCCTGTCACCTACACAGTTAATGGCGAGCAATACGTGGCGTTCTCGGTCGGTTGGGGTGGAATCATACCCTTGCTGACCGGGCCATTGACTAACAAAGGTAAGGTGCGCGCCGAATCGCGGGTAATCGCCTTCAAGCTCGGAGCCCATGGGGAGTTGCCACCGCCTAAGGTCGCACCTGTTTTGCCGACGACCCACCAGACGCTGACGGCAACCGCCGAGCAACTCGCTCAGGCCCGAGGTCTGTTTAATGGCCTGTGTGCCGGCTGCCATGGTCTTAACGCCATCAGTGGTGGCGTGGTGCCAGACTTGCGCTATCTGGATGACAACAAACACGCGGCGTTTCCTGCTTTTGTCAGCGGTGCATTGATTAGCAAGGGAATGCCAAACTTCTCGGACATTCTCCAGCGCGAAGATATGGAAATGATTCGTCAATACCTCGTTAAGCGTACCCAGGATTTGCAGGCTGACCTCGAGGCCGCGGGGCACTCCGCCTCTCACTGATCCCATGCTGTTTTACCTGCGCCTGGCGGCTCCTTAAGGAGTCGTCATGGCGAAGCTCTGCCTCCAATAAAAATAAAGAGACACGCCATGAAAACACTCAGCACTCTGACGTTCAGCGCACTTTTCGCTAGCTTGGCTCCTTTGGCCCTGGCTGATGTTAAACCAGACCCTGGCGATTACACCGCATTACCGCAAGGCACCGATGTGGTGGTGCTGTACCAGCAGAATCCTAGAGGAGATAAGGTCTACTCAGGCGGCAAGAAAGTTGCTGACAACCTTGACCTTGATCTGACTGTTGGGGTCTTGCGATTGATCCACTTCACCGAGTTCTTCAATACAGGGCTTACGTGGGATCCGCAGATTGTCATTCCGTTCGGGTATCAAAAGACCGGTGCCACTGACAGCAAAAATTCCGGCCTGGGTGATATTACGTTCGGTGGGACGGTGTGGACCATTGCCGATCTTGCCAAGAATGAACACCTCGGCTGGTCAATATTCGTTACAGCGCCGACGGGCAGCGAGAAGAACCAGGGGTTTGCCTTGAGCGACAATCGCTGGGCCCTGGATTTTCAGGTCGGCTATATAAAAGGACTGACCGACAAGATCACCTGGGACGTGATCGCTGAGACCGAGTTCTATGATGAGCAGCGTTCTACCAATGCCAAAAAAGATCCGTTGCTTCAGCTGCACAATCATCTGCGATACAACTTTACACCTGATACCTACGCCGCTCTCTCATACCGTCATAATTGGGGCGCGCGAGAGACATTGGACCACGAAACTCTTGCCACCAGCCGGAGCAACGGTACCGTAGGCTTTACCGTTGCGACAATGCTGGGTAAGCAAGTGCAAGTCTTGGGGCAGCTCATGCATGACACCTCAGTGCGTGAGGGGGTGAAGATTGATAATTCGCTGCAGTTTCGCGTGGCGTATTTCTATTGACTCGACCTTGAGCATTTGCGCCTGAGCCCTAAGCCGGTATGCGCATTCTGTATGCCGGTGGCTTATTTATAGTGCCCGTGTGTGTTATCGGCGCGGCGCTCTTTTTTGAGGGAGAAACTTCCCATGGAAAGTACAATTTTGCATATGGAAGGTGCATTTTCCCGACGTTCCGCTCACCCCATACTGGTCCTGCAGCCGGTGCGAATCCTTGATGACGGGAGAACGCCGGACATCCAATAATAAGCAGGACCTCCCATGAAAAAGCCAAACCCGCTCTTTGACGATCTCAAGTCGATTCTGCCGACCATTGCAGCCAACGCGTTCCAGGCTGAGCAAAGCCGCAAGGTCCCTGACGAAAACATTTCGCTGCTCAAAAGCATCGGTATGCACCGAGCGTTTCAGCCCCGCCAGTTCGGCGGAATGGAAATCTCACTGCCGCAATTTGCTGATTGCATCGCCTTGCTCGCCGGCGCCTGTGCGAGCACTGCCTGGGCGATGAGCCTGCTGTGCACGCACAGCCATCAACTGGCGATGTTTTCCGCCAAGCTCCAACAGGAAGTCTGGGGTGATGACCCCAATGCCACGGCCAGCAGCAGCATCGCGCCGTTCGGCCGCACCGAAGAAGTTGAAGGCGGCGTGTTGTTCAGCGGTGAGATGGGCTGGAGCAGCGGCTGCGATCACGCTGAGTGGGCGATCGTCGGCTTCCGTCGCAAGAACACCGAGGGTACCCAGGACTATTGTTTCGCCGTGCTGCCGCGCAGTGATTATCAGATCCGTGATGATTGGTTTGCAGCCGGCATGAAAGGTAGCGGCACCAAGACACTGATCATCGAAAATACGTGGGTGCCGGAACACCGAATTCAGAAAGCCAAAGACATGATGGAAGGCAAGTCCGCAGGCTTTGGTCTGTACCCAGACAGCAAGATTTTCTACTCGCCGTACCGTCCTTACTTCGCCAGCGGGTTTTCCACCGTGAGCTTGGGGGTGGCCGAACGGATGCTTGACGTATTCCGGGAAAAGACCAAAACCCGCGTACGTGCCTATACCGGCGCCGCAGTAGGGGCGGCAACGCCAGCCCTTATGCGCCTGGCGGAGTCAACTCACCAGGTGGCTGCGGCCCGTGCTTTCTTAGAAAAGACGTGGCAGGAACATGCTGAACACAGTGAGCAACATCGCTATCCAACTCGCGAGACCTTGGCCTTCTGGCGCACCAATCAGGCATACGCGACCAAAATGTGCATCCAGGCTGTCGACCGTCTGTTTGAGGCTGCTGGTGGTAATGCCTGGTTCGAGCACAACGAAATGCAGCGTCTATTCCGTGACTCGCATATGACCGGCGCCCATGCCTACACCGACTATGACGTGTGCGCGCAGATTTTGGGCCGTGAGCTGATGGGCCTAGATCCTGACCCAAGCATGATCTAAGTCGAACACCCAAAGTCTCTATAACAACAATCAGGAGTGCTTGTAGAAGCAGTCCGGGAGTCTTGCATGTCTGATCTAAACCCTACGCCCTTCGATGCTCGTGCCTTTCGCCGGGCCTTGGGAAATTTTGCTACCGGCGTCACTGTCGTGACTGCCGCTGACGCCAGCGGGCGCAAGGTTGGCGTTACTGCCAACAGTTTCAATTCGGTATCCCTTGATCCACCGCTGGTGCTTTGGAGTATCGACAAGCGTTCCAACAGTCACGAGGTGTTCGAGCAGGCAAGCCATTTTGCGGTCAA
Source organism: Pseudomonas viridiflava (assembly GCF_900583165.1). Lineage (GTDB taxonomy): Bacteria > Pseudomonadota > Gammaproteobacteria > Pseudomonadales > Pseudomonadaceae > Aquipseudomonas. The sequence continues at coordinate 171,193 of NZ_UTKY01000122.1, read as the reverse complement.
CGTGCTGGCGGCTGACCAGATCGATCTATCGAACAACTTTGCCCGTCCGAAGGAAGATCGTTTCGCCGAAATAAAATTCGAACCGGGCGAGGGTGGCGCGCCGGTCTTTGCTGACTGTTCAGCGCGGTTTCATTGCGAGAAATACCAGCAGGTGGACGGCGGTGATCACTGGATCATGATCGGCAAGGTCGTGGCATTCGACGACTTTGGCCGTTCGCCTTTGCTGTATCACCAAGGCGCATACTCCATGGTACTGCCACATACACGTATGACACGACGCGACGAAAATCAGGCGCCTAGCAGCCATTTCCAGGGCCGTCTGACCCACAATTTGTACTACCTGATGACTCAGGCTGTACGTGCCTATCAGTCCAGCTACCAGCCACGGCAATTGTCCACCGGGCTACGTACTAGCGAGGCGCGCATGCTGATGGTGCTGGAAAGTGACGCAGGCTTGAGCATGAACGACCTGCTGCGCGAGGTGGCCATGCCGGTTCGGGAGATCGAAGAGGCGGTGGCCAATCTCAAGCGCAAAGGCCTGGTGAGCGACGATGAAAACCGTGTGCGCCTGACCGCTGCCGGTCTGGATCAGACGGAAGACTTATGGGCGATTGCACGAGAACAGCAAGACACGGTATTCAGCGATTTCAGCGAAGAGCAGATCGATACATTCAAGACCGTGCTGAAGCAACTGATCAGTCACTGCTGATAAAGCCCGATTCGTTCACGGCGCCTAGAGGCGCCGTTTTTGTGCGTATCAAGCACTCATGGAAATTTGTTAATCTGTTAACTAAATCCATCATGATCTGAAGACAATGCCCAAACCCAGGCAATCCCTGACCTTAACCCTGCTGCAAGCCCGTGAAGCTGCGATGAGCTTTTTCCGACCTTCGTTGAATGAGCATGGGCTGACCGAGCAGCAATGGAGGGTTATTCGAATCCTTAGTCAGCATGATGAGCTGGAGATCTACAAACTGGCCGAACTGGCGTGCATTCTCAAACCGAGCATGACCGGTGTGCTGGTGCGCATGGAGGCGGCGGGAATCGTGCACCGACGCAAGGCCGAGCAGGACCAGCGACGGGTACTGGTGACGCTGGCGGAAAAGGGCAAGGCCAGTTTCAATTCGATGAGCCAGCGCATGGAGGAAAACTACCAGCGCTTGCAGGGGCAGTTTGGCGAGGAAAAGTTGCAGTTGTTGTTGGGGTTGCTGGACGAGTTGAAAATGATCAAGCGCTGACACAACAACGATCCAAAATGTGCGAGCGTTGTTGTGTCAGAGGGTCAGTACACGCCGTCGGTAGTGGCGCGTGCTTCAGTGTCCTTGAACTTGGCCGCCAGCCCCAGCAGCCCGCGCATCATTATGGTCGTATCAACACCGACAGCGACGAACGCGGCGCCCAACTCGATATACCGGCGCGCCAACTTCTCGTCCGCACTCAAGATCCCCGCGGCCTTGCCCGCCTTTTGAATTCGCACAATCGCGTCCTCAATCGCTGCCTGCACGTCCGGATGCCCGGGATTGCCCCGATGCCCCATGGCGGCACTCAAATCCGCCGGCCCGATAAATACCCCGTCCACCCCTTCAACCGCCGCAATCGCGTCAAGGTTATCCAGGCCTTCACGGTTCTCGATCTGCACCAGCAGGCACATTTGTGCATCCGCCTCATCCAGGTACCCGGGAATGCTGTTCCAGCGCGACGCTCGCGCCAGCGCACTGCCCACACCACGTACGCCAAGGGGCGGATAACGCATCGCCCGCACCAGCTGCCGCGCCTGATCAGCCGTCTCCACCATCGGCACCAACAGCGTCTGCACGCCGATATCCAGCACCTGCTTGATCAACGCCGTATCGCCGATCACCGGGCGAATTACCGGCTGGCTGTCATAAGGCGCAACCGCCTGCAACTGGCCAAGCATGCCGCGCAGGTCGTTGGGCGCGTGCTCGCCGTCGATCAGCAGCCAGTCGAACCCGGCATTCGCGGCCAGTTCGGCGCAGTAGGCGTCGGCCAGGCCGAGCCACAGGCCAATCTGGGTTTCGCCCCGTTGCAGGCGCTGCTTGAAGCGGTTGATGGGCATGTCCATGAAACAGTCCTCCAGTATTCAGACAAAGCGGCAGGAGATGGAGCCCAGCATGTCGTAGTCGACATGGAAGGTGTCACCCGGATTCGCCGCCACCGGGCGGGTGAAGGAGCCGCCGAGGATGATCTGGCCAGGTTGCAGGGTGACGTCATACGGCGCCAATTTGTTCGCCAGCCAGGCCACGCCCTTGGCCGGGTGGTTGAGCACGGCGGCCGACACGCCGGATTCCTCGATCACGCCGTTGCGGTACAAAACCGCCGGCACCTTGCGCAGGTCGATCTCGGTAGGGCGCACGGCGCGGCCGCCCATGACTACACCAGCGTTGGCGGCGTTGTCGGAGATGGTGTCGAACACCTTGCGTGTGGCGTTGGTGTGGGGGTCCACCTGCTGGATGCGGGCGTCGATGATTTCCAGCGCCGGGATCACCCATTCGGTGGCGTCCAGTACGTCAAAGATCGTGCAGTTCGGTCCCTTCAGCGGCTTGCCGAGGATGAACGCCAGTTCCACTTCCACCCTTGGCACGATGAAGCGCTCGAAGGGAATGTCGGTGCCTTCGTCGAAGAACATGTCATCGAGCAGGGCGCCGTAGTCCGGCTCGGTGATGTTCGACGACACCTGCATCGCCCGCGACGTCAGGCCGATCTTGTGCCCGACCAGCTTGCGCCCGTCCTTGATTTTCTGGGCCACCCAGGCGCGCTGGATGGCATAGGCGTCGTCGATGGTGATGTTCGGGTGCTCCAGGGAAAACTGGCGCACCTGCTCACGGGAGCGTTCGGCCTGGTCGAGGCGGGCGGCGGCTTGCTGGATTTGGGCTTGATCAAGCATGACAAAATCTCTACTGGGGATTGACGATGGCCGCATGGGTGCGCAGCACCAGCAGGCCGCCGAGGGCGATAAGCAGCGCCAGCACGTACAGGGCCAGGCTCGCGCTATGGGTGGTGTCGCGCATCCAGCCGATCAGGTACGGCGCGAGGAACGACGCGATGCTGCCGAACGAGCTGATCAGCGCGATGCCGGCCGCCTGGGTGCTGTTGGACAGGAACGCCGGCGGCAGTTGCCAGAACATCGGCAACGCGGCGCTGGCGCCCATGCCGGCCAGGATCAGGCCGCCGAGCACCAGGGTCGGGTTGGTGGGCGAGAGCCCGGCCACCGCAATACCGATGGCCGACATCAGCAACGGTACGCACAGGTGCCAGCGGCGTTCGCGGTTGCGGTCGGAGGAGCGTCCGCAGCCGAGCATGAAGAAGCACCCGGCCAGGTACGGCACGGCGCTCAGCAGGCCCACCTGGCTGTCGCGGCCGATGCCGGCACCGTGGATCAGCGTGGGCATCCAGAACGCCAGGGTGTTCACCGCCAGCATCACCGCGAAGTACACCGCCACCAGCAGCCACACCTGCGGGTCACGCAGGATGCCGCCAAAGGAGGTGATGGATTTGCGTTGTTCTTCAGTGCTCAGTTGCTCGCGCAGTTGCTGCTTTTGCGCGGGCGCCAGCCACTTCACGGTTTCGAAGCTGTCGGGCAGGTATTTCAGGACGACCATGCCGAGTAGTACTACCGGCGCGCCTTCGATCAGGAACATCCACTGCCAGCCTCGCAGCCCGCCGAAATCATGGAAGTTCTCCAGGATGGCACCGGACAATGGGCCGCCGACCACGCCGGCCATCGGCACGGCAATCGCAAACAGCGCGGTGACTTGCGCCCGGCGCCGGGCCGGGTACCAGCGGTTGAGAAACACCAGGATCCCCGGGAAGAAGCCGGCTTCGGCCACCCCCAGCAGGAAACGCAACACGTAGAAGCCGGTGGAGCTTTCGATCCACAACATGCTGGTGGACAGCAGGCCCCACACCACCATCAGGCAGGCGATCCAGCGCCGTGGGCCGACCCGGTCCAGGACCATGTTGCTCGGTACGCCGAACAGCGCGTAGGCGATGAAAAACAGGCCGGCCCCGAGGCCGTACACCGTGTCGCTGAAGTGCAGGTCGGTGCTCATCTGCATCTTGGCGAAGCCGATGTTGATGCGGTCCAGGTGGGCAAACAGGTAACAGATAAGCAGCAACGGCATCAGTCGCCAGGTGACGATGCTGTGGGTGCGCTGATGTTCGATCAGGGTGGTGCTGTCGGCGGTATTGGCTGTGCTCATGATGTTGTTCTTTTTGGTTTGAGTGCCATGGGCGGAAAGCGGGCTGTGGTCAGCTCGCCTGGTTCTTCAGGAATGCATGCACGTTGTTCTGCTTGAAATTCAGCTCGGGGTGCAGCTCGATCATCTCGAACGACAACGCCAGCAGCCGCTGGGATTGCAGCTCGGCGAAGTGCTCGGTGATGACCTTGAACAGGGCTTCGGCGACCGTCTTGCGGGTTTGCAGGTCCCGCCCGTGGCCGACCTTGAGGGTCATGTGGACGAAGGCGTAGTCATGCTTGCCGTCGGCCATGCGCCAGGTGTCCAGGCGCACACCGCGACTGCGGATGCCCCCCAGGGGAAACACACCGCTGTCGCCCAGCACGGCGTGAACCCGTTCGAACAGGGCCGGCAGGTTGGCTTGCTGTTCGAGGTTGTCGGTGTATTCGGCGATGAAGTGCGGCATGTGTGTCTCCTTTAGCTTGAGGCGCTGTTGATTCCTGTAGGAGCTGGCTTGCCTGCGATGCAGGCACCTCGGTGTAACTGTCTCACCGAGTTGATGCCATCGCAGGCAAGCCAGCTCCTACAGGAGATCTTTACCAAGGCTCATAATGGGAAAATGGCATTGATCTGCCCGGTGCCCGAGCTGCCGAATGGCGGGGTAATGATCTCGGCCGGCTGGTTGTAGTCCGGCCCGCCCAGCAGTCCCAGGAGCATCGCGGTGTCGTGCATCTTGCCTTCGCCGAAGCAGTGCTCGGCGTAGTCCGGGAGCATTGCGCAGAACTCTTTGAAGCGGCCTTGCTTCCACATTTCCACCACGTGCAGGTCCATCTGCTTGTCGAACTCACGGGTCCAGTTGTGAATGTTGGCTTCGGCTTCGCGGTCGTCCGAGAAACGGTGGGAGAGGGAGCCCGAAGCGAGTACCAGCACCTTGCGGTCGCTCTTCTCGATGGCCCGGCGCACGGCGGCGCCAAACGCGAAGCTGTCTTCCAGGCGGTGCCAGGCGCACCACGCGGCAATCGAGATCACGTCGAATTTTTGCTCATCCGGTACGCCCATGTGCATGTAGCGCATCGGTACCAGGGTGCCGTATTCCAGCTCCAGGCTCGGGATGTTGTGGGCCATGGTGCGCACGCCGGCCAGGTTGGCCTCGGCGGCGATCAGTTCGCCCAGCTCCGGGCAGCCGGGGTACTCGTACTCCATGTTCTTGATGAAGTGCGGCAGCTCGTTGCTGGTGTAGGTGCCCTTGAAGTGCTCACCGCAGTTGACGTGATACCCGCTGTTGACCAGCCAGTGCACGTCGAACACCACGGCGGTGTCGGCCCCCAGTTCACGGGCGCGCCGCCCGATTTCCTTGTGCCCGGCGATGGCTGCTTCACGGCAACCGTGGTGCTTGCCGGGCAGTTCCGAGAGGTACATCGAGGGAACGTGGCAGATCTTTGCTGCCAGAACCACTTCGCCCATGATCATTCTCCTGAGTATTTATTCTTTTGTAGCAGCGAGCTTGCTCGCGAAAAACGTCAACGATAACGCGGCACTTCTGTTAGCCCGTGGCGCCTGCGGGTTCTTCGCGAGCAAGCTCGCTCCTACAGGGAGCGTTGTTATAGCCGGGTCACACACCCCAGCGCGGGATGTGATGGCTGCCCATGGAAATGCACACGTTCTTGATCTCGGCGAATACTTCGAAGCTGTACTGGCCGCCTTCACGGCCGGTGCCGGAACCTTTGACCCCACCAAATGGCTGGCGCAAGTCCCGTACGTTCTGGCTGTTGATGAACACCATGCCGGCTTCGATACCGTAGGCCAGACGATGCGCCTTGCCGATGTCCTGGGTCCAGATGTACGACGCCAGGCCATACTCGGTATCGTTGGCCAGTTGCAGCGCCTCGGCTTCGTCCTTGAACGGGATCAGGCACACCACCGGGCCAAAGATTTCTTCCTGGGCGATGCGCATTTTATTGTTTACATCGGCGAATACCGTCGGCTGGATAAACTGCCCGCGGCTCAGGTGCGTTGGCAGGTTGGCCGGGCGCTCCAGACCGCCGGCCAGCAGGGTGGCGCCTTCTTCGAGGCCAATCTTGATGTAACCGGTGACCTTGTCATAGTGGGCCTGGGTGATCATCGAGCCGACCTGGGTTTTCGGGTCTTGCGGGTCGCCAACGATCAGGCGCTTGGCGCGGGCCGCAAACTCGGCGACGAACTGCGGGTAGACGCTCTCCTGAATGAAGATCCGGCTGCCGGCGGTGCAGCGTTCGCCGTTCAGCGAGAAGATGGTGAACAATGCCGCGTCGAGGGCGCGCTCCAAATCGGCATCTTCAAAAATCAGCACCGGCGACTTGCCGCCCAGTTCCATGGAGTACTTTTTCAGGCCGGCGGTCTGCATGATTTTCTTGCCGGTGGCGGTGCCGCCGGTGAAGGAAATCGCCCGCACGTCCGGGTGGCGCACCAGTGCATCACCGGCCGTGGCGCCGTAGCCCTGGATCACGTTCAGCACACCCTTGGGAATGCCGGCCTCGACCGCCAGGCGCCCCAGTTCATTGGCCGTCAGCGGCGACAGCTCGGACATTTTCAAAACGGCGGTATTACCCAGCGCCAGGCACGGCGCGGTCTTCCAGGTGGCGGTCATGAACGGCACGTTCCACGGCGACACCAACGCGCACACACCCACCGGCTGGTACAGGGTGTAGTTGAGCATCTGGTCGTCCACCGGGTAGCTGTGGCCGTCCATGCGGGTGCAGACTTCGGCGAAGAAATCGAAGTTGTGGGACGCCCGGGGAATCAACACGTTCTTGGTCTGGTGGATTGGCAGGCCGGTGTCGAGGGTTTCCAGTTCGGCCAGGTGTGGCACGTTCTGTTCGATCAGCTCGCCGAGCTTGCGCATCAGGCGGGCACGTTCCTTGGCCGGTGTTCCCGCCCATTTTGGAAAGGCTTCCTTGGCCGCCGCTACCGCCTGCGCCACTTCCTCGGCGCCGCCGCTGGCGACTTCACCGATGGCTTCGCCAGTGGCCGGGTTGTAGTTGATGAAGGTGTCTTTGCTTTCGACCTCACGGCCGTTGATCCAGTGTTTGATCATGCTGCTCATGCCTCTTGACCGGCGGCAAAAAAGTCCGCCTCGCTGACAATTCGATTGACCAGGCGACCTACGCCTTCCACTTCCACGATCACTTCATCCCCCGGCACCACATCGGCCAGGCCTTCGGGCGTGCCGGTGGCGATCATGTCGCCGGGTTGCAGGGTCATGAAGCTGGACAGGTATTCGATCAGGTACGGGATGTCGAAAATCATGTCTTTCGTGCTGCCTTCCTGGCGCAGTTCACCGTTGATCCAGGTGCGCAGCGTCAGGTTGCTCGGGTCGGGTACGTCGGCGACATCCACGATCCACGGGCCCACGGGCGTGGTGGCGTCACGGTTTTTTACCCGCAGGTTGGGGCGGTAGTAGTTTTCCAGGTAGTCGCGGATCGCGTAGTCGTTGCACACCGTGTAGCCGGCCAGATACTCCAGGGCGTTCTCGCGCTTGACGTTGCGCGCCGGCTTGCCGATGACCGCCACCAGCTCGCACTCGTAGTGCATGTAGGCGACGTTGTCCGGGCGCCAGGTCACCTGGTTGTGGCCGGTGTAGGTGCCGGGGGACTTGATGAACGCCAGCGGTTCGGTGGGCGGCTTGAAGGCCAGTTCGGCGGCGTGGTCGGCGTAGTTCAGGCCAAGGGCGAACATGCTGCCGCTGGCCGGTGGCAGCCACTCGACCTGGTCTTCGGCCAGCAGGCGACCGTCGGCCAGGCGCACGGCGTTTTCAGCGTCGACCAGAACCTGATGGACTTCACCTTCAAAGCGAATACGGGCTTGTTTCATGACAGCTCCTCTGCCTTGATGTGGTTGACCAGGCGGCCCAGGCCGCTGATCTCGACTTCCACCGTGTCGCCGGGTTGCACATCCACCCGGCCTTCGGGCGTGCCGGTGATCAGCACATCGCCTTCGTGCAGGGTCATGAATTCGCTGATCTCGGCGATCAACTGCGGGATGCTGCGCACGAAATTGGCGGTGGAGTTTTGCTGGCGCAGTTCACCGTTGACGAACAGCTTCACGCTCAATTGATGCGGGTTGGCAACCTGGTCACGGGCCACCAGTTCCGGGCCCAATGCGCAGAAGCCATCCCGGCACTTGGCTTTCACCGCCGGGCGGTAGTAGCTGTCTTCCGGCAGGCTGAACTCGTTGACGATGGTGTAGCCCGCCACATGTTCCAGGGCGTTTTCGACGCTGACCCGGCTGGCGCTCTTGCCAATCACCACGCCGAGGGCCGGGCCCGGTTGCAGGCGTTCACCCTGGGGGTGCAGCACCACGGCGTCGTGGCCGTTGCGGGTGTTGGGCGTCTTGATGAACAGCACCGGCTTCACCGGTGGCTTCTGGTAAGGCGCTTGTTCGAATTCGGCGAGACGTTGGTTCAGCAACCCCTGGTAGTTCAGCGCAACGCCGAACAGGGTGCCGTTCGCAACATCATGCAGGGCACGGCTCATGCTTTTCTCCTGGCAGTGGCGGGGCAGATTCGGACCTGCTCCGTGGAATATTCGTTAACCTGTTAACGTTATAATTAAGATGTTAACTATCGTCAAGCGTGGCAATATCGTTCGAGCGTGGTGAGTCGCTGAAATCCGCTGGATTGCAGCCGTTTCAGCTTGACTGGCCTCCCAATAAAAAAGAGAAACCCGCGATGAACGATCGTAAGCCGATCCCCAATATCAACATCGGTCAGGTGTACGACCAACGCTATAGCGATGCCGAAGTGCATTACGACAAGTTGGGCAACCTGGCGGATTTTTTTGGGCGCAACATGCCTGTGCATCGACACGACCGATTTTTCCAAGTGCACTACGTCAAGAGTGGGGCGGTGCGTGTTTACCTGGATGATCAGCAATATCTGGAGTCGGGCCCGATGTTTTTTATTACGCCGCCGACGGTAGCCCACTCTTTTGTCACAGAGGCAGATGCTGACGGGCATGTGCTGACGGTGCGCCAGCAGCTCGTTTGGGGGCTGATAGATGCGGACCCGGCGCTGGTCTCCGGCTCGCAGTTGCCTGCGGCCTGTGTTGCGCTTGCCCAGTTCCCTATCGAGGTTAGGCGGCTCGAGTTTTTGTTTGAGGAGCTGAGTAACGAAATCAACACCGCTGGCGCCGGGCACAGTTCGGCGCTGGACAATTTGACGCGCTTGATCATGATCAACCTGCTCAGACTCTGCGCTAACTCTCTGCAGGCCCGGCCTGCGCGTCAGGAAGACCTGCGGATCTTCCATCGCTTCAATGAATTGATTGAGCACCACTACTTGCAGCATTGGCCGTTGTCGCGTTATGCCGAGGGCGTGGGCGTCACGGAGGCACGTCTCAATGACGTATGTCGAAGGATCGCCGACTTGCCGTCGAAGCGGTTGGTTCTGGAGAGAGTCATGCAGGAAGCCAAGCGTCTTTTGCTGTTCACGGGAAGTTCCGCCAGTGAAATCTGCTACCAGTTGGGGTTCAAGGACCCAGCCTATTTCAGCCGTTTCTTTCAGCGTTATGCGCATATGACGCCCGGAGAGTATCGCCTGCAGCAATCGGGATTGCGGTGATGCCGCCATAGTGACTCCTCCATCGGCACCAGTTTGATCATCTTGGTCGCTGTCACTTCCCTGAAAAATGGCTTTTACAGGGAACTGATTGCACATTTCACCCTCGCGTCACCATAACGCCAGGGTGTAGCCGATGATCACCCGGTTTTCGTCAATGTCGCTGGTCAGGCCGTTGCTGGAGCGAAAGGTCGCGTTACGCAGTCGCACGTTGACGTTCTTCAGTGGGCCGCTTTGTACGGTGTAGACGAGGTCGGTGTCGCGCTCCCATTCTCGGCCGTTACGTACCGTGGCGGTTTGCGCGTGGCTGCCGTCAACGTAGCGGGTCATGAAAGTCAGGCCGGGCAGGCCGAGGGTGGCGAAGTTGTAGTCGTAGCGTGCCTGCCAGGCATCGGTGTTGGCCTTGGTGAAGATATTGATGGTCACCAGGTTGACCGAATAGGGATCTTGTCCAGGGAAGGCAAAGTCTCCGTCACCGGAAAGGTTCTGGTAGCCCAGGCCGAATTTATGCGCACCCACCGACAGGCTAAACATACCGTTGAAAAAGCGATTGTCTATCCGCCCGTTGTCGACGCGGGAAGGGCTTCGTAGGAGGGCGCTGCCTTGCTCGCGAGTATCGAAGTAACGCAGATCAGTGCGCAGGTTCATACCTTCAGCCAGCGGCAAATCATGCACCAAACCGATGAAATTCTGACGGTAGATATCCTGCATCTGCGCGTAGTAATACGTAGTCGCTAGGTGCGGATTGATCGCGTAGGTGCCGCCGGCAAAATCAAGGTGGCTACTGGCGAGGCCGCCATAGCTCATGGATTCGTTGTCGGAGGAGTCCCGAAGGTTTTGTTTTTCCAGGCGGCCGACGTTCAGGGTTAGGCCGTCGATGTCTTGGGACGTCAGCAGTTCACCCCTATAGGTCGAAGGCAGCAGCCGGGTGTCGTTGTAGGTGGCCACTGGCAATATCGGTTGCAGGGTGCCCAGCTTGAGCACGGTTTTTGACACGCGCAATTTGGCGGTCATGCCGAGTTCGCTGTAGCTGTCGGCTGGCTGCCCGTTCGCGCCAAAGGGCAGCAGCCCGGTACCCCGGCGGTCGCGGCTGGAATCGAGCTTCAAACCCATTTCACCCAGGGCATCCAAGCCGAAACCGACCATGCCTTCGGTGTAGCCTGATTCCAGGCGTAGAACAAACCCTTGCGCCCACTCATCAGCCTTGTTCTGCGGTGCGTTGGCCTGGAGAAAGTCCCGGTTCATATAGAAGTTACGCAGGTCCAGGCTGGCCTTGCTGTCCTGGATAAAGTCGGCATGTGCGACCAAAGGGGTAAACGCGGCGCACAGACCTGCGCTTGCCGCCGTGCGAAAGAGGCACGAATACATAGGGGTATCCTTTTTTGTTTTTGTTGGTATGTGCCCTTTGCTAGACTCCGGGCGACATATTGTTAACATGTTATTTATTTTGGGGATACGTGTTATGACGCTATTTTTTAAATTAGTTTTTAAGTTAATGAGTTTTCAGATGTCTCGGGTTGCGTGCATGGGGCACCGACTTTAAGCTTCAACGCTTCGATCTCAACTGCGCGTGAATCATGCCAACCACTAGACCGTCTCTTACGCTTACCTTGCTTCAGGCCCGCGAAGCGACCATGGCGTTCTTTCGGCCATTGCTCAATGAGCATGATTTGACCGAACAGCAGTGGCGGGTCGTTCGTATTTTGCGGCAGCAGGGCGAGCTAGAAAGCCATCAGTTAGCTCATCTGGCATGCATCCTTAAACCCAGCCTTACCGGTGTGCTGAGTCGATTGGAGCGTGACGGCATCGTTCGGCGTAGAAAGTCATCCGAAGATCAGCGGCGCGTGTTCATTGCCCTTACTGAGCGGGGCCAGCAATGCTTCGTCGACATGAGCGCTGGTATGGAAAGCAACTATCTGAAAATTCAGGAGCAATTTGGTGAAGAGTCGCTGGCACAATTGTTTGAGTTGCTTAACAAGCTAAAGAACTTGAAACCATAAGCGGTCTAGCCTGGCAGGCATGGAATGACAAGCAGGATCGTCATGCTCGGTCAAGTGCTCCGACGTGGCCTCATCTCTAATGGTTTTGGCCTTTTTCCACCTGCACTCGGCACCGTATGCCCGCGCGGCGGGACAGAGATAGCCATAAGGTAATTTGTAAACAAACCATTAGAGGACTAAATCATGTGGACCAAACCTGCCTATACCGATATGCGCATTGGCTTTGAAGTCACGATGTACTTTGCCAATCGGTAACAAAAATAGACAGCTTCGGCGCGCGTTGAGATGAACTCAACGCGCGCACGATACGGCGCTGCGGACTGTCTCGGTCGGATAGTTGAAGAGCGCGATCATGCTGTTGTGGGTATCCATTCACATCACGATTTCTGCGGTGCTTCAACCCCTGACAACTGAAGTATGCCCGGCGGGAGCCGATCACCCTGGATGTGAATCGCAGCCACGGACGCGTTAAGTTCATGGAGTTCGCTGGGGGTGAATGTAATGGCGACCGCTCCCAGGTTTTCTTTCATGTGCGCAATCTTCGTGGTGCCCGGAATCGGCACGATCCATGGTTTTTGCGCCAGTAACCAGGCCAGGGCGAGTTGTGCGGGGGTCGCGTTCTTACGCTGTGCCCACGTCTTGATTACATCGACCAACGCCATGTTGGCTGGCAGAGCATCTGGAGCGAAGCGGGGTATTGTGGTGCGGATTTCTCGCTGGATGTCAGCGGTGAAGCGCGTATCCGCCGTAATTGTGCCGCTGAGAAAACCCATCCCTAAAGGGCTCCACGGCACGAAGCCAATGCCCAATTCCTCGCAGACCGGTAAGACCTCCGATTCTGGCCCGCGCCAAAGCATGGAGTATTCGTTTTGAATCGCGGTCAGCGGGTGCACCGCGTGAGCACGACGGATAGTTTGGATTCCAGGCTCGGAAAGACCGTAGTGGAGTATCTTGCCTTCGCTAATCAGGTCTTTGATCGCCCCCGCTACGTCCTCTATGGGCACCTGAGGGTCGACACGGTGTTGATAAAGTAGATCGATACGGTCGGTACGAAGACGGCGTAGCATGTTTTCAACAACAAGTTTGATGTGTTCCGGACGACTATTGAGTCCACCTAATGGCTGGCCGGTTTTCTGATCAAAGTCGAAACCGTATTTGGTTTCGATCACAACTTTATCGCGTATGCCTTGCAGGGCCTCACCGACGACCTCTTCGGAGAGAAAAGGACCGTACGCTTCAGCGGTGTCGAAAAGTGTGACCCCATGATCGAAGGCCGTTCTGATCAGCTCTATAGCGCTTTTCCGCTCGAAGGTGCTGCCATACCGATCGGAAATTGATCCCTTGATTGCCGCGGGCACCCACTGACAGCCCAGCCCCACGCTGGATACTTCGAGGGTGCCCAGTTTGCGGCGCTGACCTGACGGTAGAGAATTGTTTGAGTTAATGGGACCGGCATCGGCAGCGAAAGAGAGTGATGGCATGCAGGCTGACAGCACCCACGGCGCGACCCCCAGGATTGCTGCCCCCGCCAATAGATTGCGACGCTGCTGGTTTATGAGCTCGGACCCACTGGCGTCGCGTTTTTTATCAAGGCTGGTCATGGGTGCTTCCCCTGTTTTTTCTGAATACGCTCTACCTCTTCAAACGACAGCGTCGTTTTGATAGCTAACATGAGAAGGTGGAGCGCGGTTCGGTAGGTGAGTCTAAATCAGTAAGTCGGCCGCCACTTAACTGGAGTGCTAGACGTGGCGGTTTGCGGATATTGGTCATGCGAAACGTGCTCCATCCACTCCACGGTTTTCCCGTCAAGAGCTTCAGCGATGGCAATGTGGCTTAAACCGGTGGCAGCACAGGCACCATGCCAGTGCTTGACGCCTGGCGGAATCCACACAATGTCACCCGGTTGTATTGCTTGTGGGGATTGTCCCCATTGTTGGACCCAGCCTGCACCGGAGGTGACGATCAACGTTTGCCCCAGCGGGTGTGTGTGCCAGGCAGTACGTGCACCGGGCTCGAACGTAACGGTCCCGCCACCCACCCGGCCGGGTGATGCTGCCTGGAAGCGCGAATCAACGCGTACCGTACCGGTAAAGTTCTGCTTCGGCCCAATCTTGGAGGGTTGGGCGCTCGCATGCGTGACCTTCACCTCGGAGGCTGATTGGGCTGAGGCCTGTGGCCCCATAAGCAGCAGCGTAATCGCAATGAGTGTGAGTGACTTCATATGTGTTCCTCGTTGCTCTTTTCGGCCCGTCCATGGGCGATCGGGCGCCACGATTGTCAGAGGTCAGTCATCTTCAACGCTGCTTCAGGAAGACGCTCGCCCAGAACCTGGATCTTGGAAACCTCTTTCCCAATAACATCGAGATCCTCTGTTGTGAGTTGCAAGTCGATGGCCCCGAGGTTTTCTTCGAGACGATGCAGTTTGGTCGTACCGGGAATGGGGACGATCCAGTTTTTTTGTGCGAGCAGCCATGCCAAGGCAACCTGAGCCGGTGTGGCCTCTTTACGATCCGCAACTGATTTGACGACTTCTACCAAGGCCATATTGGCCTTGCGTGCTTGGGCAGAAAAGCGCGGGACATGGTTGCGAAAATCCGTTGGGTCGAACTCGGTGTCCGCATTGATCTTGCCGGTCAAGAAGCCGGCCCCGAGCGGGCTGAAGGGCACGAAACCAATTTCCAGTTCTTCGAGGACCGGCAGTAGTTCGAGTTCAGGACCGCGCCAGAACAACGAGTATTCACTTTGTACTGCTGTAACGGGTTGTACTGCATGGGCACGGCGAATGGTCTGCACTCCAGCCTCGGACAGGCCGAAGTGCTTTACCTTACCTTCTGCAATCAGGTCCTTGACTGCGCCGGCTACGTCTTCGATTGGCACCGAGGGATCGACGCGATGTTGGTAGAGGAGGTCGATGCAATCGGTGCGTAGACGCCTGAGGCACGCTTCCACGACGGCCCTGATGTGATCAGGGCGGCTATTGGTACCGCCGTTGCGGGCTCCGGTTTCGAGGTCTATGTCAAAGCCGAACTTGGTGGCGATTACGACCTGGTCGCGGATTGGCTTTAAGGCTTCACCGACCAGTTCTTCGTTGAAGAAAGGGCCATAGGCTTCAGCAGTATCGAACAGGGTGATGCCACGGTCGTGGGCTGCGCGGATGAGCTTAATCATCTCCTGTTTGTCAGGTGCAGGACCATACACTGCAGTCATGCCCATACAGCCCAGGCCCAGAGTGGAGACTTCCAGGCCAGCTTTCCCGAGTTTGCGGATGTTCATAGTTCTTGCTCCGTTCATTTACAGAGAGGAAAACAATAATGTTTGGTGTTGAAGCGTTCTTTCTTGGTGATCAGTGCTCAGGCTTCGATGTTCACGCCTTTAAGCCACTCCATGACGGTTTCCATGGTGCGTCGCTCCTGATCCGCTTCCATCACCAACCACTTGAGCAGGTGGGCGTTGGATGCATGGCTGGCAATGACGGCCTGACTGTTGCCGAGTCCATAACCGCCGTGAGTAACGAAAGGGATCAGTGTCTTGCCTGACAGATCATGCTTCGACAGGAAAGATCGGATTACCGCAGGCGCGGTTTCGCCCCAGATGGGGAAGCCGAGAAACACGGTGTCATAGTTGGAGATATCTGAGATCGTGCTCTCCAGTGTTGGCTCGTAGTTGCTGTCGCGCTCTTGCCGGGCCTGATCAACGGTTGCTAAGTAGTCTTCCGGATAGGACGTGGTGGGGCGGATTTCAAATAAATCTGTTTCGAGCTGGCGATGGATCAAACCCGCTATAACGCGTGTATTACCTGAGCGAGAAAAATAGGCGACAAGGGTCCGTGAACCCATCCGACGCACTTCACCGCTATGTGTGGTTGCCATACCCGCCAGGGGAAGGGTGGCTAATGCGGTCATCACGAGGCGCCGCGTCGAGTCGTGTGTAGTCGTCATGCAAGTCTCCAGGATTAACGGCCAATCTGCGCTTGTAACGCTGCCGGATAACGCTCCCCCTGAATTTTCACGTCTTGCAAGGCTGTCGCGATCTTGTTCAGTTCTAGCTCGGATAGATCAACAGTGACTGCGCCAACGTTTTCATCCAGACGGTGCAGCTTGGTAGTACCGGGGATCGGTACGATCCATGGCTTCTGTGCCAAGAGCCATGCCAACGATATCTGCGCTGGTGTAATGCCCTTGTCCTTGGCGAGTTGGCCCAGCACATTCACCAACGCTTGGTTGGCCTTTAGTGCTTCAGGTGAAAACCGCGGTACGGTGCTGCGAAAGTCATCGCTACCGAAGCGTGTTGCTGCTCTGATTGCCCCGGTAAGAAAGCCCTTGCCAAGCGGACTGAATGCAACAAGGCCAATCCCGAGTTCTTCTAACGTTGAGAGCAACTCATTTTCAGGCTCCCGCCACCAGAGGGAATATTCGTTTTGAACGGCGGTAAGCGGCTGCACAGCGTGAGCCCTTCGAATGGTCTGAATGCCGGCCTCAGATAAGCCAAAGTGCTTAACCTTACCCTCGGCGATCAAATCCTTGACCGTACCAGCCACGTCATCAATTGGTACGTCGGGGTCAACACGGTGTTGGTAAAGCAGGTCGATTGCTTCAATACGCAGGCGTTTTAACGACCCTTCAACAGCCTGTCGAATATGGTCAGGGCGGCTGTTAAGAGTGTATTGCTTGCTGCTGTCGCTGAAGTCGAATCCAAACTTGGTGGCAATGACTACCTGATCGCGCATTGGGGCCAGGGCCTGACCAACCACCTGCTCGTTGAGAAAAGGACCATATAGCTCTGCGGTATCGAAGAACGTTACGCCACGCTCAACTGCTGTGCGTATGAGCAATACGGCTTGTTGAGTATCTGTCGGTGGGCCATATGCCGCGCTAAGCCCCATGCAGCCCAGACCGAGCGAGGAGACTTCGAGTTCGCTTCTACCAAGCAGGCGCTTTTGCATCGTTGACTTCTCCCGTGATGGAATATCAGCGCGGAACGGGTTTACCGTCCTACCCGCGACTGCAGCGATGCGGGATAGCGGTCGCCCTGAATCTTCACATTGCGCAGTGCACCCACGATCGTATTCAGCTCTGAGTCGGATAGCGATACGGTGGCCGCACCCAAGTTTTCCTCGAGGCGTTGAAGTTTGGTCGTGCCTGGGATCGGCACAATCCACGGCTTCTGGGCCAGCAGCCATGCCAGTGCAATCTGTGCGGATGTTACGCCCTTGTCTTTAGCGATCTGCGCGAGCAGCAACACCAGCTCCTGATTGGCAAGCAGTGCTTCAGGTGAGAAGCGCGGTACCTTGCTACGGAAATCGTCAGAACCGAATGTCATGCCTTCTTTGATAGCCCCTGTCAGGAAACCTTTTCCCAGAGGGCTAAAAGGCACGAATCCGATCCCGAGCTCCTCCAGCGTCGGAAAGATCTGCTCCTCTGGCTCGCGCCACCACAGTGAGTATTCGCTTTGTACGGCCGTCACCGGCTGTACTGAATGAGCTCTGCGAATAGTCTGGGCGCCCGCTTCGGAAAGACCGAAGTGCTTGACCTTGCCCTCTGCGATCAAGTCCTTAACTGTGCCGGCGACATCCTCAATCGGCACATCCGGATCGACGCGGTGTTGGTACAGCAAGTCAATCACGTCGGTGCGCAGGCGCTTGAGCGAACCCTCGACGGCCCAGCGGATGTGTTCTGGTTTACTGTTAAGGACTTGTTGTTTGTTGTCGCCGCCGAAGGTGAAGCCGAATTTGGTCGCAATCACTACTTGGTCGCGGACTGAGGCTAGCGCTTCGCCTACGACTTCTTCGTTCAAGTAAGGCCCATAGACCTCGGCGGTGTCAAAGAACGTCACGCCGCGATCAACCGCAGCTCTAATCAGTGACACTGCCTTCTTAGTTTCCGTAGCCGGACCATAACCATGGCTTAATCCCATGCAGCCCAAGCCTAGGGGGGACACTTCGAGAGCGCCCTTGCCTAGTGTGCGTTTTTTCATGGTCAGTACTCCTGTAAATGCAGCCTGGAACGTTTGGGGTCCAACGTTGGGGGCGCTCCAGTGCAGTTTTGGAATGTCTCGTATTCCAATGTGTGTCAACTATAGGTACTCGTTTGAGTAGCTACTAGACGGTAAAATCTGTTAAGACTTGTGAGCGAGGTGCATGAGTAATCCATTGAGAGCGGTGCGATGAGAGACAACTACAGTGACCTGATAGTCTTTATTGCCGTGGCACGCGAGCGGAGTTTTACCCGCGCTGCCGCACAACTAGGCATGTCTCAGTCTGCGCTGAGTCACACTATGCGAGCTTTGGAACAGCGAATCGGCGTTCGATTGCTGACGCGCACTACCCGTAGCGTCTCACCCACAGAGATTGGGCAGCGATTGATTGATCGCATTGGGCCACGATTTGAGGAAATTGAGGTTGAATTGGCGGCCGTCGGTGAGCTTCGCGATAAACCTGCTGGAACTGTCCGTATTTGCTCAACCGAAAATGCTGCAGAGACCATTCTCTGGCCACGACTGGCCGAGCTCTTGCCTAATTATCCTGAGATCAAAGTGGAATTGATCGTGGAGGCTCGATTTGCCGATATTGTAGCTGAGCGGTATGACATGGGGGTACGACTGGGCAGTGAGGTCGCACGTGGCATGACGGCCGTGCGCATCGGTCCGGACATGCCGGTGGCGGTCGTAGCTTCACCGGGTTATCTGGAGAAACGGTCTGTTCCCACGACCCCTCAAGACCTGACCAACCACGATTGCATCAATCTGCAATTGATGAGCCATGGAGATATCTATGCATGGGAGTTTAAAAAAGACCGACAGAAATTGAATGTGCGAGTCGAGGGACAGTTGGTATTCAATGGGACCAAGCAGATCCTTCAGGCTGCTTTGGCCGGCTTCGGTCTTGGCTATGTTCCAAAGGCGATGGCACGTCCGTTTATCTGCGGCGGCCAGCTCGTCGAAGTCCTGGAGGATTGGAGTCCTACTTTTGCCGGGTACCACCTTTGCTATCCCGTACGCCGCCAGCCTTCTTCTCGAGCAATGGCAGTGTTGGTAGAGGCGCTGCGTTACCGGCCTGAACAAGTGGAAGGTTCGCACAATGTCCCGTAAAAACTTCAGCCAGATGCTGGCCTTTATCAACGTAGTACGTGAAGGAAGCTTTACGCGAGCGGCTGCGGTGATGGGCGTCAGCCCGTCTGCCTTGAGTCACGCCGTCCGGGGCCTTGAAACTCAGGTGGGTGTCCAATTGCTGACCCGTACTACTCGAAGCATTTCTACAACTGAAGCCGGGGAGCGTCTATTCCTAAATGTTTCAACGCGCCTTGAGGAAATAGATGCAGAGCTGGAAGCCCTCGACGAGCTGCGTGACAGTCCTGTCGGTACCGTTCGCATTACAACGGCCGAGCACGCTGCAAACAGCATCCTGTGGCCGAAACTGTCCAGCGTTCTAAATGAATATCCGGAAATTAATGTAGAAATCACTGTCGACTATACGATGAGGGATATTGTTTCCCAGGGTTATGACGCGGGTGTTCGCATGGGCAATCAAGTTGCCAAGGACATGATTGCTGTTCGTATCGGCCCCGATTTACGCATTGCCGTTGTGGGGAGTCCGAAGTATTTCTCGACCCGTAATACTCCGGCGACCCCGCATGACCTAGATCACCACAACTGCATCAACCTCAGGCTCGCGACCCATGGAGGTCTGTTGCCGTGGGACTTCGAGAAAGACGGGCAGGAGATTAAGCTTCGAGTGTCTGGCCAATGGGTATTTAACAATAGCTCGTCCATCGTTCGTGCGGCATTGGCTGGTTATGGCTTGGCATTTATACCAGAGGACATGGTTCGCGAACACATTGCTGAAGGGCAATTGGTCCGCGTCCTGGACGACTGGTGCGACCTTTACCCGGGCTATCACCTTTATTATCCGAATCGTAAAGAGTTCTCTCGGGCCTTGTCCGTCGTTGTCGATGCATTGCGGCACCAGGAGTCGTAACGCCGCGCTTGGTGCGTTTCCACCGTGTTTATTTTCCGAGCGCCGAGTTCTCGGTGCTTGATCCCCTCACCATATGGTTCCTCAAGTTCTTCAAGGGTAGCGTCTCGCTCGTTTATGAATCTGGTTCAGTAGTGCTTGCGGGATTTAGATCCTAATCGACTGACTAGGGTGCTTGTAGTATCCCGCTGGATATAAAACCGCCGCCGTGCTTGTTTGCGTGTTCATCGCTACGGCTTCTATTCGTTCAGAACTACGACTTCGTTTGCGAAGGCCGTTGCACATTCGGGGATGAATCATGAAAACCACTGAATACACGGCCGAACCACCTGTTCCACACGAACCCTTGATTTGTCCTGGGACTGAGTTACGCCTGTTACTCATCCTCAGCGCTTTGATGTCGTTCGCGTCTGTCTCCACCGACATGTATTTGCCCGCGCTGCCAACGATAGGCCGCGACTTGCATACGAACTCGTCCAGCATCGAAGCTACCTTCTCCGCGTTTCTTATTGGCTTCAGCCTTGGGCAGTTGCTGTGGGGGCCGATCAGTGATCGATATGCGCGCGTCAAGGTTTATCTGTTGCGCAGGGATGACGATTTTTTTTGCATCGGGATCAAGGGAGATGAATGCTCATGAGGTTGACTATATCCGTAACGACCGCCGCACTGATGGCCATGTCAATTCAGGCAAACGCGCAAAGTTCGGTGCCGGATACTCCAGCCGCGCGGCAAGCTCGGGAAACTGCACCACAGCTATTTGCCTATACCCAGGATGTGCTTTTTGGTGACTTATGGAAGCGCAAGGAGCTCGCGCCACGTGACCGTAGCCTGGTGACATTGTCAGCCTTGGTCGCCAACGGGCAATCAGCGCAGATGACCTCGCATATCAATCTTGCATTGGACAACGGAGTGAAGCCAGGGGAGATCGTCGGGTTGATAACCCATTTGGCTTTCTACAGCGGCTGGCCTAATGCGATGAGTGCGGCAGGCGTCGCAGGCGAGATGTTCAAAACTCGCGGGATCGCCGCCGAGCATTATCAACCTGCGTCACAAGAGTTGCTGCCGGTAGACGAAGCAGTAGAGGCGAAACGGGCGGCAACCATCAAAGAAAACGTCGCCCCGATTGCACCAGAACTGGCTCGTTATACGGATGACGTTTTGTTTGCTGATCTATGGCGGCGTGCTGATCTAGCACCTCGCGACCGCAGTTTGATCACTGTGGCTGCGCTCATCACTCGAGGTCAGCTCGATCAGGTCCCCTTCCATCTGAATAGGGCTATGGACAACGGCCTGACGCAAGCCCAGGCCGCCGAAGTGGTTACCCAGCTCGCTTTCTACGCCGGGTGGCCTCGTGCGATGTCGGCTTTGCCTGTTTTGCAGTCTGTGTTTACTGAAAGGAAATGATCCAGTGATAGGAAGCGTCGTTATGTCATCAAAAGTACTCAAGCGTTTGGTGTTCGGCATGCTATTTGGCTTTGTCGCATCATCCATAGTGAACATCGCTGTTGCAGGGCAGCAAAGCAAACCTGAACCATTGATTATTCAAGAACAAGGCAGCTTTACTGCAGGGGGACAAATGGCGACAGCGCCGGGTATTTTCGACGCGCGTAAGCCAATGGAGCCCTCGGGCCAGACCTACCATGGCGATCACGCCTATGCCTTTTACCAGTTGCCATTGAATGCCAGAAAGCTGCCTATTGTCATGTGGCATGGTGCCGGCCAGTTTTCCAAAACTTGGGAAACAACGGCGGATGGGCGCGAGGGTTTCCAGACTATTTTTCTACGCCGCGGCTTCGGTGTTTACTTGATAGATCAACCACGCAGGGGCAATGCCGGACGCAGCATGGTTGAGGCAACGGTCAAACCGACGCCGGACGAACAGCTGTGGTTCAACCAGTTCCGTATGGGGCTGTGGCCGAACTACTTCAAGGGAGTTCAGGTTGCACAGGATGCGCAGACCCAGAATCAATTCTTCCGCGCAATGACCCCCAATACCGGACCGTTCGACATGACTGTGGTCTCCGATGCCGTATCGGCGGTATTTGAAAGAATCGGCCCAGGGATTCTTTTCACCCACTCTCAAGGGGGCGGGCCTGGTTGGTTGACGGCGATCAAGAATAGTAACGTGAAAGGCATCGTGGCTTTTGAGCCCGGTAGCAGTTTTGTCTTCCCGGAAGGTGAGGTGCCAGCGCCCATTCCGAGTGCTTTTGACACGGTAGCGGGAACGTCAGTCCCCGCATCCCAGTTCGCAGCTCTTACCAAGCTTCCCATTCTTATTCTCTACGGTGACAACATCCCGGATCACGCAATTGATCTACCTGCACAGGACAGTTGGCGCGCAAGACTCGAGATGGCCCGGAAGTGGCGTGACACGGTCAACAAACATGGTGGTGACGTAACGCTGGTTCACCTGCCAGAGATTGGCATCAAGGGCAACACACACTTCCCGATGTCAGATTTGAACAATGTCCAGATCGCAGATCTGGTTTCAAAGTTTCTCTCCGAGAAAAAACTGGATTGAACCTGAGGGGCGCTAACGGCGTAAATAAATGCCAATCCCTTTCTAAGTCCATCGTTTCAAAGCTACAGGAGTACTTTTATGAAACACACTATTCTGAAGGCGACTTTATTGGCGGCAATGGCGGGAGTATCAGCAGGGGAGGCGGGTGCGGCGGACTATAAGAAAAACCCGTATACCCTCGTCTATGATGGCGCGATTACCAAAAATGAAGCGGGTAAGGTCAATATCCATCCCGTTACCTACAAGCTTCATGGCCTGGACATTGTTGCTAACGTCTACACGCCTGCCAATTACGACCCGAAGCACGCTTACCCGACAGTCGTGGTGGCTCATCCAAACGGTGGAGTAAAGGAGCAGGTGGCTGGTCTGTATGCCCAGCGTTTGGCTGAGCAAGGTTATATTACGATCACTGCGGATGCGGCCTATCAGGGGGGGAGTGGCGGGAAACCGCGCAGTGTCGATAAGCCTGCCTATCGCATCGAGGACATCCACGGAATGGCAGACTTCGTCGCTCGATTTGCAGGCGTCGATGCCAAACGGTTGGGCCTGCTCGGGATCTGTGGCGGTGGTGGCTACTCATTAGCAGCAGCTGAAACCGATAAACGATTCAAGTCAGTGGCGACGGTAAGCATGTTCAACTCTGGACGTGTCCGTCGCAATGGCTACAACGATTCGCAATTGGACACTATTGAGCAGCGCCTGCAGCAAGCCTCTGATGCCCGAGCTCAAGAGGCCGCGGGAGGGGAAGTGCTCTATTCAGGTGATGCCAACCTCACAGATGAACAGATCGCCAAACTGCCGTATGCGTTGTATCGCCAGGGCTACGAGTACTACTGGAAGACCCACGCACACCCTAACTCGACCTTTAAATACACCACGAGTAGCCTCATCGACCTGATGCGCTTTGACGCCACCAATCAGATCGAACTGATCAATCAGCCGTTGCTGATGATCGCAGGGAGCAACGCCGACAGCCTGTACATGACCCAGGAGGCATTCCCCAAGGCCACCGGCACGAAGGACAAGGAGCTGTTCATTATCGATGGCGCCACCCATATCGAAACTTACTGGGTTCCGAAATATGTGGATGCTGCTCTAGGCAAGTTAACGCCGTTTTACGCCAGGACGCTGTGATCTCAAGACCTCTTTTCTAGGAGACAATCGGCCGGTGCCGACTCGAGAACGTTGATGTCTGCGTATCTTGTAAACTCTGAAACGGCGGTGATTACTCCTCCCGCTACGGTGTTGGTCGTGGGGGCAACCGGAAGTATCGGTCGATTGGTCGTGGCTGAGGCGCTCAGGCAAGGTTATAAGGTGCGTGCGCTGGTGCGCGATCTTGTCAAAGCCAAAAAGTTGTTGCCACCCCAATCGGAGTTGGTTGAATGCGACGTCACTCTTTCTGCCGGTCTAGCTGAAATCGTCAGGGGAGTGGACGCCATTGTCTTTACGTTGGGTGCAGGAAGTTTGCGCCCACGGACGCAGATATTCCAAGAGAGCTAGATGCCGTGCATGATAGAGAAAATATGCCCCTCACGGATGAGCCGACTTGGGTTCGCGATGAATTAGCCTCACTCTATCAACCAAGGCTGTTAAAACACGATGACGCAAACTGAATCGGACCGTTCTGAAAAGGGGCTCAATAGATGAGCACGAATCGTCAGAAAGAACTTCAGTGTATCGCGCACCAGGAGCAGGTACTGTTGAATGGCGGGATCAATCCGAGCTATCTGGGCTAGTTGGCTGTATTGGAGATATGGTCACGCATGCATTTTCCTTAGCAGAATTAATTGCGGAAGCCTCTTCCGTTCAGCCGGCCCATTGTGGTGTTTGCAACTTCCAAGGCTCTACGTCTCCAATCGTCTTTTTCCGTTGCAGCAGACCGAAAATCGCTGAAAATCGCGTGCTAGGAATGAAGTCTCCATTTTGGTACATTGGTGACCTATTTTTTCGAGCCGCAATCATGACGACACTAGTCCAAAAGGAGAGTGGCGTACGCGCCAGAACAAGGGTTGCCATTCTGGAAGCAGCCAGGAAGCTTCTGCCGCCCAATCCATCCGCTTCGATAATCGATATCGCGGAAGCCTCTGGCGTAGGGCGTAGCACGATTCACCGTTATTTTCGTGATCGTACCGAGTTGCTGGAGGCTTTGGCTCGACACGTTTACTGCCTGAGCGACGAAGCCATCGCTCGTGCAAGGCCTGAGTCAGGCCCGCCAGTGATGGCACTGCGACGCATAATTGAAGAGCAATTCGATTTAGGCCCAGCATTGGATTTTATTTACAACGAGGGCTTGGTCCGACAAAAGCCAGAGTTATACGCTGACCTGACTGCCGGTGAGATACAAGTCGCCAATGCGATTAGACGTGCTTCAAAGGAAGACGCTGCAATTTCCTTTGAATGGCGTGAGCGGGTGTTTTGGACCTTGCTGCGCTTGGGGGCCGAAGTATCTGCAGAGGGTAAAGCGCGTCATGAAATTATCGATGCAATCATGAACACGCTGACAGCCGGGTTCATCACTGCCGATTAATTATCGCGGGACGCAATCGATTGAGAGAGTGAAAGGGTCGCACTGTTACCAAATGTGCGATCCTTTCGAGACCTCCCTATCAATCAACTATGTGCGCCCGTTTTACTGACGCCGCAAAACGCCCGATCGTGATAAATCATGGGCGTGCGAGCCTCTTTCACGGCAGCGCTCTCGGGACGTGCCTGAATGATCAGGCTGCTTCCCGCCTGCATTCGATGAATGAGGGTGCAGCGCACCCACGTATCGACCTCAAGCAGGTAAGGCTCCCCCGTCTCCAGGGTGTGCCAGGCAGTATCCAGAAAGCGGTCTATTCCGTGCGTCGAAAAGCGTCCAGCCAAATCTACATGACGCTCATCCAGAAAATGAATGATGACCGATTCTGAATGCTCCAGTGCCTGCAGGCTTGATGAACTCCCCTGGATTGAAAAGACGATAATGGGTGGACTCACTGACACTGAGATCACGGAGGTCGCGGTGAATCCCATAGGTCTGCCGTTGTCCTGCAGCGTGATGATTGCGACACCTGCTGGATGCGAGCGGAAAATGCTCTTGAATTGTTCTGCTTCTAACGAGTTGAACATCATGCGTTACCTTCAGTCACGAGAAGTGGGGCGCGCTAGGCCAAGATTGTCGCGCAACGTCCCGTCGACGTATTCGGTACGAAAGAGACCACGCGCCTGCAAAATAGGTACGACCTCGTCAAGAAAACGGTCCAATCCTACGGGGACAGTGGGTGGAAGAATGGCAAATCCGTCCGCTGCACCTTCTTCGAACCATTGCTGCATATGATCCGCAACCTGCTCTGCCGAGCCGACCACAACGCTATGACCTGCGGACTTCATAATTTCTCGAAGCAATTGGCGAACGCTGTAACCCTTGTTCACGGCCATATCGTAGTAGTAGTCATAGCGTGAGTTGGCGTCGCGCGTTTTAACCGCCACCTCCGGCGACAGCAGCCTTTGCGCTGGAATGCGGTCATTCCAATCAAGACCTGCCAAATCTACGCCCAATAACATGCCACTCACCCGAGCGAACCCTTCGCGATCATCCACAAGATCCATTAATTCATCATGGATTCGGCGAGCGTCTGCTTCATCATCACCCACGATAGGCATCAGACCTGGATGAATGCGTATGGAGGCGTCTTCGCGATTGCTGGCCCTGGTCCGTGCCTTCAGGTCGCTGTAGAACGTTTGTGCCAAAGGTAATGTTGGTGTGGCGGTGAATACGACTTCGGCAAACTTCGCGGCGAAATCCTTGCCTGAATCACTGGCTCCCGCTTGAACCAGGACGGGCCAGCCTTGTGGTGACCGAGGTACAAGTAGAGGACCCTCTACCTTGTATTGCTCGCCAGCATGATTAAGCGCAGCAATTCTGCTGCGATCGGCCCATACGCCGCGATGTCGATCATTTTTAACCGCATCATCGCACCAGGCATCCCATAGGCCGGTAACTACCTCCATGTATTCATACGCCCGCGCATATCGCTCATGACGTGGCGGCAACTCAACGTTGAAATTTTCGTGGCCAGTAGTACCCGTCACGATGTTCCAACCAATGCGGCCCTGTGACAGCCAGTCCAACTGCGAGAAGTATCGCGCGAGATGGTAGGGCTGGATAAAGGTCGTAGCGGCTGTGCCGATCAAACCAATTTTAGTGGTAGACGCAGCCAGTGCCCCGAGTGTGGTGAACGGTTCATAACCTGTCTGATCCGGGTTTTTCCCTGTCTCTTCAAATGACAGCCAGTCGGCCAGAAAAAGCGCATGAATCTTCGCCGCCTCTACGCGTCGCGCAATCGCCTGCGGCAACGCTAATCCATAGAGGTCTTCAACGCGACTCTGAGGATCACGCCAGGCTGCCGTTTGATAGCCCACCGGTGCCATGAATACGAGAAGGCTCATTTGCCGCTGTTTTTGGGAAGTTGCCATGATTTACCTACTTGCTGAGGGCTGCTCGCCGCTCCTTTGTTTGTTCAAAGAGCTGCGTGAGGAAACGCAACCTTATGCAACGTCAAAAAAAGAGTCAATGGTGTCTCATAAAAATACACTAATGATTCATGTCGGTGCGTCATCGTTCCTTTTTGGTGCATTTTTGAAAATTTTCAACCGATCAATGGTTGTTTGACTCAGCTCAAATGCGCGGATCGGGCGGTGTGCGTGGACATTTCTAGAATCAGGCATGGGATTTGCCTATTCAAAGTAGGATCTCTGAAGCCACATATTGGATTTAAGAGTTTTGATTTGGGTCTCTGATGTCTTATTTTTTGCCCTTTAAGGCTGCTTAAGAACCAGCGTCCCCTCCATAACATCCGGTTTGAGGAATGCACAATGAACAAGCGTATAGGGCGAGTATTGGTGTCCGGCTTTGCGTTTTTGCTGGTGTCTATTGGTGTTGATGCCGCTGACGCTCCAGTTGCGACCCCGCCCCTTCGGTTCGGAACGGCATTGGGGTATCCACCTTTCGAATATCTGGGCTCCGACGGAAAAATGACCGGGTTTGAAATTGATTTGGGTAATGCAATTTGCGAAAAGCTCAAGCGGGTCTGCCAATGGCAGGACATCGAGTTTTCCAGCATGACACCCGCCCTGAAGGCTCGTAAGTTCGATGCGTTTATTGCGTCGGTCGCTGTCACCGATGACCGATTGAAGCAAGTGGCATTCAGCGACAAGGTATATAGCGGTGGAACAAGGCTTTTGGCCCGCAAGGGGGCGAAATTGATCCCTGATGACGCCATGGCTTCGGGAAAAGCGCTGGCAGGTAAGAGAATCGGTGTCGAGCAGGGCACCATAAACGAGAAATTTGCCAAGAAGCGTTGGGCGGTTGAAGGCGTCGAGGTGGTTTCTTACCGTGATCAGGATCTCGTTTACAACGACTTGATGACTGGGCGCCTCGATGGAGCAATCGTCGCCGGCATTCAGGCCCAGATCGGCTTTTTGAGCTCCGATAAAGGGGTGGACTATGAATTTGCCGGAAAACCTATCGAAGACAGTTTGATTGGCCGCAGTTACAGCGCCATAGCTGTTAATCAAGGTAATCAAGCGCTCCTTGATAATCTCAATCGCGCGATTGCTGAGTTGCATGCAGACGGCACCTACAAGCGAATTACAGATAAGTATTTTCCACCGAATACCGATATCTACGGCGAGTAATGATCAGTGACCTCAATTTTGACTGAAGGCTACCGTGAATTATTAATCGACGGTATGTTTGTTACTTTAAAATTATCGTTAAGCGCCTTGGCTATCTCAGTAGTTATAGGGTTGTTAATGGCCGTTGCGAAACAATCGAAGAGTCGGCTACTTGGCGGCCTGGCGTCTTGTTACACAACGATCATTCGGGGAGTGCCTGATATCGCGCTGATGTTGTTGATATTTTTCAGTTTACAAATTGGCTTAAACAGTGTTACCGATTCGTTCGGTTTATCTCAGATTAATATTGATCCGTTTTCTGCAGGTGTGGTGGCGATTGGGCTCATTTATGGGGCATATTTTACTGAGACATTTCGCGGAGCAATCATAGCGGTTGCCCCCGGGCAACTAGAGGCCGCCAAGTCTTACGGTTTTTCCGCCTGGAGTAGCTTCCGCCTTATCTTATTTCCGCAACTGATGCGTTTTGCCTTGCCCGGCGTCGCGAACAATTGGCTTGTGATGGTTAAGGCCACGGCGCTGGTTTCCATGGTGGGGCTCTCGGATATCACCAAGGGCGCCCAAGACGCAGGCAAGGGCTCAGGACATATGCTTCCGTATTTGTGTATCGCTGCGTTGTTCTATCTGGCAGTTACAGGCGTATCAGGACTAGTGTTGTGGTGGTTGAAAAACCACTACTCCTTGGGGGTTCGGGAGGCAGACATATGAACGACATTCTGCAAACCTACTGGCAGGCTTATCTCTGGTGGGACGGTTTCAATTATTCCGGGTTGCTGGTGACTATGGAGTTGTTGGTATTGTCGTTGTTAGTGGGGGCGATTCTGTCGTTCCCTCTGTCAATACTTCGCTGTCATCGCTCCGTCTGGGTGTACGGCCCAGTTTGGCTGTTTACTTATATATTTAGAGGGACGCCGCTTTATATTCAGTTGCTCATAATATATTCCGGCGTCTATCAATTGGATTTTGTCCGAACACACCCATGGCTAGACGGCTTTTTCAAGGATGGGTTCAAATGTGCGATTCTCGCATTAGGGCTTAATACCACGGCCTATACGACCGAAATGTTGGCAGGCACGATAAAATCAATTTCAAGGGGGGAGGTCGAAGCAGCAAATGCTTATGGTTTTAGCAAGCTGGCTATTTATAAAAATATATTAATTCCAGCTGCCTTTCGACGAGCGTTACCCGCCTACAGTAACGAAGTGATCTTAATGCTTCACGCGACAGCAATTGCGTTCACCGTCACAGTGCCCGACCTTCTGAAAGTGGCAGGCGATGTGAATTCGGACACCTATCAGGCTTTTTACGCATATGGCATAGCCGCCGTTATATATCTGTCGGTAACGCTGACCCTTATTGGTGGTTTTCGGTTGTTTGAACGCCATGTGCTTAAGTCAAATCTTCCACGGGCGCATTGAGTGATATATGTATAAATTAGAAGTTGACAGTTTTACTAAAAGTTTTGCTAAACATAAGGTTCTGCGTGGGGTTTCATTGAAAGCCAAGGCGGGAGATGTCATCTCGTTGATTGGTTCCAGTGGTTCCGGGAAAAGCACATTCCTTCGATGCATCAATTTTCTGGAGCAACCGGATGACGGTGCATTATTTTTCGATGGCCAGAAAATTCCGATGGTGACAGACCGTCTAGGGCGAATGCGCGTAGCTGACGACAAATTCTTACGACTTCTCAGAACTAAGCTATCTATGGTATTCCAGCATTTCAATCTATGGAATCACCTGACCGTGCTGCAAAACGTTGCGTTGCCCCCCGTTGTGGCTATGAATATTGGCAAGAAAGAAGCGCAGGAACGCGCCAAGTTTTTTCTCAATAAGGTCGGATTGCACGAACGCGTGTATATGCAATACCCAGCAGAACTCTCTGGTGGGCAATCGCAACGTGTCGCCATTGCAAGAGCATTGGCGATGGAACCCGAGGTCTTGTTATTTGATGAACCGACTTCTGCTTTGGATCCGGAACTGGTCGGTGAAGTGCTCAAAGTAATGCATGCGCTGGCCGAGGAGGGTCGCACCATGATAGTCGTTACCCATGAGATGGGGTTTGCACGCCATGTTTCAAGTCATGTTCAGTTTCTACATCAGGGAGAGATATTAGAAGAGGGTCCGCCATCCGATATATTGATAAGTCCGCGCAGTGAGCGCTTGCGTGAGTTCTTGCGAGGGAACTTAAAATAAAACGCTGCTAACGTTGTGACTGATTCTAAGCACGTCGCTGTCCGTCCGGGTTGTCTTTATTTGTATGTGCTGACACTTTAAGAGTTTTTGAATTTTTTGGTGAGCGCGAAACGTCAATCGCGCATCACTAAGCATTGTGTGTTCAATCAATAATTATAAAACTCTCACCAAATACCTGTCTGCCTCTGCCTATACTTAAATTAATTCGGAGATGTATCATGGGGTTCGGCTCGCGGTTGTTAGGTGTGTCCTTTTTCGCAAGCTGTGCAAGTTGCGCCTTTGCTGTGGAGCAGTCTGATGCTAATGGGTTTGTAGAGGGCGGAAAGTTAGATGTTCTTCTGCGGAATACCTATTGGAGCAGAGACTATAATCGTGGCGTGTATGATCGAAATACATGGGCTCAAGGGGTCATCGGGCATTACGAGTCGGGTTTTACCAAAGGCTTGGTTGGTGTGGGGTTGGATGCCTTCGGGCTGTTAGGCGTTCGCTTGGATGGTGGGCAGCCGGATATGTTTCCCGGCGAGCGCAAACACTGGGCTGATGATACTTCGCAGTTTGGCGCGGCGTTGAAATTCAATATTTCTAAAACGACGCTGAGTCTTGGCGATCAGATGCCGGCTTTGCCAGTACTGAACTATGGCGACTCGCGTTTGCTGCCGCAGAATTTTAGTGGGGTTTTATTGACGAGTCGAGAAGTCGATAGGTTGGAGGTGAACGCAGGTCGCTTTACTGCCGAAAGCTCAATGCAGTCTGGCGCACGCGACAGTGCCCGGCTGAAGTCGATCAATGTGCTGGGTGCAAGTTATCAAGCTTCGGACAGTCTGAGCGGCGCTGTTTATTTATCCGATGTCGAGGATGTGTATAAAAAGAGCTATGTCAATGTTAACTATACGTTCCCTCTGTCGGCACAGGATGCGTTAAATTTTGACCTTAATTGGTACAGTA
Source organism: Pseudomonas viridiflava (assembly GCF_900583165.1). GTDB lineage: Bacteria > Pseudomonadota > Gammaproteobacteria > Pseudomonadales > Pseudomonadaceae > Aquipseudomonas. Next base: position 140,103 of record NZ_UTKY01000122.1, on the reverse strand, counting down.
CTAAATATGCTAGCGATACCGTCTCCGATAGATTTTTTGCACAGGGTATCCAAGGAGATAACAACAATATTTGGAGTCTGGCCACCAAGTACATGCACAGCGGGCACACGTTTTCGTTGTCCTACGAGCAGAGTAGCGGTGACGTTGGATATGCATACGATTTGGGTGATGGCGGCAGTACTATCTATTTGGCGAACGGTTATTACGCCGATTTTAGCCAGAAGGACGAAAAATCAATTCAGGTCTATCATGAATGGGATTTCGCCGCCGATGGTGTACCTGGGCTGACATGGAGAATCGCTTATATATTCGGATACGATATTGATGCTGGCGCCGGAGGTGAAGCGCGAGAAAGTGAGTTTTTCAATCAAGTCAAATACACCATTCAGAGCGGCGCAGCTAAAGATTTGTCCTTCAAGGCGCGTAACTCGGTTTATCGGAATACGCGCAACGATTCGGGCTATAGTGCCGAACTCAATGAATGGCGACTGTATGTCGAATACCCTATAAGTATATTCTGACGAGTGCGCCCGCCACCTAGGAAAATGCCTAGGTGCGGGTGGCGTTTGGGCCAGAAGCTTCGGTTGCCGGGATCATAACCAGCGTGAGAATGACGATCAGTGCAAGTCCCAGCATTACACAGCTGCCGATGAACGCTGCTGAGATACCAGATGCAATGGCAGTTGCGCCGACATTCGATGCCGCCCCGTGGGCGAATACTACGCTAAGAAGCCCCAGCCCGAGCGAACCGCCCAACTGGTGTGCGACATTGACCAACCCGGATGCCGCGCCGGCATCGCGGGGGGCCACATCGGCCATGCCTGCAGCAGTCAACGGACTAAGGCTGGCACCTTGGCCCACGCCAATCAAAACCATGGGCAGCGCAATATCCACTAAATAGTGGCTGTGGATTGTGACGCGACTGAGCCAAATCATACCGACCATTGCGAACGAGACCCCTCCAGCCAACAGCCTGAAGTTTCCGAAACGGTTGGTCAGAAACGGAACGGTTAATGCAACGGCCAGTGTCATAAGCGTGGTAGGGAGAAACGCCAAACCCGCTTTACTGGCACTGAAACCCAGGACCTCTTGAAGGTACTGAGTTGTGAAAAACCAGAACCCGATCAACCCACCCAAAAGCAGCATCCGAGCTGCATAGGCGCCAGCGCGAATCCGATGAGTGAAAAGATGCAGAGGTAAGATAGGCTGCTCGGCCCGGGCTTCATGGGCAATAAACATTGCCAGCGATGTCAGGCCGCCGAATATGGCGCCCAGGGTGATCGGGTCTGTCCAGCCAAGCGTGGTTGACTCAACGATGCCGAATACCAGCGCGGTCATACCTAATGTTGAGAGAACAGCGCCCGAAAGATCGAATTTACCGGAATGCAGAGGGGGTTCACTGAGGTAGCGGCGGGCTCCCAGTATCAACGTAATCCCAATGGGTAAATTGATCAGAAAACCCGCGCGCCACGACAGCCATTGGGTCAACAGCCCCCCGAGTAATAGACCGACACTGGCACCTATTCCAGCTGCAGCACCGTAGTAGGAAATCGCACGGGTACGCTGGTTTCCTTCTGGAAAGTTGCTCAGCAATAAGGCCAGAGTTGACGGTGCCAGGATAGCTGCTCCGATACCTTGTAACGCACGAGCGGATAACAACAGTTCTGCACTTTGTGCCAATGCAACAAATAAAGAAGCTGCGGTGAAAACCGCCAGGCCGACAATGAACATGCGGCGTCGGCCGAGGATATCTCCCATGCGCGCCCCCAATAGCAACAAGCCGCCGAAAGCCAAGGTATAGGCATTTTGCACCCACGATAGTCCGACCATGGACATCTCGAACGTTTGCCGCAGCCGGGGCAGGGCAGTGATGACAATGGATATATCCAGCACGATCATTAAGTAGCTGCACAGGATGATCATGAGCACAGCAATTTGCCGTGCAGTGAGGTTGGCGTCGGAGCAAGTGCACATAGAAATTCAGTTTCTCGGTTATCGATGCTCGATGCAAAAGCAGGTTCTCGGCACTGTCACCAGCACTGTACTAACCCGTGCGGCGAGCCAGTTGAAGAAATGAACGTGTAGGTCTGAAAGTCGCTTTTTGCGCGTCAGGTGCCGGTTGATCGCACTAACGAGTTCGGCATCAATAGGTTTGCGTGCCGATACCTACCGTTAAATCATACGAGATGAATCTTGCCTTGATTAGTCTGCCTGAGGCGATGAAACCACTGAATGGGGTTCATGAATCAACATTGGTATGAGAGCGTTCGCACCGGCGATTTATATCCATTCTTGGCGGGGTTTAGGGGCGATACGCAACACGTGGCGGGCGTTGATACACGACCCAAGGCACACGTTCTGGATTGATGAGTGTGTTTCAAAGGTCTTTGCCGATTTAGGGGCTAACTCTATCAGCACCTGACCGATAGAGTGATCAGGACCTCTACCGTTGCGTGACGTGGGTGTTTAAAAGACACGGCCATATATCACTCGATTGCGGTGCTTGCCCCAAACATCATGGAGTTTCATATGCTGACTGTTACCCCAAACGGCGCGCAACCTTCAGTGAAAGGCCCGGCTGATTATTTCACGGGTACCGTGCGCGTTGACGCACCATTCAAAGGCACTGAACCGTCCAGGATCAGCGGTGCCACAGTCACCTTCGAACCGGGGGCTAGGACAGCGTGGCACACACATCCACTGGGGCAGATGCTACTGGTTACCGCAGGTTGCGGCTGGGTTCAAGAGTGGAAGAAACCGGTGCGTACTATCATGCCCGGGGACACCGTTTGGATTGCTCCCAACGTAAAGCATTGGCACGGCGCGACCGCGACTACCAGCATGAGTCACATTGCAATTGCCGAAGTGCTGGACGGCGAAGTTGTGGATTGGATGGATCAGGTCAGCGAACTTGAATATGCCAGCACTCCGTAACTGCCTGGTTTGAACAGTCGTTAAGCGGGTGGCTTTTTAAGCGTCTGCGGTAATTTGTCTAGTGCGACCCCCGGTACCGGCCGCGATGCCGGCCACGACTTTCAAGAGGTGTGGGCCGAAATTCAATACTGTGTGATCGCATTAGCGAGCAGGCGATAGCTCTCCAGGCGGTCGCTGAATCGGTATGTAACTGTAACGATACCGACCTCTTCGCAGCCAAATTCCTTGGCCAGCGCATGTATTACGTTCCGGCAGGTCTCTGGGGAGCCAACCACCATATCGTCTAGCGTCATATCGTACTTGGTGCGATCGCTTGGATTCATCTGTACATACCGCTCGCGTACCTGCTCGGGACTTAGCAAGGGCTCGCGAGGGCCACAGCCGGACATCATTTTGCGATAGGCGGCGGTACTGGCGATCAACCGTGCTTGGTCATCGGTTTGCGCACACACAACCGCCAGCGCCAACAAGCGTTGCGCCTTGGTGCGGTGGCCGGACTCTTCGAGCGCTCGGGTGTGGTGGCCGAAAATTGCGGGGGAGCAGGACCGAGGCGCGATAAACCTGGCCAGCGCCAGGCCCATGCCCAGCCGCCCGGCCAACGCTGAGCTACCCCCACCCGAACCAAGCATCCACAGGGACGGTAAAGCTTCTGCTGGGACAGGCTGCTGCAACGCAGCGTATGGGTGAGCGTTAGGCAGATTTCCTCTGAGAAAGGCACAAAGTTCAGCGGCCTGTCGCGGAAAGTGATCCGTGTGCGACATTTCAGCCGGTTCCGCGAGCGCCATTGAGGTCAGCTGGCTTCCTCCAGGGGCTCGCCCTATGCCTAAGTCTATTCGGCCAGGAAACAGGCTGCCCAATAGCGCGAAACTTTCGGCCACTTTGTAGGGGCTGTAATGGGTCAGCATCACGCCACCGCTGCCTACGCGCATGCGCTGCGTCGCGCTGGCAATACGCGTCAGTAGGATTTCGGGAGCGGGGCCGGCGAACTGAATGCTGTTGTGGTGTTCGGCCAACCAATATCGGTGGTAGCCATATCCTTCGCATGCCAGCGCCAAGTCAACAGACGACTGCGCCGCTTTGGCATACGGGCGATCGCCGTGTATGGGTGTTTGATCAATAACGGTGAGCTGCAGACGCACAGAGGTCTCCAAGACAAAGGCCCGGTCGGAGCCGGGCCATCAGTTAGACAATCAGCTCGCTCGATGGGCGGCTCAGTAGCGAATCATCACCGACTTCAATTCGGTGTAATCGTCGATGAACGCCGAGCCGAATTCGCGGCCGATACCCGACGACTTCACCCCACCGAATGGCACGGCAGGATCGAGCATCGTGTGCATGTTGATCCATACGGTGCCTGCCTCAATTTCCGGAACCAAGCGCAACGCCTTGGACAAATCATTGGTCCATAAACTCGCGCTGAGTCCGTAAGAAGTATTGTTCATCAACTGCAGCAGTTCTTCTTCTGTATCGTAGGGAAAGAATGTCGCGATTGGGCCGAAAGTCTCTTCATTGAGCAACGTATCATTGACCGAATTGGCCAAGATGATCGTAGGTTCTACATAGCAACCTGGCCCATCAATAATCTTGCCTCCGTAGACGATACTGCTTTTTTCAGATCTGGCAGTCTCAAAGAAGCGCGCCAGCTTCTGCTGATGCTGCTTGTTCGTCACCGGACCAAACTGCGTCGACTCGTCCAGCGGCGATCCAATTTTCAGCGAACCAAGGCGCTGAGCGAGCTTCTCCATGATCGGCTCGATCTGTGAACGATGCGCAAAAAAACGCTCTGCGGCGGCGCAGATCTGGCCAGAGTGCAGAAAGCCTGCTTCGATGATCCCATCGGCGGCCTTGTCCATATCCACGTCGCGCAAAAAGCCTACAGAGTTTTTTCCTCCCAGCTCCAGTGTCGCTCGGGTCAGTTTGGCGTCCATTGCGCCTTTGCCGACAGCGATGCCCGTCGGTACGGAGCCCGTAAACGAGACCTTGTCTGTACCAGGATGCTCGATAAGTGCTCGGCCGACCGCTCCACTGCCCGTCAACACATTCAGGGCGCCCGGCGGCAGTCCGGCCTCGGTGGCCAGTTCGGCAATGCGCAAGATGGTCAGAGGCGTGAACTCACTGGGTTTGATGATGACGCTACAACCGGTCGTGAGCGCCGAGGCCAGTTTCCAGATGGCAATCATGGTCGAGAAATTCCACGGCACGATTCCGACCACCACTCCTACCGGCTCGCGAAGTGTGAACGCTGTATAGCGCTCGCCAGAGAAAGAGGGCAGAGACGGTGTGATGGTCTCTCCGGTGATCTTGGTCGCCCAGCCAGCGTAGTAGCGCAGGAAGTGCGCCGCCTGATCCACTTCGAAGGCACGGGAGATCTGGATGATCTTGCCAGACTGGCAAGTTTCGATCTGGGCCAACTCCTCGCGGTTGCGTTCCAGCAAATCGGCCAACTTTAACAGGACAAGCGCTCTCGCGGCGGGGCTGGTCTTCGACCAGACTTTAAACCCTTGATTGGCGCTCACTACCGCGTGATCGATGTCCGCCTGCGCAGCATCGCTGACCTGCGAAATAGCTTCACCGTTGGCAGGATTGATTACCTTAATTTTGTTAGAAGTAGTGCTGGCGACATAGCCGCCATCAATATACAAACCGTGGTCGCGTGCTAAAAAGTCGATGGCGACGGGAAGTAGGGAAATATCGCTCATAGTTACAAGCTCCTCAAAATACGGGTGGCCGGTTGGTAGGACGGGGCATGACGACGACGTTACTCCGTGATAGGCGCTCGTTCTTGACTGAGGCTGTCAGTGACATGACTGTGGCTGCCACGAAATTCGCGTGTCACGCAGGCAGCGGTAATCGAGCTTTCGCGTCAGCGAGTGATTTCGCCGACGGGGTGTTGAGCAAAAGATCGACCGCTCGTTCGGCCACTGCAATGGTGGGGGCATTGGTATTGCCACTTGGAATCAGTGGAAATATCGAGCAATCGATGACACGCAAGTTTTTTATTCCGTGCACCCGCAACGTGAGGTCGACAACTGATGTAAGAGGGTCTTGTCCCATACGGCAACTGCCGACTGGGTGGTAAACCGTCTTGCATGTCTTGCGGACGAACTCTTCGAGCCGAGCATCGTCATCGAGCGCTTCGTGCTGACTACTTTGATGTGGGGAGAAAATCGATTTTATTTGGCTTTGTAGTGATGGGGCCTGTAACAGTTTCAAGCCTGCTTTGACGGCTCTGACCTGGCCGGCAACATCGTCGGGATGGTGAAGTAGGTTGCCTTCAATAATGGGTAAGTCTCTGGGGTCAGTGCTACGCAACAATACCCTCCCGCGCGATTTGGGCTGCAGATGGCCAACTTTCAGGGTGATGCCGTGTGTCTGCCCTTTACCAAGGCCGTCGGGATCGTCCCAGGTATCCAATACGGGCAAGAAATGTACTTGAACATCCGGCCGGCCGCTGCCGGTGGTGTCGATAAAGGCAGCTCCTTCGAGAATATTAGAGGTGACCACCCCGGACTTGAACGCTAGCCACTGCACGCCGTTTAGGATTGCCTTAAGACCTTTGTCCTGGCCGTAAAGCGAGCTAGGCCGTTTAAGGCTTGCGTTGATCGACAAGTGCAAATGATCATGAAGGTTCTGCCCCACTGGAAGATCAGCCACTACTTTGATCCCCAACGCGTTTAAATGCTCCGCCGGGCCGATTCCGGACAGCATCAGCACCTTTGGCGAGCCGTTGGCCCCGCTGCTGACAATCACTTCACGGCGTGCATAGGCGATGAGTTCCGTGCCATCGTTGACGCTGAAGGCAACCCCTGTCGCGGCGGCGTCTTCTATTAACACGCGGTGCACCAATGCATTGGTGATCACCTGCAGATTCGGGTTGTCACGAACCGACTTCAAATACGTTTGCGCAGTGCTTGCGCGAGAGCCATTACGTGTCGTGGTCTGGTAATAACCCACCCCTTCCTGGCTCGCGCCGTTGAAATCGTTGACATAGGGAAGCCCCATCTCCTGTCCAGCGCGAACGAAAGCCATTGAAAGCGGGTGACGGTAACGGTTTTCGCTGACCGGTAACGGCCCCTTACTGCCATGGAATACATCACTCAGACTTTCATTACCCTCGGCTTTTTTGAACCAAGGCAGCAAATCATCGTAGCCCCAGCCGTGGCAGCCATAGTCGGTTGCCCATGCGTCATAGTCTTGCCGCTGGCCACGTATATAAATCATGCCGTTTACCGAACTGCTACCTCCCAGAATCTTTCCTTGGGCGATTGTCATTCGGCGGTTAGCAGTTTGCGGATCGGGTTCAGTGGTGTAATCCCAGGTCTTGGTCGGAATTACTTTTGCGACACCGGCAGGCATGCGAACGAACAAGTTTTCGTCTGAGCCACCAGCTTCCAACAGGAGTACTTTGGCGTCGGTAGTCTGCATGAGCCGGGCTGCGATCACGCAACCCGCAGATCCCGCACCGACAATGATGTAGTCGTAAGTGTTGTTGCTCATCTTCACTCCTCAGCATTGAATACGGGCCTTCACACCCTGGAAATATCCGGCGTGGACCGCTGAAGTGTGAGGGAACACTAATGGTGCGACGTAATGGCGCAGGGCGGTATGTGTTTTACCCGTGTTCAATTGCACTTTTCGGGAGGTTTTGCCTTCCCTTCAGGAGCGTTAGGTTAAGCGGCGACCATCGCCTTAAACGATGGCGCCAGCGCATCAATCAGTTTGTTCCCCCAACAATCAAATGATCGACCTTAAGTGTCGGTTGCCCGACACATACCGGCACGCTTTGGCCGAGCTTCCCGCAAGTTGCTCCCCCGTTGTCGAGTGCCAGATCATTTCCCACCATGCTGATCAACCGCATGGTTTGAGGACCGCTACCGGTGAGTGTTGCTCCCTTTACCGGCCGCGTGATTTTTCCATCTTCAATCAAATACGCCAATTCACTTTCAAAGGTGAACTGACCGCTGGCAATATCCACCTCGCCACTGCCTAGATCGGCCAAATACAATCCTCGTTTGACGCTGCTGATGATCTCCTCCGGACAATATTCACCTGCAAGCATGTAGGTGTTTGTCATACGAGGCATGGGCAGTTGCGAATAGGATTCACGGCGTCCATTGCCGGTACTTTGTTGCTTCATCAGGCGGGCGCTCAGGCTGTCGTGCATGTAACCCGCCAAAACACCGCCATCTATCAACATCGTGCGCTGCCCGGGTTCGCCCTCATCGTCAATATGTAAAGAACCACGCTTTCCTGGCAACGTGGCATCGTCAACGATGTTCACACCCGGTGCGGCAATCCGTTCACCCACTTTGCCTGAATATATCGAGGTGCCCATTCGGGCAAAGTCACCCTCGAAACCATGACCCATAGCTTCATGGAGCAGCATTCCCGGCCAGCCAGGGCCGATTACCACAGGCATACTGCCCGCGGGGGCGGCCTCAGCGTCCAGATTTATAAGAGCCGATTGCACGACTTTACGGACTTCTTGATCCACCCGTGCGTCACTGAACAGACTGAAGTCCGACCGACCACCGAGACGACCCGAGCCGCTCTCAATGCGTCCGTTCTGTTTAACGAATACCCGCAATTGCAGTACGAGCATGGGGCGCACATCCGTTGATAACCGACCGTCATGGCGCATAATCATCACGATCGAATGCGTTAACTCCAGATAAGCCATTACCTGGAATACCCTGGGGTCGAGCGCGCGTGCCTTGCTATCCAACGATTGGAGAAGGGCTATTTTTTCCGCTACGGCACATGCTTGCAGCGGATCATCAGATGCGTAAAGACCTGTGCAATTGACTGGCTTCCCGTCCAGCTTGATCTTTGCGTTTCCATGGCTGGCAACGGTACGAACCGAGTGTGCTGCCTCTGTCAGTTGCTTGCGATTGATATGCTGGGAGTAAGCCAATGCAGTTTCGTCCATGTTCAAAGCGCGCAAACCAAAGCCCTGATCGACTGAAAACTCTCCGGATTTGACCACGCCGTTTTCCATCGACCAATATTCCTGGCGGGTCGATTGCAAGTAAAGATCGGCGTAATCGATTTGATGCTTGTGCACGCTTTTGAATACATTCTGCAAGTCGGAAATATCCAGCCCGTTGGGCACCAGCAGGGTCTCATTGGCAATAGTAAAGTGCGTCAGTTCATGTGATGACATAAGTGTTTTTCCATGGGGTTACTGGCCGGAGATCTGCATCTGGTCAATCAATACCGAACCAGCACAGAAGGGGCCCTGAGTAATCAAGTCGCTACCTACAGCGACAATTCCGTGCAGCATCTGTTTGAGATTGCCCGCGATAGTGACGCCGGTGACTGCATGCTGAATTTGGCCGTTTTCGACCCAGAAACCTCGGACACCTCGGGAGTAATCGCCGGAAAATAAACGCACGCCATTACCTGCCAGGCTGGTGACGAACAGACCCGTCCCGAGTTTGCGCAGCATTGCAGTCAGGTCATCTGTTGGATGGGTGAGATTGCTGCGCCATAGCAGATTGCCTGGACCGGATCCATTACCCGTAGGGGCTGAATTCAACCGGCGAGCACCATATAGAGAAAGGAGGTATCCCCTGAGTACGCCGTCCTCAACAAGGTATCGTTGGTGTGGCGCGATACCGTCGTTATCGAAGGAAAAGCTGGCGGCTCCTTTCGCTATAAAGGGGTCCTCATAGACACTCAAATGTTCTGGCATGACGGCCTTGCCCAACTGATCTTTCAAAAAGCTTCCGTCGGTATACAGCGCCTCACTACTGATGGCCTGGGTGAGATGATCCAATAAGCTGATGGCGCTCAGCGGATCAAATAAAACCGCGCTTCGCCGGCTACCAAGAGGGCGTTGGTCGAGGTAAGCATCAGCACCTAAGCCGGCTTTTCTGCCAACATCCTCAGCTGACGGCAGTTGTTTTGGATCTGCGGCGGACTCAGACCAGTAATCCAGCTCACTGTGGGTATCGTTTCGTGCCAACGCCATCGCACTCAAACTGTGGAGTGTCTTAGCAACCCCCTGACTAAAACCTTCGCTGGTTGCGATCAATTGGAAAGAGTGATTGCTGGTTATCCAGGCACCTTCGCTTTGGACATTGCCCCCTATACCGGTTACCCCTGACTCTATGCGCTGGGCGATCGATACGGCCTGGTCTTCTCGCAGCTCCCATCGATGAAATAAATCGAGGTCGCGCGGCACATTGCACAAAAGGTCGGTGCTGGCCACACCTGCAGCAGGATCTTCGTCGGTGTAGCGAGCAATAGCGCAAGCGGCCTTGACCGACTCTTCAAGTGCATCAAACCCCAAGTTGGTCGAAAAGACCGAACCTTGTTTGTTGCCATTGAACACTGTCAGCGAGAAGCGGCTATGTGTCTCTCTGACTCGAGAAAGTACACGGTTTTGACGCAACTGCAGGGACAGTCCCTTACTCTGTGAGACGCTGACCTGAGCTTGGCTCGCTCCGTGCTCCCGAGCCAACGTGAGGACTTGTTCTGCCAACTCCGCAAGATGGTCGGGGGTATAGGAAAACACTTCTGTCATGACAACACTCCGATACGTTTAGCCTTGATTGATGTGTGGGGCGCTGTACAGAATGCGCACCAAGTGCTCGCGCATGCAGTCCTGAATGGGTCTCAGGCTTTGAGTTTGGTCGCCGAAAAAAGCCGCACCTTTGATTTGGTACGCCTCGTTTTGGCTGCTCCATAACTCATTGAAGACGCCATACTCTTCGTCAGTGAAGGTGCCAGATGGGGTTCGTTGTTCTTGCTCAGTGAGCCAATTAAAACGACGTTCTTCACCCTGGCGGTCCTCTAAAGACCAGCCGCAACAGTGCTGGGCTATTGGAAATAGAAGATCACTGGCGAGTATGAAAATATGCGTCCAGGCCTCGGTATCACTTACATGTGGAGGCGGCGACACCGCGTGTATGAGTTTGGCCACTTCGGTGACCGCTGGGTCTTGTGTGGCCGATAGTTGTTTCAATCGAGCGACCAGGTTGATGTAATTCTGTTCGATGGGCGGACTTGATCCGAGTTGGTGTTTAACCAGTCTTAACCACTCCTTGCGCAAACCTTCAAGTGATGGCGAAAGTCTAAGCAGGCCTGCCCAGTCGAATGTAGTCTCTTGTAAAAATGACTCGATCAGTTTGAGTGGTACAAAACTTAAATTTTTACCTAGTTTCAAGTGATCAGAGAGTTGCTGAATATCCTCTGGCCGGTAGGGGCCGACGAAATCCAGGGCCCATGCAAGGGCCGTTGGTAAACCTGTAATACGCTCGAAAATCACCGGGTCCGCAGCGTGAACCATCGCCGCACTGGGTGTGCCGACGCCGTTTTCCCAAAACGGTTCAGGGCTGGCTTGCAATTCCGCTCGTTGTGCATGGGTCTTTAATCGATCGAATAGAAACTGCTTGAGTTGTAGGTCGCCGTAAAATGCGTCAAATGACGGGGTGTCGACGGCTGGGGCACTTGATTCGGTAAACTGGACACCATAGGGTGTGAGCCATTCCTTAAGCTGATACAGCGTCTTGGTACCCAGTTCGCGTGCGATTTCTTGTCCGTCTTTAAATACTAATAAAGCCGGAATTCCACGTAAACCCAGGCGTCTCATCATTTCCGGATACTGTTCGACATCAAGCTTTGCTACTATCAGATTTTCACTTGGCAAGGCGGCTAATTTGTCAATAATCGGCGAAAGTGTTTTACAGGGCGCGCACCAAGGTGCCCAGAGGTCGAGCAAAATCACATCACGGGTTTCATATATTTCTTGTTTGAAGTTTTCTTCGGTGATTGTAACTATTGACGGCATGATAATTCCTTATCAATTCAGGTCGAGGGTGTGGGAGTGGAATCGCGCTAGAGACTCGTGGTGAGCGACGCTAATGAATGTGCTGTTCGGCAACTGCGCAATTAGCGTGGCGTAAATATCAAGTTCAGTTTCGTGGTCCATAGCGCTGGTGGCTTCGTCCAGGAAGATATATTCGGGGCGTTGTAGCAAAGCGCGCGCTAAGGCCAAGCGTTGTTGTTCACCTCCCGACAGTGTTTGATTCCAACGTTGATGCACACTCAGGGAGCTGCTCAAGTGAGGCAGGTAACAATCGGTAAGCACCCGACGGCATTCTTCGTCTGCGAATTGGTCCTTGGACTGGGGGTAGCACAAGGCTTCTTTTAAGCTGCCTGTCGGTATATAGCTCTTTTGAGGAATAAACAGCGAGCGGCGAGAATCGGGTAAATAGAGCCTCCCCGTACCGTAGGGCCATAAGCCTGCGCAGGCGCGCAGCAACGTGCTCTTACCACTACCTGAACGCCCCGTAATCAGCCAGCGTTGGCCTCGTTCCACGATCCAGCTATCAAGCTGTACGAGCTTTTCGCCCAAGGGTGTGAATAGCGTGAGTTGTTCACAGCACAGGGTTTGGTGATGGTTGCGTATATATTCTAGTGAGCTTTCCTGGTTCTCTACTTTATTTATTGCCCATTGAAAATCACGCAAGCGGTTAGTCAATGCCATCCAATCGGTGAAACTGATGTATGCCTGAGGGAAAAATGAAAGCGCGCCTGACAACATGCCGTACGCGCCCACAATGGTAATCATATCGCCATAGGTGATTCTCCCTTCCAGCAAGAGTGGCAAAGCGAGAAGGGTAGGGAGCAAGGTAAATGCGTTTGTGTAGAAGTTTTGGCCGAACATAACCTTGGAGGTACGCGCCAATAAGATCATGCTGTTAGCCCGGATGCGTGCAAAAAGTTCTAAGAGGTGGTGTTTTTCACGTTCACCTCCACGGTAAAACGCGATCTGCTCTGCGTATTCGCGAACTTGCATCCCTTGGTGTCTGAAATTTGCCTCGACGGTTTGCCGATGCATATTCAAACCAATCAATGTTTTGCCCAGCCAATGCGACAGCAGTATGTTACCAAAGCAGTACAAATAAGCGGCGTAGACCATATATCCTGTCAGGCTGAATGAATACGAAAAAATAGTCAGGTTCAGGGAGCCCGCAATCGTCCACAGCAGCAGGGTGTAAGTCACTGTGTTCACGACCACATCGATAACAGCGGTCAAAAGCATCAACGATCGCTCAGTGAACATGCTGATGTCTTCAGCGATACGCTGATCGGCGTTAGTAATAGCACCATCTCGCTCTAAGGCGTAGAAGTGAGCGCTTCGTGTCCAACGCTCTAAGTACATTTGAGTCATCCACGTCCGCCAGCGAATACCTAGATACCCGACGCAGTAAGTGCTCACTATTGGCAGCAGCAGGGTTAATGTGCCGAGCAACAGGCTCCATATAAATAGTGGCTTGGTAGCTTCCCAGTCAAGAGCTATCAGGGCATCAGTTAATTTTCCCTGGATACCATTAAGACTAACAAAGCCATAAGCGCTGGAAAGGCTGATAGCGACAACAACAAGAAGTAGGCCGGCTGCACGCCAGCTTTCATTGGATTTCCAAAATGGAAATAACAATTCACCAATAGTTGGTCGAATCGCTTTCGGGTGTGTACGCGTTTCTGACGGCAAGGGACGGGTGCTCCCATCCACAATGGACGTATAAGGAGTCATAGGTACTTACTCTTCGTGAATCGGAGCTGAAACTCAGTGGCTCGGAGTTGCGTCTGTAACTAAATCTATTCGGGATAGACCACCTTTTTGAGCGGTGGCCATGACGTGTAGTACCTGTTCATAGCGCACCGATTTGTCGGCGTAAACTCTTAGAATCGGCAGCGGTTGTTGGACGGCCGTGACCGCGACCCGCTGTGCCAGTTGTTGCTCGTTCAACGGTTCTTTATTCCAGAGCACGGCTCCATCGGCAGTGATGGATACATCGACAGTTTTGTCTTGGGCCACGATGGCCTGAGCTTCGCCCTTGGGCAGGTCAATCTTCACCGCTTGGTTGATCACAGGAAGGGTGATGATGAAGATGATCAATAGCACAAGCATGACGTCGATCAATGGCGTCATATTGATGTCGTTGACCAGGGCATCTTCACTGTCAAAGGGAGTACCTTGGGACATACTCATCAAGCATTTCCTCCCTGTTTGACTCTCACCAGCGTGACCTGGGTATCGCCAGCCGAAGGTTCGTTGGCCTGGCCGGGATTGACTCGGGCGCCCGTCAGGAAGAAGGCATGCAGATCATGGGCGAATCGACTTAGTTGATGAACGGCCCCTTTGTTATGCCGAGCGATGGCGTTGTAACCGAGTACTGCCGGGATGGCGACGAATAGTCCAAAGGCCGTCATGATCAACGACTCGCCAACCGGCCCAGCGACCTGCGTCAGCGAAGCGTCACCGCTCATCGCAATGACTTTGAGGGCGTGATAGATACCCCACACCGTACCGAACAATCCCACGAAAGGCGCAGTGCTTCCAATAGAGGCGAGAATGGCAAGGCCTGCCTGTAACTTGGTGATATGGTCGTCAAGCACGTCTTTCAGACACCGGGCGAGCCAGTCGCTTAAGTCAAAGCGCTGGTGTAGTTGGGAACTGCGCTGATTCTGGTGTTCATTCGCTGCATGCCCAGCAATGGCAAGCTCCTTGAACGGGTTGTGTTTGTAATGCCCCAGGCTCTCGACACCTTCAACAAACCCACTGGCATGCCAGAAGCACAGTGCGCGCTTTTTCATCCCGGCAAGATGTGAGAGATGAAACGCTTTCACGAGCATGACGCACCAGGATAAAACCGACATGATTACCAATACGATCGCAATTGATTTGGTCACGTAATCGGCCTGCTGCCAGGCGTAAGCCAATCCTAATTCCTGCATGTTTTATTACCTCCCAGGCTGATTTATCGATTCAAACTAAAGTTCACGGGCTGCACGGCTCGTACGGATATCGCGTGACCGTTTTCTATGTAGGGGGCGCACGACGCACTCATCACCGTGGCGCGCGCCGCCTCATCGAGTTCCTGATTGCCACTGCTCCGGGCCACCACGGCTGACTGGACCTGGCCTTGCGCATTGATTTGCAGTCGCACGAGCACATTGCCCTCAATCCTTTGACGGCGTGCCTGGCGCGGGTAGCTGGGGGCTGGCACTCGGCAGCCGATGGTTTGCACGTCTTTGGCGCCGGCTGAAGGCAGGTCGAGCAGTGGTGCATTGTTGCTGTCAGCTGGCAGTGTTTGCGGTCGGGCCGGTGCGGGCGTCGGAGGTTGCGGCGGAGCCTCCACTAGCGGGAGAGTTGGCGCTGGCTTTGCTGCAGGTTTGGGGGCAGGTTTGGGCCGCGATTTGGGTTGCTCGATGATCTTAGGTTTTTCCTGCGCAACGAGGTGCTGCGCCGTTTCGCTGGTCATGACTTGCGGGGTGGGCTCAGAAATGATGGCTGCTGGTGGTTCAGGGGGGGCAGGAGGACTGATCATCGAGATACGCACGCTGGAAGGCGGCGAGGAATTCGCGAGGGTGATTTCGCGGTGGCTCGTTTGCGCGGTCAGTAAGGTCAGCAGGCACAAATGTGCCAGGAGGACCGCGCCAGCGATTGGGAGTACATGAAACGGCAGGCGTCGACGCTCTCGGGAACCCTTGGATTCCACGGTCCAGACTGGGCAATTGATGCCATCAGTAAACGCAATGTTGAGATTGGTCATTACGGTTTCTCTTCTCATTCTTTTACCAATGAGCGGCGATTAGCACTGAGCATCCGAACGGTCAGTGAGCCGTTTCGGGTCTGCAGCATTTCAAGGTTGCTGCCTATCAGTGCCTGGCGCATCGCCTCGCGTACATTCAACAGCCCTTGAATGGGATGGCTGTGATAATCGCGAGCGCTCTCAGGTTTAAAAACCACCGTGCAGCCACTGATACGACCGATCAGCAATAGAGTTTCACTGAGGTTGTTGGCATCGATTCGAAACAAATGGGCGTCATTCAGCTCACAGGACGAGCCTGTACGGCCAAAGCACAGCAGCGAGACGGTCAGCACCGTAGTTAACGATCGCGCTTGGAGGTGAAGGCTTATGCGTTCAACAGATTTCACGGCGGCACACTCTCGTTCTTTTCTATAAGGTTTGTGCAACCAGAAAAGAAAAGTGACAGTGAGTGAGCGTTATTTTTTGGTGACGGGTTTTAGGGAGGCTCAGGCTTTAGAAATACTGATCCAATAACCCGTGGTTCGGCTTACTACGACAGGAAATGTCTGCATCAGTGCATCGAGGGCGTAGTCGGTATTGTCGAGGGGGAAAATGCCACTAACCCGAAGTTTTGCCGCGTCGGGCGACAAGCGAATAATACCAGTGCGATAGTCTCGCAGAGCCTCGACTAATTGCTCTAGAGGCTGATCGTTGACTTCGATCAGTCCGTCTAGCCAAGCGCTTTCCGCATTGATGACGATTGGGTGAATGGCGATCTGTTCATCATTTATAAGCGCGCCCTGACCCCTTTGTAATAGCTTGCCGGTGCTGCGATGCGCATTGATTTGGGCGGGCTGTGAAAGCGCCGTAATACGAGTTCCCTCGGAACGCACCGAGACTGTAAAGATCCCGCTGTTCAGGTTGACCTGTCCGTCGCGGGTGGTGATTCGCAGAGGCATCTGCGCGGACGGCGCATCGATATATATTTGCCCCTTGATTAACTGAATATGACGTTGAGTGGCGTTCACATTAACGTCAATACTGCTTCGAGCGTTCAAGGTGATGATGCTGCTGTCCGCCAATCGAGTAGTGCGGCGCTCACTGGTGCCAGTGTGTAGATCAGCCAACCAACCCGATAAGGGCGTTTGGCGGTCGTACAGCCACGCACTGGTCGAGGCTACTGCGGCGATAGCAAGGGTATTTTGCAAAAATTGCCGGCGACTGCCATTCTTGTTCAGGGTGTTTCGCAACGACGGTTCTGCGGCGATTTGCGGCATGCTGCCCAATGCTTGCTCAATGCGTCTGCACGCTAACTCGTGACGGATATCTTCGGCACGCCACCGTTCGAATGCCGCGCGCTGCGCATCTGTCATTTCCCCCGACTGCTGATGCACCATCCATTCAATGGCTTGTTGCGCGGCAGGGTCTGGGGCAATGGTCTTGGGCATCCGAGTCATCAATCAGAGTTGAGCTGTAACGAGATAGCATTGGGTCAACGCCTTGGTCATGTACTGCCGTACCATACTGGCGGAGACGCCAAGCTTATCTGCGATCTGTGCGTAGGTCATGCCGTCAAGCTGGCTATATAGAAAGGCTTGGCGCGCTTTGCTCGATAGTCCATCAAGCACCTTGTCGATGGCAACCAAGGACTCCAGAAGCATGTGCTGCTCTTCAGGTGATGGGTGGACTTTTTCAGGGGAAGAAGCCAGCGCCAACAAGTAGGCTTTTTCAAGTGTTTTTCGTCGAGAAACCTCGTAGAGAACACGATTGGCGATGGTCGTTAGCATCGCTCTTGGCTCGCGTACGCTCTCCAAGGCCGGCAAAGTTGACAGCTGAAGAAAGGATTCTGAAGCCACGTCCTCAGCGTTATATCTGCAGCCCAAACGGTAGCGCAGGCGCTCTGCCAGCCAGCGGTAGTCACTGCGGAATATCTCAGTCAGCAAATCTGGCTTGCCAATCACTGCAATGGACATGACGTATGTTTTCCGTAAACCTTGGCTGGTTGCTTTGAGCGCGCGAGCACTGCGGTTAGTGATGCGACATCGCTATAGATGATGCAAGGTGAGTGCCATTCTAAAAAGGACTGTTGAGTGAATGGTTGGTCGACTGTCATCTCTTTTCTTTCGGCGCTGGGAGTTCTTTGTAGCGCCAGGGCTGATCAGCGTGTTCTGTGCACTAACAGTGCGCCAAAATTGGTCTGCCGGACTACATGCTCCAAAAACGGGCGATTATGAATGGGAGGTTGCGTCAGTCCCAAGATTTTTAAGATCTATCGTTAGAACCTGTTTAGCCGCACGGTAACGCGATGATTTTTTCATGGTTTGAACTGTCACTTTTAGATTCTCGTTGCACAAAGTAGGTATTAACACCAAAAAACTTGCTTTGCCGTCGAGGATGCTGATGAAAAGTACTATCCACTGCTGTGCGCTCACGCCTTTACATTTGGCCGTCGCATTCGCCATGAGCGGAATGCCCGCGTTAGTCTTTGGTCAGTCAGACGAAAGTGTGACTGTGGCTCGTAACGTTTATACCGTTCCGGCCGGCGCCTTGAATGATATGTTGTTAAAAGTAGCGAGGCAGAGTGGGCGAACTATTTCGTTTGATCCGGCCCTTGTCTACAACTACAGTGGGAGTGCCGTCAACGGCAATATGACGGTTGAGCAGGCCACTGCTGCCTGTTTGCAGGGGACCGACTTAGTCCTGGACGTCACGGAAAATGGTACGTTGACCGTAACGCGCTCCGCGGGGCCATTAGTTGTAGGTCCGACAACTATTGTCGGTAATGACGCACAACTGCCTGAAATCTCGGTAAGGGGAGGTTCGCTGAGCGATGATGAGTTGTACTACAACCCTTCCAATTCCAGCACGGTATCGAGGACAGACACGCCACTGAAAGAAACAGCCCAGTCAGTTGAAGTTATTTCTGCGAAGGCGCTTAAGGATCGTCAAGCCACGGATCTTGCTGATGCGCTCAAGAGTTCAGCAGGGGTGCAGCAAACCCCAAGCGCTACAGGCGGTTCAAGTTATACGATTCGAGGGTTCTCGGTTCAGCAGACGTCTACCAATGGTATTCCGAACCCGGGGGTCAACAGCATACCGGTGCAAGGCATTGAGCGTGTCGAAGTCATCAAGGGGCCGGACTCGATCATGTCAGGCAGTTCCACGCCGGGAGGCACCATCAACATGGTACGAAAAGCTCCGGTGACTGAGGAACTGAGAGCCGTGAGCGTGGAAGTAGCCAGATATGGGGAGTTGAAAGAGGGTCTGGACTTGGGAGGTGCGCTCAATGAGGATCGGTCCCTCAGCTATCGGTTGAACATGTCGAATATGAAATCCGACAAATCGGCTCCAGACTTTGATGGTGAGCGTGAGACTTATGTAGCACCTGCTTTGACTTGGCAAAACGACGGTCGTCGGTTGACCGTTGGTGCTGAATCCAGCAATACCAGAACCGCAGCGCCTCGCTCCACCATTGTCATGGGTGGCAAGCTCCAGAAGCTACCAAGTGAGCGTCTGTTTCCCAGAGATAATGGATTTCAAAATACTAGCAAAACCGGTTATTACGAGTTTTCCCAGGAATTGCTCGGCGGCTGGTCATTCAACAGCAAGGCCACCTATGTCGACGGCACAGAAAACCTGAAGGTGTGGCAAAACGTTGAAGTCGAACCGGATGGTTCTGTGGGGTTTGCCTCGCCCTATGCCGCTAGAATTGATACTAAGTCGTGGAGCATGCAGAACGATGTACGCGGCAAGGTAAATACAGGATTTATCACCCATAAGCTGTTACTGGGTGTTGATTATCAACATATTGACAGTACCGAAGATGATCTCAACGTGATCGATTCGGCTGGCGCTTATCCTCAAGTGAATATCTATGATCCTCACTCCATCGATTTGTTGCCTGGAATAGGTAGCCCAAACTATCGCTGGAATAAATCCCGTGTTCAGCAGCGAGGTTTGATTTTGCAGGATCAATTGGAAATCGGCGATCGAACTCACGTATTACTTGCCGCTAAAAAGGCAAAGTGGATCAGCGACGTTCAGGTTTATGCTGAAGACGGCACTTCGATTGCCCGCGCTGGTGATGAATCGGAAAAATGGGTGCCTAATTACGGCATCAGCTTCGACGTTACTCCGCAGATGACTATCTATGCCAACTTACTTCACGGCTTTAGTGGAACCAGTAGCTTAAATAGTGCAACGGGAGAGCCGTTGAAGCCACTGACCAGCAAATCAAAGGAGGCCGGCGTGAAGTTTAACTTGTTAAACGATAGCCTCACGCTTACCTACGCGTACTTTGAGCTGGAAGAGGACAATGTCCCGGTCGAAGACCCGTTTACGCGGCAACCCATCGGCAGTCAATCTCGATCTAGCAAAGGGTACGACCTCAATCTGGCAGGTGAGATTCTGCCTGGGTGGAACGTGCAAGGCAGTTACACTCATGTGAAATTTGAAGAGCCGGCTCAATTGGATGGAAATCCTCCTCTGTTTTCTGGGGAGCCGGAACAATCAATCAGCGTTTGGACGTCTTATGAATTGCAGGAGGGTATGTATAAGGGTTTAGGTGCAGGCGTAGGTGTTGATGCCTTTAGTGGAACCACAGGGTCCACTTCTTATGAGTCCTATGCTGTTCCTGGGGGAGCCAGTACCGATATTTCACTTTTCTACCATGCACAAGATTATTCGCTCACACTGGGCGTAAAAAATGTGTTTGACCGAACGCTCTATAATTCGTGGTCTACGGGGTCCTTTGTCCCTTTGCGAGAAGAGCGCAATGCTCGCCTGACATTCACTTACAACTTCTGAGCCTACCCATTCGATGAATGACATAGCAATCGAGCATATCGTCTCGGGGACTCTGCTGCATCTGTGCCGGGAGTATCCGCATTTTTTGAGCCGCGTATTCGAGTCTGTTGATGACTTACAATCACCGCGACAGGTGCATCCTGTGTTCTACGGTAGTTTTGACTGGCACTCTTCCGTCCATAGCCACTGGTTATTGCTTCGGGCCTTAGATCGCGTGCCTGATGGCGCGCATGCGCGAGCGATCGTAAAACACTTCAACGACCATTTTACCCCGACAGCTGTAGAAGGGGAGTGTGCGTTCTTCCGTCGCTCCGACCAAGCGGGCTTTGAGCGACCTTATGGGTGGGCCTGGTTACTCAAGCTTTCGGCACAACTCAAAACCTCGTCGTTGCCGCAGGCGGGTAGGTGGTACGCGACCCTGGCGCCACTGGCAGAATTGGTAGTGCGACGCCTGGTCGATTATTTGCCTAAGCTCGCGTATCCGATTCAGACCGGCCAACACAACAACACGGCATTCACGTTGTTACTCGGGCTCGATTATGCAAGGGCGCTCGGTGATGACCCGCTGGAAAGAATACTCAGTGAACACGCGATTTCATACTTTGTCCAAGGCCCGGTCTACCCAGAGTATGAGCCTAGTGGAGAAGACTTTCTTTCCCCAACCTGGCAGCGGGCGTTGTTGATGCAACGTGTTCTAGAGCCAGCGGATTATCACGCCTGGCTTTCTTCGTTGCTGCCCTTGTCAGAACAGGCGCGATACCCTCGGCTGTTCATACCTGTGCAGGTTACTGATCGTAGCGATGAGCGGCTGGCACATTTGGACGGACTCAATTTCAGCCGCGCTTGGTGCATGCGCGAAATCGCCCGTAGCTTTCCATCGAACAGTCAGGAATATCACCTATTGACCCACTCGGCCCGACAGCATGTGCAAGCCAGCCAGCCGCATATCTACGACCACTATATGGGTGGGCATTGGCTCGCTACCTATTTGTTTTTAGCCCTTGATATCTGACTGTTATCTCCAAAGAGGAAATCTGGATGTGCGATGCGAATCCACTTCTTTCCAACAATGATTTGCCAGCCTACTCAAAGATCAGGCCGGAGCATGTCGGCCCCGCCATTGATAAGGTACTGGCAGATAATCGTAATGCGCTCTCTCAATTGTCTGACTGCATAGCTGCTGGTTTGGATTGGAATAGCTTTGTGCTCAAGCTGGATGAGCTCCACGCTGAGCTAGAAAAGGTCTGGAGCCCAGTCAGCCATTTGAACGCGGTCTGCAGTAATGCCCAATGGCGTGAAGCCTATGACAACGCGCTGGCGAAGCTCTCTGTTTACAGCAACGAACTGAGGCAAAACAAGGCCCTATATAAGGGCTTCCAATCGTTATTAAATAGTCGAGATTATGTTCGTTTTGATACAGCGCAACGTACAGTAATTGATCACGCTATCCGTGATTTCAAACTGTCAGGCGTACACCTGGGCCCAGCTGCACAAAAGCTGTTTTGCCAATTGAGCCTGGAGCTGAGTGGGTTGGAGAGCCGCTTTGCAAGCAACGTTCTGGATGCCACGCAGTGTTGGAGCCGCTTGCTTGTGGATGAAGCAGAACTGGCGGGTGTTCCGATGGCGGCAAAGGCGTTCATGGCTCAATCTGCGCACACGCGAGGACTGGAAGGCTGGTTGCTGACACTGGAGACACCCTGCGTTCAGGCTATTCTCACTTACGCTCACGACCGGAGCCTGCGCGAGGAGCTGTACTTCAACAATGTTACCAGGGCATCCGAAATGGGTCCAAATGCCAGCGTGTTCGATAATGGCCCAATAATGCATCAGATCCTCGAGCGTCGCGCCGAGTTGGCATTATTGCTGGGGTATGACAATTACGCTCAGCTGAGTTTGGCCACTAAGATGGTCGATCTTGTGCCGCAGGTTTTGGATTTTTTACATGAGTTGGCCGCACACAGTCGTGAACGTGCTGACCATGAGTTGCAGAAACTCGCCAGGTTTGCC
Source organism: Pseudomonas viridiflava (assembly GCF_900583165.1). Classification (GTDB taxonomy): domain Bacteria; phylum Pseudomonadota; class Gammaproteobacteria; order Pseudomonadales; family Pseudomonadaceae; genus Aquipseudomonas. The sequence continues at coordinate 117,811 of NZ_UTKY01000122.1, read as the reverse complement.
TCGCAAATGGGTACTGATAGTTTGTGTGCTTGGGACATCGGCTATTTTACCGAGTTATACCAACAACAGCATCTCGCGCTATCCCAAGAGGCAGTGCGGAGCTACTTTCCCGTCGACCATGTACTTAACGGCTTGTTTGAGCTCACTGAGCGTCTACATGGTGTCCAGATCAATGAACTAAAGAACTTCGATCGGTGGCATCCTGGCGTTCGCCTCTTTGAGGTAGTAGAGCATGGAGAGCGGCTGGGACGCTTTTTTCTGGACCTTTATGCGCGCCCAAATAAGCGCGGGGGAGCATGGATGGACGGCTCTCGTAGCCGCCGTCGAGACGCACAAGGGGCCCTGCATCTACCCGTTGCTAATTTGGTATGCAACTTCACGCCGGGTATGGGCGACGAGCCAGCGCTACTGACCCATGATGAGGTCACAGCGCTGTTTCACGAGTTCGGGCATGGCCTTCATCATCTATTGACTTGTGTGGAGCAGGCAGGGGTAGCGGGCGTTAATGGTGTGGCGTGGGATGCGGTGGAGTTACCGAGTCAGTATCTGGAAAATTGGTGCTGGCAGCCGGAAGTGTTGCGTCGCCTGAGCTGCCATGTCGACAGTAAGGAGCCATTGCCCGAGGATCTATTGGTGCGGCTGATCGATTCCCGAAAATTTCAAGCTGGGTTGGCGACGCTGCGCCAAGTCGAATTTTCTCTCTTCGATTTCGAACTGCATGCCAGCATCCAACCTCAGGACCCTACTGCTCTGTTGATGACTGTTCGCAAGGAGGTATCACTGATCATTCCGCCAGACTACAACCGTTTCGCAAACACCTTTTCTCACATTTTTGCGGGAGGTTATGCGGCGGGTTACTACAGTTACAAGTGGGCTGAAGTACTCGCGGCGGACGCGTTTTCTCGGTTTACCGAGGAAGGGTTATTCAATCCTGTAGTGGGCAAAGCGTTCCGAGATACGGTATTAGCAATGGGGGGCGCGGAGCCTGCACTTGATCTGTTCCGTCGTTTTCGGGGACGTGAGCCTCGGATCAATGCTTTGCTGGAACAGAATGGGCTGAGCTTGTAAATTCGCTGAGCGATTTTCATATTTTAGTTAGAGCAGTTCGCTGAGCGCTAGCGTGTCGATGGGCGCATTATTAATGCTGCCTGAACGATGTCCATTCACGACACCTTAACGACAGGCGGGAGCATAGCTTGGGCAGCACGCGTGGCAGGGGGCTCACGCGTGTTCACGCAATTATCTCTACGAGGCCTCAGAACAGATCGAGGGGATACTGGACGATTACCCGGTTCTCGTCATAGCTGGAATTGCTTCCGTAGTTCGTGCGTAGCGCAATGTTCCTGTAACGGATTGACGCTTTTTGCAACGGACCGCTTTGAACAACGTACGCCAGTTCTGTTTCTCGTCCCTGTTCCTCTCCATCTGTGACGTTGCCAACATGTGCATTGGTTCCTTGTAGATATCGGTTCATCAGGGTGAGACCGGGTAAGCCCACTCCCGCAAAGTTGTAGTCATAACGCAATTGCCATGAGCGCTCCTTGGCATTGTCATAGCTTGACCCAAAACTATCATTGGGCAAATCGATTGCGGTGGTGCCAGCCACTCGAAGCCATGGGCTATCGCCAAAGACGCTTTGCAGACCAAGATAAAATGTATGCGCGCCGGTTTTCAAAGAGAACAAGCCGGTTAGCGTTTGGTTGTCGATATTTCCAGCTTGAGCCTTGCCATCTTCTGTGTAGTTGAAATAGCCAATCTTGGCTCCAAGTGAAAAGCGCTCATTTAACGGCATGGTGTGCTGAAATCTAATGTAACGTTGCTGGTAAATATCTTCGAGCTGCCCGTACCATAAACCGATACTGCTTCGATTTTGGTTGAATGAGTGTTCAATACCCAGAAAATTAAATGCGTCTGACTCTATTGAATTAGAACCGTGCTGCACCGTTCCAATACTTTGCGCAGAAAGTCTTTCCAAGCTCGCATCGTTACGCTGGCTATTGCCGGTCATACGCCCGCCATAGAGCGTGTAGTTTTCGAACTCCCGAGATGTCAGCATCGCGCCTTTGAATGTTTGCGGCAGTGAGCGCGAATCCGATGATTGCAGAATAGGCAATTCAGTAAACCATTCACCGACTTTCAATTCGTTCTTGCTGAGCATGACTTTACCTGCCACGGCCAAACGCCCGAAATTGTCGGCTGGGCGCATGCCATCATGGGTGGGTAACGCGGTGGTGCCATAGGTGCCGCGGCCACCGTCCAGTTTTACACCCAGCAAACCCAGTGCGTCTACGCCAAACCCAACGGTGCCTGGTGTGAATCCACTGCGGGCATTCAAAATAAAATTTTGTGTCCATTCTTTTGCCATTCCCCGCTTTGTCGGGCCGGGTACCGCGTGTGATTCTCCATTATCAATATAGTTGCGATTCATGTAGAAGTTTCTCAAGTTAAGACTAATATCTGCATCTTCAATAAAACCGCCGGCGGACAAGCCGGTGCTGGTGGCAATAAGGCTCAAATAAGTGATACGACGAAATGAATTGTTCATTTTTATTTTCTCAGTCGTCTTTGTTGAGGCGCGTAAGTGCGCTCCGCAATATTTATTCAGAGAGCTGCGACTTGGCCGAATGCGGCCAAGCCCTATTGAGTGGATGAGGGAACGGCTAGTCCGTCATTAACTATGAGGTGCCGGGTACATGACTGACGCAGTTGAGTTGACTAACGAATTCAACCCGTCGCTTGCTACGTGTTTACTCATTTCTGCTATTCCTCTTTTATTGGACTTATAGAAAAGCTAGATAGGGACGTTGTCGTGAGATGATTAGGCCAGGACCAGCAGAGTTCGGTTAGCGAGCGAACCGCGGTTCGCGTTTTTCCAGAAATGCAGATACTGCTTCACTGTGATCCTCGGTTTTGTGTGCGATGGCCTGATAGGCCGCGGACAGCTCCAGCAGCGTATCGAGACGGGTGTGCATGGCTTCGCGCATCAGGCGTTTAGTCAGTCGGATGCCATGACTGGCGTGCTGAGCGATTCGATCCGCAATTGATCGGGCGGTTGGTAGCAGTTCCGTGTGGGGAACGACTTGGGACACTAACCCGTATGCCAAGCCCTTTTGTGCATCAATCATGTCACCCGTTAGGGCAAGTTCGGCTGCGCGCGACATGCCCAGAATGCGCGGCAATAACCAAGCCCCGCCGTCGCCAGGGATGATGCCTAATTTTATGAAGCTCTCCGCGAATTTCGCTTGTTCGGAAGCAATACGGATGTCACACATGCACGCTAGATCCAGCCCGGCACCGATGGCGTGTCCGTTGACGGCAGCGATAATGGGAACTTCTAGATCGAAAAGGCTTAGCGTCAGACGCTGGATGCCCCGGCGGTAATCCTGGCGAATGCTCATCAGTGAGACATCGTCCGATGCCTGGCGCCTCATCTCGTGGATATTGCCCCCTGCGCAGAAAGACGGCCCGTTGCCAGTCAGAATGACGCAGCGCACCTGGGTGTCGTCGTGAATACGCTCGATGGCGTCGAGAAATTCGGGAATAGCCGTATTTCCTGTCAGCGGATTGCGTTGTTCCGGCTGGTCCATTGTCAGCGTGACTACGGGGCCGTCTTGGTCGTAAATCAGGAATTTGGACATGAGTTACTTTGCCTCGATTAGGTAAGAGTGCACAGAGTCAACTTGACTTCACTGGCGTACAGTAGAACTGCGGCCAGCGATGCTCCACAATGGCTCGCTCAGATGAATAGGCGTAACACGCATCGATTTGCCAAGGGCGCCCGGCTGCGTCCAGGCGGTCGCCTTTTTCAACGTTGATCGGGCTCATAGCCTGGATTGCTGTAGTTGCCATGGGCAGCAGCAATTCCATCAGATGGGTACAGGTGTCAGGCCTTATTAGGCGTCGGCGTACCTCGGCGCTCCAACCGGGTCCGATTCGAACACCTTTCATTTGCTGTAGCGTTGCGCCGCCAGCGGGGCACATTTCATAAGGCGCTGCATCGGTGAAGGTTTGAACATCAACCACCAACATGCTGCTGTCGAAAACCAGTCGCACCCCCATGTTATGAATGGCTTGTTGCGCAGGTACCGTCCGCTCCCTGCTGGCGGGGATGAAGTCAAATGGCTTGGTATCCGTTACGCGACCTTCCACTTCGAATAGCCCGTCGTTACGTCGATAGCCACGCATGTCAATCTTGCGATGATGCAGCGCTTCGCGCTCAACGGCAGCAGATGGTTCACTGGTGTTCATTCAAACCTCCCAACTGGATTATCGATGGGCCACAACGGGGCGGCGTGACCGTTCACAGCTCGTCCCGGTTGGTTTCTTTAGCCAGGAAACAGGCGGCGAAGCAGGCGACGAATACGACAGATAGGGCTATGCCAAAGGGCATCGTTCCGTATTTCGACATAATGGGACCGGCAAGTAACGGTGGAAGTGCACCACCTACAATCCCCGCCAAGTTGTAGCAAAGGCCTACAGCGGTGTAGCGGTAGCGCGTCTGAAACAGCTCTGACATAAAGGCACCGATGGGGCCGAAAGTCAGACCTGTGATGACTTGGCTGATGATGACCGCCGCGAAGAAGTTAATCAGCGACCCGGCATAGAGAATTGGAAACAGTACCAGTACCCAAATAGCGGCTAAGGCGTTGGATACCATGATCACTGGGCGACGGCCGATTCGGTCCGAAAGCCTGGATGCGAGCAAGATAGTGATGAAAAAAATGAAGCCGCTGAGAATGGTTACCCCCAATACATGGGTGTATCCCAACTTCAGCTCGTTAACCCCGTAATGGGTGATATAGGTCGCCGACAGATAAAGCAATGTGAATGCCGGCAGGACCATAGTGCTACCCACCAGCAGGGCCCGCGGCTGCGACTTGAGCGCTTCAAGTAAAGGCACCTTCACAACCCCGTGCTGCTGAACATGCTTCTTGAACACCGGGGTTTCATCCATGCGAATCCGGACATACAAGCCGATAGCCAGCAACGCTGCGCTGGATATGAACGGGATCCTCCATCCCCATTCGCGGAAAGATTCCGGGCTCATCGAGAAGGTCACCGCGAGCATCGTGATGCCAGCCAGGCTGTGGGACATCGCACCGCCCAGGTTCGGCAGACAAGACCAGCGACCGCGAGAGTGAGTTGGAGCGTTTTCGGCAATCAGCAGCGAAGCCCCCGCGTATTCGCCACCCGCTGCGAGCCCCTGAACGACGCGCAGCGCCACCAGCATAATCGGGGCGAGGATGCCGACCTGTGAAGCAGTGGGTAATACACCGACAAGGACAGTTGATAAACCCATCAGGAGCAGTGTTAGGACCAGGATTTTTTTCCGCCCTAGCCGGTCACCGAAATGGCCAAAAATGATGCTGCCCAGTGGGCGCGCAACAAAGACCACACCAACGGTTGCAAAAGCAGCCATTGCGCCCATCACGCTGTTCATGTTCGGAAAGAAAATCTGGTGAAACACCATGGCTGCTGCCGCAGTGAAAATATGTAGGTCGTAGTACTCGATGAGCGTTCCGAGAAAGCCGGCGCGGCCGATTTTTTTCATGTCGTAGGTAGGAGTGACAGCCTCCTCGTGGGCGGGTACTGGAAGTACTGACTCTTGTGCTTGCATTGTCGAAGTCCTCGGTATCGGCGCCTTGGGCGCGTTTGTAATTGTTCTGAACCTTCGGTATCGCTGTTTAACGTTCTTTGCGTCGCAGCAGTGGCTTGTGCAGGCCTTGCGCGGTAGATCGCACACCTCACTTCGTCAGCCGTTCGGCAGTAGCACTTGGCGCAGAACTGCACCATGCTCAAGTTTATCGAGGTTGGTATTTAGGTCCTCAAAACCCATGGTTCCGCTCATAAGTTTGTCCACCGGAAGCCGTCCTTCCTGGTAGTAACGCAAGTACAGCGGTAGATCTCGGCTGGGTACGCAACTGCCCATCAGCGAGCCACGAAACACCTTCTCTTCTGACACCAGTGCAGTGTGGGCATACGCAAACATCTCGGTGGTCGCGCCTAGACCGACACAAATGATTTCGCCTCCCTTACGGGTGATCGCCGTTGCAGATGCCATGCCTGCTTTACTGCCGGAGATTTCAAAGGCGAAGTCAACGCCGCCACCCGTCAGGGAGCGAATTTGCTCTGCGAGGTTCTCGTCATTTGCCAGGAACGTATGCGTGCAACCCAGCTCCCGTGCGAGCGCCAATTTGCTTTCTTGGATATCAATCCCAATGATCAAAGAGGCACCGGTAATTCGAGCGGCCATGACTGAGTTGAGTCCAACACCGCCCAAACCTACGACCGCAACGTACTGACCGGGCCTGACACGTGCTGCGTTGAATACTGCGCCGGCGCCAGTGACAACGGCGCAACCGAACATAGAGACCACATCGAATGGAATCGAAGGATCTACCTTCACCAAAGAACCAGGTACTGTCACTGCATACTGCGCGAATGAGGAAATGCCGCTGTGGTGGTACAAGGGCTCGCCTCGAATCGATAACGCAGAGCGCCCGGTCAGTATGACTCCACGCCCCCTGGCAGAGGCGGTTACATCACACAGGACCGGCCTCGCATCTATACAAGAGCGGCACTGCCCGCAACCGGCCCCGACGGTCATAACAACATGGTCGCCTGGCTTGAATTGAGTCACGCCCCGGCCAACCTCACGTACGATGCCTGCCCCTTCATGGCCCATGACTACTGGTACGGTGCGTTTGCGCAGGCCGGCAATTTGTGACAGGTCCGAGTGGCACAACCCGGCTGCGCGCACTTCGACCAACACTTCCCCTTCATTGGGTCCGATCACGTCTACTTGTTCAATTTTTAACGGCTGGCTTTCAGCATAGGGGGTAGGTAAACCCTGCTCGTACAAAACTGCTGCTGTCATTTTCATGGATGGCGTCCGTCCTGCTTCAGTTGATGACCAATAGCCGTTCTTCGGTCATGTCGCGAATTGAAAATTTCGGTCCCTCACGCCCGATGCCGCTGTCCTTGACTCCCCCATATGGCATCTGGTCCGAACGCCAGCGAGAAGTGCCATTAATGATGACTCCACCGGTACGTATCGTCCTGAAGGCGGACATTGCCAGGTCCAGCGAGTTGGTAAAGAGACCGCACTGCAGACCATAGGGACTCTCTGATATGGCCTTGAATAGAGGCTCGATGTCCTCGTAGGTTTGCAGGGTCATGGCTGGGCCGAAAATCTCCTCATTCACCACGCTCATTTGCGGCTGCACTCGTGTCAGGATGGCGCCGTCCAGTTGTGCGCCACGTCGTGTCCATCCGCGCAGCGGCAGCGCGCCTGCGTCAACGGCCTGCTCAAGCATGAGCTCAACCCGCTTTGCTGCATCCTCGTCGATCAGGGTGCCAACATCAGTATTCAAGTCCATTGGGTCGCCGAAGCGGATCCGGTCGAATTCTTCGCATAGGTAGTCGACGAACTGATCATGAACGGATCGATGCACATAGATGTTCTGCACTGAGACACAACTCTGTCCGGCCAACGCGACTCCATTTCGAGCGCAGGCGATTGCAGCAATTTTAACGCTGGCATCGTGGTGTACGAAGGTCGGTCCCACACCACCCAGCTCAAGCGCCACGCGCTTCATGCCGACCGCATCGCGAATCAACTTTCCGACGCGAATGGATCCAGTAAAACTGACGAAGTCGATTCGAGGATCGCTGATCAGCTGCGGGCCGACATCATCTCCATACAGCGTGTTGATCGCACCAGCAGGCAAACCTACATCCAGCACAGCCTCGATCAACTGGTGGACGCAAAGTGGTGCCTTGGGGGAGGGCTTGAGTACTAGCGAATTACCTGCTGCCAGTGCAGGGCCAAGCTTGTGTGCCGTCAAACTGATGGGGCCATTGAATGGCGTAATTGCAGCAACCGCTCCCACTGGAAAACGCATCATCATCGCCATTTTTCCTGCCCCCAACGTCGAGGCATCCATTGGGATGTGTTCTCCTTGAATACGTACTGCTTCTTCTGCACACAAATGCAGCAGCTCACCAGCACGTTGCACCTCAATACGAGAGTCACGCAACGCCTTGCCGGTTTCGCGAGTCATCGTCTCGGCAATGTCTTGTGAACGATTGGCCACGTTATCCGCCGCAGCATGCAACAGGCGGGCACGTTCATGCCCTGGCAGGGCGGCCATCGCAGACTTGGCTGCATGCGCACTTGCCAGCGCGTCCTCGCAATCGCGGGCTGTCGACACCGGAGCGTAGGCAAGGGTTTGCTGGCGATAGGGATCTCGAACCTCGGCATGGTGCTCACTGTCTCGCCAACTGTTCCCAATACGCATTTTGATGGTGTGCGGTGTTGGTGACGTTTCAATAGTCATGGCAGCTCCTTAGAGGTGGTTTAGAGATCATGGGAAATACGGCCAAGTATGCTGAGACCGAAGGAGTGCAATCGATGCGCCTCAGCAACGTTGGAGTCTGCTGAAACACAATCATCGTGACTTTGATAGACCAGACGGTGCCCGTTCGCGACGAGAGAGTGGACCAAGGTATGCCCAGTCCACCTGGAGCGCAGGTATTACCACGGGCGGCAAGACCATCAGAAAGAGGCGGGCGCATTAGTCCCGTGTTGTAGGTACTCATCACAGGTGCTCCTGTGTCATTGTTATTTTTGTTCCTATATACGAACATAGATTCGCATATAGGAATGACGTTAGGCCGTCTTCTGCACGCTTGTCAATAAGAACGGGTGAGTTTCTCTGAGCCGCCGTGTTACTCGAACTTCTACCGAAAGGGCGTTGACACCCCTCTGTGTGTGGGTCTAAGGTTGTTCGTATATGCGAGTATTCGTTCAGATATACGAACAAAAAGAGAGGGCGAGTCATGAGTGAATCAACATCCATTTCGCGGGAGCTGGCACGCGGTAAATTCACCGATGATATGTTGGATAACATGAGGGCTTTGATCGGCACACCGTTAAGAACGGCCTCCTGCCTTAACAATGAGTGGGCCACGCGACTGGCAATTCTGCGATTCGCGGAAGGTATTGGTGACGACAATCCCCTGTGGACCGACGAGGAATATGCCACGCGATCCATCTTCGGCACATTGGTGGCCCCGCCCAGCTTTATCTTTGCCTGTTTGGGCTCTATCCAGGTTGGCTGGCCTGGACTGGGCGGCTTCCATTGCGAAACCAAAATGGAGTTTCATCAGCCGATTCGCGTAGGTGACAAAATCAACGCGTCGGTGACCTTTGATGGCTTCGACGGTCCGATTGAAGACAGCAACTTCGGTGGCCGACGCATCAAAGACTATTTGCGCCAGGAGTACCGCAACCAGAACGATGGCTTGGTGGCCACCTTTATCTGTTCGCGTATGCGCTTTGAACGTGGCGAAATGCAGAAGCGTGCGGAGGGGCGTCAGATCACCGTTCCCCACCCGTGGACCGAAGAGGAAATCTTCGCCATTGAGGAAAAAATTCTTGCAGAGCGCCCACGTGGTGACGAGCCGCGCTATTGGGAGGACGTCCAGATTGGCGATGAGATCGACACCGTGACCAAAGGCCCACTAGGCCTGACCGACTTCATCGCCTTTATCGCCGCCGGTGCCGCTCCGATCCCTAGAGTGTCCGCACACTCGGTCGCACTCAAGCGCTATCGAAAACACCCTAAATGGGCCTTTCGCGATCCGCGCACCCATGCGCTGGAGCCGGTTTACTCGGTGCACTACAACGACTACGCCGCAAGCTTGCAGGGCGCTCAAGCGGCCTATGACGTAGGTATCCAACGCACCTGCTGGCAAATCCATTCACTGACAAACTGGATGGGCGACACCGGTGTGCTCAAGGCGATCACAGGGCAGTACCGCGCCCATGTTTATCTGTCCGATGTCGTGGAGCTGGGAGGGCGCGTTGAGTCCAAAGAGATCGACGAGCACGGCAACCATCTGGTGAAGCTGACCACCTGGGCATACAACCAGCGTGAGAAAAACGTTATGCCAGGTACTGCCATCGTTTCGCTGCCTGCCCGTAGCAAGGAGGCGAAATGAACACGCCCGCTAAAGAAGTACCAACACAGCCGGTAAGCACTCAAGCTATCGAAGCGCGGCAGCGGTCTCTGCCTCTTCAAGGTATTCGCGTGCTGGACCTTGGCCACGTGTTCCAGGGTCCCTACGCCACGTTCATGATGGCGATGGCGGGTGCCGAGGTCATCAAGATCGAGCCGCCAACCGGGGACATGTCTCGCCGCCGTGGCCGCGATGGCGATTACCCGTTCCGTGCTCTTAATGGCAACAAGCGTGGCATCGTGCTGAACCTGAAAACCGAGCGCGGACGTGAGCTGCTCAAAGAACTCAGCCACACTGCAGACGTTTTGGTTGAAAACTTTGCCCCCTCCGTAATGACCCGTCTCGGTGTCGGACCGGAAGTCATGCTGAAGGAAAATCCTCGGCTTATCTATGCCTGTGCGTCTGGCTTCGGCCGCACGGGCCCATACGCGGAGAAGCTTGCTCTGGATCTCACTATCCAGGCGATGAGCGGTTTGATGAGTACAACCGGCGAGCGTGACGGTCGTCCTCTAAAAGCTGGAGTTCCTGTAGCGGACTTCATGTCCGGCGCACACCTCTATGGAGCCATCACCACAGCCCTGTTCGAACGTGAGCGCACGGGCATTGGCCGGGTTGTTGAAGTGTCGATGTTGGAATCAATGTACGCCACCTTGCTGCCTTCAGCCGGCCACGCATACGCGAGCAAACATGTTCCTTCGCGCAGTGGCAACCGTCATGTCGCGGATTCCTACGTGCCGTTCGATACTTTTGAGGCGAGCGACGGTTGGGTTTCCGTAGTGTGCGCCACCGATGATCACTGGTTGAAGCTCACCAAGGCAATGGGCCGTACCGATCTACACGACGATGAGACGCTTCGTCATTTGAGTGGTCGCATCGACGCCATTGAGGACGTGACCGCTGCCGTCGCCGAGTGGGCTGCCGCGCATACTCGCGAGGAGATCAGCGCGCTGTGTGAGCTTCACCGTATTCCTTCGGCTCCGCTGCGTGACGTAATGGAAGTGTTAGCCGACCCGCATCTTCGCGCTCGCGGTTTCCTTACCGATGTTGAAACCGAAGCCGGTGTAGTAGCGCTACCCAACAGCCCCATGCGTTACGAAGGTTCGGCGCTGATGCCGCTGGTAGCACCGCCGGGATTGGGAGAGCACACCGATAGTGTACTGGCGCAACTGTGTGACCTTGACGCCGCAGCCATCGCGACATTGCGCAGCGAAGGCGTGATCTGAGCTATCGCATTTACGAGCAGGCCAAACTGGAAGAGAGCCGGTCGCCTCTGCTCAAACGAGTGACTGACTCGCCAAGCCCATGTTGCCCACGCAGCAAGATGGGCTTGGCGGGCCCGTCCGTATCTAACAGGGGATACAACAATGGTTGAGAAAATGGCCCAGTGGGGCGACGTGATCGCTGTCGAACGCATCAACGGTGTTCCTTACATGATGTACACCGATCGTCCCCGTCGCGTTGAACAGTTGCTGGCGTTCTGCGAGTGTTGGAGTGACCGGATTCACGTGGTCCAGGGTGACGAGAAAGTGACCTTCGCTGATCTCGCTACCAAGGTCAACGCCCAAGCAGCGCATTTGCTATCGCTGGGCATCAAGCCCGGTGACCATGTGTTATTGCTGGGTTGGAATAGCGCCGATTGGATCGCTAACTTTTGGGCCTGCCTGAAAGCAGGCGGTGTGCCTGTGCTGGGCAATGGCTGGTGGAGCCAGAGCGAATTGCTCGGCGCACTTGAATTGTTGCAGCCTGCAATCACTCTGGCCGACGCCCATGGCCTGGCCAAAATGCCGAGCGGTTGGAGAACGGGGCAGTGGGCAGCAACCAGTCAAGGTGGCGCTGACTACACACAGATTCAGTGGCCGACGTCCAGCGATGAAAATGCCCCTGCAGTTGTGATCTTCACCTCCGGTACCGAAGGTCGCCCAAAAGCGGTTGTGTTGTCTCACCGCGGTTTGTTGGCGGGTCTGCAAATGCTTCTGCACATTACCCGGCGACTGCCGCATCAGTTGGACGGCACGCCGAGTGATATCGGCCTGCATACTGGGCCGCTGTTCCATATTGGCGGTGTGCAGACACTGCTACGCGCGGTGGTTATCGGTGGCACGTTAGTGATGCCGCGTAACAAGTTCGACCCTGCCGAAGCCCTGGCGCTGATCGAGCAGTACGAGGTCACCCGCTGGAGCGCCGTGCCGACGATGGTCTCGCGTTTACTCGAACACCCGGACATTAAAACCCGCAGACTCACCTCGCTACGGTCGCTGACCGTGGGCGGTGCGCCTGTACACGCCGAATTGTTGGCCCGTCTACGTAGCGGTGTGCCGGGTGTCGAACCGCGTATTGCAACGGGTTATGGCCTTAGCGAAAACGGTGGACAGGCCACCGCAGCGTCAGGCGCAGAAACAGCTGAACGACCTGGCTCCAGTGGGAAGCCGTTGTCTTGTGTGGAAGTTGAGTTCCGCCAGCGCGAGGGGCTTCCAGATGGGGAGATCCTGCTGCGCTCGCCTACGCAAATGAGCGGTTACTACGCGAACCAGAGCTCTCCTATTGATGCTGAAGGTTGGTTACACACTGGTGATATTGGCTACCTTGATGAGGCCGGTCACCTCTGGATTACCGGCCGTTGCAAGGACGTAATCATTCGAGGTGGGGAGAACATCTCGCCCGTATCGGTGGAGCGCGCGCTGATGGAAATTCAGGGTATCGCCGAAGTCGTGGTGTTCGCCATGCCCCATGCCGATCTTGGCGAAGAAGTGATGGCGATTGTGGTCGACCCGCAACGACGCACGCCGCAAGAGTTGCGCGAGCAACTTAAAGGCGAACTCGCATCCTTCGCAATTCCTAGTCGCTGGAGAATTCAGGCCGACCCTCTACCTACCAATCATGCCGGGAAAATTGATAAGGCGTCGTTGATTCAGCACGAGCGTAGCTTACAAGCCGCCGAGCAGGCACAGGCATGAGCCGGTGTCCGAGTCACAAAGGAGGTCTGCGATGAGCGGTGAAAATTTTCAGCACGTTATACCAGCGCTGCGCCTCTTCAGCGGCCCAGCCAGCCTTGCGCAGTTGGGCAAAGAGTTGGCGCGAGCCGGATGCCAGCGTGCGGTAGTGCTTTGTGGTGCTTCGATGTCTCGTCAGGATGCCCTTATGACGTCTTTGCGAGACGCGATGGGCGAGCGTTTTATCGGTTTATTCTCTGGGGTACAGGCGCATAGCCCGATAAGTAGCGTCGAGGCAGCGGTCGATACGCTGCGTGAGTGGGAGGCGGATGCTGTTGTTGCGCTGGGCGGCGGCTCGGCCATCGTCACCGCACGGGCGGCGAGTATCCTCTTGGCGGAAGGCAAGGGCGCCAGCGCCCTCAGTACTTATCGAGATGATGAAGGGCAGTTGCACAGCCCCAAACTGATGCAGGCCAAAATGCCGCAGTTCATTGTGCCGACAACACCAACCACCGCTGTAGCAAAGGCGGGCAGCGCGGTATTCGACACGGAGTACCAGGAGCGTCTAGCGCTATACGATCCAAAAACTCGCGCACACGCCGTATTTATAGACCCCACGATGCTGGCATCTGCACCGCAGTCGTTGCTGGTCAGCGCGAGCCTCAATACGTATGCCATGGCTATCGAAGGATTGATGTCGACGCAGGGCGATCCTCTGTCTGATGCGTTATTGATGCATGCCCTGCGCCTGCTTGCCGGGGCGTTTTCCAGGCCGGAGCAACTTGATGAGGCCGCGACTCGTACGCAACTAGTGCTGGCGGCGATCCTTTGTGGGCAGGGAACGGACTACACCGGAGGTGGTATTACCACTGTGCTGGGCCACGCAATTGGGGCGCGGTGCGACATCGAAAATGGCACGGCCAACGCTATACTTTTGCCCCATGTGATGCGCTTCAACGCTGAGGTGGCTCGTGAAGGTCTGACGAAGATTCGTCAGGCGCTGGGTCTGCAGGGCGTGTCGAACGAGGCGATGATCGAGTCCATCGGCCAAGGCTTTGAGCGTCTCGGTGTGCCCGGGCAACTCAGCCATGCCGGAGTGCTGGACGATGCGCTGGACAGCATCGCAGCCAGTGCTATGAGTGACTGGTTTTTGAAAGGCAACCCTCGCCGCGTGGATGATGTAGAGCAACTACAGCAGATACTGCGCGCCGCCTGGTGAATGCCTGATAGCCATTCGAATAAGGAACACAGCGATGATCGAGCACAACCGCATCTTTATCGGCGGTCATTGGCGTGAGTCTGCGGGACGGGATCGTTTGATCGTCATTAATCCCACGACCGAACAGCCAATAGCGTCGATTCCCCGGGGCAATGTCGATGACGTCAACCTCGCAGCCCTGGCGGCTGCGAGGGCCTTCGAAGACTGGTCCCGGACATCCGTACAATCGCGAGCGGCGATCTTCAGGGGGTTGGCCGATTTGGTTGAGACTCGATCCGAGGAAATTACCCGCACCATCGTCAGTGAGGTCGGGCATCCCATCGCATTCGCGGCCCAGTCGCAGACACTTGGCGCTGTAGATGAGTTGCGAGTGCTTGCCAGCAGCATGGAGCAGATAGTTTGGTCCGAGGCGCTTGGCAACGCGATTGTGCGCCGTGAGCCGGCAGGGGTTGTCGGCGCCATCACTGCGTGGAACGCGCCGTTGCGCTCCATCATCTCTAAGGCAGGGGCGGCTATGGCCGCAGGCTGCACCGTTGTACTGAAAGGTAGTGAGGTTGCGCCTCTGACGGCCTTCATGTTCGCCGAAATGGCTCAGGAGGCGGGTGTACCTGACGGTGTGTTTAATCTGGTCTGTGGCACCGGTGAAGAAGTGGGGGAGGCAATCAGCGCTCATCCGCTGATCGATATGGTGTCGTTAACGGGGTCAGTGGGGGCGGGCCAACGGGTGATGCAAGCCGCCGCCAGGCACATCAAGCGTGTGCACCTAGAGCTGGGTGGCAAGTCGGCCAACATTGCCTTGGAGGATGCCGATTTTGAAAGCGCCATCCGTACCGGTATCGATGATGCCTTCCGCAACTCGGGCCAGGTCTGTGGCGGCTTGAGCCGCTTGCTCGTACCGCGCTCACGACTGCGTGAGGCCGAGGAAATTGCAGTGCATAAAGCTTGTAGCTTCATCATCGGCGACCCCTTTGATCCAGCTACAACGCTTGGGCCGGTCACCACGCAAGCGCAGCGAGACCGGGTACGTGGCCATATCGATTCGGCAATTGCCGCCAATGTTCGGCTATTGACGGGCGGGGCGCAGGCACCTGTGGGATTGGATATCGGCTATTTTGTTCAACCCACGGTTTTCAGCAGTGACAACCAATCGATTATCGCCCGCGAAGAGGTATTCGGGCCGGTGCTAGTGATCATCCCTTTCGATGACGAAGAAGGTGCAGTCGCTATCGCCAACGACTCCCCGTACGGACTGGCCGCAGCCGTGTGGAGTCAGGACGCTGATCGCGCGCGGCGGATAGCTAGCAGCCTGCGAGTTGGGCGGGTGCGTATCAACGGTGCGCCGTTGAACAAACTTGCGCCCCATGGTGGATTCAAGCTTTCGGGAGTAGGGCGGGAGTGGGGACGCTTCGGTATCGAGGAGTTTCTCGAATATCAATCAGTTATTGGATGATAAACGTTGTCTTCGACGAGCTACTGGATGAGCGCCCCAAAAGGAAAACTGACTGCGCAGCGCTCAGAGTAATACCCTGGCATCTGCGTTTGTGGGCACAAAGACTGCCTAGTGTCCGCCAGAGCGCTTGGACCAGGCCCCAACGGCTTTCAACAGCGTTTTACTGAGTGCCTCGATGTTGAGTTTTACCTTCTGCTCCGGTCCGACCAGCGTAACTGCAGCCACGGCCGATCCGGCTAGGTTGCGAACGCAGGTCGCAATAGCGAGGCGCTTATTGATCCGGTTGGTGGCGATGCGTGTTGTCTTGATATCTTCAATCTCATTCAGAAATTGATCGACCATTTCGCGCTCATCGGGTTCTCGGCGTCTTAGGTAAGACAGTCGGTCAGCGTTCGCCTGCTCGGCCAGCAAGACTTTACCTGCTGCGGTCATCAACAGTGTGCGACGAATGTTGGTTCGTGCCGCAAAACCTTCTACAGGATCAATACCGGCTTCAGCGATATAGATCAGGTGATCCCCCGCTTGCACTCCCAGAAACACAGCCAGGCCGGTGGAGTCGTGCAGTGCGAGCAAATCGGCATGTGTCACGAAGTCAGCACGCACATGGCCGCTGGCCAGAGTCAAACCATAAATCGCTGGGCCCAGATAGAAGCGGTTTCGATCTTCGTACAGCCAGCCTTTGGCGAGCAGACCTTGCACGAAACCATGCACAGAGCTTTTCGGGTAATCCAGTACCCGCACCAGCTCACCGAAGGTCATGCCTGGGTGGTAAACGACCTCTTCGAGAATACGGGTGACGCGGTCGACGGTGCGATGATTTTGAGGATCGCGCTTACCCGGCTCGGATAAGGCTGAGTCTTCTTTTTCCACCATGTTTTATTGGAACTCCCGCCGATTAAATGCCCATGGTGGCCAGCCTCAGCTTGGACTGCCCCGGGTGCTTTGCACCATTTTACAAATCTTCTTCGCTTCTGCGAGCGTTATCTAGCGCATCCCCCGCCTGCGAGGTGTGCTTTCTGCAACTGTCTCGGTACTGGCCTGGGCTCATGCCTGTCCATTGACGAAACGCTCGATGAAATGCGCTAGGTTCCTGGAAACGTGCACGAATAGCGATCTCAGTAATAGGTATATCGGTACGACTAAGCAGGTCGAAGGCAATTGCTCGTCGAACCTGGTGTTTCAGAGCCTGAAAGCTCAGGCCTTCGCGTTCCAGGCGCCGCCGAAACGATGAATGAGTCAGTTGCATCGTTTCGGCAATTTGGGCCTGCGTCGGCCATATGTGGCCGGTATCGTCACGAAGCAATCGATATACTCCCGCGGCCAATCCACTGCGATTTCGAAAGCTGACCACCACGCCCTCAGGAGCGGCTCGTAAAAAATGTTTAAGTGCGCCAAAGTCACGCACAACGGGCAGTTTGAGCTGGACAGCATCGAACTCAAGGCGCGTGTGCGGCGCATCGAATTTGGTCCAGGGGCCCCAGAGCATAGGGTCGGCGCCGTGGAGTGTACGCTCATGGCCGAACTCAGTGCTGTCGAACAGCAGCCTGCGTCCGGTCAACCAGCAAATCACCCCAATAACCATGCTTAGAAAAATCTCCTCCGCGACATGGATGATACCTGGGTCGCTTAGTCGGTTCTCAACGATGATGGCGGCACGGCGTCCGTGCACTTCAAGGCGCGCGCGCACATCATGGACGAACAGTCCGAATGCTTCTAAGCATTGGTGGAGCGCTCGCCCCAAATTGGGCTCATGTATTACGTGACGACAGATCAACGCAAACGTGCCCCTGGGCATGCCATGTGAATCAAACCCAAAGAACTCGTCATTGAGCTCTTCAGTAATGGCAAGCCAAAAGCGGGTGACGGATTGCGCGGATATCCGAAAGAGCGGGTCGGTCAGCCAGGCGGGATCGATGTCGACGCTCCGCAAAATGGCGTCTGTCTTCGAGGGGGTCTGTTGCAGTCGCCACAGGCCCGCACTGACGAAATAAGCCGCCACGGTATCTCGGTCGCGTACCGGCGACACCGCTTCGCCGTGCTGCATCATGTCATCCCCCTCATTAATGGCCAAAAAGCTCAGGAGTTACTGGACTGTTTCGGCATAGGACTCTGCTTGTTCGCTCAATAAACTCCAACCACGATAACGGAAGGAGCGCGATTATGTCGGATCGAGAAGTTTTCATCGTCAGTGCAGTGCGCACAGCCATCGGCACTTTTGGTGGCTCTTTAAAAGACACACCGCCCGCCGAGCTTGCGACAGCGGTCGCTCGCGCAGCGGTACAACGAGCAGGATGTGAGCCGGATCAGATTGAACACGTGGTCTTCGGGCACGTCATCAATACAGTACCGCAAGATGCCTATATCGCTCGGGTTGCAGCACTTCAATCTGGCATTCCGGCGACCTCCCCTGCTTTCGCGGTGAATCGACTCTGCGGGTCTGGTTTGCAGGCGCTCGTCAGCGCTGCCCAGATGTTGAAGTTGAATGACGCCCAGATTGTAATGGCTGGTGGTGTGGAGTCGATGAGCCGGAGCGCCTACTTGGCACCTGCTGTCCGGTGGGGCGCCCGTATGGGGGACTCACAACTGCAAGATCTGATGCTGGGTGCATTGCAGGACCCGATCCATGGCATCCACATGGGAATCACCGCAGAAAACGTCGCGACGACCGAAGGCATTAGCCGCCAAGAGCAGGATCAACTCGCGCTGCTGAGCCAACAGCGCGCAGCGCGAGCCATTCGGGAGGGGCGTTTCACTGATCAAATTATTCCGATCCAGACTAAGCAAGGCAGGCAGATGCATAGCTTCGCCGTTGACGAACACGTTCGCGCCGACGTCACGCTGGAGCAGCTCGCCCGCATGAAACCTGTGTTTCAGTCCCATGGAACGGTCACCGCCGGGAACTCATCAGGCCTGAACGACGGAGCCAGTGCGCTGGTGCTCGCCTCTGGACAGGCCGTCAAGCAGCAAGGGTTACGGCCACTGGCACGAGTAGTCTCTTATGGGCACGCTGGCGTCGAACCGACCTTGATGGGACTGGGGCCGATCCCCGCGTCCCGGCTGGCACTGCAGCGCGCCAGGCTGACAGTCGCGGATATGGATGTAATCGAGTCGAACGAGGCGTTCGCCGCACAAGCGTGCGCGGTGGCCAAGTCGCTCGAATTTAATCCGGAAAAGGTCAACCCGAACGGATCGGGCATCGCGCTTGGCCACCCAGTAGGGGCTTCAGGTGCAATTCTTTGCACCAAGGCAATTCACGAGTTGCAACGAGTTAATGGTCGTTATGCGCTGGTGACTATGTGTATTGGCGGTGGACAGGGTATTGCAGTCGTACTGGAGCGGGTTTGATATGCAGAACATTAAATTGAAGAAAATCGGCGTTATCGGCGCGGGTACCATGGGCACTGGGATCGCTCAGGTCTGCGTCCAGGCTGGCCTCACTGTAGTGCTTGTGGATACCTCGACTCAACTGGGACAGCGCGGCATTGATCGTATCGGTGCTGCCATGCAACGGCAGGTGGATAAGGGGGCGCTTTCAACTCAGCAGCGCGGCGAAGCATTAGATTTGCTCAGTTGTGCGGGAGACTACGGGCCACTGTCGACCTGCGATCTGGTCATCGAGGCGGCAAGCGAAGATCTGCAAGTCAAGAAGAGCATCCTCGCAAAGCTTGATGCCGTGCTGCCTGTCACTGGTTTAATCGCCAGCAACACATCTTCGCTGTCTATTACTGAATTAGCGTCAAGCATCTCTTCCCCGGACCGCTTCATCGGGTTGCACTTCTTCAACCCAGTACCCGTGTTGCAACTAGTCGAAGTGATCAGAGGGCTGCATACATGCGATGAAACCCATCAGCAAATTGCGGCTTTAGCTGCCCGATTGGGTAAGACACCCATTAACGTTCGCAATGCTCCGGGGTTTGTCGTCAACCGAATCCTCGTTCCTATGCTAAACGAAGCTATTTTCGTACTGCAGGAGGGACTCGCTTCTGCAGAGGATATCGACCGGGGCATGACATTGGGTTGCGCCCACCCCCTCGGTCCGCTGGCGCTAGCCGATTTAATTGGGCTGGATACGCTTCTGTCGATCCTTGATGCTTTTCATGAAGCGTTTGGTGACTCGAAATACCGTCCCGCGCCACTACTACGTGAAATGGTTCACGCAGGAAGGTTAGGGCGTAAGACTGGTCACGGCTTCCACCCCTACGACTAGCGTTCACGTGGTGCAGAACTAGCCATAGCTACTCCTTCCCCGTGAGTGCGGCTTCAAGCCGCCACCATTATCATCCCGCCTGAATCGGAGAAGTATCATGAGTCAGTACCGAGCTCCATTACGTGATATCCAGTTTCTATTAAACGACGTCTTTGCAGCGTCGAGGACTTGGTCGCAATTACCTTTTTTCGCAGAAACAGTTGATGCAGAAATTGCCTCGGCAGTCCTGGAAGAAGCTGCTCGTTTGAGTTCGCATGTATTGGCCCCACTCAACCGTAGCGCTGATGAAGAGGGCGCTACTTGGCAAGATGGGTGCGTCACCACCCCGAAGGGCTTCAAGCAGGCATATCAGACTTATGCCGAAGGCGGCTGGGTAGGTATTGCAGGTAACCCATCATTTGGTGGGCAGGGAATGCCGAAAATGCTCACCGTTCATCTTGATGAAATGCTCTATGCCGCCAATTGCAGCTTCGCGTTATATCCAGCTTTGAGTAGCGGTGCGTGTTTGACACTTGATGCGCATGGCGATGAGGTGTTGAAGCAGCGCTATTTGCCGGCCATGTATAGCGGTCGCTGGTCAGGAACAATGTGCCTTACGGAGTCACAAGCAGGTAGTGATCTGGGGGCAATCAGGGCACTCGCACAACCCGAAGTCGATGGCAGCTACGCAGTACGCGGCAGCAAGATTTTCATCACCGGCGGAGACCATGATCTGACCGAAAATATTGTGCATCTGGTGCTGGCACGAACACCGGACGCGCCAGTTGGAGCAAAAGGGCTGTCTCTGTTTCTCGTACCCAAGATTATGGTTAACGACGATGGTTCGCTTGGATCGCCCAATGCAATGAGCTGCGGTTCCATTGAACACAAAATGGGCATCAAAGCATCCGCGACCTGTGTGCTGAATTTCGATGGGGCCAAAGGCTGGTTGATCGGAGGCTTGCACCAGGGCCTCAGCGCCATGTTCACCATGATGAATTACGAACGGCTTTCAATTGGCATTCAGGGGATCGGATGTGCTGAAGCGTCTTATCAAACTGCAGCAGTTTACGCGCTGGATCGCCTTCAGGGGCGTACACCAATCGCGGGCTCAGCTGGCTGTGAGTCCCCAATCATCGGCCATCCTGACGTTCGGCGGATGCTGCTCTCCATGCGGGCGATGACGGAAGGCGGGAGGGCTCTGGCTACGTATATAGGCCAGCAACTGGATATCGCCAAACATAGCGTCGATCCTGAAGAGCGAAACCATGCGAGCCAGAGGGTCGCATTATTGACACCCATCGCGAAGGCGTTTTTTACCGATACTGGGCTGGAAAGCACTGTTCTAGGTCAGCAGGTTTTGGGGGGGCATGGATACGTACGGGAATGGGGACAAGAACAGCTGGTACGTGATGTACGGATTGCGCAAATCTATGAGGGAACCAATGGTATTCAGGCAATGGATCTCGTAGCACGCAAGATCGTCGCTGATGGTGGCGAGGTCTTGTCGGCTTTCATTTCGGAAATACTCCTGCACAGTGATCTTCCGGATGCTGTACATGCAAGCGCTTTGCGCGAGTCTGCAATTTTACTGAGCGACAATTTAGACCGCTTGCTCGAGCGTTACCAAAACGAACCAAGAGAAGTAGGCGCCTGTGCTGTTGAGTTTCTTCACCTGGTCGGCTACGTAACGTACGCCTGGCTATGGTCAAAGATGGCAACAATTGCGGGTGAGCACCTGGCGGAGGATCCCCAGTTTTACCAGGCAAAACGTGCGACTGGCGATTTCTATTTCCGGAGACTTCTGCCTCGGATCCAAGGCCTAAGCGCATGCTTGCGAGGTGGGGCAGAAACGTTATTTGGATTATCGGATAAGCAGTTTGTCTACTGAGGACAGTGCAGCCGCTTCACACTGAGACTGTCAGGACAGTTTCTTCTAATCAACAGAGTCGCTTCCGCGTGAGCGAGAATTAGCGTTCTTAGTGGGAAGAGTGGTACTGCGCAGGAAGCGTGCCGGTGAGGTGCCGAGCGCTTTACGAAACATGGTGATAAACGAACTGACCGACTCATAGCCGAGCGCTTCTGCGGTTCGCTGGACTGACAACCCCTCGGCTAAGCTTTGCAGCGCGACAATGATCTGCCATTGCTTGCGCCATTGACCGAAGGTAAGGCCGGTTTCGCCTTTTACCAGACGGGACAGCGAGCGTTCACTCATGGCGACACGGCGCGCCCAACTCACCATGGTGGCGCGGTTGGCCGGATCTTGCGCTAGCGCCCGGGCGATTGTGCGCAGCGCTGCTGATGCAGGCAAAGGCAGGTAAAGCTGTTCCATGGGGGCCAGTTCGAGCTCTTCAAGCAACACGTTGGCCAACCGTGCAGTGCGTGAGTGTTGAATCGCCCCGGGTTCTCTAGACACCTTGCAAGCTCATTGCGTGACGCTTTTCAAACTCTATCGGTGACAGCTGATTGTTGAAACCATGTCGACGTTTTGAGTTGTAGAACATTTCGATGTAATCGAACACATCGCTACGAGCATCTTCACGTCTGGTGTAAATTTTTCGCTTGATCCGTTCACGTTTCAGAAGCTGGAAAAAGCTCTCGGCCACGGCGTTGTCATGACAGTTGCCTCGACGACTCATGCTGGCAACCAAATTGTTTGCCTTCAAAAAGCTGCGCCAATCGGAGCTGCTGTACTGGCTACCTTGGTCGGAATGAACCATCACCTCTTGCTTCGGTTTACGCCTCCAAACCGCCATCAACAAAGCATCAATAGCTAAATCACTGGTCATCTGCGACTTCATTGACCAGCCAACGACTTGACGAGAAAACAGATCCAGCACCACCGCCAAATACAACCAGCCTTCATACGTACGAATGTAGGTGATGTCGGTGACCCAAACCTTGTTGGGTTCCACGACATCGAACTGGCGCTTCAGCAAATTGGGTGAGGCGACCGCTGGCTTACCGCCGTACTTTCCAGGACGGCGTCGATAACCTGTCTGAGAACGCAGGCCTTCAAGACGCATCAGCCTCGCCACACGATGACGACCACAATCCTCACCGACCTCGCGCAGATCGTCATGGATTTTACGATAGCCATAAACGCCTCCGCTCTCCAACCATGAATGCTTGATCAAACCCAGCAGTCGCTGGTCGTCTTTAGCGCGTGCAGATTGCGGCTCAGACAACCAGGCGTAATAACCGCTGGGATGGACTTTCAGCGTCAGGCATAGCCGTCGAATGGAATAGTCGCCGGCTCGCTGCTTGATAAAGGCGTACTTCAACCGCACTCCTTGGCAAAGTACGCGGCGGCCTTTTTTAAGATGTCTCGCTCTTCAGTGACGCGCTTGAGCTCCGCTCGCAGACGACGTAGTTCAGCGTGCTGATCATCATCCTGCCGCCGTTCTTCTTGAGGTTTGCTGTAGCGCTTTATCCAGGCATAGAGACTATGCGTCGACACGCCGAGACGGGCCGCCACATCAGCGACAGGCAGCTTCTTTTCGGTCACTTGATTGACCGCTTGGATTTTGAATTCTTCGGGGTAACGCGGGTTGCTCATGGCACCTCCTAATTGGCCTCAGTTTAAGGCATGGAGGTGTCTACGAAATCCGGGGCGATTCATTGGTTATGAGTATGTAAATATACATAGAGTATAAATTTTGCGTCCTCACATCTGAATTCTACTGCGTCTATTGTCTTGGCACGTTGAACGTCCGCACAGCGGCTGAAGGAGGGCGCCATTGCCAGGATGATGGAAGGGACAATGCTCGGGGCTGTTGAGTGGAAATTGGGCCCTGCGAATGAACACCGTTGCAAACGATCATGATGGAAAACCGTAAAGGCGCTAATCACTTCGCGCGCAGTGATCACGATGTTTTCAACCGTCTACGGCTTGGAACGCAGGGTATCCAGACGTGGCTATTTGCATTTAAAACCAACCGTATCATTGATAGGAATCGCCTTGTCTGTTCGTATCAATTGTCGAATGTCCGAGCTCGATCCGTGACGTGTGTAACTACTATTGGCGCTATTAAACTGCCGACGCTTGGAACGACCGTCTATGCCTGCATGTCTATCCATACCTACTCATTGGTAAGGTATAGCGCCATGGATAAGACCATCACCGTGGATCAACTGGATACCACCGACCTTGGATCAGTCAACGAAATATGGCTCGGCGCAACTCATACCCCACTATGCCTATGGCGTGGCGAACAGGTCTTCACTCACGAGATGATGAGCGAGGGTACCCACGATCAGAATGTCCGACGCCTCTGTGTGCAGTTGGTCAATCCTGACGATCAAGCCGCAGTGGCCCGCGTTGAGATAATGGTGCGCGAACGGCTTAAAAAAAGTGGGAGGGCGGGCGAGTTTTATCCTACTGAGGAGGCGGACTCTCATCAATAGTAAAAGGAGTATGGGTAGGCTGGAGGATGACGCCACGGCCTGGACGATGGTGGCGGCGCTGGAGCGGGTATTGTGCAGGCCGAGCGGTTAGACCGCTGCGGCCGGCCCTACCTGTGTGATGATAAGCTGCGGTATCACTATTACGTCACTGGAGCCCTGGGTGCGATACGACATCACCAGCCTTGACCTGTTTATCGCGGTGGCCGAAGAGCGCAACCTGACGCGGGCTGCGCGGCTCAAGCACCTGGCGGTGTCGGCCATCAGCAAGCGCATCTCCGAGCTGGAAGCGCAAGTGGGTGCGCCGTTGCTGACGCGCAATGCGCGGGGGGTGGACTTGACCCCAGCGGGTCAGTCAATGCTGTTTTATGCACGGCAGGTCAAGCAGACGCTCTCGCAGCTCGACCATGAATTGGCGGATTACTCGGCGGGGGTCAAGGGCCATATCCGCATCCATGCCATCACCTCAGCGCTGTCGCAGTTCCTGCCGGACGACGTTGCCCATTTCGTCTCGCTGTACCCCCAGATCAAATTCGATATCGAAGAACGGGTGGGGTCTGCGGTGATTCGCGCGGTTGCCGATGGGCGTGCCGACCTGGGCATCATTGCTGCGCAGACCGCCGCGCAAGGCCTGGAAACCTTGCCTTATCGCCAGGACGAATTGACCCTGGTGGTGCCCACCGGCCATGCGTTGGCGACGCGCAAGTCCCTGCGCTTCGAGGAAGTACTGGCCCATGAGTTCGTCGGCCCGCACCTGGAAAGTTCGATGCATACCTTGTTAACCCAGGAGGCGCAAAAGCTCGGGCTGTCGCTCAAGCTGCGCATACGCATCAGCAGTTTCGATTGCATGTGTCGTATGGTATCCACCGGCCTTGGGCTAGCGATTCTGCCTCGTAGCGTGATCAATCAGTACCTGCGCAGCCACAAGCTCAAGGCGGTGACCCTGGACGAGCCTTGGGCGCAACGCTCATTGCTGCTGGTGTTCAAGCGTTACGACGCGGCGTCCCCGACCTTGAAAACGCTGATTGACCACCTGCGGGTCAGCTAATCACAAGCGTTCTCCGATGGAGAACGCTGCCATGGTAATTGGTCAATTTTCACGTCTCGGAATTGCTCCTAGTATCGGCTCATAGCGACTCTGATCGCATCACTATAAAAAAGCCTGAGCGATACGTGCATGACCGAGACTGACCACGCCCTCATCAATCAGTTGATGATCGACAACCAGCCGTTTGCCTATATCGACTTGCATAAATTGCTGTCGCCGGCGCAACTGGCAACCCTGCCGTATTCGATCCGGATTCTGCTGGAAAACGTTGCGCGCTGTTCCCCTGAAGCACTGCCCTCCGTGCTCGCCCGCGCCATCGGCCAGGGGCCGGACTGCGAAGTGCCGTTTCGGCCCAACCGCCTCATGTTCCACGACACCACGTGTTTGCCTGCGCTGGCGGACTTTGCCGGTATGCGCGATGTGGTGGCTGAGCTGGGTGGCGACCCTGAGGCAATGAACCCGCTGATTCCCGCGGTACTGACCATCGATCATTCTGTGATCGTTGAGCGCTACGCCGAGGCCGATGCCGTCGAGCAGAACCTCGACATTGATTTTCGGCGCAACAGTGAACGCTACCGGTTCATTAAGTGGGCGCAAAAGAGCCTGGATAACTTCGGCGTTATCCCACCCGGCACCGGCATCATTCACCAGATGAACATGGAAGCCCTCGCCCAAGTGGTGTGGGAAAGCCGCACCGAAGACGGCCAGCGCCTGCTGCATCCGGACGGCATGGTGGCTACCGATAGCCATACCCCCATGATTAACGCCATCGGCGTGCTGGGCTGGGGTGTCGGTGGCCTGGAAGGGCAGGCCGCCATGGTCGGCGAGCCGGTGCCGATCAGTTTTCCGCAGGTGGTGGGGATTCGTGTCACCAACCGCCTGCGACCTGGGGTCACGGCGACCGACCTGTCGCTGCATGTGGCGCAGATCCTGCGTCAACGTTCGGTGGTGGGTAAGTTTGTCGAATTCACCGGGCCGGGGCTCAGCAGCTTGAGCTGGGCGGCACGCGGCACGGTTGCCAATATGGCTCCGGAATACGGCGCCACGGTGGTGTTCTTTCCGTTTGATGATGAAACCCTGGCGTATTTAAAACTCAGCGGGCGTTCCGAGACCTTGTGTCGCAAGGTGGTTGCCTACATGAATGCGCAGCCGCTGTGGCGAGCCGACGACCTGGTCGAGCCGCAGTTTGATGAACTGATCGAACTCGACCTGAGGAGTATCGAGCCCAGCGTAGCCGGGCCTCACCAACCCCATCAGCGGCGCAAGCTGTCCGAAGCGGCGGCGTCGTTTCGTGATGACGTTATGGGTGGCGCCAGCTTGATTGCCGGGCCGAGTGAACGGGTATTTTTCGAGCCCTCATTCGGGCAGCCGATCACCCATGGCGCGGTGGTGATGTCGGCGATTACCAGTTGCACCAATACCGCCAACCCGGCGCAGATGATCCAGGCCGGCCTGTTGGCACGCAAGGCTCGTCAGCTTGGGCTCAATCGCAAACCGTGGGTCAAGACCTCGCTGTCGCCCGGTTCGCGGGTGGTGGCTGATTACCTGGCCGAGGCGCACCTGCTGGAGGATTTTGCCGCGCAGGGGTTCGACCTGGCCGGGTTTGGCTGCATGACGTGCATCGGCAACTCCGGCTCGCTGGAGGAGCACGTAGAACGTTTCGCCGATCAGGGCCTGAAAGGGGTGGTGGTGCTGTCCGGCAACCGCAATTTTGAAGGCCGGGTCAACCCCAAGGTGCCGGCAGGTTACCTCGCGTCGCCTGCGCTCTGTGTGGCCTATGCCATTGCGGGCACCATCGACATCGACCTTGAGTCCGAGGCCTTGGCCGTGGACCTGCAGGGCAACCCGGTATTTTTGCGCGACCTGATGCCCACTGATGCGCAGATCGCCGAGCAAGTGACGAGCGTGGTCAAACCCGAGTTCTTCCAGGACCGCCTGGCCAAGGTCTGGGACGGTACGCACCACTGGCAGGCACTGTCGGCCGAAGGCAGTGTGCAATTTCCCTGGAGCCCTACGTCCACTTACCTGCGCCGCCCGCAGTACCTGGCGGATGTGCCGGCCGAGCCCAAAGCCAGCCTGGCCATCAAAGGCGCACGCACGTTGATGGTGCTGGGCGATAACGTCACCACTGACCATATCTCGCCGGCCTATTCCATCCCCGCCGACAGCCTGGCCGGCCAATGGCTGCTGGAGCGTGGGGAAGACCCTCAGGACCTCAACCAATACTCCACCCGCCGCAGCAACCATGAAGTGATGCTGCGCGGCGCGTTTACCAATAAAGCGGTGAAGAACCGCCTGCTGGGCGATCGCCAGCCCGGCCTCGGCGCATGGGCCTGGAATTTTGATCACAGCCAATGCCTGCCGGTGTATGAGGCCGCCAAGAGCTTTGCCGAGCAGCACACCCCCATGGTGGTGTTTGCCGGCATCAACTACGGCGCCGGCTCCAGCCGCGACTGGGCGGCCAAGGCCCAGGCCTTGCTGGGCGTCAAGGCTGTAGTGGCGCAGAGCATCGAGCGTATCCATCGCAGCAACTTAATCGGCATGGGCGTGGTTCCCTTGCGGTTCGCGGCCGGTCAGTCGGTCGATGACTTGGCATTGCAGGGCGATGAGCACTTGGACTTCATCGGCCTGGACCGCCTACGCATGGGCGATAACCCCGTGACCATGCGGGTGTCCGGCGCCACCGGCGAGCGGCAGATGCAACTGGGCGTGCGTATCGACTCCTTGCAGGAGATTCGCTACTTGGTCCACGGCGGTGTGCTGCCGTTTGTGATCCGCAAGGTAGTGGCGCGCACCCGTCAATAGTTTCATTACTCGGCCTGCGCAGACAGGCCGGTCCATAGCGATCAACAACAATAAGGAACGCAGCTATGCAAGGCGACGACCAGGGCGCAGGTACGCCCGAGCCCGACATTCGTGACGCCAGCCGTCGCACCCTACTGTTGCAGGCGGCCACTGTTGCCGGAGTCTCGGCGCTTGGCTCACTGCTGCCATCCGGCCTTATTCGGGCCGCGACGCTTCTGAACCCCCCATCTGTTACGCGGAGAACATCCCCTATGTACGCCTATGTCGGGTCACGGACCACCCGTGAGCGCAATGCCCGCGGTGAGGGCATCAGCGTCTTTAAGGTCGACCAGGAAGCCGGCGCGCTGGCGTTGGTACAGGTGGTCAAGGACCTGGTCAACCCGTCATTTCTCACCCTGAACAAGGCGGGCGACCGGCTGTACACCGTGCACGGTGACAAGAGCGAGGTCAGTGCGTTCAGCATCGATAAGGCCAGCGGCACGCTCACCTTCATCAACCAGCAAAGCTGCGCCGGCAAGAACCCGGTGCACTTGGCCCTCGACCCCAGCGAGCGTTTTCTGGTGGTGTCGAACCACATCAGCGGTTCGCTGGCGGTGCTCAATGTCGACAAGGACGGTGCCCTCGGCAGCCTCAGTCAACTGCTCAAGCTCGAAGGCCCACTGGGGCCGCACCGCGTTGAGCAACCGTTCGCCAAGCCGCATTTCAACCCGTTCGATCACAGCGGTCAGTTCGTGCTGGTGCCCGACAAAGGCCTGGACCGGGTGTTCAGCTTTCGCTTTGCCGGTGGCCAACTGCTCCCGGCCGAGCACCCGTTCGTGGCTACACGCGAGGGCGCCGGGCCCCGGCACCTGGCGCTGCACCCCGGCGCGCCGTATGCCTATGTCATCAACGAGCTGGACTCGACGGTAACCACCTACCACTTCAATGCGCAGGACGGCGCCTTGAAACCGCTGCAAGTGGTGACGTCGCTGCCCGCGACCTTCACCGGCAACAGCCGCGCTTCGGAGATTGAAGTCGACCGCAACGGCCGTTTTGTCTACGCCTCCAACCGGGGCTACGACAGCGTGGCGGTGTTTGCCATCGACCAGGGCACCGGGTTGCTGAGCCCGGTGGAGTTCATGCCCACCGCCGGCAAGACCCCGCGTTTCTTCACGCTGACACCCAACGGGCGGTTTGTATTTGCCCTCAACGAAGACAGCGACACGCTCATCTCGATGGCGATTGATCCGAAGACGGGCGGGTTGAGCAAGACCGGCTTTTCGGTGTCCACCGCCAGCCCGGTCTGCATGGTGTTCTCTGCTTGAAAGCGTTCGACATACACTAATGCAATGACAGAAGCCGGCTCCGGTCTGCTTCCCATGAGGTCGCTATGAATAACAATAAGCCTGATGAAGCCGCGATTGTTCGCAAGGTCACCCTGCGAATCATCCCCTTTGTGTTTCTGCTGTACATCGTTTCTTACCTTGATCGCGCCAACATTGGCTATGCCGCCTTGCAAATGAACAAGGAACTCGCGCTGTCCAGCGAGGCCTTTGGTTTTATTTCCGGGATTTTCTTTATCGGCTACTTCCTGTTTGAAGTGCCCAGCAACGTGATGCTCAACAAGTTCGGCGCGCGGGTGTGGATCGCCCGGATCCTGGTGACCTGGGGGCTGATTGCCGCCTCGACCGCGTTTGCGCAGACGGCCAATCAACTGTACATCCTGCGGTTTTTTCTCGGAGTGGCCGAGGCCGGGTTCTTCCCTGGGATCATCGTCTACCTGACGTTCTGGTTCCGCTCGATGGAACTGGCGACCACCGTGGCGCTGTTCACTGCCGCCATCCCGGTGAGCTACATCATCGGCGCGCCGATGAGCACCTGGATCATGGACAACATCAGCTGGTTCAACTGGAGCGGCTGGCGCTGGATGTTGTTTCTGGAGGGCATTCCCGCGGTGTTTCTCGGCGTGGCCTGCTACTTCTTCCTCACCGACAAACCGGAGCAGTAAAAATGGCTCAAACCCGATGAGAAAGCCTGGCTGGTGGCCGAGCTTGAACGTGATTGCCAGAGCCGCAAAAACGTCAAGAGCCTGAGTGTGTACAAGACCATGACGCACCCCAAGGTCCTGTACCTGTCGTTCATCTACTTTGTGTACCAGTGCGGCAGCCTGGGTGTCGGCTACTGGATGCCGCAGATCATCAAGGGGTTCTCCGAGTCGTTGACTCACACCCAGATCGGTTTGATCGCCATGCTGCCCTATATTGTGGCCACGGCCGCGATGATTATCTGGTCGCGCAGTTCCGACAAGCGCAACGAGCGTAAACTGCACGCGGCGATTCCGTTGCTGGTCGCTGCGCTGGGGCTGGTCGGGGCCGGTGTGATGGGCAATGCGTTTGTGGCAATGGCGATGATTTGCGTGGCGCTGTCCGGGCTCTACAGTTTCAAGTCACCGTTCTGGGCGCTGCCGACGCTGTTTCTCGATCGGGCCACCGCCGCAGTGTCCATCGCGGTGATCAATTCCATAGGCAACCTCGGCGGCTTTGCCGGGCCGTCGTTGATCGGCCTGGTCAAGGGCAACAGCCAGAGTGCCGCCAATGGCCTGGTGTTTCTCAGCGCGTTATTGTTGCTGGGTTTTCTGATGACCCTGTTCATGCGCGTCTCGAACCAGGGCGCCGTGACTGTTCACACGTTTGGAGTAAAAGATGAGCGCAGTTGATCGTGCTGTACTTGATGACCTGGCACCCGGTGGCGTACTGACGGCGGCGATAAATTTCGGCAACCCGGTCCTGGCCCAGCAGGGCTCGGGCGGGCAGCCGCAGGGCGTGTCGGTGGCACTGGCAAAAGCCTTGGCGCAGGAACTAGGCGTGCAGTTGGAAATGGTCACCTACGACGCTGCCGGCAAGGTCTTTGAAGCCCTGGAGCAGGGCGCCTGGCGCGTGGCTTTCCTGGCCATTGAGCCCGTACGAGCGGAGCAGATCGCCTTCAGTGACCCTTACGTGATTATCGAGGGGACTTACCTGGTCAGCACCGACTCACCTCACCAGCGCGTCGAAGCGCTTGATCAGCCTGGGCTAAGGCTGGCGGTGGGAAAGGGCGCGGCCTATGACCTGTATCTCACACGCACGTTGCAGCACGCACAGCTTGAGCGCGCACCCACCTCTGCGGGCGCGGTGGCGTTGTTTGTCGAGCAGCGGCTGGACGCAGCAGCGGGCGTGCGCCAGCCGCTGGAGCTGTTCGCCAGCGGTAACCCGGGTTATCGCGTCCTGGACGGTGCCTTCACCTCGATTCGCCAGGCGATGGCCGTACCCCGTGGACGTGATGCCGGCGCGGCGTATGTGCGGGCCTTTATCGAGCGCCAGAAGGCGAACGGAGTTGTTCGGTCGGCGCTGGTCGAGAGTGGTCAGGCTGATGTGACTGTTGCGCCGACGCTGTAACAGCATCGTGGAGGTGTTTGGTCCGGTTCTGGCCGTCAGCGCCTTTGACACTGAGGACGCGGCGGTGCAGCAAGTGCGCGGCCGCTATCAGCCTGTCTTTTCCACCAGCGTCAGGGCGCTTACGTTCTGGCGCTTCTGACTGAGGTAGCGGATGCAGCACACCCTCAAAAATGAAGCAAAATTCACCACTTCACCGCGGTAGTCCATAATTTCCTGATGCAACTGACTAATGAGTTGGTTGGTGGTTTGTCCATCTGCCGCGGCGATTTCGGTCAACACATCCCAGAACTGATTCTCCAACCGCAGCGTGGTCACCACGCCGCTGATGCGCAGTGAGCGAGTACGCGACTCATACAGAATCGGATCGGCTTTTACGTAGAGCTCACACATGGCGTACCTCCAGAGGTTTTGGTGAGATATTGCGTCTGTCAGGCTGGCCAGCATAGCGTGAGACGCGCGCGACTTGACACTACCCTAGCGCCTCGGATGACTCAGCGGGTAACAATGACCTATTACATATCGGTTTCTGGGCAGTCGCCGATAACACAGCATAGCCAGCTATTACCCACGCATTAAGCGACCTTCTTATGATTGGCCGAGTGTCACCGTGATTCTCCACGCCACGATCAAAAGAGCGACGGGTATAACATGCTTAAATTCATTCACGCGATGATCAGAGTTTCCGATCTGCAACGTTCTCTGAACTTCTACCAGCGCGCGCTGGGGTTGAAAGAAACCCACCGATTGGAATTCGAGGATTTTACCCTCGTGTACCTTCGCGATCTCAATAGCGGTGCCGAAGTCGAACTTACCTGGAATAAAGGCGTTGCAGCCTATGACATGGGAAATGCGTACGGCCATCTCGCGTTCGTGACCGACGATTTGGACGCGCTGCACGCCAAGCTCACGAGCTTGGAGGTTGCGCCGGCACCGATAAAAGAATTCAAACGTGACGGTATTTTGCTCGCCAGGTTTTTCTTCATTCAGGATCCCGATGGGTACAAAATCGAACTGTTGCAGAAGGGAGGCCATTACCAATAACACGACTGGCGGTCTCGTAATTACGAACTGTTTTCATTATCTTGCCGGGCGATTGCGCTCAAATTTAAAGTAGTAGCTCGCTATTACCAGCGCCCCAAAGCGCACCCGTAGAATCGACATGTGATTTCCTAATAACAATAACAAGGAGACATTCATGAGCGACCTCAAAGTCAGTCGACGCCGTTTTCTTCATGCCAGCGGTGGTCTGCTATTGGGTACCCTGATGTTCACCACAGGTCCCATTGCACTGATTGCGCCAAGCCAGAGCTGGGCGTTGGAAATGCACACCCTCAGCAGCACGCTAGGCTCCCAGTTGCTGCTGATGATTCGACGAATTTATCCTCACGACTCTATGGAGGACGCTGTTTATGCCTTTGCGGTGAAGGCGCTGGATGAGCGTGCCGCCAAGGATCCTTCCGTAACGCCTCTACTCCTCAAAGGTTTTGCTCAGTTGGACCATAAATCCGCCGCCGGCTGGATGAAATTGGCGGAAGCCGAGCAAGTCCGGCTGCTGGTCGAGATCCAGGACAGTGATTTCTTCAAGTTGGTCAAGGGTGCTGCCGTCAACGCGCTCTACAGCAATGAACTGGCCTACAAGCATTTTGGCTACGAAGGCGCTTCGTTCCCGAAGGGTGGCTACTTGATGCGCGGCTTCGACGATCTGCAATGGCTGCCATCGCCACCCGCAATCGCCAGCCCAGCAGCTTTCTCCTGAGGAGTCACTCGATATGACCACTTATAGTTTCGACGACGATTCGGTAGTCGTCATCATTGGTTCGGGAGCCGGTGGTGGCACGCTGGCCAATGAGCTTTGCCAGAAAGGTATCCCCGTGGTGCTGCTGGAGGCGGGTAAGCGTCAGTCACAAGCGACGTTCATTAACGACGAATGGCCTTCCTTCGAGCAGCTGTCGTGGAGTGATACGCGCACCACCTCGGGCACCTGGCAGATAGCCCAGGACTTTCCCACGCTACCAGCGTGGATTTGCAAAACCGTAGGTGGCACCACTACCCACTGGGCCGGTGCGAGTTTGCGCTTTCGCGAGCATGAATTCCGCGCGCGGGAAACCTATGGCGAGGTCAAGGACGCCAACCTCCTGGATTGGCCGTTGACCCTTGCAGAACTTGAGCCTTTCTATGCGCGCGCCGAAGATAAAATGGGCGTTACGCGCACCAACAATATTCCCGGTTTGCCAGGTAACAACAACTTCAAAGTGATGTACAACGGCGCGACCAAGCTCGGCTACAAAGAGTGTTCAACCGGACATATGGCGATCAACAGTCGCGCCCGTGATGGTAGAGCTCAATGCATGCAGCTAGGTTTCTGCTTCCAAGGCTGCAAGATGGGCGCTAAATGGTCCACTCTCTACACCGAGATCCCCGCAGCCGAAGCCACCGGAAAGCTTGAGTTGCGCGTCGAAGCCCACGTTGTGCGGATCGAACACGATGCCAAGGGGCGGGCCAGCGCGGTGGTTTACGCCAATGCAAACGGTGAACTGCAACGCCAGAAAGCTCGCCTGGTCGCTGTCGCCGGTAATGCCATTGAAACCCCACGGCTGTTGCTCAATTCAGCCAGTGCGCTGTTCCCTCACGGCCTGGGAAATGGTGCGGGCATGGTCGGCAAGCACTACATGCGGCATATGACGGGCTCAGTGTTTGCGGAATTCAAGGACCCCGTGCATTTTTATCGCGGCAACATCATGGCTGGGATCATCAGCGACGAGGCGCACTTCAAGCCTGATCGTGGTTTCGTTGGTGGCTATGAGATGGAAACGATTTCCCTGGGGCCCTCGTTCATGGCGGCTTTTTTCAAACCCGGGGCCTGGGGACGCGACTTTGCCAGCGTGATGGATAAGTACACCCACCTCGCCGGCATGTGGTTGGTGGGCGAAGACATGCCGCGGGAGACCAACCGGATTACCCTGAGCGAGACCAAAGACCGTTTTGGCCTCCCGGTCGCCAACGTGCATTACGATGACCATCCCAACGATATTGCGATGCGTGAACACGCTTATACCCAAGGTGCTGCAATTTATGACGCGGTTGGCGCACTCAAGACCCATCGCGTGCCTCCCTATCCATCGACCCACAACATGGGGACCTGCAGGATGAGTCGCAAGGCTGCCGACGGGGTCTGCAATTCGTATGGGCAAAGCCATGAAGTGCCTAATCTGTTTATTTCCGACGGTAGCCAGTTCACCACCAGCGCCGCCGAAAACCCGACGCTGACCATTGTCAGCCTGGCTATTCGGCAGGCGGAGTATATTGCCCAATCGTTAAAGGCCAACGCCGCATGACTGCGGGTACCGTTCAGTCGCTGGACGTGATTGCACTTCCAGCGTTTGAAGACAATTACATCTGGTTGTTGGCTGACCCGCAGTTGCGTGAGTGCGTGGTGGTTGATCCTGGCGATGCAACCCCGGTGATCAATTGGTTGCAAAGCCATCCTCAATGGAAGTTGCGGGACATCTTGATTACCCACCATCACAGCGACCATGTCGACGGTGTGGCGGTGCTCAAGGAACGCTATGGCGTTCGCGTGTTGGGTCCTGCGACGGAACCCATCCCGTGCCGCGATATCGCACTTCACGCGGCCGACCATGTCGTTGTCCTTGGCCGCACAGTCAACACGATTGCTGTCCCGGGGCATACGCTGGGGCACATTGCGTATTACTTGCCCGATGAGGCCGTGCTGTTCACGGGGGACACGTTATTCGCAGGCGGCTGTGGTCGATTGTTCGAGGGCACGGCGGCGCAGATGCTCAGTTCACTTGAGCGTCTGGCTGCGCTGCCTGAGGCAACGCGGGTGTACTGCGCGCATGAATATACGCTCAGTAACCTACGCTTTGCGCACCTCGTTGAGCCCGGTAACCGCGCTATCGAAAACAGACTGCGCGCGGTTGAAATACGCCGCGCTCAGGGGCAGTGCACGCTACCCAGCAGTA
The DNA here is from genome assembly GCF_900583165.1 of Pseudomonas viridiflava. Classification (GTDB taxonomy): domain Bacteria; phylum Pseudomonadota; class Gammaproteobacteria; order Pseudomonadales; family Pseudomonadaceae; genus Aquipseudomonas. Next base: position 82,350 of record NZ_UTKY01000122.1, on the reverse strand, counting down.
TCGGGACAGAGAAAGCGACCAATCCTTTTCTTAGAACCCGGCTACCTACACTGTGGGAACGGCTCGAAAGCCACGCTCAATCCTCGGTGGGTTCATCGTTGGCGTGCATGGTCGCGTTGCGTGGCTGGAAGGATATTTTTTAATACACCTGGATCTGACGGTCCTTTGATCAGAACTTGAAGGTGTACCGCAAGATCAACCTGTTTTCATTGGCGCTATCGGCGTAGGACGATCGATTGGTCGAATTGCGCCACTGGGCCGTCACGTTCTTCAGCGGGCCGCTTTGCACTGTATAGGTGATATCGGTGACGCGCTCCCACTCCTTGCCATCCTCGTCTGCCTGGCGCAGGCGGGCCGCCTGGGTTGAAGTCAGCAGCGTCGGGTCAATATCTTGCCCCTTCGCGTATTTCAAGCCCAGGGTGAGTCCCGGCAGACCCGCGGCGGCAAAGTCGAAATCGTAGCGTGCGATCCAGACCTGCTCCCGAGGTGCGGTAAAGGTGCTGACCAACGACTCGCCGAACAGGTAGGTGTCAGTGCCGTTGAGCATGGCAAACGGAGTGTCGCCCCAGGCTTTCTGCAGGCCAGCGCCGAAGGTGTGGCCGCTTTGGCGAAACGACAACAGTGCGCTGAGTGTGCGGTTGTTCACATTGCCAATGCCTTGATCCCCGCTATCGCCAGCAGAAAAATAGCGCACATCGGACACCACGGTACCGCTGCCCACGGCATGCTCATATTTAAGGCCAAGAAAGTTCGTGCGGTACAGGTCTTCCAACTCAGCGATGTGGTAACTCAGTGTGAGTTGGGGGGTCGCTTTATAATCCACCCCAAGGTAAGTGAAGTGATCGGCCTTCACCGGTTTGTAGCCGAACGCCGTGAGGGCTTCGAAGTCGGTCGAGTTGCGTTGTTTCACCGCGTTGAGGCGCAGTGCACTGAAGGTCAGTGCATCGAGCTCTTTGGACACTAACATGCCGCCCCGGAACACTTGGGGCAGCAGTCGGCTGTTATTGCTCGACAGCAGTGGCATCACCGGATTGAGCCCACCCATACGCAGTTCGCTGCGGCTGATGCGTGCCTTGGCAGTGGGGATGAACTTGGCGTATGCATCCTCAACGTTACGTTGCGAGTCATAAGCCAGCAGGCCGGAGCCCGTGCGGTCAGGGCTTGAGTCCAGCTTCACGCCCAGCAAGCCAAGTGCATCCAGACCGAACCCAACGCGGCCATCGGTAAACCCGGACTGAACATTCAAGATAAAGCCCTGTGCCCATTCATCGCGCTTGGATTGGCTGGCCCCTTCATTGCGAAAGTCTCGGTTGTAGTAGAAGTTGCGCAGCTCCAGGCTGGTGTGAGTGTCGCCGAGAAAGTCTGCGAAGGCGCTGGGCGCCACACAGCAAGCCAGCAAGCTCGTCACCGAGGCGGTACGTGTTGTAAGCATGTCTGATGCACCTTTTGTTGTTGTTTTTGGTGTTTTCAGCGCGCACGGCTCCCCCAAGGCGCATCCGGCGCGCTGCGCAATATGGACAGTGTTTGAAAGCTGAGGCGGGGTCAGCCGCTGGAAGCCAAGCGGGTGATCGCCTCTTGGCTACCGGCCAGTTGGCGTAGGATGAACTTCTGGATTTTTCCAGTCGCCGTTTTTGGCACTTCCCCAAATACCACCCGGCTAGGGCACTTGTAGCGCGCCAGTCGTGCCTGGCAGTAAGCGATCAGTTCCGCTTCGCTCGGCACTGGTGCCTGGCTTTTCAACTCGATGAAGGCGCAGGGTACTTCGCCCCATTTGTTATCCGGCTGCGCCACTACGGCGGCGTGCAGCACCGATGCGTGCCCGTGGAGGATGTCTTCGATTTCCACTGAAGAAATATTTTCGCCCCCAGAGATAATCACGTCTTTGCAGCGGTCGGTGATCTGCAGGTAGCCGTCGGGATGTACCACGGCGACATCACCCGTGTGAAACCACCCGCCTTCAAAAGCTTTTTGCGTGGCTGAGGGGTTTTTCAGGTAGCCCATCATCACGGTGTTGCCACGCAGCAACAGCTCACCGGTGGTCTGGCCATCGTGGGGGACAGGTTCAAGGGTTTCGCCGTCGGCCACCATCAAACCCTCGAATGCCGCCGCCCGAGCGCCTTGCCTGACGCGCAGCCGGGCTTTGTCGGTCGCGTCGAGTTGGTCCCAACCGTCTTGCCAGACGCAACTGATGGGCGTGCCCGCCACTTCCGTGATGCCGTACACGTGATCCACCTGGAAACCCATGGCCACTACCGCGTCCAGCACGGAGGCCGGAGGCGGTGAGCCGGCGGTCAACACCCGAACCGGGTGCGGTAATGGCGGCGGCGCTGGCGTATTGGCAATCATCGCCATCACCGTTGGTGCCGCGCAGAAATGGTCGGCGTGGTGCTCGGCGATGGCGTCCAGCACCGCCTCGGCGGTGACTTTGCGCAGGCAAATATGAGTGCCTGCCGCAGCGGTAATCGCCCAGGTGAAGCACCAGCCGTTTGCATGGAACATCGGCAGCGTCCACAAATACCGTGGTGCTTGCGGCAGCGGCCAGTTGGTCATTTGCAGCAGGCTCATCAGGTAGGTGCCACGGTGGCTGACCACCACGCCTTTGGGATCGCCGGTGGTGCCTGAGGTGTAGTTCAGCGCGATGGGCTGCCACTCGGTTGCGGGCCTTACGCCCTCAAACTGCGGGTCGCCTTGCGTGAGCAGGCTTTCATAGTCCGGTGCCTGCGCGCCTGTCCAGGGGGTGGCCAGGTGATCGCGAATCATCACGATGGCCGGCGGCCGCTCAAGCTTGGCCAGTGCCGCGCCTGCCACGGCCATGAACTCGCAATCGACCAATAACAACCTGCACTCGCTGTGCTGCAAGATGAACGCAATGCCGTCAGCGTCCAAGCGATGGTTGATGGTATTGAGAATGGCACCGCTCAGCGGAATGCCGAAGTGGGCCTCGATCATTGCCGGGGTATTCGGCGAGAGGATTGACACTGTCTCACCCGGTTGTACGCCCCGGCTGACTAGCGCTGAAGCGAGTCGATAACAGCGTTCTCGCGTGTGTGCCCACGTGCGCCGCACGTCGCCGTGAATGATCGCAATACGTTCCGGATGAACCAGCGCAGCACGGTCCAGGAACCCCAGGGGGGTCAAGGGCACATGGTTGGCCGGGTTGTGCTCAAGTCCACTGATCATGGGCAGGTCTCCTTATTATTATTGTGAAAAACAGCGAAAGCGCTGACCGGTTCCCGTGCGGTGACCAGCGTGTTTTCAATCGCCTGGGGGTCGGCATAGCCCAGGCTCATGCCACACACCAGCATCTGGTCGGCGGGAATGTTCAGCGTCTGCGCGATAACCGGGTGGTACTTGAGAAACGCCGCCTGCGGGCAGGTGTGCAAACCGCGCCCGAGCGCGGCCAGCATGACGCTTTGCAAAAACATGCCATAGTCCAGCAAGCTGCCTTGCTCCAATACCTTGTCGACGGTAAACAGCAGGCCAACCGGGGCATCGAAGAAACGGTAGTTGCGCCCGTGCTGTTGGTGCATACGCTGCTTTTCGTGCTTGGCAATCCCCAGCAACCCGTAGAGGTCCCAACCCACCTTGCGTCGGCGATCCAGATAAGGCGTGGTCCATTCGCGCGGGTAGTATTCGTAGGGGTCCTGCATGTCGCGACTGAGTTGCGGGTCGTTATCGACAGCGGCGATGGCCTGCGACAGCTGCTCCTTGGCGTCACCGGTCACCACGTGCACCCGCCACGGTTGCATATTCACGCCTGAGGCACTGAAGCGTGCGATATCCAGAATGGCCTCGATTTCCTCATGGGCCACGGCCGTCGGAAGAAACGCCCTGACACTGCGACGTGAGCTGATAGTCCAGTCAACAGTGCGCTGCAGTTGCAGCGCAGACAGCGGCGGTGGTGACAAGCGGTCCAAGGTGTACCTCCTTTACATGGCTCAGTTCGGACGGGGTTCAGCGCGTGAGTGCCGTCAACTTGCTGACCCTTTGTGAGTCGGCCCGTGACTGATTGACAAAGGTAACCGCCAGCGCGCCAAGCAGACCCGCCAACGCGATCACCATGAAATTCTGTTCAAGGGGCAGGGCCAGTGACACCAGCCAGCCGATCAGCACCGGGGCGATGATTGCGCCGATTCGGCCAACCCCCGATGCGAACCCTACGCCTGTTGAACGGATTGGCGTTGGGTAGAAATCCCCGGCATAGGCGTAGGCAATCAACTGCGTACCCAGCGTCGAGGCGCCGACAATGAACACCACCACAAACAGCAGTTCGGTGGAGCGAGTAAAGGCCATCGCAGTGAGCGCCAGTGCACCGACGACATAAAACGCAATCAGCACATGCTTGATATTGAGCTTGTCGCTCAACCAGCCGCCGCCGATCGCACCCACAATCGCCCCAACGTTGAACACAATGACGAAGTTCAATGCCGAGCCAAGACTGTGGCCGGACATCGCCATCAATTTGGTCAGCCAGGAGTTGAGCGCGTAGACCATGAAGAGTCCGGTCATGAACGCCGCCCATATCATCAGGGTACTGAAACCGCGCCCCTCGCTGAACAGCCCTTTGATCGGGCTATCGAGGGCGGCCTTGGCCTCTGCCGGATGACCGGCCAGCAGCGTCTCATCGCTCAGCTCAAGCGTGGGGTTGATTCGCAGCACAATGGTGCGCAGCTCAGCCTGGCGGCCTTGTTTGAGCAGGTACGCCATGGACTCCGGCATCGTCTTCAAAATCAGCGGAATCAGCAGTACCGGCAGCCCTGCCACAAAGAACACCGACTGCCAGCCATGGCTCTCGATCAGGTGCTTACCGGTGAGTGCAACCAGAATGCCGCCCACTGAGTAACCGGCAAACACCAGGGTGACAAGGCGAGTGCGCAGCCTGGCCGGCGAAAACTCGCCCATCTGTGCGGTGACAATCGGTAGTACGCCGCCAATGCCGAGGCCGGCAATGAAGCGCGAAACACTGAAGCTGAAGGGGTCGCTGGTCAGCCCCGCTGCAGCGGTAAACAGGCTAAACAGCGCGACGCAGATGGCGATCATCTTCGGTCGGCCGATGCGGTCTGCCAAGGTGCCCAGGAAGATTGCGCCGAGCATCGTACCCAGCAGCGCCGAACCGGCCATGACCCCTGCACTGGTTGCGTCAATGCCCATGTCTTGCATGATGGCGGGCAGTGCGGCACCGACCACGGCGAGGTCATACCCGTCGATTATCAGGATCAGCACACACCAGAACAGAATAAGCCGGTGGAACCCGTTGAATGTTGATTCGCCTGCGAGCGTATAGACGTTCACTGGTGGCATGGCGTGTCTCCTTCAATTTTATTGTTGTTGGTGAAGTCCACTTCGCCACATTCTAGGAAGGCGTCCGCGTGTCGCCCATGCCTGGGCGCATCAATGTGCGTGAGCTGTTTGGGCATTCAAGGGGTGAGAGAGGGGGGAATGTGAAAGGGGGGCTATTCGTCGAGCTGACCGCGTCGATACGCCCCGGGGCTCACGCCGGTCCACTTCTTGAACGCGCGGTGAAAAGCGCTGGTTTCCTGGAAACCGGTGGCGGTGGCGACCTGTGTGACCGTCATTTCGCCACGGGAGAGCAGGTCAATCGCCATGTCGCGGCGCAGGTCGTCCTTGAGGTTTTGGTAATGCGTGCCTTCGGCTTGTAAGCGGCGCTGCAATGTGGAGTTGGACATATGCAGCACCCCGGCGAGGTCATCGCGTTCGGGCCAGCACTCCGGGGCCAAACCCCGGAGGTAACGTCGTATCTGTGCGCTGAGACTGTCGTCGTTGCGGTATCTGACCAGCAGGCTGGCAGGCGTTTCCTTGAGAAACGGGCCCAAGGTGGCGCCCGACTGGCTGATTTTCATATCCAGGCATTTTTTGTCGAAGCTGATCCAGGTTGTAGAGGCGTCGTAGTCGATGTCTTCGCAGAAGCGCATGCGGTAATCGCTTTGATCCGCGGGCTTGGGCGCGCGAAAGCTCAATTTGTGCACGGGAATACGCTGGTTGACCAGCCAGCAGGAAAGCCCATGTACGAGGATAAACCAGGTGCCGTAGGCAAATAGGCGGCGCAGTATGCCCTTGTCATGCAAAACGATAAACGCCTTGTCGTCCTTGACCACGAGTTCGCCATGCACGTCATCCAGGACCAGCCTCAGAAACACCAGCATTCTGTGCAAAGCATGGCCTAGAGTGGTGCAGTCGAGCAGCGCCTGGCACATCAGCTTGAAGCTGCCGCGGCGCATGGGATGACTGTCGATGCCAAAGAATTCGTCGTCCAGCAGGTCGGCCAACTCCACCCACAGACGGGCGAAGGCGGTCGCCGACACCCGGGCTTTTGGCGCGTCGAGCAACAGGGGGTCTATCTCAGCGTTGGCCAGGGCCACAGACAGGTCAAGACACCTGTGTCGGGCGCTATGCAACGCTTCATGCACCAGGGCAATGGAGGTGGTGCCTTTGTCCTGTTGTGGGGGTGTCATGAAGGCTCCTCGGGCTGTGATCGGCCCTAATGTAGGGCTAATGCACACCGATCGCCAGTCGCAAAGTCCATTACCTGCGTCAGAGATCGTAGCTAAAGCCAGCCATTATCGAGCGATCATCCTGCTGGTTGCCGAAGGTACCCATCGCATTCAAGTTCAAGCCCCATCCTGAGGGCAGATGGATGTCGACTTGCGCGCTCAGGCGCCCGAACGGTCTTTCGTTCGCCCCGTTGACAGGTGTTTTAATGTTGAAGTTGGGCGCGTTGCGTTGATAGCTTTCAAGGGTTCGATCACTGTCGGTCAGCGCCTGCTCTGCGGTAAGGCGCAGCAGTGACTCAACGGATGCCCCGTGGCTGTTGATGCGCTTGCCGATCTGCCCGCCAAGGCTGGCGTGCAGCTGTTCGTATTGCTGGCCGCGCACGCCCATTCGCAGCAGCGAATCGCCTTGCTCAGTGTAGCCACTGATCCTGCTGCGCCAGTAATCCAAGCCGACCACCGGGGCCAACTCAACGGACTCAAAGTGAAACCATTGGCCGGCACGTACTGCGGCACTCAACACATTGGCATTGGGTGAGGCAGCCAGGTTGTCGAACACGCCGGCCCGTGAGATATCGAACTGGCCGGCGCCATAGGCCAACCCCATGTTGATAAATGTCCCTTGTGCGGCAAAGCTCGCCATGACCGCGGCCTGGCCCATCTGCAATGCGGTGTTGCTGCCACCTTTGCTTGCTTGCCTCGATTCAATGTCTGAGTAGTTAAGAGCCGCGCCGAGCGTCCATTCACTTGAGAGTCGGTAGTCGACTCCGATACTGATGGCGTTGTTCTTGAAGGTGTCTTTTCCAGGGTCGAGCCCAGGCCCGGGCATCTGCGAATGGTCGGCCCCATTAGCGACGCCACCGTTGATAAAAACTGTCCAGGGTGAGGCCTGATCACGCGCCTCAATATCGATACCCCGCAGGTCATATCGACTGATCAGCGGCTGAAGAAAGTGGGTGCCTGCTGAACCGACCATGGTCGATTGCACGCTGAGGGTGTTTCGAGCATTGATGATATTGGCGATATAACTCGCAATCAGCCTTTCAAAGCGATCGGTGTAATGAATGCTGTCCTTCATTAAATAGGTGTTCTGTTGCGCAAGGGACAGTGTGTCGCATTGGTTGGCCTCGCAGTTATCCAGGCTGGTGATATGAGTGAAACCATATTTCGCGGGGTCACTTACCGTGTTTTTTAGTAAATTCAGTACATCGAAATAGTAGATGTTGACGTTGGAAATATTAAGCGCCAGCAATTTCTGGTTGAAGGTCCTGGCACTAATTGAAAGCGCTTCAAGGGCCGGGTCTGCCGCGAGCGAAGGGTCTGTCAATAACGAGACGTCATCAGAACCGATCAGCACAAAGTTATGTGCGCCCAGTGCCTGAAGTGTTCGGATGCCGGTTTCTATATTGCTGACGTAGGTATCCAATGCGGCGAGGGACGCATCATCGAAAATATCGTTGGTGCCAATCCAGATGCCAATCAGGTCATTTTTGCTCAAGGATTTTTTTCCACTGACCACGTCACTGCTGAACTTTTCTATTTGGGTCAGAAAACCGGTGGGCGCCCCCACCAAGGCGTCGTCAAAACCGGTATATCCGCTCTTTGCGCCGCCGATTGCATAACCGTTGGTATCGCTGAAGGCCAGCCCGGACAGGCCCGGTAGGACCTCGGCCCATGTGCTGCCATTGGTGAATTTCCCATCCGCGCCCGGGTAGCGACCAGGCGCGTTGCCGATGGCTGCGCCAAATTCACGCACAGAAATGCCGTTGTCGGTGAGGCTGTCGCCAAAGGAATAGAAAGAATTGCCCTGGGCGGAGTAAGACGATAGCGACAATACGCCGGCGATCAGGATACTGCGGACTCGCGTGTCTGTGATGTTCACTGTCTCTACCTGTTTTTATTGTTTTGGCAGCGTTCCCGACAATGCGGAAAAGTGTGTTGGTTATTCAGTCACATGTTTATGTCAGCGAGGATTATGCGCAGGGCAAGGCGTGATACAAATGTCAGAACTCAAAAAATCACTTATGTGTTTTCTAAACTAAACGACTGAGAGTTGTACGTTTATGTGTTAGCAACTTATTTATTGCCGTGGTGAGGAAATCTTGCAGGAATTCATGCTGTTGGTGCTGATCCAGCGCTAAACCCGTCAGCCAGGCGGGCGCGCACTGCAGCAAGTTGGCGATCATTTTGGCAATCGGTACTGCTTGAGGATCAACGATCTGGGCAGGTGCGCCCAAGGTCATATGAAGACCGCCTTCGTAGTCTTCACGCAGCCTGTACAAGCGCTGCTGTTGTTCTTCGGTCAAGCACCCAATGTCGCGCTCCGCGAGGCGCAAGTGCCACGGCATTTCTGCATGCAGGCGCAGGTGTACCTGGATCAACAGGTTGAGTTTTTCCGGCTTTTTTACCGCTGCGCGCCTCACGCTGGCGACGCCGGCAAGCAACTCCTCATACAGCTCTTCAATCAGGTCGAACAACAGCTCCTGCTTACTGGGGTAATGGTGATAAAGCGCACCCGGTGACAGTCCCAGGGAGGAGGCAAGTTCACGCATGCCGACCTGACTGAAACCTTTGCTGGCCAGCAGTTCCAGCACCTGAGGACGGTACTGGATGAAATGCGAACGTCGTTCAGAAACGGGCATCGTTGGGCCTCCCGATAACGCAAAAAAAAGGAGCGTGACGCGATGGCGCCACGCTCCCGGAAAGAGTTTTCAGTGTTGTGCGGCTTTCTCCGCCCCCCAGCCGGTTTCGGCGCGCACGCTTTGCTGCTCGTAGGCATCCCGCTCGGTAGTTGTGCTCGGGCTGCGATCCAGGCAGGAAACGCCCCACGCGACGGCGAAGGCCAACGGCATCGAGAACAGGGCGGGGTAGTCGTACGGGAACAAGGCCTCGGGGTGATGCAGTACCTTGACCCATACCCCCGGCGACAGCAGCACCAGCGCCAGGGAACTGACCAAACCGCTCAGCCCGCCCCACAGTGCGCCACGGCTGGTCAGGCCTTTCCAGTACATGGCCAGCAGCAGAATGGGAAAGTTTGACGAGGCCGCAATACCAAAGGCCAGCGCCACCAGGAACGCCACGTTCTGCCCCTTGAACAGAATCCCCAACGCAACTGCCAGCACACCCAGGATCACGGTGGCCCAACGGCTGACACGCATTTCCTTGCCGCTGTCGGGTTTGCCCTTGCACAACACGTTGGCGTAGAGGTCATGGGAGATGGCGGACGCGCCGGCAAGCGCCAGGCCCGACACCACGGCCAGGATCGTCGCGAAGGCGACGGCGGCGAGGAAGCCGAACATCAAATCACCGCCCAAGGCTTGCGCCAGGTGCATGATTGCCATGTTTACGCCGCCCACCAGTGGCCCGCCGATCACGCCTTGGTCGAAGTAGCTGGGGTCGGTGCCGACGATGCTGATGGCAGCGGTGCCGAGGATGCATACCAGGATAAAAAACAGACCGATCAAGCCATAGGCCACCAACACCGATTTGCGCGCCGCCTTGGCGTCCGGAACGGTGAAAAAACGCATCATGATATGCGGCAAACCGGCGATGCCGAACACCAGCCCCAGGGACAGGGAAATCATCGACACCGGGTCCGTGGCGATCTTCAACGGCCCGAGAATCAGCTGTCCGCTCTGGTGTGTCGCGACGGCGCTGTCAATCATGCGCTCCATGCTGAAGCCAAAGTGCTGGAATGCCAGCCCGGTCAGCAGGATGCCGCCACTGAGCAACAGCACGGCCTTGATGATCTGCACCCAGGTGGTCGCCACCATGCCGCCGAAAGTGACGTACACCACCATCAGCACACCGACGCAGACCACTGCAACTTCGTAGTCGAGGCCGAACAGCAAGTTGATCAATTGCCCGGCGCCGACCATCTGCACAATCAGGTAGAAACATACGATGACGAACGAGCTGAACGCCGAAAACAAGCGAGTGGTCACCGGGTCGAGGCGATAGGCGATGATGTCGGCCAGGGTGTAGCGCCCCAGGTTGCGCAGACGCTCGGCCATCAGAAACATAATCAAGGGCCAGCCAAGAATCGCGCTGACCGAGTAAATCATGCCGTCGAAACCGGTTGAAAACACCATGCTCGACACACCCAGCAGGACGGCGGCGGACATGTAGTCGCCGGCAATCGCAAAACCGTTTTGTACCCCGCTGATGCCGCCGCCGGCGGTATAGAAATCCGCCGCTGAGCGCGTTCGGCCCGCTGCCCAGTAGGTGATGCCGACAGTAGTCACGACGAAGGCCAGGAAAATCGCAATGGCAGTCATGTTGGGCTGGCGCGCCACGGCTTGGCTGGTTTGTGCCAGGACCGCAAAGCTGCACAGGCACAGCACCGCCGTGGCGAATAACAGGCGAGAGGCCTTCATGGTTGCACCTCCGACAGCAGCGCCCGGTTCAGCTTGTCGAACACGTGGTTGGCGCGAAACACATACAGCCCGGTCAAGAGCCAGGAGCCGACAATCAGGATGAGTGCCGACCAGATCCCCACCGTGATGCCACCGCCCAGAGGCACATGTAACAGGACGTGGGGGAACCAGGACACCGCCGCGACAAACAGCGAATAAAGCCCTAATACAATGGCACTGAGGGTGAAGGTCAGGCGAGTGCGACGCCGGACCAGTTCGCGATAACGCGGGCTGCTGCGCAACGCCTGATAGGCAGGGTGCAATGACATGTTGAGCTCCTTGATACCTTGATTGTTATTGGCTGGAGTTTTTTGTTATGGGGTTGCCGTGCTTGCGCACCGCGGGTGCTGCACTACGCCCCGCCGCGTTTCCATAACGCGTGGAGTGCGTGCCGGAATCAGCCTTGCAGGTGTGATGAGGACGTCATGTCCGGTGTAGGTGGCGTTAGCTTATCCAGTGCCTCACTGGCATTTAAATAACCCGATGCGCCGATTAACTTGCATAACCCGCCAGTTCATCGCGGCGCCTGCCCCTCAGGTTTTTCGCGGGCTGCACCAGCGCGTGGGGGAAAGGCCGAAGGCCTTCTTGAAGTGTCGGGTCATATGACTCTGGTCGAAGAAGCCGGCTTCGATCGACGCATCCGACAAGCCTTGCCCGGCCTGGACCAGCGCCTTGACCCGGTCGAGGCGACGCAGCGTCAGGTAGCGATGGGGGCTGGTGCCGAAAAACTCGCGGAAGTCACTCGACAGGCTCCAGCGGTCGCGCCCGGCGCAATGAGCGAGGTCATCGAGCGTGATTGCCTGGTCGAGGTTGTCGTCGATGTATTCGCGTGCGATGGCAGCAGCCGCAAAGTGATGGGAAGCGCTGACAAGGCCGCTTTTGGCGACGCTGGCGAGGGTGATGACAAACGTGTAGAGCGCGTCATCCTCGGCCATGGAGTCCAGGTCGGCATCCAGTGTGTTGAGCAGTGCGTCGGCGGCCACCGCCAATTGCTGATTCTGCGTGATACAGGCGCCGAAAAAGGGCAGGGCGCTGCCCTTGATGATGTCTTGAACCAGCGAAGGCGGCACATACACGCCGCGATAGTGGAAACCCGCGTCGGAGCCGGCGCAACCATCGTGTGATTCATCCGGGTGAATGATCATGGTTTCGCCGGGCAGGCACAGCTTGGATTCACCCCGATAGTGAAAGCGATGTACGCCGGATAGGGTGCGCCCGATGGCGTAGGTATCGTGTCGGTGCGGATCAAACGCGTGCGAACCGAAGTAGGCTTCAAAACGCTCTACTTTTGAGGTCGGCGCTGCGTGTCTCACCCAGTCTTGTTGCGGTTGGTCGTTTTGCATAGTGGCGCACCGAGGCAATACCGCTGTTGTCTGGCAGAGCATAAGCAGAGGCATCGCCGTTTGGCTTGGACGTTTGTGGGTTTAACCTGGCCTGGCGGTTTTTGCGGGGCAAAAGCCGACCGGTGGGTTACATCCGCTCAAGAATGGCGGCAATCCCTTGGCCACCGCCAATGCACATGGTGACCAAGGCATAGCGCCCGCCACTGCGTTGCAGCTCATGAATCGCCTTGATTGCAATCACTGCACCGGTCGCGCCCACCGGGTGCCCGAGGGAGATGCCCGAACCATTGATATTGACCTTGTCCGGGTCAAACTCCAGTTGCTGTGCCACGGCACAGGCCTGGGCCGCGAAGGCCTCATTCGACTCAATCACATCAATGTCCTGCATGCTCAAGCCGGCGCGCTTGAGGGCCAGGCGGGTGGCCGGAACCGGGCCTATGCCCATGTAATCCGGATCGACACCGGCATGGGCATACGCGACCAGGCGCGCGAGGGGCTGCAGGTTGTGCTGTTGGATCGCGCTGGCGTTTGCCAGCACCACAGCAGCCGCGCCGTCGTTGAGGCTTGAGGCATTGCCGGCGGTGACCGTTCCGCCTTTCTGGAACGCCGCATGCATTCGGCCCAGTTGTGCGAGGTCGAGATTGGCGCGCACGTTTTCATCGGTATCGAACAGCACCGTCTGGCGCTTGACTTGCACTTCAACCGGGACGATCTGTGCCTTGAAGCGGCCTTCGCTGACCGCGCGAGCAGCGCGTTCCTGGCTCTGCAGGGCCAGACAGTCCTGCATGTCACGGGTAATGCCATAGCGCTCGGCAATATTTTCGGCGGTCACGCCCATGTGTGTGCGCTTCCACGGGTCATGCAGGATGCCGTTCATGTAATCCACGGCCTGGCTATCACCCAAACGGCTGCCCCAGCGCAGGCCGGGCAGCAGGTAGGGGCCACGGCTCATGGACTCCGCGCCACCGGCTACGGCCACTGAATAATCCCCCAGCAGAATGCCCTGCGCGGCACTCAGGATGGCTTGCAGCCCGGAGCCACACAGGCGATTGACGTTAAAGGCCGGGGTTTCCTGGGGTATCCCGGCACCCATCGCCGCGATTCTGGAGAGGTAGGCATCCCGGGGCTCGGTGGGCACCACATTGCCCATGACAACGTGGCCGATAGGCTCGCCGCCGATCCCGGCGTGGATCAAGGCGCCTTTGACGGCGACGGTGGCCAGGTCAACCAGTGGCACATCTTTCAGGCTGGCGCCAAAACTGCCGATGGCGGTACGCGCCGTGCCAACGAAGAACACATCTGTGTGGGCCATGGAAGGCTCCCGTTTTGAGAAGTAAAGGTTCGAGGGGTAGTCAGATCGCGTAGTTCGCCAGCTCGCGGGCAATCAGCAACCGCTGGATTTCGCTGGAACCTTCGTAGATCTGAGTAATACGGGCATCGCGGTAATAGCGCTCCACCGGGTAGTCCTCCAAGTAGCCATAACCGCCATGAATCTGGAGGGCTTTGGAGCACACGCGCTCTGCCATCTCCGAGGCAAACAGCTTGGCCTGGGAGGCTTCGGACAGGCAGGGAAGGCCCGCGCTTTTCAGGCGTGCAGCGTGCAGGATCAACAAGCGTGCGGCATTGAGTTGTGTGTGCATGTCGGCCAGCAAGTTGGCAATGCTCTGGTGCTCGTTGATCGGCTTGCCGAACTGCACGCGGTCGCGGGCATACACCAGTGCCGCCTCAAACGCCGCGCGGGCGATGCCCAGCGCTTGGGCGGCGATGCCGATGCGCCCGCCTTCCAGGTTGGACAGGGCAATCGACAGGCCCTTGCCCCGTACGCCGAGCAGGTTGGCTTCGGGTATACGGCAATCGTTCAGAGTGACGGCGCAGGTATCGGAGGCGCGAATGCCCATCTTTTTCTCGCTGCGCTCAACGCTGAAACCTGGGGTGTCAGTGGGTACCAGAAACGCCGACAGGCCTTTCTTGCCCAGCGCAGGGTCCGTGACCGCAAACACAATCGCCAGCTTGGCCCGCTTGCCGTTACTGACAAACTGCTTCGCGCCATTGAGCACCCAGTGCCCCTCATGCAGTTCTGCGCGGGTCCGCAGGTTATGTGCCTCTGAGCCGGCCTGGGGTTCGGTCAGGCAAAAGCAGCCGATGGTTTTGCCGCTGGCCAGATCCACCAGCCACTGATCCTTTTGGACCTGGCTGCCGTAGTTCAGGACCGGGCCGCAGCCCACCGAGTTGTGGATGCTCATCAGTGCCCCCACTGCACCATCGCCTGCGGATATTTCTTCCACGGCCAGGGCATAGGCCACGTAGTCGATGTAGGTGCCGCCCCATTCCTCGGGCACGACCATCCCGAGCAGACCCAATTCGCCCATTTGGGCTACCAGGTCATCTGTGATCCAGCCGGCTTTCTCCATGGCCTCGGCCTGGGGGGCAATCTCGCCACGAGCGAAATCGCGGGCCATGTCGCGGATCATGCGTTGTTCGTCGCTCAGTTCGAGATCGTGCATGCCAGTGCTCCTGGGTAGCGGCGAGCAGCGCCGGGGGCGAAGTCGCAGAAAAAATCCTGCACCTGTGCAGGCTCAAGCTGGGCCAGGGTCGCCGGACGCCAGACTGGGGTGTTGTCCTTATCGATGAGCAGTGCGCGAACGCCTTCCATCAGGTCTCCTGCCGCGAACCACCGAAGGTTGAGTTGCAGCTCTTGGGCAAAACATTCGCTCAGAGACAGTTCGCGGCCACGGCGCAGCAGCTCAAGGGTGATGGCCATCGCCATAGGCGACCGGCTATTTAGGACATCGACCGTTTCTTCGGCCCAGTCCTGAAACGCCGGCGTTGTTTCTGCCTGGAGTGCTGCGTGAATCGACTGCACGTCGGGGTGCGAGAAGTGCTGATCAATGGCGGGCTGCATTGCCTTAAGCTCCGCCCCAGGGAATTTATTGACACCCAGTGTGGCGATCAGCGACCGCAACGCTTGTCCGGGTTGCTGGGGCCAACTCATGTTGTTCAGGCAGTGATCCAGCTCCGCGATCTGCGTGCTGCTGATGCACCAGTCTGCGAGCCCGGCATACAGGGCGTCGGCAGCGCGCACCTGAACACCCGTTACGCCGAGGTAGTCGCCCAAAGCGCCCGGCAGGCGCGACAAGAAATAACTGCCGCCGACATCGGGGAAAAAACCGATCGCAACTTCAGGCATGCCCATTCGGGTGCGCTCGGTGATCACGCGCAGGCTCGCGCCTTGGACCAGTCCCATGCCACCCCCGAGTACCAGGCCGTCGATCAGCGCCAGCACCGGCTTTGGATAGGTATGAATGTACTCATCCAGCGCATATTCCTCGGCGAAGAACACCTGGTGCACACCATCACCCACTTTCTGGCTTTCGTACAACATGCGGATATCGCCGCCGGCGCAGAAGGCCTTCTCGCCAGCCGCGCGCAGGACCACTGCCACCACGTCCGGGTCCTGCTCCCACGCATGCAAGTGTTGCTTGAGCAGGCGCACCATGGCGAGTGTCAGGGCATTGAGGCTCTGCGGGCGGTTTAGGGTCAGGTGGCCTATGCGATTACGTACGGTTGCCAGAATCGAGGGTTCAATTTCTGTGCTGCTCATGCTGAGTCCTCGGCCTATCAACAGTGTTTGAACTGTGGCGCACGTTTTTCGACGAAGGCGGCCATGCCTTCTTTTTGATCGGCGTTGGCAAAGATGGAATGGAATACGCGTCGCTCGAAACGCACGCCTTCACTGAGGCTGGACTCGAAGGCACGATTGACACTTTCCTTGACGAGCATGGCGGCCGGCAGGGATTTTTCGGCGATGGCGCTGGCGACCTTGAGGGTTTCCTCCAGCAGCGTTTCGGTCGGGAAAACGCGCGCGACCACACCTGCTCGCTCGGCTTCTTCTGCGCCCATATGGCGCCCGGACAGGCACATTTCCATCGCCTTGGCCTTGCCAACTGCGCGAGCAAGGCGCTGGGTGCCGCCAATTCCCGGCAGCACACCCAGGGTGATCTCCGGCAAGCCGAAGCGCACATTGTCGGCCGCATAGATGAAGTCGCACATCAAGGCGAGTTCGCAGCCACCGCCCAGGGCATAGCCGGCCACTGCGGCAATCAGTGGCTTGCGGCGACTGGCAATGCGGTCGGCGGCCGAGAAGAAATCATCGAGAAACACCTGGGGGTAGGTGAACTCGGCCATTTCCTTGATATCGGCACCGGCGGCAAACGCCTTGGTGGAGCCGGTGATGACCATGCAGCCGATCGCCGGGTCTTTTTCCAACTGATCCAGGGCCAGGTTCAGCTCGGTGATCACTTGGGTGTTGATGGCATTGAGTGATTTAGGGCGGTTCAATGTGATCAGGCCCACACGCTCATGGACTTCCAGCAGCAGGGTTTCAAACGGCATGGTTCAGACTCCGTAGATTTGCATTAACGGCCAGACAATGGCGACCCTTTCAAGGTGGTCATTCGAGTTAGGTTGCGTTGGATATGGACTTTGGCCTAGCTTAGCCAGCGTGCCCGGTGCCTTGAAATAACCCGATCCGCCGAATAGTTTGCATATCGCGCCATGTCAGCCGTCAGCAGAGGAGTGCAGCAGGTGGAGCATCCCGTGGATAACACCTTACCCATGACCTTCGTTCAAGGCCTGCTGCAAGGGGCTCTGAACATCTGCAGCGAGGCCGATATCCGCGCTTTCGTCGGCGCCGCAGGCATAGCCGGGCACTTGCTGGAGGCGCCGGGCGCGCGGGTCACCTACGACCAGTTTGTGCGTTTGTACCAGCAGGTTGCGTTGGGCACCGATGATGAAGTGATGGGGCAGTTTTCCAGGCGCATGCGCAGCGGCACGCTCAAGTATTTGTGTTCGAGCCTGCTTGATGCTCGTTCGCTGGGCAACGCGATGTACCGCTTCACACGGTTCTGGAACCTGTTGTTGGACGACTATCTTTTTGGCTACAGCGAGCACGACGGCCAACTTGTTATCTCGCTGGAGGCACGTGACCCTGGCGCCAACGCCCAGCGCTGGGGTCACGAACTGATGATGAAACTTGTGCACGGCGTAGCGTCGTGGTTGGCCGGCCAGGAGATCCCGCTGCACAGCGTGGCGTTTTCTTTCGCGACGCCGGTGTATGCGTCGGAATACATGCATATGTTCCCTGGCCCCATCCGTTTCGAGCAGCCGTGCACGGCGTTATCGTTCGACGCCGCGTGGGGTGCACTGCAGTTTCGTCGCAGCAAGGCCGAGTTGCTGCCGTTCCTGCGCGAAGCCCCGCGCTACTGGCTGTTCACCACGCTCAAGGAGCGCCTGGTGGCGCAACAGGTGCGTCAATACCTGCTGGTCCATCTCAAGCAGGCTGACACCATCCAGGGCGCGGCTACCGCGCTGCTGCTGTCCACCCGTACGTTGACGCGCCGGCTCAAGGAGGAGGGCACCAGTTACCAGATGGTCAAGGACGCACTACGCCGAGACATCGCCGTGCAGCAGTTGATCCACACAGACCTGTCCATCACGCAGATTGCCCTGGGCTTGGGGTTTGATTCCACGGCGGTGTTTCACCGTGCTTTTCGCGGCTGGACCGGCAGTACACCAGGCGCGTATCGACGCCCAGGTGCGGACCTACAAACGTACAATCCAATTGCGGCGCCAGCCGATAAAGTCAGCTCCACATGACGGCTGATCCAGGCTGTCATTGCTACGGAGCAAGGTTATGACCCCCTTTCTGAGTTTGATCATTCGCCCTCACCGCAAACGCAGCGACAGCGTTTACCTGCTGCTGGCGCTCCTGACAGGAGGCTTCTTCGGTGGCGTCATGGGGCTCAAGATTTCACTCGCGGCAGGGCTGGCGATCGGGGTGTTCTCCACGCTGGTGCTCTACACGATGTGGCGCACGCCGGGCTGACCGACCCTCATAGCGCTTAATCCCAAGACAGACGTAATACGCGCGGCCGCCCCTTGCAGCCGCGCGAGGTCAACTCGCGCCTGCTCTTCACTAAAAACAATAAATACCCCAACCAAGGGGGGAGTTGAATGATGACCCTGAAGACCGTCCAGCTTGACGATAAATACACGCTTACCCAAGGGCGTATTTTCATCACCGGCACCCAAGCCCTGGTTCGTTTGTCGATGACCCAGCGTCAGCGTGATCAGCAAGAGGGCCATCACACGGCCGGCTACATCTCCGGCTATCGGGGCTCGCCGTTGGGCGGTCTGGATGATCAGTTGGGCAAGGCGAAAAAGTACCTTGAGCAGCACCACACTCTGTTTGTCCCGGGCATCAACGAAGATCTGGCAGCCACTACCATCTGGGGGGCGCAACAGGCTCACCTGAGCGGTGAGGGCAAGTACGACGGCGTGTTCGGTATGTGGTACGGCAAGGGCCCCGGCGTTGACCGCACCGGTGATGCGTTCCGGCATGCGAACCTCGCGGGCACCGCGCGGATGGGCGGGGTGCTGGTGCTGATGGGCGATGACCATACCTGCGAATCGTCCAGTACCTGCCACCAAAGCGAATTTGCCATGGTCGACGCCATGATTCCGGTACTCAGCCCATCCGGCGTCCAGGAAATCCTCGACTTCGGTCTGATCGGTTGGGCGTTGTCGCGTTACAGCGGGTGCTGGGTCGGCATCAAATGCGTCAAGGACACCGTCGAAGCCACAGCGACCATCGACGTCGACATCAACCGCGTGAAAATCCAAATCCCCCAGGACTTTGCCCTGCCGCCGGACGGCCTCAATATCCGCCAACCCGACACCCCCCACGCCCAGGAAGCGCGGCTGCACCGCTACAAACTGAATGCGGTGCGCGCCTTTGCCCGTGACAACGCGCTGGACCGCGTAGTCATCGACGCCCCTGGCGCTACGCTTGGCGTGATTACCCACGGCAAGAGCTACCTGGATGTACTGCAAGCACTTGACGACCTGAACCTCAGCGAACAGGCCGCCGCTGTCATGGGCTTGCGCATTTACAAGGTCGGGATGGTCTGGCCTCTAGAACCCGACGGCGCGCGACGTTTTGCCAAGGGCCTGAGCAAAGTCCTGGTGGTGGAGGAGAAGCGCAGCCTGCTCGAATCCCAGCTCAAGGAGCAGTTCTACGGCCGTGCTGGCGCCCCGGTCATTGTCGGCAAACAGGATGAAGCGGGTAAGACGCTGTTCCAGTCGGAAATGGCCCTCGACTCCAACCAGATCGCTATCGCCCTGGGTGAACGCCTGCTCGAACTGGATAGCAGCCCCAGCTTGCGGCTGCGTATTGAAGAGCTGCGTGCCTACCAAGTGGTCAAGGGCGACACCGAGCTGCTGGCACGCAGTTATTACTTCTGCAGCGGCTGCCCGCACAGCTCGTCCACGGTGCTGCCGGAAGGCAGCAAAGGCTACGCCGGCATTGGCTGCCATTGGATGGCGCAGTCCATGGACCGCTCCACCCTGGGCTACACTCACATGGGCGGCGAAGGCATGGTGTGGGTTGGCGAAGCGCCGTTTTCCAAGCGCAAGCACATGTTCCAGAACATCGGCGATGGCACCTATTTTCACTCCGGGTATCTGGGCATACGCGCCGCCGTTTCCGCCGGCACCAACATCACCTTCAAGATTCTGTTCAACGACGCCGTGGCCATGACCGGCGGGCAGAAACACGATGGCGCGTTGACCGTACCGGCCATCGCCCATCAAGTCAGTGCCGAAGGGGTCAAGCGCATCGTGGTGGTCAGCGATGAGCCACACAAATACCCGCTGGAGACCGCCTGGCCCGCTGGCGTGACCTTCCATCACCGTGACGAACTCGACAACGTTCAGCGCGACATCCGTGAGGTGCAGGGCACTTCGGTGCTGATCTACGACCAGACCTGTGCCGCGGAAAAACGTCGGCGCCGCAAGCGCGGTACTTTCCCCGACCCGGCCAAGCGCATCGTGATCAACGACCTGGTGTGTGAAGGCTGTGGTGACTGCGGCGTGAAGTCCAACTGCGTGTCAGTGCAGCCGGTGGAAACCGAGTTTGGTCGCAAGCGTGCCATTGATCAGTCGTCCTGCAACAAAGATTATTCCTGCGTCAACGGCTTCTGCCCAAGCTTTGTCACCGTTGTCGGCGGCAGCCTGAGCAAGCCGGAGGCGGCCGTGCAAGGGCAGGCGGTACCGTTGCTGCCGGAGCCGGTGCGGCCGAATATCGATGATCGGGTCTACAGCATTTTAGTCGCGGGCATGGGCGGTACCGGGGTCGTCACCATTGGCGCTATCTTGGGCATGGCCGCCCACCTTGAAGGGCGCGGATGTGGCTTGCTCGATATGGCGGGCCTGGCCCAGAAGGGCGGCTCGGTGTGGAGCCACCTGCGTTTGGGCCCCAACCCGCAGTCGATCAAGACCATCCGTATCGCCGCCGGTGGCGCCGACCTGGTGCTGGGCTGCGACCTGATTGTGGCGGGCAACACCAAGACCCTCGCGGCGACGCGCCATGGCAGCACCCACGTCCTGGTCAACACCCAGGAAACCATGCCGGGTGCCTTTACCCGCAATGCCGACATGCAATACCCCACCCAAGCGCTGCGCCGCAATATCGTCGAGGCAGTGGGCCAGGAGCATGCCGAGTTCGTCGATTCCGGGCGCATCGCAACGGCGTTACTGGGCGACAGCATCGCCGCGAACATGTTCATGCTCGGGTTTGCATACCAGCGCGGGCTGATTCCGCTCTCTGCGACCTCGATCGAATCGGCCATCGAACTCAATGGCGCGGCCAAAAAGATGAACACCGAAGCCTTCCGTTGGGGGCGCCAGGCAGCGCTCAACCCGCAAGCTGTCGAGCAATTGCTGGCGGCCAAGGCTGCCGGCCAGGGTATGCGTATTTCACCGCAGCCCGTGAAGACCCTGGATGAGGTGATCGCTGTCCGTCAGCAGTTCCTTACCGCGTACCAGAGCAGCGCCTATGCGCAACGCTACAGCGCTTTGGTCGAGCAGGTGCGTAACGCAGAACAACGGCTCGGCAACGGACGTAGCGAACTGACCCAGGGCGTGGCCAAGTACTACTTCAAATTGCTGGCGATCAAGGACGAATACGAAGTCGCGCGCCTGCATGTAGAAAGCGGTTTCCTCGACCGCGTCTCCCAACAGTTCGAAGGCGACTACAAGCTGGTGTTCAACCTGGCCCCACCGCTGTTTGCCAAACGCGACCCGCACACAGGGCTGCCGAAAAAAAGCGAATTTGGCCCCTGGATCGTGCCGGTGTTCCGCCTGCTCGCCAAGCTGCGTGGGCTGCGCGGTACCGCGCTGGATGTGTTCGGCTACTCGGTCGAGCGCCGTCAGGAGCGCGCGCTGATCCAACGCTATGAGGCGGTGATTGCTGAGGTGTTGCCGCTGTTGGAGGACGGTGGCGCGCATTACGACACGCTGCTGGAACTGGTATCGCTGCCCGAGCAGATTCGCGGTTATGGGCACGTTCGCGCCAAAGCCATGGCATTGGCCAAGCAGCGCGAAAGCGTTTTGCTGGATGTGTTGCGCGGTCGCGTGATCGCGCTGAAAAAAGTGGCTTGAGACACCTCGGTCGCACCGATTATCAAAGGAGGATAAAACCATGAACTCACTGATCAAACCGCCTGTTATCGCCGCCCGCATGGACGATGTGGCGCCCTTTCATGTGATTGATATCCTGACCCGCGCCAAGCGGCTGGAGGCAGAAGGGCGCGACATTGTGCACATGGAGGTCGGCGAGCCCGACTTCCCGACACCCCCCGCCATCATTGCTGCCGGCCAGGCGGCCCTGGCCAATGGCAAGACCACCTACACCCCGGCGCTGGGAATTCCCGAACTGCGCCAGGCAATCGCCGATTACTACTTGCAGCGCTATGGCGTCACGGTGCCGGTGTCACGCATCGTGGTGACGGCGGGTGCATCGGGTGGGCTGTTACTCGCACTGGCCTGCTTGGCGCAGCCGGGCAAGGAATGGTTGCTGACTGACCCTGGATACCCGTGCAACCGCAACTTCGTGCGCATCTTCGAGGGCGTACCAATCTCCATTCCGGTGGACGAAGCGCATAACTTCCAGCCTACCCTGGCCGACCTTGAAGCCCATTGGAGTGATTCGACCGCCGGCGCGCTATTTGCTTCACCGGCCAACCCTACCGGTACCATGCTCAGCCTCGAGCAAATCCGCACGTTCGCGGAATTTATCCGCGCCAAGGGCGGGCATTTCATTCTCGATGAGATCTACCAGGGCCTCACCTACGACCAGGAATCCACCACAGCACTGCAGTGCTGCGAGGGCGTCTGGATCGTGCAAAGTTTCTCCAAGTACTTCCAGATGACCGGCTGGCGCCTGGGCTGGCTGGTGGTGCCCGAAGGCTATACGCGGCACATCGAAAAGCTTGCGCAAAACCTGTTCCTGTCTCCGTCGGCCCCAGCTCAATACGCGGCGCTGGCGGCCTTTACACCCGAGACGCTCGACTTGGTAGAGACGCGCCGCATGGAATTTCAGCGCCGTCGCGACTTCCTGTCTGCCGAGTTGGTGCGGTTGGGCTTTCGAGTGGTGGCCAAACCGGAAGGCGCTTTTTACATCTATGCCGACTGTTCTGCCTTCACCACCGACAGCTTTGCATTCGCCATGACGCTGCTGGAGGAGGCGGGGGTGGCAACGGGGCCAGGCCTGGATTTTGGGATCAATCAGCCCGAGCGCTATCTGCGCTTTTCCTACACCACCAGCATTGAGCGGCTCCACGAGGCGGTCAGTCGCATCGAGCAATTTTTGCAGGCGCAGGACAAACGTTCATAAATCGCCTGCAAACGTACAAGGCTATGTGAGGGCGCAGGGGATACAGTCGCCACTAAGGAGAAGGTTACGTACAGGAGGCTTTGCACCCGCACCATCTGCCAGCCCCTTTCGTCCTGAAAAGGGGCGCAGGTATAACAATAAGAGAAACCTTTGCCATGAGTTCAGTCCCCTCAAGTGCTGCACCCTCACTTCCCGTTGCACGCCGGCTGACACGCAGCGATTACAAGACGCTGTCGCTGTCTGCGCTGGGCGGTGCGTTGGAATTTTACGACTTCATCATCTTCGTCTTTTTCGCCACCGTGGTGGGGAAGCTGTTTTTCCCCAGTGACATGCCCGAATGGCTACGCCTGATGCAAACATTTGGCATTTTTGCAGCGGGCTATCTGGCAAGACCGCTGGGCGGCGTTGTCATGGCGCACTTCGGCGACCTGCTGGGGCGCAAAAAAATGTTCACCTTGAGCATTTTCATGATGGCTGTGCCGACCTTGATCATGGGGTTGCTCCCAACCTATGCGCAGATCGGTATTGCAGCGCCCCTGTTATTGCTGTTGATGCGTGTGATTCAAGGCGCTGCCATTGGCGGCGAAGTGCCGGGGGCCTGGGTCTTTGTTGCCGAGCACGTGCCTCAACATCACGTTGGGTACGCCTGCGGCACGCTGACCTGTGGCCTGACGGCTGGCATTCTGTTGGGCTCTCTGGTGGCTACGGCGATCAACAGTGTTTACTCGCCAGCAGAAGTTGCCGACTACGCGTGGCGAATCCCCTTTTTGCTAGGAGGCGTGTTTGGTTTGCTCTCGGTGTACTTGCGCCGCTGGCTCCACGAAACGCCCGTGTTTGCTGAGATGCAGCTGAGAAAAACCCTGGCTGCCGAGGTGCCGTTACGCGCGGTTTTGCGTGACCATCGTGGTGCCATTCTGATTTGCATGGCGCTGACCTGGTTCCTCTCAGCCGGCATCATCGTGGTTATTTTGATGACGCCGACGGTGTTGCAGACGGTCTACCATTTTTCCGCCACCACGGCTTTGCAGGCTAACAGCCTGGCCATTGTCTTTCTGAGCCTGGGCTGCGTGTTGGCCGGCTCGCTTGCAGACCGGTTCGGCGCCGGGCGCGTGTTTGTGCTGGGCTGTGCGGCATTGATGATCAGCTCGTGGACGTTTTATCACAGCCTGTTCGCCCATCCCGACTGGCTGTTCCCGATGTATGCCGTGACAGGCCTGTTAGTCGGCACCATCGGTGCGGTGCCCTACGTGATGGTCAAGGCATTCCCACCGGTAGTGCGCTTCAGTGGGTTGTCATTTTCCTACAACTTGGCCTACGCCATCTTCGGCGGGCTGACCCCTATGGTCGTTACCTTGCTGCTCAAGGAAAGCCCCCTGGGGCCGGCCTACTACGTGTCGATTATCTGTGCGGTAGGAATAGCGGTCGGCGGTTATCTATGGTCAAAAAATCGATAGAGTGTGCGATGTCTACCCACATGGACGGCACCGCGGTGCCCACTCAGTCTTCATTGCAGCGTATTGATTGGAGGGTGACGCTGCGCGCCCTGGATATCCACGGCTATGCAACGCTCCCAGGGTTGATCAGCGAAGCTCAATGCCTGGAACTGGCTGCAGCTGAGGCAACGGAGGTCACCACCCTGGAAACGTTGAGTGGAGTGGGGGCGGGTTTTTGCCAGGGTTCTGTCTGCATGTTGGTAAACCCTTGTGCTGTCGTTGGTTATTTAGAGGCGTTGTTATATCCACCGCTGAACCTGCTCGCCAATGTCTGGAGCGAGCGCTCCGGTTCCAGCTATCGTTTCCCGGCATCACCGCAAGCCCTGGTGACGGAATGTGCCGAATGGGGGCAACACCGCACGCTGAGCTATCTCTCTTGCTACGGCGTGGATGACTGCGAGCGGCTGCATCACTGTGTCAGGGGGGAGCAGAGAGTGTTCCCCTTTCAGGCGATTGTGCTCCTATCCCGCGCGGAGCAGGACTTTGTTGGGGGGCAATTGTCGATCACGCGCCAGGATGAACGGGCCCCTACGGCCTCCTTCAGCGTTCAGGCACAGCAGGGCGACGTGGTGCTGCTGGCGGTCAAACGCAAACCACGCCGTGAAGCGGGCGAATTGGTCTGGTCGACCTTGCGTCACGCTGTCCAACCGGTGCGCTCAGGGCAGCGCAAAGCACTCAACCTTGTGTTTCATCGAGGCAATGGTTCGGACGAGAACTTTTCGCCACCCGAGCGCTACCCGCGTACCGGTCCTGGCGTNTCGCTTGCGGATTTTGGTGCTGGCATTGCAAGCCAGGACATCGGCGTTTCGCATAAGTGAATGCCACCTGGCACCGGTTCCTGCGGCGTAAACGCAATCGCCTGCCAAAGGCTAACGAGTAACCTGCCTTCCCATGCGTTCAGGCGTTCTGTCTGCGCCGCCACGCGCTTTTCATCAACCAACTCAGGATTATGAAATGACTCGTCTTCGTTCTTCCCATGGCTTTATGGGGCCGTTTTCTCCCGACGGTAAGTCAAGCATCGCACCCACGCCACCTTGGCACTATGCGGCTGATTTCATCACCATTGAGTGCTGGGTTGAGCCCGAATCCATCGAGCGCTTATTGCCTCCGGGCCTGAGTTTACATCCTGACGAACTTGGGCTGGTAACTGTCTCGTTCGTCGACTGGCAGGCGTGTACCAATGGTGCAGAAGAGTTACTGGACCCGGTTCGCGCCCAGTACAAGGAATGCATCGTGTTGGCCAGCGTCCAGTATGAAGGGCAACTGATGCAGTACTGCCCCTATATCATCGTCGACCAGGACACGTCCCTGGCGCGCGGCTGGGCCCTGGGCTATCCGAAAAAGATCGGTTCGGTCTGGACCACTCGTTCGATGGGGGTCAAATCCATCGCGTCGCCTGGTGAGGAGGCAGGCAGCGTGTTTGCCGGCACCGTCGCGGTCAAGGACCGGCGCGTTGCCGAGGGTCATGTCCGGCTGACTGGGCCTGCCGACGGCTCGGCCGTCACATTTGGCAGTCGCCCCATTGTTGCCTTGCGCCACTTCCCTTCGATGTTCGAGGGTGAAGAAGATCGGCCGGCGGTGTTCGAGCTTGTGCGGCTTCAGGCCGAGAACGTGCAGGCGGGCGAGGTACTTGAAGGCGACGCCACGCTGACGATCTTTGATTCGGTCACGGAGCTGCTGGGCGCGTTGAACCCGATACGCGTGGGACGCGGTTGGCGCTATTCGCTGGCAATGTCGAACCGGACCAACACCCTGCTGCGCGACCTGCGCAACGTTGCACTTGATACTTGCGAAAAAGGCGCCTGAACATGGACCCCTTGGTACTTCAGCGCACCTATCTGGATTTGACGACCCCCCATGTTGCCGACGCGTGCATGCGTTTGGGGATTGCGGTGCGTCTCGCACCCTCGGCTTTACGCCCAGTGTGGAGTGGCACGCATTTTGTGGGCCGTGTATGTCCGGCCCGGCACTACGGAAGTGTCGACGTGTTTTTAGAAGCCATTGAGACCGCAGAACGGGGCGATGTGCTGGTGGTGGATAACGGTGGGCGCATGGACGAAGCCTGTGTCGGGGATCTGGTGACTCTGGAAGCAAGCCTCGCCGGCATGGCCGGTATAGTCATCTGGGGGTTGCACCGTGACACGGTTGAACTCAAGGCTATTCGTCTGCCCATGTTCAGCTTGGGGACGTTGCCCGTAGGCCCGCAGCGTCTGGATCCACGTGAAACCGAGGCGTTGGTATCTGCAACGTGCGGCGCTACGTTGGTGACTGCTGAATATTTCGCCCTGGGCGACGACGACGGAGTGCTGTTTATTCCCTTGCAGCGTGCAGCTGAAGTGGCAGAGGTGGCCACGGCGATCCGTGACACCGAGCGCTACCAGGCAGCGCGTATGCGCTTGGGCAAATCGTTTCGAGAACAGGCTCGCTTTGACACTTACCTGCAATCGCGGTTGACTGATCCTGAACAGACATTCCGCCAGCATTTGCGCGCCTTTGGCGGTGAAATCGAAGAGTAGAAAAACCGCGGATAGCCTGCTCAAGGGAAGGGGGCAGGCCGTCAGCAGTATCAGATCGGCAATGCCGAGGTCAGCTTGATCGTCTGCATGGGCACTTCAGTTTTGACACTCTTGACGCCCTTGATCGTTGCCAGGTAGTCACCCTGGAATTTGCGATAGCCGGTCAGGTCACCGGCCACTACCCTGAGCAGGAAATCACAGTCGCCCGCCATGAGGTGGCACTCCACCACCTGTGGGAGTTTCAACACCTCCTGGGTGAAGTGATCGACGGTTTCTGCGTCCTGGCCATGCAGCCAAATACGTACAAACACCGTCAGGCCAACATCCAGTTTTTGTGCATTGAGCAGGGCGACGTAGCGCTCGATGATGCCATTGTCCTCCAGCCACTTTACACGGCGCAGGCAGGGCGACGTGGATAGCCCCACTTGGTCTGCCAGCTCAATATTCTGAATGCGCCCATCTGCCTGCAACGCGCGCAGGATTCTGCGGTCAATTTCGTCCAGATTTTTCATCTCTTCAACTCACTCGTCACGCTGTGGAAAGTACCAACGTGAAGGGGCAATACCAAAACTTCTCTTGAAGTGCCTGGACATGTGGCTCTGGTCGAAAAACCCCGAATCTATCGCCGCCTTGGACAGCGTCTGGCCGGCCTGCACCAGTTGTTTGACCTGGCTGAGTCGGCGCGCGGTGATGTAACGGTGGGGGCTGGTGCCGAAGAACACCCGAAAATCTTTGGACAAGCTCCAACGGTCTCGGCCGGCGCAATCCGCAAGTTGGTCGAGGGTAATCGGCCGATCCAGGTTGTCGTGAATGTATTCGCGCGCCCGCAGTGCTGCGGCGAAATGATGGGCAGGGCGTGCCGGACGCTGACCGGTGACGGCGGCGAGGGTCATCACGAAATTGAACAGCGCATCGTCTTCTGCCAGCGGGTCGAGTTCATGGGCATGCAGGAGCTCGAACACCGCTGAAGCCAGGCGCGGGTCACGGGAAACCCCGCTTTTCAAGAATGGCAATGGTTTGCCGTTGACGATGTGCTGAACCAGCGACGGCGGCACATAAAGGCCCTGGTAGCGCAAGCCCGTGTCCGTTCCAGCACAGCCATCGTGCACTTCGTCCGGGTGCAGAATCATTGCCTCGCCGGGGACGCAAACGTTGGACTCGCCGCGGTACTGGAAACGGTGCGCGCCGTCCAGGGTCATGCCGATCGCATAGGTGTCGTGCTGGTGCGCGTCGAAGGCATGGCCCTCGAAAAACGCCTCGAACCGCTCCAGCGATGAGGTCTGAGGAGCATGTTTAACCCAATCTGTCGTCGAGCGTTGATCGTGCATGGTGGCGCACCACTCAGTGATTTTCCGGATTTTACGCCTGTGCAACGGGTCATGGCTTGGACGTTTGTGGGTGGTTGGGCCGTCGGTCTAGCGTTGTCGATTGCCTGACGTTGTGGCGAACCGACTGCGGTAGGCCGCTGGTGTCGAACCTACCTGCTGGCGAAAGAGACGCGTGAAGGAACTGGCGTTCTGATAACCGACCTGATTGGCGATTTCCTCGATGCTCAAGTCGCCGCTTTCGAGCAGGGTCATGGAGATCTCGATACGCAGGTTTTGCAAATAGGCGAGGGGCGTTGTGCCCAGCACGCTGTTGAAGTGGCGGATCAGCGTACGCACGCTGACCGACAGCGCCGAAGCGAGCTCGGGCAGGCTGATGTCCTCGGCAAAATGCTTGAGCAGCCAGTGCTGTGCCTTGGCGACCATGGTGTCGCTGTGCACGGTTTCCATCTGCAGGGGCAGATAAGGCAGTTGAGTGGTCTGGCTGGTGTCGATAAGCATCGTTTTGGCGGTCAGGGTCGCGGTATTCGCACCGCAGAAATGCTCGACCATCCGTACCCCTTGCAGCAGATACGAGGCGTTGGCTCCAGCGCACCACAGGCGGTCCTCCTCGGTCACCATCGAGCGCAATTGCAGGTTCACCGCAGGGTGGCGCTCGCGAAACAGCCGTTCCAGCCACCAGGTAGTTGTGGCCTGACGCCCCTGCAACAAGCCGGTCTCGGCGAGCAGGAAGGTGCCTGTGCAATTGGCGGCCAGCACCGCACCTTCGCGCCATTGCGCCTTGAGCCACTCCAACTGCGGTACAGCGCTTTCGAGCAGCTGTTCGAAAGCGTCATGCCCGGCGTAGTACAGCCCCGGAATAAAGATCATGTCGACCTTCTCTTGCGGCAGCGGGGTGGCGATATTCAACGCCAATCCATTGCATGCCGTGACGGGCTTACCCTTGTTCGACACGAACTGCCAGGAAAACGGCCGGGCAATGGCGTTACCGGTCTTGTGTTGCTGGCGGCTGAGGTGCGCATTGGTGACATGGAACACGTCGGCGATGCCGGCGAGGCTCGAGGCATAACAGCCATCAAGTGCAAGAATGGCGACGCGTAGCGGGGCGATTTTCATAATGGCAAATTACGCATAAAAATAGTCATTAATGCCAATTTAGCACCGCCATCGGCTTGCGTACAGTGAGCTCATCAGCCATTGACCGGAGCTTCCATGAACGTACTGATTGTCCACGCGCACAACGAGCCGCAGTCATTCAACACGGCCATGCTCAACCTTGCCGTGGAAGTGTTGAGCGGGCAGGGGCATGAGGTGGTCGTGTCTGATTTGTACGCGATGAACTTCAATCCCGTTGCCAGCGCCAACGACTTTGGCCAACGCGCCAACAGCGAGCATTTGGTCTATGCCTTGGAGCAACGCAACGGTTACACCACCGGCACCCTCGCGCCGGACATCCTCGCTGAACTGGACAAGATCAAGCGCGCCGACCTGATCATTTTCAACTTCCCGATCTACTGGTTCAGCATGCCGGCGATCATGAAGGGCTGGTTCGACCGCGTGTTCATCTCGGGGTACTGCTATGGCGGTGCACGCATTTATGACCGCGGCGGCTTGAAAGACAAAAAAGCCATGCTTGCGTTCTCCCTCGGCGGCCAGGACCACATGTTTGGTCCGGGCGCTGTGCACGGTGAACTGGAAACGTTGTTGCAGCCCATCCAGCGCGGCGTGTTGGGCTATGTCGGCCTTACGGTCCTGCCGCCGTTCGTGGCCTTTCATGTGCCTTATATCAGCCAGGCGGCGCGTGAGGATTACCTGGCGCAGTACCGCGAGCATCTGTTGACCCTGGATCAGCGTGCGTCGCTCGAGTTTCCGTCGCTGGATGACTACGACGAAATTCTGCGCCCTAAGCATTCGACGGCTCACGCATGACGGTTGGCGAGGTCGGTATGACGACTCCCTTAAACACCCGTTCAGGCGTTCAAGTCGAGCGCCTCGGGCTTATCTGTTTCATTACGCTGGATCGTCCCGAGACGGGCAACAGTGTGGATCTGGGCATGGGGCTGGCGTTGAGAGATGCGGTGCGCTCGCTGCTTGTGAACCCGCCACGTGTTGTGATTCTGCGCAGCAGCGGCGCGCACTTCATGGTGGGGGGCGATGTGCGCCGCTTCGAGACCTTGTTGAGGGCCTCGAGCGCGGCCTGCGCCGATGAGTTGGAAGCCCTGATCAGTGCCGTCAACGAAGCGGTCACCGGGCTGACGCAATTGCCCTGTCCGGTGCTGGGTTTGATCAACGGCGCCGC
This sequence comes from Pseudomonas viridiflava, assembly GCF_900583165.1. Taxonomy (GTDB): domain Bacteria; phylum Pseudomonadota; class Gammaproteobacteria; order Pseudomonadales; family Pseudomonadaceae; genus Aquipseudomonas. The sequence goes on along the minus strand of NZ_UTKY01000122.1, from coordinate 51,718 downwards.
TGCCGGCTTCGGACTGTCGCTGGCCCTGGCGTGCGACATTCTGGTCGCGGCCGACGATGCAAGTTTCCTGATGGCGTACAGCGCAATCGGTGCAACGCCGGACGGCGGCGGCACCTGGCATCTGCCACGGCAGGTGGGGTTGCATCGGGCCATGGCCATCGCGTTGTTGAATCCGAAACTGAGCGCCGTTGACGCGAAGGCCGCAGGCCTGGTGACCGAGGTGGTGCCTGGCCAAAAGCTGGCGGCAGCCGGCCTGGCCATCGCCCAGCGCTTGGCCGACGGCCCCGCCGCGGCGCAGGCGGGGATCAAACGCTTGCTGCGTAGCGGCCTGGACGCAAACCTGGAAACGGCCTTGGCAGCCGAAAAGGCCACGTTCGTGGCGGTATCCGCCAGCGCTGACTTTGCAGAAGGCGTCGCCGCGTTTTGCCAGCGCCGCAAGGCTCAATTTGGTTCGTCCCTTTAATCACCCACGAGGTCTTTCATGAGAATCGAAGGTTCTGTTTTCTTCATCACCGGTGGTGCTTCGGGGCTAGGGGCTGCCACCGCCAAGTGGCTGGTGGGATCGGGCGCCCAGGTGGTTCTGGCTGACCTCAACGAGGTGGCAGGTGAAGCATTGGCGAATGAGTTGGGGCCCGATGCGCTATTCGTGCGCACGGACACGGTGCAAGAGCAATCCGTGCAAGCGGCCATTGACCTTTCACTCAGCCGGTTCGGCCATGTAGACGGGCTGATCTGCTGCGCCGGCGTCGCACCTGGGCAGAAGGTGCAGAGTAAGGCGGGGCCGCATGACCTGGATACCTTTGCGCGCGCAATCACGATCAACCTGGTGGGGACGTTCAACGCCATACGATTGGTCGTAGCGGCCATGAGTGACAACGCACCCAATGGCGATGGCGAGCGCGGGGTGATCATCACCACCGCGTCCGTCGCGGCCTTTGATGGCCAAATCGGCCAGGCGGCCTATGCGGCATCCAAAGCCGGTGTGGTGGGTATGACACTGCCGATTGCGCGTGAACTTGCCCGGTTTGGTATTCGGGTGGTGACCATTGCGCCCGGCATCTTCGAAACGCCCATGCTGCTGGGGCTGCCTCAGGCCGTTCAGGACTCGCTGGGTAAAACAGTGCCATTTCCCCCACGCCTGGGGCGCGGTTGCGAGTACGCGCAGTTGGTGGAGTCGATCGTACTGAACCCGATGCTCAACGGCGAGGTGATACGTCTGGATGGTGCTTTACGCATGGCGGCCCAATAAGGAGTTACTTAAGTTTCAACTTAAATTCTGAACAGGAAGTTTGAATAAGTTTAGTGGCGTTGGGCGTTATCCCGGCGGCGCTGGAGTGTGCGTCACAGTCGAAAACAATAAAAAACAGCAATAACAATAACAATAGCGAAAGGTAGACTAACCATGCAATTCAACTTCGGTACAGTGATGCCCGTCCTGTGCGCAGGCGCAGCCCTGGGTATGGTCGGATCGGCACATGCAGACTTCCTGGGGGACAGCAAATCCACCCTGGAACTGCGTAACTTCTATATGAACCGTGACTTCCGCCAGGCCGGCGCGGCGCAGAATAAGGCGGAGGAATGGGCTCAGGGATTCATGTTGCGCCTTGAATCCGGTTACACCGAGGGGCCGGTAGGTTTGGGTATTGATGCCATCGGGATGCTGGGGCTCAAACTCGACTCCAGCCCAGATCGGGTTGGCACCGGCCTGCTCAAGACCAATGCGGTCGGGCCCAAGCGGGCCAAGGATGAATATGGCGAGTCAGGCTTTACTGCCAAGGTACGTATCTCCAAGAGCACCTTGAAGCTCGGCACTCTCCAGCCGGTGTTGCCGCCTTTGATGCGCAATGACTCACGTCTTATGCCGCAGACCTTTCGCGGGGCCTGGTTGGCCAGTAACGAGTTCGAGGGTTTAAATCTTGATCTGGGCCGCCTTGATCGGGTCAATCAGCGCGACTCTTCGGACAACGAAGTGATGACAGTCTTCAATGGCGGCAAGCGCAATATAGTGCTGGGAAGTGCAAAGACCAGTGATGAGTTTCTGTTTGGAGGGGGTCGCTATCAATGGAATCCGACACTTTCCACCAGTTATTACTACGGCGGCCTTGATGGCATCTACAAACAACACCTGATCAATCTAGTGCATCAATTACCGTTGGGGGGCGGGCAAAGTCTTAAGTCCGATATCCGATTTGCACACTCGGGTGCCGACGGCGGAAGTAACGTGGACAACGATGCTTTGGGCGCCTTGTTTACCTACAAAATGCTTGGGCATAGCTTCAGCGCCGGCTACCAGCAACTCAGCGGTCGCACCGGTTTCGCCTACGTCAATGGCGCGGACGATGCCTTGCTCAATCAGGTGCAGATCAATGACTTCGGTAACCGCGATGAGCATTCGTGGCAGGTGCGCTACGACTATGACTTCGCAGCGTTGGGCTATCCAGGGCTAACCCTGATGACCCGCTATCTGTCGGGTGACAACGTGGCCCGAGGGGCCGGGCTGAGCGAAGGCAAAACCTGGGAGCGCAACACCGACCTGGGGTACGTCATTCAAAGCGGGCCGCTGAAAAACCTGGCGTTGAAGCTGCGTAACGCCACCACCCGCAGCAACTTCCTGAGTGATCTGGATGAAAACCGCCTGATCGTCAGCTACAGCTTGCCACTCTGGTAATCCCTCAATCGTCGCAGCCTGGCGCATCACCAGCAAGGAATAGCTGGCTTGGCGAAATTGGCATAAAAAACGTCAGTATTGCCAATGTGCCAGCGCTGCCGACTCTCGTACTGTGCAAAGGGGCACAGCAGCACATCAATGTTGAGACAGACACGATGAACACAATAAAAAGAAGTTATTCGCGTGGCGCGGTTCACATTCCGTTGATTGAGAAAACCCTGGGGGATTTCTTTGACGAGGTAGTCGCACGATTTCCCGATAACGAGGCGCTTGTTTCGTGCCATCAGGCTATCCGGCTCAGCTATTCGCAACTTCAAGCCGAAGTAAACCAACTGGCGAGTGCGCTGCTTGCGTTGTCACTTGTGCCGGGTGATCGTGTGGCTATCTGGGCCAACAACAGCGCCGAATGGCTGATAACCCAGCTGGCGACGGCCAAGGTCGGGATCATCCTGGTCAACTTCAACCCGGCCTATAAAACCATGGAGCTTGAGTACGCGCTGAATAAGGCGGGCTGCAAGGCATTGATCACTATGGCCGCGTTCAAGACTACTGATTACCTGCAAGTGATCAGAACCATTGCGCCGCAAATCCACACATCTAAACCTGGACAGCTCAGTGCTGCGAGGCTGCCTGCATTGCGTACGGTGATCCACCTGGGTGAAGAACACGTGCCAGGGTTTATGCGCTTTCGCGATCTGATGAGTCTGGGGAATGCCTTGGATGAACATGTCCCGCGCATCGCTGCGACGCTGAAGAACACTGATGCGATCAACATCCAGTTCACCAGCGGCACCACGGGCTCTCCAAAGGGTGCAGCGCTGACCCATCGCGGCATTCTCAACAATGGATTTTTCCTCGGTGAAGGCATGAGCCTCACGGCCAACGACCGCCTGTGCATTCCGGTGCCTTTGTTTCATTGCTTCGGCATGGTGGTTGGTAACCTGGCGGCATTGACCCATGCCAGCACCATCGTCTATCCCAGCGATGCGTTTGACCCGGTGCGTACCCTTGAGGCCGTACAGAACGAGCGCTGCACCGCCTTGCATGGTGTGCCGACGATGTTCATCACCGAGCTTGACCACCCCCGCTTTCACGAATTCGACCTGTCCACCTTGCGCACCGGCATCATGGCCGGCACGGCGTGCCCGATTGAGGTGATGCGCCGGGTTCAACGCGACATGCATATGCGCGATGTCACTATTGCCTACGGCATGACCGAAACCAGCCCGGCCAGCTACCAAAGCACCTGTGAAACGCCGCTGGAAAAACGCGTGTCGACCATCGGCAAAGTCCACCCCCACCTGGAAGCCAAGGTGGTCCACCCAGAGTCGGGAGACACCTTGCCGATCGGGGTCGTGGGGGAATTGTGTATCCGTGGTTATTCGCTGATGCAAGGCTACTGGAACGACCCGGAAAAGACCGTGCAGACCATCGACAGCGACGGCTGGATACACAGCGGCGACCTGGCCACGATGGATGCAGAGGGCTACGTCAGCATTACCGGACGTATCAAGGATATGGTGATACGCGGCGGTGAAAATATTTCCCCGCGCGAGATCGAGGAGTTCCTGTATCAACACCCGGCGATTCAGGATGCGCAGGTGATCGGCGTGGCGGATGAAAAATACGGCGAGGAGCTCTGCGTTTGGGTGATCGTGCGCCCGGGCCTGGCGATCAGCGAAGACGAGATACGCGAGTTCTGCAGCAGCCAGATCGCCCGTTACAAGATCCCGCGCTATATACGCTTCGTCGACGGCTTCCCAATGACGCTCTCCGGCAAGGTACAGAAGTTCAGGATGCGCGAAATCATGGAAGAAGAGCTTACCCTGGCGGTGTGCTAGAGCGCCGCTGACATTCACTGATGCGCCGCTTCAGAGGCGCCACCGATAAGGAACGAAACATGGCATGGCAGATTGAAGTGATCGAAGGGTGTGCGGTTGTGCGCATGAATACCAACAAGGTCAATGTGCAGAACGACACCTTCTTCAAGGACCTGCATGACGCGTTTGATCGGCTCGAAACCGAGTTCAGCGAGCTGCCGGTGATTCTGACCGGGCAGGGCAATGCCTTTTCCGCCGGCATCGACTTCAAGTACAGCTTTGATGTGTTTGGCAGCCAGAACAAAGAGCGGATCCGCCAGTGGTACGCCGAGTATCGCGCGACCAACCTGCGCATTTTCCAGTACCCGCGCCCCACCGTGGCAGCGATCAACGGGCACGCTATTGCCGGTGGCCTGATCACGGCCCTGGATTGCGACTTCCGTATCGCCGCTCGCAAAGAGGCCAAGTTCGGCTTGAACGAAGTGCCTATCGGCATTCCGATGCCGGCCGCGTATGTGGAAATCATCAAGTACGCGCTGGGCGACCAGGTCGGCGCGCTGACCACCCTCAAGGGTGAACTCTATTCGCTGGAGCAGGCCGAGAAGCTCGGGTTCTTCCATGAAGTGGTGGAGGAATCGCAACTGCTGGCCACCGCGATTGCCTATGCGCGCTGCATCACGCCCGATTGCAACGTAGCGTATGCCATGTCCAAGAAAGCCTTGCAGGATTCGGTCATGCAGCAGATTGACCTGCGTACCACGCTGCTCGACCAGGAACTGCCCACCGGCATGAGCGATGCAGGTAATCGCCGGGCACAGGACAAGCGTCGCCGGGAAATCATGGGCGAATAAGAGAAAGAGCATCATGGAAATTATCGACGCCTGGATGCAGTTTCCCAACAAGCGCTTTTTGCAGGACTCGATGTTTGAGTCTCTGCGGCGCTGGCCCACGGCGTGGAAGGCGCTAGCCGAGAACAGCCCTGACATTACCTCGGCGCAACCGCTTGAAACGTTCCAGAGAGAGGGCGTATCGAAGGTCTTTGCCAGTGCCTGGTGGGGACCTGCGGGCCCGATGATCACTAACGAAGAAGTGGCGGCGGCCGTCATGGCGCAGCCTGAGCGAGTCATTGGCGTGGCGTCGGTGGACCTGAGCCGGCCGATGGAGGCGGTCAGGGAACTGCGCCGTTGCGTCCGCCAGTATGGTTTCAAGGCGTTGCGCGTATTGCCATGGCTTTGGGGCCTGCCGCCTGATGACCGCCGGTACTACCCGCTCTATGCCGAGTGCATCGAGCTGGATATCACCTTCTGTCTGCAAGTAGGCCACGCGGGCCCTATGCGCCCGTCGGAGCCAGGGCGCCCGATGCCTTATCTGGATAACGTGGCGCATGAGTTTCCTGAGCTGCGCATCGTCGGCGGGCATATCGGCTTTCCGTGGGTGGCCGAAATGATTTCCTTGATGATGAAGCATCCGAATGTCTACGTGGATACATCAGCCTACAAGGCTTCGCGGTTTCCTGCGGAGCTGGTGGCGTATATGCGTGGAGCGGGGAAGAGAAAGGTCTTGTTTGGCACCAATTACCCGATGCTGACTGCCGCTGATTGTTTACAAGGGCTGCAAGCGTTGAACCTGGAGGAAGATGTACAGCGCTGTTTCCTGGCGAACAATGCGCGCAGGGCATTCAAGTTGCCCGGCTAAAGAGTCAAACAGTCATTTACCCAGCATGCGCCTTGCCGAGGTCAGTACGGGTGCATCGATCATTCTCCCTTCAAAGGAAAACGCTCCGCCGTGCTGCCTTGCCGCCTCGAGCACGCGCTCTGCCCAGGCTTGCTCGTGTGCTGAAGGTGTAAAGATACTGTCAACCTGCTCGACCTGTTTAGGGTGCAGGCAGAGCATGCCGGCGAAGCCCAGATCCTTTGAGGCGGTCGCAAAGGCGCTAAGGCCCTCCATATCACTTAGTACGGGGTAAACCGTGTCGACGGGCGGTTCCAGGCCATTGAGTGCGCTGTGTAATAGCAACGCATAACGAACCTGGTCGAAGATCCTGTGACTGCTGGGCGAGTAGGCATTGATACCGAGCTGGATAGCCAGATCCAATGCGCCAAACACCAAGCGCTCGATGCCCTTGCAGGTCGCTGACTCGGGGAGTGTCAAAAGGCCTTGAGGTGTTTCTATCAGTGGCCAGATTTTGCAGCAGGTATCAGCGACTTCTTCCAGCTGTTTAAGGCTTTCGGCCTTTGGCACCATGACACCAGCCAGGTGGGGATGAGCCCGGCACAACGCCAGGTCCTGTTTATAAGCCTCATCGCCATTTGAGTTGATCCTGACCATCACATTTTGATGACGCGTCTGCGCCAAATACCGATCAGCATTTTCGCGCGCCTGGTCCTTATGCTGTGGCTCAACGGCATCTTCCAGGTCGATGACGACGCGGCCTGCGCCTGTCGCTATAGCTTTTTCGAAGCGTTCCGGCCTGTCCCCAGGCACAAATAACACAGTCCTAATCATAGGGGCTCCCGCGGCAGGCATTGCACTGAACAGCGCAATACCTGCAGGTAGTGATTAACGGTTCAGATCGAGATTCTTGGTTTCACGTATGTAGATAAAACCAACGATGCAGGTGAGCGTCGCTACGCCGATGGGGTAGTAAAGCCCCGCATAAACATTGCCTGTCCACAGCACCAGCCAAGATGAGATCAGCGGCAGGAAGCCACCGAAGCAGCCATTCCCCAAGTGATAGGGCAATGACATGGAGGTGTAGCGAATGCGTGCAGGGAACAACTCGACCAGGAAGGCGGCCATGGGGCCGTACACCATGGTGACGTACGTCATCAACAGCACCAGCAGCAGCAACATCATTGGCTTGTTGACCTGGGTCGGGTCCGCAGCGCCCGGGTAACCGGCACTGGCTAACGCCGCTGTCAGTGTCGGCTTGTCGGGCGCGGTCAAATTAAGGGCGCCGATGGAAATAGCAACACTTTTGTTTGCCTCTATCACCGTACGATAGGGCACACCATGCGCCGACAGTTCATTGCGGATGACATCGCAGTTATTGCAGTTTTCTGGGGCGGTAAGGATTACAGGGGTGGCAGCAATAGCGGCTTCCAAGGCGGGGTTGCCGTAGTGCATCAGCCCTTTGTAGATAGGCATGAAGGTCAGTGCCCCCAGGAGGCAGCCGGCAAGAATAATCGGCTTTCTACCGACCTTATCCGATAGGTATCCGAAGAACACGAAGAGCGGAGTTCCGATGACCAATGCCAACGCGACCAGCATGGTGGACAGGCCAAACTCGATCTTCAGGATACTTTGCAGAAAGAACAGGGCGTAAAACTGCCCGGTGTACCAAACGACCGCTTGTCCGGCAATGGCGCCCAACAATGCAATGAACACAAGGCGCAGGTTTTTCGAGTCGCCAAAGCTTTCCTTCACCGGGTTGGCCGATAACTTGTGCTCGGCCTTCATCTTGAGAAAAACCGGGGATTCGCTGAGTGTCATGCGGATATAGACCGAGACCATCAGCAGCACCAGCGACAGCAGGAATGGAATACGCCACCCCCACGCACGGAATTCCTCCTCGCCCAGCAGTGACCGACAGGTAAGAATGACGCCAAGTGACAGCAAGAACCCGATGGTTCCGGTGGTCTGGATCCAGCTGGTGCGAAAGCCACGCTTCTTCGCAGGCGCGTGTTCGGCGACGTAAATGGCGGCACCGCCATATTCGCCGCCCATGGCCAGGCCCTGGATCAGTCGAAGGAGCACTAACAGGATCGGCGCGAGAATACCCACTTGTTCGTAGGTCGGCAGGACACCCACCAAGGCGGTAGACAAACCCATGATTACAATGGTGGCGAGGAAGGTTTTTTTGCGGCCGAACAGGTCGCCAAGGCGCCCGAATATGATTGCGCCTACAGGCCTGATGGCAAACCCGGCGCCAAAAGTAGCCAGGCTGGCCAACAGGGCCGCTGTTTCGTTGCCTTTCGGAAAGAATAACGAGCCGAAAAACACGGCGAGGCTTCCGTACAAGTAGAAGTCATACCATTCGAATACAGTCCCCAATGACGAGCCTAGTATCACTCGCCGTTCTTCTTTGGGGGTGGTGGTGTGCGTTGTGTGAGCGTCTGTATCGATTACAGTAGCCATTGTCATTCACCGTGTTTTACGGATGAGCTCCCACAGCCCTCCTGGCTAACGTGTGCGTTAACCGAGACGGCTGTAGCGAGCCTGAGAAGTTTTTTATTGTTTAGGCTAGTGACGAGCAGAGGTGTTAGAGGAGGGTAGTGCCACCGTCCACCATCAACGTCTGACCAGTAACGAAACCGCTGCCTTCGCTGGCGAGGAAGATGACGGCACCGACGACGTCATCCGGTGTCAGGTTGCCCTTGAGGCTCTGACCCGACTTGATCGCGTCTGTAGCTTTGTCCAGCTTGTCGTCGAAGAACTGGCTGGTAGCCTCGGTCAGTACCAGGCTCGGTGCGATGCTGTTTACACGGATCCAGTGGCGGCCGACTTCACGGGCCAAACCACGGGTAATACCAATGACGGCTGCTTTGGAAGCGGTGTAGTGCAGGGCATAGGGCATGCCGTAGACCGCGGCCAGGGACGCGATGTTGATGATACTGCCGCCGCCGGCCGCTTTCATCGAAGGGAATACGGCTTTGGAGCAATTCCAGACACCCTTGACGTTGACATTCATGCAGCGGTCCCAGATGTCCGGATCGATGTCCGTGAACGGCGTATTTTTGAGATCGGCCCACAAGGCTGCATTGTTGACCAAGACGTCGATCTTGCCGAAGCGTTCAACGGCAGCCTCTGCCATCTTCTGAGTGCTGGTCGCGTCTGCGACGTCTACTTTTACCGTCAGAAAGGGAATATTTTCCTTGGCCAGAAGATTTTCGGACTCTACACAGTCATTGAAGTCTGCCAGGACAATGTTGGCGCCCAAGCGGCCCAGTTCCAGCGCATAGGTTTGACCTAGCCCACGGGCAGCGCCAGTGATGATGATGGTTTTACCGGTCATGTTGTTGGTGTTTTTAGTCATGATAATTACCTCTTATTGGATGAGTTATTGACGCGCGCCGAAACGGGAGATGCCGTTTTCAAGTTCCTCTGAGTGAACCGTGCTGTTCCAGAGGGTGTTTTCCATCCATAGCCCGTCCTGCAGCGGTCGCCCCAGGCCGCGCAGTACCGACTCTTTATCAGTGCGCAGCGAGGCTTGCGGGAGTGCGGCAATTTGCCTGGCGTATTCCAGGGCCTTGTCCAACAAGGCTTCACGGGGGACAACCTGATTCAGGAAGTTGATGCGCAGGGCTTCTTCAGCGGTGAATTGCCGACCGCTGAGAATCAAGTCCAGCGCATTGCCCAGGCCGACGATATGCGGCAGACGTTGAGTCAGGCCCGACTCGCAACCGATATCCCAGCGCCTGTTCAGCACACCAAACTGGGCTTCGGGCACTGAAAAACGAATGTCGCAGGCCATGGCCAGTTCCATTCCGCCTGCGAGGCAATATCCGTTGATCGCGGCGATGATGGGCTTGTACACCTCGACGCCACGGGTCAGACCGCCGAGCCCTGGCTCATAGGCGGCGCGTTCACGCAGTTCGTTCAAACTCAGGGTGGAGGTACGTTTCGCGTAACCTTTGATGTCCCAACCCGAACAAAAAGACTTCTCGCCAGCCCCTGTCAGCACCGCTACGTTCAGCTCTGGGTCTTTACGAAATTTTACCCAGGCTTCACACAACCCTTCGTGGACCGCTTCATCAATGCAATTTTCGCGGTTGGCGTTATTAATCGTGATTAGCACGACGCCGCCGGCTTGTTTTTCGTACCGGACAGCTGCCGGCAGTTCATTTGGCTGAATCATGGTCCGCTCCTAGCGAATACGCGCCCAAGTGGTTTTGAGGTCGGTAAATTTCTCCAGACCCTGGATACCTTTGTCGCGACCAAATCCAGATTGTTTGAACCCGCCAAACGGAACGCCGAAGTCGATTTCGTTGAAGCAATTGATCCAGACAGTGCCTGCCTTGACGCCTCGGGACACTCGGTGTGCCTTGTTGATGTCGTTAGTCCAGACAGAGGCGGCCAGGCCGTAAGGGGTGTCGTTGGCCAGCGGCAGAATTTCACTTTCTTCGTCGAACGAAATGACCGACAGGACAGGGCCAAAGACCTCTTCCTGAGCAATCGTCATGGACGGCAGTACATCGTCGAACAACGTTGGCGTCAGGTAGTAGCCACCGCTGTCAACAAGGCTGCGTTCGCCGCCACAACGCAGGGTGGCGCCGTCGCGTTGAGCGCCTTCGATATAGCCACACACGCGTGAAAGTTGTTTTTGGCTGACGATGGCGCCCAGACGTGTCTGCGGATCCAAAGGGTCACCAGGGACCAGGCGGCTGGCGGACGCAATGATCTTGTCCACCAGCTCATCCTTGATTTTTCGATCAACGATTAGCCGTGAGCCTGCGTAACAGACCTGGCCTTGATTGGTGTAGATACCGAATGTAACGGCTTTGGCCACCTCATCCAGATTGGTGAAGTCGGACAGCACGACTTGAGGGCTTTTGCCGCCACACTCCAAGCTCAGTCGCTTCATGTTGGACTGGCCTGCGTACTGCAGAAATTTTTTGCCGACGTCGGCAGAACCCGTGAAGGAGATGAAGTCGACATCAGGGTGCAGGCCAAGGGCCTGGCCTGCTTCGGCGCCGCCAGGAATGACGTTGAATACGCCTTCCGGAATACCTGCTTCCAAGGCAAGCGCTGCGAGGCGTAAAGCGGTAAACGGAGCTTCTTCAGAAGGCTTCAACACCACTGAGTTGCCGGTGGCCAGGGCCGGGGCGATGCGCCATACCGCAAGCAGCAGGGGGTAGTTCCATGGGGTGACCACACCCACGACGCCCAGGGGTTCGCGAGTAATGGTTGCAACGACGTCCTGAGCGGTAGGCGCAACCTGGTCGTAAAGCTTGTCGACTGCTTCCGCGTTCCAGACGAAGCAGGCGATTGATGCCGGAATATCAACGGTTGTGGTGTCACGAATGGGCTTGCCAACCGCCAAGGACTCTAGCAGTGCCAGTTCATCGGAATGTTTGCGCATCAATTCAGCCAGCGCCAGTAGACGACGCTTGCGTTGGGTCGGCGCCATCCGACGCCAGGTGCCTGCTTCATAGGCATGACGTGCCGCCTTGACGGCTGCATCCACTTCCCGTTCGCCGCAGGCGGAGACTTCCACCAGTGCTTGGCCATTGGCCGGGTTGATACAGAGCGAGGTTTTTTCCGCACGCACGTGCTGCGTTCCGATAACGGCATCCGTTGGTAGCACCAGCGCTGCAGCCCGTTCATGCCAATTCACGTCAACATTCTTATTCATCGTATGTCTCGTCATTCTGTGAAGGTCGACGAAAAAATAACGCCGTTACAAAAAGATAGCAAGCGTGATTTTTAAAGATATCCGATATGAATTTTCCGCTGGGAAAAGAGCAAGCGTAAGCAGGCTAAGAAAAGCCTGGATTGGGTGGACGATCGCGGTACGAAGAGTTGAAACGCTGGGGGAGGGCGAGCGATTACGGGGCGAGTTTGCAGGATGGTCTACCGAGCCTTAGTGGCACGGTATCCGAAGGAGGCGGTGTAAACTGGGTTATGCGCTGTGGGCGTGCTGGAGTGTTCTTAGGCTGTCATCCAGTAGTTTGTCCACATCGATCTCCAGGATTTTCAGGCGCCCGGTGCCTTTCATTAACAGGATGCCAAACATCCACGATGCGCCTGCGACCGCAAGATGATGCTTGTTGTCGGCTGTCGCAATCGCGTCGTTTTCCATGGCGTTGGCGACCGTTTCATATACAACCTTGAGCTTTACGTTCAGTTCACGGTTCAACTCACTGCCAACCCCGACGGGATGCGCGCCGCCGTAGAGGTAAAAGCCCAAATCGAATTCTGCAGGTCTGGCATCGAAGTATTCAAACCAGGCACGTAATGCGGCGAGGCTCTGTTTGCCTTTAGGCCCTTGATCGGCACCGTCCTTGACGGCTTCTGCCATGTTGACCAGAGACTCACGGAGGATATCTGCGTACACCTCCTCCTTGTTTGTGTACTGCGCGTAAATCGCCCCGGTGGTGCACCCTGCGATTTTGGCAATTTCACGCAGCGACGCACCATGCAAACCGACCTCGACAAATATTTGTTTGGCTGCGTCCCTGATCAGTTCACGGCGAAAGGCACTCAGTGCTGCTTTACGCTTAACGACGGGTGGCTTTACCTCTTCGTTCATAGTTGGCTCGCTGGGCTATCTAATTATGTTCATCTTCAAACAAGCTCGTATCGTTGAAATGAATGACTCGGGCTGCGAAGATAGGAATTTTCAATCATACCTTCGCTCGTAGTGCCTGTCGAGGTGAAGACCTGTAGAGTCCCTGATTGTACAACGGCAGCCACTAACTACCGTCGCGCGCTATCAAGCGGTTTTTATTTCGCTAAGTCCCAGTTCATTAATCATCACCTCGCGCATGCTGAACTTTTGAACTTTGCCGCTTACTGTCATGGGGAACGCAGACACAAAACGAATGTACCGCGGGATCTTGTAGTGTGCGATTGATCCACGGCAAAAAATTTTGACCGCCTCCTCATCCAGCGTGTAGTCCTCTTTAAGGCGAACCCAGGCACATATCTCCTCACCAAATTTAGAGTCAGGCACACCAAATACCTGAACCTCACCGATTGCTGGGTGACCGGATAGAAACTCTTCAATTTCCTTGGGGTAAATGTTTTCTCCGCCGCGTATCACCATGTCCTTGATTCGGCCCGTGATGTTGCAGTAACCGTTACTGTCCAACGTAGCAATATCGCCGGTGTGCATCCAGCCATTGGCGTCGAGTACTTCAGCCGTCTTCTCGGCATCGCCCCAGTAGCCCAACATGACTGAGTAGCCTCGGATGCAGATCTGTCCGGGAACGCCTCGGGGAACGATGTTGCCAACGTCATCGACGACCTTTGCTTCAATATGCGGTAATGCCGAACCGACCGTGGAGACGCGGCGCTCAAGAACATCGTCACGGCTGGTCTGGAAGCTTATCGGGCTGGTTTCGGTCATTCCATAGGCGAAGGTGATTTCGGTCATGCCTAGATCTGAAATGATTCTGCGCATTACGTCCATAGGGCAGGGTGCGCCTGCCATCATCCCGGTTCGCAGAGAACTGAGGTCGAATGTATGGAAGTCGGGATGTTCCAGAATTGAGATGAACATAGTGGGTACACCATGTAACGCCGTGCAATGTTCTGCTTGAATAGCCTCAAGGACTGAAAGAGCATCAAATGATTCGCTCGGTATAATCATCGCCGCACCGTGACTGATGCAGGCCAGGTTGGACAGTACCAAGCCGAAGCAGTGATAAAACGGTACGGGAATGCACAGTTTGTCTTGGGCCGTGAGCCCCATTCCCTGGCCGCAGAAGTAACCGTTATTAAGAATGTTATGATGGGACAACGTGGCCCCTTTTGGTGAGCCGGTAGTGCCGCTGGTGAACTGGATATTGATCGCGTCATCAAACTTGAGTTTTACAGTCGGAATTGAGAAAAACTGACCTCGCTCACTGACACTGTCAAAACTTATAAAACCTGGCGAGGCCAGCTGGTTAATTTGAATGATGGTGTGCAGGTCCGGCAGGTCTTTTAGCTTCAAAACCCCTGGTGTTTGCGTACGTATGGCCGGCGCCATCTGATACAGCATTTCGATATAATGACTGCTCTTGAATTGAGTTGCGGTGACTAACGCACTACAGCCCACTTTCTTTAATGCATATTTAAGCTCTTCAGGCCGATAGGCTGGATTGATACAAACCAATATCAACCCTAATTTGGCCGTGGCAAATTGAGTGATGACCCACTCGACGTTGTTTGGCGACCATATCCCGACCCTGTCTCCCGCATTGAGCCCCAGCGAGACCAGGCCACAGGCAAACCGATCGACCTGCTCGGCAAGCTGAGCGTAGGTCCAGCGGATGCCCTGGGAGCGCATGACCAACGCCAAGCCATCCGGATTTTTTCTGACAGCTTGGTCAAAGCTTTCGCCAATGGTCATTCCCAAAAGGGGGTAGGTAGGGGTGCCACTGACATAGCTGTGAGCGACAGGAACATCGATTGCAGATGCGGCTGAACACATGACGGCCTCCAAACGGTTCATGATTATAATTGTGTTCTTTACAGATAACACTGTTATCGTTAGCCTGCAAATGCTTTCTACCGGTCGTTTGCCTGCCTGAATTGGGAGCGTGCCGCCGGGACCATGTATGTTTAAGTTTAGGAGTGCAGATGGATTACGCAGCTTGGATTGGGAAAGTTCAGGTGAGTCATGACTCGCTGAATCACTCCCATGTAAAACGCGTCGGTTGGACCCTTGGTCGGGCGGCCCCGTCCGATAGCGCGGACCTGCCGTTGCTCTGGCACTGGGCCTTTTTTCACGAGTCCGTCGACAGCCAGGAGTTGGGCGTCGATGGCCACCCGCTGACGGGGGATTTTCTTCCCGAGACACACGGCCGCAAGCGGATGTGGGCAGGCAGTCGGCTGACGTTTCATCGTCCTTTGAAAATAGGTGTGGCGGCACTGCGCAGGTCCTCAATCCTCTCCATTGAGGAGAAGGCTGGGCGTAGCGGCAGCCTGCTATTTGTCACCGTTGGACACGAATATAGTCAGGATGGCGACCTTAAGGTCTACGAGGAGCAAGACATTGTCTACAAGGCGGCAAACGGCACCGTAATTGGAGGGGAGCCCCTGCCGGAAGGTGATTGGCACCGATCTACGCGTGTGCACCCAGCCCTGCTGTTTCGTTATTCCGCAATTACGTTCAATGCCCACCGCATCCATTACGACCTGCACTACGTGACTGAGGTTGAAGGCTATCCTGGGCTGGTCATGCATGGTCCGCTCGTGGCAACGCTTGCCTTGCAAAGCCTGCTTGAAGCGCATTCGGGGATCGTTCCACGCAGCTTCAGTTTCAAGGGCGTCCGCCCATTAATTGCCGGGGAGGACCTGATTGTTCACGGGCGGCTGACATCGCCAGGTGTTGCCGCACTCTGGTCTGGCAATACCCAAGGGGTCGGTCAAGTGGGTGAAGTTAGGTTTTGACGAGGGATAGCGAGTGGGCGCAACGCCCTGAGCGGGCGTTGCGACAGGTATTTCAGGGCTCAGAACGTATGTTCAGGCCCCGGAAACTCACCGGTCTGCACCTCCCGCGCAAAGTCACTGGCGGCGGTATGGAGTACGGATCGTAGGTCCGCATACTGTTTGACGAAGCGCGGCAGGCGGCCGTTGCGCAGCCCCGCCATGTCCTGCCATACCAATACCTGCGCGTCGCACTGGTTACCCGCGCCAATGCCCACAGTGGGGATCGCCACCGCTTCGGTGATCGCACGGCCCACCTCTCCCGGCACCATCTCGATCAATAACGCAAACGCACCGGCCGCCTCGAATGCCTTGGCGCTGTCGATCAGGCGCTGCGCATCGTCGCCACGCCCCTGAACCCGGTAACCACCCAGTTGATGCTCCATCTGGGGCGTGAAACCAATGTGCGCCATGACGGGAATGCCGGACTGCGCGAGTTTCTCAACCTGAGGCAGCATCTCGATTCCGCCCTCCAATTTGACCGCATGCGCGCCGGCCTCTTTCATAAAGCGCACGGCGGTGTGAAAGCATTGTTCCGCTGACGCCTGGTAGGAGCCAAAGGGCAGATCGGCAATCACCAGCGCCCGCTGCGTTGAGCGGCTGACCGCGCGCACCAGCGGAATCAGTTCGTCCACGGTCACCGAGAGCGTGGATTCGTAGCCATAGACATTATTGGCTGCCGAATCGCCCACCAGCAGCACCGGGATGCCGGCCTCCTCGAAAATCGCTGCGCTGTATATATCGTAGGCGGTGAGCATCGCCCATTTTCGGCCCTCGACCTTCATCTGCTTCAAGTGCGGGATACGAATGCGGGGCGCCGATTGGGCGTTGCCGTAGGGTGCAGGCTGATCAGTCATTTTGTTGCCTCGCTGAAAAGGGATTAACCCAGTACTTGCTCGATGAACAACACGATCGCGATTAGGATCATGGCCGCGCCGGAGAAACGGCTGACACGCCGGGCCGCGGCGGGCCGGGCACGCAGCACTGTTTGGGAGCCATAGCCGACCAACAGATAGATCACCGCGCAG
Source organism: Pseudomonas viridiflava (assembly GCF_900583165.1). Taxonomy (GTDB): domain Bacteria; phylum Pseudomonadota; class Gammaproteobacteria; order Pseudomonadales; family Pseudomonadaceae; genus Aquipseudomonas. The sequence goes on along the minus strand of NZ_UTKY01000122.1, from coordinate 35,066 downwards.
CTCAGCGTATGCACAAGCCCCAGCGCCACCATCTGCATCGGCACCGGCCAGGTTGCCGTGCTATCGGTAAATTGCGGCAGCAGTGCGAGGAATAGCAGGAACACTTTGGGGTTCAAGCCACTGACACACAGGCCCTTGATCGCCCAGCGTTGCCACGAATCGGATACCTGGATCTGATCCGCGTGTGGCGTGGCAGGGTGGGCAAGCATGTTGATCCCCAGCCACAGCAGGTAGCCGGCACCGGCAACAGTCAGCACAGACAACGCCAACGGATGGTTGGCCACCAGCGTACCAACGCCGCCGGCGACGATCAGCGTGGCGATGATATGCCCTGACAGAAGTCCACCAATGGCAGGCAGTACCACGCGGCCTTTCAGCCCTGCCGAAATGGCATAGGCCCAATCCGCACCGGGGGTTATCACAAACAGAATCGACACGGCCCAGAATGCAACGAAGATACTCAAGGTCATGCTGCTGACCCTCTCCGTTGATGACACATACTTCTTTGCATCTCGTTGCCTCACGCATAAATGAACGCGAGGAAGAATAATGAAATGTGATTAGAATGTGCTTCCAAAAATAGTCAAGTTAGCGCTCTGTATTGGGAGAATCTTCCAGATGGATGAGATTGATCGCAAGATTATTTCTGAGTTGCAAAAAAACGGTCGTCTCTCGGTCACGGAATTGGCTGAACGGGTAGGGCTTAGCCTGTCGCCGTGCCATCGTCGCGTGCGAGCGTTGGAAGAATCCGGGGTATTAATGGGCTATCGCGCCCAACTGGATCCTGGGGCGCTAGGCCTCAATTTTTCCGCGATGGTGTTTGTCACCCTGCGCGAGGGCGACAAATCTGCTGTACATGCGTTTGAAGCAGCGCTGATGCAGATCCCTCAGGTAATCGATGCTCAGCGGTTGTTCGGCGAGCCGGACTATCTACTTCACGTCATTACCCAGGATCTGCCGGCGTTTCAGCGGCTGTACGACGAGAGCCTGTCAGCCTTGCCCAATGTGCAACGGCTGACCTCGACGCTCGTCATGAAGCGCGTCATTCAGGATCGGCCGCTGCCCGTGTGACTGCTGCGTCGATGCAGTAACAGCTTCACCGGCCAGCTCATCGGCATCTGCCTGTTCTGCTGTCGAGAGCTCGGAGGCTGTATGCCCGATACGCTTGAGCAACAGCAGCATGCACACCAGCGACACCAAGGCATAACACGCCGAAGCGATGGCCACGCCAATGATGCTTCCCGTCGAGTTCAGCAACCCTTGTGCCAGCACCGGTGTCGCGCCGCCTACCAGCAGGGAGCAAAGTTGATAGGAAATCGACAAGCCGCTGTAGCGCACCTTGGTGGGAAAGGCACGCGCCAGAATCCCACCGACCGCGCCATAGAACATCGAGTGGGGAATGGTCGCCAGGCACATGCCCGCTACGGCAATCCAATAGACCTTGGTCTCCACCGCAAAGAACATTGCTGGCATCAGGATCAGTTCCGGGATCACCATGAAGGCGACGGCTTTGCGCATATCTATCTTCGACACCAGGATGGCGCCAAAGGGCTGGGCGATGAACTGGACGATCAGGGAAATAATGATGACGCTCAGAAAGGTGCTTTGTGCATAGCCCAGTTCCTTGGTGGCCCAAGACAGTGCGAAGGTGCTTTTAAAGTAAGTCACATGGATGATCGGCAGCACGCCGGCGCCCAGCAGCACGATCTGCCAATGATTACGCAGCACTTCCAGGATCGGCAGCTTGACCGTTTTCTTTTGCGCCATAAGACGCTTCATGTCGTCCGATTCTTCCAGCTTGAGCCGGATGACCATGCCCACGATCACCAGCGCCGCAGACAGCAGAAACGGAATGCGCCAGCCCCACAGCATGAAGTCGGTCACCGGCAGGGCGCTCAAGCCAAAGAACACCACCGTCGCCAGCAGGTTGCCGGCCGGTGAGCCTTGCTGGGCGAACGCGGCGTAAAGAATGCCTTTGCCTTTGGGCGCATTTTCGCTGGCGATCAGAATCGCACCGCCCCATTCGCCACCGACTGCGATGCCCTGGATAACCCGCAATACCACCAGCGCAATCGGTGCCCAGATACCGAGTTGCAGGTAGGTGGGCAGCAAGCCGATGCAAGTGGTGGCAACTCCCATCATCACGAGGGTGATGACCAAGGTGGTTTTGCGACCGATCTTGTCACCAAGGTGCCCGAATATGATGCCGCCTATGGGGCGAGCGATAAAGCCTGCCCACAGGGTGAGGAATGACAGCAGTGTGGCAGTCCCCGGGTTGAGGTCTGCGGGGAAGAATATCTTGCCGAAGACCAGCGCGGCCGCAATGCCGTAGGCATAAAAGTCATACCACTCGATTGTCGTTCCGATGAACGAGGCAATGCCGGCTTTGCGGGCCCTCTTGTGAGCGGCAATATCCTGGCGGGTAGTCATGGTGGGTTCCTATTGTTTTTATTGGATATAACCCTTCTTGCACGCTCGATGGGTTATTAGCGAAACGGCACGCCATGACAGTGCTGGGTGCCGATTGCTAAGAGCCTATACAGGCCCCAACGATAAAAATAATGATTAATAATTATTGCTTGATACGGGATTTCGTATCGTAGATCCCTGTTTCGGATGCCTGCGAAGGCTGTAGCGTCCTGAATAATTCGAGAAAACTCTGCGCCGCCGCGGATGGTAATGCCGCCAGGCGGATCGCATGAATTTCCGATAGCGCACCGTCACCATTGATCGCGCAATAGTGCACACCTTCAGTCAGGGTCTTGGCCAGTGTCTGGGGCACGAGCGCCACGCCCATGCCGTAAGCCACCATGGTCGCTACGGTTTGCCACAGGCGCGTTTCATGGCGGATGCGTGGGCTGAAACCGGCTGCCACGCAGCGGGCGATGATCAAGTCGTGGTAGTGCGGCGAGACCGTGCGGGGGAACAAAATAAAGTCATCATCGGCCAGCTCCGTCAGATCGATTTTTTCGCGCCCGGCGAGCCGGTGGGAAGCCGGCAGACAACACACAAACGGCTCACGCAAGATCAACTCACAGCGGATGCTCTCGGGGAATTTGCTCCAGTGTACGAATCCAATATCGATCTGACCGCGCTGTAGCGCCTGGGCTTGTTCTGCACTGTTCATCTCCATCAACACGATTTCGGTATCGGGATGGTCTTGCTCGAAGGTTTTTACTGCCTGGGGTAAACCGCGATACAGCACGGAGTTGACGAAGCCCACACTCAGACGTCCTGCAAAGCCCTGGGCTGAACGCAGGGTCAGGCGCTTGGCCTGTTCGGCACGCAGCAACAGATAACGCGCCTCATCCAGCAGGACCTGGCCGGCATTGGTGAGGCTTACCGACTTGTTGTTGCGGTTCAGCAGTTGAATATTCAACTGGCTTTCAAGCTTTTTAATATCAAAACTCAGGGCGGGTTGGGAGATGAACAGCCGTGTAGCGGCGCGTCCAAAGTGAAGCTCTTCGGCAACGGCAACGAAATAACGCAGCTGTTTGAGATCCATGGCACGCCCTCGGTTTACGATAGTTTTTCGTTATCGTAGGTGATTTATTTTGTATTAGATAGTTATCGATGCTGACCCTACTCTGAGTTCACAAGAACCAGGAGAGTCACCATGAATGCCCTGTCCGAAGCGCTCCACGACCCCTTGAATATTCCTGATAGTCGTGGCCTTAACCTGTTCGAGTGTGACGCTGGTCTTGCCGCGCTGCTCAAGGTTTACCTGCCCTGCGATCTCTACAACCACTGGTTTCCCATCTGGCAGCAGCTAGGTGCACGCGCCGGTAATGAATTGGATGTGCTGGCCCTGTCGGCCGACAAGAACCCGCCCAAACTGTTGCCGCGCACCCGCCGTGGTGAAGATATCCAGAGCATCCAGAAGCACCCGGATTTTGTCGAATTGGAACGCGTCGCGTATGCCGAACTGGGGCTGGCGGCCATGAGTCACCGCGATGACGGGACGCTGCCGCTGGTTAAATATGCCCTCACGTATCTGTTTGTGCAGGCCGAGTTCGGTCTTTGCTGCCCCGTCAGCATGACTGACTCCCTGACGCGCACCTTGCGCAAGTTCGGCGCGCCGGAACTGGTGGCGCGCTACCTGCCGTCCCTGGTCTCTCAGGACTTCGATACCCTGTTCCAGGGCGCCATGTTCATGACTGAGCAGGCCGCCGGCTCGGATGTATCGCGCACCCAAACCCGCGCCACCCTTAATGACGGCGAATGGCAGTTGAGCGGTGAAAAGTGGTTCTGTTCCAACCCGGATGCCGACCTGGCAATGGTCCTGGCACGCCCGGATGACGCACCGGACGACATGTCCGGTGTGAGCCTGTTTTTATTGCCGAAGCTGCGTCCGGATGGTTCGCGCAACGCCTACCGAATTCAGCGTCTGAAAGACAAACTCGGCACACGCTCGATGGCCAGCGGTGAAATTACCCTGGAAGGCGCCACGGCCTACCTGATCGGCGAAGTGGGGCGCGGTTTTCAGCAGATGGCCGACATGGTCAACATGTCGCGCCTGTCCAACGGTGTGCGCGCCGCTGGCTTGATGCGGCGCGGCGTCAACGAGGCGCTCTATATCGCCAGGCACCGCCGGGCATTCGGCAAGCATTTGATCGAGATGCCGCTGATGCAACGCCAATTGCTGAAAATGATGTTGCCCACGGAACAGGCACGTTCAATGTTCATGCAAATTGCCACGTTGCTGCCCAAGGCCGATACGGGCGATGAAGCGGCCCGCAAGTGCGTGCGTATTCTCACGCCGCTGATCAAATTTCGCGCCTGCCGTGATGCCCGTCGCGTCACCGGTGACGCCATGGAGGTGCGCGGTGGGATTGGCTATATCGAAGAGTGGAGTGATGCGCGACTGGTACGCGATGCCCACTTGGGTTCCATCTGGGAAGGCACCAGCAATATCGTGGCGCTGGACATTGGCCGTGCCGTCACCCGTGAACACGCGCTCGAGCCGTTAAAGCAACACCTGGTGAGCGTGTTGACGGAAGCGGCGCTGCCCGCGATCAGTCATCAGTGTTTCGCCGACCTGCTGGACCGTACCGTGGCGCGGCTGTCGACAGTCGCCGTGGAGCGCCGCGATGAAGAGGTGCGCCAGGCCGGGAGTGCCCTGTACCACATCGCCACGGCGATTTTCATGGCGTGGGAAGCCAGCCAACAACCGGACAACAGTCGCCGCCTGGCCCTGGCCCATTTGTTGTTGCAACACAAGCTTCTGCCCCGCGACCCGCTGAACCCTGAACCTGCGATCGACGCGCAATTGCTGTCACGCCTGGCCAACGAAAGCCCGCTTTCCCATGCCGAGGCGATGCAGCTCTTGCCGGTTTGAATCCGTTTTTCCATTGATAGCAGGTGTATTTATGAACCCTTCCAAAGGGGCCCTCGACGGCCTGAAAGTGATTGACCTCAGCCGCGTGCTGGGCGGGCCTTACTGCTCCCAGGCGCTCGCCGACCATGGCGCCGATGTGATCAAGCTGGAGCCGTTGAGCGGCGACGAAACGCGCGGCTGGGGGCCTCCTTTCGAAGGCACCGACGCCTCCTACTACCGTGGCGTCAACCGCAACAAGCAGGGGATCGCCGTGGACCTGTCCCGCCCCGAAGGCATCGATTTGCTGATGGGCCTGCTTGAAGGCGCGGATGTTCTGATCGAAAACTTCAAACCTGGCACGCTAAAACGTTGGGGTATCGACTTCAACGAAGTCTTGAGCGAGCGTTTCCCAGGCTTGATCCACTGTGCTATCTCCGGGTTCGGCGCCGATGGCCCGCTTGGCGGCCTGCCAGGCTACGATGCGGTGATCCAGGCCATGGCCGGCCTGATGAGTGTCAACGGCGAAGCCAACAGCGGTGCGTTGCGCATCGGCCTGCCGATTGTCGACATGGTCACGGGGCTCAATGCGCTGGCCGGCGTGCTGCTGGCACTGAATGAACGTCACCGCAGCGGCCTCGGGCAATCCCTCGACATCACCCTGTACGACTGCGGCGTGTCGCTGTTGCACCCCCATGTGCCCAACTACCTGGCCGCCGGTAAAACCCCGCAGCGTACCGGCAATGCACACCCCAATATTGCGCCTTACGACAGTTACACCACGGGCACCGAGCCGATTTTCTTGGCGGTTGGCAATGATCGCCAGTTCGCAAAGTTGTGTGAGCAGTTGGGCGCGGGCGAGATGCTCGACGACCCGCGATTCGTCAATAACGGCGCTCGCTCGGTCAATCGCGAGGCGCTCAAACGTGTGCTGCAACAACATATGGCCACGCATGACGGCGCGGTGCTAGCCCAGCAACTGATTGGCGCAGGCGTGCCGTGCGGGGCGATTGCGACCATCGACACAGTGGTTGCCCATCCCCATACCCAGCATCGTGGGCTGTTGGTGGACATCGGCGACTACCGTGGCATCGGCTCGCCGGTGAAACTCTCGCGTACGCCCGCGACCTATCGCAGCCCCCCGCCGACCTTGGGACAGGACACGCGCGCAGTGCTTGAGGACCTTGGGCTGGATGCCGAACAGATCAAGCGTCTCTATGCCGCCGGCATCGTTCGTGGTTAACGGCCGTCTATTTACCTGGCCACGGAGCCCCTATGAGCCATGCATCTGATAGTCCCGAACCCTTGGTTCTATACGAACAACCCGCGCCGGGTGTTGCGCTGTTGCGCCTCAACCGTCCCAAGGCTCGCAACGCGTTGAACATGGCGATGCGCGAAGAGCTGGCTACCCATTTTCGACGGCTCGACGGGTGCCCTGATACCCGCGTCATTATTCTCACCGGCAGCGATACGGTGTTCGCCGCTGGCGCGGACCTGGGTGAGATGGTCGACGCCACGGCACTTGAGCTGTATGCCAGACATGCAGAGCGGCACTGGCAGGCGATTTCTGTGTGTCGCAAACCGGTGATCGCGGCCGTCAACGGCTTTGCCCTGGGCGGCGGCTGTGAGTTGGCGATGCACTGTGATGTGATCATTGCAGGGGAGTCGGCTCGCTTCGGTCAGCCCGAAGTCAAGGTCGGAATCATGCCCGGCGCCGGCGGCACACAGCGCCTGTTGCGTGCCGTGGGCAAGTTCCAGGCATTGCGCCTGCTGTTTACGGGCGCGCAGTTTACGGCGCATGAAGGTCTTCGCATGGGCGTGATCAGCGAAGTTGCGCCCGACGTGCAGACCCTCACCGCAGCCCTGGTGATGGCAGTGACCATTGCGGCTATGCCGCCCATCGCCGTCGCGCAGATTAAAGAAGTGGTGCTTGCCGGCATGGATCTTCCGCTGGAGCAGGCACTGACTTTGGAGCGCAAAGCCTTTCAACTGCTGTTCGGCTCCCACGACCAAAAAGAAGGTATGCAGGCGTTTTTGCAAAAGCGCACACCGGAGTACCTCGGCCTATGAACACATCACCCATTCAGAGAATCGGGGTGGTCGGTGCCGGTGCCATGGGGCAGGGCATTGCCCAGGTCATGGCGCTGGCCGGCCTGAATGTCTCACTGTTTGATGTGCGCCCGGGTGCGGCGAGTGCTGCGCAAACCGCGTTGGCGACGACGCTGACCATGCTGCAGAGCAAGGGCCGCATCGGCGCACAGGCAGCGGATGATGTACTGGCGCTGGTACAGGTGGTTGATCGCCTGGAAGCGCTGAATGACTGCGCGCTGGTAATCGAGGCGATTGTCGAAAACCTTGAGGCCAAACAGCAGCTGTTCCGGCAGTTGGACGAACTGCTCGATGAAAGCACGCTGTTGGCGAGCAATACGTCGTCGTTGTCCATCACTGCGCTCGCCGCGGTATGCAAGCACCCAGAGCGTGTGGCCGGCCTGCATTTTTTCAACCCGGTGCCGCTGATGCGTCTGGTAGAGGTGATCGGCGGGATTGCCACTCAACCTGAGGTCCTTGAGCGACTGCGAGCGTTAGTGCAAACGATCGGCCATTACCCGGCGAACTCCACGGACTCTCCTGGATTTATCGTTAACCATGCCGGTCGTGCCTATGGCACCGAAGCCTTGCGTATGCTCAGTGAAGGCGTGGCTTCACCTGCGCTGATCGACACAGTGCTACGTGATGGTGCGGGGTTTCGCATGGGCCCCTTCGAGTTGCTGGATCTGATTGGCCTGGATGTCAGCTTGCCAGTGATGGAGTCGGTGTATCACCAATTCTACGAGGAACCACGCTACCGCCCCCATCCATTGTTGCGGTTGATGCAGGCGGGCGGGCACTTGGGGAGAAAGACTGGCCAGGGCTTTTATCGATACGACGGCCATGGCGGCGTGCCTTCGGCGGCCCAGCCCGTGCCGCTGTGTCCGCAACTGCCCTCGGTGTGGGTGGCTGCGGACGATGACCTCGGCAAGGCCCGTGTGCTGGCGCTGCTGGAGCAATTGGGCGTGCAGGTGGAGACGGGGCCGTACCCATCGCCCGGCGCGTTGTGCCTGTTGGCGCCCTTGGGTGACGACGCCAGCGAGTCGGCCGTGCGCCATGGTGTCGACCCCAGCCGCAGCGTGGCGATCGATACCGTTCTGGAGCTGGGCGCATTGCGCTGCCTGATGGTCAACCCGGCCACCCGCGCGGATATGCAGGACGCCGCTCACGCGCTGTTCAGCCGGGGCGGCGGTCAAGTTGTGATGCTGCGTGACAGTTGCGGGTTTGTACTGCAGCGCACCCTGGCGTCGATCGTCAACCTGGGCTGCGACATCGCTCAACAGGGCATCGCCAGCGTCGAGGATATCGACATGGCGGTGCGCTTGGGCCTCGGCTACCCCCACGGACCGCTGGCGTGGGGGGACCGCCTCGGCGCGGGGCGACTGCTGCTGATTCTGGAGCGTATGCACACCCTCACGGGCGACCCGCGTTACCGCCCCAGCAACTGGTTACGCCGCCGGGCACGCCTGGGAATCGCCCTGTGCAGTGCCGAAAACCCCATGCCGGCAGCTGCCGAGCCACTTTGATTAAGCGAGAAACTTGCCATGCTTGATGCCTATATCTACAGCGGTTTGCGCACCCCCTTTGGCCGTCACGGCGGGAGCCTCTCGGGCATGCGGCCGGATGACCTGGTCGGTAACCTGCTGGCGCGCCTGATGCAGACCTCTGGTCTGCCGGAACACGCCGTGGAGGATGTGATCCTCGGTTGCACCAACCAGGCCGGCGAGGACAGCCGTAACCTGGCGCGCAACGCCTTGCTCAGCGCCGGCCTGCCGTGGTGTGTGCCAGGCCAGACCGTCAACCGCTTGTGTGGCAGTGGATTGTCCGCGGTTATCGATGCGGCGCGGGCCATTACCTGTGGTGAAGGGCAGCTGTATCTGGCTGGCGGTGTCGAAAGCATGTCGCGTGCGCCGCTGGTGCTCGCCAAGGCCGAGAGTGCGTTCAGTCGCACCCAGGAACTGGCGGACAGCACCATTGGCGCACGTTTTTCCAACCCGAAACTGGTGCAGCGGTATGGCAACGACAGCATGCCGCAGACCGGTGACAACGTCGCCCTGATGTATGGCATCACCCGCTATGAGGCCGATCACTTTGCTGCCGCGTCGCAGGTACGTTATGCCCACGCGTTGCAGTCGGGCTGGCTGGCCGATGAGATCCTGCCGGTGGAGGTGCCCACTGGGCGCAAGGGGCAAACCCAAATGATCAGCGTTGACGAACATCCACGGCCACAGTCCGATTTTGCTGCGTTGTCGCGGCTCAACCCGCTGTTCCCCGGTGGCGTCGTAACCGCCGGTAACGCGTCGGGCATCAACGATGGCGCCGCGGTCTTGCTGTTGGGTAATCGAGCCATTGGCCAGGCCCACGATGTTGCGCCCATGGCCCGAATCCTGTCTTCGGCAGTGGTCGGCGTGGAGCCGCGCATCATGGGCATCGGCCCGCACCAGGCAATTCACGTAGCGTTACAGCGTGCCGGTATCAGCCTGGCACAGGTGGATCTGATCGAGATCAACGAGGCATTCGCGCCGCAGGTGTTGTCCTGCCTCAAGGCGCTGGAACTTGGTTTTGACGACCGCCGCGTCAACCCCTTGGGCGGCGCGATTGCTATTGGGCATCCATTAGGAGCCTCGGGCGCCCGGTTGGTGCTGAGTGCCTGTCGCACATTGCAACGTAACCAGCAGCGCTACGCCGTGGTCAGCCTGTGTGTGGGGGTTGGGCAGGGCGTCGCAATGGTGATCGAGCGCGTTTGACCCTTGCATGACGGGGTGTTGAAGGGCGGCCTACAGGCCGCTCCTCGATGAATGTCATCCATAACAACAATAATCTCACTGGACATACTTCCCATGAAAACATCCCTGGCCCTCACGGGCTTGAGCGCCGGCGCTTGCCTGCTGTTCTTCGGTCAGCCTGCGTCAGCGGACTTTGTCGGCGACAGCAAAGCCACGCTTGGCCTGCGCAATTACTATTTCAACAACGATTACCGCGACCGTGCGGGGCCGGCCGGGCAGAGTAACACCGCGGAGTGGGCACAAGGTTTCATGCTCAATTACTCCTCGGGGTTTACCAATGGCCCCCTTGGATTTGGCCTCGACGCCATGGGCTTGCTCGGCGTGACGCTGGACAGCGGGCAAGGGCGGCATCGCGGTAGTTCGATGATTCCATCCGCAGGGGACCACACCGCTGACGAATGGAGTCGCCTCGGCCTAACCGCCAAGATGCGCCTGAGCCAAACCGAACTGCGCTACGGCACGCTGATGCCCAAGTTGCCGATCCTGCAAGCCAATGACGGCCGCCTACTGCCGCAGACCTTTGAGGGCGCCCAGATTTCCAGCACAGAAATCGACAACCTAAGCCTGACGGCGGGTCGTTTGGAACACGCGACCGGACGCGGCTCCACGGACAGTACCGGGCTGGCCGTCGCCGGTGGTATACGCCAGAGCAATGCATTCGTGTTTGCCGGCGGGGATTTCAAGGTCAACAAAGACCTGACACTGCAGTACTACGTGGCCAACCTGGAAGACTATTACACGCAGCAATTTTATGGCCTGCAGCACGTGCTGGGATTGGGTGAAGGGCAGTCGTTGAAGACCGACCTGCGCTACTTCGACACCGGTTCCAGTGGTGCCAATGGCCGCGCGGCAGGGCGTAGTGCCGGTTATCGCACCAGTGGCTACAGCGACGATGCCTCGGGTGAGATCGACAACCGCACCTGGAGCGCGATCTTTACCTACAGCCTCGGCGGCCACGCATTGACGGGCGGCTACCAAAGCATTTCGGACGCCAGCAACTTCGTCCAACTCAACCAGGGCTCGCTACCGGACAAAGGCGCGACCGGCACATCCCTCTACTTGTTCACCGATCGCATGATCACCAGCTTCAACCGCGCCGGTGAACAGACCTGGTTTGCCCAATATGCCTACGACTTTGCCGGCGCTGGTCTCCCAGGCCTGCGCGCCTCGGTGGTCTACCTCAAGGGCGACAACATCAAGACCACCACCGGCCGCGATCAACAGGAATGGGAGCGCGATCTGGCACTCGATTATGTGATCCAGGACGGCACCTTCAAAGGCCTTGGGTTCGCCTTGCGCTCAGGCGTGTTGCACTCCGAGGCGGATGCCAATCAGGACCAGACCCGTATGACAGTGAGCTACACCGTCGCGCTGTTCTGAGGTGTCGATTCAGTAATTTTCACCGGGCGCACGACGCTGTGTCGTGCGCCTCTTTACTCGACAAAAAAGAGGATGTAGCAATGAATGCCTTCGCCCCGCTCGACGTTGCGGTCATGCAGCCACCAGCAGCCTTCCAGGGCTTTTCAATCATGCCTTCGGCCCAGTCTCCACGCCTGCTTGAACTAACGTTTGCGCAATCGACGGTCAGTGCGTTTTTGAGCGCTGTAGCTCAACTGCCGGTGCAGGCGCTGGAGTACAAGTCTTTCCTGCGATTCCAGTTTGGCCAGCTCCTTGATGAGCTCTGCGGCGGTACCCTGCGCCCAGTGCTGGTGAATACGGTGATGGACCGAGCAACCGGGGGCCTGCTGATCGTTCCCCAAGGCCTGGATAACGTGTCCCAGGCAGACGACATGGTCAAGTTTTCCACCGCCGTGGCGCACTTGCTCGGGCGTTCGAATTTCGATGCCATGAGTGGTCAGTTCTATGCGCGGTTCGTGGTGGAAAACGTCGACACCTCGGACAGCTATTTGCGTGCTCCGCACCGTGTAATGGAGTTGCACAACGACGGCACCTTCGTGAATCAGATTACCGACTACGTGCTGATGATGAAGATCGACGAGCAGAACATGGAAGGCGGCAACTCGCTGATCCTGCACCTGGATGACTGGGCGGACCTGGACACGTTCTACAGGCATCCGCTGGCGCGTCGTCCCCTGCGCTGGACGGCGCCGCCGAGCAAAAACGTCAAGGAGGATGTGTTCCATGCCATCTTCGACACCGATGAAGTCGGCCGGCCGACCATGCGTTATATCGACCAATTCGTGCAGCCAGAAAATTTCGAAGAGGGCACCTGGTTGTACGCGCTTGGCGAGTCACTGGAAAACAGCGATGCCAAGCTGTCTGTGCCAGTCGCTGTTGGTTCATTCCTGCTGATCAACAACCTGTTCTGGCTGCACGGCCGTGATCGCTTCACTGCGCACCCGGGTCTGCGTCGTGAGTTGATGCGTCAACGTGGTTACATCAGCTATCCCAAGCTGGCGCATCAGCACGGGCAAAGCGCCAACTGAACCGGCGCGGGGGCGCAGGCGCCCCCGTTTACCCCCGACGTAGGTAGAGAGGGAATACAGGTGTACGACTTTGTGATCATCGGCGGCGGCATCATCGGCATGTCCACCGCCATGCAATTGGTGGGTGAATACCCGGATGCGCAGGTTCTGCTGTTGGAAAAGGAATCAGGCGCGGCCCGTCATCAGACCGGGCATAACAGCGGTGTGATTCACGCCGGGGTCTACTACACCCCCGGCAGCCTCAAGGCAAAGTTCTGCCTGGAGGGCAACCGGGCGACCAAAGCGTTCTGTGATGAGCACGGCATTCGTTACGACACCTGCGGCAAGCTGCTGGTGGCCACCAATGACGTCGAGATGCAGCGAATGCAGGCGTTGTGGGACCGCACGGCGGCCAATGGCCTGGAGCGTGAATGGCTCAGCGCGCAGGCGCTACGGGAAAGGGAGCCTAACATTATCGGCCTCGGCGGCATCTATGTGCCCTCCAGCGGCATCGTCAATTACGCCGAAGTTACCCGGCAAATGGCCACGGAGTTCACCCGCAAAGGCGGCGTCATCCGCTACAACAGCGAGGTCACCGCGCTCGACGAGCGCGCGGAGGAGGTGGTAGTCACCACCACGTCCGGGATTTATCAGGGCCGGTTTCTGATTTCCTGTTCCGGGCTGATGGCTGATCGTGTAGTGCGGATGCTGGGCATGGAGCCTGAGTTCCAGATTTGCCCGTTCCGAGGCGAGTATTACTTGCTACCCCATGTGCACAATCAGATCGTCAATCACCTGATTTACCCTATTCCCGATCCCTCCATGCCCTTTCTGGGCGTACACCTGACCCGCATGATCGATGGCACGGTAACGGTCGGCCCCAATGCCGTATTGGCGCTGAAAAGGGAAGGCTACAAAAAAACCGATTTCTCCCTGGTGGACATGTTCGAGATATTCACCTCGCCCGGTGTGTTGAAAGTGCTCAAGGCCAACTTCAAGCCTGGGTTGATTGAGATGAGAAACTCGATCTTCAAGCGCAGCTATCTCAAGCAGGTGCAAAAATACTGCCCTTCTATCAGCCAGGATGATTTGAAACCCTATCCTGCTGGTGTCCGCGCCCAGGCTGTGTCGAACAACGGCAAGTTGATTGACGACTTCCTGTTTGTGAACACTAAACTGAGCGTGAACGTGTGTAACGCGCCGTCGCCGGCGGCTACGTCGGCAATTCCTATCGGGGCGTTTATCGTCAGCAAGGTCAAGGCGCAGCTTAGCGCTTGAAGGCGTTCAGTCGAGTGCCAGGCAGGTGTCCACCAACAGGCTGCGTAACCAAGTGTGAGCGGGGTCGTGATGGGTGCGCTCATGCCATGCCACGGTCTTGCTGAAACCTGGAATGTCCAGCGGTGGTTCACGCAACACCAGCCCATCGGCGTGCAACGCCAGGCGCCGGGGTACCACGGCGATCAGGTCGCTGGTGTGCAGGATCTCCGGTAGCACCAGGAAGCTGGTCACCGAAACCGTCACGCGCCGTGATCGGCCGATACGGGCGAGCGCGTGATCGGTTACCCCTTCGAAGGCGCCACCGGCGGGGGAGACCAGCGCATGATCCAGCGCACAAAAGCGCTCCAGGGTCAGTACCTCATGCCGTAACTCAGGGTGATCGGCGCGCATCACACACACATAACGCTCATCGAACAGCGCCGCCGAATGAAGGCCGGGCGGGGTGCTGTCGGGTGTCACCAGCGCCAAGTCGATGGCCCCACTGTCCAGCTGGCCAGGCAGCTGTTGCGGGTCGACGGGTTGCACGGCGATGCGGATATTCGGCGCCTGTACGCGCAGGGCGCTCAGGAAAGGCACCACCATCGCCCGCAACGCGTAGTCGGTGGACGCCAGCGCAACCGTCATCGTCGCCGTGAGCGGGTCAAATGCCTGGGGTTGCAGCATCTGCTCGACGCTACCGAGCAACTGCTTGACCGGCCCAGCAAGTTGTTCCGCCCGCAGGGTCGGCACCATGCCGCGTTGCGCACGCACGAACAATGGGTCGCCGAAACTGTCGCGCAAACGAGTGAGCATGCCGCTGACCGCGGGCTGGGTCAGCGACAAGCGCTCGGCGGCGCGGGTGACGCTGCGCTCATCCAGCAAGGCATCGAGGGCTTTGAGCAGGTTGAGGTCGAGGTGCCTGATATCAGGATTCATGATGCTCTGCATAAAAGATGACGATTGGTGTTATTTCACGCTAGCACCGACCATGGCGCCAGTCCATTACCACTGAGTGCTGAGCATGAACGAGATCATCTGGCCGCAAGGCTACCTGCCAGGCTTCACCGAGAATTTTGTCTCCAATGAAATCATCGTCGCCGGCCTCGCCGCCGCGGATATCTGGCCGTTGTTGAGCCATGCGTCGCAATGGCCGAGCTACTACGCCAACTCGGCGAATGTGCGCCTGCATGACGGCCCGGGTCCTGAGTTGCAAGACGGTATGCGCTTCTACTTTGAGACCTTCGGGTTCCCGGTCGAAGCGCAGTGCAATGAATTCGTCCCCCCGGCGGACGGCCAACCAGGTCGGATTGCCTGGCATGGTTGGGCGGGCGAGGGCGATACCCGCCTGGATGTGCATCATGCGTGGCTCATCGAGGACTTGTCGCAGGGCCGCGTGCGCATCCTCACCCAGGAAACCCAGAAGGGTAAGCCGGCAATAGAACTGGCCCTGGCTCGGCCCAACCCGATGATCAATGGCCATCAGGACTGGTTGGATGGGTTGGTCCGGGCTACACGTGAGGCGAGCAACTAAGTGCCGATTGCAATAACCACTGCCGAAGTTGCTCGACGGGTGCACGCAAGGGCGCGCTAGCGCGGTGAACCAGATAGTAGCCCTTGCCGACGGACAGGGTTGCTTCGAACACCTGCTCCAGTTGCCCTTGCTCCACGGCCTCTTCGACCAGCCAGGGACTGGTCAGCACCACTCCCTGACCCCGCCGCGCCGCATCGATGGCAAGTTCTGGCTGGTCGAAACGCAGTCCGGATGCCATTTGTGCATCTGCCATACCGAGCTGTGCGAGCCACGCGGGCCAGTGCGCATGCGACGTGGTGTACAGCAGCGTCGTGCGCGTGAGGTCGGCGAGCGAGCGTAACTGCAGGCGCTCGCGATACAGCGGGCTGCAATACACCCGGACCTCATCCGCCAGCAACAACTCGGCCACCAACCCTGGAACCTTCCCATCGCAATGGCGTACGGCAAGGTCAAATCCATCGTGGTTGACGTCAACCAGATCGGTGCTCGCACTCAGGTGCAGCTTGAGTTGAGTGTGCTGGCGAGTGAGTGTCGGCATGCGCCGAGCGAACCACGAATTGGCAAAGGCGGGTGGCAGGCTAAGGCGCACTTCCTGGCCCTGCCGATGACGCAGCGCAAGGCTGGTATTCTCCAGCGTCTGAAGTGCGGGCTGCACCTGTTTCCAGTAGGCCAACGCTTCTTGAGTAGGATTGAGCTTGCGCACGGTGCGAGTGAACAACGACACGCCCAGCCAACCCTCAAGCTTACGGATCTGCTGCGCCACGGCACCCGGGGTGACAAACATCTGCTCGGCAGCCAGGGCTGCACTGCCGGTGCGCATGACAGCGTCGAAGCAGGCGATGGCCTTGAGGGGGACTTCAGGTTTCATGGCGCAGTTTTTCTCTTTCATACGGCTAAAAACGATGATTTGTCGCGCTCGGGGTCAGGCGTAAGAATCACAGGCATCATTGGTCTTGAGGAAATGCAGATGAATGTCCTGATTGTGTATGCCCACCCGGAACCTCGCTCCTTCAATGGTGCACTGAAAGACCTGGCGAGTGAAACCCTGACGGCCCAGGGACACAAGGTTCAAGTGAGTGATCTGTACGCACTGGAATGGAAGGCGCCCCTCGACGGCGCCGATATCACCACGCCGCGGGTGAACACAGAGTTTCTGAACCTCCCTGCTGAACAGGAACACATGTTCATCCAAGGCCGCCCGACCTTTGATGTGGAACAGGAGCAGGCAAAGGTGCTTTGGTGTGATCTATTGATTTTCCAGTTCCCGATCTGGTGGTTCTCAATGCCAGCCGTGCTCAAAGGCTGGGTCGACCGCACCATGACCCGTGGCTTTGCGTACGCGTCCGGTGAGAAATACGACAACGGCAAGTTCAAAGGCCGCAAAGCCATGGTCTGCGTCACCACCGGCACCGCCGAAAGCCTGTATCAGCCCGATGGGATCGATGGCTGCATGACCCATATTCTCTGGCCGATCCACAACGGGATATTTCGCTACCTGGGGTTTGACGTGTTGCCACCCTACGTTGCCTGGATGCCGGGCAATGTGTCTGAGGAACAACGCATTATCTACCTGCAGAGGTACAAGCAGGTGCTCGAGGTTATTGATGAGGTTGAACCGCTGTTTTTTCACCCGCGTGAAGACTATGGCGACGATCAACGCCTGAAGGCGGGAGTGGTGGCCCGGTCGGGGTTCCAATGGAATCCACGCGCTGGGCAAGGTCACGACAAGGCCGCCGATGACTTCACCTGATCGTCAGGGCGCGGTTGACCGCGCCCTGCACGAGGTCAGAACAGGGTTTGCACTTCCATGCCAAACACCAGCGAGTTCGGCACTTCGCGCACGCCGTCAGGGTGCTTGATGTACTGCAGGTTTGGCATCGCACTCAGCCAGCGGGTGGCTTGCACGCGGTAGTTGAGTTCTGCGACGTACATGCTGTGTTGCTCTGGCACGTAGCCAGTCGCGTCATAGCCCAAGCCACTGGCTTGATTGGCCGTTTGCGCATTGCGCAGCAGGTGTGAGCTGGCATGCACGCGGGCCACGCCGAAACCCAAGGCATCCTTGGGGCGTGCGTCAAACGGGCCTTTGTAGAGTGCGCTGATTTTCTGGTAGCTGTCGACGGGAGTGGTCGCGCGGTCGTAGAACGATACGCTGGCAGTCAGGGTCAGGCCGCGCGACGGGTCGCCGTCCACTGAGGTGACCTGCTGCTTGCCCACCCACCAGTAACCGTGGCGGCTGGAAACGCTGCGGTAGTCGTTGCCGGTCAGCGCGGCGGGCTGGCTGGCGTCATCTTTGTAGAGGTCTGTGCCATCTGCCGTGCTGCGAAAGTAACCGATGCGGTATTCGCCCGGCAGGTCGTTGACGCGGGGTGTCCACACCAACTCCACCGGCACCAGCGTGCCCGTGGTACCGGCGGTGTTGAGCTTGAAGCCGTTGCCGTTTTCCAGATTGGACGGGTTGACGTTGAACGCGCCGACCTGTGCATATACCTCATCGCTCAAGCGATAGCGCAGGCGTGCCGCCCATTGGCTGATGGGACCGTTGTAGATGCTGTCGACGTAGTTGCCCGGCTGCGAACCGCAGAAGGCCAGGTTCTGGAACACGCAATCTTCGGCGGCAAACTCGTCGCTCACCGCAAAGCGGCCGGCCTTGAGGTTGATACGATCGTTGAGCCAACCTTTGCTCAGCCACAGTTCACCCAAGCGTGTGACGCTGCCGCGACCATTGATTTCCTGGGTTGACCCCATGCCACGCGCCCTCGGGTCGTCGGTCTTTTCACCGAGTTCCTTGCCGTTCCGGTTGGAGACCGCCACGCTGAAGAGCGCGTCTTCCCAACCCATGAACTTTTGCAGGTCGATATCGGCGCCAAGGTTGAACTGGTCCGAATAGCGTGTCGGGTGTTCGTGGCGGCTGTAGCCGCCGCGCAGGCTGGTGGCGGTTTCACCGAGGTAGCCCATCTTGATATCGACGCCCTGCTTGAGCAGGTCGGTACGCAGGCCGCCCCAGTCGCCGGTCATCCAGGGGGATTCGGCGGCAAAGGCGTCGGCGCTGGCTGTGCCACTGGTGGCACAGAGGCAGAGCAGCAGGGCGGTGGCAGATCCGTGTGGCAGTGCGCGTAGAGGCTTGAATTCCATGATAGGTGGGTCTTCCTGGGTCGAGGGTGGTGCCGGGCAGGGCGCAGCGCTTACTGCCGGCAATTATTGTTATTAATGGTTCAACCATGGCTGCGCATCGAGTTGAGTGCGCGCGTGTTTCACATCGTCCGGGGTTACGCGCGGTGCGCTGTTGCCCCAGCTGTTGCGGATGTAGGTAAGTACCGCCGCGATGTTGTCGTCCGGCAAGCGCCAGTCGAAACGCGGCATGCCGGCTCCAGTCGGGTTGCCTGCGGTGACCGGGCCTTCGGCCCCCTTGAGCACTACGTGCAGCAGGTTGGCCGGGTCTTCTGCGTTTACCTGGGCGCTGGCGCTCAGCGCGGGGATCATGTGGCGCACGCCTGAACCATCGGTGTTGTGGCAGGCGTTGCACTGGCTTTCCATCACGCGCTTGCCGGTAACCATTTGCGGGTCGCTTGCGGCGATAGCCGCTGTGTTGCGCGCTGGGCTGGCTGGCAACTGCTGCAGGTAGGCGGCAATGGCCTTGAGGTCCGGATCGGTCAGGTGTTGGGTGGAGTATTCCACGGCTTCCTGCATCGGGCCGGAGGCCACGGCCTGGCGGCTGGCGCCGGATTTCAGGTAGCTGACGATGTCGTCAGTGGTCCACTGGCCTAGGCCGACCTTGTGGTTACTGGTCAGGTCCGGGGCATGCCAGCCCTGCAAAGTCCCGCCGTGCAGCGCGTCGCTGACATCGCCACCGAGGATATTTTTGGCGGTGTGGCATGCCGCGCAGTGCCCGGGGCCGTTGACCAGGTAGTCACCGCGGTTGACGATGGCGGTCACACCGGGCAACGGCGTAAAGGGCTGATCACGAAAGAACAGCAGGTTCCATCCCGCCAGCAACACGCGCTGGTTGTAAGGAAAGGGCAGCTCGTTCTCCACCACCTTCTGCTTCACCGGCGCGACGGTGCCCATGTACGCCCACAGATCGGCGATGTCCTGGTCGGTCATCTTGGCGTAAGCGGTGTACGGCATGGCCGGGTACAGATAACCGTGGCTACCGATGCCGTGGCGCACTGCTTTGTCGAAGCGCTCCAGGTCCCAGTCGCCGATGCCGGTTTCGGGGTCGCTGGTGATGTTGGATGCCTTGATTATGCCGAAGGGCGTCTCCAGCGCGTATCCACCCGCGTACGGCGGCTTGCCCGGTACGGTGTGGCAGGCCATGCAGTCGCCCATGGCGGCGACGTATTCACCGCGTTTTATCTGCGCTTGCAGAGGGCCGCTGTTGTCGGCCTGCACGGGGGTAAAGGTGCGGTGTTCGCCGTAGGTGGCAAACCCGATAAACCCGGCCGCGCCGAGGATGCCGCAGCCTGCAACGACCGCAGCGAGCTTGGTGAGCTTTTTCACGGTGTGTTCCTCAGCGGGTCAGCAGGCCAGGTTGGCGCAGGTAGTCGTTAATGATGGCTTGAGCGGTCCACAAGGTCAGCGCGCTCAGGGTGCCGGTGGGGTTGTAGCCGGCATTGTTCGGGAACGACGATGCGCCGATCACGAACAGGTTGTGGGCGTCCCAGCTCTGCTGGTAACGGTTGAGGGCCGAGGTGGCCGGGTCAAGGCCCATGGCCGCGCCGCCGATGGTATGGCCGCTGTCGTACGCGCGTGACGGTGAGAACGGTTGATCCGGGAACGCCTGCGCATCCCAGGTCTTGGCCCCGCTGACACGGCAGATATCGGCAATCCGGTCGCGTACGAAGCGCGCCATCTTGCGGTCGTTTTCGTTGTACTCAAAGGTCATGCGCAGCAAGGGCTGGCCGTTAGCGTCCGAGTAGTTCGGGTCCAGCGAAAGGTAGCTTTCGACGTGGGCATAAGAGGTGCCCTGGCCCTGGATCTTGGCGTAGTTCTGGTAGCTGTGCTGGAAGGCTTTTTTCCACTGCGAGCCCCACATTTTTGTGCCGGCCGGCACGCGGTCGGTCATGCCCATGGGCGTGGCCTGGTCGCTCAGTGCCTGGATGCCCGCGCCGCCCAGAAAACCCAGGTTGGTGTGGTCGAAGTTGTCGCCGTTGTAGTCATCGATCTGGGTCGATAGGGCGCCGGTGGAGATGAAGGGGTTCATGTATTCGTTTTCGAAATACAGAAAGCCATAGGACATGGTCTGGAAGTTATACGCTCGGCCGATGGTGCCCTTGCGTGTTTGCGGATCATACGGGGTGCCGACGTCGGACAGCAGCATCAGGCGCACGTTGTCGAACTGGAACGCGGCAAACACCACGATATCGGCCGGTTGGAAGCCGATGTTCTTGTCCGAATCAAGAAAGGTCACGCCGGTAACGGTCTTGCCGTCGGCAGCTTTCTCAGCCTTGAGCGCGGTGCACTCGGTGAGCAGGGTGAAATTCGGCCGGGTCATCAGCGCCGGGATCACGCAGGCATTGGGCGATGACTTGGACCAATTACCGCAGCCGTAGAACCCGCAGAAACCGCAGTAGGTGCAGGGCGCGAGATTGATCCCCAGCGGGTTGGTGTACGCTGCGCCGATGGTGCCGGCGGGGATCGGAAACGGGTGCAGGCCCATTTTTTTGGTAGTCTGGTGGAAGATGTCATTCCAGCGCGAACGCACCAGTGGCGGGGTCGGGTATTGCGAGCTGCGCGAACCTTCGAACGGGTTGCCGCCGGGTTGCACCTGGCCATTCAATACGCCGGCTTTGCCGGAGATGCCGGAGATTTTTTCCCAGCGGTCGTAGTGCGGTTCCAGCTCTTCGTAGGTCACCCCCCAATCCTGCACGATCAGACCTTCAGGCAGCTTCATGTGCGGGTAGCGTTCCTTGACCCGCGTGGCCATGGTGAAGTCCGCCGGGGTGAAGCGCCAGGCGTTGGCCGACCAGTGCTTGCCGGCACCGCCCACGCTGTAGCCGACCACCCAGTTATTCATGTCGCGGCCGGGCAGGGCTTTTTCATGGCGGTTGTTGCGAAAGGTCAGGGTTTCGACGCTGGGCGGGCGCAAGGCCTCGCGTCGTGCGCCATAGCGCAATTCGTCGGCGGCAATGCTAGGCGGCATATTGCGGTGGGTTTGCTCCCACGGGCCACGCTCGATCACCACCACATTCAGGCCGGCGCGGGTCAGTTCTTCGGCCATCAACGCGCCGGCCCAGCCCAGGCCGACGATCACTGCATCGGCTTTAGGTCGTGTGTAATTCATGAATGCTTTCCAGATCAGGCATGCGCCTATACGGCGTCATTGGGATGAAGTTCGATTCAGATGCGGCCGATGAGGCTGACCGGGATAATGTCCAGCTTCTGGCCTTTAAGGTTGACGTAGTCGCGGTAGTCGTAACGGGCGCCAGGGAAGCCGACCATTTTCCAACCGGCCATGTCCTTGTTGCCGCCGTAGATCGGGTCGGCGAAGAAACCTTCCTGCACGTTGCTCAGCAATTGCGTGAACAGCGCGTTCGAGGGTATGGACGCCAGCTGCACGTCGCCGCTTTCCATATGTTCAAGCAGCTCATCCTGCTGTTCGGCGCTCAGGGCCTCGAAGCTGTTGCCCAGGTGTTCGTGGCAGTACGCGTCCAGCTCGGCCAGGCCCTTGCGGTAGACATACGCCGGGGTCCTCAGCGACTGGTTGCCCTGGGTGTCGCTGCCTTTTTCTTCCGAACCGCCCAGGTAACGCAAAGCACCGGCGGCCCAGGGTGTGACCAGTTGGTGATCGATAAACACCACACAGCCGGCTTGCGAAGCACTGACGCTGATGTCATCCGCCGGGATCAGGCGGTCGAAAATGGCCGTGACCTGGGCGAATTCTTTGTCGGTCAGGAACATGCGTTTTGTCGGGTCAACCGGGGAGGGCGGCAAGGTCTCTTTCGCCAGCCACTTGGTGCCACCATTGAGGACCCGCAGCGCTGCACCGGCGGGTCGAAAAATCGAGGCAGCCACGCTGGTGCTGATCAGCACCATGCCGGCTTTCAACACACTTCGACGATCCATCTTTACTCCTTCTCAGGTACGGCGATCGGCGCTGGGTCTGCGTGCACCATGGCACGCTTAGAGAGCGCTCTCATTTTCTATGAAAAAATAAACGCTACCTGAAAAAGAGAGCGTTCTCATTTTGTGGCGAAAAAAAACCAGCAAACGCTGGGCAGAAGACTGCTCCGTGTGCTGGCAGGCGGCGATTCTAGGCCGCGACACAATGTCGCGTCAATCCGCCCCGAGCGCGAAACGCCCCGGGTGTGCAGGTCAGGACGGTTTTGCGGGGCCGCAGGAATGGCGTAGAACCAGCTCCACCGGCATCACGTGGCGACGTATGCGCTTGGCGCCGTTGGCAATGATTTCCTCAAGGGAATCAACGGCTGTTTGCGCCTGGGCATGGATATCCTGGCGCAGGGTCGACAGGGAAAACACCGAGTTCGCGGCGCTGGGAATATCGTCAAAACCCACCACGGAGACATCCTCAGGCACAGACAAACCCATGCCCTTGAGGCGATCAAGTACGCCCAGGGCGAGAAAGTCATTGGAGGCGAAGATCGCCGTCGGCGGGTTGGCATCGCTGAACAGTGCGTCGACGCCGCGTCGGCCCGATGCCGCGTCATGGGTGCCGCGCAGGAAAAACGGTTCGAGCCCGGCTTCCTTCATCACCTCGCAATAGGCCTTGGTGCGTTCCCGCGCAGACGCTTCATTGCCACCGCCCAGGTGAGCGATACGCCGGTGGCCTAAGGAGAGCAGGTGCTCCATGGCCGTTCTGACGCCGCCATTGTCGTCGACGGTAATCACCGTGACCCGCGGATGGTTCACGCGCTGGCTGCCCAGGTACACGCACGGCAGGCTATCGGCGATGGTGCTGATGGCTTTGGACGTGATCAGCGGCGCGATCAGGATCACGCCTGCCGCCCGAAAGCGCAGCAGCCGCTCGGTCTCGTTCACTGCCGAGCCGTCCTCGGCCGAGCGCAGGGTCGTCACGGGCTCGAAGCCACGGGCCAGCAGGGCGCGATCCACGGCTTGGGCCAACTGGATATGGAAGGGGTTGCTCGGGTCGCCAATGATCAACCCGACGATGGAGGAGTGCGCTGACACCAGGCTGCGTGCGGCCAGATTTGGCCGATAGTTGAGCTCGGCGGCAATCGCGGCAATGCGCTCACGCGTCTCGGCGCGCACACCGGGGTCGCCACGCAGGGCGCGGGAGGTTTGCGCGCGGGACATATTGGCCGCCAGGGCCACATCTTCCAGGGTCGTGAAGGGTTTTTTCATGGGCGAGGTCAGGCGCTCTGAAGAAAGAGGCGCAGAGTATCGCATGATCCATGAAAGGCGTTCAGCCGAACGCCCCTGACGGGTTATGTCAGGGGCGCCTGCGTTTGCTTGGATTTACTTTTGGAACGACATTGAGTGTCCTAGCGGGATGCCCTCCACCGACGCCGGCAGTGCCATTGAATAGACACTGAAGGTGCCTGAAGTCGCATTGACGCCACGGTTGAAGTTAGCCATCAATTCGCCCTGCGTGGCCGGGATCAGCAGGCGGCGGTTGGCATCGATAAACAGCGCATCCGGGCCGATCAGCCGGTCATCCTGGATCAACGTTGCGGTACGACCATCGGGTGCAACGATGCCGATGCTGCGCGACTCGACCAGGCCCAGGTACAGATTGCCGAGCGAGTCGATGCAAGTACCGTTGATGGTGCCTTTGTCGAAAGCCTTCACAATATGCCGTTCCAGTTCGGCATCGCTGACGGACGGGTCATCCAGCAGCTTGCGTGGGATCTTCCACATCGGGCTGCTGGGGGTGGAGAACAGCAGCCATTGACCATCCGGGGTGATTTCCAGCATGTCGGCGTGCACCTGCGGGCGTTTGCCGTGCTCGTCCTCATACAGGCGGCCATGGGTTGCCAGCAAGGGGCTGTCCACGGGCTGGCGCAGCAGCGGGCGGTTGCTCAAGCGGCGCACGGTTTTGCCGGTGTCCAGGTTATGGATGATCAGGCCGCCAATGCCAGCGTCGGTGATATAGACGCGATGATCAAACACCCGCAGGTCATTCATGACCGCGCCGGGCGGCAGGATGTCCTTATCGAAGCGCAGCACCCGCAGTGCCTTGCCGGTCTTGCTGTCGAATTGCGCGACTTTGGCCGCGCCGGGCAGGGTGGTCTGGTTGTCTGGCGCGCCTTGGTCTACCACCCACACGCTGTCGTCATCGAACACGTGCACCGAATTGACCTGGACGAACGCGTTGGTCACGTCCTTGCCGGGTGCCCAGTTATTCCACTCGCCGCCGGGGAATGGGATGAGCCGGGTCGGGCTGTCCACCCGTGTCAACGAAGGCGTGTGGGTGGTGGCGTGCCAGCGTGGCAGGCCGGCGAACAGGGTGCCATCGCGGGTGGCAGCGATGGCGTTGACGATGGTGTTGGTACTGACCTCTGTCTTTAATGGGTCCGCAGCCGGGGTTGCGGCAAAGCTGAGGGCGGGAAGGGCGAAGGCGAGTAGCGCGACTCCCTTTATCAACGTGCGTGCGTGCATCGTGTGCATCTCCTTTTTATTGGGTTTGTTGCGGCGACGCGGCGGCTCTAATCAGAGCGCTCTCTTTTATAATGGTATCGGTACCATTTTTGTGTCAAACGACATTTGTGCGCTTGAGTTCTTCAGTCGAGGATCCGGTCACGCAGTTGCAACACTTCCGGCGTGCCGTCGCTCAGGCTTTGCAGTTGCGTGCTGAAAGTCGCCGCATAAGGCGTGTCCAGGTAGTGCTGATAGGCTTTGGCATCGGCCCAGCGCTGATAGATCACAAACTCATTGGCTTCACCGTATTGCTGGTAAACGTCGAACTCCAGGTTGCCTTGGGCTAGGCGCGACTGCGCCATGACCGGCCTTACCGCGTCAATGAATGCCTGGCGTTGCGCCGGCCGGATGCTCAGGCGTGCGATGATGTTTTTGGTTTCGTTCGGGTGGGTGATGGCCTTGCGGCTGGGGGCCGGAAGATCTCCGATGTTCTGCAGCAGGTACTTGCGTTCGGGCTTGGCGAAGCCGGTCGGTACCAGGGCGATGACGGGCGCCACATGGGCCGAGGCCTCATGCGCCAGGTAGCCGGCACGGTCGCGCCAGCTCTCGAACAACACCAGGGTTGGGTCGCTGCCGCCCAGGTCGGCGACGTCAAACACAATGTTGGCCGATTCCTCGCGACTTTGTGTGGCGTTGTTGCGCATGGCGGCGATGAACTGTTCGCGAACCTGTGGGTTGATGGTTTGGATGTTCAGATAGTGCAGTGGCGCCGGGTCGGGTAAGTCGGCGCTGCGTGCGGTGCTGGCGAGGAGCGTTGCGGCGATCAGTCCGCAGAACCAGCTGACGGGCTTTTTCTGTGAGGTGAAGTCCATGGGATGTTTCCTTGCTATTGGGACGCGCATCCTGATGAGAGCGCTCTCAATCTGTCAAGCGGCGAGTAGGTGGGGCCAAGTTCGCCTTCATCGCGCTGCAACTGGTAGCATTCGTCGCTCCACTCCCTTTGCAATTGCGCGGAAATCAAAAAGCACATGGCTGCGATCCCACCTCAAAGCAACGGCCCGGCACGCGCGGCGGTGACCTTGCGCGATGTCGCACGGCTGGCCGGTGTGGCACCGATGACGGTCTCGCGGTATCTGAATAATCCGGAGACGGTGCGTGCTCCCACGCGGTTGAAGGTGCAGCGGGCGGTCGAGCAGACGGGCTATGTGCACAACCGGTTGGCGGGTTCTTTGAAGTCCAGCCGCACGCGCCTGGTAGCAGTGGTGTTGCCGATGGTGACCAACCCGATTTTTTCCGACACCTTCCAGGCGATCAATGAACGCCTGACTCGCTCGGGATATCAGGTGCTATTGGGTGTGTCCGGTTATCAGCGCGAGCAGGAGCAGGAGTTGCTGGAGGTGATCCTCAGTCGGCGTCCTGACGGGATCATCCTGACCGGTACCCTGCACACCCCCGCCAGCCGCAACCGCCTGCGGGCTGCCGGCGTGCCGGTGGTGGAGACCTGGGACCTGAGTCCAGAACCGATTGATATGCTTGTGGGTTTTTCCCATGAAGAGGCGGGGCGCGCGGTGGCACGGCAGTTGTTGGGGCAGGGTTATCGGCGCTTCGCGTTGCTGGCCGTGGATGATCCGCGTGGCTTGCGCAGGGCCAGCAGCTTTATCAAGGCGCTGGCAGAGCAGGGCGTTACCGAGGTGCCCCAGCATATCGCCCAAGGGCTGCCGTCCCTGGCCCAGGGGCGTGAGGGCTTGAGTACCTTGCTCGCCGAGGCACCGCTGGTGTCGGCCGAGCCATTGGTGGTGGTCTGCACCTCCGACACTATTGCCCACGGTGTCCTGACCGAGGCCGCAGCCCGTGGCGTGCGCGTGCCCCAGGACCTGGCAGTGATGGGCTTTGGCGACATGAGCTTCGCCGCCCACACGTTTCCCGCGCTTTCCACCGTACGTATCGACGGTTCGTTGATGGGCGATGCGGCCGCGCGCATGCTACTTGAGCGCCTGCAAGGCAAGGGCAATGCCGAATCGATCAAGGACATCGGCTTCACCCTGATCACACGCGACACGACCACCGACCTGGGCTGAGTCCAGCGCGCCTCGCCAGTGTCACTCCTGCGAAAAAACTGACCCGTAATGTGCAATTTTTCTTGTTGATATAGCCAACCTGAGGTAGGTTTTTAACATAAATGGTACCGATACCATTTTTAGAAATCGCTTTGGGATAACAAGAATGTCTAAAATTACCTGCATCCGTACCCTGCGCCTGCCCGAACGTCCGAAGCTGATCTGGCTGGAAATCGAGACTGACGAGGGCTTGATTGGCCTGGGGGAAACGTTCCGTGGTGCGGCCACCGTAGAGGCCGCTGTACATGAGTTGATCGCCCCCGGGCTGATGGGGCGCGACGCGCGTCAGATCGAAGCCATCTCGCTGGAACTCAGCACGCCTTATGTGGGTTACCACAGTGCCAGCGCGGAAATACGCGCAGCCAGTGCGGTGGATATCGCCCTGTGGGACTTGATGGGGCAGCGCCATGGCATCCCGATCCACGAGGCGCTTGGCGGCGCCTGCCGTGATCGAATTCGCGTGTACAACACCTGCGCCGGTTACGAATTCAATACCCAGCAGGGCGCGCGCCGCGAGATCGGTGCGGCGGATGCCGCCCAAGGGCCCTATGACGATCAAATGGCGTTCATACGTGACCCGGCGGCGCTTGCGATCAGCCTGGTGGAAGAAGGCTACACGGCCATGAAGATCTGGCCGTTCGACCAGTTCGCTCGACAGCAAGGAGCGAACACCATCAGCCTGGCTGAAGTGGAGAAGGGCGCGGCAGTGTTTCGCAAGATCCGCGAGGCAGTAGGTAATCGCATTGAGATCATGTGCGAATTGCACAGCTTGTGGGACAGCGCGGCCGCCTTGCGCATCTGCCAGGCGCTTGAGCCATTCGACATTTATTGGGTCGAGGACCCGCTGTGTAAAATGGACGACGCCCAGGCACTCGCCGACCTGCGCGGTCGCACAAGGGTGCCGATCTGCGCCAGTGAAACCCTGGGCGGCAGCGTGGCCTATCGAGACCTGTTGAAGGCCGCAAGCCTGGATTACCTGATGCTGGATTTGGTCTGGTGCGGCGGTTTCACCGAGGCCCGCAAAATCGCGGCGTTGGCCCAGGTGTACAACAAGCCGTTAGCGCCTCACGACTGCACCGGCCCTGTCGCGCTATTTGCCGGCTTGCAGCTGGGCATTCATGCGCCGACGGCGGTTCTTCAGGAAGTGGTGCGCGCGTCCCTGTCTACCTGGTACGGCGAGCTGGTGACACATCTGCCCGAGATCACCCATGGTCACGCCGCAGCACCCACCCTCCCAGGACTGGGAACGGCCTTGAGGCCCGAGATCAAGCAACGCCGCGACGCGGTGATTCGCGAAACCCGCGTGTGATCTGACCTGCACCCTTCGGCATCGAGAATACAATGAAAAAAATACGTTCTCTTCGACGCTTCATCGCAGAACACCGCCGTTTTGAGGTGATCCTCCTCCTGTTCATCATGATGATCATCAACCAGGGCGACCGTGCCACGCTGTCCATCGCCGGCGCCAGCTTGTCCCAGGAAATGGGTTTAAACCATGGCGAAATGGGCTGGCTGTTCTCAGCATTTGCCTGGGCCTATATGTTGCTGCAATTGCCGGGTGGGCTAGCGATCGACCGCTTTGGCAGCATCAAGGTATTGGGCTTGGCGATCGTCGCCTGGTCGCTGTTCACCGCTGCCATCGGCACGGTGGCGATGATGCCGGTGGGCGTGGCGTTTTTTGCCGTGTTCGCCTTGCGTTTTATGGTCGGCGCTGCTGAAGCGCCGTGCTTTCCCGCCAACAGCAAAATCGTCTCGATGTGGTTCCCGACGGCCGAGCGCGGTACGGCAACGGCTGTCTTTAATGCATCGCAGTACTTTGCGGCGGTGGTCTTCACACCGTTGCTAGCCTGGATCTCAACGCGTTGGGGCTGGCCATGGATTTTCTACATGATGGGCTTGGCGGGCGTGGTGATGGGGCTAGTGTTTATCGCCCGGATCAAGGCGCCATTGAATCACCCGAGCGTGAGTGCTGTGGAGCTGGAAGCCATTCGTCTGGGGGGCGCGGGCCTGCAAGAGCAGGCCGCTCTGCCGGGCAAGAAACACAGCTGGGCTGAAACCTGGGCCAGCGCCAAGAGCCTGTTGGGCCAGCGTATGTTCGTGGGGATCTACATGGCCCAGTTTTGCATCAGTACGTTGACGTTTTTCTTCTTGACCTGGTTTCCGGTCTACCTCGTGCAACAACGCGGGCTGTCGCTGCTCAATGCCGGGTTGCTGGCGGCCATCCCCGCGATCTTCGGCTTTATTGGCGGGATCAGCGGCGGTCTGGTGTCCGACTGGATGTTGCGCAAGGGCATCAGCCTGACGATGTCGCGCAAGCTGCCAATCTTCATCGGCATGGCGCTGTCCATGAGCATGATCCTGTGTAACTACGTGCAGACCGATGTGTGGGTGGTGGTGTTCATGGCCGTGGCGTTTTTCGGCAAAGGCATGGGGGCGCTAGGCTGGGCAATTATTGCCGACGTTTCGCCTAAACACAGCGCGGGCATGAACGGTGCACTCTTCAACACCTTCGGCAGCATTGCGGGCATCGTGACTCCGGTGGTGATTGGCTACATGGTGCAGTCCATGGGCTCATTCAACGGGGCGTTGATCTATGTGGCCCTCAACGCGGCGGGGGCGTTTGTCTGCTACCTGTTTGTCGTCGGGCCGCTGAAACGTCCGGATGAGCAAGATCCACTCAAGATAGACGCGCCGATTTTGGCTGCGTCCTACCCGGCGCAGCGAGGCCTCCAATGACAGCGCAAACTCTGCCTTTGCACTGCGCCGAAGGGGCATACGCCGATGACTACCGTCTGCTCGCACCTTCGGTGGTGCCTCACTGGTTGGCAACGGTGGCCATTGGCGCCGCCCTGGGCGCGGCGCTGTATTGCAGCGCCATTGACCATTCCCTGCCGGACTTCGCCGCCTGGACCAGCAGTGTCTGCTTGTTGCTGGCAGTGTTGTCGGCCCTGCTGATTACGCCGCGCATTTTCGCCGTCGGCTATTTGTTGTCCCTGGCGCCGTTTCTGCTGGCTTGGCGGATTGCGGCAATCAATGGCGCGCAGGTACTCAGTTATACCGCTGGCGTTGCCGTGATTGTGCTGCTGTTGCAATTGGTCGATTGCGTCGTTACAGATTGCCGACGTAACCGACATTTACCCACCGCCTGGTTCGGTACGCTGCTCTGGCAAGCCACCGTTGTGCGCCTGTGCTTTGGGCTTAACGAACTGTGCCATTCGGCCGAGAAAATCTTCGCGGGCCTGCACTCCTTCCATACGTTGGAAAGGGCCTTCCAGGGGCTGGGGTTTAATCAGTACGCGGCAGTGTTTGTGGTCCTGGGCGGGCTGACCGAGCTGGCCTCAGCCATCAGCGTCGGCCTGGGGTTGTTTGCCCGGCTTGGGGCGGCGTTTAGCCTGCTGTATTTTCTTGTGGCCACTGTCGGTTTCGGAGGCGAATGGACTCGCGGCTATGCCTGGGGAACGCCCGGTGGCGGAGGGTGGGAGTACGTTATGCTGCTGTTGGTGGTATTTGGCGGGGTAATGATGACTGGGGCCGGTAAGTTTTCTTTGGATGGGTGGTTGTTGAGTCGCAATAGGCTGTCAAGGTGGGCGGTGAGGTTATGTATCAATGCGCGAATAGGTTAGCCCCCTATTCTCAGGACGATATTCGACCATGGTCATTCAGCACCCTTAGAAAGTCCCTTGCCTGCTCATATCAACTGTCGATTATCCGAGCTCGATCCGTGACGTGTGTAACGACCATTGGCGCTATCGAACTGCCGACGCCCTACGGCGTTAATAGCGGGCCGAAGCTACCCAGGCTGCGAGTACCGTACGCAATTTGCGCTTCTTATGGAGAATCTTACCTGGAGCGTCGAGTGCTCAAGGGTATTGACCAGATGTTATGACTGCATCGTAAACACTGGGCTTCCTGTTCCTTGTCGATAGATTGCACGAAACCGCACTTTACGCAGCAGTAGAGTGCTGTAGCGGGCATTTTCTGAAATTCAGGTCGATGTTCTTCAGGAAGGACTGATAGCCCAGGGCAGAGATCTTTCTCGTCATAGAAATAAAGACTGATGTCTCCATCGGTTTCTACTAACCCTAATCTCACTTGCCCTAGATGTTCGACACCTTGCTGCCTAAGCTCCATTAATAATTCGCTATTGGACATGTTGAGCGTCTCGAATGCCTGCATCTCGAACATTCCATTGCTAATGAGCGTAACGGGCAAACCGTCGATCCAGGCTTCAAATTTCTTGCTCTTTGTCATGGCCAGAACGATCAGGCGGTAAAGCAATAAGAGCGTGAGGAAAACTACGGCGACTGGTAATAGTGGCACGTCATGATAGAACGATACGTCTCCCGCGGCTGAACCCAGCGTTAGAATAACAACCAGCTCAAACAGCGATAGTTGCCGGATGCCTCGTCTGCCACTTGATTTTAGAAAAAGAAATACCGCTACAAAAGCAAACGTAGCTCGAAAGCCGACCTCTAACAAAAATGAGAGCGGGAATTCATCGATCAGCATTCGTTGTATATCAAAAGGTGACATATTTACCTCTGTATTATTATTGTGAATGGCCAGTGACGGGCCCAATGCTTTTTCTCTGTGAAAGTAAGCCCACAGGTAGCACACGTCTTGACTGGACGCTCTGACTTTCTCAATGCGCGGCCTGGATACGCGTAACGTCCGTCGGTTTTTTTCAGTTTGTACGGGGAGATGCCGATAGCCTGTCATAACCAAAGAGGCGAGTGTTCATGTTCAATACCAAGCTCAAAAATCAGCTCATTTCCCAGGAAGCAGAGCTGTCTGAGCTGCGCCAACTGCGTGATGGGATCAATCGTGAAATGCTAACGTTGAGCATTGATTCAACGTTCAAAATCATCGCATGCAACGACAATTTCGCAACTGCTTTGGGCCACACCCAAGATCGTCTCCTTGGGCGTGCGATGTCGGAAATTGTTCCGCATTACGTATCGAAGCTTCCTTGTTTTCATAATTTTCGCGCTGCGGTTGCTTCTGGTAAATCCATCACGGACGAGTACCGGTATTTGCATTCCGATGGCTCCCTGGTTTGGGTTCATGCGCATTGGCAACCTATAACGGACGTAGGTGGCAAGCTGAGCTATGTCACATGTTGTGCGACGAACATTACTTCTCGCCTCGAACAGGCTTCGGAGAATGCGTCATTTATCGATGCATTGCTTCGTTCAACTGCAGTGATCGAGTTCGACCTATCCGGGCACGTACTAAAGGCGAATGACCAGTTCTTGAAAGCGATGGGCTATAACCTGGCACAAGCGAAAGGCAGTCATCACCGTATCTTCTGCAAGCCAGAAGAAACCTCGTCCCAAGGATACAAAGATTTCTGGCTAACCTTGAACAAGGGCCAGTTCGTTGCGGGCCGATTTGAACGTATTGGTAGTCGCGGTCAGACCATATGGCTGGAAGCGACCTACAACCCGGTATATGACACTGAAGGGACGCTGTGCAAGGTGGTTAAGTTTGCAACGGTAGTCACTGACCAGGTTGCCCGAGAACAAGAGGTCAGTGACGCAGCCCGAACGGCGTTTGAAATTTCCCAGCAGACTGATGTGAGTGCTCAGCGCGGATCAGTCGTCGTAAATGACACGATGCATACCATGCGCAAAATCGCCGTGGATATGCAGGCTGCGTCTGGTGGGGTGGAAGCGCTTGGCAAGCAGTCACTGTTGATCAGCTCTATCATTCAGACCATCAGTAGTATTGCTCAACAAACCAATCTGCTGGCATTGAACGCGGCGATTGAAGCTGCTCGCGCAGGCGAACAGGGTCGAGGCTTCGCCGTGGTAGCGGATGAGGTCAGACAATTGGCGGGACGCACCAGTAGCGCGACGGAAGAAATTGCCTCTGTCGTCTTGCAGAATCAGAAATTGGTTGATGAAACCGTTGGTGAAATGGCGAACAGTAAGTCACAGGCGGAACAGGGTCTTGCACTTGCTACCCAGGCAGGCGAGGTCATAGTGGAGATCCAGGATGGCGCCAAGAGGGTGGTTGACGCAGTAGGCAAATTCGCTAATCAGCTAGCTTAAGACGTGATGTTTAAGGCGCGTGAGAAGCAGTCGCTAACTGCCCTTTGGCCTGTTTTTGGGCTTGGTTTGCCGGGATGAGATCTCAATCCAGGTGGGTGCGTGATCGCTGGCATGCGCTTCGCCCCGAACCCATGCATCTACGCCGGCGTTCTTCAGATGGGGAGCAAGCACCGGGTTCAGCAGAAGATGGTCAATACGCAAGCCGGAATTCTTCTGCCAGTGTTGACGGAAGTAATCCCAGAATGTGTATACCCGATCTTCCGGATAGATATGTCTCACCGAGTCAACCCAACCCTGGCTCAACAGCCTATGAAAGCATTCGCGGCTTTCTGGTTGAAGGAGCGCATCCTTGAGCCACGAGCGGGTGTTGTAGAGGTCAAAGTCGGTGGGCACAACGTTGTAGTCACCCGCGAGAACAACCGGATGCTCACTGGCTTGCAGCGTTTGGGCATGCGCTATCAGATGCTCAAACCACTTGAGCTTGTAATCAAATTTAGGCCCCGGTTGGGGATTTCCATTTGGAAGATAAAGGCATCCAACGATCACGCCATGGACCGCCGCTTCCATGTAACGAGACTGCGTGTCGTCTTCAGCACCCGGCAGGCCTTTACGAATCAGCAGAGGTTCCGAGTCGCGCGCAAGAATGGCCACGCCGTTCCATGAGGCTTGGCCATGATGCAGCGAACCATAGCCAGCCGTCTCAAGATCGCCTGCCGGAAAGGCTTTGTCCTGTGCCTTCAGTTCCTGTAGGCATACGATGTCCGGTCGCTCCCTCTCAAGCCATTGCAGAAGGCCAGGCAGCCGCGCGCCGATACCGTTGACGTTGAATGTGGCGATCTTGAGGTGCTGCATTGACTAGGATCCCTTTAAGTCAGCGGATAATTCGTTGTAGGCGACGGAGCCATCCCTATTCAGTCGGCGACTCTGTATCTATGTAATCGGGAACTTCGGCGAGCGCATACTGGCGTTTTTGGTCTGAGCCGGGCACCGTCTTTGCGGGAAGTGCATCCAGTTTTTGAGGTTGACCGGTTACCAATGCCCGCTCTACGGCGAGCAGGACTCGAACGTCCCTAAAGCCTTCTTCGCCGCTGGGCTCTGGCGTTGAGTCATTAAGAATGCAATCTGAGAAGTACGCCGTCTCCCCTGCAAACTGGTCGACAACGGGGTGCGAGTGCTCTTTAGTCTGGTCACCGACAGTCGCGCGATAGGTAATACCTACACCTTCACCGTAACCGAAACAGGGAGATGCTTCGATTTCGCCCTCAGTGCCAATGAGCTGGAAACGCTCGCTGCTTGGCAGGGTGTAACTGATGGTGAATTGCGCCATGCGCTCTTCGGAAAACCTCAGGCACACGCTCACCGTATCGGGGGTTCCCAGCTCGCTATCGGGTGCGGTCGTACCCACCGCGCTGACCTCGATGGGGTCAGCGCCAAATAGCTGTCGCACCATATTCAGCGGGTACGGCCCCATCTCGAGTACAGGGCCGGCTGCGAAGCCATTCTGCATTCGATGGTTGGTTGGTTTCACCATTTGTGTGAACGTCGATGTGAACAGGCGCGGTTGCCCGAAGTCGCCGGCGTGCACGCGCTGGATCATCTCCAGGGTGCCTGGCTCAGTGTGCAGGCGGTAAGCAATCATGAACTTTGCATTCGAGTGTTGCGCCGCTGCCAGCATCGCTTTGCAATCGTCCTCACTCGCGGCCATAGGCTTTTCCAGCAGCACGTGTATTCCGGCTTCCAGAGCGGGCACTACAAATTCACGGTGCAGGAAATTAGGCGTTGCGACATAGACGGCATCGATCTCACCGGATGCCAACAATTCGGGGTATGAATCGCCCCGGGTTCTCTAGACACCTTGCAAGCTCATTGCGTGACGCTTTTCAAACTCTATCGGTGACAGCTGATTGTTGAAACCATGTCGACGTTTTGAGTTGTAGAA
>NZ_UTKY01000018.1 GCF_900583165.1 Pseudomonas viridiflava | reverse complement strand
CGGTTTCGCCAGCGTTGTAGCTGATGGTGCCGACTTTGAAGCTGGCGACGGTCAGTACGTTATCCACATCGGTGTCGTTGGTCAGCACGTTGCCAGTGGCGACGTGATCTTCTTCGGCGCTGCCGGTAT
>NZ_UTKY01000086.1 GCF_900583165.1 Pseudomonas viridiflava | reverse complement strand
TCTTCTGGGAATGGGAACGGTCTGGCAAAGCGGCGCGATGTGTCCGGCATTGGGCCAGTTTTTCGCAGATGGACACGCGGTATGTGTGGGATGACAACGGCCGCGTCACGGTGTTTAACGCCGATGGCAGCCAAGAAGTCTATGTGCATGACCAGCGCGCAAGGCTGGTGCAGCGGGTTGATCCGGATGGTGCTGAGCACTTCAAATCCTACGATGAC
Source organism: Pseudomonas viridiflava (assembly GCF_900583165.1). Classification (GTDB taxonomy): domain Bacteria; phylum Pseudomonadota; class Gammaproteobacteria; order Pseudomonadales; family Pseudomonadaceae; genus Aquipseudomonas. The sequence continues at coordinate 14,214 of NZ_UTKY01000086.1, read as the reverse complement.
AACGGTCGGCTAACGGTTGAGCAAGACCCACTGGGGGCGGTGACGGCGTATCAGTATGACGACGCTGGGCGCTTGGTGGCGGTGTTTCCGGGGGACGATGAGCCGACATCCTACGAGCATGACAACGGTTTCGTACGGGTTATAAGACGCGGCGAGGCAGTCTGGAAGTATGAAAGAAATGACCAGGGCGATATCACGCGCAAGATCGACCCTGAAGGCCATATTACCGACTACACCTACAACAAACACGGGCAGCTGATTGGGGTTTGGTACCCGGATCACAGTCAACAGCGGCTGGTCTGGAATGAGCGCGGGCAGTTGCTTGAGGAGCAATTACCTAATGGTGGGATCAAGCGCTATCGCTATGACGATATTGGGCGGCAAGTTGCGCGTGAGGATGAGCATGGTGCACTGACCCAATACCAATGGGATGGCGTTGGGCGCTTGGTTCGCGTAATCCTGCCGGGCGGTGCTTGTAGGGAATACGGCTACAACCCTTACGGAAAAATCACCGCCGAGCGCGATGAACTCGGCCGGGTTACGCGCTACGAATACGCCGATGGTTTGCACCTGATCAGCCGTCGCATCAATGCCGATGGCACGCAAGTTAAATACCGTTACGACAACACCCGGTTACTGCTGACCGAGATCGAAAATGAGGTCGGCGAAACCTACCTACTTGATTACCACCCCAACGGGTTGATCCAGCAGGAAATCGGCTTTGATGGGCAACGCACCGCCTACGTCTACGACCTTAACGGCAACCTCCAGGAGAAGACCGAGCACGGCGATGACGGCAGTCAGCTCGTTACCCGCTACGAACGTGACTTCGCCGGTCGCCTTGTCCGAAAAACCCTTCCAGATGGAAAGTCCGTCGACTATGCCTACGACCGCCAGGGCAACCTCCTTAGCGTCGACGACAGCCACTGGTTTTTAGCCTACGAATACGATCAACAAAACCGCCTCACCGCCGAACATCAAGGTTGGGGCACCTTGCGCTATGGCTACGACGCCTGCGGCCAGCTTCAAAAACTGCGCCTACCGGATAACAACCGTGTTGTTTTTAACCATGCCAAAGGCGGCCACCTAGCCACCGTCGAACTCAACGGTTCAACGCTTACCTCACATTTATTCAAAGCAGGCCAAGAACACCAACGCCAACAAGGCCAACTCCTCAGCCACTACCACTACGACGACCAACAGCGCCTCCACGCCCACGCCGTCACCCAACAAAATCACTACCTCTTCCAACGCCAATACGACTACGACAAATCCAGCAACCTCACCCGCCTGCTCGACACCCGCAAAGGCGAACACCACTACCAGTACGACCCACTCAACCGCCTCACCCGCGCCGACCACTCCCAAGACCTGCAAGAACGCTTCGGCCACGACCCGGTGGGCAATCTGCTGATGCAAGACCGCCCCGGCCCCGACATCGTGGCTGGCAATCGCCTGCTGATGCAGGGCGATTACCACTACGACTACGACGCCTTCGGCAACCTCATCCGTGAACGACGCGGCAAAGGCCACTCGTTGGTCACCGAATACCGCTACGACTGCCAACACCGGTTAATAAGCGTCACCAAACCCAACGGGCAAACCGCCAGCTACCGCTACGACCCATTTGGCCGTCGCATCAGCAAAACCGTCGACAACATAACAACGGAGTTTTTCTGGCAAGGCGACAAACTGATCGCCGAACACCACAAAGACAAACACCGAAGCTTCATCTATGAACCCAATAGCTTCCGCCCGCTAGCCCTTCTGGAGGGCTTCGGCCCAAAAGCCACCAAGCCCTTCCATTACCAACTCGACCACCTCGGCACCCCACAGGAACTAACAACCCCCGAAGGCGAAATCGTCTGGTCCGCGCATTACCGCGCCTACGGAGAAATCTCCCGCCTCGACATCGGAAAAGTCGACAACCCGCTGCGTTTCCAAGGCCAATACTTCGACCAAGAAAGCGGGCTGCACTACAACCGCCATCGCTACTACAATCCGGATATTGGTCGCTACCTGACGCCTGATCCGGTGAATTTGGCGGGTGGGATCAACACGTATCAATACGTGCCTAACCCAACAGGCTGGGTGGACCCGCTAGGTTTGAGCACATGTCCCGGTGGGGACGGTTGCAAGCCAAGCGTTACCCCACAACAGCCAGCCAAAGGTATTAATCACGGAGAACCTGCCTTACCGCAGCCGACACGAGCGCAGCGACAGGCAAGAATTGATGAGCTTTCAGAAGCAAATGCAAAACGAAACGTACTGGGTTGGGAGCAAGAATACGACATGCACACGGTAGAAAAGCATGGTCCAGAGATACCAGATAATGCTTTAAAGCAACGTTCTATTGATGGAACAAATCCGACCACTGGTGGGCCGGGACCTATCAGTTCCAGCTCCCAATTTAAAACTTGGAAAATGCAGCTTCACGCTATAAATAAAGCCTTGGGTAGGATGCAGGGTAGTTCACCATCTCCTACAGGTTTTGATGGGCACGGTAACCCTGTGGTTGTGGTTGAGCTGCCTGGCGCCGGGCGGGGCTACAAACCTAACAATACAGACATAAACAACCCCAGATACACTGAGAACATGGATAAAGCCGAGATTAGATTTGATGAAAATAACCCAACTCGACCATTCACCGCTTTCCCTAAGTGAGCAAAAAAATGCTGAAATGCCCATTCATGAAAACCCCATACATCCCAAATATCGCTCACCTATTAGGGGCACTATCGATATACGACCTGGAGGACACTATTGGGAAAGAACTATGGAAATACAACCCAAACAATGAAGATGACAGAAAAACAATCATCGTTTCTTTTATCCTGAAAGATCTTATGTACCTCTCTTACAGACATCGTTTTGTGTTGATGTCCGCACTCAAGGATGCACTAGACAACCTCGACTTCGACTTCGCGAAAGAATTCGAAAGTGACTACGACGAGTACATAACTATGGCGTGGGACGAAACCGAAATTGCCGACCCACGGGGTTTCTTCGTAGAGATCTACCGACTCGCCAACGAGGTATGGAAGGACGATCTCCAAAGAGCACGTCTTGAAGACTCATCAACGTGGTAAGCAACCTAGCTCGCACTGGCCCTCACAGCAATTTCTTCAAGTAGATCAATATCGCCTGCCTGGTTTGGGGCTGCTCCGCAGCCCAGCGCGGGCGGTGCGACGACTCGATAAGCCCGCTCACCACAAAAGCCGGGTTACCACCCTTCCTTCAACATTCGTAACTCCAAATGCTGCAACAACATAATCGTCTTCCCATCCACAATCTCCCCACTCTGCACCATCGCAAACGCCTGCTCGAACCCCAACTCTAGCACTTCAATATCCTCACCCTCCTCCTCCAACCCACCCCCGCTGCCAACCCGGTCCCCCGGCTGGTACTCACCGATAAAAAAGTGAATCCGCTCCGTCACGGACCCCGGGCTCATAAACACCGCAAACACCTTCTCCACCTGCCCCACGCGGTAACCCGTCTCTTCTTCGGCTTCAAGACGAATACGCTCTTCAGGGCTGGCGTTATCCAGCAAGCCCGCCGCCGCTTCGATGAGGTAGCCGTGGTAGTCGTTGACGAAGGTGGGCATGCGGAACTGACGGATCAGCAGCACGGTGCGTTGTTCGCGGTTGTACAAGAGGATGGTCGCGCCGTTGCCGCGGTCGTACACCTCGCGGGTCTGGTTTTGCCAGCTGCCGTCGCGGCGGCGCAGGTCGAAGCTGTATTTTTTCAGTAGGTACCAGTTGTCCGAGAGGGTCTCTTCGGCGGTGATGCGAACGGGGCTGTGGTCCATGGGTGAGGTCTCAAGTCAGAGGGTACGCTTGTTTGATGCTGTCCCACATGGCGGCGACTTCTTTGGCCGTGCCGGCTTTGACGCGGGCGAGGTCGCGCGGGTAGTCGACGCCTGGGTTTTCCGTGAAGCGTGTGGCGGTGAATTGGCCATTGCTGGCGCGCAGGATGTAGCCCGTGTCCTTGCACTGCGACGATGCTAAAAACAGCACGCCGGGCGTCACCCAGTCGGGCTTGAGTTCGTCCGGCTCCTCGGTGACGCCCCACATGCGGGTCTTGGCCACCGGCGAGATAGCATTGACCAGAATCCCGGCCTGCGCACCTTCGTGGCCCAACGCGTTCATGATGCCCAGTTGGGCCATCTTGCCGGCGCTGTAGGCCACCAGGCCGGTCTGCTCGTACTGCGCGTACATGGCGCGGTCGGAGGTGGTGAGGATGATGCGCGGCGCAGTGGAATGCAGCAGGTGCGGCCAGGCGTGCTTGCATAGCCACAGTGGGGCGTAGAGGTTGATGTCCATGGCGCGCTGCAGGAAGGCGGCGTCGAGGTCTGCGATGTTCTGGTAGCCCACCCAACCGGCGTTGTGAATCAGGATATCGAGTTGACCAAAGGCCTCGATAGTCGTGCTGATCAGTTGCCGGCAGCCGTCGTCCGTTGACAGGTCGCCACCGTGGCCGATCACCGTCAAGCCTTCGGCCTGCAAGGCTTCGGCCGCCGCTTGGGCCACCGTTGTATCACGGCCTGCACCCACGGTGTCAGCACCGATATCACTGATGACCACCCGCGCTCCCGCATGGGCCAGTGCCCGTACGTAGCTGAGCCCCAACCCGCGTGCACCACCGGTAACGATGGCTGTCTTGCCAGTAAAATCCATGTACGTGCTCTCCTGTTCGGCCGCCCACCCTAACAACCTCGGCCCGCTTTGTTCAATGCTGTAACACTTTGCAAGCTATCCACGTAGACGGCTGTCGAATTAATTCCTGCCTGCGCGGGCCATCTGTTAAAACCCGTGCTTCACCTTTGTTCTGGAACCCTCATGTCTTCACGTTTTATGTCGCGCCTGAGCCTGCGCTGGTTTCCCCTGTTGTGCATGGCGCTGCTGATCATCGGCTTACCGGTGGGTTGCGCCGTGTTGCAGCACAAAGAGCGCGAGCTGGTGTTTCGCATTGAGCCGGGCACCGCCGGTTGGTACACCGGCTTACCCAAAGCCGTGCAGGAATTCGAGCTCAAGCCAAAAAGCTTCAAATCGGGGCAGAACATTCATGGCTGGTGGTACCCGGCGGACAAGCAGGACGCGCCGGCGATCCTTTACCTGCACGGCGTGCGCTGGAACCTGACCGGGCAGTTGTTTCGCATCGAGCAATTGCACGCACTGGGTTATTCGGTGCTGGCCATCGACTATCGCGGCTTCGGCCAGAGCCACGGCGATCTGCCGTCGGAAACCACGGTATACGAGGACGCGCGTATCGCCTGGGAGCGCTTCCAAACCCTGCAACCCGACCCGAGCAAACGCCTGATCTACGGGCACTCCCTGGGTGGCGCGGTCGCCATCGACCTTGCAGCCGAGTTGGGCAAACAGGTGCCGCTGCCGGTACGCGGGCTGGTGATCGAATCCACCTTCACCTCTCTGGCGGATGTGGCCACGGCGGTGGCAAAGACCTCGTTGCCGGTGCGCTGGTTGCTGTCGCAGAAATTCGATTCCATCGACAAAATCGCTGATATCCATATGCCGTTGCTGGTGGTGCACGGTCTGGACGACCGCTACGTACCGCCACGCTTTAGTCAACAACTGTTCGAAGCCGCCCAGGAACCCAAACGACTGTTATTGGTGCCCGGTGCGAGCCATAACAACAGCATGAGCCTGGCCGGTCGCAGTTATGGCCGAGCGCTGGACAAACTGATGCAAGCGAAGATGCCGGCCCAGGTTGTGACGCACTCCACAGGCCGCAATGGCGACTCATAAAATGCTTTTCGGCACTGGGTTCGCGCTTGCGTGTCAAGCGCAAACCCTGCCCATACTGGCCCGCGCCGGCAGTTGATCAAATATTAACCTTTGATGAAATCGCCATACCTGCCGGGGTCTCGCAAAGTTATCCACAGAGATACCCACGGTTTTCGTGGACAACTCTTTTCATTTTTTTACGATTTTTTTGCTCAGTAAACGCTTTCAGGAAATGTCCCGGGCAACAAAATCTCGCGGTTCACATCGCGTATATCGTTATAGCCGCACAGCGCCATCGACACGTCCAATTCCCGCGCAATGATCTCCAGCGCCTTGGTCACCCCCGCTTCGCCCAGCGCACCCAAACCGTACAAATGCGGGCGGCCGATCATGGTGCCCTTGGCGCCGAGCGCCATCGCCTTGAGCACGTCCTGGCCGGAACGAATGCCACCGTCAAGCCACACCTCGATGCGCTCGCCTACGGCTTCGACAATCGCGGGTAGCTGGCTGATGCTCGATGGCGCGCCATCCAACTGACGACCACCGTGGTTACTCACCACCAGCGCATCCGCACCAGAATTGGCCGCCAGGCGTGCGTCCTCCACATCAAGAATGCCTTTGATGATCAATTTGCCGCCCCAGCATTTTTTGATCCATTCCACATCGTCCCAGCTCAGGCGCGGGTCGAATTGCTGGGCGGTCCATGACGACAGCGAACTCATGTCTGCCACGCCTTTGACATGCCCGACAATGTTGCCAAAACCTCGGCGTTTAGTGCCGAGCATGCCCATCACCCAACGCGGCTTGGTGGCCATATTGAGGATATTGGGCAGGGTCAGTTTGGGCGGCGCCGACAGGCCATTGATCAAGTCTTTGTGGCGCTGGCCGAGGATCTGCAGGTCGAGGGTCAGCACCAGCGCATCCACGCCGGCCGCCTTGGCGCGCTCGATCAATTGCTCGACAAACGCGCGATCGCGCATCACGTAAAGCTGGAACCAGAACGGCTGGCCGACCTGCTCGGCGATGTCTTCCAGCGAGCAGATGCTCATGGTCGACAAGGTATAACGCAGCCCAAACGCAGCGGCAGCGCGGGCGGTGAGGATCTCGCCATCGGCGTGTTGCATGCCGGCCAGACCGGTGGGTGCCAAGGCCACCGGCATCGCCATGTCCTGGCCGATCATGGTGGCACGGATAGAGCGCTCATCAATGTTGCGTGCCACCCGCTGGCGGAACTTGATCTGCGCAAAATCGCTTTCATTCTCCCGGTAAGTGCTCTCAGTCCAGGACCCGGAATCGGCGTAGTCGTAGAACATCCGTGGAACCCGTTTCTGCGCCAGCTTGCGTAAATCTTCGATGGTTGTGATCAACGGCATCTAGGTCACCTCTCCCTGAACTGAGCAGAGAGAGTAACCGCACACGGGCCACGCAACCAGCCATTGCGCGTCTAGGCGAGTAAGAGCAGCAGCCTTGGAACTAAGGCGGTAAACGTTCGAGTAGCCGCAAGGCATCGGCGACAGACTCGCCGCTGGCGGTGTTGTCAAAAATGCACCAGGTGGCAATGCCCTCCTCAATCGAGGATTGCAGCACTCGCCCAAGGGCTTGCACCCGCTGCGGGCCATACGCGCTGTGATAGATTCTCGGCGAGCCGTGAAGGCGCCAATAGCGCACGCCCTGCCAGCCTCCAGGCGCGTCTCCAGCGTTGATGGCCGGCGGGTCGGCAGCCACACGGCCGATGTGTAAATCCTGCAAAAGGGCTTGCGCCTCGAACCAACTGGCATGACGCGGCTCCACCACCACAGCGCCCCCATAGCGCTGGCGCAATGCACGCAAGAAAGTGGCAGCGACAGCGGGCTCAAACGCGAGCGAAGGCGGCAATTGCACCAGCAGGCAGCCGAGCGTTTGCCCCAGCTGCATACATTGCTCGAGAAATTCGTCCAACGCTGTCTCGCAGTGCTGCAGGCGCTGTTCATGGGTAATGCGCTTAGGCAGCTTGACCGAAAAACGAAAACCCGGCGGCACGCTGCGTGCCCATCGCGCATAGGTCGTCGGCAGGTGCGGACGATAAAACGAACTGTTGATTTCCACTGAATTGAATCGCGTTGCGTAGCGCTCCAGATGAGTGCCTTCCTGCGCAAACGCCGGCCAATGCTCACGCGGCAAACTCCAGCCTGCGCAGCCCACGTAAAGAGGCGTCGTCAAAACAGCACCTCGGCCGCATCACGCATGAAAATCTCGATAGTCTTGGGGCCTACGCCATCAAATTCTCCGAGGCGCTTTTCGAAAGCCTGGCGGTCTTCACTGGCATCGCGCATGCGCGTGATCTTACCCGCGTATTCGGCATTGAGCTTGGCGCTCAAATCAAGCAGACGCTGCGCGGTGGATTCGTCATAACGCACGTAATGGGCACGCCCGAGCATTGAAACCAATTCCCGTGATGTGCAGTGCTGCAATTTGCGCGGGGTATCGCGCCCCTGTTCCTCGACGATGACTCTGTAGGCCTGCGCGGCGATGGGCGCCTGAATGCGCTTGCCCATCAGGAAGCTGGCAATAAACCATTTGAACAGACTGCTCTCATCATCGGACTTGAACGCGATACCCAATTCAGATGCCGTAATTGACTTGGCCATGGTCAGCGGGCTTGAGCACAGCTGAAATTGACTGAAGCGTCGTGGGCGTTCACTTATCTCTCCAAACCGTTCACCTATTCAGCAGAGGCCACTGAATATCGATAGTTCAAGGAATCTGGGCTGTTACGCCACTGGCGAGAAATGCACAAATTAAATTAAACCTTTCGCCCTCCGCCCGGCTCAACTCTCAGGTAACGGCACTTCGCCAATTTCAAGGAGATCCATCATGACAACGCTGATGATGAAACAAATGGGCCTGGCTTTCGTATTGGCTGCTGGTTCGATTTCCACGGCCATGGCCGCCACCTCCAACAGCTTCGTCGACGACGCCGCCCAGGGTGGTATCACCGAAGTGGAAGCCGGCAAGCTTGCCCTAGACAAAAGCACTTCGGCGGACGTGAAGGCTTTTGCCCAACACATGGTCGCCGATCACACCAAAGCCAATCAGGAACTGATGGCGCTGGCGAAAAAGCTGGATATCGAAGTCCCGGATGACGCCGCCCTGACCGATAAGGCCAAAAAAGCCATCCTGGAAATGCGCGATGAATCCTTCGACAAGGCCTATGCCAACAACCAGGTGGCGGCCCACGAAAAAACTGTCGAGTTGTTTCAGAAAGAGGCTGCTTCTTCAGACAACGCAGAGCTGAAGGCCTTCGCCTCCAAGACCCTGCCAACCCTTGAAGCCCACCTGAAGATGGCCAAGGAACTGCAAGCCAAACACGACCATTAATTCACCCCTCGTACAAGGAGACTCTCGATAATGAGCTCGCAACTCAACGGCAAGAAAATCCTGGTCATCACTTCCAATACGGGCATTGAGCGCGACGAATTGCTCAAGCCCCTGGAAGCGCTGCGAGGTTACGGCGCTGCCGTCACCCACGGCTCGAGTGACGGCGGCACCACCCAGACATTCGTCGGCGACACTGAAAAGGATCGTACGGTGGAGTCCGATGCCAAGCTGTCGGACCTCAACGGCGCTGACTTCGATGCACTGGTGATCCCCGGCGGCACCGTCAATGCCGACACCCTGCGCCAGGATGCAGCCGCGCTGAAGCTGATTAATCAATTTGTGGAGGCGGGTAAAACCGTGGCGGCGATCTGTCACGGTCCGTGGACGCTGATTGACGCAGGTGTGATCAAGGGCAAAACCTTGACCTCTTACAAAAGCGTGCGCATCGACCTTGAAAACGCCGGGGCGGCCGGTTGGGTAGATGCCGAGGTCAAGCAATGCCAGGCCAACGGCTGGACGTTGATCACTTCGCGTACGCCGGATGACCTGCCGGCGTTTAACGAAGCCATTGCCAAGGCTGTTGCGGGCTAATCCGTCGGGCAAAAAAAACAGGCGCCTGCAGGGCGCCTGTTTTCGTTCAGCCTAAGCTTCAGTTGCGACGATGTTCCGGCATTTCACGTTTCGGCCCAAACATTGCCCACGCAATCAACCCGAACAGCGGCACAAAAATCAAGATGACCAGCCACAACCCCTTGGTCTCCCAGCCACTGGTGCTGCGCAATACGACGTTGATCGCCCACAGTTCAAACAGCAGCAGAATCACTGCCAAACCTATCCAGACGTAATGTAATTCCATGGTTCACCTCCTGAGGTCTTAACAGTTAGGTCAACCAATTCAGCCGAGGGTTCATTAAAAAGTGCCGGGGCGTTTTCAATCCGTCTTGGTGCCTGTGCGTAATGCACGTCATGAAGGCTGGAACCATGCAAGCTGCACGATACGCCGGCCCCAAGGTGTTGCGCATGTGATTGATTCGGCGAGTAAATTTCAAATCGCTCAACTTGGTACAACTGATGCAAGTCCATCCGTGAAGGTACTGTGAAGAGGCGCGCATTTCGACGCACCCGCCAGCTCTGCATGAGGACTACCCATGAATGCTATCGACCTGCTTAAAGCCGACCACGAACGCGTCAAGGCCCTGCTGACTCAATTGAGTGAATCCACCGAGCGCGGGGTAAAGAAACGCACCGAACTGTTGGCCAAGCTGGAAGCAGAAATTAGCCTGCACACTAGACTGGAAGAAGAAATCCTTTACCCAGCGTTCAGAAAAGCCGGTGGCAAGGAGCAGGACATCATGTATCACGAGGCCAAGGAAGAGCACCGCACCGTTGACTCATTGGTACTGCCCGACTTGAAGCAAACCGAGCCGTCGACCACCGAGTTCTCGGGCCGTGTCAAAGTAGTCAAGGAGCTGCTGGAACATCACATCGAGGAAGAAGAAACCGAGATGTTCCCCCAAGCGAAAAAACTGCTCGGCAAAGCCACGCTTGAAGCCTTGGGCACTGAGATGGAAGCCATGAAAGCGGCCCATAAAAAGCAGCAAGCGACCAAACCCATCGCAGCTTGATCGTGGCACCTGCGAGGCCTGATGACATTCAGGCTTCGCAGTCGTTGATTGATTCATCCCAGTGATAGGAGATTGCGTCATGAAGACCACATCTTCCCAACGGATTATGCTGATCGTCGGACTTTCAATACTGCTAAGCGGGCCCGCCCTTGCCGCCTTTGGCGACAACACGGCCCCGGCTGCCAATGCCCTGCCGCCGGGGACTATTCCCAGCAGCCAGTCTGACGGGGATAAAAAGCCTCGCGACACCGATAAGCCGCCGCCCAAGCCTGCGGACAACGGCAAAAAAGACGCCGAGCAAAAGCCTCGCACAGGCACTTGAATTAGCAGGCAGTTGAGCTACGGGCGGCTGCCCCCGCCAGCTAAGGGGACGGGCGATCAGTCACCTATGCGCCCTTGAGGGTCTAGGACGCACCAACCAAAATCCCACGGCAACGCTGGCAACAGCGGCTGCTCATCCGCCGTCTGCGCGCCGCCTTTCCAATCAAACACCCTGCCCCCTCGCCAGCCCAGGGCGATGCCTTGCGCCTGGCTGTCATCCGTATCGATCCAGCGTGCCGCCGCTGCGGCCATGAAAGCCTCAATCGTTTCGCCATTAATCTGCGAGCGATACACAGAGCCCAGCAACCAACGACACACGTTCAGGTGATACGTCCAATCATGGGTTGGTTGATTGCGATACGCCCAGGTCATGAAACTGCGAAACAGGTTCAGCCCTTCCGGCGGGTCGAGCTTGAGCAGCGCCGGGCAGATATCAAACAGAGTGTGCCAATATGGCAACAGGCGTGCATCCAAGTGTACGAAGCAGCGGGAGTTGCTCGGGTACTCGGGGCGCAAAGGTTCCGCGCGCAGGCGGCGCGACGCCTTGCTGACCAGGCGGCTGGCGCCGGCAGGCAATACAGGATTCATAAAACGCACTCGCAGTCGTGACGATAGAACGCCTCCTGGTCTCAGGAGGCCCAGGGCTCACGTCAGAATGCGGGGGAAGCGCGGGGGTTGGCCGAGGGCCAGGCATAACGAGGCGGCGCTTTGTTGCGCCGCTCATAAGCCGGGCGCGGAGATTGCCCAAGGCCCAAAAACCACGCCAACCCGATCAAAAACACCAGGGCGACGGTCAGTGCGTTGCAAACCGGGCAGGCAAAGTAGTTCGAGATGTTGCTGGAGGACGGGCTGCCCAACCCTTTATCGGAAAGTGGCGCCTGCTTGCCCTCCACCGAACAGAACGCGCCACCGATGCCATTGAGCGTCTGGCCCATCATCTGCCCATGCCCCAAACCGCAGACAAACAGGTTCATCAGTACGCAGAAGTACAGGCTCCAGACGATTAGCGAACGGTCGGGGTGGCTCAATTTCATGGCGGCGACTCTACCATCCCAGGCGCTCCAAGATGAAGCACGGCGCGCCCCTGTGGCAGAACGTCGCACATTACGCAGGCGTGCCGGGGTTGGTAGACTTGGCGCCCTCCTCGTTACTCCTTTTTCAGGCTTGGGTTGTTGATGTTGCGCAATGCAGGCGTTTCACAGGATGCACAGTTGATGAGTACGTTATTCACCCGCCGCAAGGTGCTGACCGGCATGAGCCTGTTGGGTCTTGGCCTGCTGGCCGGTTGTGACAACAGCCCAAAATTGAACTTCAAGTACGGCAAGGACTTGAGCGACAAGATCATGGGCCGCACCTTCAAGCTCAAGAACACCGAGGGCGACACCGTTACCCTCAGTTCCTACCGTGGGCTGATGCCGGTGGTGTTCTTTGGCTTCACCCAGTGCCCGGCCGTGTGCCCCACCACCCTGGCCCGCGCCGCCCAGGCCAAGAAGCTGATGGGCCGCGATGGCGAGATCATGCAGGTGATCTTTATCACCCTGGACCCGGAGCGCGACACGCCAGAAATTCTCGACAAGTACGTCAAGGCCTTCGACCCCAGCTTCGAAGCGCTCTACGGCACCCCGGAAGAAATCGCCGTGGCTGCCAAGGAGTTCGGGATCTTTTATGAAAAGATCCCCGCTGGCGACACCTACACCCTGTCCCACACGGCCACCAGCTTTGTGTTCGATACCCGTGGCAACCTGCGACTGGGTCTGCAGGCATCCCTTACCGCTAAAGAGTGCGCAGAAGACCTGCTCACCGTCATGGAGGTCTGCTAATGACTGCCGTTCAACACCTCAAGCGTTTCACCTTCGGCCTGACCCTGCTGGGCCTCGCGGCGCACGCCAGCGCCCAGGTGCAAGTCAGCGACGCGTGGGTGCGCGCCACCGTAGAGGGCCAACCGAGCAGCGGCGCGTTTATGACGGTCACGGCGGATAGCGATAGCAAACTGCTGCGCGTGGCGTCGCCGGTGGCCAAGGACGTGCAGATCCATGAGATGAGCATGAAGGATGATGTAATGCGCATGGGCCCTGTGGACGCGGTCGCCTTGCCCGCCGGCAAGGCCGTGACCCTCGATCCCAACGGCTACCACGTGATGCTGATGGGACTGACCGGCCAGATCAAGGAAGGCGACCAGGTGCCGCTGACCCTCACCGTGGAAAACGCCAAGGGCGAGCAGCAATCGATCGAAGTCAAAGCCCCGGCCCGTGGCCTCGATGGCATGGACCACAGCAAGATGCATTAATCCGCTGCACCTCCGTAATGTGCCTTTGCAGAGTCAAGTGTCGCGCAACGGGCACCTTTGGTTTTTGGTCACCCAAGCGGCTTGTTATGCTACCGGGCCGCGCTTATGGATTGGCCTATGCACATCGACCCCACGTACATCCTCTACGAAACCGAACATTGGCTGCTCAACCATCATCTGGCGTCGACATTGCCGGGTTATCTGATGCTGGGTGCCAAGACACAGTGCCAGTCACTGGCGGAGATGCCCGAGGCGGCACTGGCCGAGCTGGGTGGCTTACTGGCCAGGACCCAGCGGGTCATCGAGGCGCAACTCCAGCCAAAGTGGCTGTATATCAGCCGCTATGGGCATATGCCGGGGTTCCCCCTGCACTTTCATTTCATCCCGGTGTATGACTGGGTGGAAGATGCGTTCTGGCGGGACGAGCGTTATCGGGTGCTGCAGGGTTTTGGTTCGGATGCTCAGGGTCAATTGCTGACGGACGGAGCGGAGTTGACGCTTTTTGTGTGGCGGGAGTTCGGCGAGAGTCAGGCTGTGCCGCCGGTTGGTGGGGATTCAGTTCGGCAGGTGATTGCGCGGTTGCGGGCGGCTTTTGCCGCGGGCCAGGGTTAGTTAGCGGGTGTAGATAGAGCGGGTGTATAGGGTGCAAATGTGGGAGGGGGCTTGCTCCCGATGGCTATGTGTTGGGCGCCGGAGGGGTTTGGGCGGGGTACATATCCGTTATTTGGGTGAGGGCTGATATTGGTTCCGCGAGAGTGTCAGATTTTTTGTGTGCGGGCCGGTAATGGCCTGCCGTCAGGCAGGCCTTGGTTTTACCAGGTCGGCCTGGTAAATCGATCTCCGTACAGGATCGCAAATTGATTCATCGCGCTCTTCC
>NZ_UTKY01000012.1 GCF_900583165.1 Pseudomonas viridiflava | reverse complement strand
CCACCAATACCGGTTCCAGCAGCACCCTCGACGTCACTATCTCGCCTGTCGATGATGAAAGCGTCCTGGTTGCCGACACCGGCAGCGCTGAAGAAGATCATGTTGCTAGCGGCAACGTGCTGACCAATGACAGCGACGTTGATAACGACCTCACGGTGACTACCTTCACCGTGGACAACGTTACGTACAACGCTGGCCAAACCGCCGTTATCGCGGGTGTTGGCACCATCACTATTGGTGCTGACGGCGCGTACGCCTTCACCCCAGTCAAAGATTTCAACGGTGACGTGCCACAAATCGGCTACACCACCAACACCGGTTCGAGCAGCACCCTCGACGTCACTATCTCGCCTGTCGATGATGAAAGTGTCCTGGTTGCCGACACCGGCAGCGCTGAAGAAGATCATGTTGCTAGCGGCAACGTGCTGACCAACGACAGCGATGTCGACAACGACCTCACTGTTGCGACCTTCACCGTCAACGGCACCAACTACAACGCTGGCCAAACCGCCGTTATCGCGGGTGTTGGTAGCATCACCATCGGTGCTGACGGCGCTTACGCCTTCACTCCGGTCAAAGATTTCAATGGTGAAGTGCCGCAGATTGGCTACACCACCAATACCGGTTCCAGCAGCACCCTCGACGTCACTATC
>NZ_UTKY01000011.1 GCF_900583165.1 Pseudomonas viridiflava | reverse complement strand
GCATAACTCGGTTAAAACTGTGGGAGGGGGCTTGCCCCCGATTGCAGTGGGTCAGCCACTGCATCGTTAGCTGACCTAGCGCCATCGGGGCAAGCCCCCTCCCACATTTGAGCTGCGCACGGCTTTAGTTTCTGGCGAAAGCCAATGCCGCACGGAATGCTTAACCCAACTGGAACAGGCATAACTCGGTTAAAACTGTGGGAGGGGGCTTGCCCCCGATTGCAGTGGGTCAGCCACTGCATCCCCGATTGCAGTGGGTCAGCCACTGCATCGTTAGCTGACCTAGCGCCATCGGGGCAAGCCCCCTCCCACATTTGAGCTGAGCATGGCTTCAGTTTCTGGCGAAAGCCACTGCCGTCTGGAATGCTTAACCCAACTGGAACAGGCATAACTCGGTTAAAACTGTGGGAGGGAGCTTGCCCCCGATGGCAGTGGGTCAGCCACTGCATTGGTAGCTGACACACTGCTATCGGGGGCAAGCCCCCTCCCACATTTGAGCTGCGCACGGCTTTAGTTTCTGGCGAAAGCCACTGCCGCCTGGAATGCTTAGCCCAACTGGAACAGGCATAACTCGGTTAAAACTGTGGGAGGGAGCTTGCCCCCTCCCACATTTGAATCGATGTTTAGTTCAAGACTTCGCTCAGGGGGATGAAATTGACTGTGTCCCCCAGCGTCAGCGTCGTGCCTTCCAGCACCTCTACAAACCCCTCAGCCCACGCCGCGCTGCGCAGCACGCCGGAGCTCTGGTTGCGGTAGATAATCGCCTTGCCCTGTTCGATACGCCCACGCAGGTATTCGCGGCGGTTGCCCGGTTTGGGCCACTCGAAGCCTACGGCCACTTCGAAACGCAGCGGTTCCACATCGACTACACCTTGGCGGCGCAGTAGATAAGGCCGCGCCAACAGCGCAAAGGTCACCAGCGTCGACGCCGGGTTGCCCGGCAGGCCGATCACCGGCACGCCACGAAAGTGCCCGAAGGTCAGCGGCTTGCCGGGTTTGATCGCGAGTTTCCACAGCGCCAGCTCACCTTCTTCGCGCAAGGCGATGCCGAGGAAGTCCGCCTCGCCCACCGACACACCGCCAGTTGAAAGAATCAGGTCGACTGCGCTCAAGCCCGCCAACCGGGTGCGCGTCTGTTCCAAATCATCAGGCAGGATGCCCGCGTCGATGACCTCGCAGCCCATGCGTGTGAGCCACGAACACAACACGCGACGATTGCTGTTGTAGATCTGGCCGGGGCCCAGTGGCAGGCCGGGTTCGATCAACTCATCACCAGTGGACAGCACGGCAACGCGCGGGCGGCGGATGACGGCCAGTTGGTCCATACCCAGGGACGCAGCAAGTCCCAGCTCAATCGGCCCCAAGCGCGTGCCAGCGGTCAAGACAAGCTCGCCGACCGTCGTTTCCTGGCCTTGTGGGCGGATGTTCTGATTGAGCTGCAACGGCTCGGTGAAGCTCACGCGCTCGTCGGGGTGGACGATGGCGTTTTCCTGCATTTCTACGCAGTCGGCGCCTTCAGGCACAGGCGCGCCGGTGAAAATTCGGGCGCACGTGCCAGCGGCCAAGGGCTCGGGCGCCTGGCCAGCGAAGATGCGCTGGCTGACCACCAGCGGTTCGCCGTTCCAATCCCTAAGACACAGGGCATAACCGTCCATGGCGCTGTTGGGCCAGGACGGCAGGTCGAGGGTCGAAAACAAGTCTTGCGCCAATACACGGCCATCGCACTCGGCTAGGGCCAAGGTGTGCGGCTCGCGGATCGGCGCGGCTTCGGCCATGTCCAGCAATTGCTGCAAAGCTTGCTCTACCGGGATCAAGGCGCCGGTCTTGCCCGGCTTACCCACGGGATTCACAAGGCTCGGCTTGCTTGAGGTGCGGCACGAAGTTGCACGGGCGATGGCGGTTGTCCAACTGCTCGGCGAGGATGCCGTCCCATCCGGTGCGCACCGCATTGGTAGAGCCCGGCAGGCAGCACACCAGGGTGCCATTGGCCAGGCCGGCCAGGGCGCGGGATTGCACGGTGGAGGTGCCAATATCGGCCACGGAGATCTGGCGGAACAACTCGCCAAAGCCGTCGACTTGCTTGTCGAGCAGACAGCTCACGGCTTCGGGGGTGCTGTCGCGACCGGTGAAGCCGGTGCCGCCGGTGATCAGCACCACTTGCACCACGTCTTCGGCGATCCAGTGGGCGACTTGGGCGCGGATTTTGTAAAGGTCGTCCTTGAGCAACACGCGCTCGGCCAGGTTATGCCCCGCGGCGGTGAGGCGGTCGACGAAGACCTGGCCCGAGGTGTCGGTGTCCAGGGTGCGGGTGTCGCTGACGGTCAATACAGCGATGTTCAGGGGTACGAAGGGCGCATCAGCCTTGGCTTTCATGGCACGGTCCGGTTGTCGAAGAAACAGGCCGGTGTTATATCACAGGGCCCTATTTGCCTGCCGCAGCGGAACCGCCATGTCTCTCGATTCTTCACCCCTGCCCTGTTCGATCCTACTGCTGGCGGGCGGGCGCGGCCAACGCATGGGCGGCCAGGATAAAGGCCTGCTGGACTGGCAGGGCGAGCCCCTGATTGCCCATTTGCAGCGCCTGGTCCGGCCACTCACAGATGACTTGATCATTTCGTGCAACCGCAATCATGAACGCTACGGTGCCTATGCCGACCAGGTGGTGAGCGACGACAGCCCGGACTTTCCCGGCCCGCTCGCCGGCATCCGCGCGGGATTGGCCGCCGCACGCCACACGCATGTGCTGATCTTGCCGTGCGATGTGCCGCAAATAGATGCCGGTTTGTTGACCGAGTTACGTGTGACCGCGCAACGCAACCCGCTCTTGCCCGTGATGGTGCGCCATGGTGAATTCTGGGAACCCTTGATCTGTGTCATCCCCACCGGCCTGCAAACTGCGGTAGAACAGGCCTGGGACGCCGGTGAACGCAGCCCACGCAAACTCTTTCTGCAACTGGGCGGCGTGGGTCTGGAGTGCCCGGCGGATGACCCGCGCCTGGCCAACCTGAATACACCCGAGCTGTTACTCCCGAGGTCGGGCGTGTCAGAATGAACCTCGCACTCGGAACTTTGTCGGCGCCCTGCGCGTCACAAGGTCAGCATTTCAAAAGAATTCTTTCGGAGACAACACCATGACTCAACGGACCATCGCCGCTCTCATGCTTGCACTGGGCCTCGCCACCCTCGCCGGTTGCGCTTCGCCGACAGTGATCACCCTGAATGACGGTCGCGAAATCCAGGCCGTCGACACCCCGAAATACAACGAAGATTCGGGTTTCTACGAATTTGAACAGCTGGACGGCAAGCGCACCCGCATCAACAAAGATCAGGTTCGCACCGTTAAAGATCTGTAAATTTTAACGTTTGCCAACAAGGCCCGCCTCGCGCGGGCCTTGTTGTTTTCGTGGATTACCAGTCGAGGGTGATCTCACTGCGAAAACTGCGCTCTTCACCGGTCACCGGGTCGATAAAGCGCACGCCTTGGGCCAGTAGCTTGAGCGGGTTGGCGTAGTCGTCCACGGCGTCCTTGACCACATGCGGGTAAAACGGGTCGTTGCAGATACTCGCGCCGAGCGCTGTCATATGCACCCGCAACTGGTGCTTCTTACCCGTCACCGGGAACAGGCCGTAGCGCCATAGATCGCCATTCTTTTCGCGCACTTCAACCGCCGTTTCGGTATTGCTCGCGCCCGGGCCTTCCTGCATGCGAAAGAACGGTTCGCCATCCACCAGGCGGCTTTTGTGCACCAACGGGAACACCTGCTCAGGTAAGGCCGGCGCAATGGCTTCGTAGAATTTATCGATCTTGCGCGTAGGAAACAGCTGCTGATAAACCGAGCGAGTGGCCGGGTTGGCGGAGAACAACACCAGGCCTGCCGTGTGCCGGTCGATACGGTGCAGGGGCACCAGCGCCGGGTTATCCAGACGGCGAATCAAACGGCGCAGCAAGGTCTGCTCGACATACTCGCCGGCGGGGGTCACCGGCAGGAAATGCGGTTTGTCAGCAACCACCAGGTGTTCGTCCGCGTACAGGATGGTTTCCTGGACGGGGATCACCTTTTCATTCGGCACTTCGCGGAAGTAGTAGATGCACAGGCCTTCCTTGTAGGCCAGGCCGAGGCTGATGGGGCTGCCGTTGATATCCAGCACTCGGCCACGGGCGATGCGGTCCAGCCAGTGTTCACGGCTGATCGCAGGAAAATGTTCGCACAGGCAATCGAGCACGGTCGCCCAAGCACCCGGCGGCAGGTACAACGTGCTGGCTTGGTGCTCGGACGGGATAAAAATCGAAGTGGGCATGCGCAAAGCCTGGAGAAAACCGGCGGGCATTATCCCGCATGGTTCAGGCCTTGGCCAATTCGGCCCGCAGGATCGGTGACGCACTGGCGGCCTCGGTGAATTCCTTGAGCCAGCGCAGCACGTCGACGGCTTCCCAGCGGCCCGGGTCATACAACGCGTACAACAAGCCCTGGTAGCCCACCACATCCAATTGCTTGTGATAACCGGCGCGCTGGAACAACGCCTCGATCTCGGCAAAACAGGTATTGAAATGCACTTTGTTAAACGGCGTCTTGCCTTCCGTGACCAGGCCGTCGAGGCGCAGCTCGTTCACCGCGTCGCGCACGACGTCGGCGGACATGCGATTGACGCTGCTTTTCAATTGTTCAACATTCACCACGGGCGTTCCCTCTATTCAATCGCTGTACAAACATACAGTAACGTAATATTCGGAAACCCGCCATCGCATAAACCTTAGACGAGGAAGGCGACGACCTGCTCAGTGTCGAACGGCCAGTCCAGTTCGGCGCCGGTGTCGACCCGGCGAAGTACCGGAATCCGCAGGCCGTAGGCTTCAGTAAGGTCGTCGGGTTCGGTGATATCCACCAATTCCACCAAGAGCCCGTGTTCGACCAACGGCATGATTTCGGCTTCGGCAATCTCACAAAGATGGCAACCCAGGGTGCCGAACAGCTGGCATTCAGGAAGCATGGCGAGTGGACCTGATCAGGAAGTAGACGCACATTCTAAGCCGGACGAAAACCTGTGGCGAGGCACAATAAACCCTGACCCAGATCACCATGACCTATAACTGATTCAGCGATTCTCGCCGCTTTTTGCCTGCCCCCTTTGCAATGGAGATGCGTGTGTTTGCCAACCTGCTGATCATTCTGGCCTCATCCCTGGTGGTGATTGCGCTGTTTCGCCGGCTGCAATTGCCCCCGGTGCTGGGCTACCTGTGCGTGGGCCTGGCCGTCGGGCCTACTGCCCTCGATTGGGTGAATGACAGCGAAGAGCTGCCCGACCTCGCCGAGCTGGGGGTGGTGTTCCTGCTGTTCTCCCTAGGCCTGGAGTTCTCGTTGACCAAGATGCTCGCGCTGCGCCGCGTGGTGTTTGGCCTGGGCAGCCTGCAAGTGCTGGGATGCGGGGGCCTGCTGGGGCTTTTATTGATGGTGCTGGGCGTGGCGCCGGGCATCGCGTTGATGCTGGGTGCCGGGCTGGCACTGTCGTCCACGGCCATCGTCAGTAAAGAACTGACCAGCCTTGGCGAGATTTTCAGTAGCCACGGCCAAAACGCGATTGGGGTGCTGCTGTTCCAGGATGTGGTCGCAGTACTGCTGCTCACCTTGGTACCGGTATTTGCCGGCACCGGCGAGCAGGCCTGGTATTGGGCATTGCCGCTGACCCTAGGCAAGACGGTGGTGCTGTTTGTCGGCCTGTTGTTGGCCAGCCGCTGGTTGTTGCCGCGCCTGTTCCATGAAGTCGCCGCGTCGCACTCGGCGGAGCTGTTTGTGCTGTTGGCGCTGGTGATCGTGTTGCTCACCGCGTGGCTCACGCATTTGCTGGGCCTGTCCCCTGCCCTTGGCGCCTTTCTCGCCGGCATGTTGTTGGGGGAAAGCCATTACCGTCATCAGATCGAAGCGGATATCCGACCATTTCGCGACATCCTGCTGGGGCTGTTTTTTGTCAGCATCGGCATGTTGATCGACCTGCAATTGTTCGTCAGCCACAGCCTGCTGATCCTCGGCCTGACCCTGACCTTGATGCTGGTCAAAGGCTGCGTGGTCGCTGCGCTGGTCAAACTGCGCGGCAGCGACAGTGAAACGGCCTGGCGCAGCGGGTTGGCCCTGGCCCAGGGCGGCGAGTTCTGTTTTGCGCTGATGGCGCAGATGCAGCAGAGCCGGCTGATTCCGGATGAGTTCAACGGCTTGCTGCTCGCGGCTACCTTCTGCTCGATGTTGCTGACTCCGCTACTGTTACGCGCTGCACCCAGCATTGCCCTGCGCCTACACCGCAAACCCAATCAACAAGTTCAGTTGGAAGAAATCACCGCGCTCAATGCCGATCTGCGCGGGCATGCGGTGATTTGTGGCTACGGCCGCGTCGGGCAATCCATCGGGCGCTTTCTGCGCAGTGAGCAACAGGCATTTATTGCCCTGGATGACGACCCGGAGCGGGTGCAGGAAGCCGCCACCGAAGACAGCAGCGTGCATTACGGCGATTGCCGCCGGGGTGCGCTGCTCAGCGCAGTCGGCGTGGAACGCGCGCGCTTGGTGGTGATTGCCGTGGACAACACCGACGTTGCATTGGTGGTGCTAAAGGAGGCGCGGCGGATCAACCCTGAGTTGCCGATCCTGGTGCGTACCCGCGATGACAGCCAGTTGACTGAGTTGAAGGCTGCGGGCGCCAGCGAAGTGGTGCCCGAGTTGTTGGAGTCGAGCCTGATGCTCGCCTCCCACGCCCTGGTGCTGCTGGGCCTGCCGGACCAACAGGTACAGGCGCGGGTCGACGAGGTGCGACACAACCGCTATCGCCTACTGCATGGTTTCTATCCGCCGGCAGACCCGCCGATCAATCCTGACTGACCGCGCCGATCTTATGGATCGACAGGTCGGCGCCGTAATACTCCTCTTCCTGGCTCAGGCGCAGTCCGGATACGCGCTTGATCACGCCATACACCAACAGGCCGCCGCCCAGCGCCACCACCACCCCAAGGGCGGTGCCGATCAACTGGCTGATCAGGCTGACGCCACCCAAGCCACCCAACGCTGTCTGGCCAAAGATGCCGCAGGCGATGCCGCCCCATACGCCGCACAGGCCATGCAACGGCCACACGCCGAGCACATCGTCGATCTTCCAGCGATCCTGGGCCGCAATAAAGCACCACACAAACAGGCCGCCCGCCACCACACCGGTGACCAGCGCGCCCACCGGGTGCATCAGGTCGGAACCGGCACAGATCGCCACCAGCCCGGCCAACGGGCCGTTGTGCAAGAAACCGGGGTCATTGCGGCCGATGATCAGCGCGGCGACTGTGCCGCCGACCATGGCCATCAACGAATTGACCGCCACCAGGCCACTCACGCCATTCAGGGTCTGGGCGCTCATCACGTTAAAGCCGAACCAGCCGACAATCAGGATCCACGAGCCCAGCGCCAGAAAGGGAATGCTCGACGGCGCAAACGCCACCAGCCGCCCATCGCGATAGCGCCCATTGCGCGGGCCCAGCAACAACACCGCCGCCAGCGCCAGCCAGCCGCCCATGGCGTGCACCACCACGGAACCTGCGAAGTCATGGAAGCTGGCGCCAAAGGTCGCAAGCAACCAGGCTTGCAGGCCGAAGTTGCCGTTCCACACCATGCCTTCAAAGAACGGGTAGATAAACGCCACGATCAGCGCGGTGGCACACAATTGCGGAACAAAGCGCGCCCGCTCGGCGATGCCGCCAGAGATGATCGCCGGGATCGCCGCCGCAAAGGTCAGCAGGAAGAAAAACTTCACCAGGCCATAGCCGTGATCCGCGCTGATCACCGCCGCCGGTTGCATGAAGGTGACGCCGTAGGAGATCCAATAGCCTATAAAGAAATAGGCCAATGTCGAGATGGCGAAGTCACTGAGGATCTTCGACAAGGCGTTGACCTGGTTCTTCTGGCGTACCGTGCCGACTTCGAGGAACGCGAAGCCGGCGTGCATGGCCAGGACCATGACCGCGCCGATCAGGATAAACAGGGTATTGGAGCTATGGACAAGGGTGTCCACTGCGCTTTGCACATTTTCCATGGAGGTTGGCAGGCCTGTAATAAAGGCAAAAAGCACCAAAGCGGTTCAAGCCAGGGTTGCGCGCACTAAATTGGCACTCGCAGCTCCACCCCTTTTGGGAGGGCGTGAACTGCTTTAGCGCAGCGATCAACTCAACAAGCCATTACCGACAGGGTTTTTCCGCGAGTTTCAGTTATTTAGGGTAAGGTTTTTGAAGGCTTCCTGCCCGACCGCCCGGATTCAGCGCAGCCCCAGGGCGTGCGCACCATGGCAAAGCAAAAGCTGTACCAGACAATTGCACTGAACCTTCACCGATGCCGGTGACTCGAAACCCAATGTAAAGCTCAGCCAATCACGGAGATAACCATGGCCAGAAGAACTGCAAAGACTGCGCAAGAAATACTGATGGCGGATTTTCAAACCCTGGTGACTGACACCGAAAGGTTGCTGGACGACACCAAGGTGCTGGCGGGCGACCAAGCCGATGAGCTGCGGGCCAAGATCCATGACACGCTGCTGCAGGCCCGTGAAACCCTCAAGCAGACTGAAGACTCCCTGCGCGAACGCGGCCAGGCGGCGGTCACCGCCACTGAAGATTACGTGCAGGCCAACCCTTGGCAGTCGGTGGGCATTGCCGCCGGCGTGGGCTTTCTGATCGGCCTGCTGGCCACAAGGCGCTAACTTTATGTCTATCGGCGAAACCGGCTCGTCTACGGGCACAACCTCAAGGCGTCTGGGCGCGGCCGTATTGGGCTTGCTCCACAGCCACGTCGAATTGTTTGGCATCGAGTTGCAGGAACAAAAAGCGCGTACCGTCAGCCTGCTGTTGTTTGCGGGCTTGGCATTGGTGTTTGCCCTGTTATTGCTGGTGGGGTTGTCGACCCTGGTGATGATTCTGGTGTGGGACACCGGCTACCGCCTCACAGGTATCATCTGCCTTTGTGTGTTCTACACCCTGGCCGCAGCGTTTTGCGGGGTGCGCTTGAAAGCGGCGGTGTTCGATGAGTCCACGCCGTTCCATGCCACGCTCGAAGAGTTGGCCAATGATCGGGAGCGCCTGTTGCCATGAGCCGACCTGAACTGCCACACAACACGTCACGACGGGAAATGCGCAAGGCGTTGATCCGACTGCGCATGGAAATGCACCGCCAGGAGATCCGCCATGAATCCCAGCAATTGTTGGTGCCGTTGACCAAGGTGCGCAACATGGGCCAGAACTGGCAGGGCAGCCTGGGCATCAAGCACGCGCCGCTGTGGGGCGTGGCCGCCGTGACGCTCATGGGCTTCTTCACCGGCAAGGGCGCCAAGGGCGGCGGTATCAGCAGCGTCACGCGCTTGGTACGGCTGGGTGCGGGCCTGATCCCATTGATCAAATTAGCCATGCAAGGCAGTTCACGTAAAAGTTGAGCCTGACTGGCTGCATTCTTGCTAACAGAATGGCCCGGTCCTTGTTTAGGAGGTCCGGGCCTTTTTTCGCCAACGCTTTTAAGGAGGCCCCGTGATCGACGGGCAACCGCTCGCCAGCTTCCAGCCATTTATCGACACTGCCACCGGCCGCATCGCCGGCGTCGAGGCCTTAGGCCGTCTGCGCCAGGCGGATGGGCGGCTGCAATCGGTGGGCCCGCTGTTCGCCGACCCACGCACGCCAGGTGTGACCTTGCGCCGCCTTGACCGGCAGATTCGCGACAACGCGCTCAGCCGCTTGCATGAAGCCCCTGAAGATTGGTTCCTGAGCCTGAATATCTCGCCGCGCTGGATCAATCGCCTGCGGCCCGGCCAAGCGCTGCCGAGCTTGAAGCAGATTCACAGCCACGGCGTAGACCCCCAGCGCATCGTGTTCGAGATCACCGAACTGGGCGGCGATATCCGGCGTCTGGCAGACGTGGTCGCGCGTTATCGCGACGCCGGTGCACGCATCGCCATCGATGACTTTGGCGCCGGCTACTCCCAACTCGACCGCGTGCTGGCCTTGCAGCCGGACATCCTCAAGCTGGACATGCGCCTGTTCCAGGAAGCCGCCCGTGGCGGGCCCAGCAGTGAGGTGGTGCGTGCGTTGGCACAAATGGCCGAGAAGACCGGTTGCTGGATCATCGCCGAAGGGGTGGAAACCGAGACCCAGCTGAACTTCGCCCTGGAGTGCGGCTCGCGTTACGTACAGGGCTACCTGTTTGCACAGGCGCAGTTGGACTGGTTCGCCGCCGATGCCTTCGTGCCACGTTTTGCTCAACTGCGTACGGCGTACGTGCAGCAAAAATTGGCAGAACGCGGGCGCATCATGCAGTTGCGCCAGCAATTGGGCGAACTGATGAAAATCCTGCAAAGCTGGGCCCAGACCCAGGCGCCGTTGACCCAGTTACCCCAACTGCCCGCCTTCCCGTGGCTGCTGCGTTTTTATCAATGCGACCGGCACGGCACGCAACTGACGCCTAATTTCGAGTGGCGCCACGACGCCTGGCAGGCCGATAGCCGCTACCTGGGGCACAACTGGTCGTGGCGACCGTACTTCTACCACCTATTGGCCGAAGGCTGGGATGAGCGACGCTTGACCTTGTCCTCGACCTATCGCGACGCTACGACCAACCAGTACTGCCTCACGGCCGGACAATTCTTCGATAACGGTCAGCGCTTGCTGCTAATCGATATTGACGCGGCCGGGCTGTAGATTTTCGCTTGCCCAGGCCGCGCTGAACCGGGAAGCTGGGAGGGTCATTCACCGCACGGAGAGTAACCGCCTTGGATTGGCCCACCCTGCTTACCCGCGAACGTCTTGGAAAGCCCCTGCACAGCCCGGAAGAACTGGGCCGCAGCCCGTTTCACAAAGACCACGACCGCATTATTTTCTCCGGTGCATTCCGCCGCCTGGGCCGCAAGACCCAAGTGCACCCGGTGTCCAGCAACGACCATATCCATACCCGCCTGACCCACTCCCTGGAGGTCAGTTGCGTGGGTCGCTCCCTCGGCATGCGCGTGGGCGAAACCTTGCGCAGCGCCCTGCCCGACTGGTGCGACCCCAGCGACCTGGGCATGGTGGTGCAATCTGCCTGCCTGGCCCATGACATCGGCAACCCTCCCTTCGGGCACTCCGGCGAAGATGCCATCCGCCATTGGTTCCAACAGGCGGCGGGCCGCGGTTGGCTGGACGACATGAGCAGCGCCGAACGCAATGACTTCCTCAATTTCGAAGGCAATGCCCAGGGCTTTCGGGTGCTGACCCAACTGGAATACCACCAGTTCGACGGCGGCACGCGGCTGACCTACGCGACCCTGGGGACTTACCTTAAATACCCTTGGACCGCCCGCCACGCCGACTCCCTGGGCTACAAGAAACACAAGTTCGGTTGCTACCAGAGCGAACTGCCGATCCTTGAGCAAATCGCCCACAAACTTGGCCTGCCGCAGCTAGAGGAACAACGCTGGGCCCGTCACCCGCTGGTGTACTTGATGGAGGCGGCGGATGACATCTGCTACGCCTTGATCGACCTGGAAGACGGCCTGGAAATGGAGTTGCTGGAATACGCCGAAGTCGAGTCGTTGCTGCTCAACCTGGTGGGCGACGACCTGCCGCAAACCTATCGGCAATTGGGCTCCCAGGATTCCCGGCGGCGCAAGCTGGCGATCCTGCGGGGCAAGGCCATCGAACACCTGACCAACGCCGCTGCCACGGCCTTCGTCGAGCAGCAGGATGCGTTATTGGCCGGCACCCTGCCGGGCGACCTGGTGGAGCATATGCACGGCCCTGCCAAGCGTTGCGTGCTGGACGCCAAGGACATGGCCCGCAAAAAGATTTTCCAGGACAAGCGCAAGACCCTGCACGAGATAGGCGCCTACACCACCCTGGAGATCCTGCTGAACGCCTTCTGCGGCGCAGCCCTGGAGCAGCATGGCGGACGCACGCCGTCGTTCAAGAACCGGCGCATCCTCGACTTGCTGGGCAATAACGCGCCAAACCCGGCGTGGCCGTTGCACGCGTCATTCCTGCGCATGATCGACTTCATCGCCGGCATGACCGACAGCTACGCCACCGAGATGGCGCGTGAAATGACAGGGCGTTCAAGCCCGCAGTAACAGTGCAATCACGCCGCCTGTACCTTGAAAGGAATCTCCCTACGAAGGGTACAGAGCGGCCTGATCGAATTCGCACAAATACCCGATGAATAATCGCGCACGCTCCGTGCGAGGCATTCCCACGCGCCTTTCCCTTCGACGCTTGACTCATCGTGTGCCCTTAATGCCCAGTTATCCCCTTCGTATTCTGCTGGTGGAGGACCATCCCTTTCAGCTCCTGGCTACTCAGTGCTTGCTCAGAAGTTTCGGGTTCGAACGACTGACCCCTGCGGAGAATGCCGAACAGGCCATCCATTTGATGACCCGGGCCCTGGCCCCCTTTGACCTGCTCCTGTGCGACCAGTGCCTGCCCGACTTACCGGGGCTCGAGTTAATTGAAATCGCCAGTCGCCGACGCTTTACCACGGCTGCCGTGCTACTAAGCGGGTTACCTACGGTCGAACTCGATAACTTGATAGCACAAGCCATGAATCGTGGCTTGCCCATGCTGGGTTACTTATCTAAGCCCTTGAACAAGGAAGAACTTGAGCGCGTGGTTCGCCCATTACTCGAGCTATAAACAAAAAACCTTAAACATCGAAATACGACGAAACACGCGCGTGCAGTGCCAGTTTTTTTGCCCGTGCGGCCCATGAGTCCATCCCCACTTGAGTCAGGGGGTTATCCCTTCATAAAGCCTTGACTACCAGTAAGACTTTACCCTTTTCATTGTAGGACCTTTCCTGTTTTATACCTGTCACCCCCCAAGCTCATCCTCCTCACTCCGCTTCTGAGCTAATGTGCCCGCTTTATTTGCACTTGCATGGAATGTGATCATGAACACAGTTTTTATTATCGATGACCATCCGGTTATACGACTTGCCATCAGAATGTTATTGGAACATGAAGGCTACAAAATAGTCGGCGAAACGGATAATGGCTGCGATGCCATACAAATGGTCCGCGAATGCCTACCTGACCTGATTATCTTGGATATCAGTATTCCGAAACTTGACGGGCTCGAAGTGCTTTGTCGCTTTAATGCGATGAACACACCCATGAAAACACTGATATTGACGGCACAGTCCCCAACCCTGTTCGCGACCCGCTGCATGCGCTCGGGCGCCGATGGCTATGTCTGCAAGGAAGGCGACCTGAGTGAATTACTGAGCGCCATTCGTGCCGTATTGTCGGGCTATAACTATTTCCCCAGCCAGGCGCTGAACAGCAACGGGGTTGACGGCGTCACGACCCAAGAGCTTGAACTGTTCAAAGCCGTCAACGACCGCGAGTTGATGGTACTGCAACTGTTTGCCCAAGGCCGCACTAATAAGGAAATTGCAAAAGGTATGTTTTTAAGTAACAAAACCGTCAGCACTTACAAAAAGCGGCTTATGCAGAAACTTCAAGCCAACTCCTTGGTAGAACTTATCGAGATGGCAAAACGAAACGCGCTAGTGTGAGAAAACGGATGCCCAGTCGTATAAAGGACTATCTGATTATATTGAGTGCTGGTTTGTGCATATGTACATCCGTGCTCGCAAACCATCAAACGGGCCCGGAACATTTCTCCTTATTGAGTCGCGCAGGCTCTGTGCAACTCGACGTGCACTTGGACAAGGCACAACGACAATGGCTGCAAAACAAACGCGAGCTGGCGCTGGGTACTGCGTCTCCTGACTACCCCCCCTTTGACCTCACTTCCAGCGGTCGCGACTATGAAGGGCTCACTGCTGACTACGCGGGCCTGCTGGCCAAGTCGCTGGGCCTGCCTGTCAAGGTACTGCGCTATCCCTCCCGAGAGGCCGCCATCCTCGCCCTCGAAACCGGGGAAATCGATCTGCTGGGTTCCTCCAATGGGTTCGAAGCCGCCAATCCAAACCTCACGCTGTCCGAGCCCTATGCCGTGGACCAACCCGTATTGGTCACTCGCGAAGGCGAAACCCGCAGCCTGAGTGACGGCCTGGCCGGCATGCGCCTGGCCCTTGTCTATCATTACCTGCCCATGGGCGAAGTTGAAAAGCTGTATCCAGAGGCAATCATTCGCACCTATCCGTCTTATCAAAATGCTTTGAATGCGGTGGCATTCGACCAGGCGGACGTATTCCTCGGCGACACCATTTCTACCCACTACATGATCAACAAGGGCTACCTCAAAAACATCCGCATGGCCAACTTCGGCAAACATGAAGCGTATGGATTCAGCTTTGCCATGCCCTTTCACCAGACCACGCTCCTGAGTATTGTCGATACGGTCCTGAAAGCCGTGCCCATCAATGAGCGTGAAACGATTGCCAAACGCTGGAGTGCCGGCAGCGATATCTTGCTGACCGACAAGAAGCTGCAACTGACTCAGCGCGAGGAGCGCTGGCTGGCAGAACATCCAGTGGTCAAGGTGGTGGTGAATGAAACCTTTGCACCACTGACGTTCTTCGATGCTGAGGGCAATTTTCGCGGCATCACTGCTGACCTGCTGGAACTGATTCGGTTACGCACCGGGTTGCGCTTCGATATCCAGCGCGAGCGCGATGTCAACGCCATGATCGAACAGATCGAGGCCGGCAAATCCGACATGATTGGTGCCATCGTTC
The DNA here is from genome assembly GCF_900583165.1 of Pseudomonas viridiflava. Lineage (GTDB taxonomy): Bacteria > Pseudomonadota > Gammaproteobacteria > Pseudomonadales > Pseudomonadaceae > Aquipseudomonas. The sequence continues at coordinate 51,449 of NZ_UTKY01000011.1, read as the reverse complement.
CCAGCATGGAACGGGAGGCCCAATTGAACTTCAGCCGCCCGTACCTGGAAAACTCCTATGTGATGCTGACGCGCAAGGAGAATCTCGCGCCGACCCGCCTGGAGGAGATGGAAGGCAGGCGCCTGGCCGTCACTCAAGGCAGCCCACTGGCGAAGTTCCTGCGTGACAGCTTCCCGAATATTCAGTTGGTGGAAACAGGCGATAGCTTCAAATCAGCCGAACTGTTGGTACAAGGCCACGTAGAGGGCGCTGTAAACACATTGGTAGTTGCCAACTACCTCCTTTCCTCGCAGGTGTTTCAGGACAAGGTTCAAATCACCTTCAGCATTGGCACGATGCCTGCCACCTTTGCGCTGGCCACTTCACGTCGCGCCACCGAACTCAGCTCTATTCTCGATAAAGCCTTGCTCAGTATCGCCCCTGATGAGCTGGGGGTGATCAATAGCCGTTGGCGCGGCTACACCGCAGCCTCCGACAGCTACTGGCGCAATTACCACGAATTGATTGCACGGATCATCCTCGGCACTGGGTTGCTGCTGCTGATTTCCCTGACCTGGAACGCCTACATGCGTCGCCAGATCAAACAGCGGAAAATGGCAGAACGTGCCCTGAGTGACCAATTCGAGTTCATGCGCGCCCTGGTCAATGAAACGCCGCACCCGATCTACGTACGCGATCGCAATGGTTTGCTGCAGACCTGCAACGACAGCTACCTGCAGGTGTTCGACGTCAAGCGCGAGGACGTGATCGGTAAAAGCGCTATCCAGATGAGTGCGGCGCTGGAAACGGACGCAGCGCAATACCATGCCGATTACCAGCGCGTAATGGCCGAGGGGAACCCGCTGATCCTTGACCGCACCCTCAATATTCGCGGCAAAAAACTCACGATTTACCACTGGATCCTGCCTTATCGCGACTCCATCGGCGAAGTCCAGGGCATTATCGGCGGCTGGATAGACATCAGTGAGCGGCGCCAGCTATTCGACGAAATTCGTTCCGCCAAGGAGCACGCCGATGAGGCCAACCGAGCGAAAAGCACGTTTCTGGCGACCATGAGCCATGAGATCCGCACGCCGATGAATGCAGTCATCGGCATGCTGGAGCTGACACTCAAACGCGCAGACCAGGGCCACCTTGATCGTCCGGCCATCGAAGTGGCGTACAACTCGGCCAAGGATCTGCTGGAGCTGATCGGTGACATCCTCGATATCGCACGCATAGAATCCGGCCGCCTGAGCCTGGCACCGGAGCGCGTCAACCTGCGGGAAGTGATTGAATCGGTGGTGCGCGTGTTCGACGGCCTGGCACGCCAGAAAACCCTGAGCCTGATGTTTGAATTCAAGCCAGACCTGGACGACATCGATGTGCTCATCGACCCACTTCGCTTCAAGCAAGTACTGTCCAACCTGATCAGCAATGCCATCAAGTTCACAGAACGCGGCCAGGTCAAAATCCGGGTTGAGGTGCTGCCTACCGAGCAGGCTCAGCACGTCGAGATGCGGTTGGTGGTGGAAGATACCGGTATCGGCATCAGCCGGGATAACCAGCTGCGCCTGTTCGAACCTTTCGCCCAGGCGGACAATTCCGGGCAATTGGCCAGGAGCGGCGCCGGCCTGGGCCTGGTGATCTGCCGGAACCTGTGCGCAATGATGGGCGGGCAATTGACCTTGAGCAGCGTGCCCATGGTGGGCACTCAAGTGCATGTCAGCCTGCAGATGGCCCGACTGCAGCCCACGCTGGCCACTGAGGAGGGCAAAGTCGAGGCACCGGTCACAGCGCCAGTGCTGAATGTGCTGGTGGTGGATGATCATCCAGCCAATCGCTTGTTGATGTGCCAGCAACTGGGTTACCTGGGACACCAGTTCACTGCAGCCCAGCACGGTGCTGCCGGCTTCCAGGCCTGGCGCCGAGAGCGATTTGACCTGGTGATTGCCGACTGCAACATGCCCATCATGAATGGCTACGAATTGACGCGTTCGATCCGCGAATACGAACAACGTGAACGACTTGAGCCTTGCGTGGTGCTGGGCTTTACCGCCAACGCCCAACCCGAAGAGAAGCTGCGTTGCGCACAGGCGGGCATGAATGACTGCCTGTTCAAACCTATTGGCCTTAGCGCGCTGGAACAGCAATTGGCACGGATCACCCCACAGTCTGTTAGCCAAGGCATGGACCTGCGCAACTTTGACGCCTTGACCGGCGGCGATCCGCAGATGAGCCGACGCCTGCTCGAAGAACTGGTGAACAGCAGTCGCCATGACCGTGAAGAGCTCATTGCGCTGCAGTCCAGACAGGCCTCCCCCCAGGACATCATCGAGCAGGCCCACAAGATTAAGGGTGCCGCCCGTATCGTTCAGGCCAACGCATTGGCAAAGCAATGCGAAGCCCTGGAACGGGCCTGCGATCGAGACGAGGCCCGACCCGTGATCGAGTCGGGGGTCAAGTCACTGGAAAAGCTCATGCTGGAAATGGAGAGGATGCTGCAGATACAACTCCAGGCGCTGAATGGCCAATAAGGGGCGGCCGGCGCCCCAGAGGTTAATCAGCAATCGGTCAAGCGCAGGAAGATCTGCGCCAGATGTTCGATACCCGCCTGGTCCAGCTCACTGAAACGGGCCAGCGACGGGCTGTCGAGGTCGAGGACGCCAATCAACTTGCCGTCCTTGACCAGCGGCACCACCAACTCACTGTTCGAGGCGCTGTCACAGGCGATATGGCCGGGGAAGGCGTGTACGTCCTCCACTCGCTGGGTTTGCCGCGACGCCGCCGCCGCTCCGCACACACCGCGACCAAACGGGATGCGCACACAGGCAATCTGGCCCTGGAACGGCCCCAGAACCAACTCCTCATGACGGTTAAGGTAAAAACCGGCCCAATTCAAGTCATCCAACTGGTTAAACAGAAACGCAGAAAACTGTGCACTGTTGGCGATGAAATCTCGCTCATCGGCCAACAGCGATTCCAGTTGCGCACTGAGCATGGCATAGCCGTCAAGGCCGGTACCGGCGTGTTGTAGGTCGATCATGGTTGACGCTCCAGCAATTTCAGGCCTACCCAATAACGGGCGAATTGATAAGCACAACGGCCGTTGCGGTTGCCACGGCCCGTGGCCCAGCGCACGGCGAGAATATCCAGCGCTTCGTCGCGCTGCCACTGCAAGTTGGCCTTCTTGGCCAGCTCGCCAATCCAGTGTTCCACCACGTCCAGGAAGTGCTCCTGATTGAACGGGTAGAACGACAACCACAGGCCAAAACGGTCGGACAAGGCGATCTTGTCTTCCACCGCTTCACTGGGGTGCAACTCGCCATCCACGCGCTTCCAGTTGTCGTTGTCACTCTGGTTTTCCGGTACCAGGTGGCGACGGTTGGAGGTGGCATACAGCAAGACGTTTTCCGGGGCCTGCTCGAGGGAGCCATCCAGCACGCTTTTGAGCACGCGGTAGTCGCCCTCACCTGCTTCAAATGACAGGTCGTCACAAAACAGGATGAACCGCTGTGGCAGCTTGAGCAGTTGCTCGACCACACGTGGCAAGTCGGCCAGGTGATCACGTTCGATTTCGATCAGACGCAGGCCGGCCTTGGCGTGCTGGGCCAGCAACGCACGCACCATGGAGGACTTGCCGGTGCCGCGCGAGCCCCATAGCAATGCATGGTTCGCGGGCAGACCGTCAAGAAACTGCTGGGTGTTGCGGGCCAATTGCTCGCGTTGTTTGTCCACGCCGATCAGGTCCGACAGGCGCATGTCCAGGCTCACTTCCAGCGGCAGCAGGAAGCCGGCACGGCCTTCACGTTGCCAGCGGGCGGCCAGGCAGTGGTTCCAGTCGATGGCTTGGCGTGGTGCAGGCAATAACGGTTCCAGGCGGGCGAGTACGGCATCGGCCCGTTCAAGAAAGGCGTTCAATCGGTTATCCACGATGATTCCTCTGGCAAGTTCTTGCAAAAGATGGCGTATTGGCAACCCTGCGGCAGAGCGCTTGAGGCTGCATAAAAAAACGATTCATGCCGGGCAGGCCTGAGCCTGTGGATGTTCAGCTATGCTTGCCGGGCGAAGGGAAACGTGAAGTGGTTCAACACTCGATGGATATCAAGTTCGCCCACCGCTTGTCTTATAAACAAGCCAGATTGACTGTGCTGGTCGGTTTCGTCTTGGGAACCTTGCTCAGCCTGATCCAAATCGGCATTGATTATGCCAGTGAAGACGCATCCATCAACCGTGAAATTGCTTCGCTGCTGGAAATCAGCCACAACCCGGCCTCGCGCATCGCCTACAACATTGACGCTGAGCTGGCGCAGGAGTTGACCCTTGGCCTGCTGCGCTCCCCCGCTATCATTCATGCGCAACTGGTCGACAACAATGGTGTGGTGCTGGCCGATGTTGATCGGCCGCGCAAGGAAAGCGTCTACCGCCCTCTCAGTGACTTCATGTTTGGTGCCAAACGCCAATTTGAAGACCGGCTCTACCTGAGCCATATGCCCAACGAATCCCTGGGCATACTGCGCCTGGACGTGGACACCTACGCCTTTGGCAGCCGCTTTCTGCGTCGCGCCGAGATCACCTTGCTCAATGGTTTCGTGCGCAGCCTACTGCTGACCGGCATCCTGCTAGCGTTGTTCTACGTGATGCTGACTCAACCACTGGTCCGCATTATCAGCGAGCTGAGCCACCGTAAGCAGGCACGGGTGGACTGCCCGCCCGGCCACGAACATGACGAAATCGGCGTATTGGTCAACGTCGCCAACCAACAGTTCGAAAACATGGAGACCGAGATCCAGCAGCGTCGCCATGCCGAAGACCGGCTGACGGAATATCTGGGGCAATTGGAGGACATCGTTTCCGCCCGCACCCTTGAACTCAAGGCCAGCAACCAGCGCCTGAGCCAGTCCAACGATGAATTGGAAGCAGCAAAAATGAATGCACTGGGCATGGCCCAGGCGCGGGCGGCGTTTTTGGCGAACATGAGCCATGAAATCCGCACCCCGCTTAATGGCCTGCTGGGCATGATCGCCCTGTCGCTGGACAGCCCGCTCAACGCCGAACAACGCCAGCAACTGTCCATCGCCCATGACTCGGGCAAGGTGCTGGTGGAATTGCTCAACGATATTCTTGACCTGTCCAAGTTCGATGCTGGCCAGCTGGAACTGGAGCGTATTCCCTTTGACCTGGGCGCACAGGTCGAGGACACCGCCAACCTGCTATCACAAAACGCGGCGCCAAATGTTGAGCTGACATGCCTGATCGACCCGCAGTTTCCAGCCCAGGTTTTGGGCGATCCAACCCGGGTAAGACAGATCGTCAGTAACCTACTGTCAAACGCGTTGAAGTTCACCCGCTTCGGCCGAGTGGACGTGCGCCTGAGCAGCCTCGACGGCCGGGTACGTATCGAGGTATGTGACACAGGCATCGGTATTGCGCAGGACGCTCAGGTAAAAATCTTCCAGCCGTTTACCCAGGCTGGCGCCGGTATCACCCGTCAGTTTGGCGGCACGGGCCTGGGGTTGGCCCTGACGCACAACCTGTGCGAAGCGATGCAGGGGCGCTTGAGCATCAGCTCGGAAGTCGGCTTCGGCAGCCAGTTCTGTGCCGAACTGCCGCTACCCACCCATCTGCCCGCCACGCAACAGGCGCCCCTCAAGGGCGAGGTGATCGCCGTGACCCGCGCCGACAGCGGCCTGACGGAGTTGCTCACCACCCTGTTACCCCACTGGGGGCTGACACCGCGCTGTTACCCTCGCGACGAAGACGTCACCGGGCAAACCCCCGATCTGCTGATTACCGATTGCCCCGAATGCCTGTTCCGCCTGCGGCCCACCCTCAGCGCACCGATCCTGCTGGTGACGGCGTATGGCAACTTCATGCCCAGCGAGGAAGTCGCGGCACTCGCACCGTTGCAGCAGCAGGCGCGCCCGTTAAGCCGTAATGCGCTCTACCAGATTCTGCAACGCAATTTACGCAGCGATGCGCAATTGATCCTCGACCCGATCCAGTTGGAAGCTCCACCCCTGACCCATCGCGCCCGCATCCTGCTGGTGGAGGACAACCCGGTCAATCAATTGGTGGCCAAGGGCATGCTCAGCAAACTGGGGTGTGAAGTGATCGTGGCGGCCCACGGTGGCGAGGCGCTCAAGCTGCTGGAAGAACAACGCTTCGATATGGTGTTGATGGACTGCAACATGCCGGTGATGGACGGCTACGAGGCCAGCCGGCAGATTCGGCGCAGCGGGCGTTGGCCCGACCTGCCCATCGTCGCCCTGACTGCCAACGCCCTGTCCGAAGAGCGTGAGCGTTGCCGTGCAGCAGGGATGAATGACTACCTGGCCAAGCCATTTCGCCGTGAGGAGCTCAGCGGCTTGCTGGACCTGTGGGTGCCGACAACGACAAGTCTGTGATTTGTTGCAGCAACTGGTCCAGGCCAGCGCGCAGGGCACCCGCCTGATTCAGGTCGACGCCGCTGTCGCACAGTAACCGGGTCTTGAGATTAAAGGCCTGATCGCGCAGTTGCACGCCAGCCTCACTGAGGCTCACGTGGACTTCCCGTTCATCCTTCACACTGCGTCTACGGCGCACGAGATCAAGCTGCTCAAGGCGCTTGAGCAATGGCGTGAGCGTGCCCGAGTCGAGCATCAGGCGCTCACCCAATGCCTTGACCGTCGGGTGCCCCGGGGCGCTCTCGTGCCACTCCCACAACACCAGCATCACCAAGTATTGCGGGTAGGTCAGCCCCAACGCGTCCAGCATCGGTTTGTAGGCGCGAGTGACGGCCCTGGAGGCGGCATACAGTTTGAAACACAGCTGGTTGTCAAGCGCCAGGGATACGGTCATTTGAGCAGGGCTTCAATCTCTTGCGTCAAGTCTTGGGGCTTGGTGGTCGGGGCGAAACGCTTGACCACCTGGCCGCCGCGGCCGATGAGGAACTTGGTGAAGTTCCACTTGATGCCCTTGGAACCCAGCAGGCCCGGCGCCTGTTTTTTCAACTGGACGAACAGTGGATGAGCATCGCTGCCGTTCACGTCGATCTTCTTGAACAGCGGGAAGCTGACACCGAAATTCAGCTCGCAGAATTCGGAAATTGCCCCTTCGTTACCCGGCTCCTGTTTACCGAACTGATTGCAAGGAAACCCCAGCACCACCAGGCCCTGATCCTTGTACTGCTGCCACAGTTGTTCCAGGCCTTTGTATTGAGGGGTAAAGCCACACTTGCTGGCGGTGTTGACCACCAAAATGGCCTTGCCGGAGAAATCGGCCAGGGTCTTTTGCTCACCCTTGATGGTGGTGCAAGGGATGCTCAGCAGGGTGTTGCTCATGGCAGTGCCTCGATAACGAAGGGGTAAGGAGTCGAAACATAGCGCTCAATTCAATTGTGTGCAATTTATATAGCTTAAACCGTAACCACTCGATTTAGCGGGGGACGAAGTCCAGGCACACGGAGTTGATGCAGTAACGCAAGCCCGTCGGTGGCGGGCCATCCGGGAACACATGGCCCAGGTGTGCATCGCACTTGGCACAGGTGACTTCGGTGCGGATCATGCCGTGGCTGACGTCGCGAATCTCGATCATCGCGCTTTCGGCAATGGGCTCGTAAAAGCTGGGCCAGCCGCAACCGGCATCGAATTTGGTGGTGGAGTCAAACAGCGGTTCGTTGCAGCAAATGCAGTGGTACACGCCGTCCGTAGTGGTGGCGTTGTACTTGCCGGAGAACGGGCGCTCGGTGCCCTTGAGACGGCACACCTGGTACTGCGCCGGGTCGAGCATGTCCTGCCATTCCTGAAGGGTTTTCTGCAACTTTTCCATCGATACACCTCGTCAACTGAAAAACCCTGATCTGTATCTTTTCGCTGGATCAGGTGGCACGTATGATTGCGCCTCTTCAAAACGCCAGTCTGGCACCCGCGCTACCGGCATTCAAACGTATTTATGGGTGCGGGGCCCGCAGGATTCACAGTACGGTAGTGCCCTTATCGTCTGGATCGTTCATTTTCAGGATCACATCGCCATGCAGGTCAGCAAATCGAACAAGCTCGCCAACGTCTGCTACGACATTCGCGGCCCAGTGCTCAAGCACGCCAAGCGCCTGGAAGAGGAAGGCCATCGCATCCTCAAGCTGAACATTGGCAACCCGGCGCCCTTTGGTTTCGAAGCGCCGGACGAAATCCTCCAGGACGTGATCCGCAACCTGCCGACTGCCCAGGGCTATAGCGACTCCAAGGGCCTGTTCAGCGCCCGCAAGGCGGTGATGCAGTACTACCAGCAGAAGCAGGTCGAAGGTGTCGGCATCGAAGACATCTACCTGGGCAATGGCGTGTCCGAGCTGATCGTGATGTCCATGCAGGCCCTGCTCAACAACGGTGACGAAGTGCTGGTGCCAGCGCCGGACTACCCGCTCTGGACCGCTGCCGTGACCCTGGCCGGCGGCCACCCTGTGCATTACCTGTGTGACGAAGGCGCCGACTGGTTCCCGGACCTGGCCGACATCAAGGCCAAGATCACGCCGAACACCAAGGCCCTGGTGATCATCAACCCGAACAACCCGACCGGTGCGGTGTATTCCAAGGAAGTGCTGCTGGGCATGCTCGAAATCGCGCGCCAGCACAACCTGGTGGTGTTCTCCGACGAGATCTACGACAAGATCCTCTACGATGACGCCGTGCACGTGTGCACCGCCTCGCTGGCGCCAGACCTGCTGTGCCTGACCTTCAACGGCCTGTCCAAGTCCTACCGCGTGGCGGGCTTCCGCTCCGGCTGGATCGCCATTTCCGGCCCCAAGCACAACGCGCAGAGCTACATCGAAGGCATCGACATGCTGGCCAACATGCGCCTTTGCGCCAACGTGCCGAGCCAGCACGCCATCCAGACCGCCCTCGGCGGCTACCAAAGCATCAACGACCTGGTGCTGCCTCAGGGCCGCCTGCTTGAACAACGTAATCGCACCTGGGAGTTGCTCAACGCCATTCCAGGCGTGAGCTGCGTAAAACCCATGGGCGCGCTGTACGCGTTCCCGCGCATCGACCCGAAGGTATGCCCGATCTTCAACGACGAGAAGTTCGTGCTTGACCTGTTGCTGTCGGAAAAGCTGCTGGTGGTCCAGGGCACAGCGTTCAACTGGCCGTGGCCGGATCACTTCCGTGTTGTCACACTGCCGCGAGTGGATGACCTGGAAATGGCCATCGGTCGTATCGGCAACTTCCTCAAGTCCTATCGCCAGTAACGGAGATGACGCTGTACGACCGACGTTCGGTCGTACAGCGAGTATCTGGCAACACTTCTCTACCCTGCCCTCTCACGTTCACCTAAGCGGCACCCGCTAGTCGATCGCCACCCCATAATTACGGGGTTGAAGGGCAGCGGCAAGCTGATCGGCCGGCCTTTTCGCTGTGGGAAATACCCTTCAAGGCTCTACATTCATGCTGTAGGACACAGTTTGAAATAGTCCCTCGGTTGAATAGCCCCAAGCGGCACCTTATATACCCCGCAGTAAGCGACATATTAAGCATGAGGAGAACTCTACAACCATGATGCGCATCCTGCTGTTCTTGGCCACTAACCTGGCGGTCGTGCTGATTGCCAGCATCACCCTGAGCCTTTTCGGCTTCAACGGGTTCATGGCGGCCAATGGGGTTGACCTCAACCTCAATCAGCTGCTGATTTTCTGTGCGGTCTTTGGTTTTGCCGGCTCGCTGTTCTCGCTGTTCATCTCCAAGTGGATGGCGAAGATGAGCACCAGCACCCAGATCATCACTCAACCACGCACCCGTCATGAACAATGGCTGATGCAAACCGTGGAGCAGTTGTCTCGGGAAGCCGGCATCAAAATGCCCGAGGTGGGGATCTTCCCTGCTTACGAGGCCAACGCCTTCGCCACGGGCTGGAACAAGAACGACGCACTCGTCGCCGTCAGCCAAGGGCTTCTGGAGCGTTTCTCGCCCGATGAAGTCAAAGCGGTGCTGGCCCACGAAATCGGCCACGTGGCCAATGGCGACATGGTCACCCTGGCGCTGGTACAGGGCGTGGTGAACACCTTCGTGATGTTCTTCGCGCGAATCATCGGCAACTTTGTCGACAAGGTGATCTTCAAGAACGAGGAAGGCCGCGGCATCGCCTACTTCGTGGCGACCATCTTCGCCGAGATCATCCTGGGCTTCCTGGCCAGCGCGATCGTGATGTGGTTCTCGCGCAAACGCGAGTTCCGCGCAGACGAAGCCGGCGCGCGCCTGGCGGGCACCACCGCAATGATCGGCGCATTGCAACGCCTGCGCTCGGAACAGGGCCTGCCGGTGCATATGCCCGACAGCCTGACGGCCTTTGGCATCAACGGTGGCATCAAGCAGGGCCTGGCTCGCATGTTCATGAGCCACCCACCGCTCGAAGAGCGTATTGACGCGCTGCGCCGTCGGGGCTGATAACCGCGATACAAAAAAAGGGGCGATCTGATCGCTCCTTTTTTTTGCCTGTGATTTTTGTGTCAATGCCACTACCGCCATCGCGGGCAAGCCCACTCCCACAGGGGAATGCATTCAACCTGTGGGAGGGGGCTTGCCCGCGATGGCGACGGCGTGTTCAGCGTTTGATCAACTGATACACCCGCTCCTCAAGCCGTTTAACGCCGTCCTGCACAAACTTCCAGCTCTCACCCAGGATGTCTTGCTCCTGCAGCACCTCCAGCCCCCAGCGCGCACCCAGCAATATGTTCACTTCCTCATCCGGCACCGCGAACGGCGGCCCGGCTTTTTGTGTCTGCTCGTAATCCAAGGTAATCAACAGGCCCTGGCAGCCTGATTGCAACACGCTATTGAGGCGCTCGGCGTATTGCGCCCTCATCAGCGGCGGCAAGGCGATCAGCGCGGCACGGTCATACAGCGCAGAACAATCGGCAAGAATCTCAGCCTCCAAGGCGAAAAAATCCCCACACCAGATCTCGATCAAATCCGCCTGAAAGACCTTGAATACACCCTGCTGGCTGATGCGTGGCGTCAGGTTCTGCTCGCTGAAAAACGCCTCGACGGCCTGCTCCGACAACTCCACACCCACTACGCGCAACCCTTGGTTGGCCAGCCACATCAGGTCCAGGCTCTTGCCACACAGCGGCACCAGCACCCTGGAGCCCTCGGTGAGATTCAATCGCGACCAGTGTCTTTGCAGGTAAGGGTTGACCTCAGGCAAATGAAAGCCGATCTGATTGCGCGCCCAGCGCTCCTGCCAAAACTTAGGCTCCATGGATCACTCCGAAAATTCGATCAAAAGGTGCTAAAACTTATATTAGATTTAGATCAGTGACCTGATTGAAGATGGGCCCATGTTAACGCTCAGGACCCTGATTATGTTCCCCAGCCTGTTTATCTCCCATGGTTCGCCCATGCTTGCCCTGCAGCCCGGTGCCAGCGGCCCGGCACTTGAACGGCTCGCAGCCCAATTGCCACGGCCCCGAGCAATCGTGGTGGTATCAGCCCATTGGGAAAGCCAGGAATTACTGGTCAGCGGCAGCGCCACCCCGGAAACCTGGCACGACTTCGGCGGCTTCCCCCGCGAATTGTTTGCGGTGCAGTATCCGGCGCCCGGCGACCCACAGCTGGCCGGCGAGATTGTCGGGTTGTTGCAGGCGGACGGCCTGAATGCCCGCATTGATGAGCGTCGCCCTTTCGACCACGGCACTTGGGTGCCGCTGTCGCTGATGTACCCGGCGGCGGATATACCCGTGGTGCAGGTGTCGCTGCCAAGCCGCCTGGGCCCTGCCCTCCAGACTCGGGTTGGACAAGCGCTGGCTAGCCTGCGCGAACAGGGCGTGCTGCTGATCGGTTCTGGCAGCATCACCCACAACCTGGGTGAGCTGGACTGGCACGCGGGGCCTGAGAGCATCGAGCCGTGGGCACGGGATTTTCGCGATTGGGTGGTGGATAAGCTCGCGGCCAATGATGAGCCGGCCTTGCATGACTATCGGCGCCAGGCGCCTCATGCGGTGCGTAGCCATCCTAGCGATGAGCACTTGCTGCCGCTGTACTTCGCGCGCGGCGCGGGGGGTGATTTCAGCGTGGCACACCAAGGCTTCACCATGGGCGCTCTCGGAATGGACATCTACCGCTTCGGCTGACCGAGTATTGACCCAAAAATATCAGGCAAAAAAAATCCCCGAACCAGTCGGGGATTTTTTATGTGCGATCAATCAGCCCAAGGGCGGATCAATCTTCGCGGTAGCGACGCAGCTTCAGCTGCTTACCGGCAACGCGAGTGTCTTTCAGCTTGGCCAGCAGTTTTTCCAGACCGTCTTCCGGCAGCTCCACCAGGGAGAAGCTGTCACGAACCTGGATGCGACCGATAGCTTCACGTGCCAGGCCACCTTCGTTGAGGATAGCGCCCAGCAGGTTTTTGGCAGCGATACCATCACGCGCGCCCAGCGCGGTACGGCAACGAGCACGGCCTTCAGCCAATGGAACCGGAGCGCGACGCTCACGATCACCACGGTCTGGACGGTCGCCAGTACGCTCTGGACGATCACCGCGTGGCGCGTTGTTCGGAACCAGTGGGCGTTCTTTCTCGATAGCTGCCAGGGTCAGGGCCTGACCGTTGGTAGCTTTGCGCAGCAGTGCTGCAGCCAGTGCACGCGGGGTGCAGCCGATATCGGCGGTCAGGCGGTCCAGCAGGTCGCCGTGGGTCGATTCAGCGTCAGCCACCAGAGGCGACAGGCTGTTGGTCAGTTTCTTGATGCGAGCATCCAAAACGGCCTGGGCATCCGGCAGGCGGACTTCGGCGACTTTCTGACCGGTTACACGCTCGATCACTTGCAGCATGCGGCGCTCACGAGGAGTCACCAGCAGCAGTGCACGACCTTCGCGACCCGCACGGCCGGTACGGCCGATACGGTGAACGTAGGACTCTGGATCGTAAGGCATGTCAACGTTGAACACGTGGGTGATACGTGGAACGTCGAGGCCACGAGCGGCAACGTCGGTCGCTACAACGATGTCCAGGCGGCCATCCTTGAGGGAGTCGATTACGCGCTCACGCTGGTTCTGGGCGATGTCGCCGTTCAGCGCAGCGGCTTTGTAGCCTTTGGCTTCCAGGGCACTGGCCAGGTCCAGGGTCGCTTGCTTGGTGCGCACGAACATGATCAGGGCGTCGAAGTCTTCGACTTCCAGCAGGCTCAATACAGCCGAGGTCTTCTGGTCAGCGTGAACCAACAGGTGAGCCTGTTCGATCGCGGTAACGGTCTGGGTCTTGGTCTGGATCTTGACGTGCTCTGGGTCACGCAGGTGACGCTCGGCAATGGCACGGATCGACTGTGGCAGGGTAGCCGAGAACAGTACGGTCTGACGGGTCGGTGGCAGTGCCTTGAAGATGACTTCCAGGTCATCCATGAAGCCCAGCTTCAACATTTCGTCAGCTTCGTCCAGAACCAGGTGGTTCACGGTCGACAGCACTTTTTCGTCACGACGCAGGTGGTCGCACAGACGGCCCGGCGTGGCGACAACAATCTGTGCGCCATTACGGATTGCTTTCAGTTGTGGGCCCATAGGCGCGCCGCCGTAAACGGCCACAACGGTTACGCCTGGCATTTGCTTGGCGTAGGTTTCGAAAGCGGTTGCTACTTGCAGCGCCAACTCACGGGTTGGCGCCAGGATCAGGGCTTGCGGCTCGCGCTTGGCAGGATCGATGCAGTGCAGGATAGGCAGGGCGAAGGCGGCGGTTTTACCGGTACCGGTTTGCGCCTGGCCAATCATGTCCTTGCCGGCCATGATGATCGGGATCGATTGCTGCTGAATCGCCGAAGGTTCTTCGTAGCCAGTCGCGATGACGGCAGCAAGAATGTTCGGGTTAAGATTAAAAGCGGCGAAGCCGCCGGTTTCCTGGGTCATGGGTCTGCCTCTAAGTGCATCCGCAAAGACCCATGCTCCAAAGCTGCGCATGCCGTGTTGAGACTCAAGAGTCGCCCTGGCTGCTTTGTCGGCGGGGATTTGCGAAAACGAATGAATGAAAAAGATTCGTCAAGGGAGAGTCCGCTGTGCGGACGTGCAGCCGAAGCTGACTTCGGGGAATTGCGCTACCTAAACGCGGCCCGGTTAAAGGCCGGCGCGCACTATACCGGAAATACCTGAAAAAGGGAGCTTTTTTTATCCCAATGCACCGATATAACGCGCTGCGTCACCGTCGTTGCAGATAACACCGTCAGGGTCTATTTTTCAAAGGCCCGGCCCTGCTGGTCATAAAGCTTAACCGTTTCACCCAACAGCTCAGACCTTTGGTCTGAAACCTCACCCCGCGCCCCGAGGGCACACCCCATGAATCAAGCCAACAGCAGTCGCGTCAGTCGTGAGTTACAAGGCCATGTGCTGCTATTGGGTCTGGATCGGGTGGCCAAGCGCAATGCCTTCGACCTGGATCTGCTGAATGAGCTGAGCCTGGCGTATGGCGAATTTGATCGAAATACCGAAGCGCGGGTGGCCGTGGTGTTTGCCCACGGCGAGCACTTCACCGCCGGGCTGGACCTGGCCAATGTCAGCGGCGTGATGGCGGGCGGCTGGCAACCGCCGCTGGGCGGGTGTGATCCGTGGGGCGTGTTTGCCGGCCCACGGGTGAATAAACCGGTCATCGTCGCCGCGCAGGGTTACTGCCTGACCATTGGTATCGAATTGATGCTGGCGGCGGATATCAACCTGTGTGCGAGCAACACGCGCTTCGCCCAGATGGAAGTACAGCGTGGGATCTTTCCATTTGGCGGCGCGACGTTGCGTCTTCATCAGATTGCCGGCTGGGGCAACGCGATGCGCTGGCTGCTGACCGGCGATGAGTTCGATGCCCATGAGGCGCTGCGACTGGGGCTGGTGCAGGAAGTGATGGCCAGTGAAGACCTGCTGCCCCGGGCGATCGAACTCGCCAATCGCATTGCGCGCCAGGCGCCGCTGGGCGTTCAGGCGACGTTGATGTCGGCGCGGTTGGCACGGACAGAAGGGGAAACCGTGGCGGCTGCGGCGCTGCCGCCGATGGTGGATAAATTACTGAACAGTGAGGATGCCAAGGAGGGGGTGCGGGCGATGGTTGAGAAGCGGCCGGGGGTGTTCAAGGGTATTTGACTGTCTTGAGACCGCCATCGGGGGCAAGCCCCCTCCCACATTTTGACTGCATTTTTCTGATGAAATGCATTCCCCTGTGGGAGGGGGCTTGCCCCCGATAGCATCAGACCAGGCCACTCAAGTCGCCGGCCGAATCGCCTTGATCAACGCCTGCAACGAATACCCCAAACGAGGCGCCAGGGCCTCGGCACGGGCCGATAGCGCTTCAAGGTCCAGTTCCTGATCCAACTCCGAAGGCACCAGCAAAATCACATTGCCCTCCTTCACCGGCAACTCCCAGTAATGCCGGTGGTACAACCCGCGCAACAACGCCGCGCCCAAGGGCTTGCCATCGTCGGTCGCCCACTGGTTAATCACCAGCCAGCCGCCGGGGTTGAGCTTCTTCTGGCAGTTCTCCAGAAAACTCCAGGCCAGATGCCCGACACCCGGGCCGACGTCGGTATACAGGTCGACGAAAATCAGGTCGGCGGACTCGGCGGTTTCCAGCAACTGCAGGGCGTCGCCAATGCGGATATACAGGCGCGGATCGTCGTCCAACCCCAGGTATTCGATGGCCAGGCGCGGCACATCCGGGCGCAATTCGATGGCTTCCACGTCATCCAGCGGCAGGAACTTGAGGCACGCCTGCGTCAGCGTGCCAGCACCCAGGCCAAGGAATAGCGCGCTCTCCGGCTGCTCATGGCACAGCGCACCAATCAGCATGGCGCGGGTGTAGTCGTATTCCAGCCAACTCGGATCAGCGGTGAACACGCAGCTCTGCTCGATAGCGTCGCCGAATTCGAGAAACCGGTAATCGGCCACTTCGAGCACACGGATCATGCCAAAGTCATCATGGACCTCGGCCAGCAGGCGCTCGACACGCTCCTCTGTCATCACTACTCCTAAGGGGTTTGCTGTACGCCAAAGGCGCGATTGTCGGCCAACCGGCGGCAACAGGTCACGCACTAATTGCTGATAACATTGACGCCCGACCGTCAATCACCCTATCGAGTTCATGATGAGCCAACCCTGGAGCCCCGACAGCTGGCGCGCCCTGCCGATCCAGCAACAACCCCAGTACCCGGACGCTGCGCACTTGCTGCAAGTGGAGCAGAACCTGGCCAGCTACCCGCCGCTGGTATTTGCCGGGGAGGCCCGCGAGTTGCGCCGTCAGTTTGCCGAAGTGACCCAGGGTCGCGCCTTCCTGTTGCAGGGCGGTGACTGCGCCGAGAGTTTTGTCGAGTTTTCCGCCGCCAAGATTCGCGACACCTTCAAGGTGCTGTTGCAGATGGCTATCGTAATGACCTTCGCCGCCGGTTGCCCGGTGGTAAAAGTCGGGCGCATGGCCGGCCAGTTCGCCAAGCCTCGTTCGGCCAACGACGAAACCATCGACGGCATCACCCTGCCCGCCTACCGCGGCGATATCGTCAACGGCATTGGCTTCGATGAAAAAAGCCGCGTGCCCGACCCAGACCGCCTGTTGCAGTCCTACCACCAGTCCACGGCGACCCTGAACTTGCTGCGCGCCTTTGCCCAGGGCGGCTTCGCCGACCTGCACCAGGTGCATAAGTGGAACCTGGACTTTATCGCCAACTCAGCCCTGGCCGAAAAATACAGCCAACTGGCCGACCGCATCGATGAAACCCTGGCCTTCATGCGCGCCTGCGGCATGGACAGCTCGCCGCAACTGCGCGAAACCAGCTTCTTCACCGCCCACGAAGCGTTGCTGCTCAACTACGAACAAGCCTTCGTGCGCCGCGACAGCCTGACCAACGACTATTACGACTGCTCGGCCCACATGCTGTGGATCGGCGACCGCACTCGCCAGTTGGACGGCGCTCACGTCGAATTTCTGCGTGGGGTGAACAACCCGATCGGCGTCAAGGTCGGCCCGAGCATGAACCCCGACGACCTGATCCGCCTGATCGACATCCTCAACCCAAGCAACGACCCCGGCCGCCTCAACCTGATCGCCCGTATGGGCGCCGGCAAGGTCGGCGACCACTTGCCCAACCTGATTCGAGCGGTGCAGCGCGAAGGCAAGCAGGTGTTGTGGAGCTCCGACCCGATGCACGGCAACACCATCAAGGCCAGCAGTGGCTACAAGACCCGTGACTTTGCGCAGATCCTTGGCGAAGTGAAGGAGTTCTTCCAAGTGCACCAGGCAGAAGGCAGCTATGCCGGCGGGATTCATATCGAGATGACCGGGCAGAACGTCACCGAATGCATCGGCGGCGCGCGGCCGATTACCGAGGATGGTTTGTCGGATCGTTATCACACCCACTGCGACCCGCGGATGAATGCCGATCAGTCGTTGGAGTTGGCGTTTTTGATTGCCGAGACGTTGAAGCAGGTTAAGCGCTGAGATTTGGGTTGCCTGTACTGACGCCATCGGGGGCAAGCCCCCTCCCACCTTTTTGACCTGTGAACGCAATCAAAATGTGGGAGGGGGCTTGCCCCCGATGAGGCCCTAAAGACCGACCCCCATGGCAAGCCTTACCCGATCAGCACTGGCCCTCTGGCAATTCAACTGCACCCTATCCAACCCCAGCCAACCCGCCATCTGCCGCAAACTCAACGCCAACGCCACCATCCCCGCCTCATCCAACCCCCGCTCTTCTTCATGCACCGCATGTACTGCTAGACAGCCATTGGCCCGCTCGGCCCGCAGGTCAACGCGAGCCGCAATCCGCTCGTTGTGCAAAAACGGCAGCACGTAGTAGCCGTACACCCGCTTGTCTTGCGGCGTATAGATTTCCAGGCGGTAACGAAAATCGAACAGGCGCTCAGTACGGCTGCGCTCCCAGATGAGTGAATCGAAGGGTGACAACAAGGCGCTGGCCGACACTTTGCGCGGCACTGTTGGCACAGGCAGGCAATACGCCGCTTGCTTCCAACCCTGAACTTGGCAAGGCTGCAGTTGACCGTCCTCCACCAGCTCGGCCAGACGATTGCGGCTGTCGGCCGGGTCCAGGCGGAAGTAATCGCGCAGGTCCTTTTCGGTGCCCACACCCAATGCGGTTGCGCTGTGCAACAGCAAAGCGCGCTGGGCTTGCGCTTCCCCGATGTTGCTTTGCAGGAACTCGCCTGGGATCACCCGCTCGGGTAGATCATAGAGGCGCTCGAACCCACGCCGGCCGGCAACGGTCACCAGCCCTGCAGCAAACAGCCATTCCAGCGCGTGCTTTTCATCACTCCAGTCCCACCAGGGGCTGGCACGCACTTCACGCGTCGATAAACTGCCTGCGCCCACTGCGCCTTGCTGTTCAACCGTCTTCAATACACGCTGAATTACCGCTTGCTGCTCACGCCCAAACCGCGCCATCTGCGCGTAAATCCCCTGGCCCAACTTGGCCCGCTCCATGCGCCAGCGCATCAACGGGTACAGCGCCATCGGCAGCAGCGACGCCTCATGCCCCCAGTACTCGAACAGCGAACGCCGCCGGCCCTGGCTCCAGGCAGCCTGTTCAAGCATCAATGGGGAATAATGACCCAGGCGGGAAAACAGCGGCAGGTAATGGGAGCGCACCACCGCGTTGACCGAATCGATCTGCAACACGCCGAGACGTTCGATCAAGCGGTTAAGGTGCGTGGGTTTAATCAGCGCCGGCGCTTGGCGGCCTGAAAACCCTTGGGCAGCAAGCGCCATGCGTCGAGCTTGCTTGAGTGAAAAAGACAGGTCGGCGGGCATGGAATTCTCCAGGGAGGCTCGCCGACTACCCTACTGCATCCGGGTCACTTTCGCAGGGGGTCTTGCCACACAGGCAGGCGACGTTCCTGCTCCACATCGATGCGATTGAGCCCAATGTCCTTGAGTGCGTCATCGCTCAAGTTCGCCAGCAATTGGCGCTCATGCCACCGGCACAGTGCGTTCAACACGCCGGTGAACGGCCGCTTTGCCATCAATACAAAACCTCTTTGACCTTTCATCTTCTCGCCCTCCCGTGGGGATGGCGCAAGTGTGAGCGGGCGCTTAAGATCAATCCAACGAATGTTTCTTATGCAATACATCTCAGAGATTCATGAATTGACGACCTTCCCAAGTATCGACACTGAAGTGCTGCGCACCTTCGTCGCCATCGCCGATCAAGGCGGTTTTACCCGCGCCGGCGAGTTGGTCAACCGCACCCAATCGGCGGTCAGCATGCAGATGAAGCGCCTGGAAGAGGACGTGCTGCAACGCAAGCTGTTCGAACGCGATGGCCGCCAGGTGCGGCTGACGCCCGAGGGCCAGGTGCTGTTGGGCTATGCGCGGCGCATCCTGAAGCTGCACAGCGAAGTGTTCAACACCCTGCGCGAGCCACACATGGTGGGGTTGGTGCGCATCGGCACGCCTGACGACTACGTGATGCGCTTTTTGCCGGGCATTCTCAAGCCGTTCTCCAAGGCTTACCCGCTGATCCAGATCGAGATGCACTGCGAGTCATCAACCGTACTGATGCAGCGCCGCGATCTGGCGCTGACCGTAATCAGCCGCGAACCCGGCAATGAAATGGGCGAGTTGCTGCGCACTGAACGCATGGTGTGGGCGGCCGCACCATGCTTCTGCGTGGACGAACACGAGACCCTGCCCCTCGCCGTTTCGGGTGCCGACTGCCTCTACACCCAGTGGACCCGCTCAGCGTTGGAAGCCACCGGGCGGGATTACCGCCTGGCCTATCACAGCACCAACGGCGCTGCGATCCAGGCGGTGGTCAGCGCCGGCCTGGCGGTGATGATCAGCATGCAAAGCCTGGTCGCAGACGACCTGCGCGTGCTCGGCAGCGATGAGGGTTTGCCGCCGCTGCCGTCGATGAATCTGCATTTGCTGCGTAACCCACAGATGACCTCGCCGATCACCGAATGCCTGGCCGAGTACATCATTGAGGGCTTTAAACTTTAAAGGCCAGCATCACCGCGCAAACCACCAGAAAGCCACAAAACAACCCGCGCAATGTGCGCTCCGGCAAGGCATGGGCCACTTTCACGCCCCAACTGATACTGAGCAGGCCGCCCACCGCCAGGGGTACGCCGATCAGCCAGTCCACCTCGTGGTGCCAGGCGTAGGTCACCAGGGTCACGCCTGTACTCGGCAGCGCCAACGCCAATGACAAGCCTTGCGCGACCACCTGAGTGGTGCCAAACAGGCTGGTCAGCACCGGCGTGGCAATCACGGCGCCGCCCACGCCAAACAAACCGCCCATGGAGCCGGACGCAGCACCGAGCACACCCAGCCACGGCCAGGAATAACGCATCTCGCCGGTGGGCGGTGCATTGCGAATGAACATGCGCAGCAGGTTATAGGCCGACAGCGCCACCAGAAACGCGATAAAGCCGATGCGCATCAAGCCTGCATCCAGGCCCACCGCCCAGATCGAGCCCAACCATGCGAAGGTGAAGCCCATAATGCCCAGGGGCAACGCATGACGCAGGTAGATAGGGTTGCGCTGGTGATAACGCCACAGGGCCAGCATCACATTGGGCACCACCATCACCAGCGCGGTGCCTTGGGCAATCTGCTGGTCGAGACCAAAAAACACACCCAGCACCGGGATCGCGATCAGGCCGCCACCAATGCCAAACAGGCCGCCCACGGTGCCCAGGGCCACGCCCAATACCAAGTACAACGCTAAATCCAACACTTTGACCTACTCCTCGATCCCAAGGCTTGCATGCTACGCAGTCGCCTATGGCGCGGAAACGCACAGCAACGCACAATGGCTGTGCCAATCTCGCATAAGCGCACAGTCGATGAACCCGAATACCCTCACCGATCAACTGAGTCTGTTTCTGGATGTACTGGAGACCGGCAGCTTTTCCGCTGCCGCGCGTCGTCATCCCCTTACACCTTCGGCAGTGGCAAGGCGCATCGATAGTCTGGAAAGCTCAGTGGGTAGCCAATTGTTCCAACGCACTACTCATGCGGTGGTTCCAACCACGGCGGGGCTGGCGTTTGCGGAGCGGGCGCGACGGATCGTCAGCGAGTTGCAACTGGCGCGGGCCGAGGCCGTGTCCCTGAGCCATGCGCCGGAGGGCCTGATCCGTGTGGATGCGCCTGCAGCGTTTGGCCGACGCCACCTGGCACCCGTGATTGCGGACTTCCTCAACGTTTATCCAGGGCTGGACGTGCATCTGCATTTGATCGACAGCTTTGTGGACATGCAAGGCGCGCATTTGGGTAAGGTCGACTTGGTGCTGCGGGCTGGGCATATCGTCGACACCCGTTTGATCGCCACGCCCCTGGCCAGCATTGTGCGAATCGCCTGCGCCAGCCCGGCCTACCTGAAAAGCCGTGGCACGCCGCTCCACCCTCGCGAACTCAGCGATCACGACGGCCTTGATTGGGACGGCCTGGCGCCGATGTTCGCCTGGCGCTTTGAACTGGACGGGCGCCGCGCCACCTATCGCCCGCGACGCATTCGCCTGAGCGCCAACAATGCGGAGGCCCTGCTGTCTGGCGCGCTCGCAGGGCTGGGCATCGCCCACCTACCCACCTGGCTGGCCAGTGAATACTTGGTACGCGGCGAACTCCTGCCATTGTTTTGCGAAGACGGCCTGCCCAGCCCCGAGACCACGGGCATCTACGCCCTGCGTCTGGAGCAACAACCCAATGCCCGTAGCCGCTTGTTACTGGAATACCTGAAAACCCGTTTCAGCCCGATCACGCCATGGGACCTCGCACTGCAAAACGGTTTGATCTGACTGCCTGGGCAGAATTATCTGGCGCCTCAAACATTTGCCCGCTAGATTCCAGCCCAGACACGCTTTCCCGAGGTACCGCCATGAGCAAGAATCCCGCCCCCTGCGAATCCCTGATGCTGGACAACCAGCTGTGTTTCGCCCTGCACTCTACGTCGTTGCTGATGACCAAGGTCTACAAGCCCCTGTTGCAAGCCCTCGGCCTGACCTACCCGCAGTACTTGGCCATGATGGTGCTGTGGGAAGAGGACGGTTTGACCGTGGGTGAAATCAGCAACCGCTTGCTGACCGATCCAGGCTCTCTCACTCCCCTGCTGAAACGCCTTGAGGCTGAAGGGCTGTTGAGCCGCACACGCAGCCGTGAAGACGAACGGGTGGTGGTGGTGGAGTTGACTGAGGCTGGGCGTGCCTTGCAGGACAAAGCCATGGGGATTCCGCAGTGTATTTTGGGTGCCAGTGGGTTGCAGCTTGAACAGCTGCGTAAGCTCCAGGCTGATTTGATTGCGCTGCGGGGCAACCTGCAGAACTCAATCTAATGGCATTGAAGCTTTAAAATGTGGGAGGGGGCTTGCTCCCGATAGCGGTGTATCAGCCAAGGAATCGATTGACTGACCCTATGCTATCGGGAGCAAGCCCCCTCCCACATTGATTTGTGAGGCACACACAAAATAATTTCAAATTTTATCTTGCGCACTAAACATTAGCGCTATACATTCACATCACCAACTACTTAGCGCGCAAACATTTAGCGCAACACGCCCAAAGGACCACACCATGCAAACTCTCTACACAGCAGTAGCTACCGCAACCGGCGGCCGCGATGGTCGTGCTGTTTCCAGCGACAACATTCTCGACGTCAAACTCTCAACCCCCAAAGAATTGGGCGGTGCCGGTGGCCAGGCTACCAACCCTGAGCAGCTGTTCGCCGCCGGCTACTCGGCCTGCTTTATCGGCGCGCTCAAATTCGTCGCCAGCCAGACCAAGCGCAAAATCCCGGATGACGCTTCGATCACTGCCCATGTTGGCATCGGTCAAATCCCCGGCGGTTTCGGCCTGGACATTGACCTGCACATCAGCCTGCCGGGTCTCGACCAAGACGATGCGCAAAGCCTGGTCGACGCCGCTCACCAAGTGTGTCCGTACTCCAACGCCACCCGTGGCAACGTAGATGTGCGTTTGCACGTGACCGTCTGAACAAACAGACGCCCATAAAAAAACCCGACTCAGAGTCGGGTTTTTTTCGTATCGGCGGGGCCAGAATTACTTCTTGGCGCGACCTTTGTACGAACCACCTTCGCGGGTGTCGATCTCGATCAGGTCGCCGATTTCGATGAAATCTGCAACAGCCAGCTCGGTACCGTTTTTCAGTTTGGCAGGCTTCATCACCTTGCCCGAAGTGTCACCGCGAGCGGAACCTTCGGTGTAGTCAACCTGACGCACGATAGTGGTCGGCAGCTCTACGGAAACCAGACGGTCTTCGAAGAAGATCGCTTCGCAGACGTCTTCCATACCTTCTTCCACGAACGGCAGAACGGCTTCGATGTCTTCAGCGTTCAGCTCGTACATGGTGTAGTCGGTGGTGTCCATGAACGTGTAGGTGTCGCCGCTGATGAAGGACAGGGTCGCTTCTTTGCGGTCGAGGATCACGTCGTCCAGTTTGTCGTCGGCGCTGTAAACGATCTCGGTCTTGTAACCGGTCAGCAGGTTCTTCAGCTTGGTCTTCATGATTGCGCTGTTACGACCAGACTTGGTGAACTCAGCTTTCTGAACCAGCCAAGGGTCGTTTTCGAGACGGATCACTGTACCGGGTTTCAGTTCTTTACCAGTTTTCATTGCATATATCCGAAATTTGGATGGGATTTACAAAATTCAAGGTGGCGTATCATATCCAACTTTCATAAAACTGTACCAGCGCCGTCGCAAGATCAGCCTGCAAGGCCTGTTCCAGACACCAGTTTTCAGCGTGCCGGTTCACTTCAGGCCAGTATTCCTGCAGCATTTTCCACGCTTGGGCCATATCGCCATCCGCATTCCAGGCTTGCCAGAGCGTAACCAATGCGGCGCTCGCAGCCGGTGACAACGCGGCGGTATACAGCGCCAGGAAGGCGTCGAGCTTGTCGAGGTGAATGTCCTCGTCCTGGCGATAGATATGCCACAACAGTGGCCGGCCGGCCCACTGGGCGCGTACAAACGAGTCTTCGCCGCGTACAGCGTTGAAGTCGCAGCTCCACAACAATCGGTCATATTGTTCCTGACGCACAAACGCCAGCACCTGCACCGTAAGGCAGTCGCGCAGGTGGACATCACCCGCCACCAGCCCTTCGACGCCAAGCCAGCGCTCGACATCGCCGAGGATGCGCCCCTCAGGCACCAATAGATGAGTGGCATGGCCGCTGGTCGATAACACGTCCAACCAACGGGCCAGGCCGGCATTTTCGTAGGCAAACAATGAGATCAGCTGCGCATCGTCGGCAGGAAACACCCCCAAGGTTTGCAGGAATTGTCGCTGTGCGCCCCGGTCTTGCTGAAACGCCCGACGCCGTTCCAGCAACCCCGTCTCCCGCAGCAGGCCGCCGGTGCCTGGGCGGAACCCTGGAAAGAAGAAGTACTTCTGCACGCCCTTAAACTTCACCGACGGCAGACGGTGGCACCCTACGACCCAATCTTCGGCACTGAGATAGTCCAGGTTCATCCACAAAGGCAAGCGTTCACGTGTGGCCATTGCTTCCATGTAGTCAGGCGGCAGTTGGCATGCGAACGCGGCGATCACTACATCTGCCGCCACAGCGCCCTTCCACTCGGCCGGCCAGTGGCGCACCTCGACGCCCTCCTGCCATTGCTGGTCCAACTGCACCTCAATCTCTGGGCACATGCGCTCGAAAGCACGCAGGTCATCGACCCACAAGCGCACGTCACACCGATGCTCCGCCACCAACTGACGAGCCAGGCGCCAAGTCACGCCGATGTCGCCGTAGTTGTCGACGACGCTGCAAAAAATATCCCAGCGGGCTTTCATTCCGGGCTCCAACACTCAAAGGCTCGATTGTCCGCATAAATGCGCGGATGCAGAAGGCTTGATCGCGATTATTCTGCACAGTGGCTGTGCGACAATTGCCGCCACGCCGCAAATGCCAGCCAGGAGGCCACTATGTCTGATCGTCCGTTGTCGCTGCTCAAGCTCTGTGTCGCAATTGCCCTGGGCGTGTGGATGGGGTTTATCGCCATCGCACTGACTACCTGGCTGGCGTCACGCTACGTGTTCCCGCAAAGCCTCGCGCCGGTGGCCCAAGCGGTTGAGCAGTTGGCCAAGCCAACGGTGGTGACACCGGAGCCGCCCAACCGCATGTTCGAGCAGTATCAGCAAAACCTGCACAAGCAGGAACAGCAGCAAACCCTGGAGCAGGCCCGTAACAATGCACGCAACCTCTCCAACCCGAAATGCCAGTTCTGGCTGCAGCAAGACCAGAACGCCCCTAACGAAAAGACCCGGGCCAATGTCCTGCAATTCTGCGATTGATGACCATGAATAAACACGCCGTCCACCGGCTGGTGCTAGAGAAGCTGACCGTCGACCTCGACATTGCCCAGCGCGCCGCGCAAACCGCCTACGAAACCGCGACCCACGAAGAAAACATCGCGGAAAACAAATACGACACCCTGGGGCTGGAGGCGTCGTACCTTGCCGCGGGGCAGGCCAAGCGGGTCGAGGAGATCAAGCAGGCGCTGGTGCTGTGTCAGAACATGCCGCTGCGTGCGCACGATGATCAGCGAGGGATAGAGGTCGGCGCACTATTGGGTCTGGAAGACGAGAACGGTCGGCAGCAATGGTTATTTCTAGCGCCAGACGCGGCGGGGTTGAAAGTGGACGTAGTGGGCCAACCGGTCACCGTCATCACCCCGCGCTCGCCGCTAGGCAAAAGCCTGCTGGGCAAGTTCGAGGGGGATGAGGTAGAGATTCTGGTGGCCGGCGCTCGGCAACTGTTTACGGTTACCGAGGCCAAATAAACCAACCCAGCCGCTCACCACAACGTTCACTCAGTGAACGGGCAGTTCTACGCCGTCAAACAGCTCTTCCAGCTCTTGCTTGTTGTGGCACTGGATCGCCTTGGCCATGACTTCGCGGGTCAGGTGCGGCGCGAACTTCTCGATGAAGTCGCACATAAAGCCACGCAGGAAGGTGCCACGACGGAAACCGATCTTGGTCACGCTGGACTCGAACAATTCGCTGGCATCGAGTACCACCAGGTCTTTGTCGAGGTTGGTGTCCACCGCCATCTTGGCGACGATGCCCACACCCAGGCCTAGGCGTACGTAAGTCTTGATCACGTCGGCGTCGGCAGCGGTAAACACCACTTTCGGCGTCAGGCCGCGATGGCTGAAGGCTTCGTCGAGCTTGGAACGGCCGGTGAAACCAAATACGTAAGTCACGATTGGGTATTCAGCCAGGGCCTCAAGGGTCAGCTTCGGCAGTTTGGCCAGCGGATGACCTTGGGGCACTACCACGCAACGGTTCCAGCGGTAGCACGGCATCATCACCAGGTCGCCGAACAGCTCCAGGGCCTCAGTGGCGATAGCGAAATCGACGGTGCCGTCAGCGGCCATCTCGGCGATCTGCATCGGCGAACCCTGGTGCATGTGCAGGGCAACATCCGGATACTGCTTGATGAAGTCGCGGATCACCGGCGGCAATGCATAGCGCGCCTGGGTGTGTGTGGTGGCGATGGACAAGGTGCCCTTTTTCTCGTTGGAGAATTCCTGGGCGATCTGCTTGATGCTTTCGACTTTGCGAAGGATCTCGCCGGCGGTGGTGATGATGCGTTCGCCGGCTGGGGTAACGCGGGTCAGGTGCTTACCGCTGCGTGCGAATACTTCGACGCCCAGCTCGTCTTCGAGCAGGCGGATCTGCTTGCTGATACCGGGTTGCGAGGTGTAGAGGCTTTGAGCGGTAGCGGAAACGTTGAGGTCGTGGTGCGCCACTTCCCAGATGTAGCGCAGTTGTTGAAGCTTCATATGTGTCCCTCAAAGCAGATAGACGCCACGGGTATCAGCGACGGTATATAACTATATTAAAGGTTTGATGGATAAATCTAGAACTTTTTATCGCTTTCTAACCGTTACACGTCATCACTGCGTCGACGTTGTAGCGAGGGCACCAGGTAAACCGGCACCGTAGACAACTGCAGCACCCGAGCAGCGGTGCGCCCCAACGGTGTCGCCGCTGCGGTTGCATGGCTATGACTTCCTACGATCACCAGGTCTACGGACAGCTTGTGCATCTGCTCAAGAATCACTTCGCACGGATCCCCTTGAATCACCCGTACCGAGCGAATCAACTTCAGGTCCTGCTCCTCGTCCCCCAATTCCTCGCGAAAACTGTCCAGCACCCGCTGTTCGATGGTCGCCATGACGGTGGTCAACCCCTGGCTCTGCCATTCGCTTAGGGCCTTCTCATCAAGGTAGCTCTGTAACACTGATTCGGCGAACAGCCCGATGGGCTCGACCACATGAATCACATACAGATCCGCCTTGAACGTTCGCGCGAGCGCCAGCGCGTGTTGCATCACATAAGGGGCATACAGACCCAGGTCTGTGGCGTACAACATCGAACGAATCATAGAACCCCCTGAAACTGCCAGGATCACGCAGATCAAATGAGCTTAGCAGCGCCTCGCTGACTTCGACTGACTTAGCTCTCGGACTGAATCCTCACCTCATTACTGATGCCATGGGGCACATGCCCAGTGGCCACGACTTCCCTGGCCTTCTCACAATGCCCGGCCTGGTCGTCGAAAAACACATCGGCGGCGAACGCTTCGAGAAACGCGGACTTCTCCAAGCCGCCGAGAAACAGAGACTCGTCCAGCCGGATATCCCACTCACGCAATGTACGAATCACCCGCTCGTGGGACGGTGCCGAACGCGCCGTCACCAATGCGGTACGAATCGGGCATTGCTCGTCCGGAAACTCTCGTTGCAGCAAATTGAGTGCCGCCAAAAAACCCTTGAAAGGACCACCATGCAACGGCTGACGCGCCGACTCCCGCTCGCTGGCCTGGAAGGCCTCCAACCCATCCGACTGATACACACGCTCGGACTCATCGGAGAACAGCACCGCATCACCGTCGAAGGCGATCCGCAGTTCGTCGCTGCACGCCCGCCGCGCGCCGCCCGATAAAATCGTCGCCGCCGCAAAGCCAGCATCGAGGGCGCTGCGCACATCTTCAGCATGGGTCGAAAGAAACAGATGGCAACCAAAGGCCGCTAGATAGGGATAAGGACTACGCCCTCCTACGAAAGCGGCGCGGGAAATATCCAGGCCGTAATGCTGGATCGAATTGAATACCCGCAACCCCGTGTCCGCACTGTTGCGCGACACCAGCACCACTTCAACCCGGGCCCGACCCAAGCTGGCGTTGAGGCTCAGCAACTTCTTGACCAGCGGGAAGGCGTCGCCGGTCTCGAGGATTTCTTCCTCATGCTCGATCTGGTACTTGCGGTAGGCCTCAACGCCTTGGGCCAGGTAGACCTTGTGGCTGTCGCTCAGGTCGAACAGGGCCCGCGAAGAAATCGCCAGCACCAGTTTGTCGCCCAATCCCTTTGCCATGGTGTGTCCCCCAACTCAGCGGTTATGCCGATCAATAAAACTCAAGGCCTGATACAGCGCCTGCATTCGCGGTAATTCGCAACCGGCGGCGCTGGCGGCAGCCAAAGGTCGGGCGTAGATGGCCGCCAGTTCTAGCGGGCGTTTATGAATATGGTCGTGATACATGCTGGGCAGGTAATCGTCCATGGTCTCGGTCATGGCGAACATCTGCTCGGCATAGCTGGCAGGAATCTCTTGACCGCAAGCGCGGGCGCCCTGCACCACTTCAGCCATCAGTGCCTGGATCAGTTCACGGCTGGATTCATCCGCCATCATCAAGCGGGTACCCGTGCCCAACAATACCGAGAGGCCGTTGTAAGGCACGTTCCACACCAGCTTGTGCCAGCGGGCCTGGTGCACGTTGGCCATAGCCTGGGACTCAATGCCGGCCTTGTGAAACAACGCAGCACCCTCTTCCACAATCGCCTTCTGCCGAGCTTGATCGTTGGCTGCCGTGCCGCTGTGGTATCCCAGGTTGACCCGACCCAACGCCTGATGCTCAACCACGCCGGGCGCGGAGCGATGCACGCCGACGTAGCACAGCCCGCCTAGCAGATGCAGCGAAGCTGGCAGGTGTTCGCGCAGGCTGTCTTCCACATCCAGGCCGTTTTGCAGCAACACGATCTTGGCGTCCGGCGCTGCGAGCTGGGCGATGGTGGGCGCAAGCTCGACATTACCGGTGGACTTGGTACCCACCAGCAACCAATCGCACGCCGGCATATCAGCGGCACGGGCATAAGCTTGTATCGGGTGCAGATGCAAGGCGCCATGCACCGTGCTGTTGACGTGCAAGCCGCGCTCCCTGACCGCCGCATACTCGCTGCGTAAAAGGAAGTGCACGTCGAACCCAGCGCGCGCCAGCATCACGCCATAAAAGCCACCGATCGCGCCGGTACCGATAATGCCAATGCGTGGCGACTGTATTGTCATGGCAGATCCTCTGGAGTGCGGGTGAGCGCTAGATTAATCGCGTCGGCCATGTCGGCGAGCGTAAGACGTGTCTGTATTTGCCCGAGGAACTGACCCTCGCACACCACAAACAACGCGGGCAAATGAAAGATCTGGTAGCGTTCGACTGCGCCGCCGTTGTGCCCGGCATCCACCCAGCACACGCGGTCAACCGGCAACGGCCAACCCGGCACCTGTTGGCGTGCCCAACGGCAACTGGAGCAACCGACGCTGGTGAAGACTACCAACGAAATACCTGGCAATCCCAGCAATTGCTGGTCAATATCCAGGTCGGTCAATTCCAGTTCCTTCACTATACTGCTGCCACCGCCGTCAACAGGACGGTGCTCGGAGTCCGTGTACATGGGTCGTTTTTTACCTCACCCTGATGATGTTGCTGTCGAGTTAATCCAACGCCCCTCCCCCGCTATCCCGCGTCAACGCCTGCTCACTCAGGGCCTGGGCGGTATCGCCTGCCATTGGCCATGTGCCTGGCGCCCGGGTACGGCGGTTGATCTACAGATCCCATCCCTAGGGCCTAGCGCCCGTTATCCCGGTTATGTGGCATGGTGCCGCAAAGTCGAAAACGGCTACCGCATCGGCATTGCGTTTACCGAAGAACATGCCTTATTCGGTGCACGCATGGGTGAGCAAGCATGCCGGATAGAACGCTACTGCCGCCAGCACGAAGATGCCGAACCCACGCCGCAGCAATTCGAAGCCTTGGCCCGTGAGTGGGTGTCGCGCCACGCCGTGGAGTTCTCCCATGAAGCCTTTGTGGCGCCAGCACTGGATTAAAGCGGGCTTTGCCCATTGTCGCGGGCCCGTGTTACGCGCTAAGGTTCCTCCCCCCTGCATTCAAATCATGCTGTGCTCCGCCGCACGGGGATGGCTGGCGGCCGGCACCCGTGACCCTGACGAGTAACACGATGGCTGATTTACCGATCAATGACCTAAACGTCGAATCCAACGAGACCCTGATCACGCCCGATCAGCTCAAGCGCGAAATCCCCCTGAGCGACGCTGCACTGCAGACCGTCACCAAGGGCCGCGAAGTCATCCGTGAGATTCTCGACGGCACCGACCACCGCCTCTTCGTCGTCATCGGGCCTTGCTCGATCCACGACCTCAAGGCTGCCCACGAATACGCCGAGCGCCTCAAGGTGCTGGCCGCAGAAGTGTCGGACACCCTGTACCTGGTGATGCGCGTCTACTTTGAGAAACCGCGTACGACTGTCGGCTGGAAAGGCTTGATCAACGACCCGTACCTGGACGACTCGTTCAAGATCCAGGACGGCTTGCACATCGGTCGTCAACTGCTGCTGGACCTGGCTGAAATGGGCTTGCCCACCGCCACCGAAGCGCTGGACCCGATCTCCCCGCAGTACCTGCAGGACCTGATCAGCTGGTCGGCCATCGGTGCGCGCACCACTGAATCCCAGACTCACCGTGAAATGGCGTCCGGCCTGTCGTCGGCCGTGGGCTTCAAGAACGGCACCGACGGCGGCCTGACCGTGGCGATCAACGCGCTGCAATCGGTCTCCAGCCCGCACCGGTTCCTGGGTATCAACCAGGAAGGTGGCGTCTCGATCGTCACCACCAAGGGCAACGCCTACGGTCACGTGGTGCTGCGTGGCGGCAACGGCAAACCCAACTATGATTCGGTCAGCGTTGCCCTGTGCGAGCAGGCGCTGAACAAGGCCAAGATCAAGCCGAACATCATGGTCGACTGCAGCCACGCCAACTCCAACAAAGACCCGGCCCTGCAACCGCTGGTGATGGAAAACGTCGCCAACCAGATCCTGGAAGGCAACCAGTCGATTATCGGTTTGATGGTCGAGAGCCATCTGAACTGGGGCTGCCAGGCGATTCCAAAAGACCTGGCCGACTTGCAGTACGGCGTGTCGATCACCGATGCCTGCATCGACTGGTCCGCCACCGAAAACACCCTGCGCAGCATGCACGCCAAGCTCAAGGACGTATTGCCGAAACGCAAACGCACCTGACACCGTATTGCGCACACAAAAACGCCGGGCTAAGCCCGGCGTTTTTCATGCTGCGGTTTTATGCCTTACAGCTTTGCGGCATGGCGCTGATGGCGCTCCATGTAGCGTTCGACATAGGAGCAAGACGGGATCACCGTATAGCCAGCCTCTTCGGCAAACTTAAGGGCCTCCTCGGTCAATGCCGCCGCAATACCACGACCGCGCAGTGCGTTGGGCACGAAGGTCCGATAGATATCCAGGGTCTGTTTACCGAGGTCCATATAGGTCAGATAGGCACGATGACCGTCCACATTGGTCTCGAACTGATGACCAGCCTGGTCATGGTGGATGGACAACGCCTCGCTCATCACTACTCCTCGCGGGTCTTGGTTTCTGACCCCTACCTTACCGATGTTTTTCCGGCGAAGGAACATCTACGCCACCCCGTGCCGGTTTCGACAACGAGAAAACCTTGAGCGCTCACACCTGCACGTGGGGGAATAGTAGGCACCAATCCTCAAATTGCTCAAGGCGCGCTCGTCATCCCCTGCCACGGGTGGATTTAGAAAGAGCCTCGATCAACCAGGGATCGAAAGCCTGAACATTGCCGGCAGTTGAACCTTGAGACGAACAGGCGCTCTTAAAGTCACCTCTAGATGCGTAAAAGATGCTTTGGCTGGCAAACCCGCACCCAACGTAAGTGTCAGGGTGGATATATAAATATTGATCTGCCCACAACGTCCAGCACATGCGGGCCGGCCCTTTCAGCCCAGACCGCCTGTTCACCTCAATGAAAAAAACTGGACGGTTTTTATACAATTTTTCAAAAGATTAGCCAAAATAGATTCAACGCGAGAATTTTTTTTGCTTCTTGCGTTACGTCAGTTTACTTACTACAAGTAATGGGTAGTATGTACGCCGGCTATTAGCTCACTCTGAGAAACTAGCCATTTAATAGAAAGTCCTTGAAGGGGAACACGATGAACAACGTTCTGAAATTCTCTGCACTGGCTCTGGCCGCAGTTCTGGCTACCGGTTGCAGCAGCGTCTCCAAAGAAACCGAAGCACGTCTGACTGCAACTGAAGACGCAGCAGCTCGCTCCCAGGCTCGTGCAGACGAAGCCTACCGTAAAGCTGATGAAGCGCTGGCTGCTGCTCAAAAAGCACAACAGACTGCTGACGAAGCTAACGAGCGCGCTCTGCGTATGCTTGAAAAAGCTAGCCGCAAGTAATAATCCCTCGGGGTTGTTATCAAGCCGATCCATTTATGGGTCGGCTTTTTTATTGCCTGGCGTTTTTGCCTGAATCACGGGCAATAAAAAGCCCGCCGTGGCACGAAGCCTTGGCGGGCTCTTGATCGAACCGCGTTATTGCTGCAGATCGATCAGTGCGCTGGAGGCGATGGGTGCCCCGCCCGGTATGCCGATTTCAGTCGGCAAGCCGTCTTCGGCCGCAACCACATCACGCACCTGATCCCAGTTCACGCGCAGTTGATTGGCCAGATCCTCACGCTTGAGCAAGGCGTTAATCACCGCAGTGTGCTTGTCGACAACCGACGGCGTGCCATCGTCATTCAGCGGCGTGTGCGCTTCGAGGTAGACCTTGCCGCCGCTGCGACCGAACTTGTAGGCGTCGCTGATGATTCGCACCGATGTGCCCACTGGCACCATGCCGGCCATTTCCAGCACGTTGTTGTTGAACATGCGGAAGCAGCCATGGCTGGTACGAGTGCCGATGCCGAACTTCATGTTGGAGCCATGGATCAGGTAACCAGGCGTGCCCAGGGTGAACTTGAATGGGCCCAGGGGGTTGTTCGGGCCGGCCGGCACCACGTTGGGCAGCGGGTCACCGTTGGCGGCGTGCTCAGCCTTGATCGAGGCTGGCGGGGTCCAAGTCGGGTTGGGGGTCTTGGCGATGATGCTGGTGTGAGCGATGGGGGAGCCCCAGCCTTCACGGCCGATTCCCAGCGGGAAGGTGTAGACCACATTCTGGCCCTTGGGGTAGTAGTAGAGCCGGTACTCCGCAAGGTTGATCACAATACCTTCGCGCGGGCCCGGCGGCAGGATGAAGCGCGTCGGCAACACGATCTCGGTACCCGCCCCCGGCAACCAGGCATCCACGCCCGGGTTGGCCGCGACCATCTCCGAATAGCCCAGGTCATAGGTGGTGCCCAGGTCGGCGAAAGTGTCTTCGTATTTGGCCTTGATCACCTGGACCTGGCCGACGATGTCTTCACCCGGTGGTGGCAAAGGCAACTGCAAGGCTGACGCAGTACCGGCCGCACAGAGTGCAGCGAGAGACAGGCAGCAGGTGACGACGGAAAGGCGCGACAACATCCGGAAAATCCTTCGCATAACGACGGGTAGGTAAACATCGATTGTATACGTGAAGCGCGCTTCTAGCTGCAAGCGTGTGGTGGCCATTACAGCTCGAAGCGCAGCTCCGGCCAGATTGGCGGCGTGCCACGCTTCTGGGATTCGAGGATCGCCCGGCACAGGGGGCACAGGCGCTGGTCCTGGAAGATCGACCGATCGACCCGCGACCACCGCGGTTGTGCGGGCAATAAAGTGCCGCATAACGTGCGATCGATGGAGCCCCCCAGTTCCAATTGACGCGCCACCAGATGCACTCGCACTTCCTGGCAGGCGAACAGATCCAACTGCTCGTCCGGCTCGATCAGTTGGTAGTTAAACAGGGACCAGGCAGGACGCGACATCAGGGGCTCCAAATCAGGGGGGCGCCACCTTAGCCGAAAGCCTGCCGGTAGAAAAGCGTCATAACAGCGGTTTTAGCGTCGGCCAGACATTTTCCAGCAACTTGCCTTGGGCGCCGACTGCCGGATGCAGTTGATCAGCCTGCATCAGCTCTGGATGGCCACCTACGCCCTCCAGGAAAAACGGGACCAGCGGAACGTTTTTTTCCTCGGCCAGCCCACCATAGACTTCGGCAAAAGCGGTGGTGTAGCGCGGGCCATAATTGGGCGGCAACTGCATCCCCAACAACAGCACCTTGGCACCACCTGCCTTGGATTGGTCAATCATCGACGCAAGATTTTGTTTCAATTGCGCTGGCGGCTGGCCGCGCAGGCCGTCATTGCCACCCAATTCGATAACCACCACGTCCGGTTTATGCTCTGCAAGCGCCGCCGGCAGCCGCGCCAGGCCTCCGGCACTGGTGTCACCACTGATCGAGGCATTGACCACTTTATCGTCGAAACCTTCGCTCTTGAGCCGTTGCTCCAGCAAGGCGACCCACCCTTTGCGGGTATCCAGGCCGAAACCGGCACTGATACTATCGCCAACGATCAGGACTGTACCCGCCGCTGCGTTCTGGGCCATGCACATCAAGGCCAGGCCAGCACTCAAAAACCACATTCGCATCGGATTCTCCATGGGCGCAAGCATTCTCATCGCGCGGAACCTTAGCAAAGTGGTTCCCAGCGCGGAAGGTGAACTGACTATCCTGCACGAACTGAGCCTGGAACTGAACAAGGGCGATAGCCTGGCTATCGTCGGCAGCTCCGGTTCCGGCAAATCCACCCTCCTCGGCCTGCTGGCCGGCCTTGACCTGCCCAGCAGTGGCGTAGTCACACTCGCCGGGCAAGCGCTGAGCAGCCTCGACGAAGACCAGCGCGCACGCATCCGTGCCGAGCACGTGGGCTTCGTATTCCAGTCATTCCAACTGCTCGACAGCCTCAACGCGCTAGAAAACGTCATGCTGCCGCTGGAGCTGGACGGCCGCAAAGATGCCCGCGAACGCGCTCGCCACCTGCTTGAGCGCGTGGGCCTGGGCCAACGCCTGACCCACTCGCCGCGCCAACTGTCCGGTGGTGAGCAGCAACGGGTGGCGATTGCCCGCGCCTTCGCGGCCGAACCCGACGTGCTGTTTGCCGATGAACCCACCGGCAACCTCGACAGCCATACTGGCGAGCGCATCAGCGACCTGTTGTTCGAACTCAACAAAGAGAGCGGTACGACCCTGGTGCTGGTCACCCATGACGAGCGCCTGGCCCATCGTTGCCGACGCCTCATTCGCCTTGAAGCCGGCCTGATGGTCGCGCCCCTGGAGCCTTGATGGCACGTTTGCCGCTGTTGCGCCTGTTCAGCCTTGCCATGCGCCAATTACTGCGCGATGCCCGCGCTGGCGAGTTGCGCGTGTTGTTTTTCGCCCTGGTGGTGGCCGTGGCGGCCAGCACAGCCATCGGTTACTTCGGTGCGCGCCTCAACGGCGCCATGCTATTGCGCGCTACCGAGTTTTTGGGCGCCGACCTGGTGCTCGAAGGCAGCTCGCCGGCCCGACCCGAGCAAATCCAGTCGGGTGCAGAGCTGGGCCTGGATCATGCTCGCGTGGTGGAGTTCTCCAGCGTCATTGCCACCGATAATGGCATCCAGCTTTCCAGTATCAAGGCGGTCAACGAGCAATACCCGCTGCGCGGCGTGTTGAAAAGTGCCGCCGTACCCTTTGGTGACGAAACCTCAGGTGGCGAGCCCAAGCCGGGCGAAGCCTGGGTAGAGGCGCGCTTGCTGACCGCGCTCGACCTCAAGGTCGGCGACAGCATTGATGTCGGCATGAAGACCCTTCGCCTGGCCCGCATCCTGACCTATGAACCCGATCGTGCCGGCAACTTCTATAGCCTCACGCCCAGGGTGATGATCAACCTGGCGGACTTGGACGCCACCGGCGTGGTGCAACCCGGCAGCCGCGTCAGTTACCGCGAGCTGTGGCGCGGGCCACAAGGCAGCACAGTGCTGCAAACCTATCGTGACCTGATCAAGCCAGGGCTTGCCGCCAACCAGCGCTTGCAGGACTCACGTGACGGCAACCAACAAATCGGCGGCGCCCTGGGCAAGGCCGAGCGTTACCTGAATATGGCCAGCCTGGTGGCCGTGCTGCTGGCCGGTGTGGCCGTGGCGTTGTCAGCCAACCGTTTCGCCACCCGACGCTTCGACGCCAGCGCATTGTTGCGTTGCCTGGGGCTGACGCGACGTGAAGCCATGTTGCTGTTCAGCCTGCAATTAAGTGTGCTGGGCCTGCTGGCGAGCCTGGCCGGCGCCTTGCTCGGCTGGCTGGCACAATTTGGCCTGTTCTACTTCTTGCACGACCTGCTGCCCGCAGACGTTCCACCCGGCGGGCTGTTACCCGCCGTCGCCGGGATCGGCACCGGGCTGGTCGCCCTCGCCGGCTTCGCGCTGCCGCCATTGGCGGCCTTGGGCCGCGTGCCGCCGCTGCGGGTATTACGTCGCGACCTGATGCCCATCCCGTCCAGTACCTGGATGGTCTACGGCGCCGCACTGTTCGCGCTGGGCCTGATCATGTGGCGCCTGAGTCTCGACCTGGTGCTGACGTTTGCCCTGCTCGGGGGTGGCGTGGTGGCTGCACTGATCCTGGGCGGCTTGCTGCTGTTATTGCTGCAGAGCTTGCGTCGCCTGCTGGCGCGGGCCTCTTTGCCATGGCGCCTGGGGCTGGGCCAATTGCTGCGTCATCCCTTGGCGGCCGCAGGCCAGTCCCTGGCATTTGGCCTGATCCTGCTGTCCATGGGCTTGATCGCCCTGCTGCGTGGCGAGTTGCTCGACACTTGGCAAAACCAATTGCCCAAGGATGCACCCAACTATTTCGCCCTGAACATCCTTCCAGCAGACAAGGACGCCTTCGGTACACACCTACTGGACCTACAAGCGCAATCCGCGCCGCTGTACCCAGTGGTTCCGGGTCGCCTAATCAGTATCAATGGCGAGCCGGTGCAGGAAATCGTCAGCAAGGACTCTAGCGGCGACCGCGCAGTACAACGAGACCTGAGCCTGACTTGGGCCGCCGACCTGCCGCCGGGCAATGCCCTGACGGCGGGAGCGTGGTGGTCCCAGCAACCCACTGATGAAATTCCTGGGGTCTCAGTGGAAGCCAAGGTTGCAGAAAGCCTCAAGCTCAAGCTCGACGACCACCTGGTGTTCACGGTGGGCGGAGAAAATCGTGAGGCTAGGGTCACCAGCCTGCGAACCATCAACTGGGATAATTTCCAGCCCAACTTCTTCATGATTTTCCAACCCGGCACTTTAAAGGACTTACCGACCACCTATTTGACCAGTTTTTATCTCGCTCCCGGGCATGACCAGCAAATCGTCGATTTGTCGCGAGCGTTTCCGGCGGTGACGATCCTGCAGGTCGAAGCACTGCTGGAACAACTGCGTAGCATCCTCGCCCAAGTGACGCTGGCGGTGGAATATGTGCTGTTGTTCGTACTGGCCGCGGGGATGGCGGTGCTGTTTTCAGGGCTGCAAGCAACCTTGGATGAGCGTATCCGCCAGGGTGCATTGCTGCGTGCACTGGGTGCTGAGCGAAAACTGCTGGTCAAGGCACGACGAATTGAATTCGGTCTACTGGGGGCCGTCAGCGGGCTGTTGGCCGCACTGGGAACGGAGCTGGTGACGTTTGTACTCTACCGCTATGCTTTCGATCTGCCCTGGCATCCGCATCCATGGCTGTTACTACTTCCATTGATCGGCGCCCTATTGATCGGCGGGGCCGGAGTGTTTGGGACGCGTCGTGCGCTGAACGCCAGCCCGTTGACCGTACTGCGCGAAGGCTGAAACGTCGCGGGCCCGAACGCTTGGTAATGGGCGGGCCTGCAGCGTTTACTTCACGTACTCGATACCCGTGATCCACCAGCACATCTCACCACCGGGTGTCTGCACGATGGCCTCGTCATCGACTTCCTTTCGTAACAACGCACGGGCCATCGGTGAGTCGATGGAGATGTAGTCCATCCGATCATAAATTTCGTCATAACCTACGATTCGAAAGCGCTTGGTGTCGCCCTGTTCGTTTTCAATATCGACCCACGCACCGAAAAACACCTTGCCCTCCTGCTCAGGCATGTACTCAACCACCCGCATGTCCTCCAATCGCTTGCGCAGGTAACGCACGCGGCGGTCGATCTCGCGCAGCAGCTTCTTATTATATTGATAGTCGGCGTTTTCACTGCGATCCCCCAGTGAGGCGGCCCAGGTCACCTTGCGCGTGGTGTCCGGGCGTTTCTCCCGCCAAAGATAATCCAGCTCTTTCTTCAGCGCTTCGTGACCCTCTTTGGTTATCAGCTTGGTACTCAAACGCTTGCGTCCCCAGGTAATGTCCGTTGGCAGCGACGTACCAGGGATTTGAGCCCTGGCGTCGGCTGGCTGGCACTGATGATAAATGAACCCAGGAAAGTAGCCAGACCACTCAGTTATCCAACGCCAGATCCAGATCAAGCGACATAGTCCGCAGGCTTTGGCGCAAGCCTGACACCTGCGACACCAAGCCCTGCAAGATCTCGGTTCGCTGGCTGACTGCCACCGACTGGTCATACAGTTGCGTGCTACGCAACTCCAACTCCCTGGCCCGCTCATCCAAGTGGCTCTGTTGCTGCTGCAAGCGCGCCTGCCATTGCTCAAGCGTCGTCTCTCGCTCGGTCAACGCCTGCTTCTGCTGGGTGAGATCCTGAGCGACACGAGCGAGGCGGTTCAATGTGCTGTCCACTTCGAATAGATCACTTTGATCAACGGATACAGGTTGGAATGGGGGGGGCGGCACGTCAGGCAAACTAGAGGGGATAACCGGGATTTGCGCCGTTACGATCGGCGGCTCGACAGGTGCGTATTGCCGCTCCTCAACAGCAGTTTCAACTACAGGCATCTGTGCAGGTTCGGACGGGCAAGATGCCCTAGGAGGTGAGACCATTTGTGATGAAAAGCGAATAGAAGGCACAATTAATGGAGCACTTTCGATCGCGGGCATCGAGGGAGCGGACATACCCAGGGCAATCACTTTCATCACCAATGCCTTCTTGATGATCACCGAATGATGGTCCTCCGGCCTGGCAGGCGGCAATTCGCCGCCCTTCAAATCGACAAAGTGATAGGGAACCTGGATGTCGGTTGAACCCTCCGCCTTTGTACCCGTCGCCGCCAACTTCAGGATTTGCTTGAAAACGCCCATGGCTACTTGCAGATCGTCCTTGGACTCGACACTGCTTAGAAAATACCGATCAAGCTTCTTGCGCAAGGTTGCGATATAGACTCTGGAACTTCCAGGCTCGACTTCTTCATCCAGGCTGTAGACAAGAAAATTTGAAGCGATCTGGCTGACGGCGAAGCCACAGAGTAACGCACCGTTGACCGGCAGGTCCTCGCCATCACGCTCAAGAACAAGGGTACGCAAAAGCATCATGGTAATAGGTTCTCAAAATAAAGTGCGGGAGGTTATATAAGCTGGACATAAAATTACTATCGTAAAATATCGAAAAACTAATAAAAAATATTCTAAGCGCCACTTAGTCGCCACGTAGGAAAAGTCTTTTTTCTACACGCAAGCATTCCCAAAACCGACCTCAGACCGTACTCTTTTTTACACGACAGCATCGGACGCTGATCGAGCAGGCCCCTAGCGGTGAACGTCCCATCACTGCCCCTCCACATCACGCCCGAATTATTCAGTATAAAAATGATTGAAGTCACTAACCTGGTTAAATACCAAGACACTAGAATAATCATCAATGACATTTCATTCAGTGCCAGTGAACGTGAATGCATAGGATTATTTGGAGAGGACGCAACAGTCAAAACTGAACTTTTACGCCTGATGTCAGGTTCCACACTTCCCACTAGTGGCCATATTTCCATACAGGGCTTTAATACCCAGACGCATCCGTTCAAAGCCAGAAAGTCTGTCGGTTGCCAGCTGGAACAAGACTTGGGGCATCCCAGGATGTCGGTCAAAGAGTTCCTTTACTTTATCGCTGCCGTACGTGGAATCCATGGCGCTGAAAAACGTACGCGGGTTGATCAGACGGTTGCTCGCCTGGCGTTAACGCCAGTGCTGAATGCTCCCCTCGACACACTCACCGCCAGTTTCAAGCGCAAGGTCGCGATTGCCCAGGCCATCCTTCACGGTCCTGCCTTGCTATTGCTGAACGAGCCAACAAAGGGGTTCACAACGGATGAAAAGCAGGACTTCAAGGCCCTTATGAAAGCCTTGGCACACGAAATGACAGTGATCATCGCCTCACGCTTTTACGATGAATTATCCGAATTCTGCACACGGGCGTTGGTGATCGCGGGTGGTCGGCTGGTAGCTGATACTTCGCTGCCCGATTTGCAGCGAGACTCACGCCATTATCAAGCGGTCACGCTGTGCGCCGACGCCCCCCTGGATCTGTTGGCACTTGCGGTCTTACCCGGCGTGGCGGGTATTGAGGAACATCGATATGACCCAGGAACGGTGACGGTCCTTGCCACGCCCGGTCATAAAATCTACTCACACATCAACGCACTGATTGCCGCCAGGTGCTGGAAAATCAACTCAATGTACTTAGAGCCCGGTCGTCTTAATGAAGTGGTTGATCACCTGAGCCGAGAAACGCTCGCGTGAAAATGCTGCCGGTGATTCTCAAGCGTCAACTCGTCAGCTACGCCTGCACCCCTGCTACCTACGTGAGTATTGCCGTATTTCTAGGGCTGTCTACAACGTCAGGGCTGTATATGAACCCGTGGCTGGAACAAGGAAGCGGCGATTTGCAGGTTTTTTTCCAGTTACATCCCTGGTTTTATTTAACCCTGATTCCAGTACTGGCAACACAGCTTTGGTCGGACGAGTCCAATATCGGTTTTTTCGAATTGATGAAAACACTGCCCCTGACCACCGCTGAACTCGTTGTCGGCAAGTTTCTGGCTGCGTGGATAGTTTCAGGCGCAGCCTTGGTATTGATGTTTCCAATTGTGATCGTAGCCAATTACTTGAATGACGCAGACAACAGCGTCATAGCCTCGCAATTTTTGGCAAGTTGGCTACTGGCAGGCAGCTATATCTGCGGCGCATGTTTTATCTGTGCATTTTTTCGTCATCGCGGCGTCATCTTTATGCTGACTGCCGCCTTGCTGTTCATGGCCAGCGGTCTTTCGTTAGCACTGACCTCGATGGAACAACAGGTACCGATTTGGCTGATTGATAGTTTTAATTCCCTTAGCCCACTCTCACGATTCAATGCAATCGACGACGGTAAGTTCACACTGAGTGACAGCCTGTACTTCATTAGCATGATGCTTGCCTTTCTCTCGGCAACGATCGTCAGGCTCAACTACAAACACCGTTGAGAGGTGAGGCCGTCTATGCGTTCCGCCCTGCGTACCCATTTGACACTTGCAGTCATATTTCTACTGTTCCTAGCGTTCAATCTCGTCTGGATAGCCAAGCTTCCCGAAGTGAGGTGGGACCTGTCCCGACAAAATGTGCACACTCTATCTACCGCGGCCAGGCAACAGCTCACGTCACTGGAATACCCCTTGGACTTGTATTATTTCAACGCGAGCAATGACCCGAATAGATCCTACGCGCTGACTCGCTATAGCAAGCGCATTGAAGACCTGCTCAAGGAATACGAGAAAACAGCCAAGGGCATGATCAACTTGCACCTTATCGACCCTGCACCCTTCTCGGAAGATGCTTACAAAGCAGAGTTATTTGGCCTGGACGACACGGTAGGGTTTCTGGGTTTGATCGGTACGCGTGCGGGACAGGGGGCACAACGTATCGAATCATTCAGCCTCGACCGGGAGCTTTTGCTTGAATATGAGATAGGGCATCTGATCCACAAGTTACAACGTCCGGAACGCCCGATTGTCGGGTTGCTGCCAGGGCTGGCCATGGAAGAATCTGCAGGCCTCCTGATGAAAGAGCTACAACGACATTTCGAGCTGGTCAATCTGGATTCGACCACCGAGCAGGTGCCTGAACAGATCAAAACACTGATGGTCGTTCACCCTCGCGCGCTACCCGAGCAAGCCCTGTATGCGATTGATCAGTTTGTATTGAGGGGCGGTAAATTGCTGGTGTTTGTCGAACCTAACAGTGAGATGGTCTCAGCCTCCCCCCCTATCAACGCTCAACTTGACGGGTTACTCACCGCCTGGGGCATGCAAATGCCTATGGATAAACTACTGGTAGACAAACTTTACGGCCCCCCCCTCATTCCCGACATCGGAAGCGCTGAGGAACAGCACGCGTTGGTATTGGACCTGCCCCGGCAGGCCATGAACCCCCAGGATATCAGCACCTGGAAAGTGGACCAGGTGACAGTATCCAGCAGCGGCGCCCTTTCTCCCCTCGAAAAAGGCCAAACGACCTTCACCCCTCTCTTACACAGCTCCGCGCAATCAATGTTGATCGATAGGGAGCAACTCACCGCAGTTACCGAGTTTAATCCCCCGCCAGATACGATTAAACGCCACGTCATCGCGGCGCGTATTCAGGGGCCTGGGTACTCGGTATTCCCCGATGGGGCTGGAACGCTTGCACCCGGTTTACAAAAAGCAGCGAACATCGAGGTGGTGGTAGTGGCCGACAC
Source organism: Pseudomonas viridiflava (assembly GCF_900583165.1). Lineage (GTDB taxonomy): Bacteria > Pseudomonadota > Gammaproteobacteria > Pseudomonadales > Pseudomonadaceae > Aquipseudomonas. The sequence continues at coordinate 8,786 of NZ_UTKY01000011.1, read as the reverse complement.
AGACTTGCTCACGGATAAATTCAACAGTGCCATGCCTGACAGCAACACCTTGTTTGTCCTCAACACCCTGGATAATCTGTCCGCGCCTCCAGTACTCGCCAATATTCGACCGCGAGGCGCGACAGACAGATCACCAACGCTGATGGAGACCCTGCGCGACAATGCAGAACTGGCATACCGTGAAAAGGCGATTGAGCTGGAGCGGCGCCTGCTGCAGACCGAACAAGAATGGCAGCTCCTGAGCCCACAAGGCGTCTCCCTCGGCACGCAGACGGTAGACCCAGCCACCCAACTGCAAGCACTCAATAAGGAGCGACTGCGATTGCCCATGGAGTTGCATGCCCTGCGCGTAGATGCATACGCCCAAGTACATCGCTTGGAGCAGTCGATAAAGCTAGCGCTGATCCTGACAATGCCACTGGCGTTGTGCCTGATCAGTTGGGTGATATTTTTGAGCCATCGTCGTCGACGCTTGAAAGCAGTCGGCCTGTGTCACTCATGACTCAACGTCGTGCAATCAAGCCCTGACGGGCGATACGGGTAAGGTGACCGATCACAGCATCGGCATCGCCCGACCGTGGGGCCTGGATAACCGCGAGATCGAAACTGTTACTGGCAAAACGGGCAAGCGAGTCCCCGTCCTCAACAAATTGGATCAGGAACGCCGAAGGCCGCCCGGTACGACGCGGCCAGCCATCCAGGTAACGCAACAGCGTCGGCTGGTGCTTGCCGCCCAAGAGGATTTTAGGATTGCGTTGGGTCAGGTCCGCAGTGATCGGGGCCAGGCGAATCAGGGGGCGTAGTGCATTCATCGTGTCGAGTCTCTGCCTCAAAAGTCTGCGGGCAGGTGAGAGGCAACACCGAACCAGCGCTTTAGCGGAATTTCGAAGCAATGTAATCGCTTCTGTCGGGACCGTGATGGTCACCCATGGCGCCCCGCAATTAGCTGTTTAAATCGGCGCATGAGCGGCATCCTAGAGAAGCCAACAGTGCGATGTCAAGAATCCCAAGCAGCAAAAGGCCCGCACATGGCGGGCCTATTGAAGCGTCTGAAGGCACTCAGTTGGCGATGGCACGATCAGCAGACAGCTTGCCGGCACCTTCCAGCAGCACCGCCAGCGAGCCGGCCAGCAAGGCCAGTGCGAACTCATAACCGTTGTTGGCCATGAACAGACCGTTGTGGATATGCACCGAGAAAATCGCTACCACCGACAGAATGGTCAGGCCCAATGCCGCAGGGCGAACCAGCAAACCAATGATCAATGCCAGCCCGGCGAAGAACTCGGTGCCACCCGACAGCAGTGCCATCAGGGTACCCGGTGCAAGTCCGATGGTTTCCATCCACTGGGCAGTGCCCGCCAGGCCGTAGCCGCCAAACCAGCCAAACAGCTTTTGCGAACCGTGGGCGGCGAAGATGATGCCAACCACAATGCGCAGGATGGTCAGGCCGTAACCGGCGCGGGTGGACAGGATGCTTTTGATCAGTGGGCTCATGGTGATAATCCTTTTCAAAGTAGGGGTTGGTTGGCCGCTATATTAATCAGATTACAGAATGATAAAAGCCGAAAAAATGCCTAATTAACATCGATAAAGTCGATTATTTACGTGAGGCTAATTTCGGCGCTGGCGGCTCCAGGGACTCCCGCTCCCGATCAAACGCCAAGAAGTACTTGTTGACACTATTAACATAGCTGACGCCGCCCATCCCCACCTGCTCCATGGCGATGCGCTCGACCTGGAAGAACCATTGGTTGGGGTTGAGCCCGCGGCGCTTGGCCTCAGTGCGCATGCCCTGCACACGCTCCGGCCCCATGTTGTAGGCGGCCAGCACAAAGGCCATGCGTTCACGCTCGTTGAGCTTGGGGCTGGCAAAGAACTTGCGACGGATCATCGCCAGGTAACGCGCTCCGGCCTGCACATTGCTATCGAGGCTTTCGATGTTGTTGACGCCCACCCGCTGCGCTGCCGACGGCGTAATCTGCATCAGGCCGGTGGGGCCACCACTGTTGCGTGCGCCCGGGTCCAGCGCCGATTCCTTGAAGGCCAGAGCGGCGAGGTTCAGCCAGTCCATACCCTGCTCGCGCGCATGCTTTTGCAGCACGGGACGCAGTTTTTCCAAGCGCTGGCGGTCGACGCGAGCCAGCGGGTTGCGCACTTGATAGAGGCGTCGGTAGATGCGCTGGAACGCCACGTCCTGATCGGATGGGGTTCGATAAGTCTTGAGAAATCGATCAATGCTCGCCCGCAACATCGAAGCGTCCTGGCGCACAAACCAGTATTCGTCGCCCGGCTCGCTAATCACCACCTGCTTGTCGAAACGCAACTTGGGCAGGATCTTCGACCAGCGCTCGGCAATTGGTTTTTCGACAATGGTCAGGTGAAATATGCCGGCCTGAACCATCTCCAGCACATCTTCGACGGCCAGGGTCGGGTCGACCCATTCCACTTTCACCGGTGGCTGCTTGTGCAACGCCAGCTTCTGGTTGACCTGGCTGATCGCATCCGCCGCCGCGCTGCCGGTGGTCAGCGCCAGGGTACGGCCGGAGAGTTGCTCCAGCTTGGTAAAGCGCCGCTCGCCTTTCACGCCCACCAGCCATAACGGCACATCGTTGGCAATCGGGTCACTGGGGCTGATCTTGTGCGCGGCCTTCACGTCCAACAACTCGCCAGGGGCCACCAGGTCGCCTTCGCCACGCGCCAGCGCGCCGAGTAGTTGATCCTTGGCCTTGGGAATGATCTTGAGGTTGATCGCCTGGCCATCACGGGCATGTCCATTAAGGTATTGCTCGAAAGCGCGCAGGCGATGGTACTCGACACCAATGGCCTGGCCTTGCACCTCGCCGGAACTGTTACGGCTCTGGTTGACCAACACCCGCAGGGTGCGGCTCGAGCGAATTTCCGCCAGGTCGCGGACCTTGCCAGGCTTGGTCACTTCCAGCGGCCCGTCCAGACGCGCTACCGCCGCCATGGGCAGCAGTAACGTCAGGCACAACATAAGCAACGCCGAGGGTCGGATCATCCGTTCTCCGGAAAAGAATACGGGCCAACGTCCTCGCGAAAAACGAGACGGTGGGCGTCAGAAACAGAGCGCTTAATGCGCAGGCTTTGCGCGCAAAGCTGGCACAGGGCGAGGCGCCTGGCCAACCATAATGAACTTGCGACGTTCAAAGACAGCGATAACTCGTTGTAGTTCTTCGATTTTCTTATAAATCTACAGCTCTGATATGCTTTCCGGCCGCAGGCGGAGATAGCACCATGCAACTCATTGATATCGGCGTCAACCTGACCAACCCCAGTTTCGACGAGAAACACCAAGCCGTTCTCGACCGTGCCTACGCTGCCGGCGTGCAACAATTGGTGCTCACCGGCACCAGCGTCGACGGCAGCGAACACGCCCTGGAACTCTGCGTAAAACTCGATCCAAGCGGCCAGCGCCTGTTCAGCACGGCTGGCATCCACCCCCACTCCGCCAGCGACTGGAATAAAGACAGCGCCCAGCGCCTGCGCAGTCTGCTCAGCGAAAGTCGCGTGCGTGCAGTGGGCGAGTGCGGCCTGGATTTCAATCGGGATTTCTCTCCGCGCCCGCAACAGGAAAAAGTCCTCGAAGAACACCTGGCCCTGGCCGTCGAGCTGAAACTGCCGGTGTTCCTCCACGAGCGCGATGCCAACGGGCGCCTGCTGGAGATCCTCAAGGACTACCGCGACCACCTCACCGCCGCCGTGGTGCACTGCTTCACCGGCGAGCAACAGGCCCTGTTCAGCTACCTCGACCTCGACTTGCATATCGGCATTACCGGCTGGATCTGCGATGAGCGCCGTGGGACGCACCTGCACCCTCTCGTAAGGGAAATCCCCCGAGGCCGTCTGATGCTGGAGAGCGATGCGCCCTATTTGCTGCCGCGCACGCTGCGTCCCAAGCCAAAAAATGGTCGTAACGAGCCGGCGTATCTGCCCGAAGTGCTGCGTGAAGTCGCGTTGCATCGCAACGAAAGTATCGAAGACCTGGCGCAGCACACTACCGCCAGCGCATGCGCATTTTTCGGTTTGCCTGCGGTGGATTAATGCGGCGCATTGACCCATGTCAAAACCGGTTTCCTCAGTAGCGGCACAATAATGGCACCTTGCCAATGCTGTTTCCGCTATCAGAGAAAACCTTCCATGGGTGCCTGGCTTAGCAATATCTCGCTGAAGTACAAATTCTGGGCCGTCAACGCGGTCGCCTTTATCACCACCCTGTTGCTGGTGCTGTACGCCGTGCAGCTCGAACAACGGGCACGCAGCGATGCAGCCCAAGCGTCGGCGCAGGCCCAGGGACGTTTGCTCAGTGCCTGGCCGGTGGACAAGGCATTGCCCAAAGACGCGCACTGGCTGACCTTCGCCCGCGGCAAAGTCCCACAACTCGACGATCAGGATCTGTCAGCCCTGAGCAAGGCCAATGGTTGGGTCGAGCTCGACCCCATGCCCTTGTTTGGTGAAAGCCCATTGATGGGCGCCGAAGTGATCGCCCGCGCCGACGGTCTACAGGTGGCCGTACTGGCCTATGCGCCCAGCCTGAGCCAGGTGTTCGGTGAGCGGTTTGCCAATTACGCCGTGGCTGTCGCCATCTTGATGTTGGCAATGCTGGGCGCCTCGCAGTTGCTGATCCGTTTTCTGCTCAGCCAGCTCAACACCCTTAAGGACGTAATGTTGCACGTCGAGAAAACCGGCGACCTCTCGGCCCGCGTGCCCCTGGCGTGCAAGGACGAAGTCGGCCAGATGGCCAGCGCCTTCAACGCCATGCAAGCCGGCTACCAGCGCGTCGTCAGCACGGTGGCACGCACCGCCCAGCAGTTGGACGATGGCGCCGCACGCCTGGCCAACAGCATGAACGACGTGCAGCACGGCATGCTCGGCCAACAGAGCGAAACCGACCAAGCCGCCACCGCCATCAACGAGATGACTGCCACCGTCTACCACATCGCCCAACATGCCGGCGCCACCCGCGACCTGTCCCAGACCGCCGACACCTTGGCCGGCAGCGGCCGGGAGGTGGTCACCCGTGTGCAGCGTTCGATTGCCGGGCTGTCCACCGGCGTGCAACAGACCGCCGAGATGATCCAGAAACTCGCCGAAGACAGCCAAAAAATCAACGGTGTGGTCAGTGTGATCCACAGCATCGCCGAACAAACCAACCTGCTCGCCCTCAACGCCGCCATTGAGGCCGCACGCGCCGGCGAAATGGGCCGTGGCTTTGCCGTGGTCGCCGACGAAGTGCGCAACCTCGCCAAACGCGTGCAAAGCTCCACCGACGAAATCACCCGCATGGTCTCGGCATTGCAAGCCGGCACCCGCGACGCGGTGGACTTCATGCAGGAAAGCTCGTTCAAAGCCGATGACTGCGTACAACAAGCCCAGGAAGCCGGCATCGCCCTCGCCGAAATCACTGGCGCCGTGGCGCAGATGCGCGAAAGCAACACCCAGATCGCCGTCGCGGCCGAACAGCAAAGTCACGTTGCCGAAGAGATGAACCGTGCCGTAGTGAGCATTCGCGATGTAACCGAAAATACTGTGCAACAAACCGTGGACTCAGCGACCACCAGTAACCAGCTGGCCACCTTGGCCGGGGAGTTAAGCAAAGCGATTGGGCAGTTGAAGTTGTAGGACCGCGCCCACCGTAATCCTCCCCCTACACCCGAATCGCAATTCGCCCCAGTTTTTGGCGAAACGTCCTAACTTTCTCGGCGGATAACGCCGACTTCTTTTCCCTTCCAACCTCTCCAAAGTCTCTCGCCTGACCAACCAGCGCGAGGGACCGCCGATGCACCTCTCTTTCAATGCCCTGCCCTCCTGGGCCATGTCTTGATTCCGGTTTTTGCCAGGCTGGTCCTGGCCCCCATGGATGCCAAGACGCCGGACGTTGAAAGCGTCTTGGGTGATTTCCGCGCCTGCCTGAACGACTTTGACGCGTGGGCCGAAAGCTTCTGGAGCTTCTCTGCGCTTGAGGTAGAACAGGTATTCAAGGTTGGCGATGAGGTCGCACTGGTCGCCCCAGCCTCCTCTCAAAAGGCCCACCGTACCGTCGCCCGGTGCAAGGCCCAGGGTTCATTGACCCTGGTCCATATGTTCGAGAGCACGCGGTTCGTACCCATCGGCAACACTCCCGTGATGCTGCAAGGCATTGCGCCAGACGGCAGCCCAATTGGCGCACCGATCCATCGCGTGATCGGCCCCAGCGGCATTCTTGAAGTCAACGACTGCACCCGCGACCAGCATTACCAAATCACCTTCTACCCCCACGTTTCCAAGGATCACGTCAAGGCGCTGTATGCGTCTTATCAGTCACTGATCAAGGGCCTGGACGTTCACCTGCGCGAAGAATGGACCAAAACGTTCAAACCACTATGGAAAGACTTCGCCCACGCCACGCCCTTGGAACGCAGCGCGATGCAAGGCCTGGCATTTTCCAGCGGGATAGCCGAGGCGCTTTACAACCTCTGGGACAACCTCACACAGCTGTATGACCTGTTGGCAGACCTCAAGGCCAATAGCGAGAAGTTGCTGCACTACATCTCCCAGGCCGAACTTGATGAGCTGCTGAAACTGGGCAAGGACGCGATCGCCAATGGCCTCTTGGTGCTCAGTGATGAGCCGTTGTTGTTCATCTACCTGTCGGCAATGGTCGCCTGGCTGCGCATGCTGCCGCCGCCGCAGATGTACGAAGTGGTCGGCGAGATCACCGGTGAAGTGCTGATCACCCTGCTGCTGATACGGGCGACGCGGGGCATGGGGGTAAAGATTCGCCTGGGTGTACAGGTGCTAGGCCATATCAAATCCGGCCGGGTGCGCAAGTGGCTGGAGAGGCTGGCGGATCAACTGGCTGGGCCGCGCTTGGAGCCGCATGTGGAAGTGGCTAAACCCTTGTTGCTTGGCGGGCCGGCAACGCCGATCAAGGTGATTCCAGCGGTGCCGTTGAAGGCTGGGGATGAGTTGGTTTCAAACCCGGTGGCGATGGTTCGGGGCAAGGGTCGGCAGCGGACGGTCTTGGTTCGCCAAGAGCCGGTGGATGATGTGCCGGCTTCGGGTAAGAACCCCAATGGGGATGCTGCTGCAGGTTCGGATAAAACCGCCACTAACGGTTGCCCGGTATCGATGGTGACTGGGGAAGAACTGTTGACGTTGGTTGACGGTTCGCTGGATGGAATCCTGCCGTTTGAGTGGACTCGGCTGTACCGCACCAGCGCAGTGGAAAGGGATTGCGGGCTGGGGTTTGGCTGGAGTCATTCGCTGGCGCATCGGCTTTCTGTGGTCGGTGAATCAGTGGTGTGGACCGATCATGAAAACCGGTCGATTGCCCTGCCCTTGCCCTCTTCTTCCCGACCTGCGATCACCAATAGCTTGGCCGAAGCGGCGATTTATCTGGGCGAAAAGCCGGATGAGTTGGTGCTGGCTCAAGCTTCACGTTTCTACCATTTCATTAACGGTTCTCTGACCGCGATCAGCGATGCGTATGGCAACCGGCTGCGTATTTCCCGTGACGTTTTGGGGCGCATTGAGCGGGTAGATAACGGTGTTGGGCGCTCGTTGTTGTTGCGCTACTCGGCTGATCGCATCGTGGCGGTGGATTACCAGATTCAACGGGCTAAGGGTTATGAGCCCTACATCTGGGTGACTGAGCAGAACGTTGTTTCCTACGCCTACGACGAACTTGGAAGGTTGGTTTCGGCGACCAATGCGGTAGGCGAAAGCGAGGTTTATCGCTACGACGAGCAACACGTCATTCTTGAGCGTGGTCTGGCCGGTGGGGCGAGTTTCTTCTGGGCGTGGGAACGGTCTGGCAAGGCGGCGCGATGTGTCCGGCATTGGGCCAGTTTTTCGCAGATGGACACGCGGTATGTGTGGGATGACAACGGCCGCGTCACGGTGTTTAACGCCGATGGCAGCCAAGAAGTCTATGTGCATGACCAGCGCGCAAGGCTGGTGCAGCGGGTTGATCCGGATGGTGCTGAGCACTTCAAATCCTACGACGACAAAGGTCGGCTAACAGTCGAGCAAGACCCGCTGGGGTCGGTGACGGCGTATCAATATGACGACGCCGGGCGTTTGGTGGCGGTATTTCCAGGAGACGATGAGCCGACAGCCTACGAGCATGACAGCGGGTTCGTACGGGTTGTACGGCGCGGTGACGCGGTTTGGAAATATGAGCGCAATGACCAAGGCGACGTCACGCGCAAGATCGATCCTGACGGGCATATCACCGACTACACCTACAACAAACACGGGCAGCTGATTGGGGTTTGGTACCCGGATCACAGTCAACAGCGGCTGGTCTGGAATGAGCGCGGGCAGCTCATTGAAGAGCAACTGCCCAATGGTGGGATCAAGCGCTATCGCTATGACGATATTGGGCGACAGATTGCGCGGGAGGATGAGCACGGAGCGCTGACCCAATATCAGTGGGACGGCGTCGGGCGCTTGATTCGCGTGATCCTGCCGGGCGGTGCGTGCAGGGAATACGGCTACAACCCCTACGGAAAAATCACCGCCGAGCGCGATGAACTCGGGCGTGTTACGCGCTACGAATACGCGGATGGGTTGCACCTGATTAGCCGTCGCATCAATGCCGATGGCACCCAGGTCAAATACCGTTACGACAACGTGCGGTTGCTGCTGACTGAAATCGAAAACGAAGTCGGCGAAACCTACCGGTTGCAGTATCACCCCAACGGCCTGATCCAGCAGGAAACAGGATTCGATGGCCAGCGCACCGCCTACGTTTACGACCTCAACGGCAATCTGCAAGAAAAGAC
>NZ_UTKY01000060.1 GCF_900583165.1 Pseudomonas viridiflava | reverse complement strand
GTACTGGGGCGTGCGACGTCCCGAAGACTTCTACGACATCAGCCATTGGGACGAATGGGCGAAACTGCCCAACCTGTTCCTGCACAAGGTTGTCAGTGATCTGTGCGGCTGGGAAGGGCGCTGCGGCATGCTGCACGAGGCGGTCTGCGACGACATCAAGGATCTTTCGGCGGTGCACGTTTACGGCAGCGGCTCACCTGCGATGATCTACGGCACCCTCGACGCGCTGGTCAGCGCTGGCATGGACGCCCATCAGATGCGTGCGGACGTGTTTGCCTACGCGCCGCGTCCCTGATACCTGACTGACGGTGGTCCGGCTGGATTGTAAATTGCTTGGATCCGCTTATAG
>NZ_UTKY01000096.1 GCF_900583165.1 Pseudomonas viridiflava | reverse complement strand
GGATGCATTGCTGGTCCACTATTCGACCGACTATGTCTTCAACGGAACCGGCAGCCAGGCGTGGAAAGAGACCGATGCAGTCTCGCCGGTCAATTACTACGGCGCGACCAAGCTCGAAGGCGAACAACTGATCGTTGCATCGGGCTGCAAGCACCTGATCTTCCGCACCAGCTGGGTCTATGCCGCACGAGGCAACAACTTCGCCAAAACGATGTTGCGCCTCGCCAAAGACCGCCCGAGCCTGAACGTGATCGCCGACCAAATCGGCGCCCCTACAGGCGCGGAGCTTCTGGCCGATATAGCCACAGCTGCACTGCAGCAGGCGCTGACACGCCCGGAAC
>NZ_UTKY01000049.1 GCF_900583165.1 Pseudomonas viridiflava | reverse complement strand
ACCTCACCCGCCTGCTCGACACCCGCAAAGGCGATCACCACTACCACTACGACCCACTCAACCGCCTCACCCGCGCCGACCACTCCCAAGACCTGCAAGAACGCTTCGGCCACGACCCGGCGGGCAACCTGCTGATGCAAGACCGCCCCGGCCCCGACATGGTGGCCGGCAATCGCCTGCTGATGCAGGGCGATTACCACTACGACTACGACGCCTTCGGCAACCTCATCCGTGAACGACGCGGGAAAGGCCATCAACTCGTCACTGAATACCGCTACGACTGCCAACACCGGTTAGTCGAAGTCAAAAAACCCAACGGCCAAACCGCCAGCTACCGCTACGACCCATTCGGTCGCCGTATCAGCAAAACCGTAGACGGCATCACCACAGAGTTCTTCTGGCAAGGCGACAAACTCATCGCCGAACACCACAAAGATAAACACCGCAGTTTCATCTACGAACCCGACAGCTTCCGCCCGCTGGTCATGCTGGAAGGCTTCGGTCCCAAAGAAACCAAGCCCTACCACTACCAACTCGACCACCTCGGCACACCCCAGGAACTCACCACGCCCGAGGGCGAAATCGCCTGGTCCGCCCACCACCGCGCCTACGGAGAAATCAGCCGGCTCGATATCGGAAAAGTCGACAACCCAATACGATTTCAGGGCCAGTACTTCGATCAAGAAAGCGGCCTGCACTACAACCGCCATCGCTACTACAATCCGGATATCGGTCGCTACCTGACGCCTGACCCGGTGAAGTTGGCGGGTGGGATCAATGGATATCAGTACGCGTCGAACCCTACAGGGTGGGTAGATCCACTGGGTTTAAGCAGATGCCCAGGTGGAGACGACTGTAAACCTACGTATCGCATTGATGAGCCAGCTGCTACAGCCCGAGTCAAAGAGGATGATGCACAAGCCCCTAAAGGCGCTGATAGCGAATTCTCAAGAAATGGTGCATTCAGAAGAGCAAAAGCTATAGGCGGTGTTCCCATGAACCAACAGCCACAGAGAGTCTTCCGAGAAACCATCACGGACCAAGATCGCTATATTCAAGGAAGAGTTTATAAATTTGAGTTAAAAGGTAGAGTTGTTGAAATCCTAGAACACTCTTTAGGTCACGAAAAAGGCAACCATGCACCACACTTTAATACCGAAATCACTATTGACGACATTAAAGTACCGCTAACTATCGGCGATGACCCCCACACTTACTTCAAGAGATAAAAAATGAATACGGTTTTCATATACGAAGTCGGCATACGCCCCTGGGATCAAATTCAACATACAGAAGACTGTGAGTACACCACGATATCTCTACTTAACCAAGACTTTGATAGTGCATGGAAAACGTGGCGCATGCTTGCATCTTTGTTGACACATGAATGGCCGGTAATAATAAAATGGTACACCACGGGCTGGCCTCAATACAGCAAAACTCATGAATACCTCACGCTAAAAGACTTTTCAAAAAGCTCTGGACCAAAAGACATATTCAAAAAAAATGAAAAAACACTAATTTATTCAGGGATAAAACACCTAAACTCCAACCCAGAAAACATAGACCCCATAAATCTTAAATCATACAGAGTATCAACAACCTTAATGCTAAAAGAGGAAAGTAATCAGGTAGAACACCTGTGGCACAGGTTGAGCCACCTTAAATGGATCTCCACGACTGAGGATTTCAAATTAATACTCGCAGACAACGAAATTCTCTCGTTCAGATTTTACGATTCAGAAACGTACGGAGCAGCTCAACTCATATGCCACTCAATACACGCACCTAAAATAATAGATGCTATTGCCAGCCTTAAAATCGATGAAATCCCTAGAACCGGGGTTTACAAGTATATTCACAGCTAATTTAAACACAGCCACGAATTACAAAAATCAATGAAAGGGATAGCGGCTTCGTTAAACTGCACAACGTAAAGAAACCCAACACCTATCCTAAACACTCATAACAAGGTATTCAGCATGGAAATTATCAACCCAAACATCGCGAAGGTAAGCCATCTTGAAAATGAGATAGATGAAACCTTCGGAAAACTGGAAATCACCCACAAGAAACTTGATCGAGAGGAAACATCAACAATAACAATTTCCCTCACGAAAAAGTTTTTAAATCAGTGAGCAGCATACTTGACCCAATCGACTTGAATGACAAAAGCACAGAATACAACCCAAAATTCTGTCAAGAAATACAATATCGCATCCACCAAGTACATCTGATTTTTCTAGTCTATGACTCTGCGTACAGCGCTTGGAAAGTCGACGATGCACAAGACATCGCATCTATCTTGCGCGAAACGACCGGATACCCGTTCTGGGTAACGGATAGTGACTTCACGTTTTTGGTGCATATGGATGATCACGACTGTGTCATTTGGGCTTGAAAATAGTTAGCCATACACGGCCTTCTATGACCCCCATAGCCAGCCCCAATTCGCCACCCCACTCACCCCCACCTAAACTCAGCCCAAGTCATTTCAACGGACAGAGGATTCACCATCATGGGCAAACGTCACCCCAACTTCCCCGCCTGGCAATGGCGCATCCAGCCGCAAAGCCACAAGCACCCGACCAACCTCGGGCTGCAGCTGATCGCTGCGCCGCTGTTGATCATTGGCGTTCTACTGATCGCCTCCGGTGTGTTCAGCCTGAGCGCAGGCAGCATTGCCGTAGGGGTTGTCGGTGTACTGGCCAGCGCGGCGCTGCAACGTCACGGCCGCAAGCTGGAAAGTCTGCACGGCCAACACTTCTGAGATTCAGCCGAACACCACTACCGTCTGCCGGCTAATCGCGATCAACTCGCCAGTCGGGCTCCACAGTGCAGCGGCGGCGTGGCCATAGCCATCGCGGGCGTGTTCGATGCTGACTTGGTATTGGCACCAGTCCAGCGTAGTGAGGTTGTGCAAGGGTTGGATAAACTCGATGGTCCAGGTCAGGGTGCTGCCGGGTGCCGGCTTTTTCAGGTGCGGTAGCACCGAAGGTGGCCAGGCATCGACCAAAGCCAGGATATGCGCCTCGGTCAGCGGCTCTTCTTTTACATCCCCTCGCAAGCGAACCCAGCCGCCCATGTCGCGGGATTTATTGCCGGTGAATGGCAGGCCCCCGACGCTCCAGCGCATCGCCAGGTGTCGCATGAATTCCGGGGTGACGCCCTTGATGTAGGGCAGCTCCTGGCATTCATCCCAATGCTTGAACACTGGCGCAGGTTCTGCGGCAACGTCGATCTCGGACTCGCGAGACGCACCAAAACTAGCCTGTACCAGGGTCGCCACTTCGCCGTTCTGCACAACACGGCCGAGCAATTGGCTGACCGCCTTGCCTTCGCGCAGTACTTCGACTTGATAGCTGGCGGGTACATCTGGCGCAACCGGGCCAACAAAGGTGATTGCCAACGAGCGCAGGCTGCGATCGGTCGGGACTTGGGCGCGCAAGGCTTCGTATTGCAATGCGGCCACCAGGCCACCGAATGAGGCACGGCCTTGGGCCCATTCAGCGGGAATGGTGACATCCAGCGGGCTGCTACGGGCGGCGTCGAGCAAATCACTAAAGCGCATGGCGACCTCACATCAATCAGAACAGATGAGCGATCTTAACCATCGCACCCGCCAGGCACAGCACTTATTCCGGCCAAAAGCCGGACCGATCTAGAAACAATCATCGCTGAGTTTGTCCAGCACTCGATCTGCCCGCTCTTCGGCTTTGACCATGGTGCGCTGCCAGACGGCAACGCAGGGCTGCAAATCTGGCTGACGTTCAGCCTGGGCCAACCACTGCCAGCAGTCGTGCCAATCACCGAGCGCGCCTTGGGCTTTTTTGAGGCGAGACATGGCGTTGGCAGGCAGTTTGTCGAGTTCGGGATAGGCTTCGGCCGCGTACCGCACGCGCTTGATCAACAACCGCAGGCGGTGGCGATCATGACCGGGATCTTGAAGCGCTTCATCGAGCTTCTGCCATTGCTTGGCAAGGCGTTTCTGGATGCGCGGGCGCAGGCCCTTGAGCAACTTTTGATGCTGGGAGGCACGGATAAATCGCGGAAAAGCGTCGAGGATCAACAGCAGATGCACCAGTTCCGGACTTTGCGCCACCTGCCGATAGGCGTCGGGTTGCAGGCGCAGGCGCTGGTTCGCTGCGTCGTGATAACCATGCTGGAGCAAATATGCCGCCAGCACCTCGCGGTCGCGTAGCGGCGTGGTCAATTGGCCCACCGTGCTGGCGGCCAACTCAAGCTGTTCCACACCCGGCAAACCACGCAGAGGGCGCAACAAGCTGCGCAGACGGCGCACGGTGGTGCGCAGATCGTGCAAGGCTTCATCATCGGTGACGGCGGCGAGGCGAGCCTGGCAGCTCAGTAACCCTACTTCCAGGCCGATGACCTGAGCGACTAACTGATCGACCAACGCTGACATCCTGCCCCCATCCTCTGATGAATAATCCTACCCGCTGCTACAGGTCAACGCCCGGCGCGGGACTCACGAATGTAGAACCGCGCTTTCTCGGCCTTGTTGGCACAGCCTTCAAACGCTTCGAATTGTTGCTGAGTCTTGGCGCCGGTCAACAGGGATAGGGCCTTGGAGTAGCTCACCGTGCCGGCGAAACCTTCGGCCTTGGCCAGATCAAGCTCATGCCACGCAGCATCCAGTTGGGTGCCGCAGCTGTCGCGGTACGCGGTTTTCCCGGCACAACCGGCCAGGGCCAACACGATCACAGGCACACACATCCAGGCTTTCATCGATGACACCTCAAAATAAAGAAAAAACAGTCGTACGTTGTAGACGTTGCCTACATGGAAAAGTGCCTCGTCCTTAGCCTGTAATCGATCGTACCTAATGCCAGAGCATACCCGAGTACCACGGCTACTCTGGAAAAATAGTGTAGCTGCCACCAGCGATTGAAGCGGGCCCCTCAATGGGTGCATTGTGGGCACCTGCCTTGGGAAGGACATGGACCATGAAAAAACGTGTTGCCTTGGTGCTCGGCTCCGGTGGCGCCCGGGGTTACGCCCATATCGGGGTGATCGAAGAGATCGAACGACGCGGCTACGACATCGCCTGCGTCGCCGGTTGCTCCATGGGCGCGGTGGTAGGCGGGATCTACGCCGCCGGCAAACTGGATGAGTATCGGAACTGGATCGAAAGCCTCGACTACCTCGATGTATTACGCCTGGTGGATGTGAGCTTCCGCCTGGGGGCGATTCGCGGCGAGAAGGTCTTCGGGCAAATCCGCAAGATCGTCGGCGAACTCAACATCGAGGAACTGCGCATCCCCTACACCGCCGTTGCCACCGACCTCACCAATCAACAGGAAATCTGGTTCCAGGAAGGCTGCCTGCACCAGGCCATGCGCGCCTCGGCGGCGATCCCCAGCCTGTTCACCCCGGTGATGCAAGGCAACCGCATGCTGGTGGACGGCGGCCTGCTCAACCCGCTGCCCATCGTGCCGGTGGTGTCGAGCCACTGTGACCTGATCATCGCGGTCAACCTCAACGCCACCAACCAGAAGCACTATCAGTTGCCGGTGATCCAACGTCCGCCGGCGTTCAAGAGTCGTTTCAACAGCTTGGCCAAATCACTCGGCTCGCACCTGCCCTTTCGCCGCAAGCAGGCCGAGCAATTGATGAAGCTGGAGCAGGAAGCCTTGCTGGCCGAGGCGGCAGAGATCAACCCGTGGCTCGATTCGGCGGAGCCCGAATCCCAGCAACCGGCCGCCGCGCCGGAGAAACAAGGCGCGCCAAAGTCGGCAACCGGGTCATTTATCATCGATAACGTCGGGCCTGCGTCGCTGCTGGATTTGATCAACCAGAGTTTCGAGGTGATGCAGACGTCGTTGGCGCAGTACAAGATCGCCGGGTATCCGCCGGATGTGTTGATCAACGTGCCGAAGCGGGTGTGTCGGTTTTTCGAGTTTTACAAAGCGCCGGAGTTGATCGCGTTGGGGCGGGAGATTGCCAGCGATACGTTGGACCGGTATGAGAGTGAGCAGCACTGAGATCTTGGGTGGTGCTGATGGCCTCATCGGGGGCAAGCTGAACTGGCCTAATAATCCCGGACACCTCTTAAGGGCGATATGATTTCGCCAACTTGGAGGTTCCATGAGCAAGAGAAAGGTCTACACCCGCGAGTTCAAACTGCAAGCTACCAGTATGGTGCTCGA
>NZ_UTKY01000001.1 GCF_900583165.1 Pseudomonas viridiflava | reverse complement strand
TGCGCTTCTTCATGTACTACAACCGTACAAGACTCCATAGCTACAACGACTACCTGTCGCCAATAGCCATGGAGCAAAAAGCAGCATAAACACCGTAATCGGTGTCCGGGATTACTTGACCAGATCAGCTTGCCCCCGATGAGGCCCGAAAAGCCACCCAACCCTTCAGATTGGCGACATTTCCTGCGCCAACCCCAGAAACGCCGCTGGCAACCGCGCACCCTTCCTTTCCTTCAGGCAGTACAAATACTCAGGAATCTGCGGCGCATTCTCGATGGTCAACACCCTTAACTGCGGGTCATGGGGCACTTCCTGCCGCGCAATAATACTGATGCCGATATTGCGCAACACCGCCTCGCGAATCGATTCGCGGCTGCCAATTTCCAACAATGGCCCATAGCTCACATTGGCGCCCTGCAGCATTTCCTCCGTCAACCGCCGCGTGGTCGAGCCCGCCTCCCGCATCAACAAGGTATGCCCGGCCAGCGCGCTGAGCGGCACGTGATCAAGCTTGGCCAAGGGATGATTGCGATGCACCGCCAGCACCAGCGGGTCGGTGCCCAGCACGCGACGAATCAGCCGTGGGTCTTCCAGCAATTGGGAGGACGCCGCCACATCGACGCGGTAATCGTCCAGCGCTTCGAGCACCTGCTGGGAGTTGCCGATTTCTACCGACACTTCAACGTGCGGCAGGCGTTCGCGAAAGGCTTTGACCAGATCGAGGATGTAATACGGCGCCGTAGCGGCAATTCTCAACGCACCCTGGACCTGGCCGTTGTTGCGCAGGAAAAACTCGATATCCGCTTCCTGCTGCAACAGCGCCTTGACCATCGGCAGCAGCCGCGCACCTTCGTCGCTGACGGTGAGCCGGCGCCCGCCTCGGTAGAACAGTTCAACGCCGTACTGGCTCTCCAGGTTGCGAATCTGGGTGGTCACGGTGGGCTGGCTCAGGCCGAGTTTTTTTGCCGCCTGGGTGATGCTACCCAGGCGGGCGACCATGAAAAAAGCCTTTAGCTCGGCACTCAGCACACCACCCTCTCATCCGTTATTTGCGCAGCAGGCGCAGGCCATTGAATACCACCAGCAGGGCCACGCCCATGTCGGCGAACACCGCCATCCACATGGTGGCCAGGCCCAGGAAGGTCACCACCAAGAAGATCGCCTTGATCACCAGCGCCAGGGCGATGTTCTGCTTGAGGATACTCGACGTTTGTCGCGACAACCGAATGAATGCCGGAATCTTGCGCAAATCATCGTCCATCAACGCCACGTCGGCGGTCTCGATAGCAGTGTCGGTACCGGCAGCGGCCATGGCAAAACCGATCTCGGCACGCGCCAACGCCGGGGCGTCGTTGATGCCATCGCCCACCATGCCGACGCGATGGCCTTGGCTGTAGAGGGTTTCGATTGCTTGCAGTTTGTCGGTGGGCAATAGGTCGCCACGGGCTTGATCAATACCCACCTGAGTGGCAATCGCCTGAGCGGTATGGGTGTTATCACCCGTGAGCATCAGAGTCTTGATACCCAGCTCGTGCAATTGCGCGATGGCTTCGCGGCTGCTGTCCTTGACCGTGTCGGCCACGGCGAACAGGGCCAGTGGGCCGGATTTGTCCAACAGCAACACGACGGACTTGCCTTGTTTTTCCAGGGCGAAGAGTTTCTCTTCCAGCGCGGGTGAGCACAGGCCAAGGTCCTCTACGAGGCGGTGATTGCCCAAGTGGTAGGTTTCGCCATTGATATCACCGCGTACGCCACGACCGGCCAGGGCTTCGAAGTTATCCACAGCGTGAGTCGCGAGGTTTTTATCCACAGCTGCCTTGGCGATGGCCAGGGAGACCGGGTGGTCAGAACGCCCCGCCAAGCTGGCGGCCAACGCCGGAGCACTGTCTTCGACATTAGGGAACAGCGCCAGGTAGTCGGTTTGCACCGGTTTACCGTGGGTGATGGTGCCGGTCTTGTCCAGGGCCAGGTAGTCGAGTTTGTAACCGCCCTCCAGGTACACGCCGCCCTTGATCAGGATGCCTTTGCGCGCCGCCGCTGCCAGGCCGCTGACGATGGTGACCGGGGTGGAGATCACCAAGGCGCAGGGGCAAGCGACCACCAGCAGCACCAGGGCGCGGTAGACCCAGTCGAACCACACGCCGGCCATGAACAGCGGTGGAATAACCGCCACGCCAAGGGCAAACAGGAACACAGCCGGGGTGTAGATTTTCGAGAAGCTGTCGACGAACCGCTGGGTCGGCGCCCGTGCGCCTTGGGCCTGCTCCACCGCGTGGATGATGCGCGCCAGGGTGGAGTTGTTGGCGGCTGCAGTGACTGTGTACTCCAAGGAGCCGGCCTGGTTGATGGTGCCGGCAAAGACTTTATCGCCCACCGTCTTCTCAATCGGCAAGCTTTCGCCAGTGATCGGCGCCTGATCGATAGTGGACTGCCCGGCAGTGACTTCACCGTCCAGGCCGACGCGCTCACCGGGTTTTACGCGCACGGTGGCACCTAGCTCAATGCTTTTGACTTCTTGCTCGACCCACGAGCCATTCGCCTGCCGGACCGTTGCCTGCTCCGGGGCCATCTGCATCAAGCCGCTGATCGCGTTGCGCGCACGGTCCAGGGACTTGGCTTCGATCAGCTCGGCCACGGTGAACAGGAACATCACCATCGCCGCTTCTGGCCACTGACCGATCAGGATCGCGCCGGTGACCGCGATGCTCATCAGCGCGTTGATGTTCAGGTTCAGGTTTTTCAGGGCAATCCAGCCCTTTTTATAGGTGGTAAGGCCGCCGCTGAGGATAGACACCAGTGCTACCACGGCAATCACCCACGTGGGGGCCATGCCGCTGAAGTGCAGCACTTCGGCACCCAAAGCCCCCACACCCGACAACGCCAACGGCCACCAGTGCTTCTTGGCCGGTGGCGCTGCGGCCGGGCCGCCCTCTTCGATGGGGTCGGCCTGCATGCCGATGGACTTAATCGCCTCAATGATCGGCGTGGTGCTTGGCAGGTCGTGAGTGACGCCAAGGATGCGGTTGATCAGGTTGAATTCCAGTTGCTGCACGCCAGCAAGCTTGCCCAGTTTGTTCTGGATCAGCGTCTGCTCAGTGGGGCAGTCCATGGCTTCGATGCGAAAGGTGCTCAGCCGCGAGCCGGCGGTGGGCGCTTCGCTCAGTTGCACCCGCGCAGGGGCTGGGGTGTTCGAACAGCAAGAGCCGCCATGACCGTGGTTATGCACAGGGGTAAGTTTTTGCAAGGAGTCGCTCATCAGGTCGCGTCCGTAAGGTGCCTGTTGCCAAGTAAAGACCCTGTAGCCACTATAGGGTCAAGCACCCATTTGGAGATTGCTGCGATGAAGATCGGCGAACTGGCCAAACTGACTGACTGCGCGGTGGAAACCATCCGGTATTACGAGAAGGAAGGCCTGCTGCCACCCCCGGCACGCACCGAGGCCAATTACCGCGTATACACCCAGGCGCACACTGAGCGGCTGATCTTCATCCGCAACTGCCGCAGTTTGGACATGACGCTGGAGGAAATCCGCAGCCTGCTGGGCTTGCGCGACAGCCCGCAGGACCAGTGCGAAAGCGTGAACGCGTTAATCGACGAGCATATCCACCATGTGAAAGCGCGAATCGATGGGTTGATGGCGTTGCAGGAACAATTGCTGGACCTGCGCCAGCGCTGTGGTGGCGGACCGGAGTGCGGGATTTTGCAGCGGCTGGAAGTTAACGGCGGCGTTGCAGCCAGCGAGGCTGAACCTTCCCATGTGGGCAGAAGCCACGGCCATTAATTCAGCTTGGTAATCAAATCAAAATGTGGGAGGGGGCTTGCCCCCGATTGCAGTGTGTCAGCCAACAGATGTTTAACTGACACACCGCTATCGGGGGCAAGCCCCCTCCCACATTTTGACCGAGGTAGCCTCTAGATCGCGACGTCAGCCTTGATGCTCGGGTCAGCGTCATAGCCGACGATCTCAAAATCTTCGAACTTATAGTCATAGATCGACGCAGGCTTACGCTTGATTACCAACTCGGGCAGCTTCTTCGGCGTGCGCGCCAGCTGGGTCTGAATCTGTTCCATATGGTTGCTATACGCATGAGTATCGCCCGTAGTAACGATGATCTCGTGAGGGATCAGGTCGCACTGCTGGGCCAGCATATGGGTGAGCAACGCAAGCGCCGCGGTGTTGTACGGCAGGCCCAGGAAGACATCGGAGCTGCGGATATACAACTGCATCGACAAGTGGCCGTCATGCACGAACGCCTGGTACAGCAAGTGGCACGGCGGCAGGGCTTGCTTGCCGTTACGGGCGTTTTCCTGCGGGCTCTTGGTTTCGTCAGGCAGGTACTCGACGTTCCAGCCGTGGAACAGGATGCGGCGGCTATTGGGGTTGGTCTTCAACGTCTCGACCATGTAGTCGATCTGGTTGATCTTGCCGCCGTCCTTGGTCGGCCAGGCGGTCCACTGCTCGCCGTACACCGGGCCCAGGTCGCCGTCTTCGGTGGCCCACTCGTCCCAGATTTTCACGCCGTTTTCGTTGAGCCACTTGATGTTGGTGTTGCCACTCAACATCCAGATCAGCTCATTGGCGATGCTTTTGAAGTGAAGCTTCTTGGTGGTCAGCAGCGGGAAGCCGTCGGCCAAGTTATGCCGATACTGACGGGCAAATACGGCCTTGGTGCCGGTGCCGGTGCGATCGCCCTTGGTCAATCCATTGGTGACGACGTCGTTCAGTAGTTCGAGATATTGCTTCATGTGTGTACCCGTATTCGAATTTATAGCGCGGCGTTCTTCAGCGGTTGCGGGCGGTTGTACGCCCACCACAACAGGCCCAGGCCGCCGAGGATCATTGGCAGGCTGAGAATCTGCCCCATGGTGACCCAGCCAAACGCCAGGTAGCCCAACTGTGCATCCGGCACCCGCACGAACTCGACGATAAAGCGGAAGATCCCGTAGAACAGCGCGAACATGCCCGACACCGCCATGGTAGGGCGTGGCTTGCGCGAGAAGACGTAGAGGATAAGGAACAGCGCCACACCTTCCAATGCGAACTGATAAAGCTGCGACGGATGGCGTGGCAATTGCGCCGGGTCACTGAACGGCGGGAAGATCATGGCCCACGGCACGTCGGTCGGCTTGCCCCACAGCTCGGCGTTGATGAAGTTACCGATACGCCCGGCGCCCAGGCCGATTGGCACCATGGGTGCGATAAAGTCCATCAGCTGGAAGAACGACTTGCCGTTTCGGCGGCCAAACCACCAGGCGGCAATCATCACGCCGATAAACCCGCCGTGGAACGCCATGCCGCCCTTCCAGACTTCGAAGATCAGCGTTGGGTTGGCGATGTACGCCGACAGATCGTAGAACAACACATACCCCAGGCGCCCGCCGACGATCACCCCCATCGACAACCAGAAAATCAGGTCGGAGAGCTTCTCTTTGGTCCAGGTCGGGTCGAAGCGGTTCAGGCGCCGAGAAGCCAGGAACCAGGCACCGCCGATGCCGATCAGGTACATCAACCCGTACCAGTGGATTTTCAGCGGACCGATGGCCAAGGCCACCGGGTCGATCTGCGGGTAAGGCAGCATTGCGACTCCTCGTTAAATCATTCGTGATTGCGACCGGACCATGCCCGGCCGTGATTAAGCCTGCATTACAACAAAAAGTTTATGCCCACACAGAACAGCAGCCCGGCGAACAAGCGCTTGAGCAGCCGCGGCGACAACCGATGCGCCAGGCGCGCGCCGAAGCGGGCAAACACCATGCTGGTCAGGGCAATGCCCAGCAGCGCCGGCAAATACACGAACCCTAGACTATGAGCCGGTAACAGCGGGTCATGCCAGCCAAGAATCATGAAACTTAAGGCGCTGGCGACGGCAATCGGCAAACCACAGGCCGAGGACGTGGCCACCGCCTGCTGCATCGGCACGCTGCGCCAGGTCAGGAACGGCACCGTCAGCGAGCCGCCGCCAATGCCGAAGATCGCCGAAGCCCAGCCAATGACCGTGCCCGCCAGGGTCAGACCGACCTTGCCTGGCACCGTTCGACTGGCCTTGGGCTTGGCCTCCAGGGCCAGCTGCACGGCGATGACCAGGGCAAACACACCGATGATCTTCTGCAAGTTCGGGCCGGAGATCGCTTCAGCGGTCAGCGCACCAAAACCGGCGCCGATCAGGATACCCACGGTCATCCACGCAAAGATCGGCCAACGCACCGCGCCGCGCCGGTGGTGCTCGCGTACCGCATTGACCGAGGTAAAGATAATGGTCGCCAGGGACGTGCCCACGGCCAGGTGAGTCAGCACCTGCGGGTCGAACCCCTGCAAGGTGAAGCTGAACACCAGTACCGGCACGATGATGATCCCGCCGCCCACGCCGAACAGTCCGGCGAGCACGCCTGCACAGGCGCCCAGCGCCAAATACAGTAGAAATTCCATGGGAGCCCCCGATTCAAGTCCGGCATGTTAACGGATGGAAGGCATGCGACCCAACTGGATACTGTGCAAGGCCTGCCGGTAGAGTGGGCAAAACCACAAAAGGGAATCGCCTGATGTGCCTGATTGTTTTCGCCTGGCGGCCGGGCCATGCCCAACCGCTGATCGTCGCGGCCAACCGCGATGAGTTCTACGCCCGCCCCAGCCTGCCGCTGGCCCAGTGGCTGGATGCGCCCGAGGTCTATGCCGGCCGCGACCAAGAGGCGGGCGGTACCTGGTTGGGTGTGAATACCGATGGTCGTTTCGCTGCCTTGACCAATATCCGCGACCCGCACCAGCCGCCGGCACGCAAGTCACGGGGTGAACTGGTGGCGCGGTTTCTCAATGGGAGCCTGCCGATTGACGACTATTTGGCCGACGTTAATGGCCGTTCCATCGAATATGCCGGGTTTAACCTACTGGTCGGCACAAGAGATGAGTTGTGGCACTACAACGCCAATCAAACGGAGCCGACGCTGTTGAAGGCTGGGGTGTATGGGTTGTCCAACGCCGGGCTGGATACGCCATGGCCCAAGCTGCTCAAGGCCAAGGCGGCGTTGAGCGCCGTGCTGGATGATCCGCAGCCCGAGGCATTGTTGGGCATTTTGAGTGACCCGCAGACGGCGCCGTTTGCAGAATTGCCTGATACCGGCGTGGGTCTGGCGACGGAGAGCCTGTTATCCAGCGTGTTTATCGCCAGCCCCAGTTATGGGACGCGGGCGAGTACGGCGCTGATTGTGAATGCGGATGGGTCGCGCAGGATGGTAGAGCGCAGTTTTGGGCCGCATGGTGGGCGGCTTGGCGAAGTCGAACTCAGCCTGTAGGAGCGAGCTTGCTCGCGAAAAACCTGAGAGCGCTGCGGGGAACCAGATACCCCGCGTTATCGTTAACGTTTTTCGCGAGCAAGCTCGCTCCTACAGGGTTTTGGCAGAGGCCGGGTTGATCATCCGCGTCAGCCCCAGGTTCTTCAGCGCCAACTGCAACGAGCTGTGGATAACTTGCGGGTTGTCGATGGTCATCAACTGCGCCAGCAAATCCTTGGCCATGCCCAAGTTGACCTGGCGCAGCATCCACTTCACTTTTGGCAAGTTAGTGGCGTTCATCGAAAGGCTGTCAAAGCCCATTGCCATCAACAGCACCGCCGCTGCCGGGTCGCCAGCCATTTCGCCGCAGATGCTCACCGGCTTGCCTTCGGCATGGGCGTCGCGCACCACGTGTTGCAGCGCTTGCAGCACCGCCGGGTGCAGGTAGTCATAGAGGTCGGCCACCCGTGGGTTGTTGCGGTCCACGGCCAGCAGGTATTGGGTCAAGTCGTTGGAACCCACCGACAGGAAGTCCACCTGCCGCGCCAGTTCTTTAGCCTGGTACACCGCTGCCGGAATTTCGATCATCACGCCAATCGGCGGCATCGGTACGTCGGCGCCTTCGTCGCGCACTTCGCCCCACGCGCGGTGGATCAAGTGCAGCGCCTCTTCCAGCTCGTGGGTGCCGGAGATCATCGGCAGCAGGATGCGCAGGTTGTTCAGACCTTCGCTGGCCTTGAGCATGGCACGGGTCTGCACGAGGAAAATTTCGGGATGGTCGAGGGTCACGCGAATGCCGCGCCAGCCCAGGAAGGGGTTGTCTTCCTTGATCGGGAAATACGACAGTGACTTGTCGCCGCCGATATCCAGGCTGCGCATGGTTACCGGCAATGGGTGGAAGGCTTGCAGTTGCTCGCGATAAATCGCCAGCTGCTCCTTTTCACTCGGGAAACGCTGGTTGATCATGAACGGCACTTCGGTGCGGTACAGGCCCACGCCTTCGGCGCCACGCTGTTGCGCACGGGCCACATCGGCCAGCAGGCCGGTGTTGACCAGCAGCGGTACACGGTGACCGTCGGTGGTCACGCACGGCAGTTCGCGCAGTGAATCCAGGCCCAGCGCCAGTTGCTTCTCTTCTTCAACCACTTCGGCGTATTGCTTGCGCAGCACGTCGCTGGGGTTGGTGAATACTTCACCGCGATGGCCATCGACGATCATGTCGATGCCGTCGACCTTGGCGTACGGCAGGTCCACCAGGCCCATCACCGTCGGGATACCCATGGCCCGGGCCAGGATCGCGACGTGGGAGTTGCCCGAACCCAGTACCGAGACCAGGCCCACCAGCTTGCCTTCTGGTACTTCGCCAAGCTGGGTAGCCGTCAGCTCTTCACTGACCAGAATGGTGTTGTCGGGGAAGACCATGTTGGTGGTGCGGTCTTCCTGCAGATAGGCCAGCAGACGGCGGCCCAGGTCGCGCACATCCGAGGCGCGCTCGCGCAGGTAGTCGTCATCCATCATTTCGAAGCGGTTGACGTGATCGGTGACCACTTGGCGCAAGGCGCCCTGGGCCCACTGACCGGTCTTGATCACGGTCTTGACTTCGTTACCCAAGGACGCGTCGTCGAGCATCATCTGGTAAACGTCAAACAGCGCACGCTCTTCGGGGCGCAGTTGAGTAGCCAGCTTGTTCGACAGGTTGCGCATGTCGGCGCGCACGCCTTCCAGGGCGGTCTTGAACAATATGATTTCGGCGTCAATGTCTTTGACGGTCTTGTCCGGCACCACATCCAGGTCTGCCGGCGGCAACATGACCACCGCAGTACCGACCGCCGCACCCGGCGAACCCGGCACGCCGACGAACTTGGCTTCCTGGATGCCCTTGCCCTCGCGACCCAGGCCGCGAATCGAGCCAGTGGCTTCGGCGTGGGCGATAACGCCTGCAAGCTGCGCGCTCATGGTCACGAGGAAGGCTTCTTCACCCTCGTCGAACTGGCGGCGTTCTTTTTGCTGGATGACCAACACGCCGACGACGCGGCGGTGGTGAATGATCGGTGCGCCGAGGAACGAGGCATAACGCTCTTCACCGGTTTCGGCAAAGTAGCGATAACGCGGGTGATCGGCCGCGTTTTCAAGGTTCAGGGGTTCTTCACGCGTCCCCACCAGGCCCACCAGACCTTCATTGGGCGCCATGCTGACCTTGCCAATGGAGCGCTTGTTCAAGCCCTCGGTGGCCATCAGCACAAAACGGTTGGTCTCGGGGTCCAGCAGGTAAACCGAGCAGACCTGGCTGCCCATGGCTTCCTTGACGCGCAACACAATAATCCCCAACGCCGCCTTGAGATCCTTGGCGGAGTTAACTTCCTGGACGATCTTGCGCAGCGTATTGAGCATGGCTCGGGGTCGAACTCCGTCGTCAGTCGCGCGCTAAAAGGCGCGGGGCAAGCTCTTTGAGCGCGCGACGATAAACCTCGCGCTTGAATGTCACCACCTGGCCCAACGGGTACCAATAGCTGACCCAGCGCCAGCCATCGAACTCCGGTTTACCGGTCAAATCCATCCGCACCCGCTGCTCGTTGGAGATCAGGCGCAGGAGAAACCATTTCTGCTTCTGGCCGATACACAGCGGTTGGCTGTGGGTACGCACCAGGCGTTGCGGCAAACGATAACGTAACCAGCCACGGGTACAGGCCAGAATCTGCACATCTTCGCGCTCTAGGCCGACTTCTTCGTTCAACTCACGGTACAAGGCGTCTTCAGGGGTTTCGTCGGGGTTGATTCCGCCTTGAGGAAACTGCCAGGCATCTTGGTTGATTCGGCGAGCCCATAGCACCTGTCCGGCATCATTCGTAAGAATAATCCCGACATTAGGACGGAAACCATCGGGGTCGATCACGGCAACAACCTCGCAAACGCATGTCGCCGCATTGTTCCACAAAGGTTGTTGCAGCGGCAACGAGGGTTCTTACCTTATGTGCACTCTTGTGAAAAGACCGTATTCTGGACGCCTTTTTACAGACTTTTCAGCGAGTAACTGCAATGCGCCTGGCTTTATTCGACTTGGACAACACCCTTCTCGGCGGTGACAGCGATCACGCCTGGGGCGATTACCTATGTGAACGTGGGATTCTTGACCCTATTGCCTACAAGGCTCGCAACGACGAGTTCTACCAGGATTACCTGGCGGGCAAGCTGGACAATGCTGCCTACCTGAACTTCAGCCTGGAAATCCTCGGCCGCACCGAGAGAGCCCAACTGGACGAATGGCACCGTGACTTTATGCGCGACTGCATTGAGCCGCTGATGCTGCCCCTGGCCGTGGAGCTATTGGATAAACACCGCGCTGCCGGCGACAAGCTGGTGATCATCACCGCCACCAACCGTTTCGTCACCGCGCCGATTGCCGCACGCCTGGGCGTAGAAACCTTGATCGCTACCGAGTGCGAGATGGAAAACGGCCGTTACACCGGGCGCAGTACAGATGTGCCGTGCTTTCGTGAGGGCAAGGTAACGCGCTTGAACCGCTGGTTGGAAGAGACCGGATTCAGCCTGGAAGACAGCTATTTCTACAGCGATTCGATGAATGACTTGCCGCTGTTGGAGCAGGTGACGCATGCAGTGGCGGTAGACCCGGACCCGAATTTGCGGGCTGAGGCTGAGAAGCGTGGGTGGCCGGTGATTACACTGCGCGGCTGAAAAAGCTATCGGGGGCAAGCCCCCTCCCACATTTTGACCGTGTGAACCCGATCAAGTGTGGGAGGGGGCTTGCCCCCGATGCAGGCGACTCGGTCTAAAGCTCTAAACCGGCTTGGCACCCATGAGCCCGGCAATCGCCACAAACCCCACCAGACTGACCACCGCCAGCACCAGCGTGAAATTCAAGCTACCACCCTCCCCTTTGCGCAGCCGGTTAAGCCGCGCCACCAGCCAGAACCACGCCAGCGCCGCCACGGTATAAAGGATGCTGGAACCCAAAATCCAGGTCTGCCCCAGCGGCCAGCCAACCAAGTGCACCAGCCACCAGCCGGTGAACGGCATGCTCACCACACAAATGCCCATCAACAACCACACGAACGCCCATGGGCGCTGCACAGTCACGGCCGGACCGGCACTGCGTTTGCGCCAGGCCAATAGCGCCAGGCCCAGGCCGCTGAGCAGCAGCACCACGGTGGCCGCAACGTGGATAACTTTCAGGGTGGTCAGGGTTTCCATGTGTCGTCTTCCTTAAAGGCCGCACCTTGAGCGTAGTCGCTCAACCGAGGAACAGCTTGTAGGCCGGGTTATCGCTCTCATCCCAGTACGGGTAGCCGATGGCTTCCAGCGCGGCCGGCACCAGGTGACGCTCGTCAGCCGGCACTTGTAGGCCAGCGACGACACGGCCATCCGCCGCGCCGTGGTTGCGATAGTGGAACATCGAGATATTCCAGCGCCCGCCCAGCTTGTGCAGGAAGTTGAACAACGCCCCCGGACGCTCCGGAAACTCGAAGCGAAACACCACTTCATTGCTGACGTGCGCCGCATGCCCACCGACCATGTGGCGGATGTGCAACTTGGCCAGTTCGTTTTCGGTCAGGTCCAGCACCGGGAAACCCTGGCCGGTGAGGCTGGCGATCAGCGCACTGCGCGGGTCGTTTTCAGGATGGGTCTGCACACCGACAAAGATGTGCGCCTCACTGCCGGAGTGGAAGCGATAGTTGAACTCAGTGATCTGGCGTTTGCCCACCGCCTCGCAGAACGCCTTGAAGCTGCCCGGCTTCTCGGGGATGGTCACGGCGATGATGGCTTCGCGGCCTTCACCCAACTCGGCGCGCTCGGCCACATGGCGCAGGCGGTCGAAGTTGACGTTGGCACCCGAGTCGATGGCCACCAGGGTCTGACCGGTGACGCCCCGAGTCTCGACGTACTTCTTGATGCCCGCCACGCCCAACGCACCCGCAGGCTCGGTGATGGAACGGGTGTCGTCGTAGATGTCCTTGATTGCCGCACAGATTTCATCGGTGCTGACGGTGATCACTTCGTCCACGTAGTCTTTGCAGATATCGAAGGTGTGCTGGCCGATCTGCGCCACTGCCACGCCATCGGCAAAGATGCCCACGGCTGGCAGCACTACGCGCTCACCTGCGGCCATCGCAGCTTGCAGGCAGTTGGAGTCGTCTGGCTCGACGCCGATGATCTTGATCTCCGGGCGCAGGTACTTCACATACGCCGCGATACCTGCGATCAGCCCGCCGCCGCCCACTGGGACGAAGATCGCGTCCAAAGGCCCTGGGTGCTGACGCAGAATCTCCATCGCCACGGTGCCCTGCCCGGCAATGGTGTGTGGATCATCGTAGGGGTGGATGTAGACGTAGCCTTTTTCGTCGACCAGCTTGAGCGAATAGGCCAGGGCTTCCGGGAAGGAGTCACCGTGCAACACGACTTTGCCGCCGCGCGAACGCACGCCTTCGACCTTGATCTCAGGAGTCGTCTTAGGCATCACGATAGTGGCCTTGACCCCCAGCACTTTGGCCGCCAGGGCCAGACCCTGGGCATGGTTGCCCGCCGAGGCCGTGACCACGCCGCGCGCCCGTTCTTCGGCGGTCAGTTGGGTCAGCTTGTTATACGCGCCGCGAATCTTGAACGAGAACACCGGCTGCAAGTCTTCACGCTTGAGCCAGACCTTGTTGCCCAGCCGCTCGGAGAGCTGGCGGGCGGTCTGCAACGGGGTTTCTACGGCAACGTCGTAAACGCGCGAGGTGAGGATCTTTTTGACGTACTGTTCAAGCATCGGCGGGAATCACTGGCAGAGTTGGGCAGGGCCAAGGAGTCTAACCCAGCGTTTGGCCGGGCGACCACACGAATCCAGAGGTTTTGTTGGGTTATACTCGCCGCCCTCGATAACTCCCCGCCCGTTCCGGAGCCCGCATGACCCAGGATCAACTCAAACAGGCAGTGGCCCAAGCCGCTGTCGATTTAATCCTTCCAAAACTCGACGACAAAAGCATCGTCGGTGTCGGCACCGGCTCCACTGCCAACTGCTTTATCGATGCACTGGCCCAGCACAAAGGCGCGTTTGACGGCGCCGTGGCCAGCTCCGAAGCCACCGCCGCGCGCCTCAAAGGCCACGGCATTCCGGTGTACGAGCTCAATACCGTGAGCGACCTGGAGTTCTACGTTGACGGCGCCGATGAAAGCGACGCGCACCTGAACCTGATCAAAGGCGGCGGCGCTGCCCTGACCCGCGAGAAGATCGTCGCGGCCGTGGCCAAGACGTTCATCTGCATCGCCGACGCCAGCAAACTGGTGCCGGTACTCGGCGCGTTCCCACTGCCCGTGGAAGTGATCCCGATGGCCCGCAGTCACGTGGCCCGCGAGTTGGTGAAGCTGGGCGGCGACCCGGTTTACCGTGAAGGCGTGTTGACCGATAACGGCAACATTATTCTGGACGTGTTCAATATGCAGATTACTAACCCGGTGGAGCTTGAGACTCAGATCAATGCCATCGTGGGTGTAGTCACTAATGGCTTGTTTGCCGCCCGTCCGGCGGATGTGTTGCTGCTGGGCACTTCTGAAGGCGTGAAAACCCTCAAGGCCTGACACAAAACTAAATGTGGGAGGGGGCTTGCCCCCGATTGCAGGGTGTCAGTCACTGAACAAGTGGCTGACCCACCGCTATCGGGGGCAAGCCCCCTCCCACATGGGTTCAGCAGTGGGTTCAAGAATTGGGTTCAGGGGCTCGGCTTCTTGAACACATAGAACAAATTCGGCTCACTGGTCAGGTACAAGTTACCGTCATCATCCATCGCAATCCCCTCCGCCTGCGGCACGCGCTGCTTCAAGCCATGACGCCCTTTGAGCAATGACAGACTGCTCAACGGCCGACCGTCGATATCCAGCTCCAACACCAAAAACGACTCATCCGAGAGCGCCAATAAATGGCCGCTGCGCTCATCGTATTGCAGGCTCGACAGGTCTCGCACAAACAACCCGGCATCGCGCTTGGGGTTGTTGATCACGTGCACCGAGTAGGTTTTTTCCGGTTTGAAATGGGGAAACCCGTGCACCTCGTAGATCAGCATCGGGTCGCGCTCCTTGGCCACGAACAGGCGTTTGCCCACCGAGTCATAGGCCAGGCCTTCAAACCCTTTGTTACCGCCGACATGCAGGCCCAGGGTCATCTGCTCGGCATCGGCGGCGTCGAGGAATCGGGTGTCGTCGTCCACATGCACCTTGATCAGTCGCTGCTGGCGTTCATCACTGATGACATAGATGTTGTCACTGATGAACTCCACGGCCTCCGCGTCGCCAAACCCCACCAAAGGAATGCGCCGCAGGATATCGCCCTCCAGCGACAGCTCGATCAGTTCCGGGTTTTGATTGGTGACCGTAAACAGGCTCTTGCGCACAGGGTCGTAGGTCAGGGCCGAGACGTCGTCCTTCAACCCCTCAATCACCTTGGCCTCAAGGGCCACACGGTAATCGGCCAGGCCGATGGAGCGCTCGTCAGTCGGCTGTCGCCAGGCCTGTAAGTTGAACCAGCCACGCTCGAACAGGCGAAAGTGCTGCGCAACGGCCCCGGCGCTGATCAGGGCGATCAGCGCAAGTACAAGTAGAACGGGTTTGGGGCGAACAAGTCGGCGCATCGGGCGGGCTCAAAGTCAAAAGTGGCGAATGAATATCACGCCTGTCTGAATTTAAACTTAAACGCGCCCAGATGTCTGGCGAATGCCGCTGATAGAGAAATATCCGACGTAATCCGTCTGCTACTTCTGCTTTTCAAAACGATAGAACAGGTTTGGCTCACTGACCATGTAGAGGGTGCCATGCTCGTCCATCGTCACGCCTTCCGCCCTTGGGATGGTGTCTTTGAGGCCATTGAAGCCACCCAGCAGGGTCATGAAGCTGACTTGCTCGCCCTTTTCATCCAGCTCCAGCAGCAAGTGGGAGTCGGCAGACAACACCATCAAGTGACCCGTACGAGGGTCGACCGCCAGGGCCGAGAGGTTGCGCATGTCCAATTCTTTGCTGTTGAGCTTTTGCTTGTCGCCCACGAGGGTCTGGCTGCCATCGCTTTTCCAGGTGAACAACGCCGGTGGCCGCTCTTCGCCGAGGACGATCTGTTGGTTGCGCTTGTCCCAGGTGATGCCCTCAAAGGCTTTGTTCTGGTTCTTGGAGGGGCCCAGGTCGAAGCTCGGGAAGTCAGCCTTGTTCAGTTGCTGAGTGTCGGCGGCGACCTTGACGATGGTCAGGCTGTGCTCGCGTTCGTCGACCACTGCCAGCAGGCCGTTTTCCAGCACCGTCACGCCTTCCGGGTTGCTCCAGCCGTTGAGCGGCATCTTGCGCAACACATCGCCTTGCAGGCTTAGCTCGACCAGAAAGGGGTTTTTACCCATGACGGAAAACAGGGTTTTGGTCAGCGGATTGTAGGCAACGTCCGAAGCTTCATCCTTCTCCATTCCCGGCAATACCTTGGCGTCGATCACCACCTGGTAATCAGGCAGCCACACACTCTCTTGACGCTCGGCGGGGCTTTCAAAACCCTCAAGCACCCACAGCACACCGCGATCATCCCAGTGCATGGCCCAGGAAACACCATAGGCAATCACGCCGGCCAGCAGCAGCCAGGAATACCAGCGCAGGGCGAAGCGGGAACGCGGCTTGGGGGTGACGGTAGGGAGTGGCATGGCCATGGGGCGCTTTTTCCGGGAAGTCAGCGTTAGGGGCGAAGGATTATCCGGATGGTGTGTGAAAAAAATGCAAAACACCGGATCTTATGAGTCAACACAAACCAATGTGGGAGGGGGCTTGCCCCCGATAGCGGTGGATCAGTCAGCACATATGGCACTGATACACCGTCATCGGGAGCAAGCCCCCTCCCACATTTTTCACCGCGTTTCGTCATTACTTAACGAACAACGCTCTCAAAGCTATTCACACCCGCCAACTCCAACACCAACTCATCACCCACATTCAGCGGGCCTACGCCGGCCGGAGTACCGGTGAGGATCACATCCCCCGCCTGCAACGAGAAGCAACCGGCCATGTACTGGATCATCGGGATAATCGGGTTGAGCATGATCGCGCTGTTACCGTCCTGGCGCACTTCGCCATTGATGGTCAGGCGGATGCCGATGTCGGTCACGTCCGGGAACGTACTGCTGACCACGAACGGTGCGATCACCGCAGCACCATCGAAGGACTTGGCGATTTCCCACGGCAGGCCCTTGGCTTTCAGCTCGGCCTGTTTGTCGCGCAGGGTCAGGTCCAGCGCCGGTGCGAAGCCGGAGATGGCATCCAGCACTTCTTCACGGCTGGGCTTGGTCGACAGGGGCTTGCCGATCAGTACCGCGATTTCCGCTTCGTAGTGCACCGAGCCGCGTTCGGTCGGGATGGCAAAGCCACCTTCCAATGCCACCACACAGCTGCCCGGCTTGATGAACAGCAGCGGCTCGGTTGGCACCGGGTTGTCCAATTCCTTGGCATGTTCGGCGTAGTTACGCCCAATACACACCACTTTGCCGACCGGAAAGTGGATGTTGGTGCCGTCGACGTACTTGTGCTGGTAGCTCATGAAACGACTCCTTCAGGGGGCAATTAAACAGCGAAGATCTTGCCTGGGTTCATGATCCCGTTGGGATCGAACACCGCTTTCACTGCTTTCATGTATTCGATTTCAACCGGCGAGCGGCTGTAAGTCAGGTAGTCACGCTTGGTCATACCCACGCCGTGTTCGGCAGAGATCGAACCGTTGTACTTCTCGACGGTTTCAAATACCCACTTGTTGACGGTGGCGCACTTGGCAAAGAACTCGTCCTTGCTCAGGTTTTCTGGCTTGAGGATGTTCAGGTGCAGGTTACCGTCGCCGATGTGGCCGAACCAGACGATTTCGAAGTCGGGGTAATGTTCGCCGACGATCGCGTCAATTTCCTTCAAGAACGCCGGGACTTTGGAGACAGTCACCGAAATATCGTTCTTGTACGGGGTCCAGTGGGAAATGGTCTCGGAGATGTACTCGCGCAGTTTCCACAGGTTGTGCAGTTGGGTTTCGCTCTGGCTCATCACGCCATCGAGCACCCAGCCTTGCTCGACGCAGTGCTCGAAGGTTTCCAACGCGTGGTTGGCGACTTCTTCGGTGGTGGCTTCAAATTCCAGCAATGCGTAGAACGGGCATTCGGTTTCGAACGGGGCCGGTACGTCGCCACGACCCATGACTTTAGCCAGGGCCTTGTCGGAGAAGAATTCGAAGGCGGTCAGGTCCAGCTTGCTCTGGAACGCGTGCAATACCGGCATGATCGAGTCGAAATCGGTAGTACCCAGCACCATCGCGGTGAGGTTTTTCGGCGCACGGTCCAGGCGCATGGTGGCTTCGACCACAAAACCCAGGGTGCCTTCAGCGCCGATAAACAGCTGGCGCATGTCGTAACCGGTGGCGTTCTTGATCAGGTCGCGGTTCAGCTCCAGCACGTCGCCCTTGCCAGTGACTACTTTCATGCCCGCTACCCAGTTGCGGGTCATGCCATAGCGAATCACCTTGATACCGCCGGCATTGGTGCCGATATTGCCGCCAATCTGGCTGGAACCGGACGACGCGAAGTCCACCGGGTAGTACAGGCCTTTTTCTTCAGCGACGTTCTGCAACTGCTTGGTGACCACGCCCGGCTGGCACACGGCGGTGCGGTCGGTGAGGTTCACGTCGAGGATCTGGTTCATATAGTCGAACGACACAACCACTTCGCCATTGGCTGCCACGGCAGCGGCCGACAGGCCGGTGCGACCGCCCGATGGCACCAGCGCCACCTTATGGCTATTGGCCCAACGTACAATGGCCTGGACCTGCTCGATGGTCTTGGGGAAGACGATGGCGGTCGGCGCGGGGGCGAAGTGCTTGGTCCAATCCTTGCCGTAAGCCTCCAGGGAGTCGGCATCGGTCAGCACTTTGCCGGGCTCAACCAGGGTCTTTAGCTCATCAATCAGGGCAGGATGGGTCATCGACAGAACTCTCGAACAATTCATGGTCATCCTGAGAACGCTTCACGTCGCAGGAATAGGTGTTTAGCGGGGTGCGTATGCTAGCATACCGCCCCCGCAGGACAGAGCCCAAGGGCGTTTCTGCGGTGACGGCTTTCCTGCCGTCCGGGTCAGCTTGCGCTGCTCGACTCCCTGCCATTTTTCTCCGGGATACAGGTTTACGCAGATGAGCAAGACTTCTCTCGATAAGAGCAAGATCAAGTTCCTTCTTCTGGAAGGCGTCCACCCATCGGCTGTCGACGTTCTGAAAGCCGCCGGGTACACCAGCATTGAGTACATCACCAGCTCTCTGCCGGAAGCCCAGCTCAAGGAAAAGATCGCCGACGCGCACTTCATCGGCATTCGCTCCCGCACTCAGCTGACCGAAGAGATCTTCGATCACGCCAAGAAACTCGTGGCGGTCGGCTGTTTCTGCATCGGCACCAACCAGGTCGACCTCAACGCAGCGCGCGAGCGCGGCATCGCGGTGTTCAACGCACCGTACTCCAACACCCGTTCCGTTGCGGAGCTGGTGCTGGCCGAGGCGATCCTGCTGCTGCGCGGTATTCCTGAGAAGAACGCTTCCTGCCACCGTGGCGGCTGGATCAAGAGCGCAGCCAACTCTTTCGAAATCCGTGGCAAGAAGCTGGGTATCGTCGGTTACGGCTCCATTGGTACTCAGCTGTCGGTATTGGCTGAAGGCCTGGGCATGCAGGTGTTCTTCTACGACACCCTGACCAAGCTGCCTTTGGGCAACGCCACTCAAGTGGCCAGCCTGACCGAGCTGCTGGGCATGTCCGACATCGTGACCCTGCACGTTCCGGAAACCGCTGAGACCCAGTGGATGATCGGCGAGAAGGAAATCCGCGCCATCAAGAAAGGCGGCATCCTGATCAACGCTGCCCGTGGCACCGTGGTCGAGCTGGACGCCTTGGCTGACGCGATCAAGGACAAGCACCTGATCGGCGCCGCTATCGACGTGTTCCCGGTGGAGCCGCGCTCCAACGACGACATCTTCGAAAGCCCGCTGCGTGGCCTGGACAACGTGATTCTGACCCCGCACATCGGTGGTTCCACCGCTGAAGCCCAAGCCAACATCGGCCTGGAAGTGTCGGAGAAGCTGGTCAAGTACAGCGACAACGGTACCTCGGTATCGTCGGTTAACTTCCCGGAAGTGGCCCTGCCGGCTCACCCTGGCAAGCACCGTCTGCTGCACATCCACCAGAACATCCCTGGCGTGATGATGGAGATCAACAAGGTCTTTGCAGAAAACGGCATCAACATCTCCGGTCAGTTCCTGCAGACCAACGAGAAAGTTGGCTACGTGGTCATCGACGTCGACGCCGAGTACTCGGACCTGGCGCAAGAGAAGCTGCAGCACATCAACGGCACCATTCGTAGCCGCGTGTTGTTCTAAAGTTTCAGCCGCACCATGAAAAAGGGAGCCCTTCGGGGCTCCCTTTTTTGCATCTGAACAAATCTTACTTGACGTTAACGGTGATGACTTTCGAGGCTACAGTGGGTTCGAACTGGCGGTGAACGTTGTCGCCTGCCACCAGTTGCAGGGTGTGCTTGCCTGGGGTCAGGGTCAGTTCGGTTTCGGTTTGTGCCTTGCCGAAGTGGATCGACGTGGCATCAGCAGGGATGGCTTCGTCGGCTTTGAGCGACTGCACGTCGCGGTCTACCAGCAGATGATGGTGACCAGCGCCATGTACTTGCTTGTCGATCGGTTCCAGGTCCAGGCCCTTGACGCCGAATTTGACGGTGAAGGTCTTGTCGACGGTCGCGCCGTCTTTAGGCGAGACGATAAACACTTCGGCGCCTTGAGGCGCAGGTGTGCGTGGAAGGTCTGCGGCATTCGCCAACATCGAGGCACCCAGCAGCAGGCTGGCAATCGTTGCGCGTGACAAAAGAGCTTTCATTCGTTTCTCCAATTTTTCGGTGAAATCTGTAGGGTTGTGACAACTTCGCGACAAATTGCTGTCCAAGGCACTCAACACCATAGCAAAGCGATGCTGAACGGCGCCTCGCCTATAAAAATTCTTTAGGAGTGACCATGCGCTTTTCGCCTGGCCTGTTACTGCTGCTTCCCCTCATGAGCCCCTTGGCCCATGCCGAACTGATCGACGATGTGAATGATCGCGGTGAACTGCGCATCGCCCTTGAAGCCAATACGCCGCCCTATAACTTCAAGGAAGGCGACAAACTGACCGGCTTTGAACTGGAACTGGGTGAGCAACTGGCCAAGGAAATGGAGGTGCGCTCCTCGTTTATCACCACCGACGACGCCGATTTGCTGTCGGGTGTAGAAACCGGCAAGTACGACGTGGCCATCAACCACATCGCTATGACTGCCGAGCTGCAGGATCGGTTCGATTTCAGTGAGGCGTATAACGAGAAGCCAGCGTTGGCGATTCCGTTTCAGAAGGGTAATCCGGCGTTCAAGGCGAGTTTGGACAAGGCGCTGGAGCGGGTGAAGGCGGATGGGCGATTGAAGGCGTTGGCGCAGAAGTGGCTTGAAGGTGAAACACCAGTCGCCAAGACACAGTAGTTCCAAATGTGGGAGGGGGGCTTGCCCCCGATTGCAGGGTGTTAGCCACACATGTATTGACTGACACACTGCTATCGGGGGCAAGCCCCCTCCCACATTTTGATTTAGGTATGACTTGTGAGATGGGCCAAGGCCACTGCCGCCTCGGGCAGCTCTAGCTCGCTGAAGACTTGTACACCATGGCGTTTCAGCAGCGCCGCCGTCACGCCTTCGCCGCTCACCTTCACACCAGAGAAGGTGCCATCGTAAGTCAGCACATTCCCACACGACGGGCTATTGGCCTTAAGCACTGCAATCCGGATGTTATGCCGCTGCACCAACGCCAACGCCTGTTGCGCGCCATCCATGAACGCCGCAGTGAAATCCTCACCTTCGGCCGTCAGCACCTGGGCTCGCCCTTCCCACACGTCCACACCCTGCCCGCCGGGAATCTCCGCAGAGGGCCGCGGCGTCGGCAAACCGCCGGAGACCTCCGGGCAAATCGCAACCACCCGCCCCTCAGCCTGCCACGCCGCCAATTGATCGAATGGCCCACTGGCGCCACCGTCGTAGCGCACCCTGTGCCCCAGCAGGCAGCGGCTGATCAGAATCTTTTCCATGCTTAAAACGGCTCGTTGCCCCGCCGGCGAAACCAGCCGGTGAGGGACAGGCGATCGCGGGTGGCAGGCATGACTTCGTGGGGTACCTCCCCGGACAGGAACACCACCAGGCAACCGCCGGCGGGGTCAACATCGTATTTGACGCCATCCTTGAGGTACATGCGCAACTGACCACCCTGCTCGGGCTGCCAGGCGTCGTTCAAATAGATCACCGCCGAGACCATGCGCCGGTCATCGTCGCGGAAACGGTCGAGGTGCTTGAGGTAAAACGCCCCTGGCGGATACATCGCGAAATGGCTTTCGAAGTCTTCCAGGCCCAGGAAAAGGCTACGGTTCATCGCCAAACGCAGGCTGTCCATCAACGCCATATAGGTGTCGCAGACCGCCGCGTCGCCCTCTTCAAGCCACTGGATATGGTCCCCGCGAATACCCTCGCGAATCTCCTGCGCCGGGCCTCGCCCTACCGCTGCCGGAGCCAATTCACCTTCGGCCGCACGTTTACGGCACTCAGCCGCCAGTTCCAGGGTCAGAACCTGGGGCAGGAAGCCGTCTTGGCGGGACCAGCCCTTTTCGGCGAGGTCGTCGACAATACGTTGCAACAGCGGGTGATCAAGGGGTATTTGCATGGCGCGCATAGTATCCATACGCCTGTGAATCCGACAGAGCCGCCGAGCATCTGAATACACTTTAGTCAGGTGACTGATAGGACTTCTCGACAAATCCTACGCCCGACACGGACAATAGTGGCCGACTGACAGGAGTCCCTAATGCGTCGTTTGTTTTTATCCTTACTGATGTTCTGCGTTTTGCCCGCCTGGGCAGACGGCCATGACCAGTTGTACAAGGTCGCTGGCTGGGCCGAGCAACGTGCGCATTTCAATGACGCCCTCAGCGCCGCCCAACAACGCTACCGCAATAGCTTGCCGCCGGCGGTGTACCAAGCGCTGGTGGACAACAGCAATAAACGCTTCGCCGCCCAGGCCATGGACCAGCGTGCCGAGGCGCAATTGCGCAAGAATTTGGCAGACCCCAAGCCCGCCCTGGCGTTTTTCCAATCGCCTCTGGGCCGCAAGATTGTCGCCGCCGAATTGCTCGCCACCCGACGCGATCAGTTGGCGAAAAACGCCCAGGGCTTGCCGAAGATTGAAGCCGACGCCACTCGCAGCCTGATCATCGGCCACCTGGCGCAAGCGCTGCCTGCCCGTGAAGCCGGTGCAGAAGTGAGCCTGGCGATTGCCGGCGTAGCCGCTGATAGCTTGAGCCAGATGATTCCCGGCCTGCTGGGCGGTGGTCAGGCGCAGGGCTTGTTGAATGGGCAGCGTGAGCGTTTGATGCAGCAGATTGATAAGGATCTGAATAACACGTTGCTGTATGTCTATCGGGAGTTGTCTGATCCGGAGTTGGAAGAGTTTGCCACCTTCGCCGAATCACCAGAGGGTAAGGCGTATTACCAGGCGGCGTTGGCAGCGATTCGCGCAGGTCTTGCGGTCGGCCAAACCCTGTAGGAGCGAGCTTGCTCGCGAAGACCGTCAACGATTACGCGGGGCACCTGAGTCAACGCGGTGCACTTGCGTTTTTCGCGAGCAAGCTCGCTCCTACAGGTGGTCCGTCAAATACTTGAAGTATTCCTGGCGAATCTCTGGAATCTCATTCGCCAAATGATGCCTGCCCCGCGCCAGCATCAACACCTGCGGCTGATCGAACTTGCCCCGCAGCACCTGCAAGTTGTGCTGCCAGTCCACCGTCATATCCTCCTCCCCCTGCACAATCACCGGCCGTCGCGCGCTGCGCGGTGCGGCTTCGATGCGTTTGATCCAGCGGGCCAGCGCGCCCACCCAGGCGGTGGGCAATTGGCGCGGCTGTAGGGGGTCGGCTTCCAGAAACGGCCTGAACGCCGGATCGTGGGTGTTATCGCTGAACCGCCGCGCAATGCCTTTGACGAACGGGCGCAGCAGGTAATAGCTGACTTGCGACCAACCCCACGCCCGCGGCCGCACCAACGGCGACAACAGAAACACTTGGCCCTGGGCCGGGCTGTCGGCGCCATGGCTGAGCAGATGATCCACCACCACCGCGCCGCCGGTGCTTTGCCCGAACAGGTGCCAGGGCTGGGGCAATTGCAGCGTTGAGGCCTCGTCGAACAACGCCTTCACCACGTGCTGGTACACCGCAAAATCATCGATGCTGGCACGCGCGCCACTGGATAAACCATGGCCCGGCAGATCGCAGGCGATCACCACAAAACCCTGGCCCAGTGCCCACTCCACCACATGGCGGTACAACCCCATGTGGTCGTAGAAGCCATGGAACATAAACATCGTCGCCACCGGCGTGGCAGGCCACCAGACCTGTGCCACCACCTCGAACCCGTCCACCTCAAAACGCCCCAGGCGGCTCACGGCCTGGTCCAGCCCGTAGAAACGCTGGTACACCCGCGCTTCGGCGCTCAGGGGTTGCGCATCCGCCAGGGGTCGCAAACGCTCGCGCAAGTGATCGGGGTCAAAGGTGACGGGCATAAAGGCTTCCAGACTTACGGTGAAGATGAATATCGAGGTGCGATATTCATCTGTCAGGACAAGCATGGCAAGCTACGCGACCTTCGAGGATTGATCTGAATGCGACAGCCCTACCGATCCGCTTTGTTCGCCAGCCTGATCCTGGTCATCTGCGCCGGCGTGTTGTGGGCGGCGTATGACTGGTTCCAGGGCCGCTACCTGCGGGCCTTCAGCGAACACACAGCGGTGTTTTCCGGCGACCCATTGAAACTGCCTGCCGACCTGGCCGGCCCCGGCCCGATTCGCCTGGTGCACTTCTGGGACCCGGCTTGCCCGTGCAACGTCGGCAACCAGCAGCACCTGGGTGAGTTGATCGAGCACTACGCGCACCAAGGCGTCGAGTTTTATGCCCTGCAAAAGCCTGGCAGTCACGGTCAGTTGCCCGAAAACCTGCGCAAGATGAAAACCCTCACCGCCCTGCCCGGCGCCGACCAAATACCGGCCAGCCCGGCCGTGGGCATCTGGGACCGCACGGGCAAGCTTGCGTATTTCGGGCCCTACAGCGAAGGGCTGACGTGCAATTCCAGTAACAGTTTTATCGAGCCCATTCTCAAGGCGCTTGAAGCCGGGCGCGACGTGCAGGCCACCCACACCCTGGCGGTAGGCTGCTATTGTTCGTGGCCAACAGGTTCATAGCCCACTCTGCTAAGGAAAGTTCATGAAGCGCGTCTTGCAGGTTCTCGCGGTTCTGGTGGTATTGGTCGCCCTGGGCGCAGGCTGGTACGTCTACAGCAAGCAACCGACCCGCCAGGGCACGGTCACGCTGGCCAACCTGCAAGGCTCGGTGATGGTGCATTACGACGACCGTGGCGTGCCGCACATTCGCGCCGAGAACGAGGCTGACTTGTACCGCGCCCTGGGTTTCGTGCATGCCCAAGACCGGCTGTTCCAGATGGAAATCATGCGCCGCCTGGCCCGTGGCGAGCTGGCCGAAGTGTTGGGCCCCAAAGTGCTGGAGACCGACAAGCTGTTCCGCAGTTTGCGCATCCGCGACCGTGCCGCCACCTATGTGGCGCAACTCGATCATGAGTCTGCCCATTGGAAGGCCCTACAAGCCTATCTCGACGGTATCAACCAATATCAGGACACTCACGCCAGCCCTGTAGAGTTCGACGTGCTGGGCATCCCCAAGCGGCCGTTTACCGCTGAAGACACCATCAGCGTCGCCGGGTACATGGCCTACAGCTTTGCCGCTGCGTTTCGTACCGAGCCTTTGCTGACTTACGTACGCGACCAACTGGGCAGCGATTACCTGAACGTATTCGACCTCGACTGGCAACCCAAGGGCGCCCTCAATCTGGCCGCCAATGATTGGCAGACCCTCGGCGCCATCGCGTCGCTAAGTGAGAAGGCCCTGGCCGACAATGGCTTGCCGCAATTCGAAGGCAGCAACGCCTGGGCCATCAGCGGCAATCGCACCAAAAGCGGCAAGCCATTGCTGGCGGGCGACCCGCATATTCGTTTCTCGGTGCCGTCGGTGTGGTACGAGGCGCAGCTGTCGGCGCCGGGCTTTGAGTTGTATGGCTATCACAACGCGCTGGTGCCCGTGGCGTTCCTGGGCCACAACCTGGATTTCGGCTGGAGCCTGACCATGTTCCAGAACGATGACCTCGACCTGATCGCCGAAAAGGTCAATCCGCAGAATGCCAACCAGGTCTGGTACCACGGCCAATGGGTCGACATGACCAGCACCGAGCAACAGATCAAGGTCAAAGGCCAGGCGCCGGTCAGTCTCACCCTGCGCCAATCGCCCCACGGCCCGATCATCAATGACGTGCTCGGTGAGAACGCGGGCAAGACGCCGATCGCGATGTGGTGGGCCTTTCTCGATACGCAGAACCCGATCCTCGAAGGCTTCTATCAGCTCAACCGCGCTGACACCCTGGCCAAAGCCCGTGCAGCGTCGGCCAAGGTGTCGGCGCCAGGCTTGAACATCGTGTGGGCCAATGCCAAGGGCGATATCGGCTGGTGGGCGGCGGCGCAGTTGCCGATCCGCCCGGCCGGGGTCAACGGCGGGTTTATCCTCGATGGCAGTACTGCCCAGGCGGACAAATTGGGCTTCTACCCGTTCAGCGCCAACCCCCAGGAAGAAAACCCGGCGCGCGGCTATGTGGTCTCGGCCAACGCCCAGCCCGTGTCACCCACCGGCATGGAGATTCCTGGTTATTACAACCTGGCCGACCGTGGCCAGCAGTTGAACATCCAACTGAGCGACAACCGCGTGAAGTGGGATGTGAACAACAGCCAGGCCTTGCAGCTCGGCACGACCACCGCGTTCGGCCCACGCCTGCTGTCGCCGCTGTTGCCCGTGCTGCGCGAGGTGGTCACGGACCCGGCGCAGTTGAAACTGGTCGAGCAACTGGCCACCTGGAAAGGCGACTACCCGCTGGAGTCCACCAGCGCCACGCTGTTCAACCAGTTCCTGTTCAACCTCACTGACGCGGCGTTCCACCCTAAATTGGGCGACGGCATGTTCAAGACCCTGATCAGCACCCGCGTGATCGATGCCGCCCTGCCACGCCTGGCGGCTACTCCGGATTCGCCCTGGTGGGGTGGCAAGCGCAGCGAAACCGTCAAGCTCGCCTGGGACAATAGCCTGGCGCACCTCAAGGCCACTTTTGGCGATGACCCAAGCCAGTGGCAATGGGGCAACGCCCATACGCTCACCCACGGCCATCCGCTGGGCATGCAAAAGCCACTGGACAAGGTATTCAACGTCGGCCCGTTTCCCGCGCCGGGCAGCCATGAAGTGCCGAATAACCAGTCCGCCATGATCGGCCCGGCGCCGTGGCCGGTGACCTATGGCCCATCGACGCGGCGCTTGATCGACTTTGCCGATGTCGCCCACGCGCTGACCATCAACCCGGTGGGGCAAAGCGGGGTGCCATTTGATCGGCACTATGGCGACCAGGCAGAGACGTATATCGAAGGTGGGTATGAGCAAGCGCATTTCAGTGATGAGGAAGTGACGGCCAATACGCGCGGTACCTTGAAGCTACTACCAGCCCAATAACCCTTTGGAACTCGGTCCAAATGTGGGAGGGGGCTTGCCCCCGATAGCGGTGTATCAGTGTCAGATGTGCTGACTGACACACTGCTATCGGGGGCAAGCCCCCTCCCACATTTGATTTGTGTACACAGTCAGATCGGGGCAGCGAAGTTCAGGCGGAACTGCTGCGGCGTCACGCCCAGCCTGCGGTTGAACACACTGCGCATGTGCTGGGCGTCGCGAAAGCCGCATTGATAGGCCACGGTCTTGAGCGGCGCGGGGCTGCTTTCGAGCATCACCCGCGCCGCGTCGACCCGCGCCCGTTCAACGAACTCCGCCGGGGTGACCCGCGCCTCTCGGGCAAACACCCGGGAGAAGTTGCGCGCACTCATATTGGCCGCCTTGGCCAGGTCAGCAATGGTCAAATCCCCTGTCAGGTTCGCCAACACATACAACTGCACCATCGCCACCGCCGAGGTGGTTTCGGCGTGGGGCGTAAGGAACGGGCTGAACTGCGACTGCCCGCCCGAGCGCTGGGTGAACACCACCAGGCGCTTGGCCACGCTCAGCGCGACTTCCGGGCCGTGGTCCTGGGCCAGCAGGTATAACGACAGGTCGATACCCGCCGTAACCCCCGCTGAGGTGTAGAGGTGGCCGTCCTGTACGTAGAGGCGGTCGGCTTCGACCCGGGCCGTGGGGCACAGGCGCGCCAGGCCGGCGGCATCATTCCAGTGGGTGGTGACGGTTTTACCGTCCAGCAATCCAGCGCGGGCGAGCATGAAGGCGCCGTTGCAGATCGAGCCGAAGCGCTGGGCTCTTTGGGTTGCGCCGCGTAGCCAGTCATCGAATGGAGCGCCGAAATCTTCGAAGGGCAACTGCGGGCCGCCAGCGACCAATAGCAGGTCGTAGGCTTGCAAGGCTTCGCTGTAATGCCGGTGAGCTTGCAATGACAGGCCGTTGGAAGCTGCCATGTCGCCCTGCACCAGACCCAGCACTTCAAGTTGGTAGTGGTCCTCAGGCGCCAGAAACCGATTGGCCTCGCAGAACACATCGAGGGGGCCGGTGACATCCAGCGACTGGACGCCGGGGAAGATCAGGATGGCGACGGTTTTACCCATGCTCACAGACACCTATGTCTTACTGAATAAATACAGAACCTTGTGGGAGCTGGCTTGTCGGGTCGCCGCATCGCTGCGATGCAGACACGTCGGTCTGTCAGGTATACCGAGGTGATGCTATCGCAGGCAAGCCAGCTCCCACATTTGACCGAGTACACACTTGGCACGATGTGACGGCACATTGGCCGGGATTGCTCCCCCGCCGCGATAGCCCCTGCCAGGGCACGCGACCAGACTGGGATCTTTCCAGAGGAGCACCAACCATGACCACCACCATCGCCGGTATCCCGATCCCCGACAGCGCCCTGGCCAAGGCCACCACCGAATACATTCGCGACGTCGAATCCGATTTGCTCTACCACCACTCCCGCCGCGTGTTTCTGTTCGGTGCATTGAGCGGTGAGCGCAAGCAACTGGCCTACAACCCGGAGTTGCTCTATGTCGGCGCGATGTTCCATGACCTGGGCCTGGTGGCCGGTCATCGCAGTGATAACGAGCGTTTCGAAGTCGACGGCGCTAATGCCGCTGCGGCCTTTCTCAAGCCCTACGGGCTGAGCGATGACGATATTGAGCAGGTGTGGCTGTCTATCGCCCTGCACACAACGCCGGGCGTGCCGCAGCATCTGCGCCCGACCGTCGCGCTGGTCACGGCTGGCGTGGAGATGGACGTGCTGGGCATGGACTACGCCGCGTTTTCCAGCGTGCAGCGCGAAGCGGTGGTGCATGCGCATCCACGGGGTGAGGGGTTCAAGGAGTGCATTATCTGCGCGTTTGCCGACGGCTTGCGCCATCGCCCGCAGACCACGTTTGGCAACGTGAAGACGGATGTGCTGGTGGATCAGGAGCCGGGGTTCAGGCCGATGAATTTTGTGGAGGTGATTCGCCAGTCTCCCTGGACCGCGTAGTTTTGGACTTGAAATGCAATCCAAT
Organism: Pseudomonas viridiflava; assembly: GCF_900583165.1. Classification (GTDB taxonomy): domain Bacteria; phylum Pseudomonadota; class Gammaproteobacteria; order Pseudomonadales; family Pseudomonadaceae; genus Aquipseudomonas. The sequence goes on along the minus strand of NZ_UTKY01000001.1, from coordinate 415,134 downwards.
GTGGGAGGGGGCTTGCCCCCGATAGCGGTGTATCAGTGTCAGGTGTACTGACTGACACACTGCTATCGGGGGCAAGCCCCCTCCCACATTTGGACCCAGTTCCGGCTTTTAGACCGGCGCGGGCGCCCGGCGCTTATCGGGCTGCTGCCAACCGTCCGCCGCCGCTTCTTCAATGGCTTGCTGAATGGCTTTCTTGCGGTGCTCTTCAGCGCGACGGCTGAAGAACCACACCAGGAAGGTCACCAGCGACACCGCCAACAGGATCAAGCTGGCCACGGCGTTGATCTCGGGTTTAACCCCAAGGCGCACCGCCGAGAACACTTCCATCGGCAAGGTGGTCGAACCTGGTCCCGACACGAAGCTGGCCAGTACCAGGTCATCGAGGGACAGCGCAAACGACATCATGCCGCCCGCCGCCAACGATGGCGCGATCATTGGGATGGTGATCAGGAAGAATACCTTCCATGGCCGCGCGCCCAAATCCATCGCCGCTTCTTCAATCGACAGGTCCAGTTCACGCAAACGCGCCGACACCACCACCGCCACATAGGCCGCACAGAACGTCGTGTGGGCGATCCAGATGGTGACGATGCCACGCTCCTGGGGCCAGCCGATCATCTGCGCCATCGCCACAAACAGCAGCAACAGCGACAGACCGGTGATTACCTCTGGCATCACCAACGGCGCGGTTACGAGGCCGCCAAACAGCGTGCGGCCCTTGAACTGGCTGATGCGGGTCAGCACAAACGCCGCCAGGGTACCCAACGCCACCGCCGCCACCGCCGTGTAGCAGGCGATTTCCAGCGAGCGCGCCACCGAGCCCATCAACTGGGTGTTGTCCAGCAGGCCCACGTACCACTTGATCGACCAACCGCCCCACACCGTCACCAGCTTGGATTCGTTGAACGAGTAGATCACCAGGATCAGCATCGGCAGGTAGATAAACACCAACCCCGCCACCAGCATGAAGCTTGAGAACCTGACGCGCCTCATATCTTGCCCTCCATCTCTTTGGCTTGGCTGCGGTTGAACAGGATGATCGGCACGATCAGGATCGCCAGCATCACCACCGCCAGGGCAGACGCCACAGGCCAGTCACGGTTGTTGAAGAATTCTTGCCACAACACTTTACCGATCATCAGGGTTTCCGGGCCGCCCAGCAGTTCCGGGATCACGAACTCGCCCACCACCGGGATAAACACCAGCATGCAACCGGCGATGATGCCGTTCTTGGACAGCGGCACGGTGATTTTCCAGAAGCTGTTGAACGTGCTCGAACCCAAATCGGAAGCTGCTTCCAACAGGCTCTGATCATGCTTCACCAGGTTGGCGTACAGCGGCAGGATCATAAACGGCAGGTACGAATAGACCACGCCGATGTACACCGCGATGTTGGTGTTGAGGATCTGCAGCGGCTCGTTAATCAAGCCGATGGACATCAGGAAGCCATTGAGCAAGCCGTTGTTGCTGAGAATGCCCATCCACGCATACACACGGATAAGGATCGCCGTCCAGGTCGGCATCATGATCAGCAGCACCAGCACGGTCTGCATCTCTTTGCGCGCGGTGGCAATGGCGTAGGCCATCGGGTAGCCGATCAGCAAGCACAGCAGCGTGCTGAAGAACGCCATTTTCAGCGAGCCCAGGTAGGCGGCGATGTACAGCTCATCCCCCGCCAGCAAGCTGTAGTTGGCCAGGTTCAACACCACCTGCAACTTCTGCTCAACGTAGGTGTAGATCTCGGTGTACGGCGGGATCGCCACATCGGCTTCGGCAAAGCTGATTTTCAGCACAATGAAAAACGGCAACGCGAAGAACAGGAACAACCACAGGAACGGAATCCCGATGACCACCTGCTTGCCACTGGGGACGAGGCGGTTCAAGCGCCGCTTGAGCTTTTTTGTATTCATGAGCGCAGTACCACGCCGCTGTCGTCTTCCCACCACACGTACACCTGGTCACCCCAGGTTGGGCGCTGGCCACGGCGTTCGGCGTTGGCGACGAAGGATTGCACCAGCTTGCCGCTCGGCAGCTCAACGTAGAACACCGAGTGGCCGCCCAGGTAAGCGATGTCGTGCACTTTGCCGCTGGACCAGTTGTGCTCGCAGGTCGGCATTTCGGAGGTGACCAACAGTTTTTCTGGGCGGATGGCGTAGGTCACCGACTTGTCTTCCACCGAGGTGGCGATGCCGTAGCCCACGTAGATGTCGCGGTCCAGGTCCGGGCACTTGAGCACTGCGTGGCCTTCGGCGTCGTCCACCACCTGGGTTTCAAAGATGTTGACGTTGCCGATGAACTCGCACACCAGACGGCTGGTAGGGGTTTCGTAGATATCGATCGGGCTGCCAATCTGCGCGATCCAACCCAGGTGCATGATCGCGATGCGCTCGGCCATGGTCATGGCTTCTTCCTGGTCGTGGGTCACCATCACGCAGGTCACGCCGACGCGCTCGATGATCTCCACCAGCTCCAGCTGCATCTGCGAGCGCAGTTTCTTGTCCAGCGCCCCCATGGGCTCATCGAGCAGCAGCAGTTTCGGGCGCTTGGCCAGGGAGCGAGCCAGGGCCACACGCTGGCGCTGACCACCGGACAACTGGTGCGGCTTGCGCTTGGCGTACTGGCTCATCTGTACCAGCTTGAGCATCTCAGCCACGCGAGCGTCGACTTCGGCCTTGGGGATCTTGTCTTGTTGCAGGCCGAAGGCGATGTTTTGCGCCACGGTCATGTGCGGAAACAATGCGTAGGACTGGAACATCATGTTGATCGGCCGCTCGTACGGCGGCATATCGGTGATGTCCACACCGTCCAGGTAGATGCGGCCTTCGGTTGGGCGCTCGAAACCGGCAAGCATGCGCAGCAAGGTGGATTTGCCCGAACCCGAACCACCGAGCAAGGCGAAGATCTCGCCTTTCTTGATTTCCAGGGACACGTCGTCCACCGCAATCGTCTCGTCGAACTTCTTCGTGACCCGATCGATTTTGACCAGCACCTTCTTCGGTGTCTGGTCGCCCTCGAGGGCTTTCTTATAGGCGCCGGAGGCAACTGCCATTTACGAAACTCCCAAAAAAAACGGTGCAGTTCGCCCGTGGCGGACGAACCCAGGATAGTTTGAGCCTTACTTGCCCGTCTTGACCTTGGTCCAGCTACGGGTCATCAAGCGTTGCACTTTCGGGGGTAGCTCGAAGTTGACAAACGTCCGGTCGAGAACCGCCTGCGGAGGGTAAACCGCTTCGTCGGTGCGTATCGATTGCTCCATCAGTTTGTCCGCCCCTGGGTTAGGGTTGGCGTAACCGACGTAATCACTGACCTGGGCGATCACCTCAGGTTGCAGCAAATAGTTGATATAGGCGTGGGCCTCTTTGACGTTGGTGGCATCCTTGGGAATCGCCAGCACGTCAAACCACAGGTTGCCGCCTTCTTTGGGAATCGCATAGGCGATGTTCACGCCCTTGCCTGCCTCGCTTGCACGAGCCTTGGCCTGGAACACATCACCGGAGAACCCGGCGGCCACGCAGATGTTGCCGTTGGCCAGGTCGGAGATGTATTTGGAAGAATGGAAGTAGGTCACGTAGGGCCGCACTTTGAGCAGCTTGGCTTCGGCCTTCTTGTAGTCTTCGGGGTTCTCGCTGTTAGGGTCCAGGCCCATGTAGTTGAGCACAGCCGGCAGCATTTCATCCGCCGAGTCCATGAACGACACGCCGCACGTGGCGAGCTTCTTCATGTTCTCCGGCTCAAACAGCACAGCCCAGGAATCGATATGGTCGACGCCTAGCACTTCCTTCACTTTGTCGACGTTGTAACCGATGCCGTTGGTGCCCCAGAGGTACGGCACGGCGTACTGGTTGCCCGGGTCGTTCTTTTCCAGGCGCTTGAGCAGTGCCGGGTCGAGGTTGGCATAGTTGGTCAGCAACGACTTGTCCAGCTTCTGGAACGCCCCGGCCTTGATCTGCTTGCCGAGGAAGTGGTTGGACGGCACTACGACGTCATAGCCCGTACGCCCGGCCAGCAACTTGCCTTCCAGGGTTTCGTTGGAATCGAACACGTCATACACCGGCTTAATGCCAGTGGCCTTTTCGAAGTCGGCCAGGGTGTTGGTGCCGATATAGTCCGACCAGTTATAAATATGTACGGTCGGTGCGGCCTGCACGCTCAACGTCAGCGTGATACCTGCACCCACCAGCATGGCTTTGCGAAATAAAGAAATTGGCAAGTGGAGGTCCTCTTAAATAGTTGGGCCTGAAAGTTGTTGCCCGGCAACAAAACCGGCGCGCAACTTACCCTCGATAAACCGATCCGGCAAAACTTTCTGTCATTTAATTATTTGTAGGAGCGAGCTTGCTCGCGAAAAACTCACTGACGCCGCGTTTTTCCTGAATGCCCGCGTCATCGTTGACGATTTTCGCGAGCAAGCTCGCTCCTACAGGTCTACAGCCTTATTTGCCCGATTTGATCTTGGTCCAGCTACGGGTCATTTCACGCTGGGTTGCAGCTGGCAAATCCGCAATCGCGTAAAGCTTGGCTTGCACGTCCGCTGGCGGGTAAATGCCTGGGTCGCTGGTGATGTCTTTGTCCACCAGAGCGGTAGCCTTCTCGTTACCGTTCGGGAAGTGCACGCTGTTGGTGATGGCGGCCATGACTTCTGGCTTGAGCAGGTAGTTCATGAATGTGTAGGCGGCGTCGACGTTTTCGGCATCTTTAGGGATGGCGACCATGTCGAAGAAACTGCCTGCGCCTTCTTTCGGAATGTCGTAGGCAACTTTGACCTTGCCACCGGCTTCAGCCGCGCGAGATTTGGCCTGTTCAATGTCACCCGAGTAACCCACGGCCACGCAGATGTTGCCGTTGGCCAGGTCGGAGATGTACTTGGAGGAGTGGAAGTAGCCGATCGAAGGGCGAATTTTCAGGAACAGGTCTTCAGCCTGTTTCAGGTCAGCCTTCTTCTGGCTGTCGGTCGGCAGGCCCAGGTAATGCAGCGCCACCGGCAGCATTTCGGTCGGCGAGTCGAGGAAGCTCACGCCGCAGCTTTTGAGCTTGGCGATGTTTTCAGGCTTGAGCAGCACGTCCCACGAGTCGATCTTGTCCACGCCCAGCGCGGCCTTGACCTTCTCCGGGTTGTAGCCGATACCGATGGAGCCCCACATGTACGGGAAGGCGTGCTTATTGTCCGGGTCGCTGACCGACACGGCTTTGAGCAGGGATTTGTTCAGGTTGTCGTAGTTGGAGAGCTTGGACTTGTCCAACTCCTGGTAGACACCGGCCTTGATCTGCTTGGCGAGGAAGTTGTTCGACGGTACGACGATGTCGTAACCGGACTTGCCTGCCAGCAACTTGGCTTCCAGGGTTTCGTTGCTGTCGAATACGTCGTACACCACTTTGATGCCCGACTCTTTTTCAAAGTTGGCGATGGTGTCCGGTGCAATGTAGTCGGACCAGTTGTAGACGTGCAGTACTTTATCGTCTGCCTGGGCCGCGCCCGCCATTGCGCCCATCAGGGACAAGGCGAGGAGGGTCTTGCCAGCGTTCTTCAAACCTAATGCCTTCATTTGGTGATGCTCCAATTTTTCTTTTTTGGGCCACGTTCTTACAAGGTTCTGCGGCCCGTCTAAAGGGCAACAAAACAGGGCGACAGTCTGGCAAGTTCCGAGGCCGGCTTTCAACCAAAGCCTCATTTATTACTGCTCAGCACGCAGCGCCCGAAAGCCTGCGTACTGAGCCTAGCACTTAGCCCTGCAATGCCGCCAAAGTCAGGTCCAGGCACTGGCGAGCCTTGCTCACCAGCTCGTCGATCTCCGCCTGGCTGATCACCAGCGGCGGCGAAATGATCATGGTGTCGCCCACGGCGCGCATGATCAGGCCATTCTCGAAGCAGAAGGTTCGGCAGATCATGCCAGCGCCACGGCCTTCGTAGCGTGCGCGCGTGGCCTTGTCCTGCACCAACTCAATGGCACCGAGCATGCCCACGCCGCGCACTTCACCCACCAACGGGTGATCAGCCAGTTCCCTCAGACGTTTCTGCAAATACGGTGCCGTTTCCTCATGCACGCGGGTAACGATTTTTTCATCGCGCATGATGCGGATGTTTTCCAGGGCCACCGCTGCAGCCACTGGGTGGCCGGAGTAGGTGAAACCGTGGTTGAAATCACCACCTTCGTTCAGCACCTCAACCACCTCGTCGCGCACGATCAGGCCGCCCATGGGGATGTAACCCGAGGTCAGGCCCTTGGCGATGGTCATCATGTGCGGCTTGAGGTCGTAGAAATCGCTACCGAACCACTCACCGGTGCGGCCAAACCCGCAGATGACTTCATCGGCGACAAACAAAATGTCGTACTTGGCGAGGATTTCCTTGATACGCGGCCAGTAGCTGGCAGGCGGCACGATCACGCCACCAGCGCCCTGGATCGGCTCGGCAATAAACGCACCGACGTTGTCCACGCCCAGTTCCAAGATCTTCTCTTCCAACTGGTTGGCGGCCCACACGCCGAATTCTTCGGGGCTCATGTCGCCGCCTTCGCCAAACCAGTACGGCTGGGCGATGTGGGTGATGCCCGGGATCGGCAAGTCGCCCTGCTCATGCATATAGGTCATGCCGCCCAAGCTGGCGCCGGCCACGGTGGAGCCGTGGTAGCCATTCTTGCGGCTGATGATGGTTTTTTTGTTTGGCTGGCCTTTGATCGCCCAATAGTGGCGGACCATGCGCAACATGGTGTCGTTGCCTTCGGAGCCGGAACCGGTGAAGAACACGTGGTTCATGCCGGCCGGCGCGATGTCGGAAATGGCCTTGGCCAGCTCCAGCACCGGTGGGTGAGCGGTCTGGAAGAACAGGTTGTAGTACGGCAGTTCTTTCATCTGTTTGGCGGCGGCGTCAGCCAGTTCATCGCGCCCGTAACCGATCGCCACGCACCACAGGCCGGCCATGCCGTCGAGGATCTTGTTGCCTTCGCTGTCCCACAGGTAAACGCCGTGGGCTTTGGTGATGATGCGCGGGCCTTTCTCTTTCAATTGCTTGAAGTCGCTGAACGGCGCCAGGTGGTGATCACTGCTCAAGGCTTGCCATTCACGGGTTTGCGGGTTGTTGCTGGACATACCGATCTCCTAGACTTTTCAGTGAAGGGCGCGCCGTGTGACGGGCGCGCCCGGCGCATCAGACGGCGAAGAGCAGGAATTCCCGCTCCCACGAACTGATCACGCGCTTGAAGTTTTCATGCTCGGCCCGCTTGACCGCGACGTAGCCTGTGATGAATTTCTGACCCAGGTATTTCTCGATGGTCTTGCTGTTTTCCATCCGTTCCAGAGCGTCTTCGATGGTCAACGGCAGGCGCAGGTTGCGTCGCTCGTAACCACGACCCACCACCGGTGCGCTCGGGTTATGACCTTCGACCATGCCGATGTAGCCACACAGCAAACTGGCGGCAATCGCCAGGTAAGGGTTGGCGTCGGCGCCCGGCAGGCGGTTTTCCACGCGACGATTCTGCGGGCCGGCATCCGGTACACGCAGGCCCACGGTACGGTTTTCTTCGCCCCATTCCACGTTCACCGGCGCCGAGGTGTCGGGCAGGAAGCGGCGGAACGAGTTCACGTTAGGGGCAAACAACGGCAACAACTCGGGGATGAATTTCTGCAGGCCGCCAATGTGGTTGAGAAACAGCTGGCTCATGGTCCCGTCTTCATTGGAGAAGACGTTCTTGCCGGTATTGATGTCGATGATGCTCTGGTGCAAGTGCATCGCGCTGCCGGGCTCGCCGGTCATGGGCTTGGCCATGAAGGTGGCCGCCACGTTGTGCTTGAGCGCGGCTTCGCGCATGGTGCGTTTGAACACCAGAATCTGGTCGGCCAGGGACAGGGCATCACCGTGACGGAAGTTGATTTCCATCTGCGCGGTGCCGTCTTCGTGAATCAGGGTATCGAGGTCCAGTTCCTGCAATTCGCACCAGTCGTAGACATCTTCGAACAGGGGGTCGAATTCGTTGGCGGCTTCTATAGAGAAGGATTGGCGGCCTGTCTCCGGGCGACCGGAGCGACCGATCGGCGGTTGCAGCGGGAAGTCCGGGTCTTCGCAGCGTTTGGTCAGGTAGAACTCCATCTCCGGCGCCACGATGGGCTGCCAGCCTTTGTCGGCGTAGAGCTGGAGGACTTTCTTGAGCACGTTGCGCGGCGACAGCTCGATCGGGTTGCCTTGCTTGTCGTAGGTGTCGTGGATCACCTGGGCGGTGGGCTCGATGGCCCAGGGCACCAGGAATACCGCATTCTGGTCGGGGCGGCAGATCATGTCGATGTCGGCCGGGTCGAGCAATTCGTAGTAGATGTCGTCTTCGACATAGTCGCCGGTCACGGTCTGCAACAGAACGCTTTCGGGTAGGCGCATGCCTTTTTCGGCGATGAACTTGTTGGTCGGCGAGATCTTGCCCCGGGTGATACCCGTCAGGTCGCCAATCATGCATTCGACTTCTGTGATCTTGTGGTCTTTCAACCAATCGGTGAGCTGGTCGAGGTTGTTACTCATAAATGCCTCTGGGCTGGGTTTCCTGGCATCCATTAAAGGCCAGGCGTTGGTTGACGCAGCATCCGCGTCGTTTTTTCGTTCAGGGTAGGAGCTTACCTGCCATTTGCTGCAGCGTTGCATTCCTCACGCCAAAGTTGTGCGCAATCTTGAGCAACACACTGGGCGAGCGCGGTTGGGCAGTCGATGAGGAGGCAAAAAAGAGGTCGACCCGAGCGTCAAGAATATTGGCCGGGGTGCGGGCGATGCCGCGGCAGGAACGGGCGGATGACACAGCCCGGCTGAAGCGGGCCAAGACGCCGTTGGGCGGCAGGTGACACATGAAGCACCCCGGTATTATTGCTGTTATGGGTTTGAATCGAGCTTAGCCTTGTTCATTTTTTTACACAACACCCCCGTAAAAAATACAACACGGCCCGCTCAAGCCTGCGAGTCCCGCTAACTTCAAACCCAAAAAACCGCCCCAAAAAGCCCCAAAAATGCCGGTACGGCGCTTTTTTAGAGCAAAAAAGGCCTCGCTTGACTTCGGCATGCCGTTCGGGTTGACTGAAACCAGAAAAGATCAATGATTGATATTTTTAACAACAAAGGTGTTGCATCATGTCGGTACCCCCGCGTGCCGTTCAGCTTAACGAAGCGAACGCGTTCCTTAAGGATCATCCTGAGGTTCTGTACGTAGACCTTCTAATTGCGGATATGAATGGTGTGGTGCGCGGCAAGCGCATCGAACGCACCAGCCTCCACAAGGTTTACGAGAAGGGCATTAACCTGCCTGCCTCTTTATTTGCCCTGGATATCAACGGCTCGACGGTGGAAAGCACCGGCCTGGGTCTGGACATCGGTGATGCTGACCGAATCTGTTATCCGATCCCTGACACCCTGTGCAACGAGCCATGGCAAAAGCGCCCTACCGCGCAACTGTTGATGACCATGCACGAACTTGAAGGTGAACCTTTCTTCGCCGATCCGCGCGAAGTGCTCCGCCAAGTTGTAAGCAAATTTGACGACCTCGGTCTGACCATCTGTGCTGCCTTTGAGCTTGAGTTCTACCTGATCGACCAGGAGAACGTGAACGGCCGCCCACAACCGCCCCGCTCGCCTATCTCCGGCAAACGCCCGCACTCGACACAGGTCTACCTGATCGACGACCTCGACGAATACGTCGACTGCCTCCAGGACATTCTGGAAGGTGCCAAAGAGCAAGGCATTCCGGCTGACGCCATCGTTAAGGAAAGTGCTCCGGCGCAGTTCGAAGTGAACCTGCACCACGTCGCCGACCCGATCAAGGCGTGCGATTACGCCGTACTGCTCAAGCGCCTGATCAAGAACATCGCCTACGACCATGAGATGGATACTACCTTCATGGCCAAGCCTTACCCGGGCCAGGCGGGCAACGGTTTGCACGTACACATTTCGATCCTGGACAAAGACGGCAAGAACATCTTTGCCAGTGAGGATCCCGAGCAGAACGCCGCATTGCGTCACGCGATCGGCGGTGTGCTGGAGACCCTACCTGCTCAAATGGCGTTCCTTTGCCCGAACGTCAACTCCTACCGTCGTTTCGGCGCACAGTTCTACGTGCCGAACTCGCCGTGCTGGGGCCTGGACAACCGCACCGTGGCGATTCGCGTACCGACCGGCTCCTCCGATGCCGTACGTATCGAACACCGCGTGGCCGGCGCCGACGCCAACCCTTACCTGCTGATGGCTTCGGTCCTGGCGGGCGTGCACCACGGTCTGACCAACAAGATCGAGCCCGGCGCACCGGTGGAAGGCAACAGCTACGAGCAGAACGAACAGAGCCTGCCAAACAACCTGCGTGATGCCCTGCGTGAGTTGGACGACAGCGAGGTGATGGCCAAGTACATCGATCCTAAATACATCGATATCTTCGTCGCCTGTAAGGAAAGTGAGCTGGAAGAGTTTGAGCATTCCATCTCCGACCTTGAGTACAACTGGTATTTGCATACCGTTTAATCGGCGGTTGCATTGAAAGAACGCTGCAGGCTTTTGTCTGTGGCGTTTTTTTTGGGGATTTTCCGGTAGATCGAGTTGGCCCCATCGGGAGCAAGTCGAATCGTCGCACCGCCCCTCCCACATTTGACTGCATTCCAAAGCTGGAACTCGGTTAAGTGTGGGAGGGGGCTTGCTCCCGATGGCGGTCTGGCAGACAACCCACCTCTGTGCTCATACAATGCCCCCTGCCTTGTAGGAGACTTCCATGACCACCCGCCCCGCTCCCCCTCGCAAACCCCGTGCCCGTAGCCAGGCCCGGATCGACGCGATCCTCGACGCCGCCCGCACCCTGCTGGCTGCCGAAGGCGTGGCCGGTTTGTCGATCTACAGCGTGGCCGAGCGGGCGCAGATTCCGCCGTCGTCGGTGTATCACTTTTTCGCCAGCGTACCGGCGCTGCTCGAGGCGTTGACCGCTGATGTGCACGCGGCTTTTCGAGCGGCGATTCAGGCGCCTATCGAGCATGATTCACTCAAGCACTGGCGTGACCTGTCCTACATCGTCGAACAGCGCATGCTCACCATCTACGACCACGACGCCGCCGCTCGCCAGTTGATCCTGGCGCAGCACGGGCTGACCGAGGTGACGCAGGCGGACCGTCAACACGACTTGGAGTTGGGGGATTTGATGCTGGCGGTGTTCAACCGTCACTTTGAAGTGCCGACATTGCCCAGCGATGTGGATGTGTTTGCCTTGGCGCTGGAGTTGAGCGACCGCGTGTATGCACGCTCGGTGCATCAGCATGGGCTGATCACGCCGCGTATGGCGGAGGAAGGGATGCGGGTGTTTGATGCGTATGTGGGGCTGTATTTGCCGGTTTATCTGCCTAAGCGTTGAGCCTTGTAGTGGCTGGAAGGGCCTCATCGGGGGCAAGCCCCCTCCCACATTTGAATGTGTTCACAGTTCAAAGGTGGGAGGGGGGCTTGCCCCCGATGGCGGCCTCAAGGGCAATCACAACTTGGCGATCGACACCTCAGTCGACTTCACAAAAGCAATCACTTCACTGCCAATCACCAACTCCAGCTCTTTAACCGAGCGAGTGGTGATCACCGAAGTCACGATGCCCGACGCCGTCTGTACGTCGATTTCCGACAGCACGTCGCCGACGACGATTTCCTTGATGGTGCCTTTGAACTGGTTACGCACGTTGATGGCTTTAATAGTCATGTTGTTCTCTCTTCGTGGGACAAGTGAGTTATTGAGCCCAACGCAATTGCGTCGGCAGCGGTGAAACAGGTTCGGGTTCCGGCGGGGTGCCGGGCAGCGACAGCACACGGTTAAGCACTTCGGCTTCCAGCGATGCCAGGCGATGGGAGCCACGCACGCGTGGACGTGGCAAGTCGACCTGCAGGTCCAGGCCGATTTCGCCGTCTTCGATCAAAATCACTCGGTCGGCAATCGCCACGGCTTCGCTGACATCGTGGGTGACCAGCAGCACGGTAAAACCGTGTTTTTGCCACAGGTTTTCGATCAGTTGCTGCATCTCGATGCGGGTCAGGGCGTCCAGCGCACCCAACGGCTCATCCAGCAACAGCAGGCGCGGCTGGTGGATCAGCGCACGGGCCAGGGCCACACGTTGCTTCTGGCCACCGGACAAGGCCGCCGGCCACTCATTGGCGCGCTCCGCCAGGCCGACCGCTTCCAACGCTTCCAAGGCTTTAGGGCGCCAATCGCCTTTGAGGCCCAGGCCCACGTTGTCGATGATTTTTTTCCACGGCAGCAGGCGCGCTTCCTGGAACATCAATCGCGTGTCTTCAATCGCTTCGCTCAGTGGCGCGGAACCGGCCAACAGCTCGCCGCTGCTGGCTTTGTCCAACCCGGCCAACAGCCGCAGCAAGGTACTTTTGCCGCAACCACTGCGGCCGACCACGGCCACAAACTGGCCCGCCGGGATGTGCAGGTCGATGTCCTTTAGGACTTCACGTGCGCCAAAGGCTTTGCGCAATTTGCGCACGGCCAGCGGTATACCTTTGCGCAGGCGTGGCGGTTGTTGAGCAGTCATGCCGCACCTCCTTTATTCACTTGGTAAGCCGGGTGCCAGCGCAGCCACACACGCTCAAGGCCACGGGCGGCCAGGTCGGCGAGTTTGCCGAGGATGGCGTACATGACGATGGCCAGTACCACCACGTCGGTTTGCAGGAATTCACGGGCGTTCATCGCCAGGTAACCGATGCCGGAGCTGGCCGAGATGGTTTCCGCCACGATCAACGTCAGCCACATAAAGCCCAACGCGAAGCGCACGCCCACCAGGATCGACGGCAACGCGCCCGGCAGGATCACCTGGCGGAACAGGCTGAACCCGGACAAGCCGTAGCTGCGAGACATCTCCACCAGCGCCGGGTCAACATTGCGGATGCCGTGGTAGGTGTTCAGGTAGATCGGGAACAGCGTGCCGAGTGCAACCAGGAAAATCTTTGCAGTCTCATCAATGCCGAACCACAGGATTACCAATGGAATCAACGCCAAGTGCGGCACGTTGCGGATCATCTGCACCGAGCTGTCGAGCAACCGCTCGCCCCACGCCGATAGCCCCGTGATAAAGCCCAAGACGAGACCAATACTGCCACCGATCACAAAGCCCAGGCCCGCACGCCAGCCGCTGATAGCCAGGTGCGTCCAGATCTCGCCGCTGGCCACCAGATGGACCCCGGCGGCAATCACCGCGCTGGGCGCCGGTAGGATGCGTGTCGACAACCATCCCGCCGACACCGACAACTGCCACACCGCCAGCAATAAGATCGGCAGCACCCAAGGCGCTACGCGATGGCTCAATTTTTCATAGTTCATGGGCTGCCTCAGCTCGCCGACGCAGCTTTGGGAAGAATATCGTTGGCGACCATTTCGCCGAACGGGCTCACATACCCAGCGCCTTTGGGCAGTTCGGGACGTTCGATATCCAGGTGAGGGAACAGCAACTCGGCGACCCGATACGACTCTTCCAGGTGGGGGTAACCCGAGAAGATAAAGGTGTCGATACCCAGGTCGGCGTATTCCTTGACCCGCGCCGCAACAGTGGGACCATCGCCGACCAAAGCAGTACCGGCACCGCCGCGCACCAGGCCGACACCAGCCCATAGGTTGGGGCTGACTTCCAGGTTATCGCGGCTACCGCCGTGCAAGGCGGCCATGCGTTGCTGGCCCACCGAGTCAAAGCGCGACAGTGAGGCCTGGGCACGGGCGATGGTGTCGTCGTCCACATGGGAGATCAGTTTGTCGGCGGCTTTCCACGCCTCTTCGTTGGTTTCGCGCACGATCACATGCAAGCGAATACCAAAGCGCAGGGTGCGCCCGAGCTTTTCAGCCTTGGCACGCACCTGGGCGATTTTTTCTGCCACGGCGGCCGGTGGCTCGCCCCAGGTCAGCACCATCTCCACTTGCTCGGCGGCCAGGTCTTGGGCCGCGTCGGAGGAACCGCCGAAGTACAGCGGCGGGCGGGGTTGCTGGATCGGCGGGTAAAGCAACTTGGCGCCTTTGACGCTGATGTGCTCGCCGTCGTAGTCCACGGTTTCGCCTTCCAGCACGCGGCGCCAGATGCGGGTGAATTCCACCGAAGCCTGGTAGCGCTCTTCGTGGCTCAGGAACAAACCATCGCCGGCCAACTCTTCTGGGTCACCACCGGTGACCAGGTTGAACAACGCACGACCGCCGGACAGTCGGTCCAGGGTCGCGGCCTGACGCGCGGCCACCGTCGGGGAAATGATCCCGGGGCGCAGGGCGACAAGGAATTTCAAACGCTGGGTCACCGGGATCAGCGACGCCGCCACCAGCCACGAGTCTTCGCAGGAGCGACCGGTGGGGATCAATACCCCGCCGAAGCCCAGGCGATCAGCGGCCTGGGCCACTTGCTGCAAATAACCGTGGTCGACGGCGCGGGCGCCTTCGGCGGTGCCAAGGTAATGGCCGTCGCCGTGGGTGGGCAGGAACCAGAAAATATTGAGGCTCATGGAGTTGTCTCCTGAAGAAGTCGAGTTACGGCGCTTTGGCAACGGCGGCGGGTGGGGTCCAGATCACGTCCTTGATGCTCAAGGGTTTGGGGATCAATTTGAGTTGGTAGAAGCTGTCGGCGATTTTCTGTTGGGCGGCGACCACTTCCGGGGTCAGAAACAGCGCGCCGTAGCCTTGGCGCTTCACCGAGGTCAGGGTGATGTCAGCCGGCAGGCCCAGCAGCGGTGCGACTTGCTCGGTGACTTCCTGCGGGTTGGCCTTGGACCATTCGCCCACGGCGCGCACTTCTTCGATCAACGCCTTGACCACTTCAGGGTGCTGCTCGGCATACGGCTTGGTGGCCAGGTAGAACTGATGGTTGTCGGCGATGCCGGTACCGTCACGCAGGGTGCGGGCTTGCAGTTGTTTTTCGGCAGCGGCCTGGTACGGGTCCCAGATCACCCAGGCGTCCACGCTGCCACGTTCGAATGCGGCACGGGCGTCGGCGGGCGGTAGGAACACAGTCTGCACGTCGGTGTATTTGAGGCCGGCGTCTTCCAGCGCACGTACCAGCAGGTAGTGCACGTTGGAGCCTTTGTTGAGCACGATTTTCTTGCCCTTAAGCTCGGCCACCGATTTGATCGTCGAGTCTTTCGGCACCAGGATCGCTTCGCTGGTGGGCGCTGGCGGCTCGTAGGCCACGTAGAGCAGATCGGCACCGGCGGCCTGGGCGAACACCGGCGGCGTTTCGCCGGTAACGCCGAAGTCGATGGAGCCTACGTTCAGACCTTCCAGCAGCTGTGGGCCACCGGGAAACTCAGTCCACTGCACCTTCACATCCTGGGCAGCCAGGCGCTTTTCCAGCGTGCCTTTGGCCTTGAGCAGCACCAGCGTGCCGTACTTCTGATAACCGATCCGCAGGGTCTCGGCGGCTTGAGCTTGAACAATGGCGCCGAAGGACACAGCCGCAGCAAACAGTGCGACCAGACCACGACGCAAGATGACAGTGCGCATGGCGCTCTCTCCAAATATGCGATGAGGGGGTTGGCTGCACCTGCTTGGCCGTTGGCGGCTGAGTAAGGTGAGTGTTTCTATAAATCGGTAAGGCTTAGATGCTCCAGCGAGCAGTCAACAAACGGTCGTTCAACACATGAGGGTCCAGCGGTTTAGGGCGGCGGGCCATGGCGCTGTAGAGCGTCTCAAGGGCCTCGTGCAAACGGTGTTCGAGGACCGGCACCAACTGCGCCTGGGCGCTGCCTTCGCCATAAGCGATCTGGCTGTCTTCGGCAAAGATGCCGTGGAGCAATTCCTGAGCCTTGAGCGCCGACAACACCGGCTTCAAGGCGTAATCCACCGCCAACATGTGGGCGATGCTGCCGCCGGTGGCCATTGGCAAGACGATCTTGTGAGCCAGGGCACGCTCGGGCAACAGGTCCAGAACGGTTTTCAGCGCACCGGAAAACGAGGCCTTGTACACCGGCGTGGCGATTACCAAGCCGTCCGCATTGGCCACCTGTTGCAACAGGTCGATGACCTTGGGACTGTCGAAGCGGGCGTGCAGCAAGTCTTCAGCCGGGAAGTCCCGTATCTGGTAACTCACCACCTCTACACCTTTGTCTTGCAGCCACTGACGGGTTTTTTCCAGCAAGACCCCTGAGCGGGAACGCTGACTGGGACTGCCTCCAAGTGTTACGACCAACATGCAGGAATTCCTTGAGCTAGTGCCGGCGGTTCGCTGTGTGGCGATGGCGCCAATATGTGACAGACCTTATCAGCAGATTTATATATCTTTAAATCTTATTTTTTCATGTGTTTATTCTTTTAATGCATATGAAGAATGGTAATTGCCAGGCGAAAAAAAAGGCCGTCGAAAACGGCCTGAAAACCCCTGCATTGTGAGCTCGGAAATGTGGGAGGGGGCTTGCCCCCTCCCACATGGGTTCTGCGTTAGCGGTTAGGTTGCGGCGTCAGGCGCAGGTACGGCTTCACCGCGCGATAGCCTTTAGGAAAGCGTTTCTTGATCTCTTCCTCGTCCTTGAGCGACGGCACGATCACCACTTCATCACCGTCCTGCCAGTTGGCAGGCGTGGCAACCTTATGGCTGTCGGTGAGCTGCAACGAGTCGATAACCCGCAAAATCTCGTGGAAGTTACGCCCGGTGCTGGCCGGGTAAGTAATGGTCAGCCGCACCTTCTTGTTCGGGTCGATCACAAACAGGGAGCGCACGGTGAGGGTGTCGCTGGCATTTGGGTGGATCAGGTCGTAGAGGTCGGACACTTTGCGATCGGCATCGGCCAGGATCGGGAAGTTGACCGTGGTGTTCTGGGTTTCGTTGATGTCCTCGATCCACTTATGGTGTGAGTCCACCGGGTCGACCGACAACGCGATGGCCTTGACGCCGCGCTTGGCGAATTCGTCCTTGAGCTTGGCGGTGAAGCCTAGCTCGGTGGTGCACACGGGGGTGAAGTCCGCCGGGTGGGAAAACAACACACCCCAGCTATCGCCCAGCCATTCGTGGAAACGAATTGTACCGGCGCTGGAATCCTGTTCGAAGTCGGGGGCGATATCGCCCAGTCTTAGGCTCATGGTGTAGCTCCTGGTGAGTGCTTATGGAGCCCACTGTGCATGGATTGTGAATTATTTAAAAAGAATAAATATCGATTTATCTAGACGATAAAGGAATATTAAAAATGTGTTCACTGGACCGGCGAACGGGTGCGCGGCACCATTCGCTTCAAGGTTCGAGAAGGCCTTGAGACGCTGTAAAAAGAGGGATTCGGGAAGGGCCTGCGGGGGTTTGGCCCGACTTGAAAGCAAAACACCTTGCCCGGCGTTGCGCCGGGCAAGGTTTTACGCAGTTACTTGAACGCGTAGGTGTAGCTGACGATTACACGGTTTTCGTCTTGATCGCGCGCGGAAGCAACATCGTTGCGCCACATGGCGTTCTTCCAGGCAACGCCGACGTTCTTCAGCGGGCCTTCTGGAACGACGTAGGCAACGGTGATATCGCGCTCCCACTCGGATTGACCGGTGGACTCAACCTGGGTCCGCGACACGGTATCGATGTCAGTACCTTTGAGGTAGACAACACCGGCGGTCAGGCCAGGTACGCCAACCTTGGCGAAGTCATAGGAGTAGCGAGCTTGCCAAGTACGTTCGCCAGCACGGGCGAACTTAGCGATCTGCATGTCAGTGGTCAGGTAAGCCGACGAACCGTCACCCTGGTTCAACCAAGGGAAATCGCTGCTGCCATTGCTGACCTGGTAACCACCACCGAAGGTATGACCAGCAACGGTGTACAAGAACAGGCCGCTGTAGAGGTTGTTATCAACCTTGCCACGACCGGAGTTCACACCGCTGTAGTTGCCCGACGAGAAGTAAGCGGCCTGATTGCCGTTGTTACCGTCGTCAGAGCTGTTGAAGTAACGCAGGTCAGACTTCAGTACGCCAGGACCGATAGCCCAGTTATGGGTCAGGCCCAGGAAGTGTTGCTTATAGAAGTCTTCCAGGTTGCCGTAGTAGTACTGAGCAGTCAGGTCTTTGGTGATCTTGTAGTCACCACCAGCGTAGTAAAACTTGTTGCTGTCACGCCAAGAAGCGCCACGGCTGTTGGCACCCGAGATGGACAGGTTATCAACGTTGCTGGAGTTACGACCTTTGGCCTTTTCGATCTGGCCGGCAACCAGAGTCAGGTCCTTGATATCGTTCGAGGAGATCTGGCCGCCCTGGAACGTTTGCGGCAGCAGGCGACCGTCGTTGGTTACGATAACCGGCAGCTTAGGCTGAAGGGTGCCCAGCTTCAGTTCGGTCTGGGAGATTTTAGCTTTGGCAGTCAGGCCCAGGCTCGAGTAGTTATCAACGGCTTCGCCATTAGACTTGCTCGGGAACACGGTACCACCGTAGGAAGTACCAGTAGCGCCATTGGTGCCACCGCCGGAATCCAGGCGAACACCCAACAGGCCAATAGCGTCAAGACCGAAGCCTACGGTGCCTTGAGTGAAACCGGAGATAAAGCGCAGGTCAAAACCTTGGCCCCATTCTTCCTGCTTGTTCTGCGCACCGGCCGCTTTGGTACCGCTGTCACGGTTATCTGTGTTGATGTAAAAGTTACGCAGACCCAGTGTTACTTTACTGTCATCGATGAAACCGGCAGCGCCTGCTTGCTGGGCGATTGCGCCCAAAGCTACAGCCAAAGCCAAGGTGGACTTCTTCATGTACCGCTCCTCTCATTTCTAATTTTTGTAGTTCTTTGGTCTCGGGTCTGACGCCCTCGATCCACAGATGCGCGATTAGCACCGGATAGTGACTGACAAGTCAATCGTAACCTCGTGTGTCTACTACCTTGGTCTAATCGCAGTTGATTTGGTCCCTGCAGGGTAATGAGTTTTTCATACACCCAAAAAGAATTATTTCATTCTTTTTCATACGATTCAGGAATAAGCCTTTTCGAAGCAAGGGCTGGTCAGATTAGACGACCCGCTCTATAAGCTAATTCCTAAAGGGTATTTGTTAGCGCTTTTTTAGATCGTTTAGTGTTGACGTCCGACCACATACGTCACTCACGATCAAAAAGGCGACGCCATCATGGCCAAACGCATATCCTCTCGTCAATTTGTTACAGTTTTTGTGTCACTAATAATTTCTTTTGCTGTCCAAGCCGCCGATTTAACCATCGGGTACCAAACCGGCATCGACCCGAGCAAGGTTCCTCAAGCCGACGGCCTCTATGAAAAGGCCATTGGCGAGAAGATCGCCTGGCGTCGCTTTAACAGTGGGCCGGAAGTCGTAACGGCCATTGCCTCGGGCGATGTGCAGATTGGCAACCTTGGGTCCAGCCCTCTCGCCGCAGCCGCTTCGCGCAACCTTCCTATCGTGGCGTTTATCGTATCGGCGCAGATCAACAGTTCTGAAGCCTTGGTGGTGCGTAACGGCAGCGGCATTGATAAACCCGAAGACTTGGTGGGCAAAACCATCGCCACACCGTTCGTCTCGACCTCTCATTACAGCCTGCTGGGCGCGTTGAAGCATTGGGGCCTGGACAGCAAGAAAGTCAAAGTGGTGAACCTGCAACCGGCTGAAATCGCTGCCGCATGGAAACGGGGTGATATCGACGGTGCGTTCGTGTGGTCACCCGCGTTGGGCGAGATCCGCAAGACCGGCAAAACCCTGACAGACGCAGCGCAGGTGGGTCAGTGGGGCGCGCCGACATTCGAAGTGTGGGTAGCACGCAAGGATTTCGCGGAAAAACATCCTGACGTAGTGGCCAAATTTGCCAAGGTCACGCTGGACTCGTTTGCCGACTATGCGGCTCATAAAGACAGCTGGACGGTGGACTCGGAACCCGTGCAGAAAATCGCCAAATTGACAGGTTCGAACGCAGCGGACATTCCTGAGCTGCTGAGTGGCACCACGTTCCCGGATGCGCGGGCGCAGCAAACCGATGCGCTGCTTAAAGGCGGCACGGCGAAGGCGATTGGGGAGACGGCGAAGTTCTTGAAGGAACAGGGGAAGGTTGAGGCAGTGCTGCCGGACTATTCGGACTTTGTGACCGATACATTCATCAAAGAATAATGCGATCAAATGTGGGAGGGGGCTTGCCCCCGATGGCGGTGTATCAGTCACTCATTAGTCGACTGACACGCCCTCATCGGGGGCAAGCCCCCTCCCACATTAGAATTGCATTAACTCAAAAACCCGGGTTACAGCGCCTTTTCGAAGATCTTCGAATTGCGCTGGTAGTTGTACAGCGACGCTCGTGCCGACGGCAGGCGATCCACACTGCTCGGCACAAACCCACGCTCACGGAACCAGTGTGCCGTCCGCGTGGTGAGCACGAACAACGTCTTCAAGCCCTGCGCTCGCGCACGGTTCTCGATGCGTTCGAGCAACACATCGCCACGTGCGCCGTGGCGGTACTCCGGATTCACTGCCAGGCACGCCAACTCGCCTGCGTCCGAATCCGCGATCTGATACAGCGCCGCACAGGCGATGATCATGCCTTCGCGTTCCACCACGCTGAACTGCTCGATCTCACGTTCCAGCACTTCCCGCGAACGACGTACCAGGATGCCCTGCTCTTCGAGCGGGCTGATCAGGTCAAGCAAGCCGCCCACGTCTTCAATCGCCGCCTCGCGCACCAACTCGAATTGCTCCTGGGCCACCAGCGTACCGCCGCCATCCCGGGTGAATAGTTCGGTAAGCAAGGCACCGTCTTCGGCGTAGCTGACGATATGGCTGCGCCCTACCCCGCCCCGGCAAGCCTCGGCGGCGGCATCGAGCAATTCAGCCTGGTAGTTGCTGCTACCCAGGCGCTGAAGGTGCGCCGGCACTTGTTGCGGGCGCAGCTCGCGCACCAGGCGGCCGTTCTCGTCGATCAGGCCCATGTCGGCACCGAACAACAGCAATTTGTCGGCGCCCAGGTCGATGGCGGCGCGGGTGGCGACGTCTTCGCAGGCGAGGTTGAAGATCTCGCCGGTAGGCGAATAGCCCAACGGCGACAGCAGCACGATGGAGCGTTCATCCAACAGGCGGTTGATGCCCTTGCGGTCGACCCGGCGCACTTCGCCGGTGTGGTGGTAGTCCACGCCTTCGAGTACGCCAATCGGGCGGGCAGTCACCAAGTTGCCGCTGGCCACCCGCAGGCGCGAGCCCTGCATCGGCGAGGAGGCCATGTCCATCGACAGGCGCGCTTCGATGGCGATACGCAGCTGACCGACCGCATCGATCACACACTCCAGGGTCGCCGCATCAGTGATGCGCAAGCCTTCGTGATAAGCCGGGATCAGGCCGCGTGCTTCAAGGCGCGCCTCAATTTGCGGGCGCGAACCGTGCACCAGCACCAGCCGCACGCCCAGGCTGTGCAGCAGCACCAGGTCGTGAACGATATTGCCAAAGTTGGGGTGTTCCACACCGTCGCCGGGCAGCATCACTACAAAGGTGCAATCCCGGTGGGCGTTGATGTAGGGCGAAGCGTGACGAAGCCAATTAACGTAGTCGGGCATAACACCTGGGCCTGTAATAAAAAGCAGCCAAAAAAGGATGAGTCGTGAAAACGCACAGCGGGCTGATGGTTATCGTCGGAACAGGCTTGGCGACACGCTCGCTCTCCTTCTATGTACGAATACGCAGGGGTTAATTTATGCAGGTTTCAAGCAGTAGTGTTCGATCAGTTCCCGCAATAGACGCACTGTAGGCGTCAAGCGTGACATTTCAAGGTACTCGCCCGGCTGGTGGGCACAGGCAATATCGCCAGGGCCGAGCACCAGGGTTTCGCAACCAAGGCGCTGAAGATAAGGCGCTTCAGTGCCGAACGCTACTGCTTCGGCACGATGACCGGTCAATCGTTCCGCAACCCGCACCAGTTCAGCGTCTTCGGCTTGTTCGAATGGCGGCACTTCGGGGAACAGCGGCGCGTAGTCGATCTTGACCTGATGGCGCTCGGCCAAGGGTTGCAGCTTTTGTCTGATGGCATCGCGCAGCACCTGCGGGTCCATGCCCGGCAGGGGCCGCAGGTCGAACTCCAGGGAGCACTGGCCACAGATGCGGTTGGGGTTGTCGCCCCCATGGATGCAGCCGAAGTTCATGGTCGGTTGCGGCACGCTGAATTGCGGGTTGCGGTATTCGCGCTGCCAGGCCAGGCGCAGGCCGCGCAGTTCGCCGATGGCATCGTGCATGGCTTCGAGGGCGCTGTGGCCCAGGCTTGGGTCCGACGAATGGCCGCTTTGGCCGAGGATGTCGATGCGTTCCATCATCACGCCTTTGTGCAGGCGGATCGGCTTGAGGCCGGTGGGCTCACCGATCACCGCCGCACGGCCCAGCGGGCGACCCGCTTCGGCCAATGCTCGGGCGCCAGACATGGAGCTTTCTTCATCGCAAGTGGCGAGGATCAGCAGCGGCTGCTTGAAGGGTTGGTCCAGCAGCGGCAGCACGGCTTCGATGGCCAGGGCGAAAAAGCCCTTCATGTCGCAACTGCCCAGTCCTACCCAGCGACCGTCGACTTCCGTCAGCTTGAGTGGGTCGGTCTTCCACAGCGCAGCGTCGTACGGAACAGTGTCGCTATGACCCGCCAACACCAGACCGCCGGGACCGCTGCCGAAGCTGGCGAGCAGGTTGAATTTGCCGGGGCTGACTTGCTGGATGTCGATGGCGAAACCCAAGTCCCCCAGCCAACTGGCGAGCAAATCGATCACCGGGCGGTTGGTCTGGTCGAGAGACGCTTGTGTGCAACTGACCGACGGCGCGGCAATAAGGGCGGCGAACTGTTCTTTCAGGGTAGGTAACGGCATGCGCGGTCTCTCAACTTCCCGGATGAGCCCCACTATAGAGCCATCTGCACGACACAATAAACCGTTGCGGCACGTTGCCGGGCTCAGTCCTGTACACTGCACGGCCTTGGCAGCCACACTTTTCCCCGGCTGCGCTCCCGATCCTGGATTTTCCGGCCATGCAGAAAGAAACCGAAATCAAGCTCCGCGTCAGCCGCGAAACACTCGCCGCCCTGCGTGAGCACCCGCTACTGAAAAAACGCAACAAAAGTGGCTGGGAACGCCTTGAGTTGATGAACCAGTATTTCGACACCCCCGAACGCGACCTGGCCCAAGCCAAAGTTGCGCTGCGCCTGCGCAAGGACGGTGACGCCATCATCCAGACCCTCAAGACCCGTGGCCAAAGCGTCGCCGGCTTGTCGGAGCGCAATGAGTACAACTGGGACCTGCCCAAAGCCAAGCTCGACGTGAAAAAACTCGACGGCGAATGCTGGCCCGAGCAACTGGCCGAGCTGGACAAGAAGACCCTCAAGCCGATCTTCACCACCGACTTCGTGCGTGAACGCGCCGAAATCGCCTGGGGTCGTGGCAAGGCCAAAGTCGTCATCGAAGCCGCCCTGGACCTGGGCCACGTCGTCGTCGGCAAGCAAAAAGAAGAAATCTGCGAGCTGGAACTGGAACTGCGCGAAGGCGAGCCGGCTGCCCTGCTGGAACTCGCCGCCGAACTGGCCGCAACCTTGGCCTTGATGCCATGTGACATCAGCAAGGCCGAGCGTGGCTATCGCCTGTACGACGCCAACAGCTATTCCCTGAGCTTGCCGGCGCCGCAGATCCACGCCGAAATGCCGCTGGACGACGCTTTCGCCGCCATCCTGTGGCACCTGCTCGGCAGCAGCCAGCGCCTGGCCGAGCAATACCGTTTCAACGGCCACTGGCGCCTGCTGCAGGACTGGGTCGACAACCTCAGCGAAATGCGCGCTGTGATCGGTAGCCTCGGCCAGGCCGCACCGCGCCAATCCACCAGTGAACTGCGCAGCGCACTCGATGCACTGTTGGAAGACTGGCGCCCACTGGTGCAAGCCGGTGACGACGACGAAGACATCCGCAAGGCCGCGCCCGAGCAATTCATCGAAGAATTGGACGACGTGCGTTGGGGCCTGTTCTCACTGAACGCTTCCCGTTGGTTGCTGGCCCGCACCTGGGCCGCCGACCGCAACGTGCGCGGCAACCGCCAGGGCGCAGCACAAATCACCAACTGGCTGCCGCGCCTGCTGGCCGACGACGCCGTCGCCCTGCAACTGCAGCGCTACCAGCAACAACCAGAAGACCTGGCCGAGCAACTGCCGCGTATCGAACGCATCCAAGCCTGGTTGCACCATGCCCGTCACGTGGTGGAGATTGCGGAGCTGGACCGCCTGTACGGCGAGCTGAACAAGTTGGCACTTCTGGCTAACCAGCCGATCACCGACGAGTCGCTGGATGCGCGGATGCATCAGGCGATTGCGGTTTATCAGAATCGCGCCTGGAAGACTTTGTTGCGTCTGTAAGGACGCCATCGCGGGCAAGCCCGGCTCCCACATTGGATAGGGTTCACAATTTTCTATTTGTGAATGCAGTCAAGGTGGGAGGGGCGGTGCGACGATTCGACTTGCCCCCGATGAGGCCAGCCCTGTCAGCGCATCACTGGCAGGCTGGTAGTCGACTTGATCTCCGACAACGCCACAATCGAATTGACCTCCTGAATCCCCGGCACCATCGACAGCTTCTCAAAGAAGAACCGCTCATACGCTTCGATATCTGCCGTCACGATACGCAACAGAAAATCCACCGCCCCCATCAGCACATAACACTCCAGCACCTCCGGAAATCCGCGAATCGCTTCGGTGAATTCAGTGAAGTTGGATCGGCCATGGGCGTTGAGTTTTATCTCGGCGAAAATCTGCGTATTCAGGCCGATCTTCTTGCGGTCCAGCAAGGTCACCTGACCACGAATCACGCCCTCCTCCTTGAGCCGCTGGATGCGACGCCAGCAGGGCGACTGGGACAACCCGACCTGTTCGGCAATCTGTGCACTGGAGAGAGAGGCATCCTCCTGCAGCAAAGCTAGGATGCGCCGATCATAGATGTCCAACTGGCTATGCATATAAATACCTTTTTTAGCGGACGTCTTGAATCGAACAATTCGTTCAATCGTAAATAGTGGCCATATTAGATAAGAAATCTCCCTTGGCGAATGTAAAAATTTCTGCCATCACACTTGGAGAGCGCCCATGCACATCGTCGAAACCAGCCACCCTGCCACTCGCGTTGATGCGTGGGCCGTCAACAACGCTCATTGCCAGGCGCACTACCTGATCGTCGCGGAGGCGGAAGCCGATGTGCTGTGCCGGGTGCTCAACTATTTCGCCCTTCAATACCTTATCCCTCGACAAGTCACCGTGAACCGCGAAGCGGACCTGCTGGACATTGCAATCGTGATGGACGGCCTGAGCTGGCACCGCGCCCAAGTGATCGGTGAAAAGATTCGTAACCTGATCAATGTGCACTCGCTTGTGGTGTGGCCGGCTGAAAGCGCAAGGCCTGAGGCGGTAGCAGTGGCTGCTCGGTAAAAGTCTGCAATACACCCTGGGAGGAGAATATTCAGGCGCTGACTAGCCTGGGATTACGTCCGACTCCTGCCAGGAATACCTGAATGCCGCTTGATCAGCGATTGGAATTGCAGCCGTTATTACCCGCCCTGGTCGATGCCGGGTTAGTGACGCCTGAAGTGGCACAGCACTTATCTGTACTCCCGGCGCACACCGGTGAGCATCCATTGGAATGCATCGCGGCCCAAGGCCTCTGCCTGGAAACACTGACGCAATGGTTGGCCCGGCATGTAGGACTGCCTTACTTGCGTATCGACCCGCTGAAGATTGAAGTGGCGACGGTGGTGCCGTTGATGTCCCATGCGTTTGCCCAACGCCACGCCATCCTCGCCGTTGCGGTAGATGCACAGACCGTCACCATCGCCAGCGCGCAACCCTACGTGACCGGCTGGGAGGCCGGGCTGGCTCAGGTGCTCAAGCGTTCAATCAAACGCGTGGTGGCCAACCCCCAGGACATCCGGCGTTATATCGACGAGTTTTATCGGCTGGCAAAGTCGGTCAGCGGGGCCGACCAGAAGACCGCGACGCCCGACCATTTCGAGCTGCTCAACTTAGGCGCTAGCGACCAGGAGCCGGACGCCAACGACGCGCATATCGTCAATATCGTCGACTGGCTGTTGCAGTATGCGTTCGGCCAGCGGGCCAGCGACATCCATATCGAGCCGGGCCGGGAGCAGGGCCGCGTGCGCTTTCGAATCGATGGGCTGTTGCATGACGTCTATCAATTCCCGCCACAGGTAACGGTAGCGGTGGTCAGCCGCCTCAAAAGCCTGGGCCGCATGAATGTGGCGGAAAAACGCAAGCCTCAGGACGGCCGGGTCAAGACCAAGAACCCGACGGGAGCAGAAGTGGAGCTGCGCCTTTCCACTTTGCCCACAGCCTTTGGCGAGAAGCTGGTGATGCGGATATTCGACCCCCAAGTGCTGCTTAAGGGTTTCGACAAGTTGGGCTTGACCCCTGAGGACCAACAGCTCTGGCACACGATGACGAGCCAGGCCAATGGCATCATCCTGGTCACCGGCCCCACCGGATCGGGCAAGACCAGCACCCTTTACACCACGCTCAGGCAGCTGGCGACCCGCGAGGTCAACCTATGTACGGTTGAAGACCCAATCGAGATGGTAGAGCCCGCGTTCAACCAGATGCAGGTGCAACACAATATCGACCTGACTTTTGCCAGCGCAATCCGTGCCCTGCTACGCCAGGACCCAGACATCATCATGATCGGTGAGATACGCGACCAGGAAACCGCTGAAATGGCGATCCAGGCCGCATTGACCGGTCACTTGGTGCTAACGACCCTGCACACCAACGATGCTCCCAGTGCTATCAGCCGCTTGCAGGAATTGGGGATTGCTCACTATTTGATCAAAGCGACACTTATCGGCGTAATGGCGCAGCGTTTGGTACGGGTGTTGTGCCCACACTGCAAGCGTGCGACAGGCGATGCCTTTGAGGCAGCAGGTTGCGTTGAGTGCCGAAACAGCGGCTATCAGGGGCGTGCCGGGGTCTACGAAATCATGCATATGGACGAAACGCTCAAGGCGCTCATTACGCCTGACGCCGACGTGCAGGCTTTGCGGCAGGCCGCAGGGGCGCAAGGCATGTGCAGCCTTAGAATGGCGGCAATGCATAAAGTCCACGCAGGCCAGACAACGATGGCGGAAGTATTGCGGGTAACGCCTGGGGATTCAGAAACAAATCCTTTGATTGTCAGGACGGGAAATCATTCTTATCAGTGACGAGACCGTTACAATCCTCCGATCGTCGTTTTACTGTCACCACTAGATAAGGAATCGCTATGCAGATCGGAACCGTACTGCTTCTTTTTGTAGGCTTGGCCATCGCCATCCTGTTCATGGGTTTCAAGGTCGTCCCCCAGGGCTACCAATGGACGGTCGAGCGTTTCGGCCGTTACACCAACACGCTCAAGCCGGGCCTAAACATCATCATCCCGGTCATGGACCGTATCGGCCGCAAGATCAATGTGATGGAAAGCGTGCTGGATATTCCACCGCAGGAAGTCATCACCGCCGACAACGCCACCGTCCAGATCGACGCCGTGTGCTTTTTCCAGGTGGTCAATACCGCGCAGGCCGCCTACGAGGTCAACAACCTCGAGCATGCCATCCGTAACCTGCTGCAAACCAACATCCGTACTGTCCTTGGCTCCATGGAGTTGGATGCCATGCTCAGCCAACGTGACGGCATCAATGAAAAACTGCTGAGGACCGTGGACGAAGCCACTGCGCCGTGGGGCATCAAGATCACCCGTATCGAAATCAAGGACATCAGCCCGCCCGCCGACCTGATGGCGGCCATGTCGGGCCAGATGAAGGCCGAGCGGATCAAGCGTGCACAGATCCTCGAAGCCGAAGGCCTGCGTGCATCGGCAATCCTCACCGCTGAAGGCAAGAAACAGGCGCAGATCCTTGAAGCCGAGGGTAGCCGTCAGGCGGCCTTCCTTGAATCCGAGGCCCGTGAGCGTCAGGCCGAAGCCGAGGCCCGCGCGACACAGGTCGTATCGGAAGCGATCGCGTCGGGCAACGTGCAAGCGGTCAACTATTTCGTCGCGCAAAAATACATCGACGCCTTGGGCAAGCTGGCATCGGCCAACAACAGCAAGGTGATTCTGATGCCGCTGGAAGCCAGCCAGGTAATCGGTGCGGTTGGCGGTATTGGCGAGATTGTCAAAGCCACCTTCGACAGCAAGAAAGGCTGAAGCCATGTGGGATTTTCTGCAGCACCTGTCGTTCTGGGATTGGCTGGCACTGGGCACGGTGCTGCTGATTCTTGAAGTATTCGGTGCCGGCGGCTACCTGTTGTGGATGGGTATCGCGGCAGCGGCCGTGGGCGTGATCAAGTTTCTGGTGCCGCCCTTGGGCCTGGAGTGGCAACTGCTGCTGTTTGCGATGTTGTCGATACTGACTGCTGTGTATTGGTGGAAGCGCCAACGCAGCGGTGCCAAGGCAAGCGATCAGCCCGGGCTGAATGAGCGCGGCTCAGAATTAATTGGGCGCACCTTCGTGGTGCATCAGGCCATCGTGGACGGCCGGGGCAAGGTAAAAGTGGGCGATGGCGTATGGATGGTAACCGGCCCAGACAGCCCCGTAGGCGCACAAGTGCGGGTGGTTAGCCAAGAAGGCGTCATTCTAAAAGTTGAAACTGTTTAGTCGGTGATGGAACTCGGTTGGGTTAACTACAATCATAAAGTACAGATAACCCACCCGGAGTCACTCATCATGCGTCTCAAATATGCTGTCGCAACCCTAGCTGTGCTTTCCCTCCCTGTCGGTTCAGCGATGGCCGACAGCTTCTGGCGCAATGTCATCTCGTCGGGCGCCACTACCGGTTCGACGTACCTGACTTTCAAAGACCACAAATTGGTGGTCGCCGCTCAAGACGACGCCGGCAGCTTCGTTGCCAGCGACGGCGGTATCCGTGGCCCGTACCTGGAAGCTGCCATGCAGAAAGTCCGTGCTGATAACCCTGGTCTGCAAGCCACGGACATGGAACTGGCCAACGCCATCCTCGCGAAAAACGCTGTCACCGAGTGATTCAACAGGCTCTGAAGGATGCCGCTTACCCAAGCGGCATTTTTTTGCCCGCGTTTTAAGCCGCATGTCGACGATTCGTTCACGGGTGACAGGCTATATTCAGTCGAGCCGTGTAACCATGCCGGCACTGATAAGCCTTCCACTCATTGCCAATCTGAAACGGATGCCTTCGTCGTTATGAGCCAACAGCCCTTCCTGCCGTTTTCCAAACCCACCATCGATGAAGCCACCATCGCGGCGGTGGGCGATGTACTGCGCTCGGGCTGGATCACCAGCGGGCCAAAAGTGCAGGCATTCGAAGCGCAGTTGTCGGAGTACTTTGGCGGCCGTCCGGTCCGCACGTTCAACTCAGGCACCTGCACCATGGAGATTGCCTTGCGTATTGCCGGTATCGGGCCTGGGGATGAAGTCATCACCACGCCGATTTCCTGGGTCGCAACGGCCAACGTGATCCTGGAAGTAGGCGCCACACCGGTGTTTGCCGATATCGACCCGCTGACCCGCAATATCGACCTGGCCCAGGTGGAAGCTGCGATCACCCCACGTACCAAGGCGATCATCCCGGTTTACCTCGCCGGTTTGCCCCTGGACATGCCGAGGCTTTACGCACTGGCCAATAAGTACAACCTGCGCATTATCGAGGACGCGGCCCAGGCGCTGGGTTCCAGCTGGGAGGGCGAGCGCATTGGAGCCACAGGCGACTTCGTGTCGTTCAGTTTCCAGGCCAACAAGAACATTACGTCTTCCGAAGGCGGCTGCCTGGTATTGAATAACGCCGAAGAAGCGCGGCTGGCCGAAAAATACCGCCTGCAGGGCGTGACGCGTACGGGCTTCGATGGCCTGGACGTGGACGTGCTGGGTGGCAAATTCAACATGACAGACATCGCCGCAGCGATCGGTCTGGGGCAGTTCGCGCACATCGAGAAGATCACTGCTCATCGCCAGCACCTGGCGCGGCACTACTTCAAGTGCTTTGGTGCTGACTTTGAAGCGCAGTACGGCGCACAACTGCCACCGGCGGATTTCGAAAACAGCAACTGGCACCTCTTCCAACTCGTGTTACCAGAACGTCTGGACGGTCTTCCCGCCCGCGCCACGTTCATGGAGCAGATGCAGGCGCACGGCGTCGGCATTGGCTACCACTACCCACCGATCCACCTGTTGAGCCTTTACCGGGCGCAGGGATTCAAGGAAGGGATGTTCCCGGTGGCGGAAAAGGTGGGGCGGCTGATCGTGTCGTTGCCGATGTTTACGGCGATGACGGAGGCGGATGTGGAGCGGTCGGTGGCGGCGGTCAAAGCAGTCTTGAAAGCGGGCTAAATACTTACAGTCGACTCAATACAAAGTGGGAGGGGGCTTGCCCCGATAGCGGTGGATCAGTCTCCAGATGTAGAGGCTGACACTCCGTCATCGGGAGCAAGCCCCCTCCCACATTTCGATCTGTGTTTACTCGCCGATGGCGGCTTTGTAGCCGGCAGCATCCAGCAGTTTGGCCAGATCGGCTTCAGCATCAGTTGGCTTGAGCTTGAAGATCCAAGCGTTGTACGGCTCGGAATTCAGCGACTCGGGGCTATCAGCCAAGGCTTCATTGACCGCAATCACTTCACCGGCAACCGGCGAGTAGATATCCGAAGCAGCCTTCACCGATTCCACAACACCCGCTGCATCACCAGCGGCAAATACTTTGCCGACTTCTGCCAGCTCAACAAACACCACATCACCCAAGGCTTCCTGGGCATGGTCGGAGATACCGACAGTCACGGTGCCGTCAGCTTCCAGACGGGCCCACTCGTGGCTTTCGGCAAAACGCAGGTCGGCGGGGATATCGCTCATAGTCTGTGTCCTCATGAAGTAATGTCAGCGGCCTTTGGCCTGCCGGAAATAGGTTAGATCAAGGTTTTGCCATGGCGCACGAAGGTCGGCTTGACCACTCGAACCGGGTACCACTTGCCGCGGATTTCCACTTCGGCCCGATCGGCAGTGGCCGTCGGTACGCGCGCCAGCGCAATGGATTTACTCAGCGTAGGAGAGAAACTACCACTGGTGATCTCCCCTTCGCCAACATTGGCGATGCGAACCACCTGATGAGCACGTAAAACTCCGCGTTCTTCCAGCACCAGCCCTACCAATTTGAACTGCACACCCGCCGCCAACTCGGCCTCCAGCGCTGCCCGGCCGATGAAATTACGCCCGGCAGGCTCCCAGGCAATGCTCCAGGCCATGTTGGCGGCCAGAGGCGAGACGTCCTGATGGATATCCTGGCCGTACAGGTTCATGCCGGCTTCAAGACGCAAGGTATCGCGGGCGCCGAGACCTATGGGTGAGATACCCGCCCCCACCAGATCGTTGAAAAAACCCGGCGCCTGATCGGCCGGCAGGACAATTTCGAGACCGTCTTCACCGGTATAACCGGTGCGGGCAATAAACCAATCGCCGTCGGCCTGGCCTTCGAACGGCTTAAGCTGGTGAATCAGGGTGCTGCGAGACTGTGTGACCAGTTCGGCGATCTTTTGCCGGGCATGGGGGCCTTGAATGGCCAGCATCGCCAGCTCGGGGCGTTCAAGGAGTTGTACCTGAAACGTGCCCAGCTGCGCCTGCATCCAGGCCATGTCTTGATCGCGGGTAGCGGCGTTGACCACCAGCCGATAACCGGCTTCGGTGCGGTACACGATCATGTCGTCCACCACGCCACCCTTGTCGTTGAGCATGGCGCTGTACAACGCACGGCCGCAGCCCTGCAGACGATCCACATCATTGGCCAGCAGGTGCTGCAGCCATTCCTTGGCCTGGGGGCCTGTGACATCGATCACGGTCATATGAGATACATCGAACACCCCGCAGTCGCGTCGCACCTGGTGGTGTTCTTCAACTTGCGAGCCGTAATGCAGAGGCATATCCCAACCGCCAAAATCGACCATTTTCGCGCCGAGGGCGAGATGCAGGTCATACAGAGGCGTACGCTGTCCCATGGGTTTCTCCTTCCGGGCTTGGCGAAGGTGCGCAGCGTCGCTGTTTGCGCTGGATGCCTTGATTTACAAGGTCTGCAGCCACTCACAGCAACCCGATCCGAAAGACGGAGCGCACCGAATGCCGCGCATTGTAGCCGCAAGCCGTAGGACTGGCACCTAACCGATTTGTCGGGCGGAGCGTCGGATCAGCCCAATAACGGGCAGCAGGCCCACCAACACCAAGGTCAGCGCCGGCAGCGAGGCCCGCGCCCACTCACCTTCACTGGTCATTTCGAAGATGCGAACCGCCAGGGTATCCCAGCCGAATGGGCGCATCAGCAGGGTTGCGGGCATTTCCTTGAGCACATCCACAAACACCAGCAGCGCGGCGCTCAGCGTGCCCGGCAACAGCAGAGGCAGATACACTTTGCAAAACAGTCGGGGCCCGCTCACGCCAAGACTGCGCGCAGCTTCCGGCAGTGAGGGTCGAATTCGCGCCAGGCTGTTTTCCAACGGCCCGTAGGCCACCGCCAGGAAGCGCACCAGATACGCCAACACCAGCGCCGACAGGCTGCCTAATAGCAACGGTTTGCCCGCGCCACCCAGCCAGCCGGACAGCGGCACCACCAGTTCACGGTCGAGATAACTGAAGGCCAACATGATCGACACCGCCAACACCGAGCCCGGCAAGGCATAGCCCACGTTGCCCAGGCTGATGCCGGAGCGAATCGCCCGTGTCGGTGCCAGTCGGTTGGCAAACGCCAACACCAATGCCACGCTGACGGTGATCAACGCTGCGATCCCGCCCAGGTAGAGGGTGTGGACGATCAGGCCCGAATAACGTTCGTCCAAGTCAAAGCGGCCACGCTGCCAAAACCAGGCAACCAGTTGCAGCATCGGGATGACGAAGGCACAGGCGAACACCAAGCCGCACCAAGTACTGGCCGCCGCCGCCTTTAGCCCGCGCAGGTGATATAGCGCCTTGCCCCGTGGCCGTTCGTTGCTTGGGCGGCTGGCACCTCGTGCGCGACGCTCGCCGTACAGCACCACCATCACCACCAGCAGCAATAGGCTGGCCAATTGGGCGGCACTGGAAAGGCTGAAGAAGCCGTACCAGGTCTTATAAATGGCCGTGGTAAAGGTGTCGAAATTGAACACCGAGACCGCCCCAAAATCCGCCAGGGTCTCCATCAACGCCAACGCCACACCGGCACCAATCGCCGGCCGCGCCATGGGCAACGCCACGCGCCAGAACGCCTGCCACGGCGATTGCCCCAGCACCCGTGCGGCCTCCATCAACCCCTTGCCCTGCGCCAGGAACGCCGTGCGCGCCAGCAAGTAGACGTAGGGGTAGAACACCAGCACCAACACGATAATCACACCGCTGGTGGAACGCACACGCGGCAGCCGCAGCCCCATGCCGAACCATTCGCGCAACAGGGTTTGCACGGGGCCGGCAAAATCCAGAAGGCCCACAAACACAAAGGCCAGCACATAGGCTGGAATCGCGAAAGGCAACATCAACGCCCAGTCAAGCC
The DNA here is from genome assembly GCF_900583165.1 of Pseudomonas viridiflava. Classification (GTDB taxonomy): domain Bacteria; phylum Pseudomonadota; class Gammaproteobacteria; order Pseudomonadales; family Pseudomonadaceae; genus Aquipseudomonas. The sequence continues at coordinate 381,741 of NZ_UTKY01000001.1, read as the reverse complement.
AACGCCGGCCGGGGAATTCGCAGAGGCTGGTGAGCCAGGCCAGGCTAACGCCGAGCAGGGTCACGCCAACGCCAACGCCGAGTACCAGGGTCAGCGTGTTGCCCAGCAGGCGCGGCATCTGGGTTTCCCACAGGTGGGACCAGATTTGCGCGTCGATGCTTTGCCAGGACAGCAACAGCACGCTCAGCGGCAGCAGCACCAGGGCGGCGACGGTGAAGACCGGCAGGTACCAGCGGCGTTGGGCGGGGTGGGCCAAAGTCAGTTCTCAGTGAATGGATATCTTGAAGTCACCACAATCCAATGTGGGAGGGGGCTTGCCCCCGATGGCGGTGGATCAGTCACTGATGAGTAGACTGACACTCCGCTATCGGGGGCAAGCCCCCTCCCACATTTAGACTTGCAGTGTGTCAGTTCCAGCCAGCCCGATCCATCAGGCGAATGGCCTCGGCCTGACGCTTGCCCGCCACTTCCACCGGCAAGGTGTCTGCCACAAACTTGCCCCAGCTCGCCACTTCGGCCGACGGCGGTACCGCCGGGTTGGCCGGGAATTCCTGATTCACGTCGGCGAAGATCTTCTGCGCCTCAGGGGTGGTCATCCACTCAACCAGTGCCTTGGCGGCTTCCGGGTGCGGGGCATGTTTGGTCAGGCCGATGCCCGACAGGTTCACGTGCACGCCACGGTCACCCTGGTTCGGCCAAAACAGCTTCACCGCCAGGTCCGGCTTCTGCTTGTGCAGACGGCCGTAGTAATAGGTGTTGACGATACCCACGTCGCACTGCCCGGCGTTGATCGCTTCGAGCACGGCGATGTCATCGGAGAACACGTCGGTGGACAGGTTATTGACCCAACCCTTGACGATCTCCTCGGTCTTGGCTGCCCCATGGGTTTCGATCAGGGTGGCCGTCAGCGACTGGTTGTAGACCTTTTTCGCCGTGCGCAGGCACAGGCGGCCCTCCCACTGTTTATCAGCCAGGGCTTCATAAGTGGTGAGGTCGCCCGGTTTTACCCGGTCGGTGGAATACGCGATGGTACGCGCACGCAGGCTCAAGCCGGTCCAGGCATGGGCCGAGGAGCGGTATTGCAGGGGAATGTTCTTGTCGATCACCGGGGAGGTGAACGGTTGCAGGATGCCCATCTGCTCAGCCTGCCAGAGGTTGCCGGCGTCAACCGTGAGCAGCAGGTCGGCGGTGGCGTTTTCGCCCTCGGCCTTGATGCGCTGCATCAGCGGGGCTTCTTTATCGGTGATGAACTTGATCTGCACGCCGGTTTTCTGGGTGTAGGCGTCGAATACCGGCTTGATCAGTTCGTCGATGCGCGAAGAGTAGACCACCACTTCGTCGGCTGCCTGCACGGTGGTGCTGCCGATCAGGGTGAGTGCCAGGGCAGTCAGGAGGCGCTTGGGTGCCAACATGGGGGCGGTCTCTCATTTGCAAAAAGAGGGCAAATGATAAGGACTCACATTTGGTGATGCTTGGTGGAGGCGTTACCAGATGTTGCATAGGCTGGCTTTTGCGGCGGGGCTGATGGCCTCATCGGGGGCAAGCCCCCTCCCACAAGGGCCCGCATTTCAAGGTCAGAGTTTAGCCAAGTCAGGGAGGTCGCCGGTCAGGCCCAGGGCCTGGCGTACGAAAACGGCCTTGGCTTCTGGCATTTGATCGACCAGTTTCAAGCCGGCATTGCGCAACCAGCGCAGCGGCAGTTGGTCGGCCTGGAACAGTCGTTCAAAGCCTTCCATCGCCGCCATCAACGCCAGGTTGTGGGGCATGCGCCGGCGCTCATAGCGGCTCAGCACTTTTACGTCCGCCAGGCGTTCGCCACGTTCGGTGGCCGCCAACAGCACTTCGGCCAGGGTCGCCGCGTCGAGGAAGCCCAGGTTCACGCCCTGCCCCGCCAATGGGTGGATCACGTGCGCGGCATCGCCGATCAACGCCAGGCCTTCTGCCACATAGCGTTTGGCGTGGCGTTGGCGCAGCGGGACGCAGACTCGCGGGTCGGCATTGATCACCGTACCCAGGCGGCCCTCAAAGGCACGCTCCAGTTCGCGGCAGAAGCGTTCATCATCCAACGCCATCAGGCGCTCGGACTCAGCCGGGGTGGTCGACCAGACGATTGAACACCAATCCTCCTGCCCATCCCGCACCAGCGGCAAAAACGCCAGCGGGCCGGTGTCAGTAAAGCGTTGCCACGCCGTACGCTGGTGCGCTTGGCTGCTGCGTACGCTGGTGACGATGGCGTTGTGCAGATAATCCCATTCACGGGTCGCGGTGCCGGTCAGGCGGCGCACGGCGGAGTTAGCGCCATCGGCCGCCACCACCAGCGGCGCACGCAATGTGCGGCCATCGGCCAGGGTCAGCAGCCAGTCATCGCCGGAGCGGCGCATCTGCTCCAGGCGCGCATTGGCCAGCAGGCCCAAGTCGCAGTCGTGCAGGCGATCAAGCAAGGCATCCTGAACCACGCGGTTCTCGACGATATGCCCCAATACTTCGGCGTGCACGCTGGCAGCCGAAAAGTGGATCTGCCCGGTACCGCTGCCGTCCCACACCTGCATCTCGCCGTAAGGGCTGGCGCGTCGTTCGACGATGCCGTCCCACACGCCCAGGCGCTCCAGGATGCGCTGGCTGGCCACCGACAAGGCGCTCACGCGGGGCTCGAACGCCGCGTCACGGTCGAACGGCTTGACGCTCAGCGGGCTACCGTCGAGCAGCAGCACCTGCAGGCCACTGCCCTGTAACGCCAGCGCCAGGGCGCTTCCGACCATTCCGGCCCCGACAATCAGCACATCTGCGCGCATGTCCATGGTTTAAGCCTGTCTCGCTGGCGGCTTGCGCCGCACGTAAAGAGTTTTGTCGACCCGCGCCACCAAAGTGCCGGAGCCGTCATGAATGTCGACCTTAAGGTGGGGCAAGTATTTTTCGCCCCCTTCGGTCTGCCGGCGAATCTCATCGAGCAACGCGTCGTCGATGGAAAATTCGGCGTACACCGGGCCTTTGCCCGGCGATATGAAATCGATGCTGGCCGCCTTGTCCCAGACGATGTAATCGCGGCCGAGGTTCTCCATCAATAGCAGCATGTAGAACGGGTCGACCATTGAGTACAGGCTGCCGCCAAACTGCGTGCCGACGTAGTTGCGGTTGTACCAGCCCAAGCCCATGCGCACTTTGACGTGACGGAAATCGGCGCTCATGTGCTGCACGCTGACACCCGCGCCCAGATACGGTGGGTACAGGGTCATGACCCAACGCAACAGCCGCGCTTTACCGATGCGCGCAATCAACCACTTACGCATCGGGACGTGTGCCCAGGCCCATGGCCTGCCGGGCGAACCAGCGTTTGGCGGGCGGCAGCAAGTCCAGGCCCAGCAGACCCATGTTACGACCCAGCGCAACCAACGGCTGTGCGCTGCCAAACAGGCGCGTGACCTGGTCGGAGAAGCCCACGGTCAGTTTCTGGTCCAGGCGTTGGCGCTCGCGATAACTCTGCAAGGTCGCCAGGTCGCCCGGCACTTGAGGCCCTGCCAGCAGGGCTTCGGCCAAGGCATTCGCATCGCGCAGGGACAAATTGAAACCCTGCCCGGCAATCGGATGCAGGCTGTGGGCCGCATTACCGAGGATCGCCAAGTGAGAACGCACTTGCTCTTCGGCTTCCACCAGGGTCAGTGGATACAGATGGCGCGCGCCGACTTGTTTCAAGGTGCCGAGGCGATAGCCGAACACGCCCTGCAATTCACTGAGAAAGGCGCGCTCGTCGAGGTTGGCCAGGCGCTGGGCGTCCATGCCGATGCGCGTCCAGACCAGCGCGCAGCGGTTGTCGGGCAGCGGCAGCAGGGCCATCGGGCCTTCATCGGTGAAGCGCTCGAAGGCTTCACCGTTATGGGCTTCGCTTGGGGTGATGTTGGCGATCAACGCACTTTGGTTGTAGGGGCGGGTTTTCACGCCGATACCGAGTTGCTCGCGCAGGCCGGAGCGGCCGCCATCGGCCAGCACGGCGAGGTCGCATTCCAGCACCGTTTCATCGTTGAGGGTCAGGCGATAGCCGTCGGGCAATGGCTCCATGTGCGTGACTTCGGCCGGGCAACGCCAACTGACCACGTCCTTGTCCAGGCCTTGCCACAGGCATTGGCCGAGCCAGGCGTTTTCCACCACGTAGCCAAGAGCCGGCACGCCCTCTTCCATGGCAGACAGGCGCGCAGTGGAGAAGCGGCCACGGTCTGACACATGGATCTGCTTGATCGGCTCGGCGCGGCGGGAGATGTCTTGCCACAGGCCCAGGCGCTGATAAATCTGCTTGGCGCCATACGACAACGCCGATGAACGCGCATCGTAGCTGGGTTGGTAACTGTCGCCGGGGGCGAACGGCTCGATCAGCACGATCTTCCAGCCACGGGCCTTGGCCCCGGCCTGCAACGCCAACGCCAGGCTGGCGCCCACCAGGCCGCCACCGATAATGGCCAGGTTGACCCGGCTCATCGCGCAGCCGCCATCAACGCTTCGATCTCGGCGACCGCTTTGGGCACGCCACCGGTCAGAATTTCACAGCCTTGCTTGGTCACTACCACGTCGTCCTCGATGCGTACGCCAATGCCACGCCATTTCTTTGCTACGTTCACGTTGTCCGGCGCGATGTAGATGCCCGGCTCCACGGTCAAGGCCATGCCGACTTCCAGCACCCGCCATTCACCGCCCACCTTGTACTCGCCCACATCGTGCACATCCATGCCCAGCCAGTGGCCGGCGCGGTGCATGTAGAAGGCTTTGTAGGCTTCGCTGGCGATCAACTCGTCGACATCACCTTGCAGCAAGCCCAACTTGACCAACCCGGCGGTGATAACTTGCACCGTCGCTTCATGAGCCTGGTTCCAATGTTTGTTCGGGGCGATTTCGGCAAAGGCAGCTTCCTGGGAGGCCAGCACAATCTCGTAGATCGCCTTTTGTTCGGGCGAAAACTTGCCGTTGACCGGCCAAGTACGGGTGATGTCGCTGGCGTAGCAGTCGATCTCACAACCAGCGTCGATCAGCACTAGGTCGCCGTCCTTGAGCACCGCGTCATTCTGCTGGTAATGCAGGATGCAGCTGTTGCGCCCGGCGGCGACGATGGAGCCATAGGCCGGCATCTTCGCGCCGCCCTTGCGAAACTCGTAATCGAGCTCGGCTTCGAGGCTGAACTCATACAACCCGGCGCGGCTGGCCTGCATCGCCTTTATATGGGCCGCGCAGGAGATTCGCGCCGCTTCGCGCATCACCTTCACTTCTGCCGCCGATTTATACAGGCGCATGTCGTGAAGCAGATGATCCAGCGCAACGAATTCGTTCGGCGGCTGGGCGCCAAGGTGCGCCTTGGAGCGGATCACGTTGATCCACTCCATCAGGTGGCGGTCGAATTCGGCATTGCTGCCCATGGCCGAATACACCCGGTCGCGGCCTTCGATCAGGCCGGGCAGGATGTCGTCGATATCGGTGATGGGGAAGGCATCGTCGGCGCCAAAGTCGCGGATCGCGCCTTCGGTGCCAGCGCGCAGGCCGTCCCACAGTTCGCGTTCGGCGTTGCGCTCGCGGCAGAACAGCACGTACTCGCCATGCAGGCGACCGGGCATCAGCACGATCACCGCTTCAGGCTCGGGGAAGCCGCTCAGGTACTGGAAGTCGCTGTCCTGACGGTACACGTGCTCGACATCACGGTTGCGGATCGCCACGGCGGCGGCCGGCAGGATCGCGATGCTGTTGGGTTCCATCTGCGCCATGAGCGCCTTGCGGCGCCGGGTGTATTCCGCTCGGGGGATATGAATCATGGGCAGATGAGCTTCCTTTCTTAGTGCAGCGACGGCTTGGGGGCCGCAGGTTCAGCGGACTTTTTGGTCTCGGTGAACAGTAGCAGCGGCGCAACGCGCAGGTATTCCATCACTTCCATGTAGTCACCTTCGCCGTCTTCGGACTCTTCCAGGGCGTCTTGCACCTGGGAGATCGCCGCCAGGTCCTGCAGGACCTCCTTGGCGTCGGTGCTCAGGTCCAGGCCGCCGGCGTTCACGCCGAAACCGTGGAGGAAGCCTTGGCACCATTGGCCCAGGGCGGCAGCACGGTCGGCGAGCGGCGCGTCGTCGGTGGGCAGCAGCAGGACGACGGTGACGTCATCGCCGGTCAGCTCGCCCTTGACCATTTCCTGCAGGCCGATCAGCGCGTTGCGCACGTTGTCGGTCGGCTCGGTTTCCAGCAGCTCGGCCACATCGGCCAGCCAGTTATCGGCATCAAAGCCAACGCCGGTGCAGCTGCGGCCCAACAACACACCGTGCAATTCAGCAGGCGAGCAAGGGTGGCCGCTGGTGCTCAGCAGTTTGGAGAAAGCGTCGTACGGGGAGTTCTGAATAGGCATGGTGAGCTAGGCGCCAGACGGCGCAATGTCTAGAATGGAGCGCTGTATCCTAGCACCGGCAGACGTACCAAGACCATCAAGGGCGTCAGATCGTTTACCCTGCAGTTGCCATTCATCAGACAAAATCCAGTGGAACCCAATGGAAGACACCGACCTGCAAGCGCTGATGGCCAGACTCGAGTTGCTAATTACTCGGGTCGAGCAACTTAAGAGTCAAAACGGACTCCTATTAGCTCAGGAAAAGACCTGGCGCGAGGAACGCGCTCACCTCATTGAAAAAAACGAAATCGCCCGGCGTAAGGTCGAATCGATGATTTCGCGCCTGAAGGCCCTGGAGCAAGACTCATGAGTTCAAGCAATAGCGTCACCGTGCAGATTCTCGACAAAGAATATTCGATCATCTGCCCCCAGGAAGAGCGCAACAACCTGGTGAGCGCCGCCCGTTACCTGGATGGCAAGATGCGTGAAATCCGCAGCAGCGGCAAAGTGATCGGCGCCGATCGTATCGCCGTGATGGCCGCGCTGAATATTACTCATGACCTGCTGCATAAGCAGGAACGCCCTGACGTACAAGCCAGCGGCTCGACGCGCGAGCAGGTGCGCGACCTGCTGGAACGTGTTGATCTGGTGCTTTCCAGCGATTCAGACGCACCCAAGGGCTGATTGCCGCGAGCGTTTAAGGTATACTCGCCCCACTCCCTGGCGTGCTTGCCAGTCGGCGATGTCCCGGAGCCGATTCGCACTACCCTGGAAGTTGCACGTTGGGCTGGTGTGCATGTCCGCTAGACGGAAAGCCTTAAAGCCTACTGCTTCTTCCACCTTGAACTTTCGGGTTCAAGGGCTTAGTCGACAGCGGTTCTGTCGGGGAGCCTGAATTCCCAAACTCAATGCCAGTCTTCGGACTGGCATTGTTTTATGAGCCGAAAACCATGACCGAACCTGCGCCGCTTTCCCGTCCGCACCTTCGACGCATGTTGCGCAAGGCCCGCCGCGAACTCACGCCGAGCCAGCAACGCAAGGCCGCGCAGGGCCTGTATCGGCAACTGGCACAGCACCCGCTGTTTCGCCGGGCCAAACATATTTCCTTATATCTACCGACGGACGGTGAAATCGATCCGCGCTTGCTGCTGCGCGCCGCCCAGCGCCGGGGCAAGGCTACTTACCTGCCGGTACTTAGCGCCTGGCCACGCACGAAGATGGTGTTCCAGCGCGTGCGCCCTGGGGAAAAGCTACGGCCCAACCGCTTTCGGATTCTTGAGCCCCGGGTAAATATCTGCCAGCAACGCAAAGTATGGGCGCTGGACCTGGTATTGCTGCCATTGGTGGGCTTCGATGATGCGGGTGGGCGCCTGGGGATGGGCGGCGGCTTCTATGACCGTAGCCTCGCCTATTTGGCCCGCCGCCAAAACTGGCGCAAGCCGACGCTCTTGGGCCTGGCCCATGAATGTCAGAAGGTCGAACGGCTGGTGCAAGCGAGTTGGGATGTGCCGTTGGCGGGCACCGTCACTGATAAGCAGTGGTATATCGCGCAGACGCCGCAGTGAAAAGCGGCGTCTTGGGGAAGGGTTAACGCTTGAACGGTTGCGGCTGTTGCTGAGTCAGTTCAACGGGAGCATCGGTCTTGTTCGACCACAAGCTTTGCGCATACCCGGTGGTCACGACGCCCAGACCAAACAAAATAACCAATATCCATAGTAAATCCGGTTTACGTTGCATCGATTGCCCCCCTTCAGGCACCTCGTACACGATGACAACAACGTTCCAAAGTAGTCCGTTGCAGCTGCGTCAAGCTTTAAAAGCCGGCATTCTGCGGTAACGTGAACCAACACGCAAACCTTGGCGCCAACCGACTGTCGGTTTGTCATTAAATTGCCAGACAACTTGCCCAACGCCTTTTTCAGGAGCGCAAAAATGGCCTATTGGCTGATGAAATCCGAGCCCGACGAACTCTCCATCAAAGGCCTGGAAAAGCTTGGCGAAGCCCGTTGGGACGGGGTGCGCAATTACCAGGCGCGCAATTTTCTGCGCGCTATGGCGGAAGGTGACGAATTCTTCTTCTACCACTCAAGTTGCCCGGAGCCGGGTATTGCTGGCATCGGAAAGATCATCCAGGCGGCTTACCCCGACCCCACGGCCTTGGAACCTGAAAGCCACTATTTCGATGCCAAGGCCAGCACGGAGAAAAACCCCTGGAGTGCGATTGATGTGGCGCACGTCAAAACCTTTCCCAAGGTGCTGGGCCTTGGCTACCTGAAGCAACAAACGGCGCTCGCCGAATTGCCCCTGGTACAAAAGGGCAGCCGCCTTTCCGTGATGCCGGTGACCGCCGAGCAGTGGGCCGCGATCATCGGGTTGCTCTGACGAATTACTGGATGATCAGGTTGTTGAACAACAGGTCTTCCACCACCGGCTTGCCGGTTTCATCGTTCATGACTTGCTGGGTCTGCTTCAGGGCTTCCTGGCGCAGCTTTTCTTTGCCTTCGACAGTGCTCATGGTCTCGTTGGTCTGTTGGGTGAACAGCGCCACCAACTGGTTACGGATCAACGCGTCGTTGGCTTTGACGGCAGCGGCGGCTTCGGTGCCGGTCACGCGCAATGCGATATCGGCCTTAAACACCTTGAGTTTCGCCGTGCCGTCCAGGCCATAGTTCCCCACGAACGGCGGGCTGAGGCTGATGTAGCTGACTTTCGGCGCCTCGCCTTCTTTGGCTTCTTCGGCCTGGGCTGCCATCGGCAAGGTCAGGGCCAGCATCAACAGGATCCACGCTTTCACAGTTCATTCCTCAAATTCGGTGGCCAGTAGCATAACGCTAGCAAGGCTGAGTACAAGCTTATGGCGACTTATCAGGCCGGAGCATGCTCGTTGACCCACTCGCTTACCCTCCTACACTTATCGGCCATGACACCAAAAGGAATAGCCCGATGAAAGCTGTGCTGTGCAAAGCCTTCGGCCCCGCCGAAACCCTGGTGCTGGAAGAAATCGAGCGCCCGGCGATCAAGAAGAACGAAATCCTGCTGGACGTGCATGCGGCCGGGGTCAACTTCCCGGACACCTTGATCATCGAGGGCAAGTACCAGTTCAAGCCGTCCTTCCCGTTCTCGCCCGGCGGTGAGGCGGCCGGTGTGGTCAGTGAAGTGGGAGAGAAGGTCAGCCATTTGAAAGTCGGCGACCGGGTCATGGCCCTGACCGGCTGGGGCAGCTTTGCCGAGCAGGTCGCGGTGCCGGGCTATAACGTGCTGCCGATCCCGCCCAGCATGGACTTCAACACCGCCGCCGCCTTCAGCATGACCTATGGCACCTCAATGCACGCCCTGAAGCAACGCGCTAACCTGCAACCGGGCGAAACCCTGCTGGTACTCGGCGCCTCCGGTGGCGTGGGCCTGGCCGCCGTGGAAATCGGCAAGGCCATGGGCGCCCGGGTGATCGCAGCGGCCAGCAGCGCCGATAAACTCGCGGTGGCCAAGGCGGCCGGCGCCGATGAGCTGATCAATTACAGCGAAACCAACTTGAAGGATGAGATCAAGCGCCTCACCGACGGCAACGGCGCCGACGTGATCTACGACCCGGTGGGTGGCGACCTGTTTGACCAGGCTATCCGCAGCATTGCCTGGAACGGCCGTTTGCTGGTGGTGGGGTTTGCCAGTGGGCGCATCCCGGAACTGCCGGTGAACCTGGCGTTGCTCAAGGGTGCGGCGGTGGTCGGGGTGTTCTGGGGCTCGTTTGCCCAGCGTCAGCCGCAGGATAATGCGGCGAACTTCCAGCAGTTGTTTGGGTGGTATGGCGAGGGCAAGTTGAAGCCGTTGGTGTCGCAGGTGTATGCGCTGGAGCAGGCGGCCCAGGCAATCAATGACCTGGGGCAGCGCCGGGCCGTGGGCAAGGTGGTCGTCCAAACCCGCTAACCAACCTTGTAATGCAATCAACTGTGGGAGGGGGCTTGCCCCCGATTGCAGGGTGTCAGTCACTGAATCCATTGGCTGACACACCGCTATCGGGAGCAAGCCCCCTCCCACAGTTTGATTTCCGGTGTTCATAAAAGAACATGCACTCGCTCTCAATTCCTTTGTTTGCTGATAGGAGGCCATGCTATTTTCGGTAACGAAACTGTAACATTCGCATCCGCAGTCAAAACAAGAAATCTGGAGCTCTTGAATGTTTGCTTTCTTTCGTCCTGCCGCACATCAGGCGCCCCTGCCTGAAGAAAAAATAGACAGCACCTACCGACGCCTGCGCTGGCAGATCTTCGCCGGTATTTTCTTCGGTTACGCCGGTTACTACCTGCTGCGCAAAAACTTCTCCCTGGCCATGCCCTATCTGATCGACGAGGGTTACACCCGTGGCGAGCTGGGCCTGGCGATGTCGGCCATCGCGATTGCCTACGGCCTGTCCAAGTTCCTCATGGGCCTGGTGTCCGACCGCTCTAACCCGCGCTACTTCCTGCCCTTCGGCCTGCTGGTTTCAGCTGGCGTGATGTTCATTTTCGGTTTCGCACCTTGGGCCACGTCCAGTGTGACCATGATGTTCATCTTGCTGTTCATCAACGGTTGGGCCCAGGGCATGGGCTGGCCGCCAAGTGGGCGGACGATGGTGCACTGGTGGTCGCAGAAAGAACGCGGCGGCGTGGTATCGGTGTGGAACGTGGCGCACAACGTCGGCGGCGGCCTGATCGGCCCGCTGTTCCTGCTGGGCATGGCCTGGTTCAACGACTGGCATGCGGCGTTCTACGTGCCGGCCACCGTAGCCTTGGCCGTGGCGGCATTTGCCTTCCTCACCATGCGCGACACCCCGCAATCGGTAGGCCTGCCGCCTATCGAGAAGTACAAGAACGACTACCCGGAAGGCTACGACGCCAGCCACGAAGACGAATTCAGTGCCAAGGAAATCTTCGTCAAGTACGTGCTGCGCAACAAAATGCTGTGGTACATCGCCTTTGCCAACGTGTTTGTCTATTTGCTGCGCTACGGCGTGCTGGACTGGGCGCCCACCTACTTGAAAGAAGCCAAGCACTTCACCGTCGATAAATCGTCCTGGGCGTACTTCTTCTACGAGTGGGCCGGTATTCCGGGCACACTGCTCTGCGGCTGGATGTCGGACAAGATCTTCCGCGGCAACCGCGGCCTGACCGGCATCGTGTTCATGGCGCTGGTGACCGTGGCGACCCTGGTGTACTGGCTTAACCCGCCGGGTAACCCGATGGTCGACATGATCGCGCTGGTGTCCATTGGCTTCCTGATCTACGGCCCGGTGATGCTGATCGGCCTGCAGGCGCTTGAACTGGCACCGAAAAAAGCCGCTGGCACGGCTGCAGGCTTTACCGGTCTGTTTGGCTACCTGGGTGGTTCAGTGGCGGCAAGTGCGGCCATGGGCTACACCGTGGACCACTTCGGCTGGGACGGCGGTTTTGTGCTGCTGATCGGCGCCTGCGTGTTGGCGATCGCGTTCCTGATCCCTACGCTGTGGCACACCAACAGCGTCAGTTCGGCGCGTTAATCGCCGCCTGAACAGCCCTTCGCACATCGCTTGAGCCGCGCCTCCAGGTTTTTATCTGGCATGGCGTGGCTACGCAGGGCGTTGACGGTCTGCTCGACATAATCGCGAGTGGTGCCGTAACGCCCGCAAGCGCTTTCCAGCACGTGATTCAACACCTGGTCGGGCAGGTTCCCGGCGTAGCTGGGCAAGTGCCGCTCCAACACAAACCCCAACGCCTGCACCTGGGTGCCATCTTCAAGACGGCAGCTGAGCCAGTGTGGCCGGTATGAGGGATAGGGCATTTCGCGGCACCACAGTGCGTAGAGCGAGGCTTCCAGTTGGTCTTCCGGCAAGCGGTAGGCAAATCCGCTGCAAGAGCCGCCGCGATCCAGGCCAAACACCAACCCCGGCAATTCCGGCGTGCCCCGATGCTCGTGGGACCACAAATACAGGCCACGGTGATAACCGTGAACCCGTGCCCGCACGCGTTCGGTGGACGAACATTCCGGACGCCAAATAAGCGATCCATACGCAAACAGCCACACCGGCCCACCCTTGTGCCGGCCCATGGTGGCCTGCATCGAGCTCATCAATTGTTCGTGAGTGAGTTGCGGCCCTAGATCGAGCCGTGGAGGGTAAGCCAGTTGCATAAGATCGGATTCAATAACGGTCATGGCGGATCGCTGAGGTCTCCTGTGTGTCTGCGGGAATCTGTTACAGGTTGCGTGTAACTCTAGCGTACTGGAACACACTGCTGTGCCCGAATTAAATACCTTAAATGCATAAGTAAAAGTATAAGCCTGGCGCCCGTTCGTCAGGATTGGCCCTACCCATCACGCTACCTTCAGCCCCGGTTCAGCCTGGGCGCGCGCTGGCCGTTCAAAATAGACACCCATCACGACCCACCTAGCCGCCCCAAAACCGACTACCGAGGTCGCACCCATGAAGACACTCCGACTGTCAGGCCTGCTGTTCCTGGCCCAGGCCACTAGCGCCTTGGCCGGTGAAGCAGCGCCGACCGAAGATGACAAAGGCTTTTGGTACGCGCAGACCAGCGTCTACACCCGCCACTTCGCACCCGACCCTGAGCACAACAACCATCAGGATCTGCTTGGCCTGGAGCGCAATGAAGCCTCAGGCTTGGTGTACGGCGGGGCGACGTTTCGCAACTCGTTCAGGCAGCGCTCGTACTACGCCTATGCGGGCAAGCGCTATGACTTGGATGATTATCCGGTGTACCTGAAGCTCACGGGCGGAGCCATCCAGGGCTATCGCGGCAAGTACCGTGACAAAATTCCGTTGAACCGTTTTGGCGTGGCGCCGGTGATTATTCCGTCGGTGGGCACGCATTACGGGCCAGTCGCGGCGGAACTGGTATTGCTGGGGTTCAACGCCGCGATGGTGACGACGGGCTTACGGTTCTGAAACTAAAAAGGTTCTGAGTGAGCACATCCAAGTGTGGGAGGGGGCTTGCCCCCGATGGCAGTGGTTCAGTTAGTAAATCTGGTGACTGATACACCGCTATCGGGGGCAAGCCCCCTCCCACACAAGCCCCGCTCCACAATAGTGGTCGTGTCAGGGCCGGGGCGCGTAGGCAAACACATCAGCACGCATCTGATGCGCATCCATACCGGCTTCCACCAAGGCATCCAGCGTGCCGTAGATCATCGCCGGTGAACCGCTGGCGTAGACATGCACGGCCTTGAGGTCGGTGATGTCTTCGCATACCGCTTCATGCAGCAACCCGCAGCGCCCTTCCCACCCACACAGGTCACTGACGACTTTGTGCAGGTACAGGTTGGGCAGTTGCTTCCACTGGTCCCAGTGCTCAATGTCGTAGAAGTCTTCCGGGCGGCGCACGCCCCAGTACAAATGCACCGGGTGCTTGAAACCGGAAGCGCGGCAATGCTCGATCAAGCTGTGCATCTGCGCCATGCCGGTGCCGGCGGCGATCAGCACCAGCGGCCCATCTGGCAGCTCGGCCAGGTGGGTGTCGCCAAACGGGAGCTCGATGCGCGCCATCTGGTTACGTTGCAATTGCTCAAGCAGGCTGCGAGCGCTGTCTTCGCGCGCCAGTACGTGCAATTCCAGCTCGCGGCCGGAATGGGGTGCCGACGCCAGGGAGAACGCCGATTTCTCGCCATTGTCCCGTTCAATCATCAGGTATTGCCCGGCGTGGTAACGCACTGCTTTGCCGGCCGGCGCACGCAGGCGCACGCGCCACACATCGCCACCGACCTCCACGCATTCACTCAATTGGCACGACAACTTGCGCAACGGCAACTCTCCCGGCGCCAACACGCCATCCCACAACACGATGCAATCTTCCAGCGGCTCGGCGATGCAGGTATAGAACTCACCATGGTCACGCACCTCACCGGCTTGTTGCACCCGGCCTTCCACCAGCAGCGCGGCACACACGTGGCACACGCCGTTGCGACAGGCCTGGGGGCACTCGTAGCCCAGGCGACGCGCACCCTCGAGGATTCGCTCGCCAGGGACCAGCTCCAGCACAGCACCGGAAGGTTGCAGGGTTACACGCATCAATCTATTCCCAATTCTTTCCACATGGCATCGACACGGGCCGTGACGGCTTCGTCCTTGACGATCACCCGGCCCCACTCGCGGGTGGTCTCACCCGGCCACTTGTGGGTAGCGTCCAGGCCCATCTTCGAGCCCAGGCCCGACACCGGCGAGGCGAAGTCGAGGTAGTCGATCGGCGTGTTGTCGATCATCACCGTGTCGCGCTTGGGGTCCATGCGCGTGGTGATGGCCCAGATCACGTCGTTCCAGTCGCGGGCATTGATGTCGTCGTCGGTGACGATAACGAACTTGGTGTACATGAACTGTCGCAAAAACGACCACACACCGAGCATTACCCGCTTGGCATGGCCCGGGTACGACTTCTTCATGGTCACGATGGCCATGCGATACGAGCAACCTTCGGGCGGCAGGTAGAAGTCGGTGATCTCCGGGAATTGCTTTTGCAGGATCGGCACGAACACTTCATTGAGCGCGACGCCAAGAATGGCCGGCTCATCCGGCGGACGGCCAGTGTAAGTGCTGTGGTAGATCGGCTTGATCCGGTGAGTGATGCGCTCGACGGTGAACACCGGAAAGCTATCAACCTCGTTGTAGTAGCCGGTGTGGTCGCCGTACGGGCCTTCATCGGCCATTTCGCCTGGATGAATCACGCCTTCAAGGATGATCTCGGCAGTGGCAGGCACTTGTAGGTCGTTGCCACGGCATTTCACCAGCTCGGTGCGGTTACCGCGCAGCAAACCGGCGAAGGCGTATTCGGAGAGGCTGTCGGGCACCGGGGTCACGGCGCCGAGAATGGTGGCCGGGTCAGCGCCCAAGGCCACGGAAACCGGGAACGGCTGGCCCGGATGCTTCTCGCACCACTCGCGGAAATCCAGGGCGCCGCCACGGTGGCTCAGCCAGCGCATGATCACCTTGTTGCGGCCGATCACTTGCTGGCGGTAGATACCCAGGTTCTGGCGGTCTTTGTTCGGGCCTTTGGTGACAGTCAGGCCCCAGGTGATCAGCGGGCCGACGTCGCCGGGCCAGCAGGTCTGCACCGGGAGCATGGCCAAGTCGACGTTATCGCCTTCGATGACCACTTCCTGGCATACCGCGTCCTTGACCACTTTGGGGGCCATGGCAATGATCTTGCGAAAGATCGGCAACTTCGACCAGGCATCCTTCAAGCCCTTGGGCGGCTCGGGCTCCTTGAGGAAGGCCAGCAGCTTGCCGATCTCGCGCAGTTCGCTGACCGACTCGGCGCCCATACCAAACGCCACGCGCTCAGGGGTGCCGAACAGGTTGCCGAGCACCGGGATATCGTAGCCGGTCGGGTTCTCGAACAGCAGCGCCGGGCCCTTGTTGCGCAGGGTACGGTCGCAAATCTCAGTCATTTCCAGCACCGGGGAAACCGGCATCTGGATACGTTTCAACTCTCCGCGCTGCTCAAGTTGCTGCACGAAATCCCGAAGATCCTTGAATTTCATTAACCATGCCACCCGTAAAATAGGCGTACATCCTACCTGCTCCGGGGTGTGTTTGGCTGCCAGGCTCGCTTAAAAAGCGGGCGCAAAAAAATGGCGCCCCTAGGGGCGCCATTCTTTCGGACCAGAAACGTCGTATTACTTACGTTTCATCGACAGGAAGAACTCGTCGTTGGTCTTGGTGGTTTTCAACTTGTCGACCAGGAACTCGATGGCAGCTACTTCATCCATCGGGTGCAGCAGCTTGCGCAGGATCCACATGCGCTGCAGTTCGTCGTCGGCGGTCAGCAACTCTTCACGGCGGGTGCCGGAACGGTTGATGTTGATCGCCGGGAACACGCGTTTTTCCGCGATGCGACGGTCAAGGGGCAGTTCCATGTTGCCGGTACCCTTGAACTCTTCGTAGATCACTTCGTCCATCTTCGAACCGGTTTCAACCAGTGCGGTGGCGATAATGGTCAGCGAGCCGCCTTCTTCGATGTTGCGCGCAGCGCCAAAGAAACGCTTTGGTTTCTCCAGGGCGTGGGCATCGACACCACCGGTCAAGACCTTGCCGGAGCTCGGGATCACAGTGTTGTAGGCACGGGCCAGACGGGTGATAGAGTCGAGCAGGATCACCACGTCTTTCTTGTGCTCGACCAGGCGCTTGGCCTTCTCGATCACCATTTCGGCAACCTGCACGTGGCGGGTTGGCGGCTCATCGAACGTCGAGGCAACCACTTCGCCGCGCACGGTGCGCTGCATTTCAGTCACTTCTTCCGGACGTTCATCGATCAGCAATACGATCAGGTGAACTTCAGGATTGTTACGGGCGATGTTCGCTGCAATGTTCTGCAGCATGATGGTCTTACCGGCTTTCGGCGGTGCGACGATCAGACCACGCTGGCCTTTACCGATCGGGGCGCACAGGTCGATTACACGACCGGTCAAGTCTTCGGTGGAACCGTTGCCGGCTTCCATCTTCATGCGCACGGTCGGGAACAGCGGGGTCAGGTTCTCAAAGAGAATCTTGTTTTTCGCGTTCTCAGGACGATCGAAGTTGATCGTGTCGACCTTGAGCAGGGCGAAATACCGCTCGCCTTCCTTTGGAGGGCGGATCTTGCCAACGATGGTGTCACCGGTGCGCAAGTTGAAGCGACGGATCTGGCTCGGCGAGACGTAGATATCGTCTGGGCCGGCAAGATAGGAAGCGTCAGCAGAGCGGAGGAAGCCGAAGCCGTCCTGGAGAATCTCCAGCACGCCATCACCGGAGATTTCCTCGCCGCTTTTCGCGTGCTTCTTCAGCAGGGAGAAAATCACGTCCTGCTTGCGCGAACGGGCCATATTTTCTATGCCCATTTCTTCGGCCAGCTGGAGCAGGTCGGTAATCGGCTTTTGCTTGAGTTCAGTCAGATTCATATAGGAATGACGTAATCATTTATGGAGGGGGGAAATTAAGCTTTTGGCTTAATGAGGCCGCGCCGCAGAGAAGGCGACAGGATCGCGTACTAATCGAAAAGGAGTGCGTCGGCGACGGCATGCAGGGGGCAGTGGAGAAACCAGTGCGGGGCCGAATGTACCACCTGAGTTTCAGAGCGTCTAGCCCTGTTTCACGAAAAAGCCCCGCAATTTGCGGGGCTTTTTTAACGACGCTTAGATGTTCGCGTCGAGGAAAGCTTGCAGCTGGGACTTCGACAGCGCGCCCACTTTGGTCGCCGCAACTTCGCCATCCTTGAACAGCATCAACGTCGGGATACCACGCACGCCGTGCTTGGCCGGGGTTTCCTGGTTGTCGTCGATGTTCAGCTTGGCGATGGTCAGCTTGCCTTCGTAGGTGGTCGCAATGTCGTCCAGAACAGGAGCGATCATTTTGCAAGGGCCACACCATTCAGCCCAGTAGTCAACCAGCACCGGGCCTTGAGCCTTGAGTACTTCGGCCTCAAAGGTCGCGTCGGTGACGTGCTTGATAAGATCGTTGCTCATGGATGTCTCCGGATTGTAAGCAAAAAAAACGTGGCCCATCATAGCCGCCCTTCCCCCGTTCAGGAAGCTGCGTCTGATTGAGTCTTGCTATGGTGGTGCATGAGTTTGGGTATCACGCGACTCACGGCGCTACAGGGGTCACGAAGGCAATACCGGTGCGCAGTGCCGCGTTACGTACGTGTTCCTGCATGGTTTTCTGCGCCGCCGCACTGGCACGCCGAGCCAGGGCACGCAGGATCTTGCGATGTTCCTGCCAGGTTTCCATGGCCCGCTCCGGCCGGATGAACGGTAGCTTCTGACTTTCCAGAAACACCTCGGCACTGGCACTGAGGATGCTCACCATCGCCTGATTCCCGCTGGCCAGCAGGATGCGCTGATGAAATTCAAAGTCCAACCGGGCCGCCGCCTCGAAGTCACCGGCCTTGAGCTCCTTGCGCATCGCCTCGACGTTATCTTCCAAGCGGTCCAATTCATCAATCGTCAACGTCACCGCCGCCAGCCCCGCCGCAAAGCCTTCCAAGGCGTAGCGCAGTTGGAAGATATCCAGTGGCGTGGCCTGGGCCGTGAATGGCCAGGTAAATCCCGGTGACTCCTCAGCCGCCTGCACAAACACGCCTTTACCTGGCTGCACACTCACCACACCCAAGGCACTCAAGGACGAAAGCGCCTCACGCAACGACGCCCGGCTTACCCCCAATTGCACCGCCAGGTCGCGCTGGGACGGCAGCGCATCGCCCGGTCCGAAGCCTTGCTCCTTGATCAGTTTGCGGATGGCCTGCAGGGCCGCTTCCGGTACGGCTTGGGCAATGGAATTCATAACAAACTCAAGGTTCCAGACAACAGTGCGGCTAGTTGTAAAGCTATTCGAAGCCGGCGGCAAGCCACGCCCCAAAGGGGCTCGCAGGGTTTTGATGGCGCTCGAAAAGGGTGCGAAAAGCCATGTCACTGTTCAGACCAGTAAGACCACCAGGGCTCAACAAATCCCTAGGTTACAGCCCATATTGAGGGTCATGGCATGGGCTGTGCACTGAGCAAACTCAGAAAATTCCTTCGCCCTTCTCGGAGAGTTGCCATGACCAAGCGCTACCGCGCCCTGCTCACTGCCCTGTTTGCCAGCCTGATGCTGAGCCAGGCACCCGCCCAGGCCAATGGTCTGGACGATATCGTCGCCCGTGGCATCCTCAAGGTCGCCGTACCCCAGGACTTCCCGCCATTCGGCTCGGTCGGCCCGGACATGAAGCCCCGCGGCCTGGACATCGACACCGCCAAGCTGTTGGCCGACCAGCTCAAGGTCAAGCTGGAGCTGACCCCGGTCAACAGCACCAACCGCATCCCGTACCTCACCACCGGCAAGGTCGACCTGGTGATCTCAAGCCTGGGCAAGAACGCCGAGCGGGAGAAGGTCATCGACTTCTCCAAGGCCTACGCACCGTTCTACCTCGCCGTATTCGGCCCGCCTGACGCGGCAATCACCACCCTCGACGACCTCAAGGGCAAGACCATCAGCGTGACCCGTGGCGCCATCGAAGACATCGAGCTGACCGCCGTGGCCCCCAAGGAAGCCACGATCAAGCGCTTTGAAGACAACAACTCCACCATCGCTGCCTACCTGGCCGGTCAGGTCGACTTGATCGCCAGCGGCAACGTGGTGATGGTGGCGATCAGCGAACGCAACCCGAAACGCGTCCCGGCGCTGAAGGTAAAACTCAAGGACTCACCGGTGTACGTGGGCGTGAACAAGAACGAGCCGGCGCTGCTGGAAAAGGTCAACCAGATCCTGGTCACCGCCAAGACCGACGGCAGCCTGGAAAAGAACGCGCTGCAATGGCTCAAAGAACCTTTGCCGGCCGACCTCTGAACGCGGAGCTGATTCATGGCGTATCAATTTGACTTTGTGCCGGTGCTGGCCAATACCGACTTGTTGTTGCGCGGCGCGCTGTTCACCCTGGAGCTGACGGCTATCGGCGCGATCCTGGGGGTGGCCCTGGGCACCGTTGGCGCCGTGGTTCGGGCGTGGAAAGTCCAGCCATTCGCCTGGTTATTCGGGGTGTATGTCGAGTTGATCCGCAACACGCCGTTTTTGGTGCAGTTGTTTTTCATCTTCTTCGGCCTGCCCTCCCTCGGGCTGAAAATCACCGAGTGGCAAGCTGCCGTGCTGGCGATGGTGATCAACCTGGGGGCCTACTCCACTGAGATCATCCGCGCCGGCATCCAGGCCGTCCCAAGGGGGCAGCTGGAAGCCGCAGCCGCCTTGGCGATGACCCGTTTCGAAGCGTTTCGCCATGTGGTGCTACTGCCGGCGCTGGGCAAGGTGTGGCCGGCCCTGAGCAGCCAGATCATCATCGTGATGCTCGGCTCGGCGGTGTGTTCGCAGATCGCCACCGAAGAGCTGAGCTTCGCGGCCAACTTTATCCAGTCGCGCAACTTTCGCGCCTTTGAAACCTATGCCCTGACGACCCTGGTGTACCTGTGCATGGCGCTGATGATCCGCCAGTTGCTCAACTGGATCGGCCGCCGGTTTGTAATGAGGAACAGCCGATGAGTGATTTTT
Organism: Pseudomonas viridiflava; assembly: GCF_900583165.1. Classification (GTDB taxonomy): domain Bacteria; phylum Pseudomonadota; class Gammaproteobacteria; order Pseudomonadales; family Pseudomonadaceae; genus Aquipseudomonas. The sequence goes on along the minus strand of NZ_UTKY01000001.1, from coordinate 361,390 downwards.
CATTCTGGGACATCGTGCGCAACCTGCTCACCGGGCTGCAATGGACCCTGTTGCTGTCGCTGGTGGCCTTTATCGGTGGCGGCGTGATCGGTTTGCTGGTGATGACGATGCGCATCAGCAGCAAGGCCTTCCCGCGCAACGTGGCGCGTACCTATATCGAACTGTTCCAGGGCACGCCGCTGTTGATGCAGCTGTTCCTGGTGTTTTTCGGCATTGCCCTGCTGGGTGTGGATATCTCGCCGTGGCTGGCAGCAGCCATCGCCCTGACACTGTTTACCAGCGCCTACCTCGCCGAAATCTGGCGTGGCTGCGTCGACTCCATCGCCCACGGGCAATGGGAAGCCTCCGCCAGCCTGGCGCTGAACCCGTTGGAGCAACTGCGCTACGTGATCCTGCCCCAGGCCCTGCGCATTGCCGTGGCGCCGACGGTGGGCTTCTCGGTGCAGGTGGTCAAAGGCACCGCCGTGACCTCGATTATCGGCTTTACCGAACTGACCAAGACCGGCGGCATGCTCGCCAACGCTACCTTCGAGCCCTTCATGGTCTACGGCCTGGTGGCCCTTGGTTACTTTTTGCTCTGCTACCCCTTGTCCCTCAGTGCGCGCTACCTGGAAAGGAGACTGCATGCCTCTGCTTAGAATTTCTGCCCTGCATAAGTATTACGGCGATCACCATGTACTCAAGGGCATCGACCTGACGGTTGAAGAAGGCCAGGTGGTGGCGATCATCGGCCGCAGCGGCTCGGGTAAATCCACTCTGCTGCGCACCCTCAACGGCCTGGAGTCCATCAACGATGGTGTCATCGAGGTCGACGGCGAATACCTCGACGCCGCCCGCGCCGACCTGCGCAGCCTGCGGCAGAAAGTCGGCATGGTGTTCCAGCAGTTCAACCTGTTCCCACACCTGACAGTGGGCGAAAACGTAATGCTCGCGCCGCAGGTGGTACAGAAAGTGCCCAAGGCCAAGGCTGCCCTATTGGCCAGGCAGATGCTGGAGCGGGTCGGGCTGGGGGAGAAATTCGACGCCTTCCCCGATCGCCTGTCCGGCGGCCAGCAGCAACGTGTCGCCATTGCCCGTGCCTTGGCCATGTCGCCCAAGGTATTGCTGTGCGATGAAATTACCTCGGCCCTCGACCCCGAACTGGTCAACGAAGTGCTCAGCGTGGTGCGCCAACTGGCCAAGGACGGTATGACCTTGATCATGGTGACCCACGAAATGCGCTTTGCCCGAGAGGTGGGAGACAAGCTGGTGTTCATGCACCAGGGCAAGGTGCATGAAGTGGGTGACCCCAAAGTGTTGTTCGCCGATCCGCAAACCGCAGAGCTTGCCAACTTCATTCGCACCACTGAAGCGCCCGCCTGACCGCTTAGCCCGCTGGCACCAGTTCGAAGCGTCCGCTGCCTTCCAGCGTGGTTTTATCGCGAACAGCGTTAGCCACGCCTGACAACCAGGATTCGACCTGCACCTGCGCCGAAAACGTTAGGCCTTTGGCGGGCGTACTTCCCGCCAACACCACCAACGGCTGCCCGGGTCGTAATACGCCCCCTCGCTGCGCAGGGTTATACAACTGCGCCAACTCCACGGGTTTTCCGTCCAGCATCGGCTGCTGGAGAGTCAGATTGAAATAGCCTTGCTGCCCTAATCGATAGCCTTGCCCCTCGGCGGGCACCCCTTGAAAACGCAGGGCTATCACCGCGATCTCAGTGCACGACACACTGAGACGCACCATGCGCTTGCCCAAGAAAACGCCTTGGGCACCTGCCTGTCCGCTATTTCTGAGCAGGCCATAATCAATCAGCGGCTGGCTCAAAGATGTCCGACAGGCAGCTGCTGCCTCCTCAACCATCAGCAGACCTGCCAAGCTGCATACGGCGACAGCCTTAGCGACAGGTCGCCGAAGCGGTTTCATAAAGTTGACCATTAAACGTTTGCTCCGGAAGGTCGAGTTGCAGTGAACAGATAGGGGAACTTGGCGAAGAGACTTTCAAGGTTTGGGACGCGTCGACCTGGCTCAGGAAAATCATCCCATCTCCCACCACGGTGGTCAGGAAGGCATTCTCGGCGCCCATGACGGCAGCCCCTTGGGAAAGTGGCTGCCCCTGCGAGTCAACGGCTCGCAACAAGACCCGCCGAACTTTCACCACATCAAACTCGACCTTATTAAATGAGCCTCGCCCTGCCTCCACGACCTTGGTGCCATTTTTGATATCCACCTGCCTGGGCAGCGTTTTTCCCTCAACTTCCAGCAGGCTGGCTTGATACGCCGGCAAACCGGCGATAACGGCGTTGCCCCACGGGTCCGTCCAGACCGGCCCTTGCGGCGTGGCAATCCGCGCACCTGAAATATCGCCTACCGAGGCCACGCCAAAGGTGTCCTCGACTCGGTACGGGGACAGCGTCACGCCTGCGGCATGAGCCACGACGGCACCTTGCAACTGCCCGCTGTAGCTGGTGCTGGATGAGTCGCGATTGAAACCCACGCCCAGTTGGCTATAGCGGGAAGTGGCATTGAGGTTTCCACCCAGCGTCTGCGTTGCGTTCGACCCCAGGTCATGATCGCTGCGCACCTGATAATTCAGGGACTCATCAATGCGCTCGTCATAGGCCGCCCCGATACTGGCGCGCGCGCCCTGGCGCCGGGCATAGGAAGTAAGGGATCGGTCAGCACCCAACGGCACACTGACTTGCAGGCGAACGCCCACGCCATCGTCATTTCTTTTGCTGTCGTTGGGGCTTGGCGATTGGCCGATTTGCGAGTCCACCGTCACTCCGACGGTGGCGTATTGGAAACTTTTGTTCCACGCGCCATAGACATGTTGAGTCGTGTTGCTGTTGAAGTACGACCCGCGTGTATAGCCAATGGAAAAACCACCAAGCTGTGGGTCCGCCCAACTGAAACCCGCCGTGTATTGGCTCTTGAAACGCGAGCCTTGCGCACTCCTTTGTCCGGGCATCAGCGTGTCGAGTACATCCCGATACCCTGGAGTTTGAGTCGTGGCACTCAACGCCATCTGAATATCCCCAGGTAACGCAGCACCCAAGGAAATGCTATTGCGGGCTCCTTTGAGCTTTTGAATATTTTCGCGGGATAAGTTATTGCGCACGCCGATCGAAAAGCGCTGAGTAAAGCTGCTGTCCAACGCTAGGCCGACCGAGTTGTAGGTATCCGAACCCTGTAAGCCGGCACTGAGGGCGCTGCTTTTTCCCACCGACCACGTTCCGCTACCCATGGCCAATATGGGCTCTTTGGCGCCTACGCCTTCTACATCACGAACCTTGCCGATCGACGCGGTATACCCCGAAGCGATAGGTACCGCCGAACGAAAAGACGCAGCCGGTACCACAAAGCTGCGCTGCCCACCCCGCGTTTCAACGACCGTCACTTGAAGGTCGCTGGTGCCATTGAGTAACGGCAGATTGTTCAGGGCGAATGGCCCTTCCGGCACTACCGTGGTGTAGATCAATGCGCCGGATTGCCTGACCTCAACCCGTGACTGACTGAAGGCCTGCCCTTCCACCACCACTCCATGGTTGGCTGCACCACTTTGAATACCATCGGGAAACAGCTGGGCGCCCAATAACTGCACTCCGCCAAATACCGGGTTGGTCCCGGATATCTGACCGATCTGAAACGTCGACGCCAAGGGTGAAAAATCCCTTTGGGCGTAGGCATACAAATGCTCGGCCGTGGAGCTGCGATCATTGGAGATGTAGAGCTGACGACTACGGGCTATCCAATCCCCAACGTTAAAACCTACCTCGGTCGAAGCAGATAGGTAACGGCTGGTGTCCTGCCGTGAGTGGCTGTTGACGGCCTGGATGTCGTAATTGAGCAGAGCGGCGGTGCCGCCTCGCGCATAGCTCGCGGGGCCCCGCCGAGCCTCCCGCAATGCATTCGTTGGTACCAGCAATGCCACTTCTTCATTACCAGGCCGCAACGTCGTAACCGTCTTGGGGTAGTCAGCTAGAAAGTCATGACACACCTGATCGGCGGGCGCCCCCTTATTAATGACCGATGAAGGCACCTGCAAGCCTGCGCGCTCCAGCAGACTGCGGGTAAAACACAACTCACCTTCGCTGTCGAAGCGTACGTCAGTCAGACCGATGCGCTCGCCATTGACCGACAGATCCACTACCCGCACCCCCTCGCTGAAACGAGGCGCCTGGCGAAAATATTGGGCGACGGAAGGGCTGATGCCTCGGGCTTGCAAAGTGGCCAGGTCGAACCCTGCGATTGACGTCACTGGTTGTGCGAGTGCTTGCCCCGTCACGCCTGATAATATCGCCACACAGACCGACAGGCTCAGCCCATTAAATTTGAAAAGCTCTTGCGCCTTGTTGGCCTGGCGTGAGCGCTTGAGAACCGCACCGGTTTTTCTGTTGATTGTTCTCATGGTCGGTCACGGCGCATTTGCGACGAGCAGCGCATCGTAGCTGTCGACAACAAAGCCATAGACAGTAGCGGGCTCAAGAGTGACAGAAGTGCTCCCAGGCACAGGCTTTTTCAACTCAACACTCAGCGCCTCGCCAGGCAGGATGTAAGTACGAGAGAGGCTGGCTTTTACTGCTTGCGGGTTCAGCCTGACATCGGCTGCCAAACGAACCACATAGGGGCTGTCGTTGCGTACGGTCAAGGTACGGCCCTGAAGGTGCCAGGTCAGCAATTCCCAGGGTGCCTCATGCCGGGGCAACCCCTTGGGGTGCAAGATCAGCGGGAGATTCTGCCGAAGACTGATGCCGATAGTCGCACCCGACCCTGGCTGGGCCGGAGGGATGCCTTCGAAGGACACACGTTTCAACCGCTGGGTCTTGAGCGGCTCCTTGGCAATGGACAGGAACCTGACCATTTGCCTCTCACCCGCGTCTACGCGTGTCACCGGCGGGGTGACCACGATCAATGCTTCAAGATCCTCAGGAAGATCCTCAATGGCCGAATGCAGTAACGCAGGCAGTTTATCCGTGTTGGTAACGTTGATGCTGACCTCGCCGTCAGCCTCATTTAATACGACGACTGTGGTGTCCGGCCTCATACCATCACTGAACACGGCAGCAGAAAAAAACACAGTCAAACACGCACAGATTGTAAGAGCAGAGTTAAAGCGTTTAATTGCGACCATCCACGCGCCTCTCACTTTTTTGATAAAAATAGCCAACGCAAGTCACAGCGCTGCCTGTGAGCGATGCAACTTGCATCGACTTGAATCAATTAGTACTTAGAGGTAGCGCAATTCCAGCGTTGCTTGACCATCCAAATTAATTTGACTATTCAAATCCAACGCGGATGTTTTATTGATGACGGCCTGAACTTCGATTTGCCCCGACACCGTGTTCACCGGAATGGGCGCATATACATTGCCAGCCCGCCAGGAAGTCAAGTTATTTGTATGACCTACCGCTTCGGTACTGTTCGTATGCCAGTAGCCTCCATTATTCTCCGAAGCAACAATCCCAACTGCACGACTGTCTGCTACAGAGTTACGAAGATGAATGACATACCCACCCACTTTTTGCCCCTTAGCAGAGGTACCTAAGCCAAAATTATAGAAATCTTTGTAGTTCCCACCGAATTGATTAAGCATCAAACCTGGGATTTGAGAGCTCGCGCGATTATCCAGTGCTTTGATCGCGACCTTTGTCTTTACGTTGCTGCCACACCTAACAGCATAGGGGGTGCTCATCTTCGCAAGCTTGGTGTAATTCGTTGCACTCAGCGAACCTGGGTCAATCCTGCCGTAGTCTATTACTGTATTGGTAATCGTAAAACTGCAACTGGCAGGCGCGATATAGCCTTTAACCCTCAAGTCGGCTGCTTGCGCACTGACAGCAGCGATAGCCAGAAAGGCACCAGCCACTCCAATAACTTTTTTCTTCATCAGAACTCACCCTTTTTAACATTTAGAAACGGGTTCACTTCGAAGATCACGACTCCTTACAAATCAAATCCATTGCATAAAAAAACTCATCCATGACGGCCTGACCTACAAATAGATACCACCACGGCAGAAGTGCCGACCCGGAGTATTAGCTCTTCATGCAAGTTAAAAAGCCGGAAAAAAAAACAATATTCGTCAGACCGATCATCAGCTTCAACTCAATAGCAGACAACGTGACGTATGAAGAAGAACACTTTCTTAGAGGGCAAATGCAAAGTCGTGTAGGAGTTTTAGCCACACCGCGAAAAACGGCCTTTCCGGACCACTCACTAAGTGCAAACATCGCTTATTAATACAGGCTAAGTAACAACCTCCTACAACCCCTATCTATATTTTCCACCACGCCACAGGCATAAATCCTCTCGCGCTATGCGTTGATGCGTTGGCGCCAGCGGTCGATCGTGGCACGATGGTCGGGTTATCGACCGAGACCCTCAAACCATGCCGCAATCCCAAGCCAAGAATCTGTCCCTGATAGCCGCCATCGACCTGGGCTCCAACAGCTTTCACATGGTCGTGGCCAAGGCCCAGAACGGTGAGATCCGCATCCTTGAGCGGCTGGGCGAGAAAGTACAACTGGCTGCCGGGATCGACGACGAGCGCAAGCTCAATGAAGAATCCATGCAGCGCGGGCTCGATTGCCTCAAGCGTTTTGCTCAACTGATCAACGGCATGCCCCTGGGCGCGGTGCGGATCGTCGGCACTAACGCCCTGCGTGAAGCGCGCAACCGCGGCGAATTCATCCGCCGCGCCGAGGAGATCCTCGGTCACCCGGTCGAAGTCATTTCCGGTCGTGAAGAGGCGCGCCTGATCTACCTTGGCGTGTCCCACACTTTGGCCGACACCCCTGGCAAACGCCTGGTCGCCGACATCGGCGGTGGCAGTACCGAATTCATCATTGGCCAGCGCTTCGAGCCGCTGCTGCGCGAAAGCCTGCAGATGGGTTGCGTCAGCTACACCCAACGCTATTTCAAGGACGGCAAGATCACTCCGGCGCGCTATGCCCAGGCCTACACAGCGGCGCGGTTGGAGATCATGAGCATCGAGCACGCCCTGCACCGCTTGACCTGGGATGAAGCCATCGGCTCGTCCGGCACCATCCGCGCCATCGGTCTGGCGCTCAAGGCCGGCGGCCATGGCACCGGCGAGGTCAACGCTGAAGGGCTGGCCTGGCTCAAGCGCAAACTGTTCAAGCTGGGGGACGCCGACAAGATCGACTTCGACGGCATCAAACCCGACCGCCGCACCATTTTCCCGGCAGGCCTGGCAATCCTCGAAGCGATCTTCGACGCCCTCGAACTGCAACGCATGGACCACTGTGACGGCGCCCTGCGTGAAGGCGTGCTCTACGACCTGCTGGGCCGCCATCACCACGAAGACGTGCGTGAGCGCACCCTCAGCTCGTTGATGGAGCGTTATCACGTCGATCTGGAACAAGCAGCGCGCGTGGAGCGCAAAGCCCTGCACGCGTTCGACCAGGTCGCCGACGACTGGGACCTGGAAGACGGCGTATGGCGCGAACTGCTGGGCTGGGCTGCCAAGGTGCATGAAGTGGGCCTGGACATTGCCCACTACCACTACCACAAGCACGGCGCCTACCTGATCGAGCACTCCGATCTCGCCGGTTTCTCCCGCGAAGACCAACAGATGCTCGCCCTCCTGGTGCGCGGCCACCGCCGTAACATCCCCAAGGACAAGTTTGCCGAATTCGGTGATGAAGGCATCAAGCTGATTCGCCTGTGCGTACTGCTGCGCTTTGCGATCCTGTTCCACCACATCCGTGGCACCCAGGAAATGCCCCAAGTGACCCTGCGCGCCAATGGCGAGAGCCTGGACGTGCTGTTCCCTAAAGGCTGGCTGGAAGAGAACCAACTGACCCAGGCGGATTTCGCCCAGGAAGCGGAGTGGCTGACGCGCGTGGGGTTCACGCTGAACGTGCGCTAACTCGATCTAAACAACACCGCAAAACAACTGTGGGAGGGGGCTTGCCCCCGATTGCAGTGGATCAGTCTAAGTTTCCAGTGACTGACACACCGCTATCGGGGGCAAGCCCCCTCCCACATTTTTTAGTTCACAGTGATGTTTAGTTCACCGTCAGAATCGGGCTACCCAACCGCTCCAACAACGTCGCCTGCGCACTGCGCGGGTTCTGGTTGCCCGTCGGCGTGTTGCGCACGTAACGGCCGTCCGACTGCAGGCTCCAGCTGTGGGTGTTGTCGGTCAGGTAACTTTCCAGTTCCTTCTTGACCCGCATGATCAGCTTCTTGCCTTCCACCGGGAAGCACGTTTCTACGCGCTTATCGAGGTTGCGCTCCATCCAGTCGGCGCTGGAGAGGAACATCTGCTCTTCACCGCCATTAAGGAAGTAGAACACCCGCGTGTGCTCCAGGAAGCGACCGATGATCGAGCGCACATGAATGTTATGCGACACGCCGACAATGCCCGGCCGCAGACAGCACATGCCACGCACCACCAAATCGATACGCACGCCGGACTGGCTGGCCTTGTACAACGCGCGAATGATCTTCGGATCAGTCAGCGAGTTGAACTTGGCGATGATGTGCGCCGGTTTACCGTCGAGGGCGAACTGGGTCTCGCGGGCAATCATGTCGAGCATGCCCTTCTTAAGGGTGAACGGCGCGTGCAGCAGCTTCTTCATGCGCAAGGTCTTGCCCATGCCAATCAACTGGCTGAACAGCTTGCCAACGTCTTCACACAAGGCATCGTCGGAGGTCAGCAGGCTGTAGTCGGTGTAGAGCTTGGCGTTGCCGGCGTGATAGTTACCGGTGCCCAAGTGGGCGTAGCGCACGATCTCGCCGGCTTCGCGGCGCAAAATGAGCATCATCTTGGCGTGGGTCTTGAAGCCCACCACGCCGTAGATCACCACCGCGCCCGCCGCTTGCAGGCGGCTGGCCAGTTGCAGGTTGGACTCTTCGTCGAACCGCGCACGCAACTCGATCACCGCGGTGACTTCCTTGCCGTTACGCGCAGCGTCCACCAGGGCGTCGACGATTTCCGAGTTGGCGCCGGAGCGGTACAGCGTTTGGCGTACGGCCAATACATGCGGATCTTTGGCGGCTTGGCGCAGCAAGTCGACCACCGGAGTGAAGGACTCGAACGGGTGTAGCAGCAGGATGTCCTGCTTGCTCACCACGCTGAAAATGTTCTCGCTGTTTTGCAGCAGTTTCGGGATCTGCGGCGTAAACGGTGTGTATTGCAGTTCCGGGTGGCTGTCCAGGCCAGTAATGCTGAACAGGCGCGTCAGGTTGACCGGGCCGTTGACCTGATACAGCTCGGACTCCGCCAGGTTGAACTGCTTGAGCAGGTAGTCCGACAGGTGTTTAGGGCACGTGTCCGCTACTTCCAGGCGCACCGCATCGCCGTAGCGGCGCGAGAACAACTCACCGCGCAGGGCACGGGCCAAGTCTTCTACGTCTTCGGAGTCCAGCGCCAGGTCGGCGTTACGGGTCAGGCGGAACTGATAGCAACCCTTAACCTTCATGCCCTGGAACAGGTCATCGGCGTGGGCATGGATCATCGACGAGAGGAATACATAGTTGTCGCCTGCGCCCCCCACCTCTTCCGGTACCTTGATGATCCGTGGCAACAGACGCGGCGCCGGGATGATCGCCAGGCCGGAGTCGCGGCCAAAGGCGTCGATGCCTTCGAGCTCGACGATAAAGTTGAGGCTCTTGTTCACCAGCAACGGGAACGGGTGCGTCGGGTCAAGGCCAATAGGCGTGATGATCGGCGAAATCTCGTCACGGAAGTAACGACGCACCCAGGTCTTGATCTTGGTGGTCCAGTGACGGCGACGAATGAAGCGGACCTGATGCTTTTCCAGCTCCGGCAACAGGATGTCATTGAGGATCGCGTACTGGCGGTCAACATGACCGTGCACCAGCTCGCTGATGCGCGCCAGGGCTTGATGCGGTTGCAGACCGTCGGCACCGGCTTGTTCACGGGCGAAGGTGATCTGCTTCTTGAGGCCGGCGACGCGGATTTCGAAGAACTCGTCCAGGTTACTGGAGAAGATCAGCAGGAACTTCAGCCGCTCCAACAACGGGTAGGACTCATCCAGCGCCTGCTCCAGCACGCGGATGTTGAATTGCAGTTGTGACAGCTCGCGGTGGATGTACAGGCTGCTGTCATCCAGGTTGGTCACCGCCGCCACCGGGGCCGGTACGGGCGGCTCGGCCACTACGGCAGGTGCGGCGGGCTCCAGCTCCGGCGGGGTCTCGGTGACTTGTTCTACCACCGGCTGAGCGTCTTTTACGGCAACTTCTGTGAGTCCTTCGGTATTCATCGAGTGTTCCTGTGAGGGCTATTGTTGCTCTCTAAGCAATTGGGCGGCGCGGGCGGCGAAGTAGGTCAGAATGCCATCAGCCCCGGCGCGTTTAAAGGCTGTCAGGGATTCAAGGATCACCCCTTCACTCAGCCATCCATTCTGTATTGCAGCCATGTGCATCGCGTATTCGCCACTGACCTGATAGACAAAGGTCGGCACTTTGAATTCCTCTTTGACCCGGTAAAGGATGTCGAGGTAGGGCATTCCGGGCTTGACCATCACCATGTCAGCGCCTTCGGCCAGGTCGGCCGCCACTTCGTGCAGGGCTTCATGACTGTTGGCCGGGTCCATCTGGTAGGAGGCCTTGTTGGCCTTGCCCAGATTGAGGGCCGAACCCACGGCATCGCGGAACGGCCCGTAATAAGCGCTGGCGTACTTGGCCGAGTAGGCCATGATGCGCACATTGACGTGGCCGGCCAGTTCCAGGGCTTCGCGAATCGCCTGGATGCGGCCGTCCATCATGTCCGACGGCGCAACCACCTGGGCGCCCGCTGCGGCGTGGGACAAGGCTTGCTTGACCAGCGCATCAACGGTGATGTCGTTCTGAACATAGCCGTCTTCGTCGAGAATGCCATCCTGGCCGTGGGTGGTGAACGGGTCCAGCGCCACGTCGGTAATCACCCCCAGTTCCGGGAAACGCTCGCGCAGCGCACGGGTGGCACGCTGGGCAATCCCTTCAGGGTTCCAGGCTTCGGCAGCATCCAGAGACTTGAGCTCAGAAGGTGTGACTGGGAACAGCGCCAGCGCCGGAATTCCCAGCTCAACCCAACCCGCCGCCTCGATCAGCAACTGATCAATGCTCAAGCGCTCCACCCCCGGCATCGACGCCACCGCTTCGCGCCGATTGTCGCCGTCGAGCACAAACACCGGCAGGATCAGGTCATTCGTCGTCAGCACGTTTTCACGCACCAGACGGCGAGAAAAATCATCACGGCGATTGCGACGCAGGCGGGTAGCGGGGAACAGGCGGTTGGCAGGGGTAAAGCTCACGACAGACTCCTGAGCCCGTGTATACGGGCGAGTGTTGCAGTTATAAGCGGCCATTATGACGAAGGTATTACAGTTGTGCTTGCCGACGCGACCTGTAGTCGCATTCGTCGTTTATGTAGGAATTGTTCACTTCGTGACACATCTCGATACTTTCATGAATGTTCATGAAGGCGTAGGCTGCGCGTTCATTTCGCCAGCACCCCAGACCATGCTTCAACAATTTCTGCATGACTTCGGCTACTTTGCGCTCTTTTTGGGCACGTTCTTCGAAGGCGAGACCATTCTGGTTCTCGCAGGCTTCCTGGCGTTCCGTGGGTACATGGATATCAACCTGGTGGTGGTCGTTGCCTTCTTCGGTAGCTACGCCGGCGATCAGCTTTGGTATTACATGGGCCGCAAGCACGGCCGAAAATTGTTGGCGCGCAAGCCCCGCTGGCAATTGATGGGCGACAAAGCCCTGGGGCATATCCGCAAGCACCCGGATCTCTGGGTGTTGAGCTTCCGCTTCGTCTATGGATTGCGCACGGTCATGCCGGTGGCGATTGGCCTTTCCGGCTACCCACCTTTGCGCTACCTGATCCTTAACGGCATCGGCGCCGCGATCTGGGCGGCAGCACTCGGCGCAGCGGCGTACCACTTCGGCGCGGTGCTGGAAGGCATGCTGGGCAGCGTCAAGAAATATGAGCTGTGGGTGCTGGGCGCGCTGTTGCTGCTGGGCGTTGTCCTGTGGTTGCGCCGCCGCTTCAAGAACGCCCGTATCGCCCGCCAGGCGTGTGCCGACGCCAAGGCACGGCTCGCCGCCCAGCAGGCCACGATCGAAGCGCCTAAGACGCCAGTCGAGTAAGACGGTCTCTGCAATAGTAGAGACCGATCAGGCTGAGCAGGCTGTAACTCACCAGGCCCAGCCAGCCAAGATCGCTGGCCGGCCACAGCCCGACCAGTGGCGCCAGCCAGACCAACGGTACATTCAGCAGCAGGCGCATTACTTCGGCCTTGAGTGCCCAAGCGCGATTCTCAAGGGCCACGCCCAAGGTAAACAACCCCAGCGCCATCGCACTCCAACCCAGGATCAAGGCTGTGGTGGGCAACCCTTCGCCGAAATTCATCAAATAACTGCCAAAACCCACATACGCCGCAAACTGCAGGGCGATATACACCTGTTGACGCACGTCCAGCGCCACCTCGAATTTGCGGAACTGGCTCAGGTCGTGTTTGGCCAGTGGGTATTTCGCCTTCACGTCCGCCGGGCGCCAGCCGGTGCGCATGAACCAGATGCGCAGCTTGTCCCACCACTTTTCAGTGCGCCGCGCGTCACTCCACAGCTGTGCATAAAACTGCAGGTTGGCCCATAGCGGGTTCCAACTGGCCAGGGGTGTGGTCACGCCGAAAATCACCGGCTCGTTGTCGTCTTCTTCCTGGAATGTACCGAACAACCGGTCCCAAATAATGAACACCCCGCCGTAGTTGCGATCCATGTAGAGAGCGTTCTGTGCATGGTGAGCCCGATGATTGGATGGCGTGACGAAGAACCACTCGTACCAGCCGAGCTTCGGCACATGGCGGGTATGCACCCAGAATTGATACAGCAAGTTAAGCGAGGCCACGCTGATAAACACCACCAGCGGCACGCCGAGCACGGCCAACGGCAGGTAGAAGATCCAGCTCAGCAGAAAACCGGTGCTGGTCTGGCGCAGCGCGGTGCTGAGGTTGTAGTCCTCACTCTGATGGTGCACCGAGTGGGCGGCCCACAGGATGTTGCGCTCATGGCCCATGCGGTGCAGCCAGTAGTAGCAGAAGTCGTAGAACACGAAGGCGAACACCCAGGTCCACACGCTCTGGGCAGACAGTTCGATCAAGGCCAGGTGTTTGAGCGCGAAGGCGTAGGTCAAAAGCCCCACACCCTTGGTCAACAGGCCAGTGGTAGTGGACAGCACACCCGTGCTGAGGCTGTTGATGGCATCGGCCACCCGGTAGCTGCGCTCGCCGCGCCAGCGGTCGGCAAGCAGCTCCACCACGATCAAGGCGATGAAAAACGGTACCGCGTAAGGCACGAAGTCCATGGTCAGGTCCGGTTTGTTTTTGTTACATCTAGATTAGGTGTAGCGCCCGCAGACCCCATTGGCAACAGGTGACAAATTAGTAGACATTTAACGCCATGACCCTAGGAGAAATGCCCATGAGCAAAAAGATTGCAGTGATCCTTTCCGGCTGCGGCGTATACGACGGCGCAGAAATCCACGAAAGTGTGATCACCCTGCTGCGCCTGGACCAGCGTGGCGCTCAGGTTCAATGCTTTGCCCCCGATATTGCACAGCTGCATGTGATCAACCACCTCACCGGCGAAGCAATGCCCGAATCACGCAATGTGCTGGTGGAGTCGGCGCGCATTGCCCGAGGTGACGTGAAGGACATCCGCGAGGCCAATGCCGAAGATTTCGATGCGCTGATCGTGCCCGGCGGGTTTGGCGCGGCGAAGAATCTATCGAACTTTGCAGTGGAGGGCGCCGGTTGCAGCGTTAACCCAGAGGTATTGGCCTTGGCCGAGGCGTTTGCTGAATCGGGCAAGCCGGTCGGGCTGATCTGTATCTCCCCTGCCCTGGCCGCGAAGATCTACGGCCCAGGCGTGATCTGCACCATTGGCACCTGCCCTGATACGGCGGCGGCCCTAGACAAAATGGGCGCCACTCACCAGGAGTGTGCGGTAGAAGATATCGTCGAAGACACGGCACGCAGACTGGTGAGCACACCGGCCTACATGCTGGGCAAGAACATCAGTGAGGTGGCATCGGGGATCAACAAGCTGGTGGATCGGGTGCTGGAGTTGACCCACGAGAACGATTAACCAGCCCGCATCAACCGCGTCAAAATCCGGTCCAGGGCATTGGCAAATGCCTGCTTGTCCTTCTCCCCATGGGGCGGCGGCCCGCCGCCCATCTGGCCTTGCTCGCGCAGGTCGGTGAACAGGTTGCGCACCGCCAGCCGCTCGCTCATGTTGGCCGGGCTGAATTCCTTGCCTCGAGGGTCGAGGGCGGTAACGCCCTTCTTCACCAGGCGGTCGGCCAGGGGCACATCGCTGCAGATCACCAACTCGCCGGGCTCCGCGTGTTCTACCAGGTAGTCATCAGCTGCATCCGGGCCGCTGGGCACCACGATCAGCTTCACGCACGAGAAGCTTGGCTTTATCTGGCTTTGCCCGGCCACCAGCACCACTTCGAACTGGCGCTTGAGGGCGAATTTGACCACTTGGTCCTTGGCTGCCCGGGGGCAGGCGTCGGCATCGATCCATACGCGCATAAACACTCCTCAACGTTGCAACACACCACACATTCAAATGTGGGAGGGGGCTTGCCCCCTCACACATTGATTGTGCCCGCTTAAGCTGTAATTCGGCGCTTCTCGGCCAGTCGACTGCGACCATACAGCACTACAATTGCCAGGATCGCCACCGCCTGCGCACTCAATGAGTACGCATCGGCATGAATCCCCAGCCAGTCGAAGTCAAAAAACGCCACCGGTCGCGTGCCGAAGATGCCAGCCTCCTGCAAGGCTTTTACGCCATGCCCGGCAAACACCACCGACAGCGCGCACAACAGCGCCGCATTGATGCCGAAGAACAGCGCCAGCGGCAGTTTCGCCGATCCGCGCAAAATCACCCACGCCAGGCCCATCAACAGCACCAAGGCCGTAGCGCCGCCTGCCAAGACCGCGTTGTGCCCGGCCGGGCCGGCTTGCAGCCACAGAGTTTCGTAGAACAGGATCACTTCGAACAGCTCGCGGTATACCGAGAAGAACGCCAGCATTGCAAAACCAAAGCGCCCGCCGCCGCCCACCAGGCTGCTCTTGATGTAGTCCTGCCAGGCGGCCGCATGGCGACGGTCGTGCATCCACACCCCCAGCCACAGCACCATCACACTGGCAAACAGCGCGGTGCAACCTTCGAGCAATTCGCGCTGGGCGCCGCTCACGTCGATCACATAAGCAGCCAGCGCCCAGGTGGCCAAGCCGGCCAGCAACGCCAGGCCCCAGCCTACGTTGACGCTGCGCACTGCCGACTGCTGGCCGGTGTTGCGCAGAAAGGCGAGGATCGCTGCCAGTACCAGAATCGCTTCCAGACCTTCGCGCAGCAGGATCAGCAGGCCGGAGATGAAGCTCAACGACCAACTCAGACCATCGCCGCCCAGCAGGCCAGCGGATTCAGTGAGTTTTGCCTTGGCCGCGTCCAGGCGCTGTTGCACCTGCTCAACGGGCAAGCCGTCCTGCAACGACTGCCGGTAGGCCATTAGGGCCTTCTCGGTGTCTTTGCGCACGTTGGCATCTACGTTATCCAGAGAGCTTTCCACCAGTTCGAAACCTTCCAGATAGGCGGCAACAGATAGGTCGTAGGCCTGTTCGTGGTCACCATTGCGGAACGCGGCGATGCTCTTGTCCAGCGTGGTGGCGGTGTAGTCAAGCAACTGCGCGGGGCCGCGATTCACCTGGGGCGGCTGCGCGCGCTGGGCGCGGAAGGTCGCAGCGGCGGCTGGGCCCTTGGCGGCCAGCACTTCATTGGGGGTTTGACGAGCCAGGTCAGCGAGATTGAACGGCTGCTCGCTCTTCGCTGCCGCCGGATCGGCGGTGAAGCCCGCAATGTAAGTGGCCAGGTCCCAACGCTGACGGTCGTCCAGTTGATCGGCGAAGGACGGCATATCAGTGCCTTCGACGCCCAGGCCCAAAGTGTTGTAGATCGCATACAGGCTTAGGCGGTCCAGCCGCGTGGCATCCCGCAGGTTGGCGGGTGGCGGTGTCATGCCCATGCCGGCCGGGCCATCCCCTGTACCGGTAGCGCCGTGGCACACCGAGCAATGCTGGGCATAAAGCGGTGCGCCGCGGGTCGGGTCGGGCGTAATCGCCGGCGCCTGACTGACTTCATAGGCCACGGCCAATTGGGCGCCCAACTGGCGCGCCTGGCGGGCAACGGTCGCGCCATCCAAATGAGCGGATACACCTGCTAACAGTTCATCAACACCTTTAACCAAAGCCGCGTGCTCAGGCCTCTGCGGCAGATCCGCCACCAGGCCTTGCAACACCCCGAGAAACTCCAGTTGTTCACGGTATTCGGACTCATCGATAACCTTGCCCGCCTCCACTGTGGGAGGGTAGTCAGCGCCAATGTAGTCCAGCAAATGCAGGGCTTGTGGGGCACCCTCGGCAGTCGCAGCCAACAGGTTGACGCTGCACGACATCAACGCCGGCAACAGGAGCCAGGCGAGAAAACGGAAGGGGGCAGTCATGAACGAATCTCAAATGGAAACACGAAGTAACACATTGTTAAGCCTTAAAGGGTTTGACTCAAGGCGTTAGTGATTTGGCGCCTTTGAGGGTGGCGCTTTTTTTCAAACAGTAGTGGCATTTTTGTCGAACACATCACATCAACAAGCCATTGTTTTGCCAGTAACGCCGCTTATAATGCCGCGCCCTGTTAGGGCGAAAGGAAATTTCATTCCTCGTTTTTATGAGGAATCACCTACCGACTGAATACTTTCAGGGAAGAAGTAGCATGGCATTTCGCGCCTTAACTCCGTTTGCGCTCGCGACCGTTACCTTGCTCTCCGGCTGCTCAATGTTCCGCAGCTACGATAACGAGTTGCAAGCTACCAACCAGCAATTGGCCACCGGCAATGTCGAAGCCGCCTTGACCCTGCTGGAAAAAAACAACACCGGCGAAGACAAGGACCTGCTCTATTTCTTTGAAAAGGGCGAGCTGCTGCGGGCCAAGGGCGACCTGACAGGCAGCCAGACCGCCTGGCGCAGCGCCGACCTGCAAGTGTACAAATGGGAAGAGTCGATCAAGTTCGACAGTGCAAAGTACCTCGCCCAGTTCGGCAGCTTCCTCGCCAACGACAAGGTGCGTCGCTATGAAGGCTATGACTACGAAAAAGTCATGCTGACCACTCAGATGGCCTTGAACCTGCTGGCGCTCAACGACTTCGACGGCGCGCGCACCGAGATCAAGAAGACCCACGAGCGTGAAGCCATCATTGCCGAGCTGCGCGACAAGGAATACCTCAAGCGTGAGGACGAAGCGGAGCGCGAAGGTGTAACCACCCAGATAAAAGACCTGCGCGGCTACCCAGTTGAAGCCCTGGACGCGCCGGAAGTGGTCGGCTTGAAAAACAGCTACCAGAGTGCGTTCAGCCATTACCTGGCCGGCTTCGTCTACGAAGCCCTGGGTGAAAAAGACCTGGCCGCCCCCGGTTACCGCAAGGCTGCCGAGTTGCGCCCCAATACCCCATTGCTTGAGCAGGCGCTGCTGAACCTGGACAAATCCAAGGTCGGTGCCGATGAAAGTGAAGTGCTGATCGTGGTACAGAGTGGCCTGGCACCTGCCCGTGACTCCATCCGACTGCCGCTGCCGATCCCGATCAACGGTAACCTGGTGATCACCCCACTGTCGTTCCCGGTGATCAAGGCCGACACGTCCACGGCAACCTTTGCCCAGATCGGAGTCGATGGCCAGCAGCAGAACCTCACAGCGCTCAACAGCACCACCGCCATGTCCCGCCGCGCCCTGCGCGATGACATGCCCGGGATCATTCTGCGCACCACCGTGCGTGCGGTCACCCGAGGCGTGGCGCAAAACAACCTGAACAAGACCAACCCCATGGCAGGCCTGGTACTGGGTATCGCCTCAGCCGTCACTGAAGGCGCTGACACCCGTACCTGGCGCACCCTGCCCGACATGACTCAAGTGACTCGCCTGCGCCTCAAGCACGGCGAACACCAGGTCAGCCTGCCCAACGCCCTGGGCGGTACGCTGGTGACGGTCAAGGCCGACCAGCGCTACCAAGTGGTCACCCTGCGCGTGGTCGGTAACCAGGTGTTCGCCGGCGGGCTCGCGGCCCATGTCGTGCCGAATACTGCCCACCAAGCCATCGCCCTCAAACAACCTTAAGGAGCACGCTATGCGTCATTTTATCCTCGGCGCCCTGGCGCTGGTCCTGCTCGCCGGCTGCGCCACCCCGCCGCCGCCGGAACCTGGCAGCGCTGCCAGCAAAATCGTGGTGATGGGCAAGTTCAAGGGCATTGCTGTCGGCGCCATCCGCGTTGCACGCGAAAACGGCTTCCTCACCGCCAAGGTGCAGCTGAGCAACATCACCAGCAGTAACCAAACGATGTATTACCGCTTCGCCTGGCTGGGTGCCGATGGGTTCCCGGTGGGCGACGAAGAGACCTGGAAGGTGCTGAACCTGTACGCCAACCAGGCGACCTTCCTGCCGGCCATCGCCAACTTGCCTCAAGCGGCAGACTTTCGCCTTGAAGTGAAGACGCCTTGACGCCCCCCCCTATTCAGCTCTGGAGAGATTCCATAATGTTTGCACGCTTCTCAATCATCGCCGTGGTCGCTGTCCTGGCCAGCGGTTGCTCCAATACCTCGCCGGTACTCGGCAGCAAGAACATCAACTACGGCGATACCAAGGCCGTAGAAACAGTGACCAACGAGTTCGGCTCCACCGACCTGCAGATGATCGCCGAGAGCATGACCCGCTCCCTGGCCCAATCCGGCATCCTGCAAGGCCGCCCGGTGGTGCAGGTGTACGACGTGAAGAACAAGACCAGCGAGTACATCGATACCCGCGAAATCACCACGTCGATCAAGACCCAGCTTATGAAAACGGGTACCGCACGCTTCGCCAGCGATAACACCGACATGCAAAGCCAGGTCGACCAGCTCAAGCTGCAAAATCAGAGCGGGCTGTACAAAAAGTCCACCGTCAGCAAGACCGGCAACATGGTCGCCGCCAAGTACCGCCTGGAAGGCTCCATCAGCTCTATCGTCAAGCGCAGCTCGGACTATAAGGACGTGTTTTACAAATTCAGCCTGCAGCTGATCGACGTCGAGAGCGGCCTGGCCGAATGGATGGACGAAAAAGAAATCCGCAAGACCACGGAGCGCTAAACAATGCGTGCATGGATAGGCATGATCGGCCTGCTGTGCGCCTTTGGCGCCTCGGCCGCCCCGAAGATCGCGGTGACTGACCTTGCCTATGAGGCACGGGTCGCGGAATACATTCACCAGGTTTCGGCCAGCAGTAACTTTCAGGCAAGTGCTTACCACGCCAGCGGCGCATCGAACTACAGCGAGTACGAAAGCCGTAGCAGCTACATTGAGCAGACCGAGCTGCGTAAGTTCAGCGGCGATATCAAGGGCGAGATCCTCAAGTCGCGCCAGTTCCAGCTGGTGCAGGGCACGCCCTATACCGCCGATGCCAAAGGTGACGTCTATGACGTGATCAAACGCATCAAGGCCGGCAACTTCAAGGGTGCCGACTACGTGCTGTTTGGCACCCTGTCGGATATCGACTTTACCCAGGACGTCAACGCCCTGGACCACACCAACAGCTACTCGGCCGTGCTGGGCCTGACGCTGGTGGCGGACTTCAGCCTGATCAACACCCGCACCTACGAGATCACTTCGGCGTTTACCGCCATGGGTGAAGGTCAGGACACCAAGTTGGTGAACAGCCGCGACGTGCGCGTGAGCCTGAACCGGCCGCGGGTGGTGAAGGAAGTGTCGAAAGCGCTGGGTGAGGACGTGGCACGGCAGTTGGCAGAACAGCTGGGGGGTGGGTATCAGGAGCCTGGCCAGCCGGTGTTGCGCAACAACCTGCCGAGGGATGAAGCGCCGAAAATTCTGCGTTGAATCGCGATCTCACAAACACCACAAAACCAATGTGGGAGGGGGCTTGCCCCCGATGGCGGTAGGTCAGCTACAGATTAGTAGACTGACACACCGCAATCGGGGGCAAGCCCCCTCCCACATTTTTAAGCCAGTTTCTTCAGTTACGTCGTGGCGCGATGCAGGCTGGCGAGGAAACCCGCCGCGCCGACGAACAACCCCGCAAACGTCCGATTCATCCGCTTCTGCTGCTTGGGCGTGCGCAACAACCGCAGCACCTTCGACGCCAACCCCGTATACCCCGCCATCACGATCATATCGACGACGATCATCGTCGCCCCCAAAATCACATACTGAATCAGCAACGGCGCCTGTGGGTTCACGAACTGCGGCAGCACGGCCAGCATGAAGACCAAGGCCTTAGGGTTGCTGGCATTGACCAGGAAGCCGCGGAACATCATCGCCATCGGCTTGCCGATCGGGCGCACGGCGGCGTCATCGGTCATGTCCATGGGCAAGGCGCGCCATTGCTTGATGGCCAGGTACACCAGGTACGCCACGCCAAACCACTTGATCGCATAGAACGCGGTGGACGATGTCGCCAAAATGGCACCCAGGCCGCCAGCGACCACGGCAATCTGCATCGCCAAGCCAATTTGCAGGCCGATGGCGTTCCAGTAACCGCGCACAAAACCATATTGCAGGCCGCTGGACATCGAGGCGATAGCGCCGGCACCAGGGGAAAGGGAGATGATCCAACTGGCCACGAAAAAGGCCAGCCATGTATCGAGAGCCATTACACACCTCGTTTCAAATTCGTCGTGAGCGTTAAGCTAACTCCGACCCACGAGGCCTGGCTATAGAATTTTTACGCGGGGCTGATCCAGCGGCGCACCGAGCGCTGGAAGAACAGGCTGTTGGGCACCTGCACCATCGCGCTGTCGGTGCCAGCTTCGGCCACTTCGATCAGCGTGGTGTACAGCAGGTTGATCGCGACTACCCGCCCCTTCACGCCCGGTTTGTCGACGGTGTCCACCAACTCGACGATATCGCCAATACGGAAAGGCCCTACGGTAAAGATCAAGATGGCGCACAGCAGGTTGGACAACACCGACCACATGGCAAAGAACGCCACGGCAGCGACCGCCACAAAGCCCGACAGCGCCGTCCACAAGACCGTAGCGGAAACACCCAGGCGACCGAGGACAAAGATCAGCGCACTGCCCATGATCAGCCAGCGCAAGCCACCGCGCAGTGGCATCAGCAACTGCGGCGGCAGCGGGTAGCGCTCACCCAGGCGCGTCAGGCCCTTGGCGACAAAGCGTTGGGCGAGATAGCCGGCCAGCAGGATCAGCAGGATTTGCACGCCAATCCAGACAGGCTCGATCCATTGCGCCGGCAGCGGCAGTTGCAGGGCTTCCATCAGGACAGTGCCTCCAGCTCCGCTTGCAGGGTTTCCAGCAACTCGAGGGCCTCCATCCAGGTCTCTTCCAATTGCCCTTCACGCACCTTGAGCTTGGCCTGTTCGGCCAGCAGGTCGCGCAATTCATCCTTGCGAGCGGCCTCGTACACGGCGCTGTCACCCAAGCTGGCTTCGATCTTGGCCAGGCGCTCGTGCACCTTGCCCAGCTCAGCTTCCAGCTTGTCGGCTTCGCGCTTGTGCGGCGCCAACTGTTGGCGCAGTGCGGCGGCGGCCTGGCGCTGAGCTTTTTTGTCGGTCTTGTCCGGATTGACCGGGGTGTTGCTGGGCGGCGCGTTGCGCAGGCGGTAATCCGTCAGCCAGCGGGCGTAGTCGTCCAGGTCGCCGTCAAATTCTTCGACTTTGCCGTCAGCCACCAACAGGAAGTTGTCGGTAGTGCTTTTGAGCAAGTGACGATCGTGAGACACCACCAGTACCGCGCCGCTGAACTCCTGCAAGGCCATGGTCAGCGCCAGGCGCATTTCCAGGTCGAGGTGGTTGGTCGGTTCGTCGAGCAGCAGCAGGTTTGGGCGGTCCCAGGCGATCAACGCCAGGGCCAGGCGGGCTTTTTCGCCGCCGGAGAAATTCAGCACCGGCTCATCAATGCGTGCGCCGCGGAAGTCAAAACCGCCGAGGAAATCACGCAGCACTTGCTCGCGCTCGGTCGGCGCCAGGCGCTGCAAGTGCAGCAACGGGCTGGCCTTGGAGTCGAGGGAGTCCAACTGATGCTGGGCGAAATAGCCCACCACCGTGTTCTCGCCACGGGTCAGGTGGCCGGCCAAGGGCGAAAGTTCGCCCGAGAGGTTCTTGATCAGCGTCGACTTGCCTGCACCGTTAGGGCCGAGCAAACCGATACGCGCACCCGGCGTAAGCTGCAGCTTGACCTTCTCGAGGATGGTTTTGTCGCCGTAACCCAGGCGCGCATCCGAGAGGTCCAGCAGCGGGCTGGAGATTTTTACCGACTCGCGGAACACAAAGTCGAACGGTGAATCGACGTGGGCCGCCGACAGTTCTTCCATGCGCTCCAGCGCCTTGATCCGGCTTTGGGCCTGGCGGGCCTTGGTGGCCTGGGCCTTGAACCGGGCGATGTAGCTTTCCATGTGCGCACGCTGCGCCTGCTGCTTCTCAAACGCCTGCTGCTGCTGGGCCAGACGTTCGGCGCGGGCGCGCTCGAACGCGGTGTAGCCGCCACGGTAGAGCGTGATTTTCTTCTGTTCGACGTGGGCAATGTTATCGACCACGGCGTCGAGGAAATCCCGGTCGTGGGAAATCAGCAGCAAGGTGCCCTGGTAACTCTTGAGGAAGTCTTCCAGCCACAGGATCGCATCGAGGTCCAAGTGGTTGGTGGGTTCGTCGAGCAGCAACAGGTCCGAAGGGCACATCAGCGCCTGGGCCAGATTCAGGCGCATGCGCCAGCCACCGGAGAAATCGGCGACCGGGCGATCCATCTGTTCGTTGGTAAAGCCCAGGCCGGCAAGCATCTTGCGCGCACGGGCGTCGGCGGTGTAGCCGTCGGCACTGTCGAGTTCGGAGTGCAGGCGCGCCTGAGCGGCACCGTCCTGAGCTTTCTCGGCCTCGGCCAGGTCGTTTTGCACCTGGCGCAGGCGTAGGTCGCCATCAAGCACGTAGTCGATCGCGATGCGGTCCAGGGTGTCGATCTCCTGGCGCATATGGGCGATGCGCCAGTCGGCCGGCAGCAGGCAGTCCCCGGAATCCGGGGTCAGCTCACCCAGCAACAGGGCAAACAACGTGGATTTGCCGGCGCCATTGGCACCGATCAGGCCGGCTTTGTGACCGGCGTGCAGGGTCAGCTCGGCGTCTTCGAGAAGACGCTGCGGGCCACGCTGTAATGTTAGGCTTTGAAGTCGGATCATAATGGCGGCGGAGTCTACCAGCTTCGTTGCCCGCTGGCTTGGGTGTGACTATGTGCGCTGACCTGTGGAGCTTTGCCCTCTCGACTTACGCCCGTCCAGGCGTCGAAGCCGCGTGCCTGCGCCTGCAGGCACAAGGGGCGGATGTGTGCCTGTTGTTGTGTGGCGTCTGGCTGGAGCAACTCGGTACAGCATTTGAGCCTGAGCGTGCGCAGGCACTGCAACAGCTTTCCCGACCGTGGCAAACGCGAGTGATCGAACCGTTGCGGCACGTACGGGTGCAATGGCGCGCCATGGCGCAGCAGGATGATCAGGTGGCTGGGTTACGGGTGCGGGTCAAAGCCCTGGAGCTGGAGGCTGAGCATCAGTTGCTGCAACGTTTGGAAGGGCTGGCACTGACATGGCCGAAGGGTGAGGCGGGTCAATCGCAGTGGCTGGAAGGACTGGCGGCTGAGGATGCCGCCAACCTTGACCACGACGCGCTGCAGCAACTGCGCGTCGCGGCCACCGGCACTTAGGAAGCGCTGGTTGGGGTGGTGCTTGGCGCTACCGGTGCAGGCGCGCTGCTGGCCGGTGCGGTTGGAGCGGTGGATGCAGCTGGAGTAGCAGCAGGCGTTGCTGGCTTGGCCGGGGCTGGTTTGGCAGCGACTGGCTTTACTACGGCTGGTTTAGCGGCAGGCTTGGCAGCTGGCTTAACGGCCGGTTTTGCAGCAGCAGGTTTAGCAACTGGCTTCGCGACTGGTTTCGCAGCAGCTGGCTTCGCAGCGGGTTTCGCAGCAGCAGTTTTGGCAGCTGGCTTCGCGGCGGGTTTCGCAGCAGCGGTTTTGGCAGCTGGCTTCGCGGCGGGTTTCGCAGCAGCGGTTTTGGCAGCTGGCTTCGCGGCGGGTTTCGCAGCAGCGGTTTTGGCAGCTGGTTTCGCAGCAGCAGTTTTAGCAACTGGCTTGGCGGCTGGTTTCGCAGCAGCAGTTTTAGCAGCTGGCTTGGCGGCTGGTTTTGCAGCAGCAGTTTTGGCAGCTGGCTTGGCGGCTGGTTTTGCAGCAGCAGTTTTGGCAGCTGGCTTAGCGGCTGGTTTCGCAGCAGCAGTTTTGGCAGCTGGCTTGGCGGCCGGTTTCGCAGCAGCAGTCTTAGCAGCTGGCTTGGCAACAGCTTTTGCAGGCGTACGAGCGCCCAGCACCTTAGCAACAGCGTCCTTCACACGACCAACGCCTTGAGCCAGTTTCAGGCTTTCTTGAGCGTCTTTTTTGAGTTGGGAAATGTAGCTGCGGGTTTCAGCTTGGCGATCCTTGAGGGCGTCCAGCAGATCCTCAAGTTCTTTGACGGCGTCTTTGGCTTTGGCTTGTGCCTTGGCCTTGCCAGCGGTGGCGGCGTCTTGCAGTTTGGTGCGGGATTTGTGCAGCTTCTCTTGCGCTTTACCGCGTTGTTTTTCCAGCTTGGCGAGCAGCTTTTCTGCATCGGCCAAGGCTTGGGAACAAGCGCTTTCCAGATGTTCGAGCAAGCTGCCCGAAAGTTGTTGGAGTAAATGCAACGGGGTATTAACAGGCTTCTGTTTGGCCGACATGGTTTACCTCCTGGCTGACGTGGGTGCGGCTCATACTAGCCCTCTGCTCTTACCGCCGCTAGGGCATGTTGACAGTATCGTTTGCCTTGCGTTGCAACGTGCGAAAATTCTTATTGATATAACGAAAATGCGCGTCACTGTTTACCCATTCACGCTGGCATAATCCGTCGCACTTTCGGCGGGAGAATGCCTCATGTCGCGTTACCTTTTTCTTGTGCTGGGCCTGGCGATTTCGATGGCCAATGCGAGCGAACAATCGCCGCAAACAACCACTGACCCAGACCGGCATGACCTCGCCTACAGCCTGGGCGCCAGCCTCGGTGAGCGACTGCGCCAGGAAGTCCCTGACCTGCAGATCCAGGCCCTGATCGATGGACTCAAACAAGCCTATCAAGGCAAACCGCTGGCGTTGGACAGCGCACGTATCGAACACCTTCTCGCCCAGCACGAAGCGCAAAGCGAAGCCGATGCACAGGTACCCCAAAGCGAAAAAGCACTGGCAGCCGAACAACAATTCTTGAGCAAAGAAAAAGCCGTCAAGGGCGTACGAGAATTGGCGGATGGCATCCTGCTCACCGAGCTCACCCCCGGCACTGGCAACACGCCGATGGCCAACGACCAAGTTGAAGTGAAATACGTGGGACGGTTACCCAATGGCGCCGTGTTCGATAAAAGCACCCAGCCGCAGTGGTTTCGTCTGGACAGTGTGATCAGCGGCTGGAGCAGTGCGTTGCAACAGATGCCAGTAGGCGCGAAGTGGCGCCTGGTAATTCCATCGGCCCAGGCCTATGGCGCCGACGGTGCCGGCGAATTGATCCCGCCTTATACGCCGCTGGTGTTCGAAATCGAGTTGCTCGGCACCCGCCACTGACCCAATAAAAAACGGTGCGCAATGCGCACCGTTTTTCGATCTTGCCACAATCATCAAGCCTGGGTGGCAGACTCTTCCTTGTGAGCGTTATGCAGCACTTCGATCAGGCAATCTTCCAACTCGAACCGCTCGTGTAACAACGCACCCAGCTCCTGAAATTTTGCCGCGACGCAATTTCCTGCGTCACACAAATCAGTGAAAGCCAGCAGTTTTTCGGTGATGACATCGATTCGTGGGTAGATCGTTTCAGCCAACTCCAGGCCTCGCTGATCATCGAAGGCTTGCGCCTCCTTGGTCAGTTGCTCGTAGACACCAAAATGGCCGGCCGACACGTAGTCCACCAACAAACCACAAAAGTCCTGCAGCGGTTGACGGTTCTCTGCCAGCGCTTCGGGCTTGGCGCCGAGAGCATCAAAGGCCCGAACCAGTTCGTGACGTGCCTTCAACCAGCTGTCGATCAGCTTGTGCACCCCACCCCAGCGTTCCTGAGCATTCTGACAACTTTCCAGCATGATGATCTCTCTTCCCTATAGGGGCGCTGCCGCCTGGTGCCCGCGCAACACTTCAAGGATTAAGCAGCGGCCGGACAAGGCCACATCTGACAAATGGTTTCGATGATGCGTGCGGGCCAGATTATGCCCGCATGACTATGGCTTCAAGGTACGCAGGAGAGAAAGTTCATACAAGTGTTTAATCCCATCCTACACACCGCGACCTGATTTCAGTGCCTTGATGGGCTGAAATGTTGACTCAACAGCGGCCGTGAGAATTGCATGGCACCCAGGATTAACATCCCCACGAAGAACAACAGGCTCCATTCGGGAAGGCTTAACTCAAACAGGGTCCAGTTGATTTCAACGCAGTCCACAGTGCCTTTGACGGTCAGTTGTAACGCTTGCCAAAACGACAAGCTTTCGATCATGTAATGCAGGCTGGGCCAGCAGTCGGCTGCCTGATCAGGAGTGACATTTTGCAGCAATACCTGGCGTACGGCAGTGAGGGCACCCAGTAAGGCGCAACCCATGCTTGTCAGTCCATACAGGTAGACGGCAGAGCGCTTTGGATTGTTCAGAGCACCGAGCAGATTGATCAGCGTAAAGGCGGCCAGGAAAATCCGTTGCATCTGGCACAGGAAGCACGGACGCAAAGACACACCGAACTCCAGGTAAAAGGACGCGCCCAGCGTCAGCGCGCCCGCCATGAATGCCAGGAAAAACAAGGAGCGTGAAGGGGCCAAAGACATGCTTTATCCGCATCGCGAAAGACAGGCCGCTACGGTAGAGGAAAGGCCTGACTCCTTTCAATACGCACTAGAGCAGACGTTTCCGCGAGAGAGTAAGGACATGCCATCAAAAGATGGCAGACATCGAGAGACGCAGCGTAGGACTCTGCTGACAAAGGCATCACACCCCAGATAAATAGGCGTATCCAAGGGGCTGCGCTCAGAATTCTCTGAACCAACCCTCGGATACTTTCCTACTTAGACTCGGGCAGGGACAGGCAGTGGCGATGCCAGCAAACGGCTGTCTAGCAGCCCCAAACCCTCTTGGAACAACTGATTACTGCGTTCGGTATCGCCCAATTGGGCCAATAAGCGCGCCAACTCGGCACAGGCCTCAGGGTTACGCTGCACGTACAGGCTGCTTTCCAGATAGTCCCGAGCCTTGCCCCACAGACTGTTTTGCAGGCACAGACGACCCAAAGTGAGCAATAGACTCGCATCACCGGGATGGTCCTTAAGCCAGCCTTCGGCAAATTTCAACTGCCGGGCTGGATCGCTGCCACGCAGAAGACCATACAGGCGGATCAAGTGGCTGTCGTACTCGCGCTTGATGGCACCCCGCAATGCCTCTTCCGCTTTGGCGTCAGCGCCCAACTGACGCAACTGCTCGGCATAGGCCAGCACCAACTGCGGCTCCTGGCGCTGAGCGGATGTGAGTTGCTGCCAAGCGCGCTCCAGGGACTGCAGGCTTGCTTCGCCTTCCTCATCACGCTGGGCGGCAAGACTGAGGTTTTCGCCCCAGGCACGGCGTTCCAGTTCAGCCAGCTCACTGGCGGGCAGCACTTTGTCCTTGCGCAACTCCGGCAACAACCGAATTACCGACGACCAGTCGCCGCGCTGCTGATGCAAACGCTGCAATTGACGCAGTACTTGAGCGTTATGGGGATGGCGTTCGTGCATGGCCTGCAAGGTGACCAGCGCGCCCTCGGCATCACCACGGTCCAATTGCAATTGCGCATGGCTCAAAGCGACCGCCAATTCAGCCTGAGGCTGACGCTCCAGCGCGCGCTCCAGCAAACCGTCGGACTCTTCATAGCGCCCCTGCTCGTTGGCCGCACGGGCGGCACCGAGGTAATACAGCAGCGGCTGGCGCTCGGCTTCGGCGGCACGGTGCAGGTGCCGCTCGGCACTGGCCCAGCGCCCTTCGGCGAGGTCCATCTGGCCTTGCTCGATAGCGATCTGCACACGGCGGCTGCGGTTACGCCGCGACCACGGGTTGACCACCCCACCCGACGTGGTCACCAGGCTCAGCAGCACGCGAATCAGGTAGATCGCCAACCCAATGGCAAACACCGCTACTACAGTCGCCCACAGGCTCGACTCGTAATGCAGCACATGGGGATAGGTAATCAGCACGTAGCCCGTGTGTTTCGAAATGCCCACGGCGAGTGCCAGCGCGATAGCGATTGCCAGCACCAGGATCACATAGAAACGCTTCATCGGCTTCACTCCTGCTTCGGCGGCGTGGCCGTCGCCTTGGCTTCATCGGCAGACAAGTGCCGGCGCTCAAGGTACGCCTGCACGGCCGCCAGGCTCGCAGCCAAGTCAGGGGTCACCACTGACACCGCCTTGGGCTCAAGCTCAGCAATACGCGCCAGCATCGCCTTGCTCTGCGGGTTGTCCTGGTTGAAGTTGTCCTGCAACACGCTGCGCGCCTCACCCAGCGAACGGCTATAAACCGCCGATTCGCCATTGAGGGCGGCCCATTGCGCCTGCTCAAGAGCCAGGCTAAGCGCCAGGCGCACCTGGTTCAGGCCTTGCCCGGCCAGCAACGGACGAATGTTGTCGTCAGGGTTGAAGTCGATACGGAAGTAGCGGGAAATCTGCTCCCACCATTGGCTCCAGCGACTGTCTGTATCAGTGGTCGGACGGCCTTGGGAGGCAGGTTCGGTCAACTGATATTCAGGGGCGATAGCCGCCAGTTGCACAACCTGGTCACGCAGCGCGGCCAATTGCAGGTACAGGCCGGTACGGTCCGGCTGCTCGGTACTGCGCAGCGCGGCAAGGCTTTTGGCCAGTTGCTCACGAGCGGCGTAAGAACCCGGGTCGCTCTGCTCGCGAAGAATCTCATCAGCGCCTTGCACCAGCGACTGGGCGCTGTTGATATCTTGCAGGGCCGACAGACGCAGGCTCGCCAGGCGAATCAAATGTTCGGCCTCGGCCAAACGCCAGTCCTGGCGGCTGGCGCCCAGCACGGTTTCCAGGCGCTGGCTCAAGCGTTGCTGATCACCCTGCAACTGTGCGACCAGGCGGCGACGCTCCTCCAGCTCATCCGCCGCCGGCAACTGGGCCAGGCGCGCGGCCAGTTGTTGCTGGCTCTGCTTGAGGGACTGGGATTGATCATCGAGGGTCTGCACCTGGCCCAACTGTTGTTGGCTGGTGGCTTGCAGGGCACGGACCTGCCAGATCCCCCAACCGCCGGCGGCGACCCCGGCAGCGCCCAGCAGCAAGGCAACGATTGCCAGGCCATTGCCACGGCGCGGCGCGGTGACCGGTGACTCAACCGGCGCATCGAGTGCGGGTTGGGTTTCATCTTTAGGCAAGGCTGTTTCGCTCACGTATCCGTCCTTTGCGTATCAGAGAGTGGCAACGGCTTTTCTTGAAAAGCACAGCTGCGTAACGCCACTAACAACGCCGCGGCACTGGCGCCGCGACAGTCCACAACTTTTTCTGCGCCAGCAGCCCGCGCCATCTCCAGGACTCGCGGGCTGGGCACGAACAACGGCAACTGCGCCACCTGGGGCCAATCGGCACCGGCCAGGGCTTGCAGGTTGATAAAACCCTGCCCACTGCTGACCACCAGGCCGTTCAGGCGTTCCAACTGGATGCGTTGTGTCAGTACCCCAGCCGCATAGGCCGGAAGCAAACGACGATACAGCTCCAGATAGTCGACACTAGCACCTTGCTCACGCAAACGTTGCGCCAGCAGCTCCCGACCGCCCTCGCCGCGCAGGATCAATACCCGTGCATCGGGGCGTGCAATAGCCTCGCGCAAAGCGGGCAATTGAAGCAAGGCTTCGCTGTCATCGCCAACAGGGGGGTAATGAACATCGAGGCCGTGGTCAGCCAATACCTGCGCGGTGGCCGCGCCAACACTGAACCATGGCAGATGCGGCCAAGCCTGAGTCAACTGTTGCACGGCCTGGCGCGCCGCCGGCTTGCTCACCACGATCACCGCGCAATAGCGGCCAAGGTCGTGGAGCACGGCCTGCTGCTCAGACGTAATAGGGAGGGGTTCGATGTCGAGCAACGGCAAGCTGCTGCTGAAAATGCCGGCCTCGGACAGCGACACCGCCAGGGCCGTCGACTCCTCGGCAGGCCGCGTCAGCAGCACTCGCCATTGGGTCACTGCGGGCCGGCCTCGCCGTAGACTTTTTGCAGGATGGCACCGGCGCCCTTGTCCAACAGCGCTTCGGCTACCTGGATACCCAGGGCCGTCGCATCACGCTGCGGCCCACGCACTTCGGCCGTCAGCAAGGTACCGCCGTCCGGGTCGCCCACCAGGCCGCGCAGCCACAGGTTTTCACCTTCAAGCACCGCGTAGCAGGCGATTGGCACCTGGCAGCCACCGTTGAGGTGTTTGTTCAGGGCACGCTCGGCGGTGACGCGCACTTCGGTGTCGTGGTGATCGAGGGGCTTGAGCAGGGCATGAATTTCACTGTCGGCGGTGCGGCATTCAATGCCCACGGCGCCCTGCCCGCCTGCTGGCAAGCTGTCTTCAACGCTGATGGCCGAAGTGATGCGGTCTTCAAAACCCAGGCGAATCAGGCCGGCAGCGGCGAGGATGATCGCGTCATATTCACCGGCATCCAGCTTAGCCAGACGGGTGTTGACGTTGCCGCGCAGGAAGCGGATCTGCAGGTCCGGGCGGCGAGTCAGCAACTGTGCCTGGCGACGCAGGCTGGAGGTGCCGACAATACTGCCCAGAGGCAATTCATCCAGCGAAGCGTAGGTGTTGGAAACGAAGGCATCGCGCGGGTCTTCGCGCTCGCAGATACAAAAAAGGCCCAGGCCTTCGGGGAAGTCCATGGGCACGTCTTTCATCGAGTGCACCGCAATGTCGGCTTCGTTTTCCAGCAGCGCAGTTTCCAGCTCCTTGACGAACAACCCCTTGCCGCCAATCTTCGACAGCGGCGAGTCCAGCAACTTGTCGCCGCGACTGACCATGGGCACCAGGGACACCCTGAGGCCCGGGTGAGCCTGCTCAAGGCGGGCTTTGACGTATTCGGCCTGCCACAAGGCCAGGGCGCTTTTACGGGTGGCGATGCGGATTTCGCGAGAGGACATGGATCAATCCGTACTGAATAGATACGGCAGATAATAACAGCTCAGGCAAATACGCTTTGATTTGAATCAGCAAGAGCGGGGCCTCCCTAGCCGCGTCGCACCGGGATAAGGACTGCAAGCCTGGATACAGCCCTCGGGCTAAAGCTGCTGCATCATCTTGCGCACACCGGCGACATGGCGTCGGCTAACGATCAAGGCATCGCCATTGAGCCCTTTGAGGAACAATTGAAAGTGCCCCAACGGCGTACGCTGCAAGCGCTCTATTCGTTCGCGGGCCACCAGGGCGTTGCGATGGATACGCACGAAGCGGTCGCCAAACTCATCCTCAAGGGCCTTGAGTGGCTCGTCGAGCAACACTTCGCCCGCTTCATGACGCAAGGTCACGTACTTGTGGTCCGCAATGAAATAGACCACTTGGCTCAGTGGGATCAGCTCGATGCCTTTGCGTGTGCGTGCGCTGATGTGGCTGCGCGGCCCGTTGCCACTTTGGGCGGCTGGCTGGGTCAGGGCGGCAAGCTGGACGCGATTAGGGCGCTCGGCTTTCTTCAGGGCCTTGAGCAGCGCTTCGCCAGTGACCGGTTTGGCAACAAAACTGGCACCGCTGGCTTCCAGCGTCTCTGTGGAAAACTCTTCCTGGGCCGCACAGAACACCACCGCAGGTGGCGATTCTCGCTCGCTCAAACGTGCCGCAACTTGCAGGCCGTCAAGGCCCGGCATACGGATATCGAGCAACACCACATCCGGCTTGAGGCTGTCGATCAGGGTCAACGCCTCTTCGCCGTTGGCGGCGCTCGGTTCAAGGACTGTATAACCCTCGAGCTCACTGACCAATCGGCTCAGTCGCTCGCGGGCTTGGGGTTCGTCATCAACGATCAGGACATTCATATTGCGCTGGATTCCTGCGTGAGTCTCGCACAAGGATAGCGTAGACAGGTGCGGTGACTTGCGTCACAGCGATCCACGCTAAGACTAGCGCGAGCGGCAAAAAGTGCCCTGGCAGCGGCACCCATATTTACCCGGACCTGTTCAATAGCGCCCAAAACCTGCTGCCTTCGGGCATCGTCGTAGGGTTTGCTGATACACAATCCGAATACCCCCCGTTTTTAAATGGATAGTCTGGGCTCTGACCGCGTCACCCGACTTTGGTGCATTCACACACTATCAGTGCAACTGTAGACGCTCACCGAGACGACATTGCTCAATCGTCAAATATCGTTTCAATTGGCCTCTGCCTCCAGTCTCGTCCCGGACGCGGTCGGCGGCAAGGCACTTAGCCATCCTTTGCACAAATAAAATTGCCGACCACCCGCAGCACCGCCATCGCGGGCAACCCTGTTATTATCGCCGGCACACTTGCAAGCCTCTTTATTAAGCAATCACGAGCGAATCCATGAGCACCGACAAGACCAACCAGTCCTGGGGCGGCCGCTTCAGTGAACCCGTCGACGCCTTCGTCGCGCGCTTCACCGCCTCCGTCACTTTCGACCAGCGCCTGTACCGCCACGACATCATGGGCTCCATTGCCCACGCGACGATGCTGGCCAAGGTCGGCGTGCTGACCGATGCCGAGCGCGACAGCATCATTGACGGCCTGACCACCATCCGTGGCGAGATCGAAGCCGGTACGTTCGACTGGCGCGTCGACCTGGAAGACGTGCACATGAATATCGAGGCCCGCCTCACCGACCGCATCGGTGTAACCGGCAAGAAGCTGCACACCGGGCGTAGCCGTAACGACCAGGTGGCCACCGATATTCGCTTGTGGATCCGTGACGAAATCGACCTGATCCTGGCCGAAATCACCCGCCTGCAAAAAGGCCTGCTGGAGCAGGCCGAGCGTGAATCAGACACCATCATGCCCGGTTTCACCCACCTGCAGACCGCGCAACCCGTGACGTTCGGCCATCACCTGCTGGCCTGGTTCGAAATGCTCAGCCGCGACTACGAGCGTCTGGTGGACTGCCGCAAGCGCGCCAACCGCATGCCGCTAGGCAGCGCCGCGCTGGCCGGCACCACCTACCCGATCGACCGCGAATACACCGCGCAACTGCTGGGCTTTGATGCCGTGGGCGGCAACTCCCTGGACGGCGTGTCCGACCGTGACTTCGCCATCGAATTCTGCGCCGCTGCCAGCATCGCGATGATGCACCTGTCGCGCTTTTCGGAAGAGCTGGTGCTGTGGACCAGTGCGCAATTCCAATTCATCGACCTGCCTGACCGCTTCTGCACCGGCAGCTCGATCATGCCGCAAAAGAAAAACCCCGACGTGCCTGAGTTGGTGCGTGGCAAGAGCGGGCGTGTATTCGGCGCGCTGATGGGTCTGCTGACCTTGATGAAAGGCCAACCGCTGGCCTACAACAAGGACAATCAGGAAGACAAAGAGCCGCTGTTCGATGCGGCCGACACCCTGCGCGACTCGTTGCGCGCGTTTGCCGACATGATCCCGGCGATCAAGCCCAAGCACGCGATCATGCGTGAAGCGGCGCTGCGCGGGTTCTCCACCGCCACCGACCTGGCGGACTACCTGGTGCGCCGTGGCCTGCCGTTCCGTGACTGCCACGAAATCGTTGGCCATGCCGTGAAATACGGCGTGGACACCGGCAAAGACCTGGCGGAAATGAGCCTCGAAGAGTTGCGCCAGTTCAGCGACCAGATAGAGCAGGACGTGTTCGCCGTGCTGACCCTGGAAGGTTCGGTGAATGCCCGTAACCACATCGGCGGCACTGCACCGGCGCAGGTCAAGGCAGCCGTGGTGCGCGGCCAGGCATTGCTCGCCAGCCGCTAAGCCGGGGTCTCTCAGACAACCTGGCAAAAATGTGGGAGGGGGCTTGCCCCCGATAGCGGTGTGTCAGTCATCGATAAGTCGACTGCCACACTGCAATCGGGGGCAAGCCCCCTCCCACATTTTGAACTGTTGCAGCCGTTACTATTTCTTGGCAGCAATCATCGCCATAAACACCGGCATCGCCGCTTCCCTGTCCGCCGCCACCTTTTGTGCGTTGGGCATTGCATGCAGCTTCTCCAGCAACGCCTTGGCCTGCGGCAACTCCTTCAGCAAATCTAACCCGAACAGCTTCTCGCCCACTGCACAGGCGAGGTTCACGCTGTACATGAAATACACATCCGCCAGCGTGAAGCTTTCCCCCGCGACATAGGGCGCAAACTTGCCGTGTCGACCTAAAGAACCGACTCCCAGCAGCAACTCGGCCTTGGATTTGTCCTTGATTGCCTCCGGCACCGGCATGCCAAAAAACGCTTCGGCAAAACACGCACGGGCGGGCAGCTCGATGTACAGCTCAATTTCCCTGCACAGCGCCAGCACCTGAGCGCGCTGGAACGGGTCGGCCGGGAGCAGCGAAGGCCCCTCCTGGGTTTGCTCGATGTATTCAAGGATCACGCTGGTTTCGTTGATAAACCCCTGCTTCACCCCCAGCACCGGCACCTTGCCACGCGGGCTTACCGCCAGGGCTTCAGCGGTCTGACCGGCGTAAAAAGGCACCTCTTCGAAAGGCAGCCCCTTTTCCAGTAGCGCCAATTTCACCATGTTGTAGTAGTTGCTGACCGAGAATCCGTAGAGCTTGAGCATTTCATTTGCCTCCAGGCCGAGTGTGGGGGTTGGCAGCAAGAGTTATAGATCCGAAGGCTCAGCCTGACCAGCAGCATCACCTGCCTGAATGGAGGTAGACTGGCGCCCTTTCCTTGAGGAGCCTGTCATGAGCGAGCCGACCGATATCGACAACGACGAAGAAGAATTCGCCGAAAACACCTTGATCGAAGCGATCGAGAACCAGATCGAAAGCGACAACCCGCCGGCAGCCAAGGCCACGTTCAACAAGCTGACGCTGGTCGGCTATGAGCGTGAGGAGATCCTGCAATTGATGGCCCACGTGCTTGCCGTCGAGATTGATGCACTGCTGGAAGAGGACCGCGCGTTCAATACCGAATGGTATGAAACGGCGCTGCGCGCTCTGCCGACACTGCCGCCCGAAAAGCAATAAATCCAGTACGCAGTTACACACTGGACAGTTCGGCAAAGTGCGTTCACCTTATGGCCTGCTAGCCTCTAATAAATTCTTAGAAAGTCTGGAGTCCTTATGTCGTATACCCCTGAGTTGGTTGCCGAACTGGAAATCCTTGTACTCTTCCCATTGGACAGCACCAAGGAAGGTCTGAAAGTCCACCAGACCGCCGCCCCCACTGCCATCGCTGCTGCCAAACGTCTCCATGCAAAAGGCCTTATCGACCAGCCAGACGGAGGCTATCTGACCAGCCTCGGTCGTGACGCTGCAGAGCAGGCGCAAACCCTGCTGACCATCCTGACCACTGCCACGACCAAAGAAGCTGCCTGACATTTGAAACCGCCCATGGAGTCCGCCTCTTGCGGATTCCGAGGGCGTTGCTGTGTGCCACACAAAAATCTGACGCCAACAACCATTTGCCGCTAAACCTCCTACGCTCCTGGCTGTAAACTCCTATACAGCTGCCCACGTCGGGCCCTGCGAGCCCGAGTTCGACATGACCCGCACCCATGAAATCCGCCCTGACCTGGACGAAGGCATAGACCGCAAGGTGCTGTCCCAGCTGCGTGCGCGTTTCCTGGCCCTCAATGACGGCCGCATGGCCCGCGCCATCGAAGGGCTGACGCCGCGCCAGCAAAGCGTATTGACCCTGCTGCCGCTGTTTTTCCACGTCAACCACCCGCTGCTGCCTGGCTATGTCTCCGGCAGCACACCTGCGGGCCTGTCGAACTTCGAGCCCGACCCGCAAGCATTGACCGAAGCCCAGCGGCTGACCCGCTCGTTCTCCTACAAACCACGCCATGGCAACCCGCCGCGACCGATTCATGGCCTGTTTCTGATGGGCAGCCTGGGCACCCTCGCCCAGGCCGATCAAAGTGATATGGATGTTTGGGTCTGCCATGCGCCGGATCTTGGCGAAACCGAGCTGGCGGAGCTGCGCAAGAAGTGCCAACTGCTGGAAGCCTGGGCCCTGAGCATGGGCGCCGAAGCCCACTTTTTTCTGATCGAGCCGACACGCTTTGTGCTCGGCGAACGCGACACCCAGCTCAGCTCCGACGATTGCGGCACTACCCAGCATTACTTGTTGCTGGACGAGTTCTACCGCACCGCCATCTGGCTCGCCGGGCGTACGCCGATCTGGTGGCTGGTGCCGGTGTATGAAGAAACCCGCTATGCCGAATTCACCCACACGCTGATCTCCAAGCGCTTTATCCGCGCCGATGAAACCCTCGACTTGGGCCACCTGGCCCGCATCCCCCCGGGGGAATTCATCGGGGCCGGGCTGTGGCAATTGTTCAAAGGCATCGAGTCGCCGTACAAATCGGTGCTAAAACTGCTGCTGACCGAGGTCTACGCCAGCGAACACCCCAACGTGCAGTGCCTGAGCCTGCGCTTCAAGCGGGCAGTGTTCGCCAACCAGATGGACCTGGATGAGCTGGACCCGTACATCGTGGTGTACCGCCGTATCGAGGAATACCTCAAGGCGCGCAACGAGCCGGAACGCCTGGAACTGGTTCGCCGCGCGCTGTACCTGAAGGTCAACCGCAAGCTCACCGCCGGCCAGCGCAGTACCAGTTGGCAACGTTTATTGCTGGAGCGCCTGGCCCACGAATGGGGCTGGGACGCGCGCCAACTGGCGCTGCTGGACAGCCGCAGCCAGTGGAAAGTCCGCCAGGTGGCCTCCGAGCGGCGCGCGCTGGTCAATGAGCTGAACTACAGCTACCGCTTCCTGACCCAGTTCGCGCGTACCGAGCAGACGGTCAGCCTGATCAACAAACGCGACCTCAATGTATTGGGCCGACGCCTGTACGCAGC
This sequence comes from Pseudomonas viridiflava, assembly GCF_900583165.1. Taxonomy (GTDB): domain Bacteria; phylum Pseudomonadota; class Gammaproteobacteria; order Pseudomonadales; family Pseudomonadaceae; genus Aquipseudomonas. Next base: position 324,301 of record NZ_UTKY01000001.1, on the reverse strand, counting down.
CTTTGAACGCAAGGCCGGCAAGGTCGAGTTCATCAACCCCGGCATCGCCCCGGACCTGGCCGAAGACACCCTGACCCTGGTGCAATCGCCCAACCGCAAGGAACCCGGCCAGCATTACTGGGGCCTGTATAACGGCAGCCTGACGGCCCAGGAATCGGAACACTTCGCGCCGATCAAGCGCAGCCGCGACCTGCTGGAAATGCTCACCTGGTGCCATCGCAACGGCGTGATCGACAGCAGCACGCGCCTGGCCCTGCACCCAGGCACCAGTGACATGACCGAATTCGAGCTGTTCAACCTGCTAGGCAGCCTGCAACAGACCATCGCCCTGCCCCTGGCCAGCGTCGATGAAGAGCGCCTGCTGCGTTCGGCCGTGCCCGAAGAAGTGTTGTTGCTGGTCAACGTGGGCGTCGACCCGCTCAAGCACCATCGCGACCTGAATATCCTGATGACCACCGAGCGCACAGACTCCCTGAGTTATGCCGGCGTACGCGACAACCTGGTGCTGACCCTCGACCAGGTCACCCTCAATAGCTGGAACGAGGTGCTGGTCAGCCGCTACGACGGCCCCCACGCTCTGCTCGACTGCCTGCGCGACTACCTCAACCAATTGCCGCCCAATCACTTGCCGCGCCTGCGGGTGCGCTGCTTCTGTCACAACCGTGCGCAGTTCATTGCCCAACGGGTGGAAGAGATTTTCGATACCGCGCAGAACCTGCTACTGGGCCAGTCCAACCACCGTTATCTGTTGCAGGTTCAGCAGCACTATCACGTGATGGAGTTGATACCGGGCCAAGCCGCCCATGTGTCGCTTGCGACCCAGGACGCACTGATTGCCTACCTCAGCGAAGAACTGGCCAGCTACAGCCCGCTGCATCTGGACGCCATGGCCCTGGAGGACCATGACCTGGCGCTGCTGCTGCCCATGGGCATGGCCGATTGCGTGCAGGTGTTCTACCGGGTCAACGAAGGCTTCGCCGAGCTGTATGTATTGGATGAGTTCAACGCGTTATGGCAACAGCGCCTGCCGTTTCATGATGAGCAGAGCCTACTCGCGCCGTTGCAGCGCTTTTTGCAGGCGATCATCTATCGGCGCGAAGCGTTATCCCCCCTGGATCAGCAAGAGCCCCTGGGTGCGGTGCAACTCTTGTATTACCAACTGTTGCCGTCGGGCAGCGGTCGCGCACGCGGCATCGAGCCTCGGCCAGCACCGCAGAACCCGGCGAACAAGCCCTTTTATGACGTGCAGGCGATTATCGGCAAGGCCGCGCCGGGCCAGGTAGGCATTACCCTGTACTGCAATCAGCGGGAGTTTTGCGAACTGGAATTCGGCGACCAACTCTTTGCCGTGGTCGCCCGGGAAATCGTCGGGCAGCGCCGCGAGACCGAGCGCTACCGCTGCTACATCACCGACCTGGACCTGTCGGGCCTGCTCGGCGATGTGCAAAGCCCAAGCAACCTGTACCTGCGTTACAAGGCGGAGCTTGAGCTGTCGCTCAACGCGGCACTGGATCAGGTTTAGAGCGCGAAGGCGCCGCCGTCTTTGGGCTGGCCTTCAACGTTGAGCAATTCCAGCTTGAGGGTTTTGCCGCCCGGCGCAGGCCAGTCGATGTGCTGGCCCACTTTCAGGCCGAGCAATGCGCTGCCCACCGGCGCCAGGATCGAAATTTTACCTTCGTCTGCATTGGCGTCTTTGGGGTAGACCAGGGTCAGGTGGTAATCCTTGCCACTGCTTTCTTCGCGGCAATGCACGCTGGAGTTCATGGTCACGACACCTGCCGGGACTTCATCGTGGCCAACCACGTCTTCGGCGCGGTCGAGTTCGGCTTGCAACGCTTCAACGCCGGGAAACTCATCGCCCAGGCGGTCGATCAATTGCTCCAGACGCTGCACGTCGAGGCGGGTGAGGATGATGGACGGTGCGTTGGTCATGATTCAGGCAGACTCCTTTTTTCTGCACAAAAAAGCAAAACCCCGCCAGAAAAAGGCGGGGTTCTCACGGGCCTCGATGAATTGAGGCGTAGCCGGACACTACCACAGCGTCACAAATAAACAAGGCAGCCCTAGACGCGAGCCCTGCGCTGTTCGGCCTCGGTGCAGATCACCCGGCGCCGCGCATCGTCGGCGGAGCGCCACTCGCGGATGTCTTCCACGTGACGAAAGCATCCGAGGCAGACTTTCTGCTCATCCAGGCGACACAAACTGATACAAGGTGACGGCACCGCCGGGCTGACATTGCTGAACAGCGGCTTGGGCGGGCGTACAGGTGCAGGCTGGCTCACCATCAGATCTCGTCGAAATCCAAGTCAGCGCCGGTATATTCGCTGACCAGGCGCGCGAGCATTTCGCCCAGCAACTCTTCGCTCTTGTCGCACTGCCATTTGCCACTTTCTTCGTCATAGTCGAAGTGAACACCACCGGAACGCGCCGCCAGCCACAGCTGGCGCAGCGGTTCCTGGCGACTGAAGATCAACTGCTGGCCGCTCTCGAACTTGACGGTCAACACGCCGGCCGAATTTTCCAGGTCCACGTCCAGGCCGCTGTCGTCGAAAATATCTTCCAGCGCCTGCTGGGTCGTATCCACCAGGTCGTGAAAACGGGCTTCGGTCAAACTCATTGTGGCAACCTCAAAAGTGTCTGGTTTTGCTCAAGCGCCGCACGATACGGGCGAGACCGGCCGATTGCAAAGGATACCGATTTCATCACGATTGACGGTACGAAATATTCCCGACCAGCGTAGCCCGCTTCCTGGCTGTCTCGGCAAACCCCCGCTGGACGGGTATTCCAGCGCATAGGCAAGCTGGCGGGTGGTCGGTATACTCGGGCGCAATTAATGCATATTCAAGGATTTCGCCATGAAGCGCCTGATCTCTTCCCTTGCTGCGCTCGTCGCGGTCGCTTGCCTCGTTAGTGCCTGTGGACAAAAAGGCCCGCTGTACCTGCCCGACGACAGCAAAGACCCGAATGAACAGGCGCAATCGTCGCAAAAGCCACAAAAAGCGCACAAGCACGACACCTACTAAGGGAACCCCATGGACGCTTTTAACTACCGGGACGGCGAGCTGTTCGCGGAAGGCGTGGCGTTGTCCGCCATTGCCGAGCGCTTTGGTACCCCGACCTACGTGTACTCCCGTGCACATATCGAAGCCCAATACCGCAGCTTCACCGACCCGCTCAATGGCGTACCGCACTTGGTGTGCTACGCGGTGAAGGCCAACTCCAACCTGGGCGTACTCAATGTCCTGGCGCGTCTGGGCGCTGGTTTCGACATCGTATCCCGTGGCGAGCTGGAGCGTGTATTGGCTGCCGGCGGCCAGGCTGACAAGATCGTGTTCTCCGGCGTCGGCAAGAGCCGCGAAGACATGCGTCGCGCCCTTGAAGTCGGCGTGCACTGCTTCAACGTCGAGTCCACCGACGAGCTCGAGCGCCTGCAAGTGGTGGCCGCTGAAATGGGCGTTCGCGCGCCTATCTCCCTGCGCGTCAACCCGGACGTCGATGCGGGCACCCACCCGTACATTTCCACCGGTCTCAAAGAGAACAAGTTCGGCATCGCCATTGCCGACGCCGAGGACGTGTACATCCGCGCCGCCCAACTACCCAACCTGGAAGTACTGGGTGTCGACTGCCATATCGGCTCGCAACTGACTACCCTGCCGCCGTTCCTCGATGCCCTCGACCGCCTGCTGGCGCTGATCGATCGCCTTGGCGAATGCGGCATCTACCTGCATCACATCGACCTCGGTGGCGGTGTGGGCGTGCGCTATCGCGATGAAGAGCCACCGCTGATCGCCGACTACATCCAAGCTGTGCGCGAGCGTATCGAAGGCCGTGACCTGACGCTGATGTTCGAGCCGGGCCGCTATATCGTTGCCAACGCCGGCGTGCTGCTGACCCAGGTCGAGTACCTCAAGCACACCGAGCACAAGGATTTTGCCATCGTCGACGCGGCGATGAACGACCTGATCCGCCCGGCGCTGTACCAGGCCTGGATGAACGTCACCGCCGTGACGCCTCGCGCGAGCGAAGCCCGCAGCTATGACATCGTCGGCCCGATCTGCGAGACCGGCGACTTCCTGGCCAAGGATCGTCAGCTTGCGCTGGAAGAAGGCGATTTGCTGGCCGTGCATTCGGCCGGTGCCTACGGGTTTGTCATGAGCTCCAACTACAACACCCGCGGTCGTACCGCCGAGGTGCTGGTGGACGGTGATCAAGCGTTTGAAGTGCGTCGCCGCGAGACGGTAGCCGAGTTGTATGCTGGCGAAAGCCTGCTGCCGGAGTAAGCCATGCTGCTGCGTTTTACCAAGATGCACGGGCTGGGCAATGATTTCATGGTCCTGGACCTGGTCAGCCAGCACGCGCACATCCTGCCCAAGCACGCCAAACAGTGGGGCGACCGACACACCGGAATTGGTTTTGACCAGTTGCTGATCGTCGAAGCACCGAGCAATCCGGACGTGGATTTCCGTTATCGGATCTTCAATTCCGACGGTTCCGAAGTCGAACAGTGCGGCAACGGCGCGCGCTGCTTCGCCCGCTTCGTGCTGGACAAGCGCCTGACTGCCAAACGCCAGATTCGCGTCGAGACCAAAAGCGGCGTGATCGAACTGGATATCCGCAGCGACGGCCAGATCAGCGTCAATATGGGCGCGCCACGCCTGGTGCCGGCGGACATTCCGTTCCAGGCCACCGAGCAGGCCACCCGCTACGCGGTCGACGTCGACGGCCAGATCGTCGACCTGGCGGCCGTGTCCATGGGCAACCCCCATGCAGTGCTGCGGGTGACCGACATCAATAATGCGCCCGTGCATGAGTTGGGGCCGAAGATCGAACACCACCCGCGCTTCCCGGCTCGGGTCAATGTGGGCTTCCTGCAGGTGATCGACCGTACCCGCGCACAACTGCGCGTCTGGGAACGCGGCGCCGGCGAGACTCAGGCTTGCGGTACCGGTGCTTGCGCCGCTGCCGTAGCCGCGATCAGCCAGGGGTGGATGGATTCGCCGCTGCTGATCGACCTGCCCGGTGGACGCCTGTCCATCGAATGGGCAGGCCCTGGCCACCCGGTGCTGATGACCGGGCCGGCCTCGCGTGTATACGAAGGACAGGTCCGTCTATGAGTGAGTCAAGCTAATGACCGATAAGCCTCAAGTACCCGCAGAAGTGACCCCGAGCGAAAGTCTGGAGGCCGCTGCTGTCGCGGCGTACCTTGAGGCTAACCCGGACTTTTTCGTCGAACACGAAGAACTGCTGCCGGCCCTGCGCATCCCCCACCAACGCGGCGACACCGTGTCGTTGGTGGAGCGGCAGATGAAGATCCTGCGTGAGCGCAATATTGAAATGCGCCACAAACTCTCTCACCTGATGGACGTGGCTCGCGACAACGACCGCCTGTTCGAGAAGACCCGCCGCCTGATTCTGGCGCTGCTGGACGCCACCAGCCTGGAAGAAACGGTGATCGCCGTGGAAGACAGCCTGCGCCAAGATTTCCAAGTGCCCTTTGTCAGCCTGATTCTGTTCAGCGACAACCCGATGCCAGTGGGTCGGTGGGTCAGTGGCGGCGAAGCGCAAACCGCGATTGGCGGCCTGCTGTCCGAAGGCAAGACCATCAGCGGCACCCTGCGCGAGCATGAGTTGGACTTCCTCTTCGGCGCCGAACAGCGCAAAGAGATCGGCTCTACCGCCGTGGTTGCTCTCAGCCATCAAGGCCTGCATGGGGTTTTGGCCATCGCCAGTCGTGATCCTGCGCACTACAAAAGCTCAGTCGGCACGCTGTTTTTGACCTACATCGCCGAAGTATTGAGCCGCGTCCTGCCACGCTTCACCACCGCCCTGCGCGCGGTGCGCTAGCCATGGAACGGCAACTGGACGCTTATTGCGCTCACCTGCGCAACGAGCGCCAGGTGTCGCCCCATACGCTGGAAGCCTACCGGCGAGACTTGAACAAGGTCCTGGCCTACTGCGAAAAACAACAGATCAGCAGCTGGAAGGCCCTGGATATCCAGAGCCTGCGCAGCTTGATTGCACGCCTGCACCAGGCGGGTCAGTCGTCACGCAGCCTGTCTCGCCTGCTCTCGGCGGTGCGTGGTCTTTATCACTACCTGAACCGCGAAGGCCTGTGCGATCACGACCCGGCCAATGGCCTGTCGCCGCCCAAAGGCGAGCGGCGCCTGCCCAAGACCCTGGACACCGACCGTGCCCTGCAATTGCTCGATGGTGCCGTCGAGGATGACTTCCTGGCCCATCGCGACCAGGCCATTCTTGAGCTCTTCTACTCGTCGGGCCTACGCCTGTCAGAGCTGACCGGCCTTAACCTCGACCAGCTCGACCTGGCGGACGGCCTGGTCCAAGTACTCGGCAAGGGCAGCAAGACCCGCGTTCTGCCGGTGGGCAGGAAGGCTCGCGAAGCCTTGCAACTGTGGCTGCCGCTGCGGCTGCTGACCAACCCGGCGGACGATGCGGTGTTTGTCAGCCAGCAAGGCCGCCGCCTGGGGCCACGGGCCATCCAGGTGCGGGTCAAGGCTGCCGGCGAGCGCGAACTGGGGCAGAACCTGCACCCACATATGCTGCGGCACTCCTTTGCCAGCCATATGCTGGAGTCCTCCCAAGACCTGCGCGCGGTGCAAGAGCTACTGGGTCACTCCGACATCAAGACCACGCAAATCTATACCCATCTGGATTTCCAACACCTGGCAACGGTGTACGACAGCGCCCATCCACGGGCCAAACGCATCAAGGGCGGCGACTCATGAGTATCAAGCTGATCACCTTCGACCTGGACGACACCCTCTGGGACAACGTACCCGTCATCATCAGCGCCGAAGCGTCGATGCGCGAATGGCTGACGGTCAACGCCGCTAAAGTCGGCGAATTGCCCCTGGAGCACTTCGCCAGCCTGCGCCTGCAAGTGCTGGAGCGTCATCCCGAACTCAAGCATCGCATCAGCCTCTTGCGCCATCGGGTGTTGACCCACGCGTTTGAAGAGGCGGGTTATCCACAACCCGAAGCCACAGAAATGGCGGACGTGTGTTTCGAAGCATTCATCCATGCGCGGCACCAACTCACCCCATTCCCTGAAGCCGAGCCGATGCTTCAAGCACTGCGCCAGCACTTTTTGCTGGGCGTGATTACCAACGGCAACGCCGATGTGCAGCGCGTTGGCCTGGCGCACTACTTCCACTTTGCCCTGCGGGCTGAAGACATCGGCATCGCCAAGCCGGATGCGCGGTTGTTCCAGGAGGCGTTGCAACGTGGCGGCGTGGATGCCAGTGAAGCGGTGCATGTTGGCGATCATCCGGGGGATGACATTGCCGGGGCGCAGCAGGCTGGGTTGCGGGCGGTGTGGTTTAACCCCAACGGCAAGGCCTGGGAAGGGGCAATGCACCCGGATGCAGAGATTCGTAGCCTGACAGAGTTGCCGGAGTTGCTTCGCAATTGGCAGTAACACGATAGAGGCAACACTGAGAATCCAAATGTGGGAGGGGGCTTGCCCCCGATTGCAGTAGATCAGCCAATATATTTGGTGGCTGACACACCGCTATCGGGGGCAAGCCCCCTCCCACACTTGATTGGTGGTGATCTCAAGGAACATGTTCCAGGCATGAAAAAGCCCGCAGCGACGGCGGGCTTTTTCTTACAGGCAGGTGGCTGACCTCAGATAGGTCGGCTGCCGTACTTGTTGTCCGGCTTCTTCGGTGGATCTGCCACCACATTAGCCTCGACTTCCTGCACTTTGCCGCCTTTAGCGAGGAACTCTTCCATCGCTCGGGCCAGCGCATCGCGCTCTTTGTTCTTGGCTTCAACACTCGGCAGTTCATCTACCGACACCGCAGCCTTGGCTTTGCCTTTGGCTTTGGGGGCTGCATCGTCGCCGCCACTGTCGTCAGCATCGTCAGCAACGTCTTCGCCTGCTGCCGTATCAAGACTGTCCTCGGTCTCGTCGTCATCACCGACTTCGAGGTCGTCGTTTTCCAGATCATCGTCGCTCATGTTCTACCTCATGACTTGCGAAAAGCAGATTAGTTATAGCCCAGCTTCATCCCCTGTCGAGGCGGCTGGAAAAAAATCAACATCCACCGGATAACCAGTGGCTTATGCCCCATCACCGTGCAAGATGGTGAGGACTTCACGAGCACCCTACTGATGACGGTGCTCGCCCAGATAAATACAGTTTTGCGCCCATCGGCGCGCATTCTAGCGCGCTCTGGGAAAAAACAAAGTGTCGAATACGCCTACATGCCTGTAAGACATTCGCAGGGTCAAAAGTGCCGCCTGCTTTCCATCACAAACCCTGAGCAAAAACCGGTACAGCGTTCAAACACTGACAAACACCAGGCAAAAAAATGCCCGGCAAGCCGGGCATATTTTTTTCGCGTACTTACAAGTTGTAGCCGCGTTCGTTGTGTTGCGCCAGGTCGAGGCCGACAGCCTCTTCCTCTTCGGTAACACGCAGGCCCATAACCATGTCGAGCACCTTGAGGATGACGTAGGTGACGATGCCCGTATAGATCACGGTGAAGCCGACACCTTTGCACTGAATCCAGACCTGCGCCGCGATATCAGTCACGGTGCCGAAGCCGCCCAACGCAGGGGCTGCAAATACACCCGTGAGGATCGCACCGACGATACCGCCGATACCGTGCACGCCGAATGCGTCCAGGGAGTCATCGTAGCCCAGCTTGCGCTTGAGGCTGGTTGCGCAGAAGAAGCAGACCACACCGGCCACCAGGCCGATCACCAGGGCGCCCATCGGGCCAACGGTGCCAGCAGCTGGGGTAACGGCTACCAGGCCAGCCACCACACCCGAGGCAATGCCCAGTGCACTTGGCTTACCGTGAGTGATCCACTCGGCGAACATCCAGCCCAGCGCCGCAGCAGCGGTCGCAATCTGGGTGACCAGCATCGCCATACCGGCAGTGCCGTTGGCCGCAGCAGCGGAGCCGGCGTTGAAGCCGAACCAGCCGATCCACAGCATTGCTGCGCCCATCAAGGTATAACCCAGGTTGTGCGGTGCCATCGGGGTGGTCGGGAAGCCTTTACGCTTGCCGAGCACGATGCACGCTACCAGGCCAGCCACACCGGCGTTGATGTGCACCACGGTGCCGCCGGCGAAGTCCAGCACGCCCCAGTCCCACATCAGGCCGCCGTTGCCGCTCCAGACCATGTGCGCGATCGGCGCGTAGACCAGGGTGAACCAGATAGCCATGAAGATCAGCATCGCGGAGAACTTCATGCGCTCGGCGAAAGCACCGACGATCAGCGCCGGGGTAATGATGGCGAAGGTCATCTGGAAGGTGATGAACACCGCTTCCGGGAACAACGCCGCAGGCCCGGTGATGCTGGCCGGGGTTACGCCCGCCAGGAATGCCTTGCCCATGCCGCCGAAGAAGGAGTTGAAGTTGACCACGCCCTGTTCCATACCGGTGGTATCGAACGCGATGCTGTAGCCGTAGACCACCCACAGGATGCTGATCAGGCCAGTGATGGCGAAGCATTGCATCATCACCGACAGAATATTTTTGGAGCGGACCATGCCGCCGTAGAACAGCGCCAGGCCGGGGATGGTCATGAACAGCACCAAGGCGGTGGCGGTCAGCATCCAGGCGGTGTCGCCGGAATTGAGGACTGGAGCAGCCACTTCGTCTGCCGCCATGGCCAGGCTTGGCATTACGATGGACAACAGGGCTCCGAGCCCTGCGAATTTACGCAGAGTCATATTGTTTTCTCCTGGGGCGTTGGGGTTTGGCGGCTTAGATTGCGTCGGTATCGGTTTCGCCGGTACGGATGCGAATAGCCTGTTCCAGATTGACCACGAAGATCTTGCCGTCACCGATCTTGCCGGTGTTGGCGGCCTTGGTTATCGCCTCGATAACCCGATCAAGATCCTTGTCGTCAATGGCGACATCAATCTTCACCTTCGGCAGGAAATCGACTACATATTCCGCGCCGCGATACAGCTCGGTGTGACCCTTCTGCCGACCGAAGCCTTTGACCTCAGTAACGGTAATGCCCTGCACGCCGATCTCGGACAACGACTCGCGTACATCGTCCAACTTGAACGGCTTGATGATGGCAGTGACTAGCTTCATGAAAACTCTCTCCCGAATTGGTGGACTTGCCCCAGGAAAACAAACCCGTCTCAAGTCTAAGCGCAGTGCCTGGCTTTGTAACGCTTCGTCGCAATGGCAGTGCCGTTGCGAGGCCAGCGAACCACTGATGACGAAACCTGTACCCCTGATCCGTCGGCGCACTGCATTCGTCACAGCGACTGCATCAGTGCATGGGTCATGATCGTCTAAGCAGAAACCTTGCCAGCTCCGTAAAAATCACTGAAATCAGTCCTTTGCCCACTTTTGCCCACCTGCGGGGCTTTACGGCGACAGCAATGCGCACAAAAACAGTGCGCCGCTGCCAGGCCCGTTGCGCGAAAAGCGTGCGCTTGCAGCCGTGAAAAAGACTATAGACGCTGCGTGATACACTGCCGGCCAACAGTTTTCCGGAAATTTCCCATGCTCGCGCCCAAAGACCTCCTCGACGCCCTGAGCGGCCACGCCTCTCGCCTGTTCAGCGGCGACACCCCGCTGCCCCGCAATGAAATCGAAAGCCAGTTCAAGGCGCTGCTACAGAGCGGCTTCAGCAAACTCGACCTGGTGAGCCGAGAAGAGTTTGATAGCCAGATGGTGGTGTTGGCGCGTACGCGTGCGCGATTGGAGAGCCTGGAAGCGAAAGTGGCCGAATTGGAAGCGCGCTTGACGCCGCCCTCTGCTGAATAAACGCGGTCAATGTGGAAGGGAGCTTGCTCCCGATGGCGGTGAATCAGTCAATGAATCTGTTGGCTGACACACCGCTATCGGGAGCAAGCCCCCTCCCACATTGTCTCGAGTTGCCCTCTGGATACGTTCTGTAAAACCTCCGCGCCTCGCTCTTCACCACCTCGTCTACCCTTGAAAAAACCGCAGGAAGCGGCCTCTTTTCAAGGAACACCATGTCCCTCGCCATCGTCCACAGCCGCGCCCAGGTCGGCGTCGAAGCCCCTGCCGTCACCGTCGAAGTGCACATGGCCAATGGTCTGCCGTCCCTGACCCTGGTGGGTTTGCCGGAGACGGCGGTCAAGGAAAGCAAAGACCGCGTACGCAGCGCCATCCTCAACTCCGCGCTGCAATATCCCGCCCGCCGCATCACCCTCAACCTCGCGCCCGCCGACCTGCCCAAGGATGGCGGGCGTTTTGATTTGGCGATTGCCCTGGGGATCCTCGCGGCCAGCGTGCAGGTGCCCGCGTTGATGCTTGATGACGTGGAATGCCTCGGTGAACTGGCTCTGTCTGGGGAAGTCCGGGCGGTCAAAGGTGTGCTGCCTGCGGCCCTGGCCGCGCGCAAGGCCGGACGCACCGTGATAGTGCCTCGGGCGAATGCGGAAGAAGCCTGCCTGGCGTCGGGGTTGAAAGTGATTGCGGTTGATCACTTGCTGCAGGTGGTCGCGCACCTGAATGGCCATCAGCCTATTGAGCCGTATAAATCCGATGGCTTGCTGTATTTGAACAAGCCGTACCCGGATCTAAGCGAAGTACAGGGCCAACTCGCCGCCAAGCGCGCACTGCTGATTGCGGCCGCTGGCGCCCACAACCTGCTGTTCAGCGGGCCACCGGGAACGGGCAAGACCCTGCTCGCCAGCCGCCTGCCGGGCTTGCTGCCGCCACTGAGTGAGCATGAAGCGCTGGAGGTGGCGGCGATTCAATCGGTGGTCAGCCTGGCGCCCCTGAGCCATTGGCCACACCGACCGTTTCGCCAGCCCCACCATTCGGCATCAGGGCCTGCCTTGGTCGGCGGCGGGTCGAAACCACAGCCGGGGGAAATCACGCTGGCTCATCACGGCGTGCTGTTTTTGGATGAGCTGCCGGAGTTTGACCGCAAAGTACTGGAGGTCCTGCGTGAGCCCTTGGAGTCGGGCCATATCGTGATATCCCGCGCCCGTGACCGGGTGAGTTTCCCGGCGCGCTTTCAGTTGGTGGCGGCGATGAACCCCTGCCCTTGCGGCTACATGGGCGAACCCAGTGGGCGCTGTCGCTGCACGCCGGAGCAAATCCAGCGCTACCGCAACAAACTTTCCGGGCCATTGCTGGACCGAATTGACCTGCATCTGACCGTGGCGCGGGAGAGCACTTCGCTGAATCCGACACAGCTGCCGGGCGACAGTACCGCCAGTGCCTCGGCGCAGGTCGCAGATGCTCGCGAACGCCAGCACCGGCGCCAGGGTTGCGCCAATGCGTTTCTGGACCTGCCGGGGTTACGCGAGCACTGCCGGCTGTCGAAGGTCGATGAAAGCTGGCTGGAGACTGCATGCGAGCGGCTGACGCTATCGCTGCGGGCGGCGCATCGGTTATTGAAAGTGGCGCGCACCTTGGCGGATCTGGAACAAATCGACGCCATCGCCCGCCACCACCTGCAAGAGGCCCTGCAATACCGCCCGGCCGCGATCACTTAAGCCTGGTGGAGATTCAAATGTGGGAGGGGGCTTGCTCCCGATTGCAGTGGGTCAGCCATACATTAGGTGGCTGATACACCGCTATCGGGAGCAAGCCCCCTCCCACACTTAAACTGCAGCGTGTCAGCGGAAGCGGTCTACTTCATGGCGCAGGCCAGACGCCAAGGTCTCCAGCTCCTTGGCCGTAATCGCCAAATTCGACACCACTTCACGCTGCTCACTGTTGGCCAACGCAATGCTCTGCAAATTACTGCTCAGCAAGGTCGCCGTGCTGCTCTGCTCCTGAGTCGCCGTGGTAATCGCCGCAAACTGCTGCCCCGCCGAACGGCTCTGCTCGTCGATGCTCGCCAGCGCCGAGGCCACGTCGGCGTTGCGCGACAAGCCTTCCTGCATCAACACTTTGCCGTGTTCCATGGTGGTAATGGCGTTGCCGGTTTCCTGCTGGATGCTTTGAATCATCCCGGAAATTTCGTCGGTGGCCTCTCGAGTACGCGACGCCAGGTTGCGCACTTCATCAGCCACCACGGCAAACCCGCGGCCCTGCTCACCGGCACGCGCTGCCTCGATCGCGGCGTTGAGTGCCAGCAGGTTGGTCTGATCGGCAATCGAAGTGATCACCCCAACAATGCCGCCGATTTCCTGGGAGCGTTGGCCCAGGGTATTGATGACCGTCGCGGTGCTGTTAAGCGCCGTGGCGATATGTTCCAGGGACGATGACGCTTCTTGCATCGACGTACGACCAATCCGCGTTTGCTGGGCATTTTCCTGAGCGAGGCGCTCGGTGTTGCCCATGTTGTCGGCGATATTCAACGAGGTAGCGCTGAACTCTTCCACCGCGCCGGCCATGCTGGTGATCTCGCCGGATTGCTGCTCCATACCTTCGTAAGCCCCGCCGGACAAACCGGACAACGCCTGCGCCCGGCTGTTGACATCCTCGGCCGCCTTGCGGATATGGGACACCATGGTCGACAGCGCTTCACCCATCTGGTTGAAGCTGCGCGCCAGTTGGCCGATTTCGTCATGGCTGGACACGTTCAGACGTGCGCTCAGATCGCCAGCGCCCAAAGCCTCGGCCTGGCGCACCAGGTCACCCAGCGGCGCCAGCTTGCTGCGCAGCAGCCATACCGTGGCACCCACCGCCAATAGCATCGCCAGTACGCTGCCGATCACCAGCCGAATGCCGACGTCCCACGTCACCGAGCGAATCTCGGCCTTGGGCATGCTTGCGATCACAGCCCACGGTCCGCCGTCGAAAGGCACCGACACGCTGTAGAAGTCTTCGCTTTTATCGGCCCAGAAGCGGCCAGTACCCGGTGACTTGGCCAGGTCCAGCATCAACGGCACCGCCTGATCCGGCACTTGCACGCCTGCCGGTGGCACCAGCCAGTGCTTTTGCTCATCGAGCAAAGCCAGGGAGCCGGTGCGGCCGATACGGAAGCGCTTGAGGTTTTCGAACTGGGCGTTCTGGGCATCGGTGTAATCAAAGCCGATAAACAATACGGCGATGACTTTACCGCTGGTATCACGTACCGGGCTGTACTGCGTCATGTAAGACCGGTCAAACAACACGGCGCGGCCGATATAGGTCTGCCCACTGAACACACGCGGATAGGCCGGCCCATTGCGATCCAGCACCGTGCCTATGGCGCGATTGCCGTCCTGCTTGGTCAGGGACGTGCTGACGCGAATAAAATCGTCGCCGCTGCGCACGAACACGGTGGCCACGCCGCCGGACATCTGCTTGAACTCGTCCACTTCCTCGAAGTTGTTGTTCAGCAGATCGCTGCCCAGGTACAGACCCGGGGTCTGTACCCCGGCGACCGCGACGGGCTGGTCCGTCCGCACGCTCAAGCCGGCACTGAAGCGCTTTTCAAACAGCCCCGTCAGGCGCTGGGTACTTTCGCGCAGGGTGCCGTGAAAGGTACTGAGTTGGTCGGCGAGCAGGCGCGCCTCACTGGCCAAATGTTCTTCACGGGTATCGAGGTTGGCAGCGTCCAGCGAACGCAAGGCAAAGACAGTACTGCCGCCAATGGCGACAGCCAAAATAACGGCTAATGCGAGGCCTAACTGGGAGGCAATCCGAGCGCGAGGTTGAGACATGACAGCTCCTGGCCGAGGCCAGGATCATCCTGATCTCATAGCGCTGCTCGGCAAATTATCTAGTGGGTAGCGTTGGAGCACGATGGTTCCAACACACCTACTTCGGCGGGCGCGGGCAATACTTGAGCGATTCACAGGGATATCACGCAAACGATTGCAACGCGTCAGTCGAGACGTCGCACGGCAGGCAACTCCATGGCCTGGACCTCGCCCTGAAGAAACTCCGCCAAACGCCGCAACCGCTCACCGCCGGGACGGGTTTTTGGCCACACCAGATAGTAGCTTTCCCCACTGGCCACTGCGGTGGGCCATGGGAGGCTCAGCCGCCCTTGGGCAACGTCCTCGGCGACCATCAGCAAATCGCCCATGGATACGCCATAACCCCGCGCTGCGGCGATCATGCCCAACTCAAGCGTATCGAACACCTGGCCGCCCTTGATGGATATCACAGAGGTCAGCCCCATGCGCTCGAGCCAATTGCGCCAGTCCCGCCGATCGGGTGTCGGGTGCAGCAACTCAGCGGTGGCCAAGCGCTCAGCGTCCCATGGGCCATCCTCCAACAAGTTCGGCGCCCCCACCGGGATCAGAAATTCGGGGAACAGGTAGCAGGCCTCCCAGTCCGTAGGAAAATGCCCGTAGCTCAACAGCACCGCACAGTCGAACGGCTCCTGGTTGAAGTCCACCTCATCCACGTTCATCCAGGCGCTGGTCAGTTGCACCTCATTGCCCGGCTGCATTGCGCGGAAGCGACTGAGCCGCGCCAGTAGCCAGCGCATGGTCAGCGTAGACGGCGCCTTCATGCGCAGGATGTCATCTTCAGCACTCAAGGTATGGCAGGCCCGCTCCAAGGCGCCAAACCCCTCGCGCACACCGGGCAATAGCAGGCGCGCCGCCTCGGTGAGTTGCAGGGTGCGACCACTGCGCTGGAACAATCGGCAGGCGAAGTGCTCCTCAAGTGTGCGGATGTGCCGGCTCACCGCGCTTTGGGTAATCGACAACTCCTCCGCTGCACGGGTGAACGAGTTATGTCGAGACGCAGCTTCAAATGCCCGCAGGGCATAAAGAGGAGGAAGACGACGAGACATGAAGAAAACTCCGACAGCAGGACAGCGAAACCCTACCAGAATCAATCAGGCATGAGTTTTAATCATGCAGAGCATCGCTTTTATCCCTTTGTGCAATGGGCTGGGAGCGCCGAGAATCAACCCTTCCACAACTCCCTGACTATTTGAGCGTGATGATCATGCAGCATCCGGCACGTACCGAACTCTGGGCCATCTTGCGGCTATCGGGGCCGTTGATTGCCTCACAGTTGGCGCACATGCTGATGGTGCTGACCGACACCCTGATGATGGCGCGCCTGAGCCCCGAAGCCTTGGCCGGTGGTGGCCTGGGTGCGGCCAGCTATTCGTTTGTGTCGATCTTCTGCATCGGCGTGATTGCCGCCGTGGGCACCCTGGTGGCGATCCGGCATGGCGCGGGCGATATCGAAGGCGCCACACGCTTGACCCAAGCCGGGCTGTGGCTCGCCTGGCTGATGGCCCTGGCGGCCGGTTTGTTGCTGTGGAACCTCAAGCCGGTGCTGCTGATGTTCGGCCAGACCGAAACCAATGTGCAGTCGGCCGGGCAATTCCTGACGATCCTGCCGTTCGCCCTGCCCGGTTACCTGAGCTTCATGGCGTTGCGCGGGTTCACCAGCGCCATCGGCAAGGCGACGCCGGTGATGGTGATCAGCTTGTGTGGCACGGTACTTAACTATCTGCTCAACCACGCCCTGATCGAAGGCATGTTCGGGCTGCCCAAGCTCGGCCTGATGGGCATCGGCCTGGTTACCGCCATCGTCGCCAATGGCATGGCGTTGGCGCTGATTTGGTACATCCGCAGCAATCGTGCGTATGCCGCCTACCCGCTGAGCACCGGCCTGCTGCGCCTCAACACTCAGTACCTGCGCGAGCTGTGGCGCCTGGGCCTGCCGATTGGCGGCACCTATGCGGTGGAGGTCGGGCTGTTTGCCTTTGCCGCATTGTGCATGGGCACCATGGGCAGCACGCAGTTGGCGGCGCATCAGATCGCCCTGCAGATTGTCTCGGTGGCATTCATGGTGCCGGCGGGGATGTCCTACGCGGTGACCATGCGTATCGGCCAGCATTACGGGGCCGGCCAATTGCTGCAGGCGCGCATGGCGGGTCGGGTCGGTATGAGTTTTGGCGCGGCGGTGATGGTGGGCTTTGCCGTGGTGTTTTGGCTGTTTTCCGACCCGCTGATCGGACTGTTCCTGGACCATAACGACCCGGCGTTCCACGACGTGATCGTGCTGGCCGTCAGCCTGCTGGCCGTGGCGGCGTGGTTTGAATTGTTCGACGGCGTACAGACCATCGCCATGGGTTGCATTCGAGGGCTGAAAGACGCCAAGACCACCTTCCTGGTGGGCTTGGGTTGCTATTGGCTGATCGGTGCACCGTCTGCCTGGTTAATGGCGTTCACCTTGGGCTGGGGGCCGACCGGTGTGTGGTGGGGCTTGGCGCTGGGCCTGGCGTGTGCGGCGGTGAGTTTGACCTGGGCGTTTGAGGCGAAGATGAAGCGGATGATTCGGCAGGAGCCTGAGGTTCAAACCTCATTTCAACCGGCACAAACAGAGTAAGAGCCCGCTCCCACATTGGGTTGGGTTTGCAAGTCAGCCCAGCAGCGCCTGCTGGCTTTGGCCGAAGGTGAGGTATTCCACCAGTTCAGGTAAAGGCAACGGCTTGCTGATCAAATAACCCTGGGCTTGGTCACACCCAAACAGCCGCAGCAACGCCAACTGCTCGGGGGTTTCCACGCCCTCGGCCACGACTTCCAGGTTGAGGTTGTGGGCCAGATTGATCATGGCGTGCACTAGCTTGCGGTTCTCCTCGCGCTCCTCCATGCCGCCCACAAAGCTCTTATCGACCTTCAACAAGGCAATCGGCAGACTGTTGAGGTGCACGAACGATGAGAAACCGGTGCCGAAGTCATCCAGGGAAAACCGCACGCCGAGGCGTCCCAGGGCGTCCATAGTCTGCTTGACCAAGTCGCTGCGGCGCATCACGGCGGTTTCAGTCAGCTCGAACTCCAGCCAGCGTGCATCCACCCCACGCTCGGTAATCAGTCGGCTGAGGGTCGAAAGCAATTGGCCGTCCTGGAACTGGCGGAACGACAGGTTGACCGCCATGTGCAGTGGCGGCAGGCCGCGCTCGCGCAGGTCTTGCATGTCCCGCAGGGCTCGGGAGATCACCCAGTAGCCCAGCGGTACGATCAGGCCGCTTTGTTCGGCCAGGGGCACGAATTCGCTCGGCGGCAACAGGCCGCGCTCGCCGTGGCGCCAGCGCACCAGGGCTTCCAGGCCGACGATGCGCCCATCGTCCAGATCCAGCCGCGGTTGGTAGTGCAATTCCAGCTCATCACGACGCAAGGCACGGCGCAGCTCAGACTCCAGGTCGGCCAGGCTGCGGGCATTGCGGTTGATGCGCTCGTTGAAGATATGAAAGGTGCAGCCCTGGGTGCTCTTGGCTTGCTGCATGGCGATATGCGCGTGCCACATCAGCGGGTCGGCCCCGGCACGGGCGCGGGCATGGGCGACGCCCAGGCTGCAGCCGATCAACAGGCTTTCGCCGTCGACCCAGTAGGGCTCGGCCATGACCTCGGTGATGCGTTCGGCCATCCACTCAGCACGCTGGGGTGCACGGCGGGTGTCGATCAACAGGGCGAATTCGTCACTGCCCAGGCGGGCCAACTGGTCGCCGGCTTCAAGCTGGCTTTTGAGCCGCGACACCACTTGCAGGATCAACCGGTCGCCGGCCTGGTGGCCGAGGGCGTCGTTGGCGTGGCGAAAGTTGTCGAGGTCCAGATGGCCCAGAGCCAGGCCGCGACCTTCGTTCTCGGCCAGTCGCGCCGCCAGCAGGGTCTGGAAACCCTGACGGTTGGCGATGCCGGTGAGCGGGTCCTGTTCGGCCAGGCGTTGCAGGGTGTTTTCCAGCAGGCCGCGCTCGCGCACGTGGCGCAGGCAGCGGCGCACGGTCTCGGCGTCCACCACATTGCGAACCAGCCAATCGCTGACGCCCAGGGGAGAAACCAGGGGTTCCTGCTCCAGCAGCAACACACACGGCAAGCTGCAACGGCCAGGGCCGGGCTGCAGGCTGGGGGTAGTCAATAGCACAGCGCTCTGATCATCATCAAACAGACGACTCACCGAGTCCCAATTTGGCGCGCTGATCAGCACAGCCCCCTCGCCCATCGGCGCCAGGCACTCGCGCAACAACGCTGCCCACTCAGGCGCATCGGCCAGTAGCAGCAAACGCAAGGGTTCGACAGGCGTAGACAAGCTAGCTCCCTAGACTCTGCAAAATTTCGTGGGCGGCGGGCATTATGACGTGCGGCCTGATAATCACCAATGATAGGGGTTATCAAATGCGCGGATTACAAACAATAGTCCTAAATGCCCTCACATCCTGCGGCAAAGTAGCAAAACCGGCAAATTTAGATCGAGTGGTACGTCACACTGTCGTTCTGACAGGGCAGAATCCTGCCAGCCTGTTAAAATGCCCGCCCTTTTGAATAACGACTCCTGAAATTCTGTATGTCCCGACTCAACCCCCGGCAGCAAGAAGCCGTGAACTACGTCGGCGGCCCTCTATTGGTGCTCGCCGGTGCTGGCTCCGGCAAGACCAGCGTGATCACCCGCAAGATCGCGCACCTGATTCAGAACTGTGGCATCCGCGCCCAGTACATCGTCGCCATGACCTTTACCAACAAGGCGGCGCGCGAGATGAAAGAGCGCGTCGGCAGCCTGCTCAAGGGTGGCGAAGGCCGTGGCCTCACGGTGTGTACCTTCCACAACCTGGGGCTGAACATCATCCGCAAGGAACATGTGCGGCTGGGCTATAAGCCAGGCTTCTCGATCTTTGACGAGACCGACGTGAAGTCGCTGATGACCGACATCATGCAAAAGGAGTACGCAGGCGACGACGGCGTGGATGAGATCAAGAACATGATCGGCGCCTGGAAAAACGACCTGATCCTGCCGCCCCAGGCCTTGGAAAACGCGCGCAACCCCAAGGAGCAGACCGCCGCCATCGTCTACACCCACTATCAGCGCACGCTCAAGGCGTTCAACGCGGTGGACTTCGACGACCTGATCCTGCTGCCGGTGAAGCTGTTCGAGGAACATGCCGACATCCTCGAAAAATGGCAGAACAAGGTGCGCTACCTGCTGGTGGACGAATACCAGGACACCAACGCCAGCCAATACCTGCTGGTGAAGATGCTGATCGGCAAGCGCAACCAGTTCACCGTGGTGGGCGACGACGACCAGTCGATCTACGCCTGGCGTGGCGCCCGCCCGGAAAACCTGATGCTGCTCAAGGATGACTACCCATCTTTGAAAGTGGTAATGCTGGAGCAGAACTACCGCTCCACCAGCCGCATCCTGCGTTGCGCCAACGTACTGATCTCCAACAACCCCCACGAGTTTGAAAAACAACTGTGGAGTGAGATGGGCCACGGCGACGAGATCCGCGTGATCCGCTGCCGCAACGAAGACGCCGAGGCTGAGCGTGTGGCTGTCGAGCTGTTGACCCTGCACTTGCGCACCGACCGGCCGTACAGCGACTTTGCGATCCTGTATCGCGGCAACTACCAGGCCAAGCTGATCGAGCTGAAGTTGCAGCATCACCAGATCCCCTATCGCCTGTCGGGGGGCAACAGCTTTTTCGGACGCCAGGAAGTAAAAGACCTGATGGCCTACTTCCGATTGATCGTGAACCCGGACGACGACAACGCCTTCTTGCGCGTGATCAACGTACCGCGCCGGGAGATCGGCTCCACCACCCTGGAAAAGCTGGGCAACTACGCCACCGAACGCAAGATCTCGATGTACGCCGCCACCGACGAAATCGGCCTGGGCGAACACCTCGACACGCGCTTCACCGATCGCCTGTCGCGCTTCAAACGCTTCATGGACAAGGTGCGCGAGCAGTGTGCTGGCGAAGACCCGATCAGCGCCCTGCGCAGCATGGTCATGGACATCGACTATGAAAACTGGCTGCGCACCAACAGTTCCAGCGACAAGGCCGCGGATTACCGCATGGGCAACGTCTGGTTCCTGATCGAAGCACTGAAGAACACCCTGGAAAAAGACGAAGACGGCGAGATGACTGTCGAGGACGCCATCGGCAAGCTGGTGCTGCGCGACATGCTCGAGCGTCAGCAGGAAGAGGAAGACGGCGCCGAAGGTGTACAGATGATGACCTTGCACGCCTCCAAGGGCCTGGAATTCCCCTACGTGTTCATCATGGGCATGGAAGAGGAAATCCTCCCGCACCGCTCCAGTATCGAAGCCGACACCATCGAAGAAGAACGCCGCCTGGCCTACGTGGGTATTACCCGCGCGCGTCAGACCCTGGCCTTTACCTTTGCCGCCAAGCGCAAGCAATACGGCGAAATCATCGATTGTGCCCCCAGCCGGTTCCTCGACGAACTGCCGCCGGACGACCTGGCCTGGGAAGGCACTGACGACACCCCGACCGAGGTGAAAGCCGTTCGCGGCAACACCGCCCTGGCGGACATACGCGCGATGTTAAAGCGCTAGAATCGACTACTTTTTAATCTACTTTCGGCGCACAACGCGCCATTAGAGGAAGCTTTCCGTGGAAGCACTGCACAAGAAAATTCGCGAAGAAGGCATCGTGCTTTCCGATCAGGTACTCAAGGTCGACGCCTTTCTGAACCATCAGATCGACCCAGCGCTGATGAAACTGATCGGCGACGAATTCGCCGCACTGTTCAAGGATTCGGGCATCACCAAGATCGTCACCATCGAGGCCTCGGGCATCGCGCCGGCGATCATGACTGGCCTGAACCTCGGCGTCCCGGTGATTTTTGCACGTAAGCAACAATCCCTGACCCTGACCGAAAACCTACTGTCGGCGACCGTGTACTCGTTCACCAAAAAGGTCGAAAGCACCGTGGCGATCTCCCCGCGCCACCTCACCAGCAGCGACCGCGTGCTGGTAATCGACGACTTTTTGGCCAACGGCAAAGCGTCCCAGGCACTGATTTCGATCATCAAACAGGCCGGCGCGACCGTTGCCGGTTTGGGGATTGTGATCGAGAAGTCGTTCCAGGGCGGCCGTGCGGAGTTGGATGCGCAGGGGTATCGGGTTGAGTCGCTGGCGCGGGTGAAATCGTTGGCCGGTGGCGTTGTGACCTTCATCGAGTAATCACTGCCTGCATGTGATCAAAAATGTGGGAGGGGGCTTGCCCCCGATAGCGGTGTATCAGTCACAAATTTATTGGCTGACACACTGCAATCGGGAGCAAGCCCCCTCCCACATTTGATCTGTGCTGCATGTTAGTGGGTGGTGGCCTGAAGGCCTGCGAGCAACAAGCGCTGATACAGGTCCTCCTTAAGGCCTTCAGGTTGATCCAACCCCATCCGCTTCAAATGCTCTGCAAACGCCTCCGGCTCCGGCGCATCCAACGCCGCCTTACCCAACTCCAGCATCTCTGTGAGCTTGAATTTGCTCTTGAGCCAGTTCAACGCCCGCAACAGATCCCGCTCCTCATCCGTGAAATCACTGCCCAGCGGGTACTCTGGAAACAACCGACGATGCCGCGCTTGAATACCCTTGAGCCGCTCCGGCGTGTTGTCGGCAAAGCGCGGATCGAGCTGGAAGTCCTTGGGCAGCTTGCCGGCCTTTTGGGCCTGTTCGATCAAGCCCTCCTGGAAACGTGAGTCGGTGATATTGAGCAACGCCTCGATCACCTTGGCATCCGTCTGACCTCGCAAATCGGCAATGCCGTACTCGGTGATGACGACATCCCGCAGGTGCCGGGGAATGGTGCAATGCCCATAGTCCCAGACGATATTGGAACTGACCTCCCCCGCCGACTCTCGCCAGCTGCGCAAGATCAGGATCGACCGCGCGCCCTCCAGCGCATGCCCCTGAGCCACGAAGTTGTACTGCCCGCCGACACCGCTGAGTACACGGCCGTCCTCCAACTGGTCGGCCACGCCTGCGCCGAGCAAGGTCACCATGATTGCGCTGTTGATAAAGCGTGCATCCAGCCGTTGCAGGCGCTTGAGTTCTTCCTGGCCGTACAACTCGTTGATGTAGCTGATGCGGGTCATGTTGAATTCAAGGCGCTTGGCGTGAGTCATTTCCTGCAAGCGCTGGTAAAAACTGCGCGGGCCAAGAAAGAAGCCGCCATGGATCGAAACACCGTCAGGCTGCGCCGCGTCATCGATAAGCCCGGCATTCGCCTGCTGCTGGGTCGCCACGTCCGGGTAGACCTTGCGGCGAATAATGCCGGCGTCCGCCAGCACCAACAGGCCGTTGACGAACATCTCGCTGCAACCGTAGAGGCCACGGGCGAAAGGCTCGACGCCGCCTTCATGACTGATCAGCGGTGCCCACTGGTAAACATCGAGGTCGGTCAGCAGCAGTCGGTAGGCTTCGTTGTCGGCCTGGCGTGCCAGCAAAGCGGCCGTCAGTGCATCGCCCATGGAGCCGATGCCGATCTGCAAGGTACCGCCATCGCGCACCAGGGTGCTGGCATGCAGGCCGATACAGTGGTCCTGGAACCCCACCGGCATATTCGGCGTGGAGAACAATGTCGTGCTGTCTTTTGCATCGATCAGGTAGTCGAACGCGTCCATACCCAGTTCCGCATCGCCGGGCATGTAGGGCAATTCGGTATGCACCTGGCCGACAATCAGGATGGTTTCACCCGCGTCGCGGCGCTTGGCAATCATCGGCAGCAAGTCGAGCGAAATATCCGGGTTACAGCTCAAGCTCAGGCGATCAGGGTGTTCCGGGCTACTGGCCACCAGCTGCGCCACCAGGTTCAAGCCGGCAGCGTTGATGTCTCGGGCCGCGTGGCTATAGTTGCTGCTGACGTAATCCTGCTGGGCCGACTCGCTGTGAAGCAGGCTGCCGGGCTGCATAAAGAACTGCTGCACATGGATGTTTTTTGGAAGGGTGTCTTTGTGCAGGTCGGCGAGAAAATCCAGCTCGGGGTAGTCGCCAAACACCCGCTCGATAAAGGGTTCGAGAAAACGCTTCTGCAAACCATCCCCCAGCGGCGGGCGGCCGAGGCTCAGCGCGGTGTAGATCGTCAGCGAACGCTGCGGCAGCTTGGCGATACGCCGGTACAGCGCATTGGCGAACAGGTTAGGTTTACCCAGGCCCAGGGGCATGCCCATGTGGATATGGGCCGGCAAGCGCGCCAGTACGTCGTCAACTGCTTGCTCGATTGAACACAACTGCACCATCCGACCCTCCTGAACATTCCGTGATTAGGGGTTGGACAGAGAGTGGCGGGTCTTTGCTGCAAAGAACAGCGTCGAAACACAAATTGCAGGCACAAAAAAGCCGCTGGTAAGCGGCATTTTTGGCGAAGATCAGCTGGTTACAGGCCGGACATCTTCTTGATCGCAGCCTTGAGCTCGTCATCCGTGCAATCAGCGCAGGTGCCTTTGGGCGGCATGGCATTGATGCCGGTGATCGCCTTGGCCAGGATGCCGTCGAGACCGCCTTGATGGTCAGCGCGTTCTTTCCAGGCCGCGGTGTCGCCGATCTTCGGCGCGTTCAGCAGGCCAGTGCCATGGCACGCGTTGCAATGCTTGGCGATCACTTCATCCGGCGATTTAGCACCGCCGCCGCCCGTTGTCACGGCCACTTCCATCCCCTTGCATTCCTGGCCCTGGACACACACCTGGCCAACAGGCTCCAGGCGCTTGGCAATGTCGTCGTTGGTCGCAGCTTGAGCGCTGACAGCCCATAGGGCCAGTACGGTTGCTGGTGCAGCCAGCATTTTCATAATTAGGTTCACGCGTTCACCCTCAATGGTGGCTATTCACGCCTGCGGCCACGGTTTCGCAGGCGGCGAAAGTATAGCGGTTACCCCGCCCGGCCGAAACAACCCTATTAAATAAAGGGAGATTAGACCGCACGGTTACAGCCACGGGTGTCTCTGCAACGCTGGCAGGACGCCTCTTTTCTTAAAAGTTCGCGGGTGTCGCTGCGCTGATTAGTCGCGCCGGCACATCGAACGGGTTGCGAAAACGATGGGGCTTGGTGCTTTCAAAGTAGTAGCTATCGCCAGCTTCGAGCACAAAAGTTTCAAGACCGACCACCAATTCCAGGCGCCCTTCCACCAGGATCCCGGTTTCCTCGCCTTCGTGGGTGAGCATTTCTTCGCCGGTGTCAGCGCCCGGCGGGTAGATTTCGTTGAGAAACGCAATCGCCCGGCTGGGGTGCGCCCGGCCTACCAGTTTCATGGTGACCGCGCCGTCAGAGATGTCGATCAGCTCATTGGCTTTATAGACGATCTGCGTCGGTATTTCCTGGAGGATCTCCTCGGAAAAGAACTCGACCATGGACATGGGGATGCCGCCCAGCACCTTGCGCAAGGAGCTGATCGAGGGGCTGACGCTGTTTTTTTCGATCATCGAAATGGTGCTGTTGGTGACACCCGCACGCTTGGCGAGCTCACGCTGGGAAAGACCCTTCAGTTTACGGATGGATTGCAGTCGTTCGCCGACGTCCAATGCAGGTGCCTCCTAGGGTTCAGGCTTTGTTGTAGTTGAGCGTTATCATGGCGACAGCGTTCAGTATTTACAACACTTGGGCCTAAATCCCAGGCAGCGGTGTTCGTAGCGGGCGATCAAGCGCCGGAATAGAGCCTCGGCACCCGGCGCAGGTTGCAGAAGATCTGATAGGGAATGGTTTCGGCAGCCACAGCAATATCGCTGGCCAGGATGTTTTTGCCCCACAGCTCCACCGTAGAACCGAGACCGGCCAGGGGTACATCTGTCAGGTCGATACACAGCATGTCCATGGACACCCGCCCCAGCAATTGACTGCGTTGCCCTGCCACCAGTACCGGTGTGCCTGTCGGCGCGTGGCGCGGGTAACCGTCTGCGTAACCCATCGCAACCACGCCAATACGCATCGGTTTGGGCGTGATAAACCGGGCGCCATAACCCACCGGCTCACCCGCTGGCAGTTCACGCACGCAAATGACTTTCGACTCCAGGGTCATCACCGGCTGCAAACGAGCGGCCACTGCCTGGTCTTCACCAAAGGGCGTTGCGCCGTAGAGCATGATGCCCGGACGCACCCAGTCGCTGCCCACATTCGGCCAGCCCATCACCGACGGCGAGTTGCGCAGGCTGACCTCGGCCGACAGACCTTGGCGCGCCGCTTCGAACACCGCCACTTGCTCATCGCTGCGCACGCAGTCGAGTTCGTCGGCGCGGGCGAAGTGGCTCATCAACACGATCTTGGCGACTTTGCCGCTGGCCAGCAGGCGCTGGTACGCCTCTTGGTAGTCCTTTGGATGCAGGCCAACGCGGTGCATGCCCGAATCCAGCTTGAGCCAGATGGTCAGCGGCTTGCTCAGTTTGGTTTGCTCAATGGCCTCCAATTGCCACAGCGAGTGCACCACGCACCATAAGTCATGCTCGTTGATCAGTGGCAGCTCGTCGGCTTCAAAAAAGCCTTCCAGCAAAAGCACCGGTGCACGAATCCCGGCGGCACGTAGCTCCAACGCTTCTTCGATGCACGCTACGGCGAACCCATCAGCTTCAGCCTCCAACGCCTGGGCGACGCGCACGGCGCCATGGCCATAGGCATCGGCCTTGACCACGGCAAGGGCCTTGGCCCCCGTGACTTCACGGGCCAATTGGTAGTTGTGGCGCAGGGCTTGGAGATCGATCAGGGCACGGGCAGGACGCATGGCGGCAGGCTTCTAGGCGGCGGTGTGAATAAAAACCGGTGCCGACCAACAATGCCGGCGCCAGGAAAGGGTTTCATTTTAAGGCAATGCAGCCACAACGGCCGGTTCTACCCTCGCCGCCTCACTGATGAGCAGGCGCTGGGTTGACATGCCGTGCAGCCTCTTGCGGGTTGCCGTAACGGGAAATATCGAGGCCTGCCGCGCTGATCTGCGGGGTCTTTTTCGCCATCAGGTCAGCCAGCAAGCGGCCGGAACCGCAGGCCATGGTCCAACCGAGCGTGCCGTGCCCCGTGTTCAGGAACAGGTTCTTGAACGGTGTAGCACCGACAATCGGCGTGCCGTCGGGTGTGGTTGGGCGTAAACCGGTCCAGAAACTCGCTTCGGCCAAATCACCGCCCTGAGGATAAAGGTCGTTGACGATCATCTCCAGGGTTTCGCGCCGACGCGGGTTAAGCGACAGGTCAAAACCGGCGATTTCCGCCATGCCGCCCACGCGGATACGGTTGTCGAAACGGGTGATCGCAACCTTGTAGGTTTCGTCGAGAATGGTCGAAGTCGGCGCCATCGCCGGGTTGGTGATCGGCACGGTCAGCGAGTAACCCTTGAGCGGGTACACCGGCGCCTTGATCCCCAGCGGCTTGAGCAGTTTGGGCGAGTAGCTGCCGAGGGCGAGCACGTAACGGTCGGCCGTTTCCAGCTTGCCGTCGATCCATACGCCGTTGACGCGTTCGCCGGCGTAGTCGAGGCGCTGGATGTCTTGGTCGAAGCGGAACTCCACACCCAGTTGCTTGCACATTTCGACAAGGCGCGTAGTGAACATCTGGCAGTCGCCAGTCTGGTCATTCGGCAGGCGCAAGGCACCGGCGAGGATGTCGGTAACGCTGGCCAGGGCCGGTTCAACACGGGCGATACCGGCGCGGTCCAGCAGTTCAAACGGCACGCCGGACTCTTTCAGCACGGCGATATCTTTAGCGGCGCCATCGAGCTGGGCCTGGGTACGGAACAGCTGGGTCGTCCCCAGACTGCGGCCTTCGTAGGCAATACCGGTCTCGGCACGCAATTCGTCGAGGCAGTCGCGACTGTATTCGGACAGGCGCACCATGCGTTCTTTGTTGACCGCGTAGCGGCTGGCGGTGCAGTTGCGCAGCATCTGCGCCATCCACAGGTATTGGTCGATATCGGCGGTTGCCTTGATAGCCAGCGGAGCGTGGCGTTGCAGCAGCCACTTGATGGCCTTGAGCGGTACGCCCGGCGCAGCCCATGGCGAGGCATAGCCTGGGGACACTTGGCCCGCGTTGGCGAAGCTGGTTTCCATGGCAGCGGCAGGCTGACGGTCGACCACGACCACTTCAAAGCCGGCCCGCGCCAAATAGTAGGCACTGGTCACACCAATGACACCGCTACCCAAGACCAGAACGCGCATTTTTAGATCCTCATCGCGGGCTTGACCGCTGACGTGTGTTATTCGAGCAATGATGAGCGCAGTGTAAAAAACAATTGCCAGTGCATTTCACTATATAAGTGCCTATATTTGGCGACAATTCTCGGCAAAAACCCTTTTCACAGAGGCGTATCCCCTATGCGTACCAACACCCAGACCAAGCGGGAGCTGGACAAGATCGACCGCAACATCCTGCGTATCCTGCAAACCGACGGGCGAATCTCGTTCACGGAGCTTGGGGAAAAGGTCGGGCTGTCCACCACGCCGTGCACCGAGCGTGTGCGCCGGTTGGAGCGCGAGGGCATCATCATGGGCTACAACGCACGGCTTAATCCCCAGCATTTGAAGGGGAGTTTGCTGGTATTTGTCGAGATCAGTCTCGATTACAAATCTGGGGACACCTTCGAGGAGTTCCGCCGCGCCGTACTGAAGTTGCCCCATGTGCTGGAATGTCACCTGGTGTCCGGCGACTTCGACTACCTGGTGAAAGCGCGCATTTCGGAGATGGCGTCGTACCGCAAATTGCTAGGCGATATCTTGCTCAAGCTGCCGCATGTGCGCGAGTCCAAGAGCTATATCGTGATGGAAGAGGTGAAAGAAAGCCTGAACCTGCCTATTCCTGACTAACTGGAGAAATCAGCCCCCCTCCCACATTTGAACTGCCTACACCTGCTAGACCAATACCTGCCGGGTACTCGCCATGTACTCATGAATCTGCTTCTCCACCCGCGGATGGATCAGCTCCTCAGGCCCTCGCCCATTGGGGCATGGCAGGGTCTTGGTGGTGCCAAACAACCGGCAAATCAGCGGCCGCTCGTCATACACCGTGCAGCCGTTGGGTCCCAGGTGCACGCAGTTCAGCTCGTCCATGGCCGCCTCCTGCTCGGCGGCGGTCTTGCGCGGCAGGCGCGACATTTCCTCGGGCGAAGTAGTCACCGGCCCACAGCAGTCGTGGCAGCCGGGGACGCACTCGAACGAAGGGATCTGACGGCGCAGCGCGCTGACTTTTTGGCTGTTGCAACTCATCGAAACAGGTACCGAACGGCGGATAGACGTGGATTCTGCCGCAAAAACCTGCAGTGAGACAGCTTCGCCCGACCGTTGTATCCTGCGTCAAATTTTCCAAACAGGGATGCTCCCCATGACCGCCAGCGCCCGGCACACCGCCTCCTACTACGCCGCCAGCAGCGTGCCGCAACCCGATTACCCGGCGTTGGGCGGTGAAGTGGTTGCCGATGTGTGTGTGATTGGCGGCGGATATTCGGGGCTTAACACGGCGCTGGAGCTGGCTCAGCGCGGCTTCAACGTAGTGTTGCTGGAAGCGCGCAAGGTCGGCTGGGGCGCCAGCGGTCGCAACGGCGGCCAGTTGATTCGCGGCGTTGGCCACGGCCTGGACCAGTTCGCCAAGGTGATCGGCACCGACGGCGTGCGCCAACTGAAATTGATGGGCCTGGAAGCCGTGGAGATTGTGCGCGAGCGCGTCGAACGCTTTCAGATCCCTTGCGACCTGACCTGGGGCTATTGCGACCTCGCCAATAAACCCCGTGACCTGCAAGGCCTGGCCGAAGACGCCGAGGAGCTGCGCAGCCTCGGCTATCGCCACGAAGTGCGCCTGCTGCAAGCGGGTGAAATGAGCAGCGTGATCGGCTCCGATCGCTATGTAGGCGGCATGGTCGATATGGGCTCCGGGCACCTGCACCCGCTGAACCTGGCCCTCGGCGAAGCAGCCGCCGCGCAGCAATTGGGCGTACAGCTGTTCGAACAATCCGAGGTCACCCGTATCGACTACGGCCCTGAGGTCAAGGTCCATACCGCCCAGGGAACAGTGCGCGCCAAAACCCTGGTACTGGCCTGCAACGCCTACCTCAACGGCCTGAATCCGCAACTGGGCGGCAAGGTGCTGCCCGCCGGCAGCTACATCATCGCCACCGAGCCGTTGAGCGAAGCGCAAGCCAATAGCTTGCTCCCGCAGAATATGGCCGTGTGCGATCAACGGGTCACTGTGGATTACTTCCGACTGTCTGCCGACCGACGCCTGCTATTCGGCGGTGCTTGTCACTACTCCGGTCGCGATCCTCAGGATATCGGTGCCTATATGCGACCAAAAATGCTGAAAGTGTTCCCACAACTGGCCGATGTAAAGATCGACTACCAGTGGGGCGGCATGATCGGCATCGGCGCCAACCGCCTGCCGCAGATTGGCCGCCTGGCAGATCAACCCAATGTGTATTACGCCCAGGCCTACGCCGGCCACGGCCTCAATGCCACGCACTTGGCGGGCAAGCTGCTGGCCGAAGCTATCAGTGGCCAACAACAGGGCCGTTTCGATTTGTTTGCCCAAGTACCGCACATCACCTTCCCCGGCGGCAAACACCTGCGATCGCCGCTGTTGGCGATGGGGATGCTCTGGCACCGGCTCAAAGAGTTGGTGTGAGTCAGCTGCGCCAGAAGGGCTTCAAGCCTTCCTGGCGCGCCTGTTCGGCGGTCAAGCCCACATCCCTCAGTTGTTCGCGGGTCAGGCCCAGCAACGCTTTGCGAGTGTGGCGGCGGTGCCAGAACAGACCCCAGCGGCTGTCGGTCGGCGCCGACAGGGTGCGCTCCTGCCCTGATTCCAGTTCCTGACTGTGTAACGCCAGCCGCACATCGCTCATACCGTTCATTTTGCTGCCCCTCTTTGGCGTGTTGCCTTGAGTGACAAGGATGAGCGCACGACACAAACCAATACAGATTCAACCTAGGGTTATTAAATCCATACAGATACTGCCTATGGGCGGCTGAATCCTGTATTTTCCAGGTATCTGTACTGGTCCCTTGGGAGCGACCGCCATGACGCTTTACGTCAACCTCGCCGAATTGCTCGGCACCCGCATTGAGCAAGGCTTCTACCGCCCAGGCGATCGATTGCCGTCGGTAAGAGCCTTGAGCGTCGAGCATGGGGTCAGCCTGAGCACGGTGCAGCAGGCTTATCGCTTGCTGGAAGACAACGGCCTGGCGATGCCCAAGCCGAAATCCGGCTACTTCGTGCCAGTAGGTCGTGAGTTGCCGGCGCTGCCGGAAGTGGGTCGCCCGGCGCAGCGCCCAGTGGAAATTTCCCAATGGGACCAGGTACTAGAGCTGATTCGTGCCGTGCCGCGCAAAGATGTCATACAGATGGGTCGCGGCATGCCGGATGTGCTGTCACCCACCCTCAAGCCCCTGCTACGCAGCCTGGCCCGGGTGAGTCGACGCCAGGACCTGCCCGGCCTGTACTACGACAACATCATGGGCTGTATGGAATTGCGCGAGCAAATCGCACGGCTGTCATTGGATTCAGGCTGCCAACTGACTGCCGAAGACATCGTGATTACCACGGGTTGCCATGAGGCGTTGTCCGCCAGCATCCATGCCATCTGCGAACCCGGCGATATCGTCGCAGTGGACTCCCCCAGCTTTCACGGCGCCATGCAGACCCTAAAGGGCCTGGGGATGAAAGCGCTGGAGATCCCCACTGACCCCATCACCGGTATCAGCCTCGAAGCCTTGGAGCTCGCGCTGGAACAGTGGCCGATCAAGGTCATCCAACTGACCCCCAACTGCAACAACCCCCTGGGCTACATTATGCCGGAGGCGCGCAAACGGGCGCTGTTGACCTTGGCCCAGCGCTTTGACGTCGCAATCATTGAAGACGATGTATACGGCGAATTGGCCTACAGCTACCCGCGCCCGCGCACGATCAAATCGTTCGACGAAGACGGCCGTGTGCTGCTGTGCAGCTCGTTCTCGAAAACCCTGGCTCCCGGCTTGCGCATCGGCTGGGTGTCGCCCGGCCGATACCTAGAGCGGGTACTGCACATGAAATACATCAGCACCGGCTCCACCGCCACGCAGCCGCAGATCGCTATCGCCGAATTTCTTAAAGGCGGGCATTTCGAGCCCCATTTGCGGCGGATGCGCACTCAATACCAGCGCAATCGCGACTTGATGCTCGATTGGGTCAGCCGCCACTTCCCGTCAGGCACCCGCGCCAGCCGACCTCAGGGCAGCTTCATGCTATGGATCGAATTACCCGACGGTTTCGATACCCTGAAGCTCAACCGCACCCTGGTGGAACAAGGCGTACAGGTGGCTGTGGGAAGTATCTTTTCTGCGTCCGGCAAGTACCGGAACTGCCTGCGCATGAACTACGCTGCCAAGCCTACCCCGCAGATTGAAGAGGCCGTGCGCAAGGTTGGCGCCGCCGCGATCAAAATGCTCGCCGAGACGCTCGACTGACCTTTCGCGGGAAATAGCCGTCATATGCCGACAACCGCCCTGATCTGGAAGCAACTCCCTTGATGATTCAACGGCTATTACCGTTTTGCCTGTTGGGAGCCCTGACCCTGGGCGGCTGCGCCACAGTGAACACCCCGCGCATTCCCAGCGATGCCTTGCCCGCTGCACAGTCGTCGTTTGGGCGCTCGATCCAGGCCCAGGCCGCGCCTTACCAGGGCCGCTCAGGCTTCCGCCTGCTGCCCAACAGCAGCGAAGCCTTCATGGCCCGCGCCGAGTTGATCCGCAACGCCCAGACCAGCCTCGACCTGCAGTATTACATCGTCCACGACGGCATCAGCACGCGCATGCTGGTGGATGAGCTGCTCAAGGCTGCCGACCGGAGTGTGCGGGTACGCATCCTGCTGGACGACACCACCAGTGATGGCCTCGACCAGATCATCGCTACCCTCGCGGCTCACCCCAAGATCGAAATCCGCCTATTCAACCCACTGCACCTTGGGCGTAGCACTGGCGTTACGCGAGCCATGGGCCGCTTGTTCAACTTGTCGCTGCAACACCGACGTATGCACAACAAGCTGTGGCTGGCAGACAACAGCGTGGCGATCGTCGGCGGACGCAATTTGGGGGATGAGTATTTTGACGCCGAACCCAGCCTGAACTTCACCGACATCGACATGCTCAGCGTGGGCCCGGTGGCCGAACAGCTCGGACACAGTTTCGACCAATACTGGAACAGCGCGCTGAGCAAGCCGATTGATGACTTCGTGTCCAACGTGCCGTCAAAAGGCGACCTGGCGGCTGTCCGCGCTCGTCTAGAAGCGTCACTGGCCGAATCACGCCAGCAGAACCACGCGCTGTACAACCGCTTGCGCACCTACCAGACCCAACCGCGCATGGACATTTGGCGCCGCGAGCTGATCTGGGCCTGGAACCAGGCGCTGTGGGATGCACCGAGCAAAGTGCTGGCCACGGCCGAACCCGACCCTCATCTTTTGCTCACCACCCAACTAGCGCCGCAGCTCGAGGGTGTCAGTCACGAGCTGATCATGATCTCGGCGTATTTTGTGCCCGGCCAGCCGGGGCTGGTGTACCTGACCGGCCGCGCCGACGCCGGCGTGTCGGTGCGCTTGCTGACCAACTCCCTGGAAGCGACGGACGTGCCAGCCGTGCACGGCGGCTACGCACCGTATCGCAAGGCGCTGCTGGAGCATGGAGTGAAACTCTATGAGCTTCGTCGCCAACCCGGCGATCCCAGCGCAGGCAGCGGGCCGCACCTGTTTCGACGCGGCACATTCCGCGGCTCGGACTCTAGCCTGCACAGCAAGGCGATGATCTTTGACCGGAAAAAGTCGTTTATCGGCTCGTTCAACTTTGACCCACGTTCAGTGTTGTGGAACACCGAAGTCGGCGTGTTGGTGGACAGTCCAGAACTGGCCGAACACGTGCGTAACCTGGCGTTGCAGGGTATGGCACCGGCGTTGAGTTATGAGGCGAAACTGCAAGATGGCCAGGTGGTGTGGGTGACCGAGGATGACGGCCAGTTGCACACCCTAGACCGCGAGCCGGGGAGTTGGTGGAGGCGCTTCAATGCGTGGTTCGCCACCTCAATCGGCCTGGAGCGCATGCTTTAGGCTCAACACTGCACAAAATGTGGGAGGGGGCTTGCTCCCGATAGCGGTGGATCAGCCAGCACTTCTGGCGCCTGACACACCGCTATCGGGGCCAAGCCCCCTCCCACAATTGAATGCATTTCAAGGTCAGGCAGGCTGCGTTGCCCCGAACGCACCCTGGCGCATCAACAACACCACCAACCCCAACGCCCCCGCTGCCATCAAGAACGGCAGCGCATGCCCGCTGATCCACTGGCTACCCGCACCGGCCACCAACGGCCCAATCAAGCAACCAATCCCCCACAACTGCGCCACATGGGCATTCGCCCGCACCAATGCATCATCGCGGTAACGCTCGCCGATCAAAATCAACGACAACGTAAACAAACCGCCGGCACTGGCACCGAACAACACCCAAATCGGCCAGATCAGCGGCGTATGCAATGCCAACGGAATCGCCAGGCTGGACGCCAGCAACAACACAGCACACGCCAGGAACAATGTGCGCCGAGGCAAGTAATCGGCTAACGCGCCAATGGGCAATTGCAACAGCGCATCCCCCACCACCACCGTGCTGACCATGGCCAAGGCAACCTCAGCCGTGAAGCCTTGTTGCAGGCAATACACCGGCAACAACGTCAGAATCATCGCTTCAAACGCGGCGAATAAAGCCACTGCCCACGCAATCGCCGGCAAGCTCAAACAAAAGCGCCACAACGCCGCAAAGGTCACGCTGAACGATTCGGCGGTTGGCGCACCGGAACGTCCCAGCAACAGCAGCGGCGCCACTACCAGCAGGCCGACGCCGACCCAAAAGCCATAATCATGGTCGGTGCCGATCACGCCCAGCAACAAAGGCCCCGACAGTTGGCTCAAGGCATAACTGCAGCCATACAGCGCCACCAGTCGACCGCGCCACTGCTCCACCACCAGTTGGTTGATCCAGCTTTCACCGAGGATAAACACGATGGTCAGGATCACTCCAATCATCAGGCGCAGCACCAGCCATACCGGGTAGCTGGGCAAGATCGCCAACAGGCCGATGGACACTGCTCCCGCCCACAGGCACAAGCGCATCAGGTTGGCAGTGCCCAGCCACGAGGCCATGCGACTGGACACCTTGGCCCCCAGCAACACGCCGAACGCCGGCATGGCGGCCATGACGCCAATGGCGAAACTGCCATAGCCCCAGCCTTCAAGGCGCAGGGACACCAGCGGCATGCTCACGCCCAGGGCCAGACCGACGCTGAGAACCGAGGCCAACACGGCGAAATAAGTCGCCCAACGCATTTCCACGCTCCTGTGGATAATTTCGGGAACACACAAAACGAAGGTGGGAGGGGGCTTGCTCCCGATAACAGGGTATCAGTCACTGCATTGCGTGACTGATTCACCGCTATCGGGAGCAAGCCCCCTCCCACATTTGGACCTGCGGTGTTGCTTAGAGCTTGATCCAGGTCGACTTCAGCTCGGTGTACTTGTCGAACGCATGCAGCGACTTGTCGCGACCGTTGCCCGACTGCTTGAAGCCACCAAACGGTGCGGTCATGTCGCCACCGTCGTACTGGTTGACCCACACGCTACCGGCACGCAGGGCCTTGGCGGTCAGGTGCGCCTTGGAGATATCCGCCGTCCACACTGCCGCGGCCAGGCCGTAGATGGTGTCGTTGGCAATGGCGATGGCTTCTTCGGCGCTGTCGAAAGAGATC
Organism: Pseudomonas viridiflava; assembly: GCF_900583165.1. Lineage (GTDB taxonomy): Bacteria > Pseudomonadota > Gammaproteobacteria > Pseudomonadales > Pseudomonadaceae > Aquipseudomonas. The sequence goes on along the minus strand of NZ_UTKY01000001.1, from coordinate 288,958 downwards.
ACCGAGAGGACTGGGCCAAAGATCTCTTCCTGGGCAATTTTCATGGCATTGGTCACGCCGTCGAAAATCGTTGGCTCAACGTAGGTGCCACCAGTTTCTTCCAGGGTGCGCTTGCCACCCGCCACCAGCTTGGCGCCGTCGGTGTGACCGGCTTCGATGTAGGACAGCACGGTGTTCATCTGCTGGGTGTCCACCAGTGCGCCGACGTTGGTGGCCGGGTCCAGCGGGTTGCCGGGCTTCCAGCCCTTGAGGGCCTCGATCACCATCGGCAGGAATTTGTCCTTGATCGAGCGCTCGACCAACAGACGCGAACCCGCGGTGCAGACTTCACCCTGGTTGAAGGCAATGGCCCCTGCGGCAGATTCGGCAGCGGCTTGCAGGTCCGGCGCATCGGCAAACACGATGTTCGGGCTCTTGCCACCGGCTTCCAGCCAGACACGCTTCATGTTCGACTCGCCGGAGCGGATCAACAGCTGCTTGGCGATCTTGGTCGAACCAGTGAACACCAGGGTGTCGACGTCCATATGCAGCGCCAGCGCGTTGCCCACGGTGTGGCCGTAACCCGGCAGCACGTTGAACACGCCTTTTGGAATACCGGCTTCAACGGCCAGAGCGGCGATACGGATGGCGGTCAAAGGAGACTTTTCGGACGGCTTGAGGATCACCGAGTTGCCGGTCGACAGCGCAGGCCCCAGCTTCCAGCAGGCCATCATCAGCGGGAAGTTCCAAGGCACGATGGCCGCCACAACGCCGACGGGCTCGCGGGTCACCAGACCGAGTTGATTGTGCGGAGTCGCTGCGACTTCGTCGTAGATCTTGTCGATGGCCTCGCCACTCCAGCTCAGGGCATTGGCGGCACCGGCTACGTCGACATTGAGGGAATCGCTGATCGGCTTGCCCATGTCCAGGGTTTCAAGCAGCGCCAGCTCTTCGGCATTGGCCTTGAGCAGTGCGGCGAAACGGATCATGACGGATTTGCGCTTGGCCGGCGCCAGACGCGACCAGGCACCGGAATTGAAAGTGGCGCGGGCGTTTTCGACGGCGCGCTGGGCGTCGGCGACATCGCAACTGGCAACCTTTCCTAACAGGCGGCCATCAACCGGGCTGATGCATTCGAAGGTGTCGCCGGAAGCCGCGGCGGTGTATTCGCCGTTGATGTAGGCGCGGCCTTCGATCTTCAGATCCTTGGCGCGTTGTTCCCAGTCGGCACGGGTCAGGGTGGTCATGCGAGTGTCCTCCTCTTGTTGAATACAAGGGCCAGGCGATGTCCCCCGGCAGCCTCAAAGAATGCTTGCCCGGTCAGCCTGCTTCGGCCCAAGGCAGCTGCCACCCTAAACCAGCCGTTGGGGACGTTTCAATATATTTGACATAACGCCGGCAAACGCCCTTGCGATGTTCATTTTAATAAACATAGACTTTGGGCACTCCAACCCCAGGCCAGACGGGACACGTACATGAGCATCCAGGACATCGTCGACTTCAGCCAAGCTAACACCGCCCCCGAGCGCTACCGCCCAGCTGCGGAAAAAATCCTCAAGGGCGACCCGGAGCAAACCCTCTACAACCACTACAACAGCCCGTGCGGCCAGATGAGCGCCGGGGTGTGGGAAGGTGACGCCGGGCATTGGAAGGTCAACTACACCGAACACGAGTACTGCGAGATTGTGCAGGGTGTTTCTGTGCTGCGCGATGCCGAGGGCAACGCCAAGACCCTGCGTGCTGGCGATCGCTTCGTCATCCCCGCCGGTTTCAGTGGCACCTGGGAAGTGCTGGAGCCGTGCCGAAAGATCTATGTGGTGTTCGAACAGAAGGGATGAAAGAAATGTTGCAGGGCTGGCCTGCGAATTATGTACCTCAGCACCTGGCCCGACTCGCGGGATTATCTTCAAACGCGTCAAGAACGACGCGTTTCGAATCCATAATCAGCAAGGACGGACACGATGCCAGATATCAATACCTACACCGACGAACAAACCCTACAACTGATTCAGGACTTGGTCGGCATGCCGTATTCGGACCAACTGATCAGCCTCCTGCAAAAACTCACCGGTCGTCCTATTCGCCCAATCTTTTGGGGCGCGCTCGTCACGGCGGATTATTGCCGTGGCCGACTGAATCTGCGCCTGGGCGAGTGCAACACTGTCAATTCGGTGGATTTTGGCTGATTTTCACCCACCCTATGCTGCATGCCTTAAAAACAAAAAAGGCCCGCATCTTTCGATACGGGCCTTTTTTGCAAAGGAGAAAAATCAATTACTTGATTTTGCCTTCTTTGTAGATCACGTGCTTGCGAACGCGCGGGTCGAACATTTTCTTTTCGAGCTTGTCCGGAGTAGTACGCTTGTTCTTGTCGGTAGTGTAGAAGTGACCAGTACCGGCGCTAGAGATCATTCGAATCAATTCACGCATGATAGAGCTCCTTAGATCTTGCCAGCGCGGCGGATTTCGGCCAGCACGACAGTGATGCCACGCTTGTCGATGATGCGCATGCCTTTAGCAGATACACGCAGGCGAACAAAACGTTTCTCTTCTTCAACCCAGAAGCGGTGATGCTGCAGGTTCGGCAGGAAACGACGACGGGTTTTGTTATTTGCGTGGGAAATGTTATTCCCAGTCACCGGACCCTTACCGGTAACTTGACAGACTCTCGACATGCCTCAGCCCTCTAAAACCACATGCCCAACCCGGCATGGGTTGGCCGCTTAATCTCTCAGTCATTTGGCGCCAGGCGCCGCGTTTCTTTAGGGTCTTACCGGCTACACCTACAAGCGAAGGAACCGGGCCCCTAGAAAAGAGCGCTGCTTTATACCAGAAAGACCCCAGTGCAACAACAGCCCGTGTGTTTTTACCGCAGTAAATCTCGGCAAAACACGTCTAAGCCGTTGCCAGGAGGGGCCGCTGTCACAGCCGACCGCTCGTCGCACAGAATGATTATCAGCGCCCACAGGCACACTTAAGTGCTCGACGAAACACGCTGAGGCGTCATCAAAACAGCATTTGAGGCAAAAGCACAGGCAAAAATGGGCTAGTCATTTATCAATCTGAGCACTACGGTAGGACTTTTCCAGACTGCACTCGCAGATGGGCCTTCGATCTGCAAAGGAAACCGACCATGCGCCTCGCTGCCCTACCGCTGTTGCTAGCCCCTCTCTTTATCGCGCCGCTGGCCTCTGCCGCCAGCAACCTGAGCGTCTGCACCGAGGCCAGCCCCGAAGGGTTCGATGTGGTGCAATACAACTCGCTGACCACCACCAACGCCTCGGCCGATGTACTGATGAACCGCCTGGTGGAGTTCGACGCAGCCAGTGGCAAACTGGTGCCAAGCTTGGCGGACAGCTGGGAAGTCTCGCCGGACGGCCTGACTTACACCTTCAAACTCCACCCAGATGTGAAATTCCATCGCACCGACTATTTCACTCCAAGCCGCAGCCTGACCGCTGAAGACGTACGCTTCAGCTTCGAACGCATGCTCGACCCGGCCAACCCATGGCACAAGATCGCCCAGAGCGGCTTCCCCCATGCGCAGTCGCTGCAACTGCCAACGCTGGTCAAGAAGATCGACGCCCTCGACCCGCTGACGGTGCGCTTCACCCTGGATCACGCCGACTCCACCTTCCTGGCCGCCCTGAGCATGGGCTTTGCCTCGATCTACCCGGCGGAATACGCCGACAAACTGCTCAAGGCCGGCACGCCAGAGAAGCTCAACAGCCAACCCATCGGCACCGGGCCGTTCGTTTTCGTGCGCTTTCAGAAAGACGCCGTGGTTCGCTACAAGGCCAACCCGGACTACTTCGCCGGCAAACCGACTGTGGATAACTTGATCTTCGCCATCACACCGGACGCCAACGTGCGCCTGCAGAAACTGCACCGCAATGAATGCCAGATCGCCCTGTCGCCCAAGCCGCTGGATGTCGGCGAAGCCGAAAAAGACGCGGCGCTTAAAGTCGAGAAAACCGCCGCCTTCATGACCGCTTTCGTGGCCATCAACAGCCAACATCCACCGCTGGATAAGCCCGAAGTGCGCCAGGCAATCAACCTGGCCTTCGACAAGGCCAGTTACCTCAAGGCCGTATTTGAAGGCACCGCCGAAACCGCCAACGGCCCTTACCCACCCAACACCTGGAGCTACGCCAAGGATTTGCCGGGTTATCCACAGGACTTGGCCAAAGCCAAAGCCCTCCTAGACCGCGCTGGGCTCAAGGACGGCTTCAAGACTACGATTTGGACACGCCCCACCGGCAGCCTGCTGAACCCCAACCCAAACCTCGGCGCACAGCTGTTACAGGCGGATCTGGCCAAGGTCGGCATCCAGGCCGAGATCCGCGTGATCGAATGGGGCGAGCTGATCCGTCGCGCCAAGGCTGGCGAGCACGATCTGTTGTTCATGGGCTGGGCCGGCGACAACGGCGACCCGGATAACTTCCTGACCCCGCAGTTCTCTTGCGCGGCGGTGAAATCCGGCACCAACTTCGCCCGCTACTGCGACCCTGCGCTGGACAAACTGATCAGTGCCGGCAAGACCACCAGCGAACAAGGGGTGCGCAGCAAGCTGTATCAGCAGGCCCAAGCGCAGATCCAGCAACAGGCATTGTGGCTGCCCCTGGCGCACCCGACGGCGTTCGCCCTGGCACGCAAGAATGTCGAGGGTTACCAGGTGAGCCCGTTCGGGCGCCAGGACTTCTCGAAGGTCAGCGTCAAGCCCTGAGCACCTCCCCCGCCCCTTGGGGCGGGGTTACATCCACCCATATTCCGCCATCGACAGTGGGTCACCATCGCCGACGATGATGTGGTCCAGCACCCGCACATCCACCACTTCCAAGGCTTTTTGCAACAGCTTGGTCAATCTTCGATCGGCCGCACTGGGTTCCACACTCCCAGAAGGATGGTTGTGGCACAGGATCAACGCCGCCGCGTTGTAAGCCAAGGCACGCTTGACCACTTGTCGGGGGTACACCACCGCACCGTCGATGGTGCCCTGAAACAAAGCCTCAAACCCCAACACTCGATGCTTGGAATCAAGAAACAGGCAGCCGAATATTTCATGGGGCTCATGACGCAACAGAGCCTTGAGGTAATTACGCACGGCGACCGGGCTTTCCAGCGCCGAATCCACGCGCAGCCTCTCAGCCATATGACGCCGGGACATTTCCAACACCGCCTGCAACTGGGCAAATTTTGCCGGGCCCAGACCCAGATGCTGGCTGAACACCGTCTGACTGGCCTCCAGCAAAGGCCGTAAGCCACCAAACTGCGTCAGCAGATGGCGGGCCAGGTCTACAGCGCTTCTGCCCGCAACCCCCGTACGCAGGAAGATCGCCAACAATTCGGCATCGGACAAACTCGCCGCGCCCCATTCCAGCAATTTCTCCCGTGGTCGTTCTGCTACCGGCCAATCGCGAATGCTCATCCCATCTCCCTGTGTATGTGCGCCACTGTAGCCAGGCGGACGCTGTGTTATCGTAGGCCCTCTTTTTGCGTGCGATTTCACCTGGGGAGGGGGCATCGCAGGCGTCACTGAACTGGCATCACTGAACTGGAAAGGCAAACCAATGCAGCGTCTGTATCGGAAACGCATCGTTCTCGGCGTCGGCGGCGGCATTGCCGCCTATAAGAGCGCAGAACTGGTTCGCAGGCTCCTGGACCAAGGCGCCGAAGTGCGCGTCGTCATGACCCACGGTGGCAGTGAGTTCATCACCCCGCTGACCATGCAGGCCCTGTCCGGTCACCCGGTTCACCTGGACCTGCTGGACCCGGCGGCCGAAGCTGCCATGGGCCATATCGAGCTGGCCAAGTGGGCCGACCTGGTGTTGATCGCGCCGGCCACCGCCGACCTGATCGCCCGCCTGGCCCAGGGCATCGCCGATGACCTGCTCACCACCCTGGTACTGGCCACCGACGCCACCGTCGCCATTGCCCCGGCCATGAACCAAGCCATGTGGCGCGACCCGGCCACCCAGGCCAACACCCAACTCCTGCAAAGTCGTGGCCTCAAGGTGTTCGGCCCGGCATCTGGCAGCCAGGCCTGCGGCGACGTGGGCATGGGCCGAATGCTCGAAGCCACTGACCTGGCGCTGTGCGCCGCCGACTGCTTCCAACACTTGGCCCTGACCGGCAAGCACGTGCTGATCACCGCCGGCCCGACCCAGGAAAACATCGACCCGGTGCGCTACATCACCAACCATAGCTCAGGGAAAATGGGCTTTGCGTTGGCAGAAGCGGCGGTTGAGGCAGGCGCACGCGTTACCCTGATCACCGGCCCGGTGCATTTGCCGACCCCGGATCGGGTCACGCGAATCGACGTAGTCAGCGCCCGGGACATGCTGGCGGCCTGCGAGGCGGCCATTCCGTGCGACCTGTTTATCGCCTCGGCTGCGGTTGCGGATTACCGCCCGGAAGTCGTTGCCCCGCAAAAGCTCAAGAAAGACCCTACAAGCGGCGACGGCCTGCTCCTGCAAATGGTGCGCAACCCGGACATCCTGGCAACCATCGCCACCCGTCCGGACCGTCCATTCAGCGTCGGTTTTGCCGCCGAGACCGAGCACCTGCTGGACTACGCCGCACGCAAGCTGAAAGACAAAAACCTCGACCTGATCGTTGCCAATGATGTCGCCAACCCGAGCATCGGCTTCAACAGCGAGGAAAACGCCTGCAGCGTGATCGACCGCGAGCTGCGCGCCACCCTTTTCGCCCAGACCAGCAAGGGCAAGATTGCCCGCCAACTGATCTCTTTTATCGCCCAACGGCTGAACCAGGTTTAATTTCAATGCACGCTTTGCAAGCCAAGATCCTCGACCCCCGCATCGGCACCGACTTCCCCCTGCCGGCCTACGCCACCCCTGGCTCCGCCGGCCTGGACCTGCGTGCCATGCTCAAGGAAGACACTGTCCTTGAACCGGGCCAGACCATCCTGATCCCGACCGGCCTGTCGATCTATGTCGGCGACCCAGGCCTGGCGGCGCTGATCCTGCCGCGCTCGGGCCTGGGCCACAAACACGGCATCGTACTGGGCAACCTGGTGGGCTTGATCGACTCGGACTACCAAGGCGAGCTGATGGTGTCGTGCTGGAACCGTGGCCAGACCGCCTTCAACATCGCCATCGGCGAGCGCATCGCCCAGCTTGTACTGGTGCCCGTGGTGCAGGCGCACTTCGAGCTGGTTGAGCAATTTGATGAAACACAACGCGGCGCAGGCGGTTTTGGGCATTCCGGCAGCCACTGACTAAGCTGAATCAGGCCGGGCACCCCAAGCCCGGCCCGACGCCCCCGCAAGGCTTTCAGGATGAAGAATGCGCGCACTTAACCAGCGGGATTTCCCTTGTGAAATCAATGCATTACGCCAAAGACAGCAGCGAGCCATTGCTGCGATGGCACTTTTGCACTACGAACTCTGCGCTGAAAAAGCCGTCATACCCTTCAGTTTGAGCCTGCCGGTCAGCCGCTTTACGGCCAGCCTAGCCCCTTTCAGATGGAGTTTCCCCCGCGATGACTACCGCAGCCCGAGTAGCCCCGACATTCCCCGACAGCATCTTTCGCGCCTACGACATTCGTGGCGTGGTGCCCAAGACCCTGACCGCCGAAACCGCCTACTGGATCGGCCGCGCCATTGGCTCCCAAAGCCTGGCCCAGGGCGAGCCGAATGTATCGGTCGGCCGTGACGGTCGCCTGTCCGGCCCCGAGCTGGTGGAACAACTGATCCAGGGCCTGGCCGACAGTGGCTGCCATGTCAGCGATGTCGGCCTGGTGCCAACGCCTGCGCTGTATTACGCCGCTAACGTACTGGCCGGCAAATCGGGCGTGATGCTCACCGGCAGTCATAACCCGTCGGACTACAATGGCTTCAAGATCGTCATTGCTGGCGACACCCTCGCCAACGAGCAGATCCAGGCCCTGCACACCCGCCTGAAGACCAACGACCTGACCAGCGGCCAGGGCAGCATCACCAAGGTCGACATCCTGCAGCGCTACTCCGACGAAATTACCCGCGACGTCAAGCTCGCGCGCCGCCTCAAAGTGGTGGTTGACTGCGGCAACGGCGCGGCGGGAGTGATCGCCCCGCAACTGCTCGAAGCCCTGAACTGCGAAGTGATCCCGCTGTTCTGCGAAGTCGACGGTAACTTTCCCAACCACCACCCGGACCCGGGCAAGCCTGAAAACCTGGTAGACCTGATCGCCAAGGTCAAGGAAACCGGGGCTGACGTGGGCCTGGCCTTTGACGGCGACGGCGACCGCGTAGGCGTTGTCACCGAGACCGGCGAAATCGTGTTCCCGGACCGCCTGCTGATGCTGTTCGCCCGTGACGTGGTGGCACGCAACCCCAACGCCGAAATCATCTTCGACGTGAAGTGCACGCGCCGGCTCACACCGCTGATCAAGGAATATGGCGGCCGCCCGCTAATGTGGAAGACCGGTCACTCGTTGATCAAAAAGAAAATGAAGGAAACCGGCGCCCTGTTGGCCGGTGAAATGAGCGGTCACGTGTTCTTCAAGGAACGTTGGTTCGGCTTTGACGACGGCATTTACAGCGCCGCTCGTCTGCTGGAGATCCTCAGCAAGGAAAAATCCTCGGCCGAAGAGCTGTTCCAGACCTTCCCGAATGATATTTCTACGCCCGAGATCAATATCCATGTGACCGAGGAGAGCAAATTCAGCATCATTGACGCACTGCACGATGCGCAATGGGGCGAAGGCGCCAACCTGACCACCATTGATGGTGTGCGAGTCGATTACGCCAAAGGCTGGGGCCTGGTTCGCGCGTCCAACACCACACCGGTGCTGGTGCTGCGTTTCGAGGCGGATACCGAGGCTGAGTTGCAGCGCATCAAGGACGTGTTCCACGCCCAGTTGAAACGTGTTGCCCCTGATCTCCAATTACCGTTCTGATTTTCTACCGGAGCCCTGAATGACCCTCGAACGCGAAGCCGCTGCCAATACCGCCAAGGTCCTTTCCGAAGCGTTGCCCTACATTCGACGCTACGTCGGCAAGACGCTGGTGATCAAATACGGCGGCAATGCCATGGAAAGCGAGGAGCTTAAAACCGGCTTTGCCCGCGACATCGTGCTGATGAAAGCCGTGGGGATCAACCCGGTGGTGGTGCACGGTGGCGGCCCGCAAATCGGCGACCTGCTCAAGCGCTTGTCGATCGAGAGTCACTTCATTGATGGCATGCGTGTCACTGACGCGCAAACCATGGACGTGGTGGAGATGGTCCTCGGCGGTCAGGTAAACAAAGACATCGTCAACCTGATCAACCGCCACGGCGGCAGCGCCATCGGTCTGACCGGCAAGGACGCGGAGCTGATCCGTGCGAAAAAACTGACGGTAACCCGCCAGACGCCGGAAATGACCCAGCCAGAAATCATCGATATCGGCCAAGTGGGCGAAGTGATCGGCATCAACACCGACCTGCTGAACCTGCTAGTCAAAGGTGACTTCATCCCGGTGATCGCGCCAATCGGCGTGGGCGCCAATGGCGAGTCTTACAACATCAACGCCGACCTGGTCGCGGGCAAGGTGGCCGAGGCGCTGAAGGCTGAAAAGCTGATGCTGCTGACCAACATCGCCGGCCTGATGGACAAGGAAGGCAAGGTACTCACCGGCCTGACCACTCAACAGGTGGACGAGCTGATCGCCGACGGCACCATCTACGGCGGCATGCTGCCGAAGATCCGCTGCGCGCTGGAAGCGGTGCAAGGCGGCGTGGGCAGCTCGCTGATCCTGGATGGACGGGTGCCGAACGCGATCCTGCTGGAAATCTTCACCGACACCGGTGTGGGCACCCTGATCAGTAACCGCAAGCGTCCTTAACCGCTGCAAATAAAAGGCCCCGCTCAATCTGATTGAGCGGGGCCTTTTTATGCGGGCTTGAAAACACTGGAGCTCCAAATGTGGGAGGGGGCTTGCCCCCTCCCACACAAGCCCGCTAACACCGCAAGATCTGTGTCAAACGCCAAACTGCTCGCGGTAGGCGCGAACAGCCGGCAAATGCTGCTTAAGCTGCGGGTCATCTTCCAGGAACTGCAACACCTGGTTCAACGACACGATGCTCACCACCGGAATACCGAAATCGCGCTCCACTTCCTGGATCGCCGACAATTCACCATTGCCACGCTCCTGGCGGTTCAGCGCGATCAGCACGCCGGCCGCCTTGGCGCCGTCCTGGGAAGCGATGATCTGCATCACTTCACGAATCGCGGTGCCGGCGGTGATCACATCGTCGATGATCAGCACATCACCCGTGAGCGGCGCGCCCACCAGGCTGCCACCTTCGCCATGGGCCTTGGCTTCTTTGCGGTTGAAGCACCACGGCAGATCCCGCTCGTGATGTTCGGCCAACGCCACAGCCGTCGCGGCCGCCAGGGGGATGCCCTTATAGGCTGGACCGAACAGTACGTCGAAGGAAATACCGCTTTCAACAATGGCTGCCGCGTAGAAACGACCCAGTTGAGCCAGGGCCGAACCCGAGTTGAACAAGCCTGCATTGAAGAAATACGGGCTGGTACGCCCGGACTTGAGGGTGAACTCACCGAAGCGCAAAACGCCGCGATCGATGGCAAAACGAATGAAATCGCGTTGATACGCCTGCATGAAAAAAGCCTCAGATACCACGGATTTAGCTAATTAGTTAGACGGCGTGTATCATACACGCACGCGATTTTTGGGGCCATTTATGCGGATCATCAGTGTGAACGTTAATGGTATTCAGGCTGCAGTCGAGCGTGGTTTGCTCAGTTGGCTGCAAGCCCAGAATGCCGACGTTATCTGCCTGCAGGATACCCGCGCCTCCGCCTTTGAACTGGACGACCCAGCCTTCCAACTGGATGGCTACTTCCTTTATGCCTGCGATGCCGAAGTGCCCACCCAAGGTGGCGTGGCTTTGTATTCGCGGTTGCAACCCAAGGCGGTCATCAGCGGCCTCGGCTTCGAGACAGCCGACCGCTACGGGCGCTACCTGCAAGCCGATTTCGATAAGGTCAGCATCGCGACCTTGCTGCTTCCTTCGGGGCAGAACGGCGATGAAGACTTGAACCAGAAGTTCAAGCTAATGGACGATTTCGCCCGTTACCTGGATAAACAGCGGCGCAAACGTCGCGAGTACATTTATTGTGGCTCGCTCTACGTTGCGCAACAAAAGCTGGATATCAAAAACTGGCGCGACAGCCAGCAATCCCCGGGCTTCCTGGCGCCGGAACGGGCCTGGATGGACGAGATTGTCGGCAACATGGGGTATGTGGATGCCCTGCGCGAAGTCAGCCGCGAAGGCGACCAGTACAGCTGGTGGCCCGACAACGAACAGGCTGAGATGCTCAACCTGGGCTGGCGTTTCGACTACCAGTTGCTGACCCCAGGTCTGCGCCGGTTCGTGCGTAGCGCACGCCTGCCGCGCCAGCCGCGCTTCTCGCAGCATGCGCCGCTGATCGTGGACTACGACTGGACTCTGACCATTTAAGGTCTTTTTCCAGGCACAAAAAAACCGACATCGCTGTCGGTTTTTTTGTGGGCGTTCATTATTTGACCAGCCGCCAGGTCAAGGGATAACGATAGGCGACGCCCTGATTGGCCTTGATGCCGCCAATGATCGTCAGCACCAGGGTGGCGATCACCAGCACGATCATCAGGAAAAACCCGATCACCGCGAATGCCAGCACCATGGAAACAATCCAGGCGATGGCCACGGTGATCTGGAAGTTCAAGGCCTCCTTGCCTTGATCATCGATGAACGCATCCTTCTCTTTCTTGAGCTGCCACAGGATCAACGGCCCAATAACGCTGCCGAACGGGAAGACAAACCCCAGAAACGCCGCGAAATGACACAACATCGCACCCTGGCGCGCCTCGTAGGACGGGGTGGGCACAGGCAATTGGCTGTCACTCATGGCGTTTCTCCTTGAAGCCGGCTCAGTCAGCCAGTGCGGCGTTCTGCAGTTCGAAAATTTCGGTCATGCCCTTCTGGGCCAGGGCCAGCATGGCATTCAGCTCGGCCGGCTGGAATGGCGCGCCTTCAGCGGTACCCTGCACTTCAATGAAACCACCGGTACTGGTCATGACCACGTTCAGGTCGGTCTCGGCGGCCGAGTCTTCCAGGTAGTCCAGGTCCAGCACAGGCTCGCCCTGATACATGCCTACCGATACGGCAGCGATCATTTGCTTGAGCGGGTCGCCGCCCTTGAGGCCGCCGCGCTTCTTGATCACTTTGAGCGCGTCAACGAGCGCCACCATGGCGCCAGTGATGGACGCGGTGCGGGTGCCGCCGTCAGCCTGGATAACGTCGCAGTCGACGTACAGGGTCACGTCGCCCAGCTTGGACATGTCCAGGGCTGCGCGCAGCGAACGGCCGATCAGACGCTGGATTTCCAGGGTGCGCCCGCCTTGCTTGCCACGGCTGGCTTCACGCTGGTTACGCTCGCCGGTCGCACGCGGCAGCATGCCGTATTCGGCGGTCAACCAACCCTGGCCCTGGCCTTTAAGGAAACGCGGCACGCCATTTTCAACGCTGACAGTGCAGATAACCTTGGTATCGCCAAACTCGACCAGTACAGAGCCCTCGGCGTGTTTGGTGTAGTTGCGGGTGATGCGGATCGAGCGGAGCTGATCGGCAACGCGACCACTTGGACGTTTCATAGAGGCTACCTGTACTGAGGACGAAAAACTGCCGAGCATTATAGAGCCGTGAACCGATTCGGGGCACTTCTAAAAATTCGGTTACGAATGGCCAGCCTTACGCCCTTTGCTTGGGCGCATTCGCCCCACTGCGCTACAATCCTGCGCCTTCTTAACCATCAGCCCGTGTTTGCGGGACTGCAACGCGAGGTACCTCCATGGTGCACAGCATGACCGCCTTCGCCCGCGTCGAAAAAGCCGGCGTCCAAGGCACCCTGAGCTGGGAACTGCGCTCGGTCAACAGCCGTTACCTGGAGCCGCACCTGCGCCTGCCGGAATCATTCCGCGACCTCGAAGGCGCCGTGCGTGAAGCGCTGCGTCAGGGCATTTCCCGCGGCAAGCTGGAATGCACCCTGCGCTTCACCGAAGAAACCACCGGCAAGGCCCTGCAGATTGACCGCGACCGCGCCGCGCAACTGGTCGCAGCCGCCGAGACCATCGCCGGCCTGATCAAGCAACCCGCCGCACTCAACCCCTTGGAAGTGCTGGCTTGGCCCGGTGTGCTGGTGGCCGACGCCACCGACCCGCAAGCCCTTAACGCCGAAGCCCTCACCCTGTTCAACCAGGGTTTGAAGGAACTCAAGGCCGGCCGCGAGCGCGAAGGCGCCGAGCTCGCCCGCCTGATCAACGAACGTCTGACCTCGATCGAAGAAGACGTCGTCACCCTGCGTGAACTGGTACCGCAGATGCTTGCGACCCAACGCCAGAAGGTCCTCGACCGCTTCACCGACATGAAGGCCGACCTCGACCCAACGCGCCTGGAGCAGGAAATGGTCCTGCTGGCACAAAAGAGCGACGTCGCCGAAGAGCTCGACCGCCTGAGCACCCACATCCTCGAAGTGCGCCGCGTGCTCAAGTCTGCCGGTGCCGCCGGTCGGCGCCTGGACTTCCTGATGCAGGAACTCAACCGCGAAGCCAATACACTGGGCTCCAAGGCATTTGACCCGCGCAGCACCCAAGCTGCGGTCAACCTCAAAGTGTTGATCGAGCAAATGCGCGAACAAGTACAGAATATTGAGTAAGGCAACTTCCATGACCCACAGCACCGGCACCCTTTACATCATTTCCGCCCCTTCGGGCGCGGGCAAGAGCAGTCTGGTCAAGGCCCTGACCGACGCTGACGAGCAGATCCGTATCTCGGTCTCCCACACCACCCGCGCCATGCGCCCGGGCGAGGAGAACGGCGTGCACTATCACTTCGTCGAGCGCACCGAGTTCGTCAAGATGATCGAACACGGCGACTTCCTGGAACGTGCCGAAGTGTTCGGCAACCTCTATGGCACCTCGCAAAGCCACCTGCAGCAGACGCTGGACGAAGGCCATGACCTGATCCTGGAAATCGACTGGCAGGGCGCCGAGCAAGTGCGCAAGCTGATGCCACAGGCTCGCTCGATCTTTATCCTGCCGCCGTCCCTTGAAGCCTTGCACCAGCGCCTGACCAACCGTGGCCAGGACAGCGACGAGATCATCGAAGGCCGCATGCGTGAAGCCGTCAGCGAAATGAGCCACTACGTCGACTACGACTACCTGATCATCAACGACGATTTTGCCCACGCACTGGAGGATTTGAAGGCGATTTTCCGCACCAATCAGCTCCAACAGAAGCGGCAACAGCAGCGTTTTGGCAAATTGCTCGCCCAATTGCTGGGCTGATAGGCTCTTCCCAAAACCGCTGCAAGGGCTTTACATTGGCGCTTACAGCGGTTTTACGAAGGCTCGCGAAAAATCAGCGCTTCCCTAAACGCTGGTGATTTTTTAAACTGCTCAGTCCGCTCGCCCAACCGGGCAGCGCGCATCTTGCATTCGCTCCGAGGAATACCATGGCCCGCGTAACCGTTGAAGACTGCCTAGAACACGTGGATAACCGCTTTGAGCTGGTCATGCTCTCTACCAAGCGTGCCCGTCAACTGGCCACTGGCGGCAAAGAGCCCCTGGTCCAGTGGGAAAACGACAAGCCTACCGTTGTAGCCCTGCGTGAAATCGCTGAAGGCCTGATGAGCTACGAGTTCATTGCCAACGCCGAAATCGTTGAAGACGAACCGCTGTTTGCAGCGTTCGAGGACGAGTCCAACGAGGCCGTCTAAGTCTATGCCTGGTCGACGTAGCACGGCGCGGGGTCAACGCATGCGGCAGGAGTCATTCCTTTGCCGAGCATAGACGCCCTCGCCGATCGCTTATCGGCCTACCTCGGCCCAGACCAGGTCAACCTGGTCCGCCGAGCGTATTTCTACGCCGAACAAGCCCACGACGGCCAACGCCGCCGCAGTGGCGAGGCGTATGTCACCCATCCTCTTGCGGTGGCAAATATTCTTGCCGACATGCACATGGACCATCAGAGCCTGATGGCCGCGATGCTGCATGACGTGATCGAAGATACCGGCATCGCCAAAGAGGCGCTCAGCGCGCAATTTGGCGAAACCGTGGCCGAGCTGGTCGACGGGGTCAGCAAACTGACCCAGATGAACTTCGAGACCAAGGCTGAAGCCCAGGCCGAAAACTTCCAGAAAATGGCCATGGCCATGGCCCGCGATATCCGGGTGATCCTGGTCAAGCTGGCCGACCGGCTGCACAACATGCGCACGCTGGAAGTGCTGTCCGGTGAAAAACGCCGGCGCATTGCCAAGGAAACCCTGGAAATCTACGCACCCATCGCCAATCGGCTGGGCATGCATGCCATTCGTATCGAGTTCGAAGACCTCGGCTTCAAGGCCATGCACCCGATGCGTTCGGCGCGCATTTACCAGGCGGTCAAGCGCGCTCGGGGCAACCGCAAGGAAATCGTCAACAAGATCGAAGAGTCCCTGAGCCATTGCCTGGCGATTGATGAGATCGAGGGTGAAGTCAGCGGCCGCCAGAAGCACATCTACGGCATCTACAAAAAGATGCGCGGCAAGCGCCGGGCTTTCAACGAGATCATGGACGTGTATGCGTTCCGGATCATCGTCGACAAGGTCGACACCTGCTACCGCGTGCTGGGCGCTGTACATAATTTGTACAAACCCCTGCCAGGGCGTTTTAAGGACTACATCGCGATCCCCAAGGCCAACGGCTATCAATCGCTGCATACCACCCTGTTTGGTATGCATGGCGTGCCGATCGAGATCCAGATCCGCACCCGCGAAATGGAAGAGATGGCCAACAATGGCATCGCCGCCCATTGGCTGTACAAGTCCAGCGGCGACGAGCAGCCCAAAGGCACGCACGCCCGCGCCCGCCAGTGGGTCAAAGGCGTGCTGGAAATGCAGCAACGTGCGGGTAACTCCCTCGAATTTATCGAAAGCGTGAAGATCGACCTGTTCCCGGACGAGGTCTACGTGTTCACGCCCAAAGGCCGGATCATGGAGCTGCCCAAAGGCTCCACGGCGGTCGACTTTGCCTACGCAGTGCACACCGACGTGGGCAACAGCTGCATTGCCTGCCGGATCAATCGCCGGCTGGCACCGTTGTCCGAACCGCTGCAAAGTGGCTCTACGGTGGAGATCGTCAGCGCACCCGGCGCACGCCCGAACCCGGCATGGCTCAACTTCGTGGTTACCGGCAAAGCTCGCACCCACATTCGCCACGCGTTGAAACTGCAGCGCCGCTCCGAGTCCATCAGCCTGGGCGAACGCCTGCTGAACAAAGTGCTCAACGGTTTTGACAGCGCCCTGGACAAGATCCCGCAAGAGCGCGTGCAAGCAATGCTCCACGAGTATCGTCAGGAAACCGTCGAAGACCTGTTGGAAGATATCGGCCTGGGCAACCGCATGGCCTACGTGGTCGCCCGTCGCCTGCTGGGCGAAGGTGAGCAATTGCCAAGCCCTGAAGGCCCGCTGGCAATTCGCGGGACTGAGGGCCTGGTGCTCAGTTATGCCAAGTGCTGCACGCCAATCCCGGGTGACCCGATTGTCGGCCATCTTTCCGCCGGCAAAGGCATGGTGGTGCACCTGGACAACTGCCGCAACATCACCGAAATCCGCCACAACCCCGAAAAATGCATCCAGCTTTCGTGGGCCAAGGATGTCACCGGCGAATTCAACGTCGAGCTGCGCGTGGAGCTGGAACACCAGCGCGGGCTGATCGCCCTGCTGGCCAGCAGCGTCAATGCGGCCGACGGCAATATCGAGAAGATCAGCATGGACGAACGCGATGGTCGCATCAGCGTGGTCCAACTGGTCGTCAGCGTGCACGACCGCGTGCACCTGGCCCGCGTGATCAAGAAACTGCGCGCCTTGACCGGTGTGATCCGCATCACCCGCATGCGTGCATAAGCGATCCATTACAAGGAGTCATTCATGACCAAGACCGTTATCACCAGCGACAAGGCCCCAGCCGCCATCGGCACCTACTCCCAGGCCATCAAGGCAGGCAACACTGTCTACATGTCCGGCCAGATCCCGCTGGACCCAAAGACCATGGAACTGGTGGAAGGCTTCGAAGCCCAGACCGTACAGGTCTTTGAGAACCTCAAGTCCGTGGCCGAAGCCGCCGGCGGCTCGTTCAAGGACATCGTCAAACTGAACATTTTCCTCACCGACCTGAGCCACTTCGCCAAGGTCAACGAGATCATGGGCAAGTACTTCGAACAGCCGTACCCAGCCCGCGCCGCCATCGGCGTTGCGGCCCTGCCAAAGGGCGCGCAGGTTGAGATGGACGCGATTCTGGTCATCGAGTAAAACACCCGGCGTAGCCCTCCCCAGGCTGCGCCGACCCTGTTTCAGAAGGATTTCGTAATGCGCAAAGCGCTTCTTGTAGCCTCATCAGTGCTCACCCTGCTGCTCGGCGGCTGCGCCAGCAACCCCACCGACCTAGAGGTGAGCGGCACCTGGATCAACCAGGTCGCCATCGATGCGGCAGCCAAGGGCGGCCCTTTGCGTGAAGCCCTGCAGAGCTTTGGCCCGACCCTCGAATGGGAGGTCAATACCAAGGCAGCACAGGCGCGCTACTACAACGGTTTTGAAGTAGCGGAAGGCAAGTTGCTGGGTGAACAGTCCGGCGCCTGGAGCGTCGACTTCTACGGCAGCTCTGCCACCGAACTCAAGCGCAAAGGCAAGCAACTGCTGCAGGTGGCCAACGACAATGAGCCTGAGCAGCTGTTTGCTCGCCCAAAAGAGCCCGCACCGGAAGGCGCGCCATTGGGCGCCAACTTCGAGCGTGCGCTCTATGCTGCCTATATGGGCGGTGACTGGAAGATTCTGGACGGCTTCGGCAGCGGCGCCATCGTGCAATTCCAGGCCAACGGCAAAGTGGCCGGCTTACCCAATGTTGATCAGTACTCGCTGTGCCTGGCGGGAGACTGCGCGTCCATGAGCGGCGGCTATGACAGCATCTGGCTGCAACTGAATGGCCAGGGCAATCCGTGGATTTTCGTGCGCAAGGACAAGCAGCTGGAGATATTCCAGGCGATCAATACCGCGCAAACGGATGAAGTGCCATCGTTTACACCTGGCCCCCGCCAGTGGCTGTTGGAAAAACAGTGATACAGAACAAAGGAGCCGAAAGGCTCCTTTTTCTTTAGCCTGCGCGTGGTTTGAAACTGCCCCGGGACGGCCTCATGCTTAAATTTATTGCCCTTGGATTATCATTACTGGTTACCTGCGGCCATATTCAAGCGGCCCCTGATATCAATGGAATCTGGATCAACCAGGCCTTGATCGATGCCGCAGCGCAAGGCCGCCCATTGAACACCGCAGGCTCGAACCTCGAATGGGAAATCGACACACTCACGGGCAAAGCACGCGCCAGTAACGGCTTCGAAACAGGCGAAGGCGTGCTGCGGCAGACCGCACCAGATACCTGGACCGTCGACTACAACGGCTTTGGCACCGACGAGCTGCGTTTTGACGGCGAGCAATTGATTCAAAAAGCCAAAGCGCACTACCCCCAACTGACGTTTCAGCGCCCCGTCGAGGCCCCCAGCGTGGGAGCGACGCGGAGCACTACCTTTCGAAAAGCGCTGAATGCGGCGTATCTGGGAGGGCGATGGCACATTGTGGAAGGCCCAGGTGCAGGGGGGCCCGTTGTTTTTGACGCGGATGGCGAGGTCTCAGGGCTCACTGACATAGTTCGCTATGAGCTTTGCCTGGACGGCGACTGTTCGTCCCAAGGCGCTGGCCATGACACGATTTACCTGGGCGCTGCAGGCCATGGGCAATCATGGATTTTTGTGCGCAAGGGCAAGCAGCTGGAAATCTTCCAGGCGATCAATACTGCGCAGATGGATGAGATACCCCAGTTCACCCCTGGCCCTCGCCGATGGCTGCTTGAAAAGCAATAACCGCCACTGCACAGCCTCCTCCCACATTTTTGACTGTATTTCAGCCCTTTAGAATAGAAGCATACCCTTCACGATAGGTTGGATAAGTCGGCATCCAACCCAACGCCTTTGCTCGGGCATTGCTGCACTGCTTGCTCCCCGCACGCCGTACACTGGCGTCATCCGACCACTCGGTCACACGCAGATACTCACGCAACCAATCCACCACCTCGGCCAACGGCGCCGGAGCATCGTCAACACCGATGTAGACCTGGTCCAACCGACCGCCCTGCTCCACATGCCGCAACAAAAACGCCAGCAACCCCGCCGCGTCATCCGCATGAATGCGGTTGCCATATAAAGGTGGGTCAATCGCCACGCGATAGCCTTGGCGAACCTGGGTCAGCAGCCACTCGCGACCTGGCCCATAGATGCCGGTGAGGCGCACAATGCTCGCCGGAATGCCGCTATCCAGCGCAACTTGCTCGGCTTCCAGCATCACCTTCCCGGAATAACCCTGCGCCAAAGTGTCAGATGTTTCGTCGACCTTCTCGCCATTCTGCTGCCCATACACACTGCTGCTGGACACAAAAATCAGGTGCTTGGGCGCTTGCCCGTAGTCCTGCAACCACTCCAGCACATGTTTCAGGCCCTGCACGTAAGCCGCGCGATACCCGGCTTCATCGTGGTCGGTTGCCGCCGCGCAATACACCAGGTAGTCCACCCCGCCGATCGGCCAGGTATCAGGACAATCCTTGTTGAACAGGTCCCCGGCAATGCCAATCACGCCTTCGGGAAGGCGCGAAATATCACGCCGCAGGCCGTGAACCTCCCATTCCGAGGCGAGCAATTGGCTAGCCAGCCGGCTACCCACGTCGCCGCATCCGGCAATTACAACAGAAGGCGCTGACATCACAAAACTCCGTACTGAAAGGTCTAGATTAGCCTTCGCGGCAGACCGGCGGCCAGAAAAAGCACAAATAAAGTTACTGTATTACTTCTGTTAACAAGAATTACTTGCAATAATAACGGCCCATTTGTCCTCGGCCCCCTCCCAGGGTCTGGTAGGACGATCACCCATTTTCCCTCTCAGGTCCGGCCAGCATGACACGTAATACAACCCCCGCTTCGCCAACCACATCTCGCGCCTGGCGCGCGATTGCCGCATTGCTGTTCAGCGTACTGCTGGCGCCGACCGCCGCCTTCGCTGATGCCACCGCGCCAGCCACCCCACCCGCTGCCGAGCAAAACGCTGCTGCGCCAGCCCCGGCACCCGCGGCCACCGACCCGGCCCTGGCTGCCGACCCGGCTGCTGCCGACGAGACCGGCGTAGTCCTGGAAGAAGACAACACCCTGGGCATGGCCCACGACCTGTCCCCATGGGGTATGTACCAGAACGCAGACGTCGTGGTGAAAGCCGTGATGATCGGCCTGGCCATCGCGTCGATCATCACCTGGACCATCTGGATCGCCAAAGGCTTCGAGCTGCTGGGCGCCAAGCGTCGCCTGCGCACTGAGATCGTCCACCTGAAAAAGGCCACCACCCTCAAGGAAGCCAGCGAAAGCGCGACCAAGAAGGGCACCTTGGCCAACACCCTGGTGCACGACGCGCTCGAAGAGATGCGCCTGTCGGCCAACACCCGCGAAAAAGAAGGCATCAAGGAGCGTGTGGCCTTCCGCCTGGAGCGTCTGGTTGCAGCTTGCGGCCGTAACATGAGCAGTGGCACCGGCGTGCTGGCGACCATCGGCTCTACCGCGCCGTTCGTCGGCCTGTTCGGCACCGTGTGGGGCATCATGAACAGCTTCATCGGCATCGCCAAAACCCAAACCACCAACCTTGCCGTCGTTGCTCCTGGCATCGCCGAAGCCCTGCTGGCAACCGCCCTGGGCCTGGTTGCGGCAATTCCTGCGGTGGTGATCTACAACGTCTTCGCCCGCTCGATTGCCGGCTACAAGGCCCAGGTATCGGACGCGTCGGCAGAAGTCCTGCTGCTGGTCAGCCGCGACCTCGATCACCTGCCTACCGAGCGCAGCTCGCAACCGCACATGGTGAAAGTGGGGTAATCGGCCATGGGCCTGCATTTGAATCAAGGCGACGACGAACTCGTCGAGAACCACGAAATCAACGTCACGCCGTTTATCGACGTGATGCTGGTGCTGCTGATCATCTTTATGGTGGCAGCACCGTTGGCGACCGTGGACATTAAAGTGGACCTGCCCGCCTCCAGCGCCAAGCCGGCGCCACGGCCAGAGAAACCGGTGTTTCTCAGCGTCAAGGCGGACCAGCGTCTGTTCCTGGGCGAAGAAGAAGTCAAATCCGAAACCCTGGGCGCTGTGCTCGACGCCAAGACCCAAGGCAAGAAGGACACGACGATCTTCTTCCAGGCCGACAAGGGCGTGGACTACGGCGACCTGATGAGCGTGATGGATGCCCTGCGGGCAGCCGGCTACCTCAAGGTAGGCCTGGTCGGACTTGAGACGGCAGCCAAGAAATGATCACGACGCGCCACAAACTGACGCGTTATGGCACCAGCCTCGCCGTCGTGCTGGGCGTGCATGCCGTCGCGATTGCGATCGCGCTCCATTGGTCAGCGCCGCACACGGTGCAATTACCGCCGGCTGCCATGGTCATCGACCTCGCGCCGATGCCAGCGCCGCCACCACCGGCACCGCCAAAGGTGGTAACACCGCCGCAACCACCTGCGCCGGTCGAAGAACTGCCCCTGCCGAAACTGGCCGAGGCGCCCAAGCCGACGATCCAGGTGCCCAAGCCGGTCAAGCCGAAACCCAAGCCGCAGCCGCCAAAACCGGTAGAGAAGAAAATCGAGCCACCCAAGGAGAAACCTTCCGAGGATCCGCCGAGCGACGCTCCACCCACCCAGGCACCTGCAGAGAAGTCGGCCCAGCCCGTACCAGGCCCGTCGCCGCAGCAAGTCGCTGCCAAGGCATCTTGGGAAGGCAGCCTGCTGGCGCACTTGCAGAAGTACAAGAAGTACCCGCCAGGCGCCCAGGCGCGTGGCAAGGAAGGCTTGAACCGCCTGAAGTTCGTGGTCGATGCTGACGGCAACGTGCTGTCCTATGAGTTGGTGGGCCGCTCCGGCAACGCCGACCTGGACCGCGCCACCCTGGACATGATCCGTCGTGCCCAGCCGTTGCCCAAGCCGCCGGCGGACATGCTCAAGGGTGGCAGCATCGAGATCGTTGCACCGTTTGTGTACAACATCGAGAAGCGCCGCCGCTAAAGGCATGTGGGGAACAATGTGGGAGGGGCAAGCCCCCTCCCACATTTGGTTTCATCACACAGAAAGATCCCGCACATTCCCCGCTCAATCCCCAACAAACTTCTGATAACGTGCGTCTATCGATTGCAGCCGGTATGCTTGGCCCGCAACCTCATGGACGCCCGCTATGACTCTCACAGAATTACGCTACATCGTTACCCTCGCCCAAGAGCAGCACTTCGGCCACGCGGCCGAGCGTTGCCACGTCAGCCAGCCGACGCTGTCGGTAGGCGTGAAGAAGCTTGAAGACGAACTCGGTGTGCTGATTTTCGAGCGCAGCAAGAGCGCCGTGCGCCTCACCCCCGTGGGCGAAGGCATCGTTGCCCAGGCGCAGAAAGTATTGGAGCAAGCGCAAAGCATTCGCGAGCTGGCCCAAGCCGGCAAGAATCAGCTGACCGCCCCGCTCAAAGTCGGCGCCATCTACACCGTCGGCCCATACCTGTTCCCGCACCTGATTCCGCAACTGCACCGCGTCGCGCCGCAGATGCCGCTGTATATCGAAGAAAACTTCACCCATGTGCTGCGCGACAAACTGCGCAACGGCGAGCTGGACGCGATCATCATCGCCCTGCCGTTCAACGAGGCGGATGTGCTCACCCTGCCCCTCTACGACGAGCCGTTCTACGTGCTGATGCCCGCCTCCCACCCATGGACGCAAAAAGACACCATCGACGCCGGCCTGCTCAACGACAAGAGCCTGCTGCTGCTCGGCGAAGGCCACTGCTTCCGCGACCAGGTGCTCGAAGCCTGCCCGACCCTGACCAAAGGCAACGACGGCGCCAAACACACTACGGTGGAATCCAGCTCCCTGGAAACCATCCGCCACATGGTCGCCTCCGGCCTGGGCATCTCGATCTTGCCGTTCTCGGCAGTGGACAGCCATCACTACGCCCCCGGCGTGATCGAAGTGCGCCCCCTGACACCGCCCGTGCCGTTCCGCACCGTTGCCATCGCCTGGCGCGCCAGCTTCCCACGGCCCAAGGCCATTGAGATCCTCGCCGACTCGATCCGCCTGTGTTCGGTGGCCAAGCCGACTGCTGCGAGCTAAGCCAACGTATGACTGAGTTGTCGCAGGTATCGGTGACGGCACTCAAGGGTGTCGGTGAAGCCATGGCCGAGAAATTGGCCAAGGTCGGCCTGGAGAATCTCCAGGACGTATTGTTTCACCTGCCCCTGCGTTACCAGGACCGTACCCGCGTGGTGCCCATCGGCCAATTGCGCCCTGGGCAGGATGCAGTGGTCGAAGGCACCGTCAGCGGTGCCGATGTGGTGATGGGCAAGCGCCGCAGCCTGGTGGTGCGCCTACAGGACGGCACCGGCGGTCTGAGCCTGCGCTTCTACCATTTCAGCAATGCGCAGAAAGAAGGCCTCAAGCGCGGCACCCGCGTGCGTTGCTACGGCGAAGCACGCCCCGGCGCGTCGGGCCTCGAGATCTACCACCCGGAATACCGCGCCATCACCGGCGACGAGCCACCGCCGGTAGACACCACCCTCACCCCGATCTACCCCCTCACCGAAGGCCTGACCCAACAGCGTCTGCGCCAGCTGTGCACCCAGACCCTGACGATGCTCGGCCCCAAGAGCCTGCCCGATTGGCTGCCGCTCGAACTGGCCCGCGATTATCAACTGGCGCCGCTGGACGATGCGATTCGCTACCTGCACCACCCACCGGCCGATGCCGATGTGGACGAGTTAGCGCTGGGTCATCACTGGGCACAGCACCGCCTGGCCTTCGAAGAGCTGCTGACCCACCAACTGTCCCAGCAACGCCTGCGCGAAAGCATGCGCTCGCTGCGGGCACCGGCGATGCCCAAGGCCACGCGCCTGCCTGCGCAGTACCTGGCCAACCTTGGTTTTGCGCCCACCGGCGCCCAGCAGCGCGTGGGCAATGAGATCGCCTACGACCTCAGCCAGCAAGAACCGATGCTGCGCCTGATCCAGGGCGACGTCGGCGCGGGCAAGACCGTGGTCGCCGCCCTTGCTGCCTTGCAGGCACTCGAAGCCGGCTACCAAGTGGCACTGATGGCGCCCACCGAGATCCTCGCCGAGCAGCACTTCATCACCTTCAAGCGTTGGCTCGAACCGCTGGGCCTCGAAGTAGCGTGGCTGGCCGGCAAGCTCAAGGGCAAGAACCGCGTCTCGGCGCTGGAGCAAATCGCCGGCGGCGCGCCGATGGTGGTGGGCACCCACGCGCTGTTCCAGGACGAAGTGAAGTTCAAGAACCTGGCCCTGGTGATCATCGACGAACAGCACCGTTTCGGTGTGCAGCAACGCCTGGCGCTGCGCCAGAAAGGCGTGGGCGGGCGCATGAACCCGCACCAGCTGATCATGACCGCCACGCCGATCCCGCGCACCCTGGCCATGAGCGCCTACGCCGACCTCGATACTTCGATCCTCGACGAACTGCCCCCAGGCCGAACCCCGGTCAATACCGTATTGGTCACCGACACAAGGCGTGTCGAAGTAATCGAACGCGTGCGCGGCGCCTGCGCCGAAGGTCGCCAGGCCTACTGGGTGTGCACATTGATCGAAGAGTCCGAAGAGCTGACGTGCCAGGCCGCCGAGACCACCTATGAAGACCTCACCAGCGCGTTGGGCGAGCTCAAGGTCGGGCTGATCCATGGTCGCATGAAGCCTGTGGAAAAAGCCGCCGTGATGGCCGAATTCAAAGCCGGCAACCTGCAACTGCTGGTGGCGACCACGGTGATCGAAGTGGGCGTGGACGTGCCCAACGCCAGCTTGATGATCATCGAAAACCCCGAGCGCCTGGGCTTGGCCCAATTGCACCAGTTGCGCGGTCGTGTCGGCCGAGGCAGCGCCGCCAGCCATTGCGTGCTGCTGTATCACCCGCCGCTGTCGCAAATCGGACGCCAGCGCCTGGGGATCATGCGCGAAACCAACGACGGTTTTGTCATCGCCGAGAAAGACCTGGAACTGCGCGGCCCCGGCGAAATGCTCGGCACCCGCCAGACCGGCCTATTACAGTTCAAGGTCGCCGACCTGATGCGCGATGCCGACTTGCTCCCTGCGGTACGCGACGCCGCGCAAGCGCTGCTTGAACGCTGGCCGGAGCACGTCAGCCCGCTGCTGGATCGCTGGCTCAGGCATGGGCAGCAATACGGCCAAGTGTGACGCCTGACTCACTTATACGACCAACAGGTGTATCAAGCTGGTTATACTCCAAGGACTGTAAGAAATTGGATCAGGCCATGTCAGAAGTTGCCCTCGCTACAGCCCCCGTGACCGTTCCGCCGGTCATTCAGGCTCTGCTCGCAAAGCTCGCCATCCCCTACACGGAAGTCACCGAAAACCCCGGCCTGGACGCTGCGCGCAAGGTTCAGGCGGTATTGCTGGAAGATGCCGTGGGCGCTCTGATGGTGCTGTTCCCACAAAGCCAATTGCTCGACCTCAACCGCCTCGCCGAGCTCACGGGTCGCCGCCTTACTGCGGTGTCGCCGGACCGGGTCGAGCGCATGCTGGGCAAGCACGAACTGAGCCTGCTGCCGGGCCTGCCCGCCCTCACCAGTTCACCGTGCCTGTACGAAGGCAGCCTGCTCAACGAGTCGAGCCTGCTGGTGCATTCGGGCGAAGCCGGGCTGTTGCTGGAAATCTCCAGCGACCACTTCAAGACCATGCTGACCAAGGCCAGCGCAGCACAATTCGGCGAGCCGCTGAGCAATATCCGCCCCAACCTCGACCGCCCCAATGATGACCGTGAGGAAATCACCCAGGCGATGCAGGCGTTCACCGCCCGCCGCATCCAGCAACGCCTGGAAGCGACCATCGAGATTCCGCCGCTGGCTGACACCGCGCAGAAGATCATCAAGCTGCGGGTCGACCCCAATGCCACCATCGATGACATCACCGGCGTAGTGGAAACCGACCCGGCCCTGGCCGCCCAAGTGGTGAGCTGGGCTGCATCGCCGTACTACGCATCGCCAGGCAAGATCCGCTCGGTGGAAGACGCCATCGTGCGCGTGCTGGGCTTCGACCTGGTGATCAACCTCGCGCTGGGCCTGGCCCTGGGCAAAACTCTAAGCCTGCCCAAGGACCACCCGCACCAGGCCACGCCGTACTGGCACCAGTCGATCTACACCGCCGCCGTGATCGAAGGCCTCACCCGTGCCATGCCCCGCGCCCAGCGCCCGGAAGCCGGCCTGACTTACCTGGCTGGCCTGTTGCACAACTTTGGCTACCTGCTGCTGGCCCACGTGTTCCCCCCGCACTTCTCGCTGATCTGCCGCCACCTGGAGGTCAACCCGCATCTGTGCCACAGCTACGTGGAGCAGCATCTGCTGGGGATCAGCCGCGAGCAGATCGGCGCGTGGCTGATGCGTTATTGGGACATGCCGGATGAGCTGTCCACCGCGCTGCGGTTTCAGCATGACCCGACTTACGACGGCCAATATGCCGAGTACCCGAACCTGGTGTGTTTGGCGGTGCGCTTGTTGCGCAGCCGTGGGATTGGCTCCGGGCCGGATGAAGCCATTCCTGACGAACTGCTTGAGCGTCTGGGACTGAGCCGGGACAAGGCTGATGAAGTGGTCGGCAAGGTGTTGGATGCTGAGGTGTTGTTACGTGAATTGGCGTCCCAGTTCAGTCAGAACTGAACATGTAGGAGCGAGCTTGCTCGCGAAAAACCCGAGAACACTGCGGGGTGTCAGGCACCCCGCGTCATCGTTAACGACCTTCGCGAGCAAGCTCGCTCCTACAGTTACTTCTTTTTCTTCGGCTTCAAGTACTTGGTCAACCCCTGGAACCAGATCACCAGCGCCGGGTTGCCCTTGATCTGGATCGACTTGTCCTGAATCCCCGTCATAAACGCCAGTTGCTTGTTCTTCGCCTGCATCGTGGCGAAGCCGTAGGCGGCATCTTTAAAGGCAATCGCAAACGCCGGCGACGGGTGAACACCCGAACGGCTGGTGATGCGTTGGTCTTTGACGATGAAATGACGGGCGACTTTGCCGTCGAGGGTCTGCAACTGGAACGCCAGGTCTTTATCACCCAACTGTTGCTGGAACGCAGGGTTGGTGCGGCTGGCTTTGCCCATCATCAGGCCCAGCACCCACAGAAGAAGACGAAATTTCATGCACACGGCCTCGGTGTAATTATTGAGTGGCCGCAGCAGTGTAGCGATTTGCAAAAAGAACGCCACCGATCTTGCGCATTAGCGGAAGATCGGCTGGCGTTTGACGCTTATAGCAGCATGTTACTTAAACGTTTGGGCAAGGCACCGGCGCCCAGTCGGCCAGGTTTGGATCGCGGCACGAGCCTTCGAGCTGCGCTTTACCGGCGCTGGCGACCTGCTTGCTTTCAGCTTGCTTGGCCTGCACGGTCTGGATGCTCTTCTCGGTGGTCACCGCTTCTTGTGGCACCACTGGCAGCACCTTCTTCTTCGGTGGCTTGACGACTTTCTTGCCTTTGGCCGGCGGCGTCACGGATGTGGTGTCGGCGGTGGCGACGGTGACCACGTCGGTACGCTGCACGCCCACTTGTTGCAGGTCTTTTTCGTAGGCCTGGGTGTAGTTGTTCAGGTCTTCGCTGGCTTTGCCGTTGACCGCGACGATCAGGTCATTGGATTCCTTCAGCCCTGCAACGATTTCTGCCAGGCGCTTGCGGCCCTCGGTGTCATTGACAGTCTTGGCCTTGCGGTCAGCCACCAGCTTGGTGAACGAGCTCTGATAGCACTGCTGCGACGCCTTGGCGTAGGCGGTGCTGCGGTCGATATCGGACGCGCTTTTGTTGAAGTCGGTGGAGTACGACGCAATGCGCTGGTTGTCGTCGCTGATTTGCTTCTGACGCTCGGTGTAGTAACCCGCCGCGCCACCGGCCAACGCGCCGCCCGCTGCACCGATCGCCGCGTTGCGACCGCGTTTTTCCTTATCGCCGGTCAGGGCGCCCAGCAGTGCACCGCCGGCTGCGCCGATGGCAGCACCGGTCACCACTGACTTGGTCATGTCCGAATCGGTGGCACGCAGGTGCTGCACCGGCTCGTAGCAGTTGGGGTAGTACTCGACCTTGGTGCTCGACGCGACCTTACCGGCCGGCGACGTGGCGCAACCGGTCAGCACGGTGCTGAAGCCTGCCGCGATCAACAACAAGTGACGCTTGGAAACCGCCTTACGGGAAAAAAGCATAGATGTGTTCTCTTTTAAGTTTGACTTGCCCAGCACGGCCCACCGCCGCCTGAGTCCCTTCCAAGCTCGCTATACAGCCAGCGCTCATCGCTGACCGCTCGCTGCGAGCAATTCCTTCAAGATCGTCGCCGGGTCGGCCCGCTGTTGTTTGCGGTAGTTGCCGACATGGCGTACGAACAGTGTTGCGCGCGTCACCAGGCTCTTACCGAGCACGGGCTTGCGATCCAACTCTTCCTTGATGCGTTGAAACTGCGCCTGGATCACCGCATCGGTGTAACGCGTGCCGGTGGCCAGGTTGTCGATATAAATCGCCACGGCGCCGTCAAGGGCGCTGCGGCCGTTGGCGATGGCCATGTCAAACAGCTGCGCGCTGGCCTCGTCTTTTTTGTCGAGGGCCTGCTGGCGGCTCTTTTGCAGGTTGGCCAGACGGATGTTGTAGTTGCCGATGGTTTCAGCCACCAACGCGGCGGACTGGATCAGGTTGCCCGCTGCCTCTTCGCGTTGCTGGGCGATCAGCGAGACGTTGCGCTTGAGCTCTTCGTTGACCAGCCCCAGCTCGGCTTGCAGCTTGGGGTCGACGCTGGCGGCGATGATGCTGTCCAGGCGCTTGGTTGGGTCCTGGGCGTCGTCGATGGCATCCGTCAGCGAAGCCAGCCGGCCTTCTTTCTGCCACTGGGCGAACAATTCCTTGTAGCGCGAACGCGGCGCCGACAGCGCCCCAATCGCCACGCGAAAACCAGTGGTCTCATTGCTTTGCTCGGTGCCATCGGCGGCGAACAGCGGGTACTCGCGGCGCATGCCGGTAAACAGCGTGCCCTCGCCTTCAAGGTAGTTGCCGCCCTTGACCACAAAGCCGCCGTAGGTGCCCTGGCGGCGCCCGGCGTGTACCAGTTGGAACGATTCCTGGACCATTTCGGCAGCGTTGCCAATCACGTCGAACATACCGATGGGGTTAGGCAACTTCGTACCGATAGGCATCAAGCGTGCGGCCTGGCCGGTGCCGCCAGCGACCTGGTTGAACACCGCGTAATCCCCCAGCGGGCCGTCGCTGTCGCTGCCTTCGACACGGCGCGGAAACAACCGCCCTTCCAAATCCTGACGGCTCACCGCCTGGCCACCACGGGCGGCGAACTCCCATTCCACTTCGGTGGGCAGGCGCACAAAACCCAGGCCGCCATCCTCCGCCGACGAGCCGCGACCGCTAACCGGCAGCAGCTCACGGTGGTATTTCATCAGCCAGGCGCTGTACACCGCCGAGAAGCGCTCAGCTTCAAAGCGCGACAGTTTCACCTTGGGCAAACGGCCTGCCATGCCGCTAGGCACATCGCAGGCAGGCGCTGGCTCGCCACTGGCCAGGGACTGTGCCTGGGCCATCACCTGGGCGTACTGGCGGGCGGTCACTTCGTACTTGCCGATGAAGTACAGCATGGGCTTGAGCGGGGTCTTGGCGTCAGTCTTCGGCATTAATGGCGCGATGACTTTGTTCCACTGCTTGGGCAAGTCCTTCAGCGTGAACTGGCCGTTGATATAGTCGCGGCGGTAGCCGGAAATAAACGACTGCTGATAACCCGCCTCGCCTTCGGCAAAGGGGTAGCCGAGGCTGACTTCGCGGTCGTCCAGGGTGCCTTGGGCCAACACGTAGGCGTAGCGGAACACCATGTTGCCTTCGCACGGCAGCGGCAGGCTGACGTCGCCTTCCAAGGGTTTTGGATTGTCGAGTTTGTCCTGCTTCACTAATAAAGAGTCATCGTCCGCCCAAGCCAGCGAGGCCAGGCTCAGCGCCACGCAGGCGCCCAGTAACTTATACATCTCTGATTCCTTCAGAAGCCTGGATACGCGCCACTCGCCAACCGCCACAGGCCGCCGCCACGGCGCTGACGCCCATGACTGCAACCAGGGCCAGGCCGTAATGGCGCGCCAGCAGGTGACTGGCGTGTTCGCCCGGCACCTGCACAAATAATTGATTCAATGCCGCTTCGGCCAGGCCATACAGGCCAGCACTGAGTACGGCGGCGAAGCCTGCACTGTAGAGCGCCTGCCACACCACAAACAGCAACAGCCCACCGGTGGAAAACCCCAACAGGCGCAACACCGACAATTCCCGACGCTTGCGCGCCACAGCGGCCAGCGCCCCGGCAAAGATCGCCGCGAACGCCCCCGCCAACGCCAACCCGGCAATCACCCAAAACACGATCGACAGGTTGCGGCTCAACGACTGCACCTGAGCGATGGCCTGGGCCTGGGTCGACACCAACAGTTGCTGCCCGGCAAAAAACACCCGCAGCGGTTCCACATCGGCGAGGTTGCGGGCGTACAACCGAAACGCCGGGTAGACCCGCTGTTCACTCAAACCCACCGCTTCACCGTCCCACTCCAGCGCCGGCACTGCGCGGCCATCGCGGTAATCTTCGGCCGCTTCCAACAAGCCCAGGTCGGCAAACAAACCGTCGCGGGCGAAGGCTTCCAGCGGCAACACCGCCAGCACCTGCAAGCGCGTGTGCTGGGCCTCGACGCGCCCCGCCACTTGCCGGGCAAAGCGGGTTTGCAACCAATCGCCGGGCCGCGCCGCGAGCTTCTCGGCAGCGGTGTGGCTGAGCACGATCTGGTCGAGGCCCTTGGGCATCGGCAAACCACTGAGCAAAGGGTCTCGCGCTGCGGTGGGCAGCATCTCCAGGGTCAGCGCTCCGACCTGCGCCGTCGCCGCAATCTGCCGTGTACGAGGTACGGCAAACGCCACATCCGCGCGCTCGCCAAGCTGTTGGATAAATGTGCTGCTGAATCGACCACCGCCCAGCGGAATAATTTCACGGGTGGCGGGGTCGGTCTCCAAACGTTCGGTCAAACTGCTAACCAGTCCAAATTTCAGGCCGAATAACACCAGCAACGGCGCGATCACCGCCACCAACGCCAGCACTGAGCAGGCCGACAGCCAAGCGTCGTTGCGATAGTCCTGCCACGCCAGCGAAGCCACCAGACCCAGGCGCATCAGCACGCCTCCCCGAGGGTGGCGGTCACGCCGCCATCGGCATCGCGACGGCAACTGATGCGCCGCACCTGCAAGCCACTGGCGCGGGCCAGAGGCTCGTCATGGGTGGCGATCACGCAGGCCGCACGGTGCTCGCGGGCTTGCGCCAGCAACGCCTGCATCACGCGCTCGGCATTCAAGGGGTCAAGGGAGGCGGTGGGCTCATCAGCCAGCACCAATTGCGGTGCATGGGCCAAGGCGCGGGCACAGCTGACGCGCTGGCGTTGGCCCACCGAAAGCGCAGCGGGCTTCTTGGCCAACTGATCGCTGATTTCCAACTGCTCGGCAAGGCGCGTCACGCTGCCATCGTCCTTCAAGCCCAGCAGTTGCCGGGACAGCGCGATATTGCCGCGCACATCGAGAAAGCCCAGCAGGCCGCCGGTTTGCAGCACGTAACCAAGGTGCTGGCTGCGCAATGCGGCCAACGCGGATTGCTGATCAGCCCGCCACAGCCCGCCGATATCGACTTGATTGAACTCGAACTGCCCGACCTGATCCGGCGCCAACACCAACGCCAGCACATCCAACAGTGTGCTTTTGCCACAACCGCTCGGCCCGACGATTGCCACCTGCTCACCCGCCCGCAGCGCCAGCGCCGGGATCACCAGGCTATAGCGCTGGCTACCGACACCCCGGCTCTTGTGCACCGCGTTCAGGTTCAACATCACGGCAGCGTCGACAACGGCACGCGGTACAACGCATCACCCGGCTCGGCATCGCCGAAACGGACCCAGTTGGCCACATCGTTGTGGAAGGTTTCATACAGGCGGATTTTCGAATCCAGCTCGTCGATAAAGTCTTCCTGCTCGGCCACGCTCAGCGACAACCATAGATCCTGGGTCATGTTCAGTGACTTGCTGCGGTATGGCAGGCCTTCCAGGTACTCGCCCAAAATGCCGCCGTCGGCCAGGTTGCCGCCCTTGCGCAGGGCCTGCGGGTCACGGCTCATATAGGCCGAGGCGCTGGCGATTTCCTGGAAGAAGTCTTTGGGCGAGGTCTGGGTTTTGCGCGCCGCATCGACGATGAGTTTCAGCGACTGCTGCAAGTCATTGAGCTGCAGCTTGGTCAGCATCACGCACACCTGGAACGCCGGCAGCGCCGGGTTGGTGAGGTCGCGGTCGGCGGTCCAGGCGCTGACCAGTTGCGGCGCCTGGCTCGCGGTTTTGCGCCCGAGGAAGTCCATGTGCATGGCGTAGCCGACCGCGGCGGATTTGTCCGCGAGACTCGGGGCGCTGCTCAGCAACGGCACCGGCTGCGGCGTACTGCTGCGTACCTGGTGCACGAGGTTGGCAAACACACTGCCGATCTCATCCACCCGCTCACCCAACTTGCGCACATCGCCACCGGGCACCGGCGTATACAGATCGCCGATCTGCGGGTTGGCGTCGGCAGTAAGGATGCGGTACTGGCTCTCGGCACCGGCGTGGGTCTTCTTGCCGGCATCGGTACGCAGGTGCAGGGCGTAGATCTTGATTTGCTTGCCCAGCGCGGCCTGGCGCACTTCGGCTTCGTTCATCTGAGTGGCGGCAAACGGGTCGTTCTTGCGCAGTGCACCGGCGTCGGTGACCAGCAGGATGATGCGCCCGCCGTAGCCGGACCAGTCCATGCCATCCACCGCCTGCATCACCCCGGCAAAAGCATCTTCGTTGAAGGAATGGCTGGACACCGTGGACGCCTTGACCTGCCGCGCCATATCGAGGAAGCGTTGCGGGTCGCGGCCTTGATCCAAGGTGATCAGGGTTTTGGACACGTACTCAAGGCCCGGCGTCTTCTTGGTGCTGCTACGGAAACCCACCATGCCGAAACTGACGCTGTCCAACTCGCCCCGCTCGGCGATGCGCGTTTGCAGCTCGTGCACCACGTCGCGAATCTGGTCGATATAAGGCTGCATCGACACGGTGGTGTCCACCACCAACACCACCGCCGTACGGAACGCATCGGCGTTGGCGTTGATCACCGGCGTCGCAGGCTTTGCCACGGCCTTGCTGCCGGGGTCGATGGAGGCCACATTGAGCAACTGCACCGGCGTGCCGTTTTCGTCGAAGCTCTCTTTGGAATCGAAGATCGGCAACAGGTAGAACTGGTTCTGCGGCACGGCGCTGGCGGTCGGCTCCAGGGCCAGGATCTGGCTGTTGTCTTCGCTGTTTTTCTGCGCCTTGGCCAACACGCCTTTGGCGGCGGCGGGGTCGGCCAGCAGTTTTTCCACTTCACCGGGTTGGCGCAGGAACATCACCGGCGCCCGGCCCGAACGCTCGGTGAATTTCAGCACCAGGCTCTGCTTCCAATCGCTGACTTGGGACGCAGGTAACCAGCCGTCGCTGCGCCCGTCTGTGGCGGTGCCGACGCGTACCCACGGGCTGCCATCAATGTCTTTGCGTTGGTAAACATAAAGCACGGAGAACGCTGGCAGCGCCTTGCCCGGCGCACTGCCAGCATCGGTTGAAAGCTTGGCGCCCGGCTTGCTGAGCACGCGCTGAAACAGGGTCTTCTTGCCTGCCATCAACAACGGACGCTGGCCGCCATCTACCTCAGCGACTGCTGGCGGTGGCGCTGACGGTAGTGTTGTCATAGCAGGCACCACCGCAGCCGGTGGCTTGGCGACCGGCTCATCACTGCCGCTCAACCACCAGTAGCTTGCGCCACCAATGGCCAAGGCAACCGCCACCGCAACGCCCGCCAACGCCAACACTGGCCCGCGACGTTGCTCGCTGTGCTGCGTCGGCGGCACTACCGGCTGGCGCGGCGGCTGCGGTTTGTCGGTAGGAATCTCGATGGACTCCGGGGTAATCCCCCCCAGATCAAAACTCAAGGGTATGGGCAACGGCCGCACCAGCGTGGCTTCCGGCGAGTCCACCGGCAGCTCATCCAACGCCCGCAGCAACGCGGCCGCATCCGGGTAACGCTCCGCCGGGTCCTTGGCCAACAGTTTGCGCAGCACCTGCTGGTAACGGCCGTGGTGCACCGGCAATTCCGGCAGCGGTTCGGTCAGGTGCGCCAGCGCCGTGGACAGCGCATCGGTACCGCTGTAAGGCAGCTTGCCGACGAGGATTTCGTAGAGCACCACGCCCAAGGCATACAGGTCGGCGCGGCCGTCGATCTCTTGGCCCCGCGCCTGTTCCGGGCTCATGTAGCTCGGCGTGCCTACGGCAAAACCGGCCTGGGTAAATTGCGTGCGGTCGTCCAGGGACTTGGCGATGCCGAAGTCCGACAGTACCGCCGTGCCGTCAGCGCGAAACAGAATGTTCGCCGGTTTGACGTCGCGGTGTACCAGGCCCTGGGCATGGGCATACCCCAATGCCGAAGCGATCTGGCGAATCAACGTCACCCCCTGCTCCGGCGTCATGCCCGCGGCGATGCGCTCCTTGAGCGTGCCGTTGGGCAGGAACTCCATGGCCATGTAATACAGCTCACCGACATTGCCGATGTCATGGATGGTCACGGTGTGCGGGTGCGACAGACGCGCCAGGGTCTTGCCCTCGCGCAAAAAACGCTCGCAGAAGGTTGGGTCAGCCGCCAACGCCGCCGCCATCACCTTCAATGCCACCTTGCGCTCCAGTGAGCGCTGGGTCGCCAGGTAAACACTGGCCATGGCGCCTTCGCCGATCTCGCCTTCGATGTCGTAGCCAGGAATCTGGATATTCATGCCGAGACCTTCACGACGATGGTGGTGATGTTGTCCGGCGCGCCCCGGTTAAGCCCCAGGTGCACCAGGCTGCGGACGATTTCGTCCGGCGCGTCGTGGCTGAGCACGTCGCGGATCTCATGGTCTTCGACGGTCTTGTTCAGACCGTCGCTGCACAGCAAGTAGCTGTCGCCAGGGGCAATCAGCAGGTCGACCGCCGACAGCTCAAGC
Source organism: Pseudomonas viridiflava (assembly GCF_900583165.1). Lineage (GTDB taxonomy): Bacteria > Pseudomonadota > Gammaproteobacteria > Pseudomonadales > Pseudomonadaceae > Aquipseudomonas. Next base: position 253,769 of record NZ_UTKY01000001.1, on the reverse strand, counting down.
TGGGCCTCCACGCCAATGGCGCGGGTGACGATGTTGGCACGCGGGTGAATGCGTGCGTCGGCTTCGCTGAGCAGGCCGCTGTCTTGCAGGTCTTGCACGTAGCTGTGGTCGCGGGAAATACGCTCCAGCACGCCGTCGCGCAGGCGATACAGGCGACTGTCGCCGGCCCACAGGCACACGCCGCGCAAGCCGCGTGCGGCCAACACCACCACGGTGCTGCCCATCAAGGTCACGCCACGGTTGGCGGTTTCTTCGCGCACGGCGGCGTTGATGCGCAACAGGTCATTGCGCAGCGCTGCGCTGTATTCCTCAAGGGAGCGACCCAGCGGCACACTGCGCAGGCTGTCGACGATCAGGCTGCTGACGTAGTCGCCCGCCGCGTGCCCGCCCATGCCATCGGCCACCACCCACAGGCGGTTTTCCGGCAGGTCCAGGCACGCGTCTTCGTTGACCTGGCGCACCATGCCCACATGGCTTTTGCTCGCGGATTTGTACGTCGACCCCATCTACACCACACCTTCTTGTCCGAGCAAAAACTGCGCAAAATCACCGGCAGCAGGCAGGCCCTGACACCGCAATAAACCAGGGGAAATCCGTTCAGAGCCACGGCCCCACCACAGGCTTGCACCGGCACAGGCCTGCTCGGCGAGCGCGGTCATACGGCTGTGGGGCACGGTCGCAGACACGCGTTGCAGACCCGCGAAACGGCTGTCCACCGCACGCGGCTCTGTTGCCGGCGCGCCGAGGGCGTCGAGGCCTTCGTTAAACCCTTCAAATGTGGCGCCTACATCCAGGGTGCTGAGCAACAATTCTTCAGCTTGTTCAAACCAGGCATCCGGACCGCCCACCAAGGCTGCGGGATTGGTGTCGTGATCCAGCAACGCCACCACCGCCAGCGGGAAATAGCGCCCGACCCGATCAATGCTCGGCATCACCACGCCCGCCGCCGCGTCCGGCCCGCACACACCCGGCGCCAGCACAAAGCGCCACAGCGGGCTGACCAGGTAGACGTTGAGCCATTCACCGCCGAGGCTGTTCTGACTGGCGAGCAAACCGGCCGCCAGCCAGCTGTCCCACGGGCCGATAAAACTCTGGGGCAAGGCGCGGCTGACAAAGTCCCCGCGACTGGCCAACTTGCCGTAGAAACCCAGGGTCGTCATAGCCGCTCCGGCAGGCTGAAACCGCTGAGCACACGGCTCTTGAACGGGTTGAACGCGCTGTTGGCGCGCAGCTCATAAGCGATGCTCGCACCGTCAACCCGCAGGCGCAGGTTGAAGCGGTCCGGCGAGTTGCCGGCGGTGAGGTCCGATTGCTCCAGCAGGCGGAACCACGCCCACGGCCCGTCGAGGGTCACGCCGGAACGGCCGCTGGCGGCGGGCGGCATGATGGAGATGCGCACCACGCCGATGCTGCCGGGGTTGGGCCATTGCATCGCGACCGGGCGGCTTGGGCCGTGGTCGTAGCTCAATTGCTGGCCGTCGAGGTCGAGCAAAAACTGGGTGATGGTCGGGTCCATCGACACGGGCTTGAGCTCGAAACGCACGATGGGTTGAGTGCCACCGGCGCGGAAAAACGCATCACGAATCGTCGCGGCGCGCTGGAAGGTTTGCAGCACGCCCGGGCTGATCCCGAGCTTCTGCGCCGCACCCGGCTGCCAGCGCCAGGTTTGTGCGGACGTATCCACGTAAGGCTGCAGGTATTTGCGGAAGTAGTTGTCCATCACCCCGCCCACCCCGAAGAACATGCCGAAGTCATCCAGGGTCGCGTCCCGCGCACTGCCCGGCGACATCGGGTAACGACCGGCCAACGACTGGCGATAGACGTTGACCACTTCGCTCATCCAGGCCGCGTTCAGTTGGTTACGCACCCCGCCCATCATGCTGTTGGTGGTGGAATTGACCACTGACTTGACCATGCCCTGCACCAGCGGCGGCTGGCGTTCGGCGTTCAGGCTGACCCGCGTGGCCGCAGCCGCCGCCTGGTTTTTCGCCTCGCCCAGCAAGGCATCGCCGCTGGCGCCGACCATGGCGCTGACCTGCACATACAGCGCATTCATGTCCGACAGCAGACCGTCGATGGCCGCTGGCTCGCCTTCGTTTTTGCTGACGATGCTGTTGAGTTCGGCAAAGTGTGCGGTCACCGGGTCATCTGCCGCTTGCGGTGCATTGGCGGTCGGTTGCTCCTGGCCCAACAAGCTGCCGAGGCGCTCCTTGAGCTTGTCGACGCCGCCTTCCACCGGCACGCCTTTGGCGGCCAATTGGCGTTCTTCGGCTTGCAGGTCGGTTTCCTTGGCCACCGCCACCAGCAGCTTTTTCAGTGGCGACGTAGGGCCGGAAATCACCCGCAACACATCGGCCGCCTGGGCCACGCTGGTGATGGGCACAAAGTCGATATCGGCGAGCAAGGCATCCCACTGGCGCTGGTAGTCCTGGAAGTACAGGCGGCGCACATCGGCGGCCAGGCTCACCACGTTCTGCTGGTCGGCTTGCTCATGGCCCAGCACCCATTGCTCTTCGGCCAGGGTGCCGGTCTGGTTCAGGCTGCTCAGCAGAAACGCCTGGCGATAGCCTTTGGCGGTGAAAAGCCCACTCAACGGCTCGCCCAATGGCTTGCCACTTTTGCGGCTGAACACCAGTGCTGCGTCACGGCCAGCGGCTTCGTTGATGCGAAAATCCGGGATGCCTTCGGGCAGTTTCTGACGCTTGACCCGGTCGTAGACACGCTGGGCCACCGGCAGTTGTTGCAACTGGCGGCGCAGGTCGTCGATCAAGCGGGGATCAAGGCGCGCACTCGGCGGATGGCGTTCGAACAACGCCTGCAAGTGCCCGGCCAGGGCCTGGCGCTGATCGGCCGGCAGCTCGCGTGGCAGGTTGCCGTCCCAGTCGAGGGCAATCCAGGCCTTGATGAATTCCGGGTCGTAATGCTCGCTGTCGGCCAGCATCAGATAGGCCTTGAGGCCTTCGTAGAGGAAGTCGGAGCTGCCACCGCTGTGCAATTGCTCTTCGATGCGCGTCACCAAACGTGGCGCAAACACGGCGATCAACAGCTTGCGGTAGACGCTGGCAGACTCGGCCTCGAGCATGTCGCCTTGGTACAACCCCAGGCCTTCGGACCAACTCGGCGAATCCCCGGCGAGGTTCTTCACCGCGTTCAGCAAGGGCAGTACGGCGAGCACTTCACGCTGGGCCGGACTCAGGTTCTGCACGGTCTGGCCCAACGGCGCGACCTTCTGGTCGACCTGGGCGATGTATGCCTGGTTGGCGCGATAACTCACCCACCACAGGCTGCTGACCACCACCACTGTCGCCACGGTCGCCGCGAGTACACCGCGGGCGATCCACTTGCGTCGACGCTCGACCTTGGGGTTCACACCCACCAGCCCACGCTCGGCAAACGCCACGGCGGTGAACAGCTTTTCGATGAAGTAACTGCGCCCGGTGCCGCTCTGGCGCGCCAGGTGTTGGCGGTCCAGGTTCATGCTCTGGGCCATGGCACCGATCAGGCGGTCGATCGGGCTGCCCTCTTGGGTGCCGCTGGTGAAGTACACACCGCGCAGCAACACACGCTCTTCGAAGGCATTGGGTTTGAACACGCCTTCGAGGAAGCTTTGCAGGCAGTCCTTCAACGCGCCGAACTGCTGCGGGAAGCCGTAGATCAGGTCGCGCCGCGCCGGGTCGCGTTCCTGTTGCAGGCGCTCCACCAAACGTTCGTTGAGGCGCTGCTCCAGGCCGGCAAATTCACTTTGCAGGTGGGCCAGAGGGCTGTCGCTGTTTTTGCCGTCGTCCAGGGCGAAGGTCATGCCCCACACCTGGGCGCGGTCTTCCTTACTCAGGTTGTCGAAGAACTCCATAAAACCCGGCACCAGGTCGAGCTTGGTGAGCATCAGGTAGATCGGAAAACGCACGCCCAGTTGGGTGTACAGCTCCTGGATGCGCAGGCGGATCGCAGCGGCATGGGCGGCGCGCTCGGCGTCGGTGCCTAGCAGCAAATCCGACAGGCTGATGGCGATGAACGCGCCATCGATAGGGCGACGCGAACGCTGCTTTTTCAACAGGTCGAGAAAGCCCAGCCACGCGGCTTTATCCACCGTCGAGTTGCTGTCCTGGGTGGTGTAGCGGCCAGCGGTGTCGAGCAATACGGCCTGATCGGTGAACCACCAATCGCATTTGCGCGTACCGCCGACGCCGCGCACGGCACCGGCGCCCAATTGGGCGGCCAGCGGGAAATGCAGACCGGAATTGACTAGCGCAGTGGTCTTGCCCGAGCCCGGTGGGCCGATGATCACGTACCACGGCAGCTCATACAGGTTGCGGCGCTCATCGCCGCCGAGCTTGGCCTTTTTCAACAGGGCCAGCGCCTCGTCCATGCGCTGGCGCAGGGTGGTGAGTTCTTCGGCGGTGGCAACGCTGTTCGGGTCAGCCGGGGTTTCGGCGGCCAGGCTGCGCATCACTTCGGCGGCCTGACGGCGAGCCTGGATAATGCGCAATACTCGATAGGCGAGCCACAGCGCAAACACCAGGATGATCAGCGCCCAGCGACGCCCTTCGGGTACCAACACGTCGAGCAACGGCCCGACAAACCAGATGATAAGGCTCAGGGCGATCAGCCCCAGCACGGGGATCACCCAGCGAATCATAAAACTGAAAAACGCCTTCACTCGACGCCCTCCGCCAATACGGTGATTTCAACCCGACGATTGCGGGCGCGGCCTTCGGCTGTGCTGTTGGTGGCTACCGGCTCGGTGTCGCTGCGCCCTTCAGCCGTGAAGCGATCGGCCTGGCCGGTCTTGGCCGCCAGAATCTCCAGCACCGACTTGGCCCGCGCTTCAGACAACGCCCAGTTGGACGGGAAGCGCAGCGTGGCAATCGGCCGGTTGTCGCTGTGCCCAGTGACGCGCACCTGGCCCTTCACTTTGCGCACGGCGTCGGCGATGCGCAGCATCAGCGGCTGGTAGTCATCAACGATGCTGGAGCTGGCCGAGGCGAACAGTTCATCGCCACGAATGGTCACGACCGAACGGTCCACCGCATCTTCAACGGCCACACGCCCCGCCTTGATGTCTTCGACAAGGAAGCCCGCCAGACGCGGCCGCTCGATGACTTTAGGCTGCACCACCGGACGGTCGATGGCCTGCACCGGGATCTCGCCCAGGGCGTGGATATTCTTGAACACCGGCTCCGCATCCGAGGCCAGCTTGAGGCGCAAGCCAAACAGCAGCGCCAGCAACAGCGCCACGCCAATGGCCACGGCGATCCACGGCGGCATAAATTGCGCCAGGCGATCCCGCGCCACGGTCACGCCGCGCCAATGGGGCGACAGCTCGCGCTCGTGCTCGCCACGGGCACTGCGAATCGCCGCTGCGGTGCGTTCACGCAAGGCCTCCAATTGGCTGCGCCCGTCGTTCATCACGCGGTAGCGACCTTCGAAACCCAGGCACATGCACAGGTACAACAGCTCCAGCAGGTACAGGCGTTCCCGTGGGCTTTGCAGGCAGTGTTCGAGCAACTGGAAGACTTTCTCGCCACCCCAGGCTTCGTTGTGCACGGTGATCAGCAAGCTCTGCTTACCCCAATCGCTGGTGCTGCCCCACGGCGTGCTCAACACGGCCTCATCGAGGGCGGTGCACAGCGCGTAACGGGCCAGCAGCACTTCGTTGCGCGCCACACCGGCGGCTTCGGCGCGTTCTTCGAACTGGCGCAGGTACGCCAGCAATTGGGCACGCAGGCTGGCCGGCGCGGGGTGGGCGATGGTGTTGCGCAGGCGCGTCAGCAGGGCCAACAGCGGGCCGGCGGCGCTTTCCAGCGGGTTAAGGCCCTGGCTCTTGCCGGTGAGCATTGGCGCGGCCGGCATCGACAAAGGCGCGGGTTCTGCACGCGCAGGTTCCGCCGCACGGCCACCGGGGCGCGGCATGAACTGAGTGCGGTCGTCATCATTGGGATGCATCGCGGTTTATCCTCGGATCGCCCAGAAGGCCAGGTTCAAGCCCGGGAACTGCCCGGCGATGTGGAAGGCGAAACCGCCGGAGTTGTTCAGTTGCTGCCAGTGCTCGCTGCCCCGGTCCAGCTCGTAGTAGGTGCTGCCGGCGTGGTACGGAATCTGGCGTGGCGCCACTGGCAAAGGTTGCAGGGTGATGCCCGGCAGTTGCAGGTTGACCATGTCGCGAATGTGCTCCACCGAGCCGACTTTGCTTTGCTGGCCAAAGCGCGCGCGCAGGGTTTCGCCCGGCACATCGGCGCGTACCACGAGGATGAAGCTGGCGCTGTCGAGCAGGGTCTTGTCGGCCAGCATCGCCACGTGGATGCCGTAGGCCTTCTCGACAATTGGGATCGGCGTGGCCTTGCTGTCGATCAACATCGACAAGGCTTCACGCAACGCCGCCATCACCGGCGCGAAGCTCAGGGCCAGGTCGTCATGCTGGTATTGCGTGTATTCCTGGGGGCGTCGGCCTGTGGTCGAGAAGGTCGAGAACTCGCCGGCCAGGCTGACCAATTCGCTGAAGAAGCGCTCAGGGTGCAGCGGGCTCAACTGGCTCAAATGCTGGATCAGCGGCTGCGCGCGGTTGACCAATTGCAGCAGCATGAAATCGGCAATTTCCGACGCACCACCGGCGCCCGAAGCGACCACACGCCCCGCCAGGGCTTCGCCGCGCTGGTGCAACAGGCCCAGGAGTTCGCTGCGGAACGCCGTCAGCGGTTTGCTCGCGGCTACGTCCAGCACGGGCGGGATGTAAGTGTCGTCGAGCACCAGGGCGCGGTCGGCGCGTTTTTCCTTGATGCGCACTAGGCCGATGGCGGCGTAGTCGCTGATGCCGTCCTGCGCAGTCAACAGGCGCAACGCGCGAGAACCCACGGCCACCGGCGCGCGGTTTTCGAACGGCGCATTGTCATCGCGTACTTCGCGCACCTGGCTCACGTACCGCGCCGCTTCGAGCGCTTCGCCTTCGTCCACGGTGTCACGGGCGCCCGCACGCTTGAGCGGCAAGGCGAGATACACCAGGCCGTCGCGCAGGTTGTCGTCGATATTTAGCGGGCTGGGTGCCAGGTCATCCTGGGGGATATTGAACGGCGTGCCGTCGGGCAACAGGCCCCGCGCCGAGACAATCGCCAGCTTGCCCTGGGCCAGCAAACCCTGGTCGATCAGCAGCTCGGAAAAACCCCAGCTGCCTGCGGACAACGGGCGGCTGCGAGCGTCGATCAGGTTTTCGAGGTAACGGTCATGCTGCTGGAAGTGCTGCGTTCCAATGAACATGCCTTCCGACCAGACCACGCGATTGTTCCAGGACATGGGGGCTCCGATTGCTTCTTATTGGGCAGGGCTGGATGGGGGTGCCACGACGTCGGCGCGCACGGCGCGCACATCGAGGCTGATCTGGTATTCGGTGTATTCACGCGCCGGCACCGTGAGCACCGTGCGCCACTGGGCGCGGTCCAACTCTCGATAGCCGACCAATAGCCCGATCTGGCGGGTGGACGGGTCGAGGTCGCGCTGGATGCTCAGTTGCTGGCCGGGTTGTATCGTCACTTCGTCCTGGTCCAGCAGGTCCAAGCCCAAAGTAGATTGGGCACGATCAGCCAGGGCGAAGTAGTCGGAGCGAGCGAAGGTGGCGGCGTTTTTCAGCTCGAAAATGCGCACGCGCACCGGGGCGGCCTGGCCATTGGCGCCGGGGTTGAGCCCGTTGATGGCGTGAAAGTGCAACTCAATGGCGGCGGTGTTTGCTTCGGCTTCGGCCAGCGCTTCAGGCTTGGCCGGGTCGCTGGCACACGCCGTCAGCAGAAGCAGTGTGGCAACTGCGAGTAAAAACCTGGGAATCATCCTGCGTCCTCAATGACGTACTTAGCTATCCGTTGATCCATGTAAAGCGGCGCAGTTTTATCGACGCTGTCGTGCGCTGTGTTCTTCGTAGGCTCGGCTGAATTCGCGGCCGAACAGGTCCTGGAAATCTTCCTGGGCCTCGCGGGAAATATTGCTGTAGAGCTCGGTGAACTGCTGCCAGTACTGGGCTTGGCGCGAACCATTGAAAATACTCGACAGCCCGCCGGGCTTGCCCATGCGCTCTTCCAGTTGCGCCGGCTCAAAGCGTGTAAGCAGGTGCTTGATCGCAGCTTCCACGCCCGCCATCACGGCCAGCTGGTGGGCGCGCAGGTCGTTGAAACTGTCGCGCACCGCGAGGTCAGGCGCCATAAACGCCTGGTTACCGTGGCGCAGTAAAAGCAGTAACGCTTCGTCAGCATTGGGGGCGAATTTCAACGGATTGTTTTCCGCCGGCTGGATCATCGTCTGCTGCATGCGGAACTCGCCCTTGAGACTGGCGCGCGCGCGCAACACGTCGATCAGGCCTTCGACCATCAGGCGGTAGCTGCGGCCGATGCTTTCCATCTGGGCCTCTGCTTGGGCTTTGTCCAGGCTCAACTGGTCGAGGCCGGCACCGCGCAGGAAGGCTTGCAGCAGGTCGGGCTGTTGGCTGGTAGCCACGGGGAGCACAGGCTCGACCACAGGTGGCGGCTGGATGACCGGCGCGGGCGATGATGTAACAGGTGTGGGCACAGCAGGTGCAGGCGCAACAGCTGCGGGCGCAACGGGGGCCGGCGCGTCGCCAAACAGATCCCAATCCTCAGGAATCACCGAGGCGGGCACCACGGGTTTTTCGACGGCAACCGGAGTCGGCGGGCGGAAGTCGTGCTGCTCGGACGGCACATGATCAGCCACAGTGGGTGGCGGCACGGCGGTGGGGCTCAAGAAATCGAACAGGTCTGGCAAGGTGTCCATCGACGAGGCACCTTGGAACTGCGGCGCGATCACCGGTTGGGGCGTCTGCGGGCTCGCCACGGCGCCCATAAGCGCTTCGAAACTGTTCGCTGAATCACCGGCAAAAGACGGACTGTCGACGGCCTGCACGTTGAAGTCGATACGCGCCTGGATCTCGTAGTCGCCGATGCGGATCAGCTCGCCATCTTGCAACAGCTCGCTATTACCGCGGCGCATGCGAATACCGGCGCTGACCAACTCCACACCGTTTGTACTGTTGTCGGTTAAATAATAACGACCGTCTTTGTATTGAATAACGCAATGTTGCGAGGAAACCAGGCGCTCTGGGTCAGGCAATACCCAGTCATTATCGGAACTGCGGCCAATCGCCATCGAGCCCTGATTCATGGACTTTTCAGGGCATTGCCCAGGGGTGATCTTGTGATAACTAGTGATAGTCAAACACAGCGACATCTTGCCTCCTTGCTGATACTTCGCGCGCGGTCGATTCACGGGGCAGCGGTTCCCGGGGAATCCCCATCAGGCCGTGCAATCGACCCTCTACAGCCTGTTTTTCCAGCATGATCGCTGATCTTAACTGGGCTCCATGACAAAAATCCTGTCCTGGTGCGTCGTTCGACCCACCAGTCGCGCAGGTTGTTAAGCACCGCACATCTGTCACAGAGGGCGAATAGCTTACCTTGACAAGGCGTAAGTACTACACCAAAAATGCACAACTTCGCATACATCAGTGATGGCACACTAGTGGCATCTTGCTTATATGACCGAAAAAACATGCAAAGTTCCTCGCGCAACTAATGCATGAATTGCCCGCCATCTAACGGGCTGATAGGGAGATCAATTTCAGTGGATGTGCCGTTGCTGCTCACCGCCGTTTCCGCGACTTCGCCGTGTGGTGAAGACATGGAATATGACGCGGACTTTCTCCAACTTGAGCGTGCCGCCAAGGGCCAGCCTGAGCGCAGCATGGGCGACTCCATCCTGCCCGCCGAGCCGCCGGAATGGCGCAGCATCCAGCAGCAAAGCCTCGACCTGCTGCAGCGCAGCAAAGACCTGCGCATCACCCATTTTCTCGTGCAAAGTTCCCTCGCCCTGCAGGGTGTGGCCGGGCTTGCCGACGTGCTGTCGTTGATCAACGCGCTGCTGCGCGATTACTGGGCCGAGCTGCATCCGCGCCTGGACGCCGACGACGATAACGACCCCACCGTACGCATCAACGCCCTCACCGGACTGACCTGCGACACGAACATCCGCCTGCTGCGCGAAAGCATCCTCACGCGCTCGCGCACCTTCGGCCCCGTAAGCCTGCGCGCGGCGCTCAACGCCAGTGGCCTGCAGCCGTTTGCCGATGAGCAACTCGGCGCCCAGCAACTCAACGCCGCATTCCTCGATAGCGACCCCGAGCAACTGCAAGCCACCCGCGACGCCTTGAGCGCAGCGCGTGCGGCCTGCGAAGCCATCGAACAACAGGTCAACGACCAGGTCGGTTCGGCCCAGGGCGTAGACCTCAGCGCCTTGAAGCAACCGCTCAAACAAGCGCTGCAAATACTCAATCAAACGGTGCCTGGCACCGAAGGCAGCAGCGAGCCCGAGGCCGTCAGTGACGACAATGCCCCCTCGGTTGAATACGCCGCTGCCCCCGCAGCACCGCGCCCGGTGGGCGACATCGCCAACCGCGATGACGTGCTGCGCAGCCTCGACAAGATCCTTGCGTACTACACCCGACACGAGCCTTCGAGCCCGCTACCGGTGCTGTTGAACCGGGCGAAGAATCTGGTGCACGCCGACTTCGCGGCCATCGTGCGCAACCTGATTCCCGATGGCATGTCCCAATTTGAAAACCTGCGCGGCCCGGACGACGAGTAAGACGTCCGGCAGTCCAGTAACAACACCGTCGCTCAAGCGACCAGGAGCAGCAACGTGGCGAAGCAAAGTTCTCAGAAATTCATCGCGCGCAACCGCGCGCCTCGAGTGCAGATCGAGTACGACGTCGAGCTTTACGGCGCCGAAAAAAAGGTCCAGCTGCCCTTCGTGATGGGCGTGATGGCCGACCTCGCCGGCAAGCCCGCCGAGCCTCTGGCGCCCGTGGCTGACCGCAAGTTCCTTGAAGTGGACGTCGACAATTTCGACTCGCGCCTCAAGGCCATGCAGCCACGCGTAGCGTTCCACGTACCGAACGAGCTGACCGGCGAAGGCAACCTGAGCCTGGACATCACCTTCGAAAGCATGGACGACTTCAGCCCTGCCGCCGTGGCGCGCAAGGTCGACTCGCTGAACCAACTGCTCGAAGCCCGCACCCAGCTGGCCAACCTGCTGACCTACATGGACGGCAAGACCGGCGCTGAAGAAATCATCATGAAGGCAATCAAGGACCCGGCACTGCTGCAAGCACTTGCCAGCGCGCCTAAGCCTGCAGGGGACCAGTAATCATGACGGACAATACCGCCCGCGAAGGCTCCCAGATCCTGGGCGCTACCGAAGAAGCCAGCGAGTTCGCGAACCTGCTGCTACAAGAGTTCAAGCCCAAGACCGAGCGTGCCCGCGAAGCCGTGGAAACCGCCGTGCGCACCCTGGCCGAACAGGCCCTGGCGCAAACCGACCTGGTCTCCAATGACGCGATCAAATCGATTGAATCGATCATCGCCGCCATCGACGCCAAGCTCACCGCCCAGGTCAACCAGATCATCCATCACCAGGACTTCCAACAATTGGAAAGCGCCTGGCGTGGCCTGCACTACCTGGTCAACAACACCGAGAGCGATGAGCAGCTCAAGATCCGCGTGCTCAACATCTCCAAGCCCGACCTGCACAAGACCTTGAAGAAATTCAAGGGCACCGCGTGGGACCAGAGCCCGATCTTCAAGAAGATGTACGAAGAAGAATACGGCCAGTTCGGCGGCGAACCTTACGGCTGCCTGGTGGGTGACTACTACTTCGACCAGTCGCCACCGGATGTGGAACTGCTGGGCGAGCTGTCCAAAGTCTGCGCCGCCATGCACTCCCCGTTCATCGCTGCGGCGTCGCCGACCGTGATGGGCATGGGCTCGTGGCAAGAGCTGTCTAACCCGCGCGACCTGACCAAGATCTTCACCACCCCGGAATACGCCGGCTGGCGCTCCCTGCGTGAATCCGAAGATGCGCGCTACATCGGCCTGACCATGCCGCGCTTTTTGGCGCGCCTGCCGTATGGCGCCAAGACCGACCCGGTGGAAGCCTTCGCCTTCGAAGAAAACACCGACGGTGCCGACAGCTCCAAGTACACCTGGGCTAACGCTGCGTACGCGATGGCGGTGAACATCAACCGTTCGTTCAAGCACTACGGCTGGTGCTCACGCATCCGTGGCGTTGAGTCTGGCGGTGAAGTGGAAAACCTGCCGGCGCACACGTTCCCTACCGATGACGGTGGCGTGGACATGAAGTGCCCGACCGAAATCGCCATCAGCGACCGCCGTGAAGCGGAACTCGCGAAAAACGGTTTCATGCCGCTGCTGCACAAGAAAAACACCGACTTCGCCGCGTTCATCGGCGCCCAGTCGTTGCAGAAACCGGCCGAATACGACGACCCGGACGCCACCGCCAACGCCAACTTGGCCGCGCGCCTGCCGTACCTGTTCGCCACCTGCCGTTTCGCTCACTACTTGAAGTGCATCGTGCGCGACAAGATCGGTTCCTTCAAAGAGAAGGACGAGATGCAGCGCTGGTTGCAGGACTGGATCCTCAACTACGTGGACGGTGACCCGGCCCACTCCACCGAAACCACCAAGGCCCAGCACCCATTGGCTGCCGCTGAAGTGATCGTGGAAGAAGTCGAAGGCAACCCGGGGTACTACAACTCCAAGTTCTACCTGCGCCCGCACTACCAGCTTGAAGGGCTGACCGTGTCGCTGCGTCTGGTATCGAAGCTGCCTTCGGCCAAAAGCGCATAGGTAACAGCGAACTCGCTCTACTGTGGGAGGGGGCTTGCCCCCGATGGCGGTGGTTCAGTCACTGATAGGTTGATTGACACACCGCTATCGGGGGCAAGCCCCCTCCCACAGAAAAGCAAAGCCCCCCATTGGGCTTAATCAAATTCAGTGGCTTGGGCCACACAGGGAGAAAACATGGCTGTTGATATTTTCATCAAGATCGGCGACATCAAGGGCGAGTCCATGGACAAGGCCCACAAGGACGAAATCGACGTGCTGAATTGGAGCTGGGGCATGGCCCAGTCCGGCAACATGCACGTGGGCGGTGGCGGCGGTGCAGGCAAGGTGAATATCCAGGACCTGTCGCTGACCAAGTACGTCGACAAAGCCTCGCCGAACCTGATGATGCATTGCGCCAGTGGCAAGCACATCGACAAGGTCAAGCTCACCGTGCGCAAGGCCGGTGGTGAAAGCCAGGTCGAGTACATGGTGATCAACCTGGAAGAAGTGCTGGTTACGTCCCTGAGCACCGGCGGTTCGGGCTCCGATGATCGCCTGACCGAAAACGTCACCCTGAACTTTGCCCAAGTGATGGTCGACTACCAGCCACAGAAAGCCGACGGCACCAAAGACGGCGGCGCGATCAAGTTTGGCTGGAATATCCGTTCCAACACCAAGCGCTGATAGCCCTTGTGGCCGTGGCTCAGCGCCACGGCCGCAGGTATTTTGTTCCTCTCGCAACCCGTCCGTGGAGCTGCTTTGGTGGTCACTGAAATCGCTTCCCGCGACCGTCTGCAACCGTCCCTGTTGGACCGGTTGACCGACGACGATCCAACCAACCCGAAGGAAAGCGCCGATAAACGCGTGCTGTCCCTGACCCAATTAAAAGCCTCGGTACTGCGCGACTTGGCGTGGCTGCTCAACACCACGTCGTTGCTCGATGCCGATGCCACGCTGCACACGCCGGCCGGCACGTCGGTGGTCAATTACGGCCTGCCGGCGCTGGCAGGCAACAGTGTGTCCAGCGTGGATATCAAGGCGCTCGAAGCGTTGATCTACCAGGCCATCGCCACGTTTGAACCGCGCATTCTGCGCCACACCTTGCGGGTCAAAGCCCGTTTGGGCCATGGCGAGATGAACCACAACGCGCTGAGTTTCGAGATCGAAGGCGACTTGTGGGCACAGCCGGTGCCGTTGCGCCTGCTGCTGCAAACCGACCTGGACCTGGAGTCCGGCCACGTGCGTGTGGTCAATGCCGACCAGCGGAGACGCCCATGAACCCGCGCCTGCTGGAGCTGTACAACCAGGAACTGCATCATGTGCGCGAAAGCGCCGCCGAGTTCGCCAAGGAATACCCGAAGATCGCCAGTCGGCTGACCCTGTCCGGTATGGACTGCGCCGACCCGTACGTCGAACGTTTGCTCGAAGGTTTCGCCTACCTCACGGCCCGCGTGCAGCTCAAGCTCGACGCCGAGTACCCGACCTTCACCCACAACCTGCTGGAAATCGCCTACCCGCACTACCTGGCACCGACCCCGTCGATGACCGTGGTGCAACTGCAGACCGACCCGGACGAAGGCTCACTGGCCAGCGGCTTCCCCCTGCCGCGCGACACCGTGTTGCGTGCCGCGTTGGGCCGTGAAACCCAGACCTGTTGCGAGTACCGCACCGCGCACCCGGTGACGCTGTGGCCGTTGCAGGTGAGCAACGCCGAATACTTCGGCAACCCCGGCGCCGTGCTCGGGCGCCTGGCCGCCAGCGAGCCGAAAGCCAAGGCGGGCCTGCGCCTGACCCTGCGCACCGGCGCCGAATTGCCGTTCAACAGCCTCGAGTTGGACAACCTGCCGCTGTACTTAAGCGGCGCCGATGAACAACCGTTCCGCCTCTACGAGCAACTGCTGGGTAATGCGTGCGCGGTGTTTGCGCGTAAGCCCGGTGGCGACTGGGTCGAGCGGTTGCCCCAGGACGCGTTGCGCTCCCGAGGTTTTGATGACGCCGACGCCGCCATGCCGGTGGTGGCGCGGGCGTTCCAGGGCTATCGCTTGCTCCAGGAATACTTCGCCCTGCCCCACCGCTATTTGTTCGTGGAGTTCGCCGAACTGAGCCGTGCAGTCAAGCGCTGCGACGGCCAGGAACTGGAGCTGATCGTGCTGTTCGACCGTCACGAACCGAGCCTGGAAGGCAGCGTCGGCGCGGCGCAGTTTTTGCCGTTCTGCACGCCGGCTATCAACCTGTTTCCCAAGCGCGTGGACCGTATCCACTTGTCCGACCGGGTCAACGAACACCACGTGATCGCCGACCGCACGCGGCCGATGGATTTCGAGATTCACTCGTTGAGCGGCCTGACCGGCCACGGCACCGGGCCGGAGCAGCCGTTTTTGCCGTTTTATGCGGTACGCGACCCGTCGCGGTATGGCCGTGACCAGGCGTACTACACCGTGCGTCGCGAACCGCGGGTGTTGTCCAGCGACCAACGCCGCAACGGTCCGCGCTCCACTTACGTGGGCAGCGAAACTTTTGTCAGCCTGGTGGACAGCCGCCAAGCGCCGTACGGCCACGACTTGCGTCAACTCGGCGTGACCGCACTGTGCACCAACCGCGACCTGCCGTTGTTTATGAGCGTGGGCAATGGCAAGACCGACTTCACCCTCGCCGACAGTGCCCCAGTGTTGTCGGTACGCTGCGTGGCAGGCCCGAGTCGCCCCCGCGCCAGCCATGCCCATGACGCCAAGGCCTGGCGCTTGATCAGCCAGCTGTCGCTCAACTACCTGTCGCTGAGCGAACAGGGCCAGGGCGCCGGTGCCTTGCGCGAACTGCTGCGCTTGTACGGCGACGGCAATGACGCCGCGCTGCAACTGCAGATCGAAGGCCTGCGCGAGGTCAGCAGCAAAGCCGTGACCCGCCGCCTGCCGATGCCTGGCCCGATTGTGTTTGGGCGTGGTTTGGAAATCACCCTGGAGTTCGATGAAAACGCCTTTCGCGGCACCGGTGTGTTCCTGCTCGGTGCGGTGCTGGAACGTTTCCTGGCGCGCTACGTATCGATCAACAGCTTTACCGAAACGGTGATCCGCACCACCGAACGGGGCGAGATCATGCGCTGGAAAGCCAAGCCCGGTCGGCGGCCAACCCTGTGAAGACCCTGGATGCGATGCATCAGGAGCCCTGGGAGTACGATTTCTTCCAGGCGCTGCGGCGTATCGAGTGCGAGTCGCCGGAGCTGCCGCGCCTGGGGCATTCCCTGCGCTTGGCCGACGACCCGTTGCGCTTGGGCCAGCAGGCCGATTGCACCTTCGCGCCGGCCACATTGGCCTCGGTCGACCCCGGCGGCGATGGCAAGCCCGCGCGATTGGAACAGTTTTTCTTCGGCCTCGGCGGCCCCAACGGCCCGCTGCCGCTGCATATCACCGAGTACGTGCGCGAGCGTCAACGCAACAACGCCGACAGCACCAGCAAGCAGTTTTTGGACGTATTCCACCATCGCCTCCTCAGCCTGTTTTACCGGGCCTGGGCCGAGGCGCGGCCGACGGTCAGCCACGACCGCCCGCACGACGATTACTGGTCCGCACGCCTCGCTGCCCTAAGTGGCCGTGGCATGCCAAGCCTGCTCAATCAGGGCTTGATTCCTGACACGGCCAAGCTGCATTACAGCGGCCACCTGTCGGCGCAAACCCGCTACCCGGACGGTTTGAAGGCGATCCTCGGCGAGTATTTCGGCCTGCCGGTAGAGATCGAAGAATACGTCGGCCAATGGCTGGAACTGCCCGAACGCAGCCGCGTGAGTGTCAGCGCCAACCAACTGGGCGTGGACTTCTGCCTGGGCAGCCATGTGTGGGACCGCCAGCATAAATTCCGCATCCGCCTGGGCCCGCTCACGCTGGACGATTACATGGGCATGCTGCCCGGCCACCAGCCGTTCAACGAGCTGGTGGCCTGGGTGGCCGAGTACCTGGGCCATGAATTGGACTGGGACCTGAACCTGGTTTTGCAACAACCCGAAGTCCCTGCGCTGCAACTCAACGGCCGGTTCCGCCTGGGCTTCAACACCTGGCTCGGCCGCCCTGCGCACGACGCCAACGACCTAATCCTGGCCCGGCATTACGCCGATCACGCCACCACCTCAAGGAATCCAGAGCATGGGTGAAATCAGTCGCGCCGCACTGTTCGGCAAACTCAACAGCGTGGCCTACAAGGCCATCGAAGCCGCCACGGTGTTCTGCAAGTTGCGGGGCAATCCGTATGTGGAATTGGCCCACTGGTTTCACCAGTTGCTGCAACTGCAGGACTCGGACCTGCACCGCATCATTCGCCAGTTCAACGTGGAGCCGGCGCGCCTGGCCCGCGACCTCACCGAAGCGCTGGACCGCCTGCCACGCGGCTCGACCTCAATCACCGACCTGTCTTCCCATGTGGAAGAAGCCGTCGAGCGCGGCTGGGTCTACGGCAGCCTGATGTTTGGCGAAAGCCAGGTGCGTACCGGTTACCTGGTGCTGGGCATCCTGAAGACGCCGAGCCTGCGCAACGCGCTGCTGGGCTTGTCGTCGGAGTTCGACAAGATCAAGGCCGAAGCCCTGAGCGAACGTTTTGATGAATACGTCGGCGACTCGCCGGAAAACGCCCTGAGCGCCAGCGACGGTTTTAATGCCGGTGCCGTACCAGGTGAAGCCAGCGGCGCCATGGCACCCAGCGCGATGGGCAAGCAAGAAGCCCTCAAGCGTTTCACCGTCGACCTGACCGATCAAGCCCGCAGCGGCAAGCTTGACCCGATCGTGGGTCGCGACGAAGAGATCCGCCAACTGGTGGACATCCTGATGCGCCGCCGCCAGAACAACCCGATCCTCACGGGCGAAGCCGGTGTAGGCAAGACCGCCGTGGTCGAAGGTTTCGCCCTGCGCATCGTCGCCGGTGACGTGCCGCCAGCGCTCAAAGACGTGGAACTGCGCAGCCTCGACGTGGGCCTGCTGCAAGCCGGCGCGAGCATGAAAGGCGAGTTCGAACAGCGCCTGCGTCAGGTCATCGAAGACGTACAAGCTTCGCCTAAGCCGATCATTCTGTTTATCGACGAAGCCCATACCCTGGTGGGTGCTGGTGGCGCTGCCGGGACTGGCGATGCGGCCAACTTGCTCAAGCCTGCCTTGGCCCGTGGCACCTTGCGCACCGTGGCAGCGACCACGTGGGCCGAGTACAAAAAACACATCGAGAAAGACCCTGCGCTGACCCGCCGCTTTCAAGTCGTTCAAGTCGCTGAGCCTTCGGAAGACAAAGCGCTGCTGATGATGCGCGGCGTGGCCTCGACCATGGAAAAACACCACCAGGTGCAGATCCTCGACGAAGCCCTGGAAGCCTCGGTGAAGCTGTCCCACCGCTACATCCCGGCGCGCCAGTTGCCGGACAAATCCGTGAGCCTGCTGGACACCGCCTGCGCCCGCGTCGCCATCAGCCTGCACGCGGTGCCGGCCGAAGTGGACGACAGCCGCCGCCGCATCGAAGCGCTGGAAACCGAGCTGCAAATCATCGCCCGCGAGCATGCCATTGGCATCGCCATTGGTGCGCGTCAAACCAACAGCGAAGCGTTGCTGAGTGCAGAACGTGAGCGCCTCGCGACACTGGAAAGCCGCTGGGCCGAAGAGAAAGCCCTGGTGGACGAATTGCTCGCTACCCGTGCAACCCTGCGTGAAAAAGC
Source organism: Pseudomonas viridiflava (assembly GCF_900583165.1). Lineage (GTDB taxonomy): Bacteria > Pseudomonadota > Gammaproteobacteria > Pseudomonadales > Pseudomonadaceae > Aquipseudomonas. Next base: position 235,418 of record NZ_UTKY01000001.1, on the reverse strand, counting down.
CGGTGTCGTAGACAGTGGCAACGATGAACTGCGCGCCCAATTGGTCGACCTGCAAGAGCGCCTCAGCGCCCTGCAAGGCGAAACCCCGCTGATCCTGCCGACCGTGGATTACCAGGCCGTGGCCTCGGTGGTCGCTGATTGGACCGGCATCCCGGTGGGCCGCATGGCGCGCAATGAGCTGGAGACGGTGCTCAACCTCGACCAACACCTGAAAAAACGCATCATCGGCCAGGACCATGCCTTGCAGATGATCGCCAAGCGCATCCAGACCTCCCGCGCCGGCCTCGACAACCCGAGCAAGCCGATTGGCGTGTTCATGCTGGCCGGCACCTCGGGCGTGGGCAAGACCGAAACCGCCCTGGCCCTGGCCGAGGCCATGTATGGCGGTGAGCAGAACGTGATCACCATCAACATGAGCGAGTTCCAGGAAGCCCACACGGTGTCGACCCTCAAGGGCGCGCCACCGGGCTATATCGGCTACGGCGAAGGCGGCGTGCTGACCGAAGCGGTACGGCGCAAACCCTACAGCGTGGTGCTGCTGGACGAAGTGGAAAAAGCCCACCCGGACGTGCACGAGATCTTCTTCCAGGTATTCGACAAGGGCGTGATGGAAGACGGCGAAGGCCGGGTGATCGACTTTAAGAACACCTTGATCCTGCTGACCACCAACGCCGGTACCGAGCTGATCTCCCGCGTGTGCAAAGACCCGGCGAACGTGCCGGAGCCGGAAGAAATCGCCAAGGCCCTGCGCCAGCCGCTGCTGGAAATTTTCCCGCCGGCCTTGCTGGGGCGCCTGGTGACGATTCCGTACTACCCGCTGAGCGACGAGATGCTCAAGGCGATCACCCGCCTGCAACTGAACCGCATCAAGAAGCGCGTGGAGAGCACCCACAAGGTGGCCTTCGACTACGACGACGCGGTGGTCGACCTGATCGTCTCGCGCTGCACCGAGACCGAGAGCGGCGGGCGCATGATCGACACCATCCTCACCAATAGCCTGCTGCCGGACATGAGCCGTGAGTTCCTCACGCGCATGTTGGAAGGCAAGGCGTTGGCGGGGGTGCGGATCAGTAGCCGGGATAACGAGCTGCACTACGCCTTCAGCGACGCCGATTGACCTGAAGAAATACAGTTCAAATGTGGGAGGGGGCTTGCCCCCGATGAGGGAGTGTCAGTTGATGCATCCGGTGGCTGATTCACCGCTATCGGGGGCAAGCCCCCTCCCACATTGGATGCGGTTTCGTCAGATATAACGACATTTACGGGTTAACCGATGCTATTCAACCAAGCCTCACGCCTGGCCAAAATCACCAGCCCCCTCGGGCCGGATGTGCTGCTGCTCAATCAAATGGGCGGTGGTGAAGAGCTCGGCAGGCTGTTCACCTATGAGCTGCAACTGACGTCCCTAGACGCCAACATCGACCTCAACCAGTTACTCGGCAAGCCCATGAGCGTGGGCGTGCAACTGGCAGACGGTGGCGAACGGCACTTCCACGGCATCGTCGCCCGTTGCAGCCAGAACATCGACCAGGGCCAGTTCGCCAGTTACCAGGTGACACTTCGCCCATGGTTCTGGCTGCTCAGCCGCACCTCCGATTGCCGGATTTTCCAGAACCTGAGCATCCCGCAGATCATCAAGCAGGTGTTTCGCGACCTGGGTTTTTCTGACTTCGAAGACGCCCTGAGCCGCCCGTACCGCGAGTGGGAATACTGCGTGCAGTACCGCGAGACCAGCTTCGATTTCGTCAGCCGCCTGATGGAACAGGAAGGCATCTACTACTTCTTCCGCCACGAACAAGACCGCCATGTGCTGGTGTTGGCCGACGCGTATGGCGCCCACACCACCGTGCCCGGCTACGCGTCGATTCCGTATTACCCCAAGGACGAGCAGCAGCGCGAGCGCGACCACATGCACGACTGGCACTTGGCACACGAGGTTCAGCCTGGGTCACTTGAGCTTAACGACTACGACTTCCAGCGCCCTAGCGCCAGCATCAACGTGCGCTCGGCCATGCCGCGCCCGCACACCGCTGGCGACTACCCGCTGTACGACTACCCCGGCACCTACGTGCAAAGCGAAGACGGCGAACACTACGCCCGCACCCGCATTGAGGCCCTGCAAACCCAGCACCAGCAAGTGGACTTCAGCGGCAATGCCCGAGGCCTGGGCTCCGGTCACTTGTTCAGCCTTACCGGCTTCAGCCGCCAGGACCAAAACCGCGAATACCTGATCGTCGGCATTCGCTACTACATCACCCAGGAAAACCTTGAAAGCGGTGGCGGATCAGGCTCGGCGCAGTTTGAGAGCAGCCTCAACTGCATTGACGCCCAACAAAGCTTCCGCCCGCTGGCCATCACCCACCGACCCATCGTCAAAGGCCCGCAGACGGCCCTGGTGGTCGGCCCCAAAGGCGAAGAAATCTGGACCGACCAATACGGCCGCGTAAAGGTGCACTTCCACTGGGACCGTCACGATCAGTCCAACGAAAACAGCTCGTGCTGGATTCGTGTATCCCAGTCCTGGGCCGGTAAAAACTGGGGTTCGATGCAGATCCCCCGGATCGGCCAGGAAGTGATCGTGAGTTTCCTGGAAGGCGACCCCGACCGGCCGATCATCACCGGGCGGGTATACAACGCCGAGCAGACCGTGCCTTACGACCTGCCGGAAAACGCTACTCAGAGCGGCATGAAAAGCCGTTCAAGCAAGGGCGGCACACCGGCCAACTTCAATGAAATCCGCATGGAGGACAAGAAGGGGTTGGAGCAGTTGTATATCCATGCCGAGCGTAACCAGGACATCGTGGTGGAGGTGGATGAGAGCCATTCGGTGGGGCATGACCGTAATAAGAGTATTGGGCACAACGAGACGGTAACGATCGGCAACAACCGCCTGCGCATCGTCAAGCAGGAGGACATTCTCTCGGTGGGCCAGAAAAAGACCGACAGCATCAGCCAGAGCTACGTCATCGAAGTGGGTGAAAACCTGCGCCTGGTGTGCGGCGAAAGCATCCTGGAATTGAATGCCAGCGGGCAGATCAACCTCACCGGCGTACAAATCAGCTTCTACGCCAGCGGCGACGCCGAGTTCAACACCGGCGGCGTGCTGCACCTGAACAACGGCGGCGGCGCCGGTGCCACACCCGATGGCCAGGGCGTGAAAGCCAGTATCGACGCCAACATCAAAGCCGCGTTCCCCGCGCCTAAAAGTTCCTGACGAGACCTGTTTGCGATGACGTACCGAATTAACGAATTCCAGCTGCAACTGCCAGCCGCCGAGCTGCAGGACGCGACGATCAATATCCTCAAGTTCCCGGAACTGGGCACCTCCCTGATCATCAGCCGTAGTTTGCTGGCCGAAGGCGAAACCCTGCACAGCAACTTTGACGACCAGCTCAAGCGTCTGGAAAAGCAGGTGCAGGATTTGCGTTATCAACCAGGCGTTGATGTGCGGTTAGGAGCCGCTCAGGAGATTGCAGGGATTGAGCTGCGCAGCCAGTTCAATAAGGGCAATGACAAGGTGTTCCAGTACCAGCTGGCGCTGGTGTTGCCGGGAACGCGCAAGATGCTTGCCTTGAGTTATGTGAAGGCGGACAAGCTTGGGGATGTCGAGGCCGCACACTGGGCCTTGATCAAGCACTCGCTGTCGTTCGACGCACTTTGATGAGCTGCCTGCATGTCTGATGCGCTTTGGGCGGCCCGCATGGGCGATGCGCTCGACCATACCTCGATGATGGCTGACATTCTCGGGGGTGTGCTGGAGGTGGCGGCCAACATCGCTATCACGGCCGTGGCGACCGCTGCCGTGGTCGCCGCCACCGGGATTACCGTGGCCACCGGCGGGCTCGGCTGCTTCCTGCTGGGTGCGGTGGTGGGCACGATTGTCGGGCTGGCCATGAGCAAGACCGGGGCAGACAAAGGCTTATCGAATTTATGTGAGAGTTTCAGCAACGCCCTGTTTCCGCCTACGGTGCAGGCCAATATTCTCACTGGCTCCACCGACACCCTGACCAACAGCATTCCTGCTGCGCGTGCTGCCGGGGCGATCAGCTCCCATGTCGCGCCAGCGGGCACCGAGCTGGAAGAACCCGCGCCAGATGCCAGCTACCTGGACATGGCCGAGAGTTTCTTCTCGCAAATGTGGCGGCCCACCGTTGCCACCCCTGCACCCGGTGCTGTGCCCAAGCCCCTGGATCTGGTCGCCTGCATGAAGCATCCACCGATGCCGCCGCAGTTTCTGGCCGAGGGTTCGGACAAGGTCACGATCAACGGCCAGCCGGCAGTACGCAGCGGTGACCGCAGTACCTGCGATGCAAAAGTGGTGTCGTCGGGGCTGATCTCCTCCAACGTAACCATCGGCGGCGGCTCAGTGGTGGTGCGCGAGATTCGCAGCGGCAAGACCCCAGGCGTAGGGTTGGCGGTGACGGCGTTGCTGATGCTCAAGGGCGGCAAGGGCAAGTTCTTCAGTAAATTACCGTGCATGCTGATCAGCGGCGCCACCTCGATGGCCGTCAGCAGCGCGATGGGGGCGATGGCTAATGCGGCCATGGGCTCGTCGAACCCGGTGCATGCGGCGACGGGCGCGAAAGTGCTGGGTGATGTCGAGGAGCTGGACTTCGTACTGCCGGGTATCCTGCCGATTGGCTGGCAACGCTTTTACAACAGTCGCGATGAACGCCCAGGCAGTCTGTTTGGTGCAGGCTGGAGCGTGGCGTATGAAGTAAGCGTCGAGATCCAGCCCCATCCTGAAGGCGGCGAAACGCTGGTCTACACCGACGAGCAGGGTCGCCCAATCGACATGGGGTTCATTCCTCTAGGCGGCGCGGTGTTTAGCGCCGGCGAAGGTCTGGCCGTGCGGCGCCATCTCAATGGGCAGTTGTTGATCGAAAGCGACGATGGCCTGTACCGCTTGTTCGAGCCCACTGCCAACCCTGCGTTGCTGCGCCTGACCCAGCTCGGCGACCGCAACGACAACCGTATCCATATCGACTACGACGAAAGCGGGCGCCTGGTGCGGCTGCGCGACACGTTCGACCTGGTGCAGGTGGAGTTGGTCCGCGATCAGGGCCATGTGACGCGTATCGAACGCGTCTACCCTGATGAACGCCGCGAAGTGTTGGTCAGCTATGCCTATGACGCAGCTGCCAGCCTGACCGAAGTACGCGACGCGACCGGCCAGGTGCAGCGTCGATTCGCCTATGACAACGGTCGTCGGATGGTGGAGCACCAACTGCCCACCGGGTTGCACTGCTTTTATAAGTGGGCATTGGTTGAAGGCCTGGAATGGCGTGTGGTCCGGCATTGGACCGACGACGGCGACGCCTATCAGTTCGACTATGACCTGCAGGCCGGCCTCACGCGCATCAGCGACGGTTTGCAGCGTGTCAGCACGCGGCGGTGGAACCCGCAGCACCAGATCATTGAGTACAGCGACAACCTCGGCCAGACCTGGCTATTTGAGTGGAACGATGAACGCCAATTGCTCGGCGCCACTAACCCGCAGGGTGGACGTTATGAGTACAGCTATGACGAAGCTGGGAATCTGATCGCAGAAAGTGACCCGCTGGGACGCAGCGATTCAATAATGTGGTTGGAGCATTGGGCGTTGCCGGTCTCGGCGACGGATAGCGAGGGCAACACCTGGCACTCACGTTACGACTCGCGGGGTAACTGTACTGTCGAGACCGACCCGCTGGGTCATGTGACACGTTATCGCTACGACAGCAGCGGCCAACCGGTAGAAATCATCGACGCAACCGGAAAAAGTAAACGGCTGCGTTGGAACCCGTCCGGCCAACTCATTGAGCATATTGACTGCTCCGGCTACCCGACGCGCTTCAGCTACGACGAAAGAGGCTATTTGCAGGTCATCACTGATGCACTGGGTGAGCGTACGACATTCGTACACGACGTCCAGGGTCGAGTGCTGAGCACCCAACTTCCGGATGGGCGTATTGAATATTTTCAACGCGACACCAGCGGCCAACTAACCGCTCATACCGACTTCGCCGGGCACTCTACACACTACCTGCGTAATCGAAAGGGGCAGGTCCGCCAGCGCGTCGACGCGCACAACCGCGAGGTCAACTTTGCCTATGACAGCTATGGCCGCCTGCGCACGTTGACCAACGAGAACGGCGAGCGATATCGCTTCGAATGGGACGCGAATGATCGTGTGACTGAACAGCAGGATCTGGATGGCAGTATCCGCCGCTATCACTACGACGCACTGAACCATATTTCGCGCATGGAAGCAGTTGCAGCGCCTTACGGTAGCGGGATGGCCGTAGTCACGGCCGTACCCGAACCGACCCTCGTGCATGACTTTGAGCGCGACGCGGCAGGGCGACTGGTGGTCAAAGTCACCGACGATGGCCGCACTGAGTACAGCTACGACTTACTGGACCAACTCAAGACTGTCGCGTTTACCCATAAATCAGGCCAGCAACAAACCGTCAGCTTCACCTACGACGCCCTGGGTCGAGTTGCAGAGGAAATAACCGCAGCAGGAGCTTTACAACATCACTACGACGAGCTGGGAAACCTCAACCAGACGCGCTTACCCGATGGGCGCTGGCTCAATCGCCTCTATTACGGCAGCGGACACCTCCATCAGATAAACCTCGACGGACGAGTCATCAGCGATTTCGAGCGCGACCGCCTACACCGCGAAGTACTGCGTACTCAGGGGTATCTAAGTACACGCCAGCATTATGATCGCTGTGGCCGTCTGCGCTCCCGCGAACGCGGCCACATCACCCGGGCATCTGTACTGCCCGGTGCGGTGCAAAAACACTTCGAGTACGACCCCGCCGATAACCTGGTGGGCAAGCTTGAGCAACAGCCCGGTGGTCAGCAACGCCAATTGCTGCATTACGATGCAACCGACCGAGTCATCGCCAGCCAGGACAATTTTGCAGCGCGACACGAGACCTATGCCTATGACGCCGCTGCCAACCTGCTCGATGGTCCACAACCCGGGGCCGGACTGGTGGTGCACAACAAGCTCCTGACGTTCCAGGACAAACGCTATTGCTACGACGGTTTCGGCCGGATGATCGAGAAGCGCAGCGCCAGGCGCGGCGTCCAGCGTTTCGCCTATGACGCTGAGCATCGCTTGATCGAGGTGCGAAACGAACTGGGCGGGCAGCAATCAGTCGTGCGCATGAGCTATGACCCGCTGGGCCGACGAACATCCAAGACAACCTGCGACGCCAATGGCCAACTACTGAGCGAAACCCGATTCACCTGGGACGGGCTGCGGTTGGTACAAGAGCACAAACATGCGCAGACCAGTCTTTATATCTATGGTGAGGAAGGTCACGAGCCTCTTGCCCGGGTCGACGGAACAGGCGCCCAGCAGCAAGTGCGCTATTACCATAATGACCTGAACGGGCTGCCCGAGCTGCTTTCGGAAGCAGATGGTCAGACCGTTTGGCAAGCCAGCTATCAGGTGTGGGGAAACACCGTTCAAGAAACACGTGAACCGTATTACATTGAAGAACAGAACCTGAGGTTCCAGGGCCAGTACCTGGACCGGGAAACCGGGCTGCATCACAACATTTTCCGCTTCTACGATCCGGATATAGGCCGCTTCACTACGCCTGACCCCATTGGCCTCGCCGGGGGACTGAATCTTTACCTGTATTCGACTAACCCGCTGACGTGGATCGACCCCTACGGTCTGAACCCGAAGGATTTGGTGCGGTACAAGCCCAAGGATTCCGTTACACCCAAGGCGGGTGGCCGTGGGACTGCCATTAATCGGGCCTGGGGAGAAGAGCGGGAACTAGTGAGCCGCGGTGGCGGTTCAAGAGACTGGGATGCTGGTGAGCGTAAGTTGATCGAAAATACCAAGAGCAACGCCCGCCTGAACTCTTTGATGTCCAAAGCCGGTTACACCGGTCACCATATCAACAGCGTTGAAGGTAACGGTGCACTAGGCAAGGCCTGGAAAGGTGACCCAAGGAACATTGTGTTCTTGCAAAACGCGAACCATCCAAGTGGTATTGACGAACACCTGAACAGCCCCCAAGGGCACAGGAAGAATTACGCCAACGCTGGCAAAGGCCGATTGATCGACCGAGCCAGAACGCCCGCTACAAAACCCGGCTGCGGTAAATAAGTTTCCATTGGAGAAGAACATGAGCGCCCTTGATAACGCATTTAAAGAACTGCGCCGCGTCCACAAGAAATTTGATCTCGAAGGCAGCTTCGAAAAGAACAGCCAGGCAAATGCCAAATGGCCGCAAACCCTGCCTCGCTCCGCTGAAATGGAGGCGTTCTACGACCTTTGCGAACCGGTCGATGTGGAAGTCGAGACAGGCTTGACCCCTATCCGCCTTTTCAACTTGGGCGAATTAGAAGACGGTCAGGTCGGCTACAAGTGGACAGGCGAATCCAACAAAACTGAGTTGAATGGGAACTGGCCTGCGCAACATCTGGTTTTCATGGATGACATCGGCGGTGGCAAGCCGGTTATCGCAGTGACCGATATGCCCGGCACACCGGTATGGGCGAGCTACGATGCCGCAACGCCGTTCAAGATTGCCGACTCTCTTGCGGATTTTCTGCTGGCCTTCGCCAAGACTGTCGAGATCGTGCATGGGAAATTCGACATTTTTGATATCTACAACGACGACGATGAGCTTTCCAGCAAGTTCGTGAAGCTACTCAACAAGGAAGTCAGCCCGTTATTGGGCGAGGAAAATTACGAACGGTTTTTTGACTACTTCTACGGCTGAGTCAATCGACACCCACAAAAAATGGGCACCCGATCTAATCGGCGTGCCCATTTCTCCTACCGCCCCGCCCCCTTTCGAGACGGTACAACCGGTTACTCGTTAACAGTATCTTTCAGCGATTTGCCCGGCTTGAACGCAACGGTATTGCTCGCCTTGATTTTCACCGGCTCGCCAGTTTGCGGGTTTTTGCCGGTGCGGGCGCCGCGGTGGCGTTGCAGGAAGGTGCCGAAGCCAACCAGGGTGACGCTGTCCTTGCGGTGCAGGGCGCCGGTGATTTCTTCGAGAACGGCGTTGAGGACGCGGTTGGCCTGTTCTTTGGTGAGATCTGCTTTTTCAGCGATGGCGGCTGCGAGTTCTGGTTTACGCATGAGTGAAGCCTCTTTGACGGTTTTTTGTTGTTATGTCCGTGCTGCTCTCTTCTGGAGCAGCGCCCAAAGCGCCGCAGGCTCTACTCTGCGGCAGACGGGAGTGAGGATGGCATGCCCTCAGACGCCGCGCCAGTCTCGCAGCGACCTTTCTGAGGGTAGGAACGTGCTGATTCCGACAGAACGACCGGTATTTACGCCAGCAATGGCGGAAGTTCTTTGTTGAGGGCCAGTTTTTCCATCACGGCAGTGCCGGTCAGCGCGTATCCCAGCAGGCGGCCACTGGCATCGCGGCACAGGGCCTTGATGTCGGCGCCTTGGCCTTCGACGCTCCACAGCCCTTCGGTGCCCCGTGGCGGTGGCGAGACAACCAGCGGGCAGATGGGGGTTTTGACCGTCACCGGCATCGCGCCGTAGCTGACGGCCGTGGCGTTGCCGGCCAGGGTCTGGGCCAAGGCGCGGGCGCAGGTCATCAGGGGCATCACGTACAGCAGGTTCAGGCCATCAACCTCAGCACAATCGCCCAGTGCGTAGATATTGGCGTGGGAGGTCTTGAGGTGGCGGTCTACGGTGACACCCCGGTTGGTCTGCAAGCCCGCGGCGGCGGCCAGGTCGACGCGCGGGCGCAGGCCGATGGCCGAGACCACCAGGTCGCAGTGGATCACTTCCCCGTCCGACAGGTGGGCTTCCAGGCCGTCGGCGGTGCGTTGCAGGCGGTTAAGCACCGGGCCCAGGTGGAAACGTGCACCGAGGCCTTCAAGCCCGGCCTGTACCGCTGCGGCCGCTGCCGGGTGCAGCAGGGTCGGCATGACTTGCTCGCAGGGTGCCACCAAGTCGATTTCATAGCCGCCCAGGATCAGGTCGTTGGCGAATTCGCAGCCGATCAGGCCGGCGCCCAGTAGCAGCACGCGGCGCTTGCCGGCAGCAGCGGCGCGAAAGCGTGCGTAGTCTTCGAGGTCGTTGATAGGGAAAATCAGCTCGGCCGCGTCACCTTCGACAGGCACGCGCACCGTTTCTGCACCCCAAGCCAGGATCAGGTCGCGGTAGGCCACCGCCTCTTCGCCGATCCACAGGCGCTTGTGGCCTGGGTCGATACCACTGACGCGGGTGTGGGTGCGCACCTCGGCCTTGAGTTGCTCGGCCATGGCGCCGGGTTCGGCCATGCTTAGGCCATCGGCTTCCTTGTTTTTGCCAAAACCGGTGGAGAGCATGGGCTTGGAGTAGGAGCGCCCGTCATCTGCGGTGATCAGCAGCAAAGGGGTCTCGCTGTCGAGCTTGCGAAATTCCCGGGCTACGTTGTAACCGGCCAGTCCTGTGCCGATGATCACGACAGGTGCGTTCATGCCTTTCTCCTTGTAGTACGGTTCTTGAATTCAGATCAGCCGATTTCGATCATTTCGAAATCCATCTTGCCGACGCCGCAGTCCGGGCACAGCCAGTCTTCCGGGACGTCTTGCCACAGCGTGCCTGCCGCGATTCCGTCATCCGGCCAACCCTCGGATTCGTCATAGATCAGGCCACAGACGATACATTGCCACTTCTTCATTACTTGCTTCCTCAGGGTTTCCAGGCATCTTGGCCGACGGTCGATGGATCCAGCGTTGCCGTGCGGCTCAGGGCGTTTTGTACTGATCGGGGCGCGCAGATGCAAGCACGATCGGCGCAAACGGCGGGTTTGGCCCGGCAAAAGTTCAGAGCGCCATGGTAAGCTCGGCGCCTCTTTTGCTGCCAATACTGACTCACCGTGCCGCACTCAATCGCCCCGCCCGATGCTTGCCAATGGCTGACCCAGAGCCTTCTGACCCCACTGCCTGCACCCCTGACCGTCGATTGGCTGTTCGACGAAGGCTCGCTCACGCGGCGGCTGACCTCGCTGTCCAACGACGGTTTCAGCGTGACGCCGCTGTTCGAAGGCTGGCAGCCGCTGAGGGACGACGAATGCGTTGCCCTGGAGTTGGCGCCGGCCACAGTCGGTTGGGTACGCGAAGTGTATCTGCGTGGGCATGGCCAGCCCTGGGTGTTCGCCCGCAGTGTGGCGGCGCGCAGTGCGTTGCAGGGCGATGGTTTGCACATGGATGAGCTGGGCAGCCGCTCCCTGGGCGAGTTGCTGTTCTGCGACCAGGCGTTCACTCGCCAGGCCATCGAGGTGTGCCATTACCCACGACAGTGGTTGCCGATTGCGGACGACGCCGACGGGCTCTGGGGCCGTCGCTCGCGCTTTGATCGCGGCGCGCTGAGCATCCTGGTGGCGGAGATCTTTTTGCCGAGCTTCTGGCACGCGCTGCATGACCATCCGGAGAATTGCTGATGTATCAACGTCTGCTCAAGTCCTTGAACCACCTGAACCCCCGGGCCTGGGATTTTATTCAGTTGACCCGCATGGACAAACCCATCGGCATCTACCTGCTGCTGTGGCCGACGCTGTGGGCACTGTGGATTGCCGGCAAGGGCTCGCCGTCCCTCATCAATATCGCGATTTTCGTACTGGGCGTGGCGCTGACCCGGGCGGGCGGCTGCGTGATCAATGACTGGGCCGACCGCAAAGTGGACGGCCATGTGAAGCGTACAGAGCAACGCCCGCTGGTGAGCGGCAAGATCAGTTCAAAAGAGGCGCTGGTGTTTTTTGCGGTGCTGATGGGCATCAGTTTCCTGCTGGTGCTACTGACCAACGCCACCACCATCATGCTGTCCCTCGGCGGCTTGGCGCTGGCGGCGAGCTACCCGTTTATGAAGCGCTACACCTATTACCCGCAGGTGGTGCTGGGTGCGGCGTTTTCATGGGGCATGCCGATGGCGTTCACCGCAGAGACCGGCAGCCTGCCTGCTGCTGCGTGGCTGCTGTATATCGCCAACCTGTTGTGGACGGTGGGGTATGACACCTATTACGCCATGACCGACCGCGACGACGATTTGAAGATTGGTGTGAAGTCCACGGCGATTCTGTTTGGCGATGCGGATCGCGTGATTATCTTGACCCTGCAGGGCCTGGCGCTGGTGTGTCTGTTGCTGGCGGGTTCGCGGTTTGAGCTGGGGGGTTGGTTCCAGCTGGGGCTGCTGGCGGCGGCGGGCTGTTTTGCGTGGGAGTTTTGGTACACCCGGGACAGGGATCGGATGAAGTGCTTCAAGGCTTTCCTGCATAACCATTGGGCGGGGTTGGCGATTTTTGTGGGGATAGTGGCGGATTACGCGTTTCGCTGAAGGTTTGTGGTGACTGGGCTAATGCCATCGGGGGCAAGTCGAATCGTCGCACCGCCCCTCCCACATTTTGATTTGTGAATACATTCAAATGTGGGAGCGGGCTTGCTCGCGAAGGTCTCAGCAGCGCCGCAGGTTCAGGGTTTGATGACGTGCCACGCGCCACCCTTGCCATCCCCAGTCTTGTCCCCAGCCTTCGCGTCATCTTTGTAGGTGTACACCGGTTTGCCCTTGTAGGCCCATTGGCTGGTCTGGTCGTCGCGGGTGATGACGGTCCAGTCGCCCATGGGCTTGTCAGTGGACTCTGCCTTCAGTGGCGGCCAGTTGGTCGCGCACTGGTCCTTGCACACGGACTTGCCATCGGCGTCCTTGTCAAAGGTGTAGAGGGTCAAACCCTTGTGGTCCACCAAGATCCCGTCGTGTGTCATGGCGGGCTCTGCCGCGAACGCCAGGCCTGGCAGCGCCAGCGCCGCCGTGATCAGCAGGGCTTTCCAGGAAACAGTGCTGTAAGTCATCGGAACCTTCCTTTTTTGGTTGTCAGGATTCGGACCCAAAGCGTAGTCCAGAGTGCCGCTAATTGCCCAAGCGACTAAATTACTGTCACACGACTGCAATAATTCCGTTATCTAATGCGGCGCAAGACAGTTAAATGACAAGAGGATTTAGGCATGGTTGGCAGGAGCATTCTGATCGTTGACGACGAAGCGCCCATCCGCGAGATGATCGCCGTTGCGTTGGAAATGGCCGGCTATGACTGTCTGGAGGCGGAGAACTCCCAGCAGGCCCATGCCATTATCGTCGACCGCAAGCCGGACTTGATCCTGCTGGACTGGATGCTGCCCGGCACCTCCGGCATCGAACTGGCCCGCCGCCTCAAGCGTGACGAGCTGACCGGGGATATCCCGATCATCATGCTCACGGCCAAGGGCGAAGAGGACAACAAGATCCAGGGCCTGGAAGTCGGCGCTGATGACTACATCACCAAGCCGTTTTCCCCACGGGAACTGGTCGCACGTCTGAAAGCCGTTCTGCGCCGTGCCGGGCCGACCGATGGCGAAGCGCCAATTGAAGTCGGTGGTTTGATCCTCGACCCCATCAGCCACCGCGTGACCATCGACGGCACCCCGGCCGAGATGGGCCCGACCGAATACCGCCTGCTGCAATTTTTCATGACTCACCAAGAGCGCGCCTACACCCGTGGCCAGTTGCTGGACCAGGTGTGGGGCGGCAATGTGTATGTGGAGGAGCGCACCGTGGACGTGCATATCCGTCGCCTGCGCAAAGCCTTGGGCGATGCCTACGAGAATCTGGTACAAACCGTGCGCGGCACAGGCTACAGGTTCTCCACCAAAGGCTGAGCCCGCCCCTCTCCTCTCTTAACAGCTGACAAGGACGCATGTTTAAGTGAACCAGAACTGGCATGGCACCCTGATCCGCCACATGCTCCTGTTGATCACCGGTTGCCTGTTGGTCGGCTTGATCAGCGGCTACTACGGCTGGAGCCTGGCCATCGGCATTGGTCTGTACCTGGGCTGGACCCTCAAACAACTGCTGCGCCTGCATGAATGGCTGCGCCAGCACAAGCCCGACGAAGCGCCACCCGATGGCTACGGCCTGTGGGGCGAAGTGTTCGACAGCATCTACCACCTGCAACGCCGCGACCAACGGGTACGCGGGCGCCTGCAAGCGGTGATTGATCGGGTGCAAGAGTCGACCGCCGCACTCAAAGACGCGGTGATCATGCTCGACAGCGACGGCAACCTGGAATGGTGGAACCGCGCCGCCGAGACCTTGCTGGGCCTCAAGACGCCCCAGGATAGCGGTCAGCCGGTGACCAACCTGGTGCGCCACCCGCGCTTCAAGGAATACTTCGAGCAGGACAATTACGAAGAAGCCCTGGAAATCCCCTCCCCCACCAATGACCGCGTGCGCATCCAGCTGTACCTGACGCGCTACGGCAACAATGAACACCTGATGTTGGTGCGCGACGTCACCCGCATCCACCAGTTGGAGCAGATGCGCAAAGACTTCGTCGCCAACGTCTCCCACGAGCTGCGCACGCCGTTGACGGTGATCTGCGGCTACCTGGAGACGCTGCTCGACAACGTCGACGACATCAACCCGCGCTGGAGCCGTGCCCTGCAACAGATGCAGCAGCAGGGCTCGCGTATGCAGACCCTGCTCAACGACCTGCTGTTGCTGGCCAAGCTGGAAGCCACGGATTACCCGTCGGACAACCAGCCGGTGACGGTGCAAAGCCTGTTGCAGACCATCAAGAACGACGCCCAAGCCCTCTCGGGCGAGCGCGGCCAGCAGATCAGCCTGGAAGCCGACCCTGCTGTGCTGCTCAAAGGCAGCGAAGGCGAATTGCGCAGCGCGTTCTCCAACCTGGTGTTCAACGCGGTGAAGTACACCCAGGACAAAGGTACTATCCGCATCCGCTGGTGGGCCGACGACCACGGCGCACACCTGAGCGTGCAGGATTCCGGCATCGGCATCGACGCCAAACACCTGCCGCGCCTGACCGAGCGGTTTTACCGGGTCGATTCGAGTCGCAACTCCAATACGGGTGGTACCGGGCTGGGCCTGGCGATCGTCAAGCATGTGCTGTTACGCCATCGGGCGCGGCTGGAGATCAGCAGCGTGCTGGGGCATGGCAGCACGTTTACTTGCCATTTTCCGCCGGCGCAGGTTGCCCGTGCGCAGCTGCTCAGCACAGACGAATAACCCAAAAACAACACAGGACAAAAGGTGGGAGGGGGCTTGCCCCCGATTGCGGTGGGTCAGTCAACACATCCATATCTGACCCACCGCCATCGGGGGCAAGCCCCCTCCCACAGGGGATCCGTGTGACTCTGATAGCTGTACTTCAAGCCCCACCCGGCAGCGGGCACTAGGCAAGCGCCCCGCCAGCCGCTACATTGGCCGACTTGCGCCTGCCCTTCAGGCCACCTGTCACCCCTTATTGAACACACGGAACCTGCAAAACCCCATCATGGACCCTTCCCCTGGTATCACCCTCGCGACACTCTTTGCCGACTTCGGCATGATTCTTTTTGCACTGATCCTGGTACTGCTCAACGGTTTCTTCGTTGCGGCGGAATTTGCCATGGTCAAACTGCGCTCCACCCGGGTTGAGGCCATTGCCGATACCAACGGCTGGCGCGGGCAGATCCTGCGCACCGTACACAGCCAGCTCGACGCCTACCTGTCGGCCTGCCAACTGGGTATCACCCTCGCCTCCCTGGGCTTGGGCTGGGTCGGTGAGCCGGCCTTTGCGCATATCCTCGAGCCGTTGCTGGGCGCGGCGGGCGTCGAGTCGCCTGAGGTGATCAAGGGTGTGTCGTTCTTTGCCGCGTTCTTCGTGATTTCCTACCTGCACATCGTGGTCGGCGAGTTGGCGCCCAAGTCCTGGGCCATCCGCAAGCCCGAGCTGCTGTCGCTGTGGACGGCGGTGCCGCTGTACCTGTTCTACTGGGCCATGTACCCGGCCATCTACCTGCTCAACGCCAGTGCCAACGCGATCCTGCGTATCGCCGGCCAAGGCGAGCCTGGCCCACACCACGAACACCATTACAGCCGCGAAGAACTCAAGCTGATCCTGCACTCCAGCCGTGGCCAAGACCCAAGCGACCAAGGCATGCGCGTACTGGCCTCGGCCGTGGAAATGGGCGAGCTGGAAGTGGTGGACTGGGCCAACTCCCGGGAAGACCTGGTCACCCTGGACTTCAACGCCCCGCTCAAGGAGATCCTCGCGCTGTTCCGTCGCCATAAGTTCAGCCGTTATCCGGTGTATGACGCGGTGCGCAACGAGTTCGTCGGTCTGCTGCACATCAAGGACCTGCTGCTGGAACTGGCGGCCCTGGACCACATCCCCGAGTCGTTCAACCTGGCTGAGCTGACCCGCCCGCTGGAGCGCGTGTCGCGGCATATGCCGTTGTCGCAGTTGCTGGAGCAGTTCCGCAAAGGCGGCGCGCACTTTGCCCTGGTCGAAGAAGCCGACGGCAAGATC
Organism: Pseudomonas viridiflava; assembly: GCF_900583165.1. GTDB lineage: Bacteria > Pseudomonadota > Gammaproteobacteria > Pseudomonadales > Pseudomonadaceae > Aquipseudomonas. The sequence continues at coordinate 219,105 of NZ_UTKY01000001.1, read as the reverse complement.
ATCGGCTACCTGACCATGGAAGACGTGCTCGAAGTGCTGGTGGGTGATATCCAGGACGAACACCGCAAGGCCGAGCGCGGCATCCTCGCCTACCAGCCGGGCAAGCTGCTGGTGCGCGGTGATACCCCACTGTTCAAAGTGGAACGCCTGCTGGGCGTCGACCTGGACCACATCGAGGCCGAAACCCTGGCCGGCCTGATCTACGACACCCTCAAAAGGGTGCCGGAAGAAGAGGAAGTGCTGGAAGTGGAAGGCCTGCGCATCATCATCAAGAAGATGAAAGGGCCGAAGATCGTGTTGGCCAAGGTCCTGTTGCTGGACTGAGCCTCAATGGCCCAACGCAAAGTTGGGCAAAGCGCCCACTGGCTGGTTGAACTCATACGGGATCGACACCAGCCCCACCTCGGTGGGCCGCTGTACCACGAAGTGCAAGTGCGGCCCGCTGCTGTTACCGGTATTGCCCGACAGCGCCAGCGGGCTTCCCACTGTCACACGCTGCCCTGTTCTGACACTGACTGAGCCTTGCTTGAGGTGCAGGTACACGCCCTCGGTGCCATCATCGTGGCGCACCCGTACGAAATTCCCTGACGCATCGCTGCCACGGCCAATCTGCTCGTTTTCGGTTCTCACCACCATACCGCTGCGTGCCGCAATGATCGGCGTGCCTTCAGGCATGGCGATGTCCATGGCATAGCGACTCTTGGCGTCGGTGTGGCTAAAGCTGCCGTTGGGGCCTTGGGTTAGGCGAAACGGGCCACCGCGCCAGGGCAGCGGGTAGCGGTAGGCTTGTTGTGAATAGGTGGGTCTCGGCCTTTCGAGCACCGGTCGCTGCTGAATCACGAACGCCTGGGCGCCTGGCGTTTGCCGGTCGCTGTAAAACACGTTGCCGCTGGCATCAACGGATTTGTAGACGGTCATGGCCAAGGCCGAAGGAGCGACCGTGACCAATCCGCAACACAGCAATAAACGCATGAGCATGGCGTGAACCTGCCGGGATGACTGAACGGCAGGCTAACAACGGATCATGACAACTTTGTATGCAGCAATGAGTTTCAAATGTGGGAGGGGGCTTGCCCCCGATGAGGGAGTGTCAGTTGATACATCTGTAACTGACCTACCGCAATCGGGGGCAAGCCCCCTCCCACATGGGTCTGTGGTGAACTGAGATTACGCACCCGGCACAAAATGCTTCTGCGCCGTGCCCCGTGCAATCAGGCGCGAGATGTAGTCGAGTTTCTGTGCATCTTGGTCGATAAAGCGGAAGGTCAGTTGCAGCCAGTCGCTGTCGGGCCTTGGCTCGTGGGCGACGATGGCGTGCAGGTAGCCGTTGAGGCGAGCCACTTCGGCGTTGTCGCCTTGCTCCAGGTCGAGCACGGCGCTTTCCAGTACCTGTGGCAGGACTTCACCGCGACGCACCACCAGCAACGCTTCTTTGATGCTCAGGCCTTTGATCACGCATTGCTGGGTGCCGCTGGACAGGCGCAACTGGCCCTGGCCCCGACCAGCAGCCGGCGCGGCGGCTGGCGCCTGTACCGGCGGGCTGCTGAGCAGGCCTTTGGGAGCAGCCGCAGGTGCCGCCGCCGCCACGGGAGCCGTGCGCGCAGCCTCGGGCTTGCCGCCGGTCAGCGCGCTCAGGGAGTCGTTACCAAATGCTGAATTCATCTTGGTCGGCGCACTGGCGACCAGGGCGTCGAGACGGCCAACCTTGTGCAAAGCCTGCTTGACCTTGTTCAGCAACTGCTCGTTGGTGAACGGCTTGCTGACGTAACCGGAAACGCCTGCCTGAATCGCCTGGACCACGTTTTCCTTATCACCACGGCTGGTCACCATCACAAACGGCATGGCTTTGAGGTGAGGTTGCTCACGGCACCAGGTCAACAGCTCAAGGCCGGACATCTCTGGCATTTCCCAGTCGCACAGCACCAGGTCGAAGGTCTCGCGCATCAGGATGGCCTGGGCCTTTTTGCCGTTCACCGCATCTTCAAGCTTGATCCCAGGGAAGTAGTTGCGCAGGCACTTCTTCACCAGGTCGCGGATAAACGAGGCGTCATCCACCACCAACACACTGACTTTACTCATTGACCCTTCATCCTATAAAAACTTCGGCACGCAAAACGCCTGACTAGTGGCATTTTGCCAAAACTCGGCAGTCACAGCGGGACTTAATGACGCTCGCTGCGCAAAAAATTCAGAGGCCGCAAACAAAAACGCCCGACCAAAGGCCGGGCGTTAATTTCTCGGGCAATCCTACTTATCGTCAGTTTCGCCCGGAACATTAGGGATAAGATCGGCCGAACCTTCAACTTCAGCCTTCATGCGCTTGAGGCCCATGTGTCGTACGTCGGTACCGCGAACCAGGTAGATCACCAGTTCCGAGATATTGCGCGCGTGGTCGCCGATGCGCTCCAGGGAGCGCAGCACCCAGATTATGCTCAAGACCCGCGAGATAGAGCGCGGGTCTTCCATCATGTAGGTGGCCAGCTCGCGCAGGGCGGTCTTGTATTCGCGGTCGATGATCTTGTCGTACTGGGCCACCGACAAGGCCAGGTCAGCGTCGAAGCGCGCAAAGGCGTCGAGGGCGTCGCGCACCATGTTGCGCACCTGGTCGCCGATGTGGCGCACTTCCACATAGCCGCGCGGCGCTTCGCCTTCTTCGCACAGCTGGATGGCGCGGCGGGCGATCTTGGTGGCTTCGTCGCCAATGCGTTCCAGGTCGATCACCGACTTGGAGATGCTGATGATCAAACGCAAGTCAGAGGCGGCCGGCTGGCGACGGGCCAGAATGCGCAGGCATTCTTCATCGATGTTGCGTTCCATCTGGTTAATCTGGTCATCGATCTCACGCACCTGCTGGGCCAAGCCCGAGTCGGCCTCGATCAGCGCGGTGACGGCGTCGTTGACTTGCTTCTCCACCAAGCCGCCCATCGCTAGGAGGTGGCTGCGCACTTCCTCAAGCTCGGCGTTGAACTGCGCGGAGATGTGATGGGTAAGGCCTTCTTTGCTAATCATGTTGGCGTCCTTGGAGCGTCCGGTAAGGTGCGGAGAACCGCAGCGTCAGTGCGATGAGAACTACAGCATCCTAGCCGTAGCGACCGGTGATGTAGTCTTCGGTCTGCTTCTTCGCCGGATTGGTGAACAGGGTATCGGTGTCGCCGAACTCTACCAACTTGCCCATGTACATGAACGCGGTGTAGTCAGAAACCCGCGCCGCCTGTTGCATGTTGTGGGTCACGATCACGATGGTGAACTTGGACTTGAGCTCGTAGATCAGCTCTTCCACTTTCAACGTCGAGATCGGGTCGAGTGCCGAGCAGGGTTCGTCAAGCAGCAGCACTTCGGGCTCCACGGCGATGGTGCGGGCGATCACCAGACGTTGCTGCTGGCCACCGGACAAGCCCAGTGCCGACTCATGCAGACGGTCCTTGACCTCATCCCACAGCGCAGCGCCCTTGAGGGCCCACTCCACCGCTTCGTCGAGGACACGTTTTTTGTTGATGCCCTGGATGCGCAAACCGTAGACCACGTTTTCGTAGATGGTCTTGGGGAACGGGTTGGGTTTCTGGAACACCATGCCCACGCGGCGACGCAGCTCGGCCACGTCTTCGCCCTTGCGGTAGATGTTGGTGCCGTAGAGGTTGATGGCGCCGTCGACGCGGCAGCCGTCCACCAGGTCGTTCATACGGTTGAAGGTGCGCAGCAGCGTGGACTTGCCGCAGCCCGACGGGCCGATAAAGGCGGTCACGCGCTGCTTGGGGATGTTCATGCTGACATCGAACAGTGCCTGCTTTTCACCGTAGTACAGGCTCAGGCCCGGCACTTCGATGGCCACGGTTTCCTGGGCCAGGCTCAGGCTCTGCTTGTCGCGACCCAGGGCCGACATGTTGATGCCGTGGGTGTGGGTGTCTTGTTGCATGGGATGCTCCCTGTGCTACCAATTCGTTTCGTTGAACCGCCTGTGGCGGTCTACTCAAATTCTGTGTCTGACGCGGTCCAGTGTGGGAGCTGGCTTGCCTGCGATAGCATCACCGCGGTGTACCTGCTCAACCGAGTCGCCTGTATCGCAGGCAAGCCAGCTCCCACATTGACCGTATCCAGCCCGCTTAACTATCCAACGCTTTGTATTTTTCGCGCAGGTGGTTACGGATCCACACCGCCGACAAGTTGAGCGTGGCAATCACCAGCACCAGCAGCAAGGCGGTGGCGTAAACCAGTGGACGTGCCGCTTCGACGTTGGGGCTCTGGAAGCCGACGTCATAAATATGGAAGCCCAGGTGCATGATCTTCTGGTCCAGGTGCAGGTACGGGTAGTTGCCGTCCAGCGGCAGCGACGGCGCCAGTTTCACCACCCCTACCAGCATCAGCGGCGCCACCTCACCGGCGGCGCGGGCCACGGCGAGGATCATGCCGGTCATCATCGCCGGGCTGGCCATCGGCAGTACGATCTTCCACAGCGTTTCGGCCTTGGTCGCGCCCAGTGCCAGGGAGCCTTCACGCACCGTGCGGGGAATACGCGCCAGGCCCTCTTCGGTGGCCACGATCACCACCGGCACCGCCAGCAGCGCCAGGGTCAGCGAGGCCCACAACAGGCCCGGCGTACCGAAGGTCGGGGCCGGCAGGGCTTCAGCGAAGAACAGGCGGTCAACCGAGCCACCCAGTACGTACACGAAGAAGCCCAGGCCGAATACGCCGTAGACAATGGCCGGCACACCCGCCAGGTTGTTCACCGCGATGCGGATGATGCGAGTGAGAGTGTTCTGCTTGGCGTACTCACGCAGGTACACCGCCGCCAGTACGCCAAACGGGGTCACGATCATCGCCATGATCAGGGTCATCATCACGGTGCCGAAGATGGCCGGGAAGATCCCGCCTTCGGTGTTGGCTTCCCGTGGGTCGTCACTGAGGAATTCCCAGACCTTGCTGAAATAGAAGCCGATCTTGGTCATCGTGCCCATGGCGTTGGGCTGGTAGGCGTGCACCACTTTGCCGATGCCGATTTCGACTTCCTTGCCGTTGCCATCGCGGGCGGTCAGCGCGTCGCGGTTGAACTGGGCGTGCAGGTCGGCCAGGCGTGCTTCGATATCCTGGTAACGGGCGTTCAGCTCGGCGCGGTCAGCGTCCATATCCGCCTGGGCGGCAGCGTCGAGCTTGCCTTCCAGTTCCAGCTTGCGCCCGTGCAGGCGGATGCGTTCGAGGCCGGCGTTGATCGCGCCGATGTCGGATTTCTCCAGGGTCTTGAGTTGGGCGGCCAGTTTGTTGACACGTTCGACGCGGGCTTGCAGCTCCGGCCACGCGGCCTCGCCCTCGGCGATCACCTTGCCATCCTGCTTGACGTTGACCAGGGTGCCGTAAAAGTTACCCCACTCACGGCGCTCGATGGCCATCAAGTCCACAGGGTTGGTCTGGTCCTTCAACCACTCGCCGACGACCCACGTGAAGTCGTTACCGTTCAAATCACGGTTGCCGACCTTGATCAGCTCGCGGGTCATGAATTCCGGGCCTTGGTCCGGCACCGGCAGGCCGGCGCTTTTCAGGCGCTCGCGGGGTACTTCTTCTTTCTGCACCACTTCGCCGATAACGATGTGGTTGGCCTGGCCCGGCACGCTGTAGTTGGCCTGGATCAGGTCGGCCGGCCAGAAGTGGCCCAGGCCACGCACCGCAATCACAGCCAGCAAACCGATGGTCATGATGACCGCGATGGACACTGCGCCACCGCTGATCCAGACGCCGGGAGCGCCGCTCTTGAACCATCCATTCAGGGAGTTCTGTTTCACAGACTTCTACCTTTCTTAAAGCGACGAGTATTTCTTGCGCAGACGCTGACGAATCAGCTCGGCGAGGGTGTTCATGATGAACGTGAACAGCAGCAGCACCAGCGCCGAGAGGAACAACACGCGGTAGTGACTGCCGCCGACTTCCGACTCCGGCATTTCCACGGCGACGTTGGCTGCAAGCGTTCGCAGGCCTTCGAACAGGTTCATCTCCATCACCGGGGTGTTACCGGTGGCCATCAGCACGATCATGGTCTCGCCGACAGCGCGGCCCATGCCGATCATCAGCGCCGAAAAGATGCCCGGGCTGGCGGTCAGGATGACCACGCGGGTCATGGTTTGCCACGGCGTGGCGCCCAGGGCCAGGGAGCCCAGGGTCAGGCCACGGGGCACGCTGAACACGGCGTCTTCGGCGATGGAGTAGATGTTCGGGATTACCGCAAAACCCATGGCCAGGCCGACCACCAGGGCGTTGCGCTGGTCGTAGGTAATCCCTAAGTCATGGGAGATCCACATGCGCATATCGCCGCCGAAGAACCAGGTTTCCAGGTACGGGCTCATATACAGCGAGAGCCAGCCCACAAACAGGATCACTGGGATCAGGATCGCGCTTTCCCAACCATCGGGCACCCGCAGGCGAATCGACTCAGGCAGGCGGCTGAAGATGAAGCCGGCCACCAGAATGCCGATCGGCAACAGCATCAACAGGCTGAAAATGCCCGGTAAGTGCCCCTCTACGTAGGGGGCCAGGAACAAACCGGCGAAGAAGCCAAGGATCACCGTCGGCATCGCTTCCATCAGTTCGATCACCGGCTTGACCTTGCGGCGCAGGCTCGGGGCCATGAAGTAAGCGGTATAGATTGCAGCAGCAACGGCCAGCGGCGCAGCGAGCAGCATGGCGTAGAACGCGGCCTTCAGGGTACCGAAGGTCAGCGGCGCCAGGCTCATCTTGGGTTCGAAATCGGTATTGGCGGCGGTGGATTGCCAGACGTATTTAGGTTCGTCGTAGTTTTCGTACCAAACCTTGCTCCACAACGCGCTCCAGGAGACTTCCGGGTGCGGGTTGTCCAGCAGCAGCGGTTGCAGCTTGCCGGCGGCTTCGACGATCACATGGTTGGCCCGTGGCGACAGACCGAACAGGCCCTGGCCATCGACCACCGGGTCCACCAACAAGGTGCGGTGAGCGGTGCTGTGAAACACGCCAAACTGGCCGGAAGCATCGAGGGCGGTGAAACCCTTGCGGCGCTGTTCGGCAGTGATCTCAACAATGGGCGCAGTACCCATCTGGAAGGTTCGAATCTGTTTGAGGTGCTGCTCGCCATCCGGGTCGCGGGCCATGAACCATTGGGCCAGGCCACCCTTGGAGTTACCGATGATCAGCGAAATGCCGCCCACCAGCTGCGTACTGGCGGTGATTTCGGCGTTGCCGTCTTCAAGCAGTTTGTAGCGGCCGTTGAGGCTGTTGTCGCGCAGGTTGAACACATCGGCCAGGGCGCGGCCGTTGATCACGTACAGCCACTGCTGACGCGGGTCGATGAAGATCGCCTTCACCGGTTCGGTCATTTGCGGCAGCTCGATGCGTTTCTGCTCGCTGGTGACTTCACCCGTCATCATGTTTTCTTCGCGGCTCAGGGACAGCACGTTCAAGTGCGACCCGGCAGAGCCGGCGACCACCAGGGTTGAGTCGGTGGCGTTCAGCGAAACGTGTTCCAACGGGCGGCCAGCTTCGTCGAGCACGATCGGCGTTTCACCGTAGGGGTATTCAATCGCGGGTGAAATGGTTTTCTTGCCGTCCGGATAGGACACCTTATAGGTGTGACGGAACACCAGGGACTGGCCATTGGACAAACCGAGAATCACCAGCGGGGTGCCCGGCTGGTCTTGACCGATGGACACCACACTGGCGCCGGCCGGCAACGGCAGGTCGACACGCTTGAGTTCGGCACCGGTATCGACAGCAAAGAACAGCGCCTGGCCCTTGTCGGAAACCCGCATGGCGACCTGGTTCTGTTCTTCGAGGGAAATCATCAGCGGCTTGCCCGCGTCCTGGATCCAGGCCGGGGTCAGCGCGTCTGCCTTGGTCAGCGAAGCACCCTGGAACAGGGGCGCGACTACATAGGCGAGGAAGAAGAAAATCAGGGTGATCGCGCCGAGGACGGCCAGGCCACCAACGAGCACATACCAGCGTGTCAGGCGGTCCTTGAGCGCGCGAATGCGGCGCTTGCGTTGCAGCTCAGGCGTATTGAAATCAATGCGCTTGGGGGGAGAAGTCGTCGTCATGGTGGAATTGGCCAGATCATTCATGCGCACACCCTAGCGATCCTGTATGACAGAAAGATGACAAAGCAGTGACGCAACAAAGCCGCCGCGTAGCAGAGCTGGCAGCGGGCGAAAAATTTGAGAGGCGGGGCCGATTTACCGGCCCCGCGCAGGCAGCTTAGTTGCCTTCTTTCAGACCCAGATCAGCCAGGGCCTTGGCGGCAACTTTGGCTGGCAGGGGGATGTAACCGTCTTTCACTACGACTTCCTGACCCTGTTTGGACAGAACCAGTTTCACGAACTCAGCTTCCAGCGGGGCCAGCGGCTTGTTCGGCGCTTTGTTGACGTAAACGTAGAGGAAGCGCGACAGCGGGTATTTGCCGTTCAGGGCGTTTTCTTCGGTGTCTTCGATGAACTCAGTGCTGCCTTTCTTGGCCAGCGGCACTGTTTTCACGCTGGCAGTCTTGTAGCCGATGCCCGAGTAACCGATGCCGTTCAGCGACGAGCTGATGGACTGCACGACCGAAGCCGAGCCGGGTTGTTCGTTCACGTTTGGCTTGTAGTCGCCTTTGCACAGGGCTTCTTCTTTGAAGTAGCCGTAAGTGCCGGACACCGAGTTACGGCCAAACAATTGCACAGGCTTGTTGGCCAAGTCGCCAGTCACACCCAGCTCACCCCAGGTCTTCACGTCGGCTTTGCCACCGCACAGGCGAGTCGAGGAGAACACCGCGTCGACTTGCTCCATGGTCAGGTGTTGGATCGGGTTGTCCTTGTGCACGAACACTGCCAGGGCATCCACGGCAACCGGGATAGCGGTTGGCTTGTAGCCGTACTTCTGCTCGAAGGCCGCCAGTTCGGTGTCCTTCATTTTGCGGCTCATCGGGCCCAGGTTGGAGGTGCCTTCAGTCAGCGCAGGTGGCGCGGTGGCTGAGCCGGCAGCTTGAATCTGGATGTTGACGTTCGGGTATTCCTTTTTGTAACCCTCGGCCCACAGCGTCATCAGGTTAGCCAGGGTATCGGAACCAACGCTGGACAGGTTGCCCGACACACCAGTGGTCTTAACATAAGCCGGGATTGCCGGATCAACACCAGCGGCCACCGCGTTGGCGGTCGCAACGCCAGCAGCGACAAAAGTCATTGCCGCCATCAAACGTTTCAGTTTCATGCCTTGCTCCTAGCAGATAGGGATAGTTGGATCGGGGCCAAGTATCGGCAGGCCGTGTGAACACTCTATGTCTGGAATGTGACAGTTAGATGAAAGGCCACTATCGGCAGAAGAGGGGGTAACGCGAGGAGTTGCCATCACTCCCACGCAGGGCGCGGGAGTGACCTTTAACAAAGGCTTAGCGCGAACGCTTCCACAGATACACACCCACCAGCATCCCCATCACACACAGCGCCGCGACGTAGTAAGCAGGGCCCATTGGGCTTTCCTTGAGCAGCAACGACACGGCCAGCGGCGTTAGGCCGCCAAAGATGGCGTAGGCAACGTTGTAGGAGAACGACAACCCGCTAAAACGCACCACCGGTGGGAAAGCTTTCACCATCACGTAGGGCACCACGCCGATGGTGCCTACAAACAAACCGGTCAGGGCGTACAGCGGGAACAGCCAATCAGGGTGGGTGATAAGGCTGTGGTACAGCGTCCAGGACGTCGCCAGCAACAGCGCGCAACCGGCAACCAGCACGCGACCTGCACCAAATCGGTCGGCCAATGCGCCGGACGCGATGCAACCCAGGCTCAGGGTAACGATGGCCAGGCTGTTGGCTTGCAGCGCAACGGTCGCACTGAAGTGGTAGACGGTCTGCAACACGGTCGGGGTCATCAGGATGACAACGACGATACCGGCCGACAGCAACCAGGTCAGCAGCATCGACAGCACGATGGCGCCACGGTGGTCGCGCAGTACCGCGCGTAATGGCAGTTCAGCGGCCAGGGTCTTGCGCTGCTGCATCTCGGCGAAGATCGGCGTTTCATGCAACCAGCGACGCAAGTAAACCGACAGCAGGCCAAACACACCGCCCAGCAGGAATGGGATACGCCAGGCGTAGTCCGAAACCTCTACGGGGGTGTACAGGGTGTTGATGGCGGTGGCCACCAGCGAACCCAGTAGGATGCCGGCGGTCAGGCCGCTGGTCAGGGTGCCGCAGGCGTAGCCAATGTGACGCGGTGGTACGTGTTCGGAAACGAACACCCAGGCGCCTGGGACTTCACCGCCGATGGCTGCGCCCTGGATGACGCGCATCAACAGCAACAGGATCGGCGCCCACATGCCGATCTGCGCGTAGGTCGGCAGCAGGCCCATGATCAGGGTCGGCACGGCCATCATGAAGATGCTCAGGGTGAACATTTTTTTGCGACCCAGCAGGTCACCGAAGTGCGCCATGATGATGCCGCCCAACGGGCGCGCCAGGTAGCCGGCAGCAAAAATGCCGAAGGTCTGCATCATGCGCAGCCATTCAGGCATGTCGAGGGGGAAGAAGAGTTTTCCGACCACAGTGGCGAAAAACACGAAAATGATGAAATCATAAAATTCCAGCGCCCCGCCCAAGGCAGACAGCGACAGGGTTTTATAGTCGTTGCGGGTCAGCGGGCGCGACGGTTGCGCACTGCTTGCGGGCACGGAGGACATGGTAAGGCTTCTCTTATTAGTCAGGACGGCAGACCCGGTGCGCTGGCTGAACCAGGACGGGTTGGGCAAGATAGCAAATCGCTTGCAAAAGCACATCACAAGCACAGTTGCCGCAAAAAGCCGTGATACAGCAGCTAATTGCCGACCAAATCAACTTCAGACGGTCGTCGCGGCGCAAGGGTGTCGATATACTCGGCCCACGCACGCGCAAGAACCCGCAGTCTTGAGAGGCATCTCCGGCATGATCGAACTCGAACAAGAAGACCCTATCCCGCAAGGCGACCTCGCCCTGCAAATCACCGCGCTCCCGCGTGAAACCAACGGCTTTGGCGATATTTTTGGCGGCTGGCTGGTCGCGCAGATGGACCTCGCCGGCACGGCCATGGCCAGCAAGGTTGCTGGCGGGCGCGTGGCCACAGTAGCCATTGATCGCATGGCGTTCCTGGTACCGGTGGCGGTGGGCGCGCAGCTTTCCTTTTATACACAGGCGCTGGAAATCGGCCGTAGCTCGATCCAGATGATGGTTGAAGTCTGGAGCGACGACCCGCTGTCCAGTGAATGGCGCAAGGTCACCGAGGCGGTATTCGTGTTTGTCGCCATCGACGGCAGCGGCCGCACGCGCTCGGTTCCGTCGCGCGCACGTTAAACCTCACCGGGTTTTCACGGTCAATTGCCCCATTGCCCGCCATTGAGAGTATTGCCATGCCTGTGCCCCACGTTGAAACCGTGAAAATCGACGAGCTGGATTGCTGGCGCATTCGCCACAACGGCGCCGAACTGATGGTGGCCCAGCAGGGTGCGCATATCTTCAGTTACCAGCGTGAGGGTGAGCAGCCGCTGATCTGGCCGAACCCAGCAGCGGTATTCAAGCATGGCAAAGGTATTCGCACCGGTGTGCCCGTGTGCTGGCCGTGGTTTGGTGTGTTTGACCGCAACCCGCAAAGCGTCAAGGCGATGCGTCAAAGCGAGCAGCCGGCCGGTGCTCACGGCTTTGTGCGTACCGCGTTGTGGGAATTGGCCGCGAGCGAGCTTGAGGGTGACACGCTGCGCGTTGATCTGGTGTTGCCTGTACCCGCCGGTGGGTTTCCCGGCTGGCCGCATCAGGTCGACCTGACCCTGAGCCTGCTGCTGGATGACCAGCTGCATATCCGCCTGACCAGTCACAACCGTGGCACCGAGACGGTGACGCTTAGCCAGGCGCTGCACACCTACTTCGCCGTGAGCGACGTGCGTAATGTGCAGGTCGACGGGCTGGACGGTGGGACGTATATCGATACTGCCGATGGCTGGAGCACCCAGCAACAATCCGGCTTGCTGCACTTTACCGCCGAGACCGACCGCATCTACCTCGACACGCCAGCGCAATTGAATATCGTCGATAACGACTGGCAGCGCCGCATCCAGCTCACCAGCCAGGGCTCGAAGTCCACCGTGATCTGGAACCCGTGGACCGAACGCGCCAAGGCGTTTGATGACATGGCAGACGATGGCTGGCAGGGGATGTTGTGCATCGAAACGGCGAATGTGCTGGATGATGTGGTGAGCCTGGCGCCAGGCCAAAGCCATACCTTGGGCGTGAGCATCGCCAATATCGCCCTGTAATCAGGCCAAAATGTGGGAGGGGGCAAGCCCCCTCCCACACTGGTTTTGCATTGAGTTTTAGAGATCCGACTCTTTCACCACCCTCACCTTCCCCGCATCCAACGCATAGGCGGCATCCGCCAAATCGTTATTCACCGTCTCCACGTTCAATGTGCCCGTCACCCACAACGGCGTGTAGATATCATCCAGCTTCAACCCCTTGGGATAGCGCACCAGCACCAACTGGTTAGGCGGCGGTGGCGGCACGTGGATGCAGGCGCCAGGATACGGCACCAGGAAGAACAAGGTGCTGCGGCCCTTGGCATCGGTCTCCAGCGGCACCGGGTAGCCGCCAATGCGGATGCTCTTGCCGTTCATGGCCGCCACGGTCTTGGTGGAATACATCACCGCCGGCAGGCCCTTGCTCTGCTTGAGGCCACCTTTGTCGGTAAAGGTGCCCTGGGCTTCGGGGGAGTTGTGGTCGATTTCGGGCATGGCTTCGAGGGCTTTCTGGTCAGAAAGCGGCATCAAGTCAAGCCAGTCGGTTTCCGGCAATTCGCCGGCGTGCGCCAGGCCTGAGCCCAGCAAAAGAAGAGTCAACAGAAGACGGCGCATGAAGGAGCTCGGCAAATACAAGTGCCGAGCATTCTAGCCCCCTGCGCCTGCGCAGCGCAGAGGACTTTGTCGGCTGATTACTTCCTTTTGATCAGGCCGTAGATCACCAACAACACGATGGCGCCTACCAGCGCACCGAGGAAGCCTGCGCCTTGGCCAGCTTCGTAGATACCCAATGCCTGACCACCGTAGGTCGCGGCCAGGGAGCCGGCAATACCCAGCAGGATGGTCATGATCCAGCCCATGCTGTCGTCGCCTGGCTTGAGGAAACGCGCGAGCAGACCGACGATCAAGCCGATGAAGATGGTTCCGATGATACCCATGGCATTTTCCTCTGATTGAATGTGAGTCATGACAAAGCCTAGTCAGGCTTCGTCATCCTGCAATCAGAGAGACGGCGGCGACCAATGGTTCCCGCCGATCCCAGGGTTATTGCTCGGCGATCAGCGCTTCGACCTTGAGGATCTGCGCTTCAAGTGTCGCGCGATCCTTGCAACGCAGGTTGGCATGGCCGACCTTGCGCCCGGCCTTGAAGGCCTTGCCGTAGTGATGCAGGTGGCAGTCGTCGATGGCGATGACTTTTTCCACTGCTGGCACCACACCGATGAAGTTGAGCATGGCGCTCTCACCGACCTTGGCCGTGGAACCTAGCGGCAAGCCCGCTACCGCCCGCAGGTGGTTTTCGAACTGGCTGCACTCGGCGCCTTCGGTGGTCCAGTGCCCGGAGTTGTGCACGCGCGGGGCGATTTCGTTGGCCTTGAGGCCGCCGTCGACTTCAAAGAACTCGAACGCCATCACGCCGACGTAATCCAGCTGCTTGAGCACACGGCTCGAATAGTCTTCGGCCAGGGCCTGCAACGGGTGGTCGGTGCTGGCCACGGACAGTTTGAGGATGCCGCTGTCGTGGGTGTTGTGCACCAACGGGTAGAAGCGGGTTTCGCCATCGCGGGCACGCACGGCGATCAGCGAGACTTCGCCAGTGAACGGCACGAAGCCTTCCAGCAGGCAGGCCACGCTGCCCAGCTCGGCGAAAGTGCCGACCACATCGGCCGCAGTGCGCAGGACTTTTTGGCCCTTGCCGTCATAGCCGAGCGTGCGGGTTTTCAGCACGGCCGGCAGGCCGATGCTGGCGACGGCAGCGTCCAGGTCTGCCTGGGACTGGATGTCGGCGAAGGCCGGGGTTGGGATACCCAGGTCCTTGAACATGCTTTTTTCGAACCAGCGGTCGCGGGCGATGCGCAGCGCTTCGGCGCTCGGGTACACCGGCACGAATTGCGACAGGAAGGCCACGGTCTCGGCCGGGACGCTTTCGAACTCGAAGGTCACCAGGTCAACTTCGTCGGCCAGTTGGCGCAGGTGGTCCGGGTCGCTGTAGTCAGCGCGCAGGTGTTCACCCAGGGCCGCAGCACAGGCGTCCGGCGCCGGGTCCAGGAAAGCGAAGTTCATCCCCAGCGGCGTTCCCGCCAGGGCCAGCATGCGACCCAGTTGGCCGCCACCGATTACACCGATCTTCATCGTCAACAACCTCAGGCGATACGTGGGTCTGGATTGTCCAGCACGCTGTCTGTCTGTTCAGCACGGAATTTTTTCAGCACCGCATGAAACTGCGGGTGCTTGGCGCCCAGGATGCTGGCCGACAGCAAGGCGGCGTTGATCGCGCCGGCCTTGCCGATTGCCAGGGTCGCCACCGGAATGCCGGCAGGCATCTGCACGATGGACAACAGCGAATCCACGCCCGAGAGCATCGCCGACTGCACCGGCACGCCAAGGACCGGCAAGTGAGTCTTGGCTGCACACATGCCTGGCAGGTGCGCTGCGCCGCCGGCACCGGCGATGATCACCTCGATGCCACGGGATTCTGCTTCATCGGCATACTGGAACAGCAAATCCGGGGTGCGGTGGGCAGAGACCACTTTCACTTCATACGGAATGCCGAGTTTTTCCAGCATATCGGCGGTGTGGCTAAGGGTGGACCAATCGGACTTGGAGCCCATGATCACGCCAACCAATGCACTCATCGTCGTGCCTCTTCTCTCTGGGCGCCAACAGGCGCGTCAAAAAACAACAAGCCACGCGGGAAATCCGGCGTGGCTTGTTGTACGAATTAAGGCCGGTTGGACCGGCCGAAGGCCGCGCAGTATACCGTAATAATCAAGATAAACAGCCCCTTGGATGACCATCTGTCTAGCGGGGCAAAGTGGCGGTTTTATTGACTTTAAGGTCAGCGAAAACACCACGAAACACTGTGGGAGCTGGCTTGCCTGCGATGGCGGTGTATCAGCCAGCATTTGAGTCACTGATCCACCGCCATCGCAGGCAAGCCAGCTCCCACATTTAACCGCGTTCGACCGACGAACTCTGTACAGCCCCACCCTCCAACTTGCGCCACAACAACCGCACATTCGCCTTGCGTACCAACGCACAGCGGTACAGGCGAATCTCCAGTGGCACATGCCATTGCGGCCCGCCGCACACCACCAACTCGCCGCGGGCCAGTTCCGCACGTACGCTCAACTGCGGCACCCAGGCGATGCCCAGGCCTTCCAGGGCCATGCTCTTGAGGCTGTCGGCCATGGCGGTTTCATACACGGTGGTGAAACGCAGCGCGCGTTGGCGCAATAGCAAATGCACCGAACGGCCAAGGAACGCACCCGCGCTGTAGGCCAAAAGCGGCACACTGCCCTCGCCTTCCAGGTCGAACAACGGCTTGCCTTCGGCATCGGCGGCGCACACCGGGAGCATCTCGGTGTTGCCCAGGTGCAATGAGGGGAAGATCTCGGCGTCCATCTGCATCGCGGCATCAGGGTCGTAGAACGCCAGCATCAAGTCGCAGCCGCCTTCACGCAGGGCATGCACGGCGTCGCCAACGTTGGTGGCCACCAATCGCGTGGCGATGTTCAGGCCTTCGTTGCGCAGTTGCGCGATCCAGCGCGGGAAGAAGCCCAGCGCCAAGGAGTGGGCGGCGGCCACTTGCATGACTTCGCCCTGCCCGCCTTCCAGATGATGCAAATGACGCAGCACTTCGCCGAGCTGCTCGACCACGGTACGTGCCGTGACCAGGAACAGCTGCCCCGCCGCCGTGAGCTCCACGGGGGTGCGCGAGCGATTGACCAAGGTCAAACCCAGGGCGGCCTCAAGGCTGCGGATGCGTCGGCTGAACGCCGGCTGGGTCACAAAGCGCCGCTCGGCTGCCTGGGAAAAGCTGCGGGTGGCCGCCAGGGCGCTGAAGTCTTCCAGCCATTTGCTCTCAAGGTTCATCACTTCCCTCCACGGGTACGCACCATTTTGGCACACACGCCCGCCATGATAGCCGGGTCACACTTGCATTATGCCGTTTATGCATAGGCCAGTGCTGAACAGCATTGGCCCAAAAAGCTGCACAAGCCTAGCATTCGCAGCGTTCCGGCCAGTTCCGGGTCCCTATCGAGATGATTTCCGTCATGTCCTCTGCTGCATCATTCCGTACCGAAAAAGACCTGCTTGGCGTACTCGAAGTACCGGCTCAAGCGTATTACGGCATCCAGACCCTGCGAGCGGTGAATAACTTCCGCCTCTCGGGCGTTCCGATTTCGCATTACCCGAAATTGGTGGTCGGTCTGGCAATGGTCAAGCAAGCGGCGGCGGATGCCAACCGCGAGCTGGGTCAGCTCAGTGAAGCCAAGCACGCTGCCATCAGCGAAGCCTGTGCCCGTCTGATCCGCGGCGATTTCCACGAAGAGTTCGTGGTGGACATGATTCAAGGCGGCGCTGGCACTTCAACCAACATGAATGCCAACGAAGTCATCGCCAACATCGCGCTGGAGGCCATGGGTCACCAGAAGGGCGAATACCAATACCTGCACCCCAACAACGACGTGAACATGGCGCAGTCGACCAACGACGCCTACCCGACCGCGATCCGCCTGGGTCTGCTGCTGGGCCATGACGCGCTGCTGGCCAGCCTCGACAGCCTGATCCAGGCGTTCGCCGCCAAGGGTGTCGAGTTCGGCCATGTGCTGAAAATGGGCCGCACCCAATTGCAAGACGCTGTGCCGATGACCCTCGGCCAGGAATTCCGTGCCTTCGCCACCACCCTGAGTGAAGACCTGGCGCGCCTGAAAACCCTGGCGCCAGAGCTGCTGACCGAAGTGAACCTGGGCGGCACCGCTATCGGTACCGGCATCAACGCCGACCCGCGTTATCAGGCCCTGGCCGTACAACGCCTGGCCACCATCAGCGGCCAGCCGCTGGTACCGGCTGCCGACCTGATCGAAGCCACCTCCGACATGGGCGCCTTCGTGCTGTTCTCCGGCATGCTCAAGCGTACCGCCGTGAAGCTGTCGAAGATCTGCAACGACCTGCGCCTGCTGTCCAGCGGCCCACGTACCGGCATCAACGAGATCAACCTGCCGGCCCGCCAGCCAGGCAGCTCGATCATGCCCGGCAAGGTCAACCCGGTGATCCCGGAAGCCGTGAACCAGGTGGCGTTCCAAGTGATCGGCAACGACCTGGCGCTGACCATGGCAGCCGAAGGCGGCCAACTGCAGTTGAACGTGATGGAGCCTCTGATCGCCTTCAAGATCTTCGACTCGATCCGCCTGCTGCAGCGCGCCATGGACATGCTGCGCGAACACTGCATCGTCGGCATCACCGCCAACGAAGCGCGCTGCCGTGAACTGGTGGAGCACTCCATCGGCCTGGTCACCGCACTGAACCCGTACATCGGCTATGAAAACGCCACCCGCATCGCCCGCATCGCCCTTGAAAGCGGCCGTGGCGTGCTGGAACTGGTGCGCGAAGAAGGCTTGCTCGACGACGCCATGCTCGACGACATCCTGCGCCCCGAAAACATGATTGCCCCACGCTTGGTCCCGCTGAAGGCCTAAGCGTTTGTTGCACCGCTCACCAGGTTGAGGGACTAGACACCTCTCACCTTTTGAGGGCCTGAAGGCTCGTTCTTCAGGCCCTTTTTTTTGCTTGTAGGAGCGAGCTTGCTCGCGAAAAACTGCAAGACACCACGTTTATCCTGGAGGTACGCATTATCGTTCACGACCTTCGCGAGCAAGCTCGCTCCTACAAACCTTTAATCGCCCCGGGCAGACGGATCACGTTCGCCTAGGTATAGTGCCGCCCCTCTCGCGTCTGCGGCCGTCGGTAACGAGGCGCGCAAACATCGCGAAACCGCATGAATAACAACCCGCAAAAGGATTGGGGTCGAACTGTCGCGCACTGCCTGGTGCTATGCGACGGCGTCGAACCGTCCTGCGTTTGCCATTAGAAAAATCAGCGAGGAACACTCCATGCTCGAAGTCATCAACGACTTCCTCTCAGGGAAAGTACTGATCGTGCTCATTGTCGGGCTCGGCGGTTATTTCACGATTCGCTCGCGATTCGTGCAGCTGCGTCACTTTTTCCACATGTTTTCGGTGTTTAAAGACAGCCTCAAGAGCAGCTCCGGCCAACTCAGTTCGTTCCAGGCGCTGATGCTCAGCCTGGCCGGCCGCGTGGGTGCCGGTAACATCGCCGGTGTCGGTATTGCCGTGACCCTGGGTGGTCCGGGCGCCGTGTTCTGGATGTGGGTCACCGCACTGGTGGGCATGTCGTCGAGCTTTATCGAGTGCTCCCTTGGCCAGCTATACAAACGTACCGACGCTGAAGGCACCTACCGTGGTGGCCCGGCGTATTACATCCAGCACGGCTTGCACAAGCGCTGGCTGGGGATGGTCATGGCATTTCTGCTGCTGGTGACCTTTGGCTTCGCCTTCAACGGCCTGCAAGCCCACGCCGTGACCCACTCGCTGAACAACGCCTTTGGCCTCGACACCACCTACACCGGCCTGGCGCTGGCAGTATTGCTGGGCCTGGTATTCATCGGCGGGATCAAGCGCATCGCCTCGATCGCCGACCTGCTAGTACCGGTCAAGACCCTGGTCTACATCGCTGTGACCCTGTACGTGATCGTGCTGCAGTTCGACCACGTACCGGCCATGCTCGCGACCATCGTCAAGAGTGCCTTCGGCCTGGACCAAGCCTTCGGTGGCCTGGTGGGCAGCGCGATCATCATGGGTGTGAAGCGCGGCGTGTTCGCCAACGAAGCCGGCTTGGGCAGTGCGCCTAACGTAGCAGCCGTGGCTTCCGTTGAGCACCCGATTGCCCAGGGCGTGGTTCAGGCATTCAGCGTGTTCCTCGACACCTTCGTGATCTGCACCTGCACCGCGCTGCTGATCCTGCTCTCCGGTTTCTACACCCCAGGCTTTGAAGGCGACGGCATTGCCCTGACCCAGAACTCCCTGGCGGCAGTCGTGGGTGACTGGGGCCGCATGTTTATCTCCGTAGCGCTGGCGTTGTTCGTGTTCACCTCGATCATGTACAACTACTACCTCGGCGAGAGCAACCTGCGCTTTTTGGTGGGCAACAACCGCAAGGTGCTGATGGGCTACCGCGCACTGGTGCTGCTGCTGATCTTCTGGGGTTCGATCGAGAACCTCGGCACCGTGTTCGCGTTTGCCGACATCACCATGACGATGCTGGCCTTCGTCAACCTGTTCGCCTTGGCGTTCCTGTTCAAGATCGCCATGCGCATCCTGAACGACTACGACAACCAGCGCGCAGCCGGCATCAAGACCCCGGTGTTCGACTCCAGCCAGTTCCCTGACCTGGATCTGGACCGCAAGGCCTGGCCGGCCAATCCAGTAAAACCTGAGGCCGCTCCATCGGCTGAACTGCACGCTCAAGCCCAGCGCTAAGCGTCGACAGATGACACGCCGCACGACCTTGGGCATGCTCGGGGCCGTGCGGCGTTTTTTGTTCAGGAGATTTTTCGATGCCCCTCTCTCGCTCTAAAGCAGCTAACAACGTCATGGTGCTCTACACCGGCGGCACCATCGGCATGCAAGCCAGCGCCAATGGCCTGGCCCCTGCCTCCGGCTTCGAAGCGCGCATGCGCGAACAGCTCGCAGGTCAAGCATTGCCCGCTTGGCGCTTCCAGGAAATGGCCCCGCTGATCGACAGCGCCAACATGAACCCGGCGTACTGGCAGCGTTTGCGCGCCGCCGTGATTGACGCGGTGGACGGCGGCTGCGACAGCGTGCTGATCCTGCATGGTACCGACACCCTGGCCTACAGCGCGGCGGCCTTGAGCTTCCAACTGCTGGGCCTGCCGGCCCCCGTGGTATTCACCGGTTCGATGTTGCCCGCCGGCGTGCCGGACAGCGATGCCTGGGAAAACGTCAACGGCGCGCTGCAAGCCCTGGGCGCTGGCCTGGCGCCGGGTGTGCACCTGCACTTCCACGGCGCGATGATGGCGCCCACCGCCTGCGCGAAGATTCGCAGCTTCGGCCGCAACCCATTCGCGGCGTTGAATCGCCAGGGTGGCGTGGCGCGGGCCGAGTCCATCTCTGCAGCGTTGGACTATCGCCAGCCCAAGGCCTTGGCCAACGTCGGCGTGCTGCCGCTGGTTCCGGGTATCGGCGCGGCGCAGCTGGACGCCATGATCGGCAGCGGCATTCAAGCGCTGATCCTCGAATGCTTCGGCAGCGGCACCGGCCCCAGCGACAACCCTGAGTTCCTCGCCAGCCTTGAGCGTGCGCAGGCCCAAGGCGTGGTGGTGGTGGCAATCACCCAATGCCATGAAGGCGGCGTGGAGCTGGATGTCTACGAAGCCGGCAGTCGCCTGCGTGGCGTGGGCGTGCTGTCGGGTGGTGGCATGACCCGTGAAGCGGCGTTCGGCAAGCTCAATGCCCTGCTCGGTGCAGGCCTGGACACCCCAGAGGTCCGCCGACTGGTGGAAACCAACCTGTGCGGTGAGCTGGGCTAAACCCCCTACATAATCACCGCTTTCCTGACCCCGCGTTTTCTAGCATGGCGACACCCGAGGCATGCCCTCGGGTTGTTCTCCAACCCTAGGCACGTCAGGAACTGTCCATGACTTCAACCCCGCTTCACCCCACACGGCCCGACTCAAGCTTAGCCGTGCTCGATCTACTGTCCGCCGGGCCGTCCTTCCACGACGTAGCCGCGACCCTGCTGCGCGAGCAATTGCAGGAGTGCTACAGCACCCTGAACATTGATCCCACAACCACCATGGTCGGCACACCCGCCTGGTCGCTTGTCGACGGGCAGATCGTCGCTGGGCGGCCGCAGTACCAGACATTAAGTGAAATATTGGCAAAGCAGGCAGTGCTGGGCGTTCCCGCGATTTATCTCGAGGGTGAACATTTTCTCACCCGCCAATCCTACGTTGAACCGGCCGTGCACCTGCCCGTGCGCATCGACGAGATCGCCGGCCTGATCAATAGGCTGGCACCGGTGATGCTCTGCGGCTATCAAGATCAGCAAGTTAATTTCTGGAACCAGTCCAACGGTGACGGGCCTCATTGGCACCGATTGTCGAGCGCCCTGCGCGATGCCTGGAATGTGGATCAGGTGGAAGGCTGGACCGTGCAGGACTGCCTGATGGCACGCCAGCTGTATCGCGCGCCCCTTCTCGAAGATAGACGGGATGACGACCCCTACGCCACCCTTGCCTATGTGCTGGATATCGACGAAATAGATAGCAAGGGCAACGTCCGTCACCTCGACGAACATTTGGTCACTGTGCTGATCGGGCGTCAGGACGGCGTTGAGGTGATCCTCACGCACTCAGTCTTGCTGGGCTATGACAAGTTCAGCTCCCTGGACAATCTGGGCAAAGCCCTACCGGCTTTGATCGATGCTGCGGCTATACATGAGCAGATCCAGTGGCGCCTGGTGCAGCCCGAAGGCGATTACTTCGACTATCTGGCCTGTGAACTGATTGCGACGCAGATCAAGGGTATAGGCGCGATAGATTTTTCCGAGATCCGCGGCGGCACCGTCAGCCCCGCAGCACTCGCAGCCCCGCCCAGCACCCAGAAAACCATGGGCGATGCCGATATGCAGTGGTTCCAGCAAGCGCTGCCGGAGTGGTTGGAGCAGGCGTCCACGTCCGACCTCAACGCATTCTCGCGACACCTCAAGGACCTGGCGACGCTGCATCGCGCCAATGAAGGCAAGTCCTATCTGGACGCCATTGATCCGATCCAGGAGTACGCCCTCGACCAACTGAACGCTGAAATGCTCAATGAACATGCGGACTCCGACACGCTGGTGCTCGCCAATGTCGAGTTGATGGTTCAAAGCCCTGTCATCTGGGGGCTCTTCACCGTTCCCGGAAGAATCGACACGACGGTCTTCAGCCTTGCTGAACTGGCCTTGCAAAACCTGATCGCCGTACCGCTCGGCAACAAGACCATACGTTCGACGGACGGTAAGCCGCTGCCGCAGTGGTTGACCGTCAGTTGCGTGGAAAGCCTGATCAAGCGCATCGATGTGGGCAGCCGCTACCCGGCCTTGGTCGACAGTACGCTGCTCAGCGACCCTCGAGAGTCCTTGCGACGCCAGCGGCTGTACACCCAGAACCTGCGAATCCAGCTGCCGCTGTTGGCAATGCAATGCAAGATTCGCGGGCAGCACGGCCTGGATGAGCGAGGTTACCGGTACGTCGCAGCGCTTATGCAGGAAGCGTTGACCGACCGCGAAGTCGACGGGCAGCGTATCGACTTGCGTCCACTGGCATTCGCCCCGCAACGACGCACCGAGGGTACCGAGGATGAGGTGGCGAACATGTACGTAATCGGGCCGCGAGACCCGGAGGCCGGACCCTGTTTGCTTTATCGACCCCTGTTGGATCCGCCGCTGATCCAATACCCTTCGCCGGCCAACCTGCTGTATGCCCTCCAACAATCATCGCGATTGCGCGAATCGGTCCTGGCATGGTTACCCGATGACGTACGCGAGGACTACACCCGCTACGTGTTCCCCGGTGCCCTGCCATCGCCCTGGGCGGCAGCGGACTTTATGGTAGACCCGCTCAAACTCTGGACCTTGAGCGGGCCGTTAGCGCTCGGCGAACATGCGCTGGAAGGCAATATTTTCGCCACACTGTATATCGCCAATGCCTGCGCCCTGGTGGAGCTGGCAGACCGTCAGTCGGTGTCGAATGCCGAGGCACGTTGGGAAACGTTCAAGCGTACCGGCTGGCTGATATTCAACGCCGCACTGCCCTTCCTGGGGCAGACGGCCGGCGCAGCCGCCTGGATCTGGCAAATCATGGACCAGCTTCAACAAGTGGTCGATGCCACCGACCACCCGGTCCAGCAGTCGCCTTGGGAGGCCATGAGCGAATTGCTGCTCAACCTGGGCATGGCCGTCGCCCTGCACGGTATCTCCCGTGGCGGCCCGAGGACGCGCCCGCAGTTGTCCACCAAAGGTGCATTGGCGCCGCGCAAAGCTTCATTTCCCAGGCCAGTACGAGTCACTAACCTGGCCTCGATAAAAGCTGATGATCTGCCCGCGAGTCATACGCAGCCGCTGCACACCCTTGGGGCCTTGAACCGCACGCCGATACGACTGGGCGTGGTGTTGGACAGCTTCAAGGTCGCTCAGCCCGCCAATTTGGACGCTCCTGTCAGCGTCCAGGGTGCACACCTGCACTTGCGCCCCGGTGGCGGTAAATTCTACGCCTTGGTTGGTACCCGCTGGTTCGAGGTGACAGTAGAGGACAGCGGCACGGTGCTCATCGTCGACCCTGCCAACGCACAACGCACCGGCCCGCCGTTGATCAACAACCGTAAAGGCGAATGGTTTGTCGACACCCGCCTGCGTCTGCGCGGTGGCGGCCCCAAGAGTCAGCTGCAGAAAGCCAAGACCCTGGCGCAGAAGCGCGCCGAACAATTGCGCACAGAACTGAGCGAATTCGAGAGGGAGAAAAAAACCGCGCAAACCCACCTTCAAAAGGTACAACAAGCGATGGCGGACGCGCCTTCCACTTCGGCGCAGGCGTTGCGCGAGCGTTACCTGGAAACCTTGCGAACCCAGCGCGATGATTACGAAAGCGCCTTGCAGAAACTCAAGGAGCTGAACGTGCATGCGCCCATTGCGGACTACTCGCAAAAGGCGCTGAATTACCTCAAGGCCCAGACCGATTTGGCGGGTGCGGATATCCGCGACGCCCTGACCGATTACACCCCCCCAGTTGCGCAACGTGCTGGAGCAATCGGACCGCCAGGCGCAAGAACCCCATCAACGCAATATTGAAGAGGCCCAGCAGTTCAGCCCGCTGAACCAGCAGATGATCAGCCGCCTGGAGTACATGGACGATCGCTTTACTGAGCTGCGCAAACTGCAGCGCAACGGCCTGCGATTGATCAATGAAGTCAAAGGCACCTTACCGAGCTACGACAGCGATACACTCAAGGCGCTGCAAATATCCCTCAGCCGCAATCTTTGCCTGGAAGGCCCGACAGCACAAACCCTTGCGCAGGCCTGGGAGACGCTGGACGGTATCGTCGATATGGCCCTCGTGGCGACCCAGTGCCTGCGCGACACATTGAACGAGCGCAGTATCACCCGCCTGGACGAGCGCTTCGACACCCTGAATAGCCTGATTGAGCAATTTCGCCTGGTGGACGAGCGCTTGCTCGATCTGAAAGCGCAGAACAGTACTGATATCGTCAGCGAACCCTTACAACACCTGCGCGACCTCTTGGCAGCGTTCAACCGCCGCGCCATCAGCAATCTGGTATTGCTGAGCGCTGAGCGCGATTCCGCAAGAAGCCGCCCAAGCCCGCCTCCGACGCCACCGCGCCCGCAGAAAAAATTCATCCGCACCCGCTACAACGGCCTATTGATTGGTGAGCCGCGCCTGACGCCCCTCGGCCTGGACACGGGCTTTGTGGATATCCACTCGCCAATCACCTACAAAGTGGTCGCTACCTACCACGAGAAATCACCGGGCATATGGGTTGAGCGCATCAAGACGCCTCCCCTCAGCCCCGTGGCGGCCGATGTGCAAACCAGCGTACGTGAAGGCCAGTCCCTGCTCGAGGCGTTGCCGAAGTTTCTGGATCACGTCACCACGCTGGTGACCCAGCCTGAACGAAACCCGTTTGGAATCGAAACCCTGATTCATCAACAGGCCAAGCAGTTGGAGATCGCAGCCCACGATATCGATACCGCCATGACGCAAAGCAACCTCACCGAAAGCGAAGACCTGCCCGCCACACAGGTCGGCAAAGCGTTGGATAAGGCGATTGCCGATCTATACCGTCAGAGCGACGAGCATGTATTGAAACTGCTCAAGCAACACCCGCCCACCATCTCCGCCGTGGAATGGTTGAAACACCATAACGCGATCACTATCAAAAAAAGCCTCAGCCGACGCCGTCTCAAAAGCCCAATGCCTGACTATCTGGACGAATACACCCTGACCGATCGAAAAACCCATCAAGTGATCTGGTATGCACACTTTCACTACAGCACCTCCTGGACACCCGCGAGAACCTACCTTTCGGCACGCTTGAAAACCGTGGAGGAACATCGTCTAGGAGCCGCCGCCGATACGACCAAGGGTCTGAGTGATGCTCGGAAAGTTGCGTTCTATCGCAGCGAGATCAGCCTCGAAGCGGCCCAGCGCCTATTCTTCGTCCACGGCACATAACTTGCTGCACCAAGCCTGAACCCTCTTGGCGCACAGCGACCATGCTGCATTCACACCTGACTACGCTTAATGCGGTTTCGCTACTGCTGGCCACGTTCGAGGGGCAGTCGACCGATGCGTTGCTGACCGGCAGTGGCATCAGCGTCGCGGACCTTCGCCAAGCAGACACCTGCATCACCACCCACCAGGAGATGCAGGTGTGCGCCAACGCCGTGGCCCTGCGCCGGGACATTGGTTTGGATGTTGGCCAGCGCATGCATGTTTCGGCGTATGGCCTGCTCGGCTACGCCCTGCTCACCAGTGCCACTTTCGGTGACGCTTTGCACATGGCAATGCGCTACCCGGCGCTGTTGGGAACACTGTTCGATCTGAACGTTGAAGTGCATGAAGACTGCGTTTGGTTCACCGCCAGTGACTATCGAGAGGCGCCGGCGCTGGCGCAGTTCAACATTGAGTTCTGCCTGGTGTCCCTGAAAGTAATCTGTGATGACTTACTCGGCATCCCCCTGCCCTTACTCGGCGCACGCTTCGCCTATCCGGCGCCGGACTACCAGGCGCGATACGCCGAACGCTTCGACTGTGCGCTGCAATTCGAGGCGCCGACCAATGCATTCGCGTTCGACAAGCACTGGCTTTCGCAGCCCTTGCCTTTGGCCGACGCAATCACGCACCGGGCCATGACCGAGCGCTGCCGCAAACAAAACACCGAGTTCACCGGGCGCCAAGCCTGGCTCAACCGCGTGCGCCAACTGCTTGCCGCGCAATTACATGCTGCCCCTGGACTGGACGGCCTTGCAGAGCAAATGCACTGCTCGCCGCGCACCTTGCGCCGACACCTGCACGGCCTGGGCTGCAGCTACCAGGAACTGCTGGACGAATTGCGTTTCGAGCAGGCCAAACAGTGGCTGACCCAGGATCAGTTGCCGATCCATCGTATCGCCGAACAATTAGGCTTCAGCGAAACCGCAAGCTTTCGCCATGCCTTCGTGCGCTGGAGTGGTGTAGCACCCAGCCAGTTTCGAACCTGACGCCCTATTGAGGGGCGAAAACCGGTCAGATTCATTGGCCATATTTATCCCCTTTTGGCCGTTCCTGCCGTGTTCATGTCTCGCGCACAACGCAACACTGTGGTCACGACAGACGCGTGGAGAACAACAATATGCTGACGATCTACTCCGACGATCACCACCTGCATCATGGCCGCTGCGAATTGATGGACGGGCAATTGATGCCCTGTTTCGAAATGCCCTCCCGCGCCGATCATGTACTGCAACGCGTCAAGGAGCGTGAATTAGGCCCCGTACAGGCGCCACACGACTTCGGCCTAGCGCCGCTGCAACGTATCCACAGCACTGAATATCTCGATTTTTTCAAAGGCGCCTGGGCACGCTGGACTGCATTCAACCAGGACGGCGACCTGCTGCCCTACACCTGGCCCGCGCGCACGTTGCGCCGGGTTATACCCACTAGCCTGCATGGCCAATTGGGGTATTACAGCTTTGATGGCGGCGCGCCGATTACCGCAGGTACCTGGCAGGCAGCCTATAGCGCAGCGCAGGTCGCGCTCACCGCACAGCAGGCGATCCAACAAGGCGCCCACAGTGCGTTTGCCCTCTGCCGACCACCAGGGCACCACGCCGCGGGTGATTTGATGGGCGGCTATTGCTACCTCAATAACGCAGCGATTGCTGCCCAGGCGTTCCTTGACCAGGGCCACCGGAACGTCGCGATCCTGGATGTCGACTACCACCACGGCAACGGTACCCAGTCGATTTTCTATGCACGCAACGATGTGCTCTTCACCTCGATCCACGGTCACCCCGAAGCAGAGTTTCCGTTTTTCCTTGGGTATGCCGATGAAGTGGGAGAAGGCGCAGGTGAGGGCTTCAACTTCAACTACCCATTGCCAGCGGGCTCAGGCTGGGAAGACTGGAGCGCGGCACTGGAACAGGCCTGCACCGAGATTGAGCGCTATGGCGCCGATATTATCGTGGTATCCCTGGGCGTCGACACGTTCAAGGACGACCCCATCTCCCAATTCAAGCTCGACAGCCCAGACTATCTGGCCATGGGCCAGCGTATCGCGCGCTTGGGCAAACCCACGCTGTTTGTGATGGAAGGTGGCTACGCAGTCGAAGAAATCGGCATCAACGCCGTCAACGTCCTCGAAGGTTTCGAACAACAAGGTGCAAACCAATGAAGCTGCTCACATCCCTGGCTCTGACGGCTGCAATGCTGAGTGGCGCAGCGCAGGCCGCAGAAAAAACCCTCAAGGTCTACAACTGGTTCGACTACATCACGCCCAAGGCGCTGGATGATTTCAAGGCTCAGAACCCGGACGTCAAATTGGTCTACGACATTTTCGACACCAACGAAGCGCTAGAAGCCAAGCTGCTCACCGGCAACTCCGGTTACGACGTGGTGGTGCCGTCCAATGTATTCCTGGCCAAGCAAATCGAAGCCGGTGTGTTCCAACCCCTCGACCGCAGCCAGTTGCCCAACTGGAATCACCTCGACCCCAAGCTGATGAAGCTGATCGAGGCCAATGATCCTGGCAACAAATTCGCGGTGCCCTACATGTACGGCACCATTCTGATTGGTTTCAACCCAGCCAAGGTCAAGGCCGCCCTGGGCGACAATGCCCCGGTAGACAGCTGGGACCTGATCTTCAAGCCAGAGAACCTCAGCAAGCTCAAGCAATGCGGCGTGGCCGTGCTGGACTCGCCATCGGAGATCCTACCCCTGGCCCTCCAGCACCTGGGCCTGGACCCCAACAGCAACGACCCCAAGGACTATGAGAAAGCCGAAGCACTGTTGCTGAAGATTCGCCCCTACATCACCTACTTTCACTCGTCGAAGTACATGGCTGATATCGCCAACGGTGACATCTGTGTGGCTGTCGGCTACTCGGGGAGTTTTTCCCAGGCCGCCAACCGCGCCAAGGAAGCCAAGAACGGGGTGACCGTGGATATGCGCTTGCCTAAAGAGGGCGCGCCCATCTGGTTCGACATGCTCGCCATTCCCAAAGGCGCGAAGAACCCTCAGGACGCCTACACCT
This sequence comes from Pseudomonas viridiflava, assembly GCF_900583165.1. GTDB lineage: Bacteria > Pseudomonadota > Gammaproteobacteria > Pseudomonadales > Pseudomonadaceae > Aquipseudomonas. Next base: position 190,695 of record NZ_UTKY01000001.1, on the reverse strand, counting down.
TCATCAACTACCTGTTGCAACCCCAGGTGATTGCGCCGATCAGTGATTTTGTCGGCTACCCCAACCCGAACAAGGACGCTACGCAACAGGTCGACCCGGCAATCCGCAATAACCCTAACCTGTACCCCACCGAAGCCGCCATGGGCACGCTCTATACCCTCAAACCCCTGGACAGCAAAGCCGAACGCGCCAGGACGCGCGCCTGGACCAAAATCAAGTCCGGCACCTGAGCCCGCTGCCCGCTCTTTCACCAGGAGCGGGTTGCCTACTTATCTACCGTCTACAACGCGCTTTGCGTGACTACTTTGCGGCTATCCAGCCTGTCGCCGTTCGACCGGGCTGACCTATGCAAAGGAGCTGAAAGTGCCCAGCGAAGCCACCGACCAAACCATCCAAAGCGACCAAAGCAACAACAATCACCCGTCCACCGCCTACGGGTTACTGACCCAGCTGACCACCGGACCGTCCAGCCGAGAAGTTGCCACCGTCATGTTGCGTGCGGCACTGCTTGAGCAGTTCCCGACGCTTAACCTCAACCCGGACTTGGCGATGGTGGTCACCCCGCACTGGCGGGTGAGCAAGGAGCTCATTGAACCTGATGAACCCCGGGTTGAGTCCCTCACCAGCATCCTGGCGCGACAAGCACTGGCGCCCGGCCCCTTGGTTTTCCTGGAAGGCGAGCACTTCCTCACCCTCCAACCGAACGCCGACCCACCGCTGCATCTGCCGGTCAAAATCGATGTCATTGCACGGTTGATCAACGAACTGGCATCCCTGCTATACACCGCGTTCCAGGAGCAGCAACTGGACTATTGGAACGGTTCCTACAACGGCACCGGCCTGCGCTGGAAGGCTTTTTCCAGCGCCCTGCGCAAAGTCTGGAACGTCACGACGGTGGAAGGCTGGGACGACGATGACTGCGCCCTGGCTCGTACGCTCTACCACGACCCCGAGCTGAGCACACGCGCGCCGAAAGACCCCTACAAGAGCCACGCCTATTTAATTGATGTCGATATCGTGCTGCCGGAGCGCCAGGTGCATGTAGGGCTGCTGGACATTGCCGTGCTGGTCGGCACCCAAAACGCCCGGCCTATTATCCTGGCCTATTCGTTGATTGGCGGTTACGAACGCTTCGATTCCATAGAGCAACTGGGGGCTACGCTGCCAAGCAGGCTCAACCACGTAGACGCGGATATGGAGGTGCAATGGCGGTTCTACGAACCGGACGAAAACTACTTCGACAGCCTGGCCTGCACACTGATCGGCCTGCAGATCGAAGCCATCGGCGCATTGGGCGATGAGGTGACCGACAACCCGCAGGCACTGACATTGCGGCGCTCGAATGCTGCCAGGATCCTGCCCAGCATCGAAGACCTGAGCGCTCATCGCCTGTCGACCATCCGTGAGGTCCATCAACATCTGCCACCTTGGTTGACGGCCGCCTCGGACCTTGAAATCGCAGCCTATAGTCGCTGCATGATTGACCTCGCCCAACTGCACACGCACTACCACGGCCGCACCTTCGACGAAGGTATTCCGGCCATCCGCGACTACGCACGCACGCAATTGGCCAGCCGGATCAAGGCTCACCCCAAAGGGGCGAACCTGAACCTGGATAAGGTGGAAGTGGTCATCCAGACCCCGGTTATCTGGGGCACCTTCGTGGTGCCCAACGCCGTGGACATCACCCGCCGCAGCCTGATCGACCTGGCCCTGGAAAACCTCACCGGGTTGCCCAGCGGTGCAGCAAGCGTCATCTCCAACGGCGACGACGCGCCTGAGTGGCTGACGTACGACTACCTCAAAAGTGTGATCGAAAGCCTGGATATCGGCGCGCACTACCCTGCACTGATCAAGCAAAAACTGCTGGATGACCCGCAGGAGTCGGTGCGGCGTCGTACGCTCTACACCTCACACCTTCGCGTACAACTGCCGCTGCTGGCGCTGCAACTGAAAATGCAGCAACGCCATGGGTTGGATGAGCACGGCTTTCTTTACGTGGCCGCCGCGATGCAGATCGAAGCGCATGAGCGTCATGTGGACGGCCAACCGGCCGTGATCCGACCCCTGGCATTCATGCCCACCCTGCGCCCAGGCCATAGCAGGGATGTGGTTGCCAACATGTACTTGATCGGCCCGCAGGATCATACGGTCGGCCCCTGCGTGCTGTATTGCCCGATGATGCGGCCGATGCTGCTGCAATTCCCTTCGCGACAAAATCTGCTGTACGCCATCAAGCGCGACCCAGACCTGCGCGAGGCGGTACTGGCGTGGCTTCCCGACGACGTACGTTTCAATTATGGCCAGTACGTATTCCCCGACACCTTGCCTTCGCCATGGACGGCCGTGCGGGTGCTGGTCGAGCCAGCCACTGTGCTGTACATGAGCGGTCCGGTCGAGCTGAGTGACGACATTTTGGGCGGTGATGCCCTGGATACGCTGTTCAAGGCCAATGCCGACGCCTTGGTTGAGCTGGCTACCCGGCAGTCGGTGTCCAACATGCAAAAACGCTGGGATACCTTGCGCCGCACCGGTTGGCAGATATTCAACGCGGCACTGCCGTTCCTGGGGCGTACTGTCGGCGTTGCCGCCTGGATCTGGCAAATCATGGATGACTTGCAAGAAGCCAAAAACGTTGTAGACGACCCCAAGGCCCAAACCTCTTGGACGGCACTGGTGGACATGTTCCTCAACCTGGGAATGGCCCTGGCCCTGCACGTCGCACTGCGCCATCCGCCTGAAGCAGTGACGGTGGATGCCCTCATGCCACTGAGCGAGGATGCCCTTGATGTGCTGGAGGAGCTTCCAAAAAAAACCAAAGCCGAGCTCAGGCCCATCACCCTGACAAAACTGCCAGACATCATCGACAAACAGTTGCCGCCCCTGCATCAGGGCCCGTTGCACGTCAGCGGCGCCTTGCAGGGATCACCGACTGGCTTGGGTACCGCGCTGGACAGCTTCGCCGTGACCAAACCGGCAAGCCTTGGCGAACAGAGCGAGGAGGCCGGGGTACACCTGCACCTCTATCCCCTGGCCGATAAGTGGTACGCCCCGGTTGGCCAGCGTTGGTTCGAAGTCACGCTGGATACCAACGACAATGTAATGATCGTCGACCCCGCTACCCCGTCCCGTACTGGCCCACTGCTGATCAACAACCTGGCAGGACAATGGTTTATTGATACCCGCCTGCGACTTCGAGGGGGCGGATTGCGCAACCGACGTCGTTCGGCCAATGCGCAAAAGCCCTCCCGAATCGAAACCCTGCGCGATGAGCTGAACGATTTTGACGCCGCAGAAAATAGCGCCCAGGCGCAACTGGCTTCAGCACTGGAAGCGATTGGCTCTCAGCCGGGGCCTTCCACGGTCTTGCGCCGCGAAGCTTTCATCACTCAGGTAGACGGGCGTCTTGAGGCCTATGACGTGCCCATTCGCCAGCTCAGGGCGTTGAGCATCATCGCCAATGTGCCCAACTATCAAAGTGTGATGGTCGAATATTTGAACAAGCAACTGGTGCTGACCCGAACGGCAGTCGAAGAACGCATCGGCCCCTTTCGCGACCTGCTGGTGACCACGGTGGACGCATTGGAAACCGATGTACCTGCGGCTCCCCAGGAGCAGGCCGACTACGCACAGAAAATGTCGACCATGAACGTGGAGATGATTAAGCGCATGGAGTACGTTGAGTCGCGTTTTCGCGAACTCGACGGCCTGGGGGCGGCGGGCGCGCGTGTCATCCAGCGCGCCATGCTGGCATTGCCGAACATCCGGGTGACCGATCTCAAGGCGCTGCAAATCACCATCGCACGCTACCTGTGCAGCGCCACCAGCGAAGGTAAGGCACAAAACGATGCTCGCACGAGGCTGCATGGCATCCTCGACGCGGTAGACATCAGTGTTCAGAGCTTTATTGAGGTAATGGACAAGATCAACGGCAGCCCCCTGGAAGAACGCATCGAACTGTTGAACAGCCAAGTCGAGCAACTCACCCTGGGCGACCAGCGTTTACTGGACTTGCACGCTGATTACCCCGAACACCTGTTGCGAGACCCGTTGGAGAAGCTGCGTCGGTATATCGACGAATTCAATCAGCAGGCCATGCAAAACCTGGTGCAGTTGTTGCGCGAAAGAAAGGCCCTTGAGCCCAAGCCCGGCCCCTCCAACCCTCCGTCAACACCGCAGCGCAAAGTCATCAAGACCCGCTCCCAGGGCATCGTGGTAGGAGAGCCTCGTGCCACCGACAGCAGCCTGGTCGACGTCAAGGCACCCATGACGGGCAAGATCATTGCCACATTCCACGAAAAAACGCCCGGGGTCTGGGTCGAGCGAGTGAAAACGGGCTTACCCACGCCGGCCGTCAAGAAAATCGACCTGGATACAAGCGTGAACGCCGGCCAGGCCCTGCTGGATGACGAACCAGCCTCGACCCGTCGCCTGCTGGGCCACTCAAGCAAGGCGGGGCGAATTCCCAAGGAAATCCAAGAGATGTTCCAACAGCGCGCAGCGAAGTTGGAGCAAGCCGCGAGCGACGTCGACACCGCGTTGACCCAGCGTAATCTGACGGCAATCGATCGTCCGCGGGCTTCAGCCCTCAATAAAAATCTCACGGAAGCTGCCGCGCGACTCGTCGAACTTGGCAGAAGCACCCGAATCAGCATGATCAAGCAGCAACCGCCCACCGCTGCACGGCTGGAGTGGCTACGCGATAAAGGACAAGTGACGATAAAAAAAGTCGGTGCCCGTCGACGGCTCAAAGGCCCCGGCAAGGACTACCTGGATGAATACGAAATTCGTGACACCGGCAACAAAGCCGTGCTGTGGTACGCACACTTTCACTACCCATCACCCCAGGCTGCTGCTGAAGATTTCAGCGCCGCGCACCTGAAAACCCGGGAACAGCAGAAACTGGGCGGGGCGTTTGAACGCAAGAGTGCCAACGACCGAGACCAGATCGCAATCTATCGCAGCGAAATCAGCACAACGCTGGCCAAATCATTGTTTTTCGACACTGCAGCCCAGCCAAGCCTCGCGTAATCGCTTGAGTGCCAGGGCGATATCGGACTCGGGCACAGCGGCAAACCCCAGCACCAGCCCGGCGCGCTGATCCATCGGCGGGCTGGCGCCCATCAGCCAGTAACTGCTCAGGCCGTTGACCTCCACGCCCACGGCCCGCGCTTGCTCAAGCAGTTGCTGCTCCCGGGCCAAGCTGTCCACCCGCACGGTGAGGTGCAGGCCCGCCGCAACATTGGGCAGTTCGCCGAGGCCGCGTATACCTTGCGGCCAATCGGCAAGCAGGGCATTGCGCCGACTCAACGCCGCTCGCCGCATGCGGCGGATATGTCGCTGAAAATGCCCAGCCGCCATGAACTCAGCCATTACCGCCTGGGTGCTGATCTCGGAATGACGCATGTCCACGGCGCGTCGGCGAGAAAAAGCATCCACCAGGCCTGGCGGCAGTACCAGGTATCCGAGACGCAAGGCGGGAAAGGCCACCTTCCCGAATGTCCCGACGTAGAGCACGCGCCCGCTGCGATCCAGCGCCGCCAAGGGTGACAGGGGTGCGCCGCTGTAGCGGTACTCGCCGTCGTAGTCGTCTTCAATAATCCAACCTCCGGCGTGCTCGGCCCAGGCCAGCAACTCCAAGCGCCGCGCCAGACTCATCACCACCCCCAACGGATATTGATGAGACGGTGTGACATACGCCAAACGGCAGTCATCCAGCGTGTTGAGTACTTGGCAATCAATGCCCTCGCCGTCCACCGGTACGCCGTGCAGTGTTGCACCGGCCAGGGCAAACGCATGCCCGGCTGCGCGATAGCCCGGGTTTTCCACCGCCACCCCATCTCCAGGCTCCACCAGTAACTGTGCACAAAGGCTGATTGCCTGCTGCGCGCCACTGGTGATCACTATTTGTTCAGCCGTGCAGCGCATCCCCCTCGAGCTGCGCAGGTACGCAGCGATCAGGCCACGCAGACGAGCATCGCCCGCCGGGTCGCCGTAACAGAGCTGTTCCAGATTGGGCTTGCGCCAAAACGCCCCATTAAGCTTGGCCCACACCTCAAATGGGAACAGGTCAAACGCCGGCACCCCTACCCGAAACGCGCGTGGCGGCCCAGACGGAGGTTGTGAAAGGTGATTGTTTTTTATCCGACTTAAGCCGGTGCTGTGGATAACTTCATTATCCAAATTGTCCGGAAGATTGGCCCATTTTGTGGATAAGGCTGGGGATAAGCCTGTTGAAAACCCTGTGGATACTTTTGTGGATAATTTTTCTGGGGTGGGCAATTGCGCTACATAAGTGCCATCGCCTACGCGACTTTCGGTAAATCCCTCCGCATAAAGCTGATCGTAGGCACGTACCACGCTGTTACGGGAGATCGATAACGCCGCCGCCAAATCACGACTGGCAGGTAAGCGCGTGCCACTGACAAGTCGCCCATCAAGCACCCGCAGACGTAAGGCTTCATAGAGCTGGCGCGTCAGGCCCTGACGGCGATCCAACTCAATGCCTGCAGGGTTAAAGGACAGTGGCGGCGAAATGGGCGGCATATTGGACCTATCAAATGGGTGCCTGATGGCTCTTTCATCGAGCCATTAGCCTGCCTACGATGCAGGCATTCGCCAAGGAAATTCTCCATGTACACACCCCACCCCTTTGCACTCACTGACTTGCCCGACCTGCAGCAATTGATTCGTCACACCCGCTTGGCGCAGTTGGTGACCTTTGGCGAGCAAGGCTTGCTTGCCAGCCACCTGCCGCTACTGCTTAACGCCGACGAAGGCCCCAATGGCACACTTTATGGGCACCTGGCAAAAGCCAATCCACAGTGGCGTGAATTGCAAAATGGCAGCCAAGCGCTGGTGATCTTTGCCGGCGCCGATGCCTACATCAGCCCAACCTTTTACCCGGCCAAAGCCGAGCACGGCAAAGTGGTACCTACCTGGAACTACCTTGCCGTGCACGCTTACGGAACGCCTGAGGTGTTCAGCGACCCCGAGCGGTTGCTCAACCTGGTCAGTGCCCTCACCGACCGCCATGAAGGCAGCCGCGCCCAGCCATGGAAAGTCAGCGACGCACCGACTGACTACATTGACAGCATGCTCAAGGCCATCGTCGGCTTTGCTCTGCCGATAGAGCGCCTGATCGGTAAGCGCAAACTCAGCCAGAACCGCAGCCCTGCGGATATCGCCGGTGTTCGCGAAGGCTTGGCCGCCAGCAGCGATATTCGCGACCAGACCCTCGCCCATATTATTGCCCAAGGAGTTGCACAATGAGCCTGATCGACATCCGCCAAGTCACCGCCGCCGACCACACCGCCTGGTTGCCGTTGTGGCAGGCGTACTTGAAGTTTTACGGCACCGAACTGCCGCAGGCAGTCAGCCAAAGCACCTGGGAACGCCTGATCGACGCCAGCGAGCCGACTCATTCAGCGCTGGCCTGGCAGGATGGCAAGGCGGTGGGCATGGTCAACTTCATCTACCATCGATCCAATTGGAGCATCGAGAACGCCTGCTACCTGCAGGATTTGCTGGTAGACCCCGCCCAGCGCGGCACCGGTGTGGGACGCAAGCTGATTGAGTTTGTCTACGCCACGGCGAAGGCCGATGGTTGCTGCAAAGTGCATTGGCTCACCCACGAGACCAACGCCACCGCGATCCAGCTGTACGAACGCATCGCCGAACGCCCAGGTTTCATCCAATTTCGCAAAGGTCTTTAAGGAGCGCAGCATGTCCACCTCCCTCGCCGACTGGAAAGGCGCCCCAGCCCCCACGGTTGAACTGCTAGAAGGGCGCTTTATCCGCCTGGAAAAACTCGACCCGGCACGCCATGGCGACGATTTATTCCAAGCCCTCCAAGGCCCAGGCGCTGATCCAAAACTGTGGGACTACTTGCCCTATGGGCCATTTCCCGAACGCAGCCTATTCGATGCCTGGCTGAACAATCATGCGGCCCACAGCGACCCGTACTTTTTCAGCGTGATCGACCGCGCAACCGGCCAGGCGCAGGGCATCCTCAGCTTGATGTCCATCGTGCCGGCGCAAGGTCGTATTGAAATTGGTCACGTCACCTTCGGTGCGCCGATGCAGCGCTCGCCAAAAAGCACCGAGGCGGTGTATTTGCTGGGCAAGCATGCGTTTGAGCAGGGTTATCGCCGATTGGAATGGAAGTGCAACAACGGCAATGCCCGCTCCAAATATGCAGCCGAGCGCTTGGGGTTCAGTTTTGAAGGGGTGTTCCGCCAGCACATGGTGGTGAAGGGGCAGAACCGGGATACGGCGTGGTATTCGATTATCGACGGTGAGTGGCCGGCGATTGGCGCGGGCTTTGAGCAGTGGTTGTCGGATGAAAATCAGGCAGGCGCAAGCCAACTGAAAACCCTGGCCGAATGCCGACGCTCACACAACACATAACCCTGTGAGAGGGGGCTTGCTCCCTCCCACAATTGGATATGTGTTGGTATCAGTTACCCAGCTTCTGCGCTAGCACCGCAATATGCTCCGGACCGATGCCGCAGCATCCGCCCAGATGGCTGGCGCCCCGTGCCTGCCAATCCGCCGCCCAATGCAGATAGCCTGGTGGGTCCAGATCGTCGCGCAAGGGGTCCAGGCCATCGTTGGCCGTGGCTTCCTTGGGTTGCGGCGGGAAGGCGTTGGCGTAGGCCCCCACCTTTATCTGCACGCCCAGGCGTTCGAAGGTCTGGCGCGCCGCGTCGATGGCATCGCCGATCACTTCGGGCTGGCTGCAATTGAACAGCAATACCTCGACGCCCAGCTTGGCTGCCGCCTCGGCCGCTTCCACCACCGGTTCGCCGGAGCGCAGACGCGGGACGTCGTCGGTGTCTTCATCCTTCAACGTAAACGACAGCCAGAATGGCTTGCCGTCCTCAGGCAACCCGGCCTGAATCGCTTGCGCTTCGGCGATGGCGCTCTGGGTTTCCGCCAACCACAGGTCAACATAGGGCGCCAGGCCCTGCACCAGCGGCGTCAGCAACTCAGACACGCGCTGCGGCTCGAACAGATCGGGGCGATAGGAACCGAACAGCGGCGGCAGCGAGCCAGCCACGCGAACCGCCAAACCGCTGGCCTCCACTGCCCGCCGCGCCAGCGTACCCGCCAATGCGGCCAGAGCCTGGCCTTCAGCGGCAAAGCGCTCCTCACCAATATGAAACGGCACCACCGCGTAGCTGTTGCTGGTGATGACATTGGCGCCGCTTTGGATATAAGCCGCATGCACCGCTTCCACCGCCTCCGGGGCCTCGCTCAACGCCAAGGCTGACCACTCCGGCTGCCGAAACGGCGCGCCACGGCGCTGCAGTTCACGGCCCATGCCGCCATCGAGAATTACTGTTGCTGTGGCCATATGCTTTTTACTCATAAGCTTATGAAAATAACTCACTATGAGAGTCGTTCTTATAACTATTTAATACGTTCAATTCAGTACTTAACAACTCTTTTTTCTAACGGTGTTCTTCATGAAACTTAAACCGCTGCTGGCCCTGGGCCTGACCCTTTTGGCTGCCTCGACTCAAGCCTTCGGCGGTGCCACGCTGGATCGTATCGAGAAGAACAAGGAATTGGTGGGCGTGCTGATGGAAAGCTACCCGCCGTTTTCGTTCTTGAACGATCAAAACCAGCTGGATGGCTTCGACGTTGACGTTGCCAAGGCCGTGGCAGAAAAACTCGGCGTAAAACTGCGCCTGGAAACCCCGTCCTGGGACGTGATCGCCGCCGGCCGCTGGAGCGGGCGCTACGACATCTGCATCTGCTCCATGACCCCGAGCAAGGCCCGCGCCGAAGTGTTCGACTTCCCCGTGGAGTACTACGCGTCGCCGGCAGTGATTGTGGTCAACGCCACCGATGATCGCATCCACAGCGCCAAAGACCTGAGCGGCAAGAAAGTCGGCCTCACCAGCGCCTCCAGCTACGAGAGCTACCTGAACAAAAACCTGGTGATCGAAGGCGCCGAGGACACCCAACTGCAATACCCGTTCGAGGATGTGCAAATCGCTCCGTATGACACCGACAACGTGGCCTTCCAGGACCTCGGCCTGGGCGCCGGCAAGCGCCTGGATGCAATCCTCACCAACCTGGTCACCGCCCAACCGCGCCTGAACGAAGACAAACGCTTCAAACTCGCCGGCGCACCGCTGTATTCGGAGCCCAACTCGGTAGCCATCGAAAAAGGCGACGCGCAATGGGACAGCAAGGTGCGTGAAGTCTTCGCCCAGCTGAAACAGGACGGCACCCTGACCAAGCTGTCGCAAAAATGGATCGGTGCCGATATCAGCCAATGACTGCTTTTCCCACACCTCCCAAGCCACCGGTCAGTGAGTCGCGATGGCAGCGGCTCTTTGGTTTCCGCACCCGCCTGTACCTGACCTGGGGCGTACTGTTTTGCCTGTTTGCCAGCTTCTTCCTGAGCTTTGACCTGAAGTTCTCGATCATCCTCGACAAGCTGCCCAACCTGGTGGGCGTGCACCTGGCGCCCAACGGCTTTCTGCAAGGTGCAGCGCTGACGCTGTTCCTGTGCTTGTGTTCGATGGTTGCGTCGTCGGTGCTGGGTTTTGTCACTGCGCTGGGGCGCTTGTCGAAAAGCGCGGTGGCGTTTGGCGTTGCGAGCTTTTATGCGTCGTTCTTTCGCGGCACACCGCTGCTGATCCAGATCCTGTTGATCTACCTTGGCCTGCCCCAACTGGGCCTGGTGCCGGGGGCCATCGTCGCCGGGATCATCGCACTGTCGCTGAACTACGGCGCCTACTTAAGCGAAATTTTCCGCGCCGGCATCCTGGGGGTCGCTCATGGCCAGCGGGAAGCCGCCCTCGCCCTGGGCATGCGCGACAGTGCGATCTTCTGGCACGTCACCCTGCCCCAAGCCATGCGCACCATCCTCCCGCCGGCCACCAACCAGTTCATCTCGATGCTCAAGGACTCGTCCCTGATCTCGGTAATGGGCGTGTGGGAGGTGATGTTCCTGGCGCAGTCCTATGGCCGTTCGAGCTATCGCTACATTGAGATGCTGACCACGGCGGCGATCATCTATTGGGTGATGTCCCTGGGACTGGAGCTGATCCAGGCGCGTCTGGAGCGGCATTACGGCAAGGGGTATGTGCGTCGCAGTTGAGGTTCAGCTCCACTGGCGGCGCAGCTTGACCACGCCCATTTGCAGGCCGAACGGCCTGAATACGGCATTCAGGGATTTGATAATCTCAAACGTCGAGTTTCATCGCTTGGCTTGCAATACAGTGCATAAATCTATCGAAAATGGCCTTAAGAGCGCAATAAAATGCAAACCGCGCCTTATCCGCCTATCCATCCAGCCTTGACCCTGCACAGCCAACAGCCGATGCGTTTTTAATCGCGCCGCACTAGAGACAACTCCCGCAAAGCAGGAGCCGGTAGCCTGACAGTTATCGCCCCGCCATCTCGCTAAATTCCCGGCCTCACTCATCAGCGGTTGGGAATATATGCACTTCACACATCACAGACTTGCACGGGTCATGGCCTTTGCCCTGAGCGTCGCCAGCGCTCAAACGGCGCAGGCGCAAGGCAGTTGGCACTCCTTTCAACCGAAGGGATCGCCTGGTGCTCAAGAGCAGGACTTATTGCCGAACAGAGCCCCCATCGTCGACGACTACCTAACCCGCCACGCCACTACCGACAATGGCCGGCAGGTCGCCAACGTACTGAACCCCGCGATTAATCGACTGTTGCAATCTGGCAAATTGACCCCGGAAGAGATCAAGAAACTGGAAAAAGTCGCTGAAGCACTGAAACAGCAGCCCGACGGCCTGGGTGCGGCGCTGGAACAATTGGCCGGCAGCCAGAACGCCAACCTCGCCGCGGCGACGCAAAACACAACGCAACAACTCAGCAACCAACTGCTCACGATACTGCGCACACTGCCCAGCGACGACGACGGCCATTTTTGGGTACAGGGCCTGGGCAACAGCGCCACCCTCGACAAGCAAGGTGGCAGTGCCGGCCTTAAACAGGGCACCCAAGGTCTGTTGCTGGGCGCCGACTGGGCGCTCGACCATGCCTGGCGGGTCGGTGTGATGGGGGCAAAAACCACCTCTAACCTAGATGCCCAACGGTTTTCCGGGGATCTGGATAGTTGGCACTTGGGCGGCTATGCCGTGCACCAGGACGGCCCCCTGGCCCTGCGCCTCGGGGCGATCTACAGCGACCATGCCGGGCAAAACAAACGCAGCGTTCATCTGCTCGACTACAAGGAGCAACTCAGGGGCGGCTACGACGCCCAAAGCCAGACGGTATTCTCCGAGCTGGGCTATCAATTGGGCAGCGAAGACGTCAGCATCGAGCCCTTCGCCGGTATCGGCTACCAGCGCTATCACCGTGAAGGCTTCAAGGAAAAAGGCGGCCTGAGCGCGCTGAATGTCGGCTCCCAAACCCAACAAAACTTCAATAGCACTGTTGGCCTGCGTTTGGCGACGGTGTATCGATTCGATAACCGGATGAGCTTGACGCCGCACCTTGGCACCGGCTGGAAGCACCTTTACGGCGACATCGACAGTCGTGTGCGCCAGTCCTATCGGGTTGCGCCGGGGCTCATCGACAGCTTCGCCATCAACGGCACCGCCTTGGACCGCGATAGCCTGAGCCTGTCGGCGGGGCTGGATCTCGCCCTGTCACCGCAACACTCGGTTGGCCTGATCTACAACGGTGAAGCGGGGACAAACAGCCACAGCCAGGGCCTGACGGGGCAGTGGCAGATGAGGTTTTAACATCAGCGAACTGAAGACGCTTCTCTCAAACAATTGGCAAGAGTCCTGACAGTCAACGCCAGCAATCGTTGTCTACATTCCGGTCTCCTACACACGTGAGACCGGAAAATCATGTCATCAATACTCTCGTTTATGCCCACCCTCGGCAGCCTAATAGCGAACAACATTCGCGCATTGGCGCAACCCGTAACACCGTCACCCACCCCAAGCGAAACGCCAGCCGATCAAAAGCCTGCGACCCAGGTTGATATCGCCACCGCGCTGGGGAGTGTGCTCAGCGACCAACCTGCCGTTAAGCCCAATGCCCATTTCAGCTCGGTAAGCATCACACTCAACAATGGCCAAGGGCTGGACATCGATAACGCTGCCAGGTTGCTCTCCCCAACGCCCGCCACGGGTGTAGCAACCTCCCTGCGTGGGATCGAAATCACCAACAGCGCAACCGCCACAACCACCGGCAAGCAAGAAGGTCTTGTCGGTTCCGGGCTGGCCCCGGTCTGGCTGGAAAACCACGGCAGCATCATCGGTAAAAATGGCGCCGGCGTGAAATTGGGCGGCGTGAAAGACGACGAAGTGCTTAATGCCGGCTCGATTGTCGGCAGCAAAGGGCTGGCGCTGGATATGGGGGGCGGTAACGACACGTTGATCGTCAAGCACGGCGGCCGCTTCGTAGGCGAGGTTGACGGTGGCACCGGCACTAACCAAGTCCTTCTGGAAGACGCCAAAGGCGGCTCATTCGATGGCGCGAGGCGCATGCAACACCTGTGGGTCGGTGAAGGCTCCTGGACCCTTACCGGCCCCGTGGAGGCTAACAGACAAGGCAAAGTCTTTAGCGGTGCAACGCTGATCAATCAGAGCAACATCGGCGGCTCTATGACGGTCGACTCCGGCGCCACTTATTCTGGCGGCACCGTTAACAACCTCGACGTCGCAGGCACGCTGCGGCTGGAACCCACCACCCGCATCGACAATGACCTGCGTATGCAAGCCGGTTCAACCTTGGCCTTCACCCCGGGTGCCGATAAGGCCCTAAGCATTGGCAACACCGCCAACCTGAATGGCGCCACCCTGAATATTGATGTGCCGGATGAAAACGAGGTGCCCTCACACCCCGTGCGGCTCATCAATGCCCAACGGATGGAAGGCCAATTTGCCCACGTCACCCACAACCTGAAAGACTTTTCCGCCGAGCTGACCTACAAGGCCCATGACGTATTCATCACCTTCAAGCGCAACGATCCCACCGCCACCTGACCGCCAAATCCCAGGCAAAAAAAGGGGAGCACCTGCCCCCCCGAGGATTAAGCGGTAATGTCGAAGGCTAAGGATCAGCCTTCGATTTCAATCAGGATTTCACCCGGGTTGACCCGGTCGCCCTTGGCCACATGAACGGCGGTCACCTTGCCGGCAATGGAGGCCTGCACTTCGGTTTCCATCTTCATGGCTTCGGTGATCAACACGGCCTGGCCGGCCTTGACCACGTCACCTTCCTTGACCAACACATCGACGATATTGCCCGGCATCGCCGTGCTGACATGGCCTGGCTCGCTGGCTTGCTTGCGCTTGCTGCTACCGCCACCGACAAACTCGTTGAGCGGTTCGAACACCACTTCTTCTGGCATGCCGTCGATGGACAGGTAGAAGTGACGCTTGCCTTCGGCTTTCACGCCAACACCCGTGATGTCGACGCGGTAGCTTTCGCCGTGCACGTCGATCACGAACTCGGTCGGCACGCCCTCGCCACCGGCACGCGCAACACCGCCGGCCTCGGGAATCGGTAACAGCACTTCCGGTGCCAGGGTGCCGGCGTCGCGTTCTTCAAGGAACTTGCGGCCAATGTCCGGGAACATGGCGTAGGTCAGCACGTCTTCTTCAGACTTGGCCAACGCGCCGATTTCGCCGCGCAGCTTGGTCATTTCTGGCTTGAGCAGATCGGCCGGGCGTACGTCGATCACTTCTTCGCTGCCGATGGCCTGGCGCCGCAGTTTCTCGTTCACGGTACCCGGCGCCTTGCCATAGCCGCCTTGCAGGTACAGCTTCACTTCGTTGGTGATGGTCTTGTAACGCTCGCCGGCCAGCACGTTGAAAAACGCCTGAGTGCCAACGATCTGCGAAGTCGGCGTGACCAGCGGCGGGAAACCCAGGTCTTCACGCACACGCGGGATCTCGGCCAGCACTTCGCTCATGCGGTTGAGGGCGCCCTGCTCTTTTAACTGGTTGGCCAGGTTGGAAATCATCCCGCCCGGTACCTGGTTGACTTGCACGCGGGTGTCGACGGCGGTGAATTCGCTTTCGAACTGGTGATATTTCTTACGCACGGCGTAGAAATACAGGCCGATCTCTTGCAGCAGTTCCAGGCTCAGGCCGGTGTCGAATTCGCTGCCTTTGAGGGCGGCAACCATCGACTCGGTGCCAGGGTGACTGGTGCCCCAGGCGAAGCTGGAGATGGCGGTGTCGATATGATCGGCGCCATTTTCGATGGCCTTGAGTTGGCACATCGCGGCCAACCCGGCGGTGTCATGCGAGTGGATAAAGATCGGCAGATTCTGCTCGGCTTTCAGCGCCTTGACCAGTTCACCGGTGGCGTACGGCGTCAGCAAACCCGCCATGTCCTTGATCGCGATGGAGTCGCAACCCATGGACTCCAGCTGCTTGGCCTGGGCCACAAAGGCCTCGATGGTGTGCACCGGGCTGGTGGTGTAGGCGATGGTGCCCTGGGCATGTTTGCCAGCGGCTTTCACCGCTTCGATGGCCACGCGCAGGTTACGTACGTCGTTCATGGCGTCGAAGATGCGGAACACATCGATGCCATTCACAGCGGCCTTGGCGACGAAGGCTTTGACCACGTCGTCGCTGTAATGGCGATAGCCCAGCAGGTTCTGGCCACGCAGCAGCATTTGCAGACGGGTGTTAGGCAGCGCGGCGCGCAGTTTGCGCAGACGCTCCCAGGGGTCTTCTTTTAAAAAGCGTACGCAGGCGTCGAAGGTCGCACCGCCCCAGACCTCCAGGGACCAGTAGCCGACTTTGTCGAGCTTGTCGCAGATCGGCAGCATATCGTCAGTGCGCATGCGGGTAGCCAGCAACGATTGGTGGGCGTCGCGCAGGATGGTGTCGGTGACAAAGATTTTCTTAGACATTGGAATATTCCTCACAGGCCTGCGTGGGCGGCAATGGCGGCGGCGATGGCCAGGGCCAGCTCTTCGGGTTTGCGCTTGATCGAGTAGTTGGTCAGCTCAGGGTGGGCTTCAACGAAGCTGGTATTGAACTGGCCGCTGCGGAATTCCGGGTTGCGCAGGATTTCCTGGTAATAGGCGGCGGTGGTCTTCACGCCTTGCAGGCGCATGTCGTCCAGGGCACGCAGGCCGCGGTCCATGGCTTCTTCCCAGGTCAACGCCCACACCACCAGTTTCAGGCACATGGAGTCGTAGAACGGCGGGATGGTATAGCCGGTGTAGATCGCCGTGTCGGTACGCACGCCGGGGCCGCCGGGGGCGTAGTACCGGGTGATCTTGCCGAAGCTCGGCAGGAAGTTATTCTTCGGGTCTTCGGCGTTGATACGGAACTGCAACGCGAAACCACGGTGCTGGATGTCTTCCTGCTTCACCGACAGCGGCAAGCCCGAGGCAATGCGGATCTGCTCGCGGACGATGTCGATCCCGGTGATTTCCTCGGTGATGGTGTGTTCCACCTGCACCCGAGTGTTCATTTCCATGAAGTACACCTCGCCCTCGGCGAGCAGGAACTCCACAGTGCCGGCGTTCTCATAGCCCACGGCCTTGGCGGCACGCACTGACAGGTCGCCGATGTAGGCGCGCTGTTCCGGGGTGAGCTGGGGGCTTGGGGCGATTTCGATAAGCTTCTGGTTACGACGCTGGATCGAGCAATCGCGCTCGAACAAATGCACCACATTGCCAAAGCTGTCACCGAGGATCTGCGCCTCGATGTGCTTGGGATTGACGATGCATTTTTCCAGGAACACTTCCGCCGAACCGAACGCCTTGGTGGCTTCGGAGATGACCCGGGGGAAGGCTTGTTCAAGTTCTTCGCGGCTGTTGCAACGACGGATACCGCGACCGCCACCACCGGAGGTGGCCTTAAGCATCACCGGGTAACCAATGCGGTCGCCTTCGGTGAGGGCTTCGGCGATGTCGGCGACGTTGCCTTCGGTGCCGGGTGTAACCGGTACGCCGGCCTTGATCATGCTGCGGCGCGCTTCGGTCTTGTCGCCCATGCGGCGGATCACTTCAGCGGACGGGCCGATGAATTTAATCCCGCGTTCAGCGCAGATGTCAGCCAGCTCGGCGTTTTCTGACAAGAAGCCGTAGCCGGGGTGCAGCGCGTCACAGCCGGTTTCCACGGCAAGGTTCACCAACTTGCGCGGGTTCAGGTAACCGGCCAGGGGCTCAGCACCAATGCTGTGGGCTTCGTCGGCACGTTTGACGTGCAACGCGTGGCGGTCGGCGTCGGAGTAGACCGCGACCGAGCGAATGCCCATCTCGGCGCAGGCACGCACGATTCGTACGGCAATTTCACCACGGTTGGCGATCAGGATCTTTTTTATCACTTGGAAATTCCCTTGAGCCGATTGCTGCGTTCTTCGACCCGCTAGACCCGGGTCGGCGCGTGACCAAATGTTTCATGACAGTCGCGAGACACACACTATGCGCAGCGGAGGATTAACAAAAATCAATAATTATTGGGTCGTGCATAAGTAAAGACTTATAGTTGAGCCCATCAGGTTTGGCGAAAGGGTTTAAATAATGCGTAAGTCATTGATGCGCATGACATTGCGTCAATTGCAGATATTCAATGAAGTGTGTGATTTGCGCTCGTATAGCCGCGCCGCCGAGGAAATGTCCCTCACACAACCGGCCGTCAGCCTGCAAATTCGCCAGCTCGAAGAGCTGATCGGGCAGCCGTTATTCGATTATGTCGGCAAAAAGCTCTATATGACCGAAGCCGCTGAAGCCTTGCAGCGGGCCAGCCGGGACATTTTCGGGCGCCTGGAAAACCTCGATATGCAGCTGTCAGACATGCAGGGCTCGCTGCAAGGTCAGTTGAAGTTGGCGATTGAGTCCAGCGCCAAGTACTTCGTGCCGCACCTGTTTGCTGCGTTCAAACGCCAGCACCCTGAGGTGCAATTGCAGCTCACGGTGGTCAACCGCGCCCAAGTCATCCGCAGGCTTTCGGACAACCGTGACGACCTGGTGATTATGTCCATGGTGCCTCAGGACATGGGCCTGGAATTCCTGCCCTTCCTCAACAACCCGATTGTCGCCGTGGCGCCTTTTGATCACCCGTTGAGCCTGCAAGGCCCGCTGCGCCTGCAAGACCTGGAGCCTTACACCTTGCTGGTGCGCGAGCAGGGTTCGGGCACGCGATTGGCCTGCGAGGAGTACTTCAAGGAAAAACGCGTGCACTTCACCCAGACGGTGGAGGTTGCCTCAGCCGAGGCGCAGCGTGAATGTGTGTGCGCAGGCTTGGGCGTGGCCCTGCTGACGCGTCACGCGGTCAACATGGAACTCGCCACCGGCGGGCTCAAGGAGCTGCCGGTGGAAGAACTGCCGCTGTACCGCAGTTGGTGCCTGGTGCAGGCAAAAGCCAAGCGCCTGTCACCGGTGGCCCATGCGTTCCTGGGCTTTATCCGCAGCGAGCGGGCGCAGATCAGCGTGTTGGCTGAGCGTTTCGCTGGGCAGCCACGGGTGCCTGCCAGTGCAGCTCCGGGTAGTCACTGATGCTCTGGAGCAATTGGCGCTCTTCACAACGGTCTTCAATTGCACGACGAAACGCCATGCGGCGCTGGTCTTCCTGCTGACGACGGGTTTTTACGGCGCTGTTGCTGTCTTCGTAGGGACGGGCCATTTCGAGTCTCCCAATGCGAGTACGGGAGCTCAGGATAGGCGCTGGCGGTTACGGTTTGGCGGCGCGGGTATGACAGGACGATGAATCTTGCAGATATGCACTCGGTCAAAATGTGGGAGGGGGCTTGCCCCCGATAGCAATGGGTCAGCCAATGAATTTGATAGCTGACACACCGCAATCGGGGGCAAGCCCCCTCCCACATGTTTAACCGAGTACGATCTTGAGTCAGTCGTCGAGGGCTTTGACCGACTTGGGCGACAGCCGCAGGCTGCGCAAGCTGCGCTTCACGCTCTTGAGATGATTCACCAGGCTTGGCCCACGCGCCATGGCCACGCCCATCGCCAGCACATCGATCACCACCAGGTGGGCAATACGCGAAGTCAGCGGGGTATAGATCTCGGTGTCTTCATGCACATCGATCGCGAGGTTGACCGTAGATAACTCCGCCAACGGGGTCTGGCTCGGGCACAGGGTAATCAGGGTCGCGCCGCTTTCACGCACCAGGTTGGCGGTGATCAGCAGGTCTTTGGAGCGGCCCGACTGCGAAATACAGATGGCCACATCCGTAGGCTTCAAGGTCACTGCTGACATCGCCTGCATATGCGGGTCGCTGTAGGCCGCCGCCGTGAGCAACAGTCGGAAGAATTTGTGTTGGGCATCCGCCGCAACAGCACCCGACGCACCGAAACCATAAAACTCAACGCGCTGGGCCTGGGACATGGCCGTCACGGCTTTTTGCAACTCGATCGGGTCGAGCTTCTCGCGCACTTCCATCAAGGTGTGCAACGTGGTGTCGAAAATTTTCAGGCTGTAATCGGCAACAGAGTCGTCTTCGTGGATCGCGAACTGCCCGAAGCTCGCGCCGGCGGCCAGGCTTTGGGCCAGTTTGAGTTTCAAGTCCTGGAACCCGGAGCAACCGATGGCGCGGCAGAAGCGCACGATGGTTGGCTCGCTGATGCCCACGCTGTGGGCCAGGTCGGCCATGGAACTGTGCATCACGGCCGCAGGGTCAAGCAGCACGTGATCGGCAACCTTGAGTTCCGATTTGCGTAACAGGTGGCGCGACTGGGCGATATGTTGCAACAGGTTCAAAGGGCAGGACTCTTGTTATGGGCAGGGCCAGGGATGTAGCAAGCTTGTAGTTATACTACAAGAATTGTCGTTTTGCCCGTTCGACGCATCACTAAATCGCCCTGCTGCCCTCAGAATCAAAGGGCGCAGGCTTTGTAGCCACAGGGGCGCGCTCGCCGGCCCTAAGTAAAATCTGCATTTTTCCGTAACAAATCTGCCAAGCCTTCGGCCTGCATTGGCCGACTGATCAGGTAGCCCTGCACTTCATCGCAGCGCTCTTGGCGCAAGAAGTCCAATTGTTGCTGATCTTCCACACCCTCGGCCACCACTTTCAGTGCCAAGCCATGGGCCATGGCGATGATCGCGCGGGTGATCGCGGCATCTTCACGGCCCTGGCCCAGCCCGCGAATAAAGGTTTGGTCGATCTTCACGTAGTCCACGGGGATGCGCTTGAGGTAGCTCAAAGAGGAGTAGCCGGTGCCAAAGTCATCAATCGCCAACTTCACGCCCAAGTCGCGCAGTTGCTGGAACGTGGCGATGATGTGTTCGACGCTGTCGAGCAATTGGCTTTCGGTGAGTTCCAATTCGAGGTACTGCGGGTCCAGGCCGGTCTCTTCCAACACCTGGCGCACCAGGCTGACCAACTTGCCCTGGCGCAACTGATGCACCGACAGGTTCACCGACACCCGGATCGGCGCCAGCCCCTGGCGCTGCCACTCACACGCCTGCCAGCAGGCCTGGCGCAGCACGAATTCGCCCAACGGCACTATCAGGCCGGTCTCTTCGGCCAGGCCGATAAAGTCACACGGCGGCACCATGCCCCACTGCGGGTGATCCCAGCGGATCAGCGCCTCGGCGGCGTTCAACTTGCCGGTGGCCAGGCACAGTTTAGGTTGGTAGAACACGCTGAGCTGATGTTCTTCGATGGCCTTGCGCAGGTGGTTTTCCAGCTGCAAACGCTCCAGGGTGCTGGCTTGCAGGCTATCGGTGTAGAACTGGAAGTTGTTGCCACCCAGGTGCTTGGCATGCTGCATGGCCATGTTCGATTGGCTGACCAGCGCAGAAATTTCCCGCGCGTTATCCGGCAACAAACTGACGCCCATCGAGGCACTTACCACCAGCTCATGCCCCTCGACCGTCACCGGCACCCTCAGCTTGGCCAGCAACCGTGTTGCCACTCGCGCGAGGCTCGACAGGTTGCCGTAGGCGTCGAAGAGTACGGCGAACTCATCCCCGGACAGGCGAGCGATGGTGTCGGCCTCCGGTAGGGCATTGATCAAGCGGCGCGCCATTTTCTGCAGCAATTGATCGGCGACTTCATGACCCAGGCTGTCGTTGAGCAGCTTGAAGCGGTCCAAGTTGATGTGCAGTAACGCTAGGCTGCGCCCACCCTGACGCACCCGCGAATGGGCTTCGCGCAGCCGCTCACGGAACAGCGAGCGGTTGGCCAGGCCGGTGAGTTCGTCGTAGTGGGTGAGGTAGCGCATGCGTTCCTCAGATTCGCGCCTTGCGGACAGATCGGCGAAGAAGCCGACGATGTGACTGACGTTTCCTCGAATATCGCGCACCACATTTAGCTGTAGCCACTGCGGGTACAGCTCGCCGTTTTTGCGTGTTTCCACCAGCTCACCCTGCCAGGTGCCGTGGCTGAGCAAGGCTTGGCGGATGACCGGAAAATGCCGGCGGGCGTCGCGACTGCTGGGCAGTTCCACGACATTGCGACCGAGCATGTCGTCGATATCGAAGCCGGTTACACGGCTGAACGCCTGGTTCACGGCCACCAGTACGTAATCCGGGTCGAGGATCACAATGCCTTCACTGGCCGCCTCGAACACGGTCGACGCCAAACGCTGCTGTTCTTCCAGAGCCTTGCCGGCGCTGATATCCCGGCGAGTACCGAGCATGCGCGTCACCCGACCACTGGGCGCACGCTCCACGGCACGGCCGCGGTCTTCGATCCACACCCAATGCCCATCGCCATGGCGCACGCGGTACTCGACTTGATAGTCCTCGCTGCGGCCCTTGAGATGCTCCACCAAGGCACGCTTGAGCAGCGGCAAGTCGTCGGGGTGCAGGCGCGGCTTGAGGTGGCTGAGCATCGCCGTGACGTACTCAGGCTCTAGGCCGAACAGCTCCTTGAGTTGGGTATGGTGGACTTCGTCGGTTTGCAGGTTCCAATCCCACAGGCCCAATTCACTGGCTTGCAGGGCCATGGCCAGGCGCGCTTCACTTTTATTCAGGGCGAGGCTGGCCGCGTCCAGTTCCTGGCTGCGTTGCGCCATACGGTCCTGAAGGCCGACTTGTGCGTCGCGCAGTTCCTGCTCGACCTGACGACGTTGCTCGACTTCACGCAGCAACTCCTGGTTCAACTGCTCGCTGCGCTGCTGGGCCTTCTGCAAATGCTCAATCAATGCCTGGTTCTGGAAGCGTCGTAACAGCCCGCGCTGGATCAGGCGATTGACCTGCCACGCCACCAGGCTCAGAGACGCCAGCAAAATCAGGCCGAGTACACCCCAGCCCTGTTGCTGCGGGGCGCCGTCCCAGAACAGATAGACGATCGCCGGCACCAGGCACGGCAACGCAAACGACAGGAATGCCGGCAGGCTCACGGCATAGGCGACACTCGCCGACAGGGTCGCAGCACCGATCAGGCCGAATACCCAGGCCTGTTGCATAAAGCTGTCCACCGGTACCAGCGCAATAGCTGCCGTGGCCAGGGTCAGGCCACTGACCGCTGACCCGAGCATAAACATGCGCCGCCACACCGGCTGGGCCTGACGGCTGGGCATGGCCGAATCGAATGCAGCGACCTGGATTACACGCATGGCTACCAGCGCGAGCAGCCACACCAGCCAGATGCTGTCCAGCAGGTAGTGTTTGGGGTTCCACAGGAGCCAGGCGCAGACCAGGCCATTGACCAACATTAATAACGTAGGCAACAACGAGCCTTGGTACAGCAGGCGTGTGCGCTCTACCGCCATCTCGGTGGCGTAATGTTTGCGGATAACCTGCGCGGGCGCCGCTGAAGGGCCAAACAGGTCAGTGCTGAGGGTCATAGGCAGTGTTCTTATAATGGTGAGCCCGAAACGTCGACGGAGCATACACAAGCAAGCGCTTGGGCCAAACTGCTCCACGTCATAAAAACCACATGACTCACACGCGCAAACTTCGGGTCCAGACGGCTTGAGCAAGACGCTGCGGGGGCTGGGGCCATTGACCGACCGGTCATCACCCCGGCTGTTTTCCGTCGACCAACCGGTATTGGTGTTTGCCCCTCTCCCCCGACGGCCATAGAATGCGCCGATGCGCGATGATCTCTCTCTTTTGCTGAACTCCCTCAACGATGCCCAACGTCAGGCCGTAGCGGCCCCCGTTGGCCGTCAGTTGGTCCTGGCCGGTGCTGGCTCCGGTAAAACCCGAGTGCTGGTGCACCGTATCGCCTGGTTGATCCAGGTCGAAAACGCGTCCCCGCATTCCATCCTGTCGGTGACCTTCACCAACAAGGCCGCTGCCGAGATGCGCCACCGCATCGAGCAGTTGATGGGCATCAGCCCGGCCGGCATGTGGGTGGGCACCTTTCACGGCCTGGCGCACCGTCTGCTGCGGGCGCACTGGCAAGAAGCAGGTTTGGCTCAGACCTTCCAGATTCTCGATAGCGACGACCAGCAACGCTTGGTCAAGCGCGTGATCCGTGAGCTGGGCCTCGACGAACAACGTTGGCCGGCGCGTCAGGCGCAATGGTTTATCAACGGCCAGAAAGACGAAGGCCTGCGCCCGCAACATATTCAGGCCAGCGGCGATCTGTTCCTGGCCACCATGCGCAGCATTTATGAAGCGTACGAGGCCGCCTGTGCGCGTGCCGGCGTAATCGACTTCTCCGAACTGCTGCTGCGCGCCCTCGACCTGTGGCGTGATAACCCAGGCTTGCTGGCCCATTACCAGAAGCGTTTCCGGCACATCCTGGTGGACGAGTTCCAGGACACCAACGCCGTGCAATACGCCTGGTTGCGCCTTTTGGCCAAGGGCGGTGACAGCCTGATGGTAGTGGGCGATGACGACCAGTCCATCTACGGCTGGCGTGGCGCGAAAATCGAGAACATCTACCAGTATTCCGAAGACTTCCCGGACGCGGTCACTATTCGCCTGGAGCAGAACTACCGCTCCACCGCGGGGATCCTCAAGGCCGCCAACGCCTTGATCGCCAACAATACCGGGCGCCTGGGCAAAGAGCTGTGGACCGACGGCGGCGAAGGCGAAGCCATCAACCTGTACGCGGCCTTCAACGAGCACGATGAAGCGCGCTACGTGGTGGAAACCATTGAAAGCGCCCTCAAGACCGGCCTGGCGCGCAGCGATATCGCGATTTTGTACCGCTCCAACGCCCAATCGCGGGTATTGGAAGAAGCCTTGCTGCGCGAACGCATCCCGTACCGCATCTATGGCGGCCAGCGCTTCTTCGAGCGTGCCGAAATCAAGAACGCCATGGCTTACCTGCGCTTGCTCGAAGGCCGTGGCAACGATGCGGCGCTGGAGCGGGTGATCAACATCCCGGCCCGTGGCATCGGCGAGAAAACCGTTGAAGCCATCCGCGACCATGCGCGCCACGCCGATGTGTCGATGTGGGAAGCCATGCGATTGCTCATCGCCAATAAAGGCCTGACCGGGCGTGCGGCCGGAGCGCTAGGTGTGTTTGTCGAGCTCATCGAGAACCTCGCCGCCAAGTGTTCGGAAATGCCGCTGCATTTGATGACCCAGACGGTGAT
Organism: Pseudomonas viridiflava; assembly: GCF_900583165.1. Taxonomy (GTDB): domain Bacteria; phylum Pseudomonadota; class Gammaproteobacteria; order Pseudomonadales; family Pseudomonadaceae; genus Aquipseudomonas. Next base: position 166,256 of record NZ_UTKY01000001.1, on the reverse strand, counting down.
CGAGCAATCCGGGTTGATTGCCTACCACGAAGCGGAAAAAGGCGAGAAAGGCCAGGCCCGGGTAGAAAACCTTGAGGAACTGGTCAGCGCCGCCCGCGCGTTCGAAAACACCGAAAACGAAGAAGACCTCACCCCGCTCGCGGCCTTCCTTGGCCATGCGTCGCTGGAAGCCGGGGATGCTCAAGCCGATGAGCATGAAGACAGCATCCAACTGATGACCTTGCACAGCGCCAAGGGCCTGGAATTCCCGTATGTGTTCCTGGTGGGCATGGAAGAAGGCCTGTTCCCCCACAAGATGAGCCTGGAAGAACCTGGCCGCCTTGAGGAAGAACGCCGCCTGGCTTACGTGGGCATCACCCGCGCCATGCAGAACCTGGTGATGACCTACGCCGAGACCCGACGCCTGTACGGCAGCGAGACCTACAACAAGGTGTCGCGTTTCGTACGTGAAGTGCCGAAGGGGCTGATCCAGGAAGTGCGCTTGTCCAACAGCGTCAGTCGACCGTTCGGCGGGGGTCAGCAGCAAAGTTCCAGCAGCCTGTTTGCCGGTTCCGAGATTCCAGAAACCCAGTTCAGCCTTGGCCAGCAGGTCAGGCACTCGGTGTTTGGCGAAGGCGTGATCCTCAACTTCGAAGGCGCCGGGGCGCAGGCTCGGGTGCAGGTGAACTTTGCCGAAGGCAGCAAGTGGCTGATGATGGGTTACGCGAAGCTCGAAGCCGTCTGAAACATTTCCACTGTAGGAGCGAGCTTGCTCGCGAAAATCGCCAACGATGACGCGGACATTCTGCATGAACGCGTTGCCTGGGTATTTTTCGCGAGCAAGCTCGCTCCTACAGAGGGCGGCTTAACATGATGCTTATTGGCCCGCCCTTGTTTTTAACCAGCGCGGGCCAATATCTGTAATACGTCCTACAGAGCCTTCGGAATCGGTCTTACGCAAAAGCCCGAAACATTATGCCGCTAGCCACTGTCACTACACCTGTGCAACATGGCGCGCGTGCAATCCACAAATGGGAATTCCCTTTATGAAACGTTTTCTTAGCATCGCCATGGCGTTGTGCATCGGCTTGACGATGAGCCTCGACGCCAACGCCAAACGCTTTGGTGGCGGCAAAAGTTCCGGTGCAGCACCGACTCACCAGACCAGCCAAATGGCTCCATCCGCCGGTGCCGGCGGCGCTGCGGCTACCGCAGGCGCAGCCGGTGCTGCTGGCGCCGCTGCCAAGGCTGGCGGTGCTTCGCGCTGGTTGGGCCCTCTGGCCGGCATTGCCGCCGGTGGCCTGCTCGCCTCCATGTTCATGGGCGGCGGCTTCCAGGGCATGCAGATCTTCGACATGTTGATCCTGGCGGTCATCGCGTTTGTGATCTTCCGCTTTATCGCCGCCCGTCGCCGCAAGCAGCAGGAGCACATGGCTCCCGCTGGCGCGCCAATGCAGCGTGAAGTGTTCGAGCAAAAACCAGCCATGGGCTCGATCTTCGGTGGTTCGGCAGCACCTGCTGCAGCCCGCCCGGTGATCAACGCACCGGCCTGGTTCAACGAAGAGCGTTTCATTGAAGCGGCCCGCAGCCACTTCCAGTCCCTGCAGCAGCACTGGGACGCCAATGAAATGGACAAGATCGCCGAGTTCGTGACCCCGCAACTGCTTGAGTTCCTCAAGCGCGAGCGTGCCGACCTGGGCGACGGCTTCCAGTCGACCTACATCGACGACCTGCGCGTACAGCTCGAAGGTGTGGATGATCGCGCCGACAAGACCATCGCCACCCTGACCTTCAGCGGTGTGTCGAAGACTTCGCGCTTCGACCAGGGCGAAGTGTTCAGCGAGAGCTGGAACATGGAGCGCCCACAAGGCGAAAACCAGCCTTGGCTGGTAGCCGGTATCCGCCAGAACGGCTGAAACCCGCACGTGTGACCCAGCAATAGCCAAAACCCCGGACATGTTCCGGGGTTTTCTATTTCGCGGTTGCACTTATAGCGAGCTACTGTATAAAACGCCCCTATAAACCGCGCCATCTAGCAAGAGGATCCCGGCCGTGGAAGAAATCATCGAACAATTGCGTGAAGCCAACGAACCGGTCCCGGTTCCTCTGGAACTGCCCGACGAAGACCAACTGGTAGAGATCGAGGAACAACTGTTCATCGACATCCCGTTTGTCTTCCGTGAATTCCTGCTGACCGTCAGCGACGTGGTGTATGGCAGCCTGGAGCCGGTGACCGTCACCGACCCGCAGTCCCATACCTACCTGCCGGACGTTGCCGCCAACGCCTGGGATGCCGGTGTCGACCGCAGCCTGATCCCAATCTGCCAGGACGGCGACGACTACTACTGCGTCGAAGAAGACGGCACCGTGGTGCTGTGGTCTGGCGAAGAAGAAATCGTCACCGAAGAAACCTGGGAATCGGTGTGGCACTGGGCGCGGGATGTCTGGCTCGAAAGCTGAACCTCATGTAGGAGCGAGCTTGCTCGCGAGAAACCTGAGAGCACCACTGGGTGTCAGGTTTCCCGCGTTATCGTTAACGACCTTCGCGAGCAAGCTCGCTCCTACAACGTATCCTTATGGTTATCCAGTGTCTCCAGCAAGGCGACCTGCATCCGCGTATGCACGCGGATGAACCAGCGCCACAGCACAGCCGCCACCGCGGCCGTGACCACGGCGATCAGCACCAGCAACTTGTTGGTCGGCAGAATACTGGCCGACAAGGCTGCCAATAGCAGGAAGATCACCAGCAGCGACAGGATCGGGATCAACTCCGCGATCACCCGCCGCACGCGCTGGGTATGGCGCCCGGCCATTTCCGGCTTCACGCTCATCTCCGCCAGCAGCATCGACAACGCCTTGAGTTTGCGATACGCCGCAATCAAAAATGGCAGCGACAACAGCAACGCCCCGCCCCAGATCAACGCCTTCTGCCAGCTTGGATCGCTGATCCAACCCTCCAGGTAGCCGCCAATACGCTTCGCAAAAAAGCTGCCGGTGAAGAAGATCGCCACCACCAACGCCAGGTTCACCCCCACTTGCAGGATGATCTTGCGGATCATCGACGCCAGCATCGCGCCTTCGCCTTGCGGTTGAATACTGCGCAACCATTCGCCATACATGCCAAACACTCGGCTCATGCGCTTGGGCATCAGGGCCGCAATCTTTAACGACAAGGGGTCGGCACCGCGAATCAGGTACGGCGTGAGCAACGTGGTGATCGCCGAAACGGCCACCGCCACCGGGTAGAGAAAGTCGCTGGTGACCTGAAGGGTCATCCCCAGCGCTGCGATGATGAAGGAAAACTCACCAATCTGTGACAGCCCCATGCCCACGCGCAGCGAGGTACGGCCATCGTTACCGGCGATAAACGCCCCCAGGCCGCAGGACAACATCTTGCCCAACACCACCGCCACGGTGATTACCGCAATCGGCCAGGCGTATTGCAACAAAATCGCCGGGTCTATCATCAAGCCAATCGCCACGAAAAAGATTGCACTGAACATGTCGCGAACCGGCTCGATCAAGCGCTCAATTTTAATCAACTGCTTGGATTCGGCCATGATTGCGCCGATCAGGAATGCGCCCAGCACCATGCTGTATTCCAGCTTGACCACCAGCAGGCAGAAGCCGAAGCACAGGCCCAATACGGTTATCAGCAGCATCTCGTTGCTTTCGAACTTGGCCACGTAGGCCAGCAGGCGCGGTACCAGCAAGATGCCGATCACCAATGCAACGATCATGAAGAGCGAGAGCTTGCCGACGGTAGAGAACACCTCGCCAGAGCTGACCGTGCCGCTGACGGCAATGCTCGACAGCAAAGCGATGATGCCGATGCCGAGGATGTCTTCAACGATCAGCACGCCAAAAATCAGTTGGGCGAAGCGCTGGTTTTTCATCTTCAGGTCGTTGAGGGCCTTGACGATGATGGTGGTCGAGGAAATCGCCAGGATCGCACCGAGGAACAATGAGTCCATGGTGTTCCAGTCGAACCACTGGCCGATTTCGTAGCCGATCCAGATCATCAGGATGATCTCCAGGAACGCCGCGATAAACGCCGTGGCGCCGACCTTGAACAGCTTGCGCAGGCTGAACTCCAGGCCCAGGCAGAACATCAGAAAGATCACCCCCAGCTCCGCGAGGGTCTTGATGGTGTCTTCGTCGTGGATCAGGCCAAACGGCGGCGTGTGCGGCCCAATAATAAAGCCGGCGACGATGTAGCCCAGCACCACCGGCTGCTTGAGCCGATGAAAGAGGATGGTGACCACCCCTGCCACCAACATGATCACGGCCAAGTCCTGGATAAAGCTGATGGCGTGCATGGCGAGGGGCTCCTTGAGGGTACTGGCGCTTTTCCCACTTCCGCGCGCGCCTTTGAAAAGTCGCAAAGCGCGGAAGGAAAAGTCTGCCGAAATCGTAAGAAATGCCCTGAGATGGGCTTTTGCAGGTTAACACCGCGACTTCCGGCAGAAAGCCGGTGCAATATATGGAAACAGATCGGTGCACGCGTGACGGCAAGCCGCCTACCGGCGTCCCGTTAAGGAAGGCGCAGCAAAGATTCCAGCACCCGCAGAGGTGCCCCCCAACCAATGCCTACAACCCGTGAGTGTGCTATGGAACCCGGAAACGCCCAGCTGTCGATGACGGTGCTGATGACCCCTGATATGGCCAACTTTTCTGGCAATGTCCACGGCGGCACCCTGCTCAAGTACCTCGACGAAGTGGCCTACGCCTGCGCCAGCCGTTATGCCGGTCGCTATGTCGTGACATTGTCCGTAGACCAGGTAATTTTTCGCGAGCCGATCCATGTGGGCGAGTTGGTGACCTTCCTTGCATCGGTCAACTACACCGGCAACACCTCGATGGAGGTGGGTATCAAGGTGGTGACCGAGAACATCCGCGAGCGCTCGGTGCGCCACACCAACAGTTGCTTCTTCACCATGGTGGCCGTGGACGACCAGCGCAAACCGGCCGCCGTACCGCCTTTGCAGCCGCATAACAGCGAAGATAAACGTCGCTTTGTGCAGGCCCAACAGCGCCGCCAAATTCGCCAGGAGCTGGAGAAGCGGTATCAGGAAATCAAGGGCTGAAGCGCTTAAAATCCCAGGATTAAAACTGGATCAAATGTGGGAGGGGGCTTGCCCCCGATTGCAGTGTGTCAGTCGACAAATGTGTGACTGATACACCGCAATCGGGGGCAAGCCCCCTCCCACATTTGACTGTGCCCACATTTTAGATCTGTGTGTTTATAGGCCGATCGGCGTGGCTTCGAACCGCACACGCGGATGGGCAATACGGTCCTGAGCCCGCACCAGTTCCAGCTCGTAACTGGCACACGCCTGAGTCTCCAGCAGTACTTCATGCACCGCCGCTGCGGTGAATTCAAAGGCCGCCACCAGGCTATCCCCCAGCAGCACCCGCGCCAGGAACAGCCCCGAGGTCAAATCCCCCACCCCCACCGGCTGACGCGGAAACGCCAACAGCGGCCGACGCAAATGCCAGCTGCCATCAGCCGTCACCAGCAACATCTCAAAGCCCTCCGGCAACTTGCCCGGATAATCCAAGTGCTTGACCAACACCGCCTTTGGCCCCCGTGCCAGCAGCGCCTTGGCCATGGCCAGGCAGTCGAACAGCGACTGCGGCTTGCGCCCGGCAAAGCTGTCCAACTCCAGTTGGTTGGGGCACAGGAAGTCAGCCATGGCCACCGCTTCATCCAGCAAAAAGTCACTGACTTCCTGAGGCACGATGCAGCCTTTTTCCGGATGGCCCATCACCGGGTCGCACAGGTACAAGGCCTTGGGGTTGGTGGCCTTGATGCGCGCCACACCAGTAAGAATCGCCCGCCCCTGATCGGCACTGCCCAGGTAACCAGACAAGACCGCGTCGCAGTTGCCCAGCTCGCCGATAACAGCAATCCCTTCCACTAACGCAGGAATTTGCTGCGGCGCCAACACTTCCCCCGCCCACTGTCCATACTGGGTGTGGTTGGAGAACTGCACCGTGTTCAGCGGCCACACGTTCACGCCGACACGCTGCATGGGGAATACGGCGGCGCTGTTCCCGGCGTGGCCGAAGACCACATGAGACTGGATCGCAAGCAGATGAGGTGTGCGTTTCATGCGGGAGATTTCCGTAAAACCATTGAATTTCTGGCCGCGCAGTATGCGACTAAACGCAGCCTGTACGACAGACCGGCGACGCAGTTAAGCTGCGCTCACTTTGTTGGAGTTTTTCGCATGCTGACCCTGGGAAACATCTTCGTGTTGATGCTGCTGGCCACCGGCGCTGCCTGGGTGTGGCACAACCACGGCCTGCGCGAGCGTGCGTTGGAGCGGGTCAAGCAGCATTGCGCCAAGCTCGACATCGAACTGCTGGACGGTGCCGTCGCGCTCAAGCGCATCGGTTTTGTAAAGGATGCCAAGGGTCGGCGCCGCCTGGCGCGCATCTACAACTTTGAATTCACCGTGACCGGCGAAGCCCGCCACCCGGGGACGATCACCCAGTTTGGCGCCCATAGCGCGCAGATCGAACTGGCGCCCTACCCGTTCGAGATCAAGACGCCCCTGCCCAGCGCCGATGTGATCGAGCTAAGCCAGTGGCGCCAAGACCACGCCAGCAAGAATCGTCACTGACGACAGGCTGCCAATGCGGCCTGTAACGCGGCCACGTCCTGGGGTGCGCTGAAGATCAATTCGATACGTGAATCGCGGCGCCATTCGCTGGGTTGCCAGGCGAGTGGGCTGTTATCCACAGCGTTGGCGGACACCCAGCCTGCGGCGCTGTGGATAACCAGTTTGGCGCGGCGCCACTCAAGGCTTGTGAGCCACGTTTGAAGACGTAAAGCGTCGAATTGCTGGCTCGGGTGCCAGCGCCAGCCAATGCTCCAGCCATCTTCCTGCCCCTGACTCAAGCAGATAGGCAGCGTGGGATCGCTCCAGATCGCCGACATTTGCGCCAGACCTTTGGGCACCACGAAGTTATCCACAGCGACACCAGCCTGCGCCTTCAAGCCTGGTAAGTGTTCCAGCGGCAGTTGGGCCTGGCGGGTCCAATAAAGCGGGCAATCGGGCAACAGTCGTTCGACAGCCTCGCGCTGTGTGGCATCCAGCGCCTCATCCTTGTTCAGCACCAACAACCCCGCACTGGCCAGTGCTTGCTGCTGGGCTTGCGGCAACGGTTTGCCCGCCGCCAAAGCCTGGGCATCCAACACCATCACACAGGGCTGAACCGCAAGCACCGTCTCCCAAGGGGCTTCTCGCAACTGTTTAAGCAATTGCGCCGGATGGCCGAGGCCCGAGGGCTCGATAAACAATCGATTCGGCTTGGCCTTACGCAGTAGGCGGCCCAGGCCTACCTGGAAGGGTGCACCATTCACACAGCAGAGGCAGCCACCGGCTACTTCGCCCAGGGCAATGCCGTCGTCGTCCAACGTGAGCAACGCCGCATCCAGGCCGATCTGCCCAAACTCATTGATCAACACGGCCCAACGCTCGTTGGCCGGGCGTTGAGCGAGCAGGTGCTTGATCAGGCTGGTCTTGCCGGCACCCAAAGGCCCGGCAATCACGTGGGTGGGAATGTTCTGCAGCATGGGGGCATCATTCAGACCGTGTAGAGCGCTAGATCCTACGCGGTTATGCGAGCCAATCCAGTGTCAGGATCAAGCGGCGTTCATCGGCCTTCAACGCTGGCGAGCGGTGGATCAGGCCGTAGCCTTCGTTGCCATGCCACTTGGTGCCTTTGAGAAGGGCTACCTCGCCGCAGTGGATCTGCTCGATGCGTTCATTGGGTTCCGCGTCCGGCTGACTCAACTTGCGACGGTCCATCACACCTTCACGCAGCCATTGGCTGCCAATGCCTGCGTAGGTGGTGATCAGCCGCACCGGCACATGGTCGACGTGAAAACGCGGGCACATGGCCTTGTCTAGCAAGCGCAGGCGCACACCGATGCGCTTGGCGCCCAGCAGGCAGGCGAACGCGCTGACCAGCCACGACACATCGGCGATGAACCCTTCATAGCCTTCAAGATCGCTGCAACTGACCGCCAAACCTTGCAAGTTCGGCTCCGCGTCTTCGCTATTGAGTTCAATCACCATCGAATCGGCCAACGGCTCATTGAGCGCCACTAACAAGGCGCCAAACTCGGCGATATGCAGCGGCAACTGGCGCTGCCAGAGCGCCAGGTTGACGCCGTCCTCCAGGATGTCGGACAGGGCCAGCGGGGTTTCACCAAACGACTGGCGAATCACGGGCCGCAGGGGAATTACCGGGGCGAGCATCAGGCGGCTGCCTCCTCATACCAGGGGCCAAAGGGATCGGCCAACAGACGCCAGCCTTCAACGCCCAAGGCCATTTCTTCATCGTTGAGCAAGCACGCATCCAGCTCGGCGCGCATCTGGGCGAAGTCGATGTTTTGCCCGATAAACACCAGCTCCTGGCGGCAATCGCCGGTGCTTAATTGCCAATTGCCCATGATCGCTGCGACGTTTTCTTCGTCCTGCGGCCACTGGCTTTTGGGGACGAAGCGCCACCAGCGTCCGGCGAAACCATGGCGCATCAAGCCACCGGCCTGGGACCAACTCCCCGCGTCCTGGTGCTTGCTCGCCAGCCAGAAAAAGCCCTTGGAGCGCAGCAGTTTGCCGTTGACCCACGGGCGGTCGATAAAGTCGAAGAAACGCTGGGGATGGAACGGGCGGCGTGCACGATAAGCGGTGGACGCGATGCCGTACTCTTCGGTTTCCGGCACATGCTCGCCGCGCAACTCCTGCAACCAGCCGGGTGCCTGAGCGGCACGTTCAAAGTCAAAGCGCCCGGTGTTGAGGATCTTGTGCAACGGCACTTCGCCCATGACCATCGGGATAATCTCGGCCTGGGCGTTGAGGCGCTGAAGAATCGCCATCAGCTCTTCGCGTTCGCGACTGCTGATCAGGTCGATCTTGCTGATCAGGATCACATCGGCGAACTCGATCTGCTCGATCAGCAGGTCGGTGATCGAGCGTTCATCTTCTTCGCCCAGGGTTTCGCCCCGTGAGGCCAGGCTTTCGGCGGCCTGGTAGTCGAGCAGGAAATTCATGCCGTCGACCACGGTGACCATGGTGTCCAGGCGGGCAATGTCGGCCAGGCTTTGCTCGTTTTCATCGCGAAAGGTAAAAGTCTCGGCCACGGGCAATGGCTCGGAGATGCCGGTGGATTCGATCAGCAGGTAATCGAAGCGACCTTCCTTGGCGAGTTTTCCCACTTCCAACAGCAGGTCTTCACGCAAGGTGCAGCAGATACAGCCGTTGCTCATCTCCACCAGTTTTTCTTCGGAACGGTTGAGGGTGACGTCGCGCTGGACTTCGCTGCCATCAATGTTGATTTCGCTCATGTCGTTGACGATCACCGCCACCCGCAGGTTTTCGCGGTTGCGCAGGACATAGTTGAGCAGCGTGCTTTTACCGGCGCCGAGAAAGCCGGACAACACAGTAACGGGGAGACGATTGGGCATCAGGTCATACTCATCAGATCGCCCAGTCAGGCCAGGCTGTATTTTTATGTTATAGTATAACAGTACAAATAAGCCAATCCCCCTTGAACGCTACGACGAAGGGCGCAATGCTTGAGCACCTTCCCACCCCCGAGAAAACCTATGAAGTCCCTGGTGTGCGCCCTGTTATTGGCCGTAGCAGCACCGGTCTGTGCCCAAGCTCCCAGCCTGATGGCGAATTGCACACGCAGCGCCACATTGCTGGCCTGCGCAGACCCGTTGGGCAATGCCTACAGCGTGGCGACACACGGCAACACCACGTATCTGCGCGGCTTTGAGGTGATCGGCAAACGTTACTGGGCACAGACCAACAGCCGCTACGGGCAACTGACGTTCTTTACCGGGTTGGCCTCGGACGGTGAAGCGTGGGTCGGCTACACGCAGCGGGTGGGCTGGACCACGATCAACCGGTTTTCCAGTTCCGGTGGTGCCAGCGCCAAGTTCACGTGCAGCAGGATTTCGGGCTGCTAGACCTGGGCGTTTTTCTGCTCCTGAGCCCAAGCCATGTAGCTGTTCATCGGTGGGTTCTTCTCGAAATACCTCTTTAGGCCTTCGAACAAGCCATCCGCAACCGCCTGTTGATGACGCGCCGTGACCAGGCGCGCGGCATCCCGGGTGTTGGAGATAAACCCGGTCTCCACCAGGATCGACGGAACATCCGGTGACTTGAGCACCGCGAACCCGGCCTGCTCCACGCGTTTCTGATGCAGGCTGGTGATGCCTTCCAGGCTGCCCAGGATCGAACTGCCCAATTGCAGGCTGGAGGCGATGGTGGCGTTCATCGACATGTCGAGAATCACACCCGCCAACATCGGGTCTTTATCCTTGAGATTAAGCAGCGTGGTGGCCCCCAGCAGGTCGGCGCCGTTTTCGCGCTGGGCCATAAAGCGTGCCGTCGCGGAGGTCGCACCGCCTTCAGACAACGCATACACCGAGGCCCCCGACGCCGTCAGCCGTGGCGCGGCATCGGCATGCACCGAGATAAACATATCGGCCTTGTGCTGACGGGCGATGTCTACGCGCTTGCGCAGCGGCACAAAGAAGTCGTCGTTGCGCACCAGCTTCACGTCAAAACCCTTTTCGCGCTTCAAACGCTTGGCCAATAGCTGGGCGATGGACAGCACCACGTCTTTTTCGCGCTGGCCCTTGGCACCGATAGCGCCAGGGTCTTTGCCGCCGTGGCCGGGGTCGACCACCACGATGATGTCGCGCTTGGGATGGGTTTTATCCACCGGCGACCTAGTCTCAGCCGCGATTTGACGGGGGGCCTGGGTGGCGCTGGTCAGGTCCAGCACCAAGCGATGACCCTGCCCACCCTGAGGCGGCAGCAAAAAGCTGTTGAGCTGCATCGGCGCCGCCAGGTCCAGCACGATGCGGGTGTCGCTCTTGCCAAAATGCCCCGAGCGAATCGCAGTGATGCCGCTGTTCTTCAACGCCAATTGGGAGAAATCACCGCTGAGCCCCGCCCCGCTCAAATCAATGATCAGGCGCTCCGGTGCAGTGAGGGAAAAGGTCTTGTACTGCACCGGGCCACTGAGGTCGAACACCAGCCGCAGCTTGTCGTCCGAGCGCCACAGGCGCGCATTACTGACCTGCGTGGCATTTGCCGCAAACGGCAGCGTGAACAAAGGGCTGGCGAGCAGCAGGTTAAGGAGCTGACGTCTGTGCATGACAACTACCGCGAATGGAGGAGCATCCCTACTCGACATGGCTGAAAAATGGCTGGAGCAGAATATTCATCGTCGACCTTATTGTTATACTATAACATGTCTAATTATTACCAACGATGGACCTGCTTATGAACGCGCTGACTCTGCCGGATATCGCCGCGCAGGCTTCACGCCTAGCCATGCCACTCAACTGGGTAGGCATGTGCGGCATTGCCCTGCCCATCCTTATTGACGGCCAACAGCTCACCGCCAGCGCCGATGCCGGCGTAAGCCTGGACGATGGCGAAGCCCGTGGCATTCATATGTCGCGTCTGTACCTGGCGCTGGAAATGCTGGAGCAACAACCCCTTACGCCTGCACTTCTGCGTAATGTACTGCAGCGTTTCCTCGACACACATGAAGGTTTATCTAAGAACGCTTACCTGCGAATCCACACCAATTTGCTGCTCAAACGCCCGGCATTGGTCAGCCCTTTAGCTGGCTGGAAAAGCTACCCGGTAAGCATCGAGGCGCGTCTTGAAAACCAGATGTTCCACGTGGAACTAAAAATTGACGTTACTTATTCCTCAACCTGTCCTTGTTCAGCTGCGCTCGCCAGGCAGTTGATTCAGCAGCAATTTCTCCAGGATTTCGCTAACACACCGTTGCAGCATGAACACGTGCTGACCTGGCTCGGCAGCGCCAAAGGTATCGTCGCCACGCCCCACAGCCAGCGCAGCACGGCGCAGCTCAAGATCGAATTGCAAGGCGCTGACCTGCCCCTGAACGACCTGATCAATACCGCCGAAGCCGCCCTCGGCACCGCCGTACAAACCGCCGTGAAACGTGCCGACGAACAAGCCTTCGCCTTGGCCAACGGGCAGAACTTGATGTTCTGCGAAGACGCCGCCCGCCGCCTGAACCTCGCCTTGAAACGCTCGGATGCCGTCAAAGCCTTCCACCTGAAAGTGATCCACGCCGAAAGCCTGCACGCGCACGATGCCGTGGCTGAAAGCCGCTGGACGAGAAACCCTGCATGATCACCTGCACCGCTCTACGTTGGGGCGCACCCGGCCAGCCGCTGACGCCGGCCCTAGACTTCACCCTGGAAAAGGGCAGCCTCACCGGCATCATCGGCGCCAACGGCACCGGCAAAAGCAGCCTGCTTAAAGTCATCGCCGGCCTGCAAAAGCCGTTGGCGGGTAAAGTGACGGTGGATGTTCCACGCCGTGGCGGCCTGTCATTTCTGCCCCAGCAACAGCACCTGGACCGCCAGTTCCCCATCAGCCTGCAAGAGCTCGTGGCCGCCGGTTTCTGGGGCACCCAACTCACGCCACAACAACGCAGCCAACGCCTTGAAGCCGTGTTGGAAGATTGGTGCCTCAGCGGCCTGGAGCATCGCCCGCTGATGGCTTTGTCTGGCGGCGAACTGCAACGCGCCCTGCTCGCCCGCATGAGCCTGGCGCAAGCGCCGGTGCTGCTGCTCGACGAACCCCACGCCGCCCTCGACGAAGAAGGCCAGGCGCTGTGCTGGAAACACGTGCACGCCTGGCAAGATGAAGGTCGCACGGTCGTCATCGTATGCCATGACCTGGCCTCGGTTCGTCATCACACCCAGCAAGTGATGCAGATTAAACGCACTGGCTGCGTATTCGGCGACAGCAAAGCGCTGATCCGCCCACAGCCACACATGCAGGTGGCCTGATGCATTTCGCCGCCCACCTGTGGATGCCTTTCGTTGACTTTGTCTTCATGCGCCGCGCACTGATCGGCGGGCTGGTGCTCGCCTGCAGCACCGCACCGCTCGGCGTGTTTCTGATTCTGCGGCGCATGAGCCTGATCGGTGACGCCGTCGCCCACGGCATCCTGCCTGGCGCTGCCCTCGGCTTTTGGTTCGCCGGCCTCAGTCTGCCTGCCCTGACCCTTGGCGGCCTCGGTGCCGGGCTGGGCATGGCTGGCCTGTCCGTGTGGATCACCCGTCGCACCGGCTTGCGGGAAGACGCCAGCCTCGCCGCCATCTACCCCATCTCCCTCGCGGCCGGCGTGCTGATCCTCGGCCTCGCCGGCAAACGCCTCGACCTGCTGCATCTGCTGTTCGGTTCTGCCCTGGCGGTGGACCAACCCACACTCACCGGCATGCTCTGGGTCACGGGGTTCAGCCTGATCGCCATGGCGGTGATCTACAAACCGCTGCTGCTGGACACCCTCGACCCGCTGTTCCTGCAAACCGTCAGCCGTCTCGGCCCATTGGCCCACGGCATGTTCCTGACCCTGGTGGTGCTGAACCTGGTGATCGGCTTCCAGGCCATCGGCGCGCTGATGGTGGTGGGCCTGATGATGTTGCCGGCCATTGCTTCACGTTTCTGGAGCCGACGCCTGCCAGTGCTGATCGCGGTCTCGGCGGTGCTGGGCTGCCTGTCGGTTTGGTTGGGGTTGTTGCTGTCGTTCTACTACTCGTTGCCCAGCGGCCCGGCGATCGTGCTGGTGGCGGGCGCCGGCTATTTGCTCTCTGTGGTTTTCGGCCCGGTGCATGGCTTGCTGCGCCGACCGCCCTCTCTTACGTCCCAATGAGGTGTTTCCCGATGCGCGCTTTACTCGTGCTGTTCAGTATTCTGCTGCCACTGTCGATGGCCCAGGCTGCCGACAAACTCCAGGTGGTCACCAGTTTCAGTATTCTCGATGACATCACCCACCAGATCGGTGGTGATCATATTCAAATCAGCAACATGGTCGGCCCTGATGCCGACGCCCACACCTACGAACCCACCCCGGACGATGCTAAGGCGCTGCTCAAGGCCCGCGTGATCATCAAAAACGGCCTGGGCTTCGAACCCTGGCTAGACCGGCTGGTGACCAGCACCGAAACCAACGCCACCGTGGTCACAGCCAGCAAAGGCGTGATCTCCCACACCATGGACGAAGATGGAGAAACCATCCCCGACCCACACGCCTGGCATAACCTGGCCAACGCCGAAATCTATGTGAACAACATCACCAAGGCACTGATCGCAGCCGACCCGGCCAACAAGGCTGATTACCAGCGCAACAGCCAGACCTACCTGAAGGAGATCTACCGCCTGCTGGCCGAAGCTAAAACCAAGTTTGCTGCGCTGCCGCCGGGCAACCGCCGCATCGTCACGTCCCACGACGCCTTCGGTTACCTGGGCCAAGCGTATGGCATCGAGTTCCTCGCACCGCAGGGCCTGTCCACCGAACGCGAGCCGTCCGCCGCCGAAGTGGCTGCGCTGATCACCCAAATCCGCAAAGACAAGGTCAAGGCCGTGTTCATGGAAAACATCAAGGATTCGCGCCTGCTCAAGCAGATCGCGGATGAAAGCGGCGCACAAATCGGCGGCACGCTGTACTCCGACGCCCTCGCCACCGAAGGCCCGGCCAGCACCTTTACCGGGCTGTTCGAATACAACCTCAACACCCTGTGCGCCGCGTTGGGCAAGCCATGATCCGTAAGAACCCGTCCGGCGATCTGCCGGTGATTGCCGAATCGGCCTACGTCGACAAGACCGCAATTATCTGCGGCAAAGTCATCATCGGCGAGAACGTCTTCGTCGGCCCCTACGCCGTAATCCGCGCCGACGAAGTCGACGCCAGCGGCGCCATGTGCCCGATCACCATCGGCGCCAACTCCAACATCCAGGACGGCGTGGTCATCCACTCCAAATCCGGCGCCGCGGTGACGATCGGCGAATTCACGTCCATCGCCCACCGGTCCATCGTCCACGGCCCCTGCACCGTGGGCGACCGCGTGTTCATCGGTTTCAACAGCGTGTTGTTCAACTGCGCCGTCGGCGATGGCTGCGTGGTGCGCCACAACTCGGTGGTCGACGGCCGCGACTTGCCGGATGCGTTCTACGTGCCCTCCACCACCCGCATCGGGCCCAACACCGACCTGTCCCAGTTCCCGCCGGTGAGTGTCAGTGCTTCGGAGTTTTCTGAAGACGTGGCACGCACTAACGTCGACCTGGTACGCGGTTACAAAGCCCTGCAAAACGAGTTCTGAACCATGAGCCGCCTGCTGATCCGCAATGCCCGCCTGGTGAACGAAGGCCAGGCATTCGACGCCGATGTGCTGGTATCCAACGGCCGCATCGAGAAGATCGCCACCAGCATTGAAAGCTGCAGCGCAACGATGGAAATCGATGCCCGAGGCCAGTGGTTACTGCCGGGCATGATCGATGACCAGGTGCACTTTCGCGAACCCGGCGCACCCGACAAAGGCAGCTTCTACAGCGAATCCCGCGCAGCGGTGGCCGGCGGCATCACCAGTTTCATGGACATGCCCAACACCAACCCGGCCACCCTGAACCTGGAAGCCCTGGCCGACAAAAAGCGTCGCGCCGCCCTGCATTCGGTAGCCAACTACGGCTTTCATTTCGGCGTGAGTAACGACAACCTCGACACCGTCGCCGCCCTGGACCCGAGCCAAGTGGCCGGGGTTAAGGTGTTTATGGGCGCCTCCACCGGCAATATGCTGGTGGATGACCCGCGCATCCTGGAGCGCCTGTTTGCCGAAGTGCCGACCATTCTGCTGGCGCATTGCGAACACACGCCGAGCATCCTGGCCAATGAGCAGCGCTTGCGCGAACGCTTTGGCGAGCATATCCCCGCTGTCGCTCACCCGCTGATCCGCGATGCCGAGGCGTGTTATCGGTCGTCCTCATTCGCGGTGGAATTGGCCAAGCGCCACGGCACGCGCCTGCATGTGCTGCACCTGACCAGCGCCCGCGAACTGGCCTTGTTCGAAGACAAACCCCTGGCGCAAAAACGCATCACCGCCGAGGTCTGCCTGCACCACCTGTTATTCGATGACCGCGACTATCACCGCCTCGGCCACCAGATCAAATGCAACCCAGCGATCAAGTCCCGCGCCGACCGCGATGCGCTGCGCCAAGCCTTGCTCAGTGATCGTCTGGATGTGATTGGCAGTGACCATGCGCCGCATACCTGGGCGCAAAAACAGTTGGGGTATCGAGAGGCGCCGTCGGGTTTGCCCCTGGTGCAGCATGCGCTGCCGGCGTTATTGGAGTTGGTGGCGGATGGGCACTTGCCCCTGGAGACGTTGGTGGCCAAGACCAGCCATCGGGTGGCCGACCTGTTTGCCATTCCAGATCGCGGCTATTTACGCGAAGGCTATTGGGCAGATCTTGTCTTGATCCAGCCCGAGCCCGAGGGCATGCCGGTGAGCAGCCAACCGATCCTGGGCCGCTGCGGCTGGACGCCGTTTGCCGAACGCAGCTTTCGCCACAGCATCAGCACCACGCTGGTGTCCGGCCACCTGGCCTGGCACAACGGCCAGGTGGTCGACAGCTGCCAGGGTTTGCCCCTGCACTTCTTGCGTTAAGCGCGGGGCTTGACCGTGCCGCAGTCGTTGCCCAGCCATTGGGCATGGCTGTCCAGGCTGCCTTTCTGCTGGATGCCGGTGGCATTGAACGTGCCGTTGACGGTGGTGGTGAATTCTTTTTGGCTCTGGAAAGTCGCCACGCCAGTGCCTTGGGCTTTCGGGCAGCTGAAACGGAATTTCCACTGGTTGCCGGTCTTGTCGGTGACTTCCTGTTTGCAGCCCGATTGCGGGTCGGTCAGGGGGATCGAATCGGAGGCCACCTGCGCCGGGGTCAGGCACACCTGCACGCCTTTGCCGGCCATGGTGATGCCTTGCTTTTCCAGCATGGCGCGCTGTTCAGGGGTCATCTGTTGCTTGAGCTGACCCAGGATCAGCGACAAATCCGGCAGGTCCTGGTTATCCACTTTCATGTTGCTGGTGGTCAATTCCCACAAGCCCGGCGCCAGCATCTGCGCCTGCGCCGCTACCGGCAGCGCCAAACCAGTGACCATGGCTAAACAGAGCAAACGAGCATTCATCGGGTAACTCCTGGGTAATGTTGGGCGTTAGACGCCGCAAAGCGGCCAGTGTTGCACGGCAAATAAAATAGCGACATTCATGGCCGTTCATGGTCTGTTAGGCATTGGATTGTCTGGAGTACCGTCGTCCATGGATTTCTTTGGCCCGCACTTGCTCGCCTACTTCATTGCCACGCTGCACTTTTTCGGCACCCTCGCCGCGATCCACGCGGTGCTGACCGTCAGGACCGCCCAAGGCTCCATCGCCTGGGCCTTGTCGCTGATGTTCATCCCCTACCTCACGCTGATCCCCTACCTGATTTTTGGCCGCAGCACCTTCGACGCTTATATCCAGGCACGTCGCCAGGCCAACCAGGAAATGCACAGCGCCATCGCCGAGCTGAACTGGCGGCCGTGGGTCGAGGAAGCGCTGGCTGCGCGCAACTCCAGCGCGTATGCCTCCTTGCGCGCCATGCCCAAGCTGGGGCGCATGCCGTGCCTGGCTAATAACGAAGTACGCTTGTTGATCAACGGCGACGCCACCTTCAGCGCGATCTTCGACGCCATCCGCAACGCCAAGACCGCCGTGCTGTTCCAATTCTTTATCATTCACGACGATGAAATCGGCCGCCAACTGCATGCTTTGCTGAAAGAAAAATCCGCACAAGGCGTGGCTATTTACGTGCTCTACGACCGGATCGGCAGCCACGCCCTGCCCCATCGCTATGTGCAATCGCTGCGTGACGCCGGCGTGCAGGTCAAGGCATTCGCCACTCGCAGCGGCTGGCTCAACCGTTTCCAGGTCAACTTCCGCAACCATCGCAAAATCGTGGTGGTGGACGGTATTACCGGGTTTGTCGGCGGGCATAACGTCGGCGACGAATACCTGGGCAAAAAACCGCCACTGGCGCCGTGGCGCGATACCCATATGCAAGTTACCGG
Organism: Pseudomonas viridiflava; assembly: GCF_900583165.1. Lineage (GTDB taxonomy): Bacteria > Pseudomonadota > Gammaproteobacteria > Pseudomonadales > Pseudomonadaceae > Aquipseudomonas. The sequence goes on along the minus strand of NZ_UTKY01000001.1, from coordinate 148,310 downwards.
GCCGGTGGTGGCCTGTTTGCAGGAATCGTTTGCCGAAGACTGGTTCTGGGCGGCACGTGAGTTGCCGCCGCTGATCCTGCCGGACGCCTACCCTGAAGACGGCGTGCTCTGCCAACTGCTCGCCAGCGGCCCGGCCGATCCCTACGAAACCTGTTCACTGTTCTTCGTCGAAGCTATCCATGCCGCAACCGAACGGGTGTGGATCACCAGCCCGTATTTCATCCCCGACGAAGCCGTGTTCTCCGCGCTGCGCCTGGCGGTGCTGCGCGGCGTCGACGTGCGCCTGCTGCTGCCGTCGCGCCCCGATCACCGCATCGTCTACGCCGCTTCAAGCCTTTATGCGATTGAAGCCGTGCGCGCCGGGGTGCGGGTATTTCGCTACACGCCGGGCTTTCTGCATCAGAAAGTAGTGTTGGTGGACAGCGAAATCAGCGCCATCGGCAGTGCGAATATGGACAACCGTTCGTTTCGGCTGAATTTCGAGGTGATGTTGCTGACGGTGGATGAGGGTTTTGCCAGCGAAGTGGAGCGCATGTTGCTGGATGATTTTGCCTTGGCCCATGAGGTCAGCCAGGAAGAAAGCCGCGAGACCCGGCGTCTGCAGCAGTTGGGGATGCGGGTGGCGCGGCTTATCTCGCCGATTCTCTAACAGGCGACGCGGTGAAAAATGTGGGAGGGGCGGTGCGACGATTCGACTTGCTCCCTCCCACATTTAGATCTCAACGGGTCTGAATAAACCGGATTATCGGTAGACATCTTCCCGCGTCCACGGCAGTTCATGGCTGCCATCGGCGTGAGGCTTCACTGCCAATATCTGATGCAAGTTGATCCACCCCCGCGCAAACGCATACGCACACCCAGCCAGGTACAACCGCCAGATCCGCAGCGCCTGCTCCGGCACCATCTTCGCCGCTGCTTCCAGGTTGTCTTCCAGCCGCTCGCTCCAGTGATCCAGCGTGCGCGCGTAATGCAGGCGCAGGCTTTCGACGTCGACCACTTCCAGCCCGACTTCACTGATTTCAGCCGTCATCATGGCTAGATGCGGCAGCTCGCCATTGGGGAACACGTACCGCTCGATAAACTCCCCGGCGCCACGACCCACCGGGCGGCCGTCGGTGTGCTTGGCGGTAATGCCGTGGTTCATCACCAGGCCACCTTCACGCACCGCCCCGAACAGGGTCTGACAGTACTCGGCCAGGTTGGCGTGGCCGACGTGTTCGAACATGCCCACGCTCACCACTTTGTCGAAACGCCCGTCTTGCGGCAGGTCGCGGTAGTCGAGCAATTGCAGGTCGACCTGGTCTTCCAGGCCCTCGGCTTTCACCCGCTCGCGGGCCAGCGCCAACTGTTCTTTACTCAGGGTGATGCCAAACACCTTCACCCCGAACTCCCGCGCTGCAAACCGCGCCAGCCCGCCCCAGCCACAGCCGACGTCGAGCAAATACTCCCCTGGCTGCAGCCGCAACTTGCGGCACAGGTGGCGAAATTTGTCTTGTTGGGCCTGGTCGATGGATTCGCTGCCGGTTTCGAAATAACCGCAGGAGTACGCCATGTCCTGATCCAGCCATAGCTGGTAGAACGCGTTGGACAGATCGTAGTGATAGGAGATAGCTGCTGCGTCAGTAGCCTTGTCGTGGATCGAGCGCACCGGACGACTCCCCTCGTCGTCTTCAATCAATGCGTGACTCAACTCATCACACACTCGGATGACTTCGGTGATGGAGCCTTCCAACTCCAGCTTGCCCTCGATAAAGGCTTCGCCCAATGAATCGAGCGTGGGATGGGTCAGCTTGTTCACGACCGTGGGGTCCTTCACCACGATGGTCACACTGGGCTCGGGGCCCAAGTTGAATTCATGGCCATCCCAGAGTCGAAGACGCAGCGGTAGCTGAAGATTCTGTAAGGCCGGTGGAAGTTGCGCGAGCATGAATAGTCCCCCCTTGTTTCAGACGTCTGGAATGAATGTAGACCATCCGAATAAAAGTAGGAAGCTATCTATTAGTCTCAGGCTTCTACTGGATTTGCCGCTCGATCAACCCTTCCAACACCCACTGTTTCAGCCATGTAACGGCTTGCAAGGGCGCACCCTCTGCATAAGTGACTGCCAACTCGGCGCACAGTTCTGAGAAGCACCAGCCGCTGGTCACCATGCCCGCCAACGCGCAGGCTTCTGCAGGCTCCAGGCTGCGGTAATGGCATACGTTCTGATGACGCCACACCAGGCAAACCTGCGCGAACTCATGGGCGTGGCTACCGGGGAAGTCGGCGTCGTCTTTGCTCGCTCGCCAGATCGCCAGCGTATTGAAGTGGCACAGTAACTGTTGCACCGATGGCGCCAGGGCGATGCGCAAATCTGGCCAGGCCTCTGGGGGCAATGTCGCCATGTCATTGAGGCTCAGCGGATGCCCCTGGGGGGCGTCGAAGGCCAGGGTAAACGCCCACTCCAATCGGGCCAGTTCGGCCAATGGCGCGCTTTGCTCGGCGATCAAGTGCTCAGTGATAAACCCAGGCAAGCGCTCACCGAGCCAACGCAGGCTGTAATGGGCTGATGGATAACGGCGCACGTAAGCCTCGGCCAGCAACGCGAATTCATCATCCCCCAGCCAATAGTGCGTGGCGCTGAAGTCATGTCGCAACACTTCCTGCAACCGCGACAGGTAAGCGTTGTGATAAATCGCCAGGCCCGTTTCCACATCCAGCGTAGGGCTGCCCATCAAGGTGGCGGCGAAACCCGCGCTGGCAACTGGCGCTTCAGCGAGTAGGTGTTGTTCAAAAGCCAACTGCCAATCGATCAGGCGCATAGCGCTCTCCTGGCCAACGCCTCAGCGCCCAGTTCACGGGCCTTGCTCAATTCTGTGAGCAGTTCTTCGAAGGGCGGGAAGTGGTCGTCGCGCTCCAACAACGTCGAGACCGGCCCCAGGTGTTCCAACGTCTGTTGATACAGCGCCCACACCGGATCGCACACCGGATGGTCATGGGTATCGACCACGTAGTCGCCATAATCCTTATGCCCGGCCAAGTGCAGTTGGCGAATGCTCTCAGGCGGTAGATTGCGGATGAACGTCCAGGCGTCGAAACCATGATTGCGCGAGCTGACGTACACATTGTTAACGTCCAGCAGCAATTGACAGCCCGACAGGTGGGCCAAGGCGTTGAGAAATTCCCACTCGGTAAACTCATCGGCTTTGGCACGTACGTAACTGGAGACGTTCTCCAGCACTAAAGGGCGCTGCAGCACGTCCTGCACTTGGCGAACGCGGGCGGCTACGTGATAGAGGCTTTCTTCGGTGTAAGGCAGGGGCAGCAGGTCGTGCAACTGGTGGGCGTTGCCGCGGCTCCAGCACAGGTGATCAGAGACCCACGCCGGCTGGATACGCTCGGCGAGCTGCTTGATCTGCGTGAGGTAATCGACATCGAGGGCGTGTGGCCCGCCGATGGACAGGGACACACCGTGCATCACCAAGGGATAACGCTCGGCGATCGCATCCAGGTAGTACAGGGCTTTGCCACCCTGGACCAGATAATTCTCGGAGATCACTTCAAACCAATCCACCGCAGGGGATTGCTCAAGGATCTGCTCGTAGTATTCGTTGCGTAAACCCAGGCCGTAACCGAGGTTTGGAAGGGAAGTCGGCATAAGACACTCCGGGGAAAGTGTCCGCAGCGGCCCAGATGGCCGCTGCGGGAGCACTGGTTTACTCGCCGACTTTACCGCCAGCCGCGTCGCAGGCGGCCTTGGTCATGGACTTGAACCCGTGGCCCTTGCAGGCAGCCTGGCCCTTGCAGGCGTTTTCGGCGGTCTTGCAATCGTTCATGCCTTTGCAGGAAGTGACGCCGTAGCAATGAACAGTAGCGTCGGCAGCCTGTACTTGGGTGGCGACACCAGCAAACAGGGTGGCGGCAGCGACGGCCAGGGCAGCACCGGAAACGGCTTTTTTGATGTTCATTTATGTAGTCCTCACAGATCAGTAGGGTATCGGTCCGAGCGGATTGCTCGGTCTCGACACACCTCTAGAGAGAGGGCCCCCATCGGCGTTACAACGCGTTCAGGATTTTTCTTCAAGTTTGGACAGCGGCTCCTGAAAACGCAGCAAACGCCCGGCGTTACCCAGCACCAACAAAGTGCTGAGGTTGTGCAACACCGCCGCAATCATCGCGCCAGCCGCCCCCAGCCAACCGAATGCGGCAAATACCACGATGGCCAACGTCCAACCCAACCCGATGATCACATTCACCTGCAACGTCTGCCGACACTGGCGACTCAAGCGCACGCACGTTCCCAGGCGCCGCAGGTCGCTGCCGATCAACACCACGTCCGCCGAGGCCAGCGCAATGTCCGCCCCGCCCGCCCCCATCGCCACGCCGACCACACCGGCCTTGAGTGCCAGGGAATCGTTGATGCCATCGCCCACCACCATCGGCCGGAAACCGCTGCGGATTTCCCCCAGTACGCGGTTGAGCTTGTCTTCCGGCAAGGCCTGGGCTTCAACATCGCTGATGCCCACGTCCAACGCCAGGCTGTCGGCCACACTTTGACGGTCGCCGGTGAGCAACAGCTGGCGACCCAGGCCGAGGTCGCGCAACTCTTGCAGGGCCTGACGGGCTTCGGGTTTGACGCTGTCAGCCAGCAACAGCCAAGCGAGAAACACCCCGTTCAGCGAAAGCCCGGCAATGGGGCCGTCATGGATCGGAACAGCCGTTGTCACAATGCTCAACTGCTCGAACAATTCCGGCCGCCCCAGCGCCGCTTCGCCCTGCTCGGTCTGGGCCACCACGCCCAGGCCCTGACGCTCGCGGATATCAGTCAATACGTGCATCTGTGCCTGCGTCGCCAACCCCGCCAACGCCCGGCTGACGGGGTGGCTACTGGCCGAGCCCAGGCTGGCGGCCAGAGTGAGCAACCCCTGCCGGTCCGGCGCGCTGGTTTCGATGGATTGCAGGCGCAGGGTGCCAAAGGTCAGGGTGCCGGTCTTGTCGACCACCAGCGACGTCAGATCCGCCAATTCCTCAAGGAACGCCGAGCTGCGAATCAAAATCCCATGGCGCGCCGCGACAGCGATCCCCGCAATCGCAGTCGCCGGTGCCGACAGCACCAATGCACAGGGGCATGCCGCCACCAGTACCGCAAGCATCGCCTGGGCGTCGTTGGTCACAAACCAGGTCACTGCCGCCAGCAACAACACCAACACCATATAGCTGCCGGCGTAGCGTTCCAGCAGCCGGGTGATCGGCGGCTTGGAACGTTCGGCGTTCTGCATCAATGCGATGACTTTGCCCAAGGTCGAATCATTACCGGTGCGGGTCACCTCAAGGCGTAGCAAGCCGTCGAGGTTGATCGCCCCACCAAACACCTGCACACCCACACTGGCTTCCAACGGCACCGACTCGCCGGTAATCGGCGCCGTGTCCAGGCTCGCCTGGCCCGACAGCACCACGCCATCAGCCGGTACGCGGTCGCCGGCACGCACTTCGACGATATCGCCGGTATTGAGCGTGCCGTTGTCCACTTCAACGATGCTGCCATCAGCCTGCACCAACCGCGCATGGCTGCGGGTCAGTTTGCCCAAAGCGTGGATGGCTTCCTGGGAGCCGATCACGCTGCGCTCTTCCAGCACATGGCCGAAGATCATGATGATCGGCAGCAGCGCGGCGGTCAGCAGATCGCCGGTCGCCCAAGCGCCGAGCATGGCCAGGGCGATCAGTTGGTCGGTGATGCCATGCAGGCTGGGAAACCGCAGGCTGTACCAGGCCGAACGCATTACCGGCACCGCCACCAACAGCGAGGCCACGCCCAGCAGCAACTGGCTCACGCCGCTCTGGTCGGGCGCCAGCCAGCGCCACACCAGGCCCAATACCAGTAAACCAAGTGCCAGCATGGCCAGGGTTAATTGCCACGCAGCGCTGCGCTGTTCGGCAGAAGTCAGCATGGGTGCGCTCATTGTTCAGCTCCCTGGATAATCAAGCGGGAGTCGTCTTTAGGGTCGACCGTGGTCACGGAACCGGCTTGGCCGAGGATCTTCGGCAGGCGCTCGCGGTAAAGGCGCAGCAGCAGGCCCGGGTCTTTCACTTGGGCCAGGCTGGCTACGGTGGCGGTTTGCGCCTGGGCATTGGCCAGGCGTTCGCTGGCCTGGGCGTGGGCCACTTGCACCAGGCGGTCGGCCTGTTGGTTGGCGGTCTGGGTGAGTTTCTCGGCATCGGTGCGGGCGTTGGCCACGGCTTTTTCGGCTTGCTGGCTGGCAGTCAGCACGGCGTTGAACGCGTTGACCGCCGGGCCTGGCAGGCTTGATTGCACATCTACACGGGTCACGGCGATGCCCAGACCCAAGCCACTGGACGTCAACGCCGCCAACTGTTGATTGATGCCTTGCACCAGGTCACCGCGCAGCCGTTCACGACGCTCGGCGGCGCCGTTGTCGGTACCAATCAGCTCGGGGCGGGCCACCAGGATCGTATCCAGATCGCGCGCCGCTGTGAGCGCTACGGCGCTGCGGGTCACCAGACGATCCAGGGCCGGCAATACATGCGCGCCCTGAAGCACAAAGGCATACGGCTCGGTGACTTTATAGAACACCCGCACATCCAGCTGCACCACGCCCGCATCGCCGGTCAGCAGGTAACCCGAGCCCGCCAGCGCATCGCTCAGCGGCGTGGCAAAACTGGCCACACGGTCGGCCTGCACCGCTGCATCGGAACGCAGCAGGTTCTCCACCCGACGTTCAATCACCCGGTCCGCTGCCGGCAACAACACCACTTGCTCGAACGGCTGCGGCCAGGCCAGCAATAGCCCGGCATTCTGGATACGGTCCAGGGCGCCAAAGTGCAGCACCACGGCGCGATTCTGCGGGTCGATCTGGCGCACATTGGAAAACGCCCAAGCCAAAGCGGCCAGCACGGTCACCGCATACAGCGCCAGAAAAGTCAGGCGCCCGGCCTGAATCCACGGGCTGTCCGGGCTGTCACGCTCGGTCATGGCTGGACGTCCTTCGGCCCGTCGACCAAGGCGCGAAACGGCGCGGCGTCGGTGCGCAGAATGATCTTGGTACCCGGCGTCACCACCGTGCCCAAGGTGTCCAGCGAGCGCAGCAGGTTATACAGCTGCGGGTTGCCGGCGTAGGCGCGGCCGTAGATCTGCGCGGCTTCAACCCGCGATTGCGCTTCGATATCGGCGGCTTTCACGGTGGCGTCGGCCTGCACGATGCGCGCATCGCGCTCGGCGGCGGAGCGGATCTGCGCCGCTTCACGCTTGCCCACGGCGGTACGTTCAGTGGCAATGGTTTCCCGCTCGGCACGCATACGGTCGACGGTGGCCGTCAGCGTTACCGACGGCAGTGTCAGCCGCTCGATACCCACTTGAGCCACGCGCACGCCATAGGTGGTGAGCAATTGTTGATCAATCTGCTGGCGCAACTGGGCTTCGAAATCAGCGATACGCACTTGGCTTGCGTCGGTGTTGATCAGGCTGGACAGGTCAAAGCTGGCCGCCGTGGTTTCCAGCGCCGAGCCGACAAAGGTGCGAATCTGCCGCGCTGCTTCATCCGGCTGGTTCTGCACCGCACGCATGAAACGCTGCACATTGTCGGCGTCGCCCTGCACCTGCCACGCCACGTACGCCTGCACGATAATGCGCAAGCCGTCACGGGTGCCCACATCCTGCAAGCCGCTGGAGGTGGTGCGCAGGCGCAAATCCACCGGGATCGCCGCCTCGAACGGCGCCGGCCAGCGCCAGCCCAGGCCCGGTTCCAACAGCACCCGCGCCGGATTGCCGAAACGCGTGATCACCGTGGCCTCACCGGAACGCACCTGCACCAGGCTGGCCGCCGCTACTGCAAACAGCACCAGCAACAGCGCCCAGGCCATACGTCGCCACGGGAAGGGGCCAGCGGCGTGTTCATCGCCATGGTGATGGTGGTGATGGCCATGGTGATGACCGTGATCGTGGGAATGAGCGCTCAACAGACAGACTCCTTATTGAACGGCTTTACGCGGCACCGAGGGGTCGGCCGGCAAGGTAAAAGAACGCAGATCAATCGTCGGTGCCCCGTCGGCACCCAGGCGGTGATCCAGAATGAGTAGCTTGGCGTGGGCCAGGCCCTGGCTGAGTTGGCCGAGGTACTGCTCCAACACGAACGCTTGGCCGGCGGAGGCATAGGCTTTTTGTTCGGCAGCGAAGCGCAGGTCGGCGGCTTGGGCGCCCGCATTCACTTCGCGGGCGGTGGCCGTGGCCTGGTCGCGGGCGGTGCTGGCTTGCAGCAAGGCCTGGTTGGTGTGCTCGCTGGCGGCACCGCGCTCGCGGGAGATCAGGGCCTGGGCGCCAATCTGCGCAGCTTGCACGCCGTGGTAGGCGTTGGCAGCGCCAGCCGGAGGGTGGATCGCTTCGACCACGGTGGCGAGGATTTCTACGCCGCTGCCGAGTTTCTGCAGGTCTGCCTGCACGGCTCGACCTATTTCGTCGGCCAGGCTGGTGCGTTGCTCACCGAGCAGTTCGTCGAGGGTGCGCGAGGCAAAGTCATGCACCAGGATGCGGCTGGCGGTGCTGCGGATCAGGGTGGGCACATCCGCGCTGTTATAAGTTGCAGCGAGCGCAGCCTGATCGGTCAGGCCGATGCGGTAGACGAACCGCACATCCATATTGACGATCTGGAAGCTCTGCTTGTCGCCGCTGCTGCTGGCGATGACCTGGGATTTATCATTCACATGGCTGGCGTCCCACAGCCGATTGGCGATCAGCGGCGCCGGGCCTTCGGCAGGGGCCAGTTCCGGCGCGGCCGCTTCGCTGACGCTAGTGGCCAGTTCGTGGACCACGCCGTTTTCCACCTTGATGACGCGACCCAGCGGCCACGGCAACCCGGCGTGCAAGCCTGGGCCGAACACCTCCACAGGTTTGCCGAAGCGCTCATAAATCCCACGACCTTGCAGGGCCACTTCGTGCACGCCGGTCAGCGCCCAGCCGACCGCCGACACCACCAACAGCACCGGCAAAAATGCCCGGCGCATGTAGGTAAAGGCCCATATCTGACGCAGGTCGATGCCGAAACGGTTGTGCAATTCGTGCTGTAACGCGAGCAAGGGTTGCGGCGGCCAGCGCAGCAGCCCAACGATAAAGCTTTGCGCCATCAGCCGTGGCTCTAGGCGCGGTTGGCGGGGGCTGAACAGCGAAAGTACGGCCCTCAGCAGAAACTCCACGGCGACCAGTGTTGGCAGCAAGCCGATCAAGACCGCGAGGCGCAATGGCCAGACGGATTCGGCGCCAGCAAACAGCAGGCAAACCGCACTGACCACCAGGCAGATAATCGCCACCCGGCTCAACTGCGCCAGTTGGGAAGCTTCAGGCCATTGGGCAGCGGTTTCCTGGGCCAAGCGGCGTTCGAACACCAGCAAGCCAAACGCCAAAGCCAACGCCAGCGCGGCGCCGATGGTTGCCGATTGGCCGACTGCTGCAGCGGGCAAGGCCAGATTCCAGAACTCAGTGATGCTGACGAGCGCCAGCAGCGACCAACCGCCAAGCCACAACACCGGCGCGCCAATCTGTTGAGCAAAGCGTCCTGCAAGCCGGGCGTACCGGCCCGTTTCTTCAACCGGTACTTCGATCACAGACTCTTCCATCGCCTGCGCGCGCCAATCCGCCACCCACCACGCCGATTGCAAACCGGCCACCAGCAGCAGCAACGCCGAGGCACAATTGATCAATACCACCGGCCAGATCGACAGCGGCGCAAACAGCGCGACAAACAGCGCCAGCACCCAACCGGCGACGGCCAGTGCGGTCAGCCCGATGCCGGCCTGGCGCAATCGCCGGGCATGGAATGGCCCCTGTTGAAAACGCGCAAGGCCTTCTACCGAAGCGCCGTCAGCTTCCAGATCCACTTGCATCCACTCAACGCCCACATGCACATTATTCGTTACGATATAACACGCAGCGTGAAATTTTTGTTCGAAAACACAGCTTTTGAATCCACCTCAAAATCCTTGTGGGAGGGGGCTTGCCCCCTCCCACATTTGATTCTCATCGCACTCAAGAGCGTGACTAAACCCCCATAAACACGCGCCATCACTGGTGAACGCTGCGAATAATCGGCACACTCCAAACCAGTTTTTCGCGGGCTCACGGACAAGGAAGCGTCACCCCCATGATTTCGATCTATCAGCTCAAACCGCGTTTTCAAAACTTGCTGCGCCCCCTTGTGCAGCGCCTCTACGACAACGGCACCACCGCCAACCAGATCACCGTCCTTGCCGGCGTGATTTCCCTGCTGGTGGGCCTGCTGATCGCCAGCTTCGCCCACCACCTGTGGCTGTTTGCGCTGATCCCGCTGTGGATGATCCTGCGCATGGCCCTCAATGCAATCGACGGCATGCTCGCCCGTGAATTTGGCCAGCAATCACGCCTGGGTGCGTACCTCAATGAACTGTGCGATGTGATCGCCGACAGCGCGCTGATCCTGCCGTTTGCGCTGATCCCGGGCGTCAGCCTCGCTCCGGTGCTGCTGGTGGCGCTGCTGGCGGTGTTCAGCGAATACGCCGGCGTGCTGGGGCCGATGGTCGGCGCATCCCGCCGCTACGATGGGCCGATGGGCAAGAGCGACCGGGCCTTCGTACTCGGCGTGCTGGCCACCGGTGTGGCGTTGGGCTGGCTCGGCGCCGACTGGGTCGACGGGGTGATGTGGCTGGTGGCTGCCCTGCTCGCCTACACCCTGGTCAACCGGGTGCGCCAAGGCCTCAAAGAAGAACACACTTCCCCTTCTGCATAAGGATTTTGCGATGCGCGAGCAACAAGAGCACAGCTTCAGTACCCATGATGGCGTCGAGCTTTTTTACCGGCACTGGCCGGCTGCAGAGGGCGCAGGCCCGCGCCAGGCCATCGTGTTGTTCCATCGCGGCCACGAGCACTCCGGGCGCATCGCCCACCTGGTGGATGAGCTGAACCTGCCGCAATTCGACTTCTTCGCCTGGGACGCCCGCGGCCACGGCCAGTCCCCCGGCGAGCGCGGTGACAGCCCCAGCTTCGCCACCAGCGCCCGCGACGTGCAGACCTTTTGCGACCATATCGGCGCCACCTACGGCATCGAGGAAGAGAACTTCGCCGTCATCGCCCAAAGCGTCGGCGCCGTGATCGCCGCAACCTGGGTGCACGACTACGCCCCGAAAATCCGCGCCCTGGTGCTCGCCTCGCCGGCCTTCAAGGTCAAGCTCTACGTGCCGTTCGCCCGGCCAGGCCTGGCGCTGATGCGCAAGTTTCGCGGCAATTTTTTCGTCAACAGTTACGTCAAGGCCAAGTTCCTCAGCCATGACCCTGAGCGCGTGGCGTCCTACGACAGCGACCCGCTGATCACCAAAGCGATCTCGGTGAATGTACTGCTGGGCCTGTACGAAGCGGCCGACCGGGTTGTGGCCGACGCCCAGGCGATCCAGGTACCGACGCAACTGCTGATCTCGGGTTCGGATTTTGTGGTGCACCGCAAACCCCAGCAGCAATTTTTCGACCGCCTTGGCAGCCTGAAAAAAGAGCTGCATATCCTCCCCGGGTTCTTCCACGACACCTTGGGCGAGCGCGACCGTGCCACTGCTGTAAACAGCGCCAGGCGCTTTATCCTGCAGAACTTCGAACACCCGCTGGATCGCGCCTCGTTGCTGGATGCCGACAAAATCGGCGCCACCTGCGCCGAATCCGAAGCCCTCGCCGCGCCGCTGCCGCGCAACTCCCTGCGCGATGTTTATTGGCGCATGACCCGCGCCAGCATGGGCCTGGGCAAAAACCTGTCGGAGGGTGTGAAGCTTGGCTTCGACACCGGCTTCGACTCCGGCAGCACCCTGGACTACGTCTACCGCAACAAGCCCACCGGCAAAGGCGGCTTGGGGCGGATGATCGACACCAACTACCTCAACTCCATCGGCTGGCGCGGCATTCGTCAGCGCAAGTTGAATGTCGAAGAGCTGCTGCGCCTGGCCATGGCCAAGCTGCGTGCAGACGAGCGCGAAGTGCGCATTGTGGATATCGCCGCCGGCCACGGTCGCTATATTCTCGAGGCCTTGCAGGGCGTATCGCCGTTGCCGGAATCGATCCTGCTGCGCGACTACAGCGACATCAACGTGCGTGACGGTGGCGCGTTGATTCGCGAAAAGGGCCTGGGCGATATCGCGCAATTCGTCAAAGGCGATGCATTTGATCGCCTGGATTTGGCGGCGCTGGCCCCTAAACCGACATTGGCGGTGGTGTCCGGGCTTTATGAATTGTTTGCCGATAACGCCATGGTCGGCGGTTCGCTGGCGGGCTTGGCCGAAGCGGTAGAGCCTGGCGGTTATTTGGTCTATACCGGCCAGCCGTGGCATCCGCAGTTGGAACTGATCGCCCGCGCCCTGACCAGCCATCGCCAGGGCCAGGCCTGGGTGATGCGGCGTCGCAGCCAGGCAGAAATGGATCAACTGGTGGAAGCCGCAGGCTTTCGCAAGATCACCCAGCGTGTGGATGAGTGGGGCATTTTCACCGTGTCCCTGGCACAGAAGATCTGAATATGCGCGAACCCGGTTTGTTAAAGCCGGCAGTCCTTTGGCTGCTGCTGCTGGCGCCGCTGTTTTTCAGCACTTACGGCTTTGCCACTTGGGTCACCAGCCAGCGCAGCGACGTCGGCACGCTGGTGTTCGATTGGGAAACCCATATGCCGTTTTGGGCGTGGACCATCGTGCCCTATTGGTCCATCGACCTGCTCTACGGGTTCTCCCTGCTACTGCCCAATACCCGGCATGAATTGAAGCAACATGCGCTGCGCCTGTTGAGTGCGCAGGTGATCGCGGTGAGCTGCTTCCTGATCTGGCCGCTGCGTTTCACCTTCGAGCGGCCGGAACTGGATGGCGTGTTTGGCTGGTTGTTTGCGGTGCTGGCAGGGTTCGACAAGCCGTTCAACCAGGCGCCTTCGCTGCATATCGCGCTGCTGGTGATCTTGTGGGTGATGTTCCAGCGTCATACCCAGGGCGTGTGGCGCTGGGTAGTGCATGGCTGGTTTGCATTGATCGGTATTTCGGTACTGACCACTTATCAACATCACTTTATCGACTTACCCACAGGCGCCCTCGCCGGTTGGATTTGCGTGTGGCTGTGGCCGTTGGAGCACCCGAGCCCGCTGTTGAATGCGCGGCTGACGCGAGACCCCAAGCGTTGGCGGCTGGGTGGGCGCTACGGTCTGGGTGCATTGGCGCTGGCTATCCTGGCGTTATTCATGGGCGGCGGTTGGCTGTGGATACTTTGGCCAGCGGTGTCCCTAGCCTTGATCAGCGCCAATTACGTGGTAATCGGTGCCTCGGGATTCCAGAAACGCGCCGATGGCCGACTCACCCCGGCGGCGCGCTGGCTCTATGCGCCGTATGTGGTGGCCGCGTGGATCAACTCGCGCCTGTGGACACGCAAGCACCCACAACCCGATCAGATTGTGGATAACGTCTGGCTCGGGCGTATTCCTACTACGAGCGAGAAACAACCGTTCAAGGCCATCGTCGACCTCTGCGCCGAACTGCCGATTAATCCACAGGGCCGCGCCTACGCGTCCATCCCCGTGCTGGACCTGATCGCCCCCACGCCCGACGAATGCCTGCTAGCCGCCCAAGCCATCGAACGCCTGCGCCCAAGCGGCCCGCTGCTGGTGTGTTGCGCCCTGGGCTACTCACGCAGCGCCACCGCTGTGGCGGCCTGGCTGCTGCATACCGGCCGCGCAACGACGGTAGAGCAAGCGCTGACTATTATTCGTACAGCGCGGGCCGATGTGGTCCTGCATTCTGCTCATCGTGAAGCGTTGGAGGGTTTACCCCATGCCCGCTGATATGGAACTCCAGGTCGTCGCCAGCCTGTTGCGTCGTGGCCGTTCGCTGGACCAGTTATCCACAGGCCTGACGTTGTTGGGCGTACTGTTCGGCCTGGCTCAGCTATTAATGGCCAGTATCGCGCCGATCTGCCTGCTGCTCAGCCTGTGGATGATCATCCTCGGGCTGCTGCAAAAATACTGGGCGCTACGCGTGGCCTTCGACGCCGACCTGTTCACCCTGCTCGCCCGCGACATAGACCGCACCGCAGACCTGGATCAGGCCCTGCAGACCCTTGGCCTGCAATCGCCCAAGCGCGCCGGCAGGCCTTGGGCCGAACGCCGTCGCGGCGCCCTCAAACTGTTGCGCAAACAAGCCTGGTTGCTGGGCGCACAAGCGCTGCTGACCCTGGGCGTGATCCTCGCCAGCCCATGGCTGCCTTTCGCCGGATAAGGAATCCCCATGTTCGAACCCGTGGTCGCCACGCTCATCACCTCCATGGCCCGCACCGTCACCGGCGCCCGCAGCCTGTGGCTCGGCTGCGCGCCGGTGCCGGTGCAACGCATCTACTTCGCCAACCACAGCAGCCACGGCGACTTCGTGTTGCTGTGGGCGTCGTTGCCGCAGAACCTGCGCAAATTCACGCGCCCGGTGGCCGGCAGTGATTACTGGAATAAAAGCGCCCTGCGCCGCTACATCATCAATCGCGTGTTCAACGGCGTGTTGATCGACCGTGAACGCAAAGATCCTGTGGATAACCCGTTGCAGCCCATGCTTCACGCCCTGGAAAGCGGCGACTCGCTGATCATCTTCCCTGAAGGCACGCGCAACCTGGAAGACGGCCTGCTGCCATTCAAAAGCGGGCTTTACCACCTGGCAAAAAGTTACCCACAGGCCGAGTTGGTCCCCGTGTGGATAGCCAACCTCAATCGGGTCATGCCCAAGGGTCGCGTACTGCCGCTGCCGTTGCTGTGCACCACCAGCTTCGGCGCGCCGCTGCAATTGGAACAAGACGAAGACAAAGGCGCCTTCCTCGCCCGTACCCGCGATGCCTTGCTCGCCCTTGCCCCGGAGCATTCCTGATATGCACAGCCAGACCATAATGCTGTTCGGCGGCATCGGCGCGATCCTGGTGCTTGCCTCGCTGATCGGCCTGATCCTCAAGCTGCGCACCCGTGGCACGCCCAACGCGGTGATCGATAACCTCAACGCCCGCATCAACGCCTGGTGGGTCATGGTGGTGGTGATCGGCATCGCCTTCTGGCTCGGCACTGGCGCGGTGATCCTGCTGTTTTACGCGGTATCGTTCTACGCCCTGCGCGAATTCCTCACCCTTACGCCCACGCGCCGCAGCGACTACCCGGCGCTGGTGGCGGCGTTCTACCTGGCATTGCCGCTGCAATACCTGCTGATCTACTCGGATTGGTACGGGCTGTTCTCGATCTTCATCCCGGTGTACGTGTTTTTGCTGCTGCCGATCCTCGCCTCCCTAGGCGGCGATACCACGCACTTCCTGGAACGTGCCTCGAAAGTGCAGTGGGGCCTGATGATCGCGGTGTTCTGCGTATCCTTTGTACCCGCCCTGCTAACCCTCGACATTCCAGGCTATGAAGGCCGCAATCTATTGCTGATCGCCTACCTGGTAATCGTGGTGCAATTGTCGGACGTGCTCCAGTACGTATGTGGGAAGTTGTTCGGCAAACACAAGATCGCGCCCAATCTGTCGCCGTCCAAAACCGTAGAAGGCTTTGTCGGCGGGATTTTGCTGTCATCCCTGATCGGCGCAGCGCTGTGGTGGACCACGCCGTTCAACCCGTGGCAGTCGTTCCTGATTGCGCTGTTGATCAACCTGCTGGGGTTTGCAGGCGGCATCGTGATGTCGGCGATCAAGCGCGACCGCGGCGTGAAGGATTGGGGACATATGATCGAAGGGCATGGCGGCATGCTGGACCGGCTGGATTCGGTGTGCTTTGCCGCGCCGATTTTCTTCCACCTTGTGCGCTACTGGTGGACCTGACCCCACCGATTTAAAACCAGATAAAGATCAAAATGTGGGAGGGGGCTTGCCCCCGATGGCGGTGTATCAGCCAACCTATTCGTAGCTGACACTCCGCAATCGGGGGCAAGCCCCCTCCCACATTTGTTCTGCGACAACGTCTGTAACAAGCAATCTCGTAGCACGAGTACCCTGTGGCGCAGCGTATCTGGGTAATCTTTTGTATCAAAGACGCGTGTAAGATACGCCGCACTTAGCCAGGGATGCTCACCATGTTCGACTCGTTCAAAGCGATCAGCCGCCGCATTGCCGGTGCGTTAGCGACTGTGGTGGGGGCTGTTTTCGGCGAATGGCATCCGCCGTACTGGCTGCGCGCTATCGGCCGTGGCCTGGCTAACGTGGGCCACAAAGCGCGTGCCTATCCGCGCCAGGCGAGTGCAGGTGTGTTGGGCTTGGTGTTGGTGGCCGCCGCTGGCTACTACGGCTGGCAGTGGTATTCCCACCTGCCGCAACCTCACACCGCAAGTTATTCGCTGCACAAACCCAACCTGACCGACTACACCCAGCCAACGCCGGTTGTGGATAACTTGCAGGTTCGCTTCGCCGAGTCCGTGGCCCCACTGGCGGCAATTGGCAAGCCGGTGACCGAGGGCATCACGCTCAAACCAAGTGTGGCGGGTACCTGGCGCTGGTCCGATGACCGCACCTTGCTGTTCGTGCCGGAAAAAGACTGGCCCATCGACGCCGGCTATACCCTCGACCTGGCGAAGAAAAACCTGCTGGCCGACGGCGTGTTGCTGGACCAGTACAGCGCTCAATTCTCCACCCCACCGTTCCGCGCCACCCTGGCGCAAAACGAGTTGTATCAAGACCCGTCCAACCCGACGCTGAAACAGCTGGTCGCCACCTTCCATTTTTCCCACCCGGTGGATGAGGACAGCCTACGCAAGCGCGTAACGGTGACCCTCGACAAAGGCCTGGCCTACCGCGACGCCCAGTTGCCCAACCGCCCGGAAGTCACCTTCGACGAGAAGAAACTCAACGCCTACGTGCGTTCCGCCGCCCTGGCCACACCGCTTGAAAGCACACAGGTCAGCGCCAGGCTCGACGAGGGCCTCAAGGCCCGCGACGGCGGCAACGCCAGTACCGCGCCGTTGGTGGCGCAAGTCACCGTGCCCGGTCGTTATCGCCTGACCTTTACCGGCGCCGAAGTGAGCTTTGTCGACAACGAACGCAGCGAACCGGAGCCGGTGCTGATGTTCAGCAGCTCCAGCGCCGTGGCCGATGAGACCATCGCCGGTAAGGTTCAGGCCTGGCTGCTGCCAGAAAAAGCCCAGGACGACACGCGCCCCTACAACAGCAACGACATCGACGACGCCCTGCTCGCCCGCAGCACCAAGCTCAACCTGACCCACGTGCCTAGCGCCGAACCGCTGAACACCCTGCACGCCTTCAAATTCAAGGCGCCGGCTGGCCGCGCTATCTACCTGCGCGTTCCGGCCAACCTGGAAGCCATCGGCGGCTACTTGGCGAAGAATCCTACGGCGTCATTGATCAGCATGCCGGCCTATCCGCGTACCTTGCAGTTCTTGTCTGACGGCGCCCTGCTCAGCCTCAACGGCGAAAAACGCCTTGGCTTCATGGCCCGTGGCGTGCCCGGCGCCCATGTGGAAATTGCCCGCGTGCTGCCCAACCAGTTGCAGCACCTGGTGGACCAGAGCAGTGGCAGCTTTGCTCGACCGAACTTCGGCAACGAATACTTCGACCGCATGGTTGAACGTCAGTCGTTGGATATTCCTCTGTCGTCCAATGACCCGGCGAAAACCGTCTACGACAACGTGGACCTCGGCCACTACCTCACCGCCAACGGCGGCCGTCGCGGTATTTTCGTACTTAAGCTGAGCCCCCAGGATGACCCGGCCGAGCGTACGTTCGAGTACGAGCGCAGCACCACCCGCGACCTGCGGTTTATCGTAGTGACAGACCTGGGCATCATCGCCAAGCGCTCCAGCGACGGTAGCCATGACGTGTACGTACAGTCCATCGGCAACGGTGCGCCGGTGCCTGATGCGCAGGTCGACATCATCGGCCGCAACGGCTTGCCGGTCGCCAGCGGCCATACCGACGGCGAAGGCCACGCGCATTTCGCCAAGTTGGATGAACTGCGACGTGAGAAAACGCCGTTGATGTATGTAGTCACTCGCGGCAATGACCAGTCCTTCCTACCGATTGCCCGTCAGTCCCAGCAGTTGGATCTGTCGCGCTTCGACGTAGGTGGTTTGGAAGAAGACGGCGCGATCGATCGCCTCAGCGCCTACCTGTTTACCGACCGTGGCCTGTACCGACCGGGGGAAACCGCACACCTGGGCATGATTGTGCGCAGTGGCAATTGGAAAGGTGCCTTGCAGGGTCTGCCGGTTGAACTGCAGATCACTGATCCGCGCGGCCTGGAAGTGATTCGCCAGCCGCTGAAACTCTCCGCCAGCGGCTTTGAAACCTTTGACTTCCCCAGCAGCGAAGTCGCCCCCGCCGGGGACTACACCGCGACCCTACAGCTGATTGGCCAAAAGCAGACTCGCACTGACTTGGGCAGCGTGAGCTTCAAGGTCCGCGACTTCGAGCCAGACCGCATGAAGGTCAGCCTGAGCTTGCACGACACGCCTGTGCAGGGCTGGATTCCACCGGATCAGGTGGTGGCCAAAGTGACCGCGATGCATCTGTTCGGCGCGCCAGCGTCCGGGCGACGCGTGACCGGGAAAATGTCCCTGAGCCCAACGCTCGCGGCCTTCGACCGCTTCCCCGACTACCGCTTCCGCCTCAACGATTCCCTGGATGAGGCCAGCACCGAAGACCTCGCCGAAACCACAGCGGATGACAACGGCCAGGCCGTGCTCGACCTGAACCTTCAACGTTTCGCCTACAGCACCTATCGCCTGCAAGTGATGACCCAGGTGTACGAAGCCGAAGGCGGTCGCAACGTGTCGGCGCAAAGTACCTTGCTGGTGTCCTCCGCGCCCTACCTTGTGGGTGTGAAAAGTCAGGACTCGCTGTCGTACGTCGCCAAGGATGCACCGCGCCAGGTGCAATGGCTGGCCGTTGCGCCAGACCTTTCGCCACTGGCGGTGGACGGTTTGACTACCGACGTCGTCGAGCACCGCTATGTGTCGGTGCTGGTGAAACAATCCAACGGCACCTACAAATACGAGTCGCGCATCAAGAACATCAGCCAACCGGCCTCACCGCTGGTGATGACCACCGATGGCGCCAAGCAGGCGCTGAACACCGCAACTCCAGGCGATTTCACCCTGCAACTCAAGGACGCCAACGGCAACCTGCTCAACCAGATCGACTACAGCGTGGCTGGGCGTGGCAATACCTCGCGCTCCCTGGAACGCAACGCCGAACTGCAACTGCGCCTGGATAAACGCAGCTACGCCAGCGGTGATGAGATCGCCATCAGCATCCGCGCGCCCTACACCGGCGCCGGCTTGATCACCATTGAGCGCGACAAGGTCTACACCCAGCAGTGGTTCAAGGCCGACAGCACCAATAGCGTGCAACACATCCGCGTGCCGGACGGGCTTGAAGGCAATGCCTACGTCAACGTGCAGTTTGTGCGGGATATGGGCTCGTCCGAGGTGTACATGAGCCCGCTGTCCTACGGCGTGGTGCCGTTCAGCATCAACCTGGACGCACGGCGCATGGCCTTGAAGGTGGAAGGCCCGGCGAAGATAGAGCCGGGGCAGACGCTGGATATCAAGGTCAACGCTGACCGCCCTGGCCGCGCCGTGGTGTATGCAGTGGACGAAGGCATCCTGCAAGTGGCGCGCTACCAGACGCCGGACCCGTTGGGCTTCTTCTTCCAGAAACGTGCGCTGGAAGTCGGTACCAGTCAGATACTCGACCTGATCCTGCCGGAATTCAGCCGCCTGCTCAGTGGGGCAGCGCCCGGTGGCGATACGGAAGGCGCCTTGGCCAATCACCTCAACCCGTTCAAGCGTAAACATCAGCCGCCGGTGGCCTGGTGGTCGGGCCTGGTGGAGTTGTCAGCCGGTGAAACCGTATTGCATTACCAAGTGCCAGACAGCTTCAACGGCAAGCTCCACCTCTTTGCAGTGGCGGTCGACAGCGACAGTGTCGGCGTCAGCGAAGCCACCACCGACGTGCGTGGGCCGATCGTAATCACACCCAACGTGCCGGCCTTCGTGGCACCGGGGGATGTGTTCAACGTCAGCGCCGGGGTGTTCAGCAACCTTGATGCGGCGGCCGACGTGAAGTTTGAACTGCAGACCAGCGATGGCCTCAAGGTGCAGGGCGACAAAGGCAGCACCTTGTCTTTGCAACCGCGCAAGGAAGGCACTGCCGAGTTCAAGATCAAGGTCGGTGAAACCCTGGGTTCGGCAGACCTGCGCTTTGTCGCGGTGCTGCCGGATGGCAAGCGCATTCAGGTGGCAGAAACCACCTCGATCCGCCCGCTGAGCGAGCACCGCGTTGCCCTGAGCCTGGGTCGCTTCGACAGCGCCAGCAAAGCGCTCAAACCCACCCGCGAACTGTACAGCCAACTGCGCGATGTGCAGTTGGGCGTTGCCGCCTCGCCGCTGGTATGGGCCAACGGCCTCAAGCATTACCTGGATGACTACGGCTATGCCTGCACCGAACAGCTGGTATCCAAGGCCATGCCGGCATTGATCTGGGGCGGCTCCGCGCCAGAAGCCGAGCAAGCGCTCAATAGCGCGGTGCGCATGCTGCGCCAACGTCAGAACCAGGCCGGCGGCTTTGGTTTGTGGGCGGCGAACCCGGATGTGGCGCCGTACGCCAGCCTGTATGCCACTGACTTCCTGATCGAAGCCAAGGAACGTGGCCTGCCAGTACCGCAAGATTTGCTGATGCGCTCGAACGCGTATCTGACAGACTTGGCTAACGGTCCTAGCGAAGGCTTGTCGGAATTGCGCAACCGCGCCTACGCCAGTTACCTGCTAAGTCGTCAGGGGATTCTGGTGAGCGGTGCCTTGAGTGATATCCGCGAGCGCTACGAGAGCTACTTTAAAGACACCTGGCAGAACGACTTGGGCGCCGCCTACTTGGCTGCCAGTTACAAGTTGCTCAAGCAGGATCGCCAGGCCGATGCGCTTTTCGGCAAAATCCCATGGCGTTCACTTGTGGATAAGTGGGACAGCGACGGTCTCTACTACGACCCGTTGGTGCACGATGCCGAACACCTGCACCTGCTGGCGCGCCACTTTCCCGAATTGCTGGACGATGTTCCTACAGCGCTGCTGGATAAACTCGGCAAGCGCCTGAACGAACAGCGTTACAACTCGCTGTCGGCGGCGCTGTTGCTGCGGGCCCTGGACAACTATGGCCAAAGCGCACAAAGCGACATGACCCTCAAGGCCACCGCCTGGTTGGGTGACAAGCAACAACAGTTGCTGGAGATGGCAGGCCAGCCGCCGCGTGCAGCCGTGCCAGGCACCACGCAAAAGCTGATGATGGAAAAATCCGACGGCCCAGCGGCGTTCTACATGCTCAGCGAAGCCGGTTTCGACAAAGGCGCCAAGCTCAAGCCGATCAACAATGGCCTGGAGATCATCCACGAATACCTCGACCTTGAGGGCGAGCCGGTGAGCAAGGTGGCGGTAGGCGATGAATTCCTGGTGCGCCTGCGCCTGCGTGCCACCGACCGTGATCAGGTGCAGCAAGTGGCCGTGGTCGACTTGCTGCCAGGCGGCGTCGAGCCTGTGTATAACTTGCCGCCGGAGCCGGAAGTCGCCAGCAGTGAGGAAGGTGAAGAGTCGGACTATGTGGAAGAAGACAGCCAAGAAGAGGCCAGCTGGCAAGCGCCTATCGGCGAAACCGAGCTGAGCACTTGGCAGCCGGAGTATGTGGACGTTCGCGATGATCGAGTGGTGTTGTACGGCACCGCTCTGCGCGATGTAGGCACGTTCGTCTACCGCGTGCGCGCCACCAACGCAGGCACTTTCAATACGCCACCGGCCTACGTCGAAGGCATGTACGAAACCACCCTGCAAGGGCGCGGAAAAGTAGGCCAGCTTGAAATTACCAAGCCTTAAGCGCCTGACGCCGCTGCTTGCAGCGGCGGTTGTGCTGGCGGGCGTGCGGCTGTGGCCCCATGCCCCGCTGGAGCAGGCCGTGACCTCGTCACGGGTGGTGCTGGCCGATGACGGTTCGCTGTTGCGCATGACCCTGGCGGATGACGGGCAATTCCGCCTCTGGCTACCGCTGGAGCGGATATCGCCTTCACTGGTCGAAGCCTTGTTGCTCAAGGAAGACCGCAATTTCTACTGGCACCCGGGAATCAATCCCCCGGCGTTGCTGCGCGCAGCGCTGGCCACTTACAGCGGCGGCCAGCGCCAGGGCGGCTCGACCTTGAGCATGCAACTGGCGCGGCGCTTGTGGGATCTGAACACCCGCCAAGTGCCGGGAAAGTTGCAGCAAATGGCCTTGGCCCTGTGGCTGGAAGCACGCTATAGCAAGCACGACATCCTTGAGGCCTACCTGAACCTGGCGCCCATGGGCGGCAATATCGAAGGGGCCGAAGCGGCGAGCCGCATCTATTTTGGTAAGTCGGCAGCGCAGTTATCGTTGTCTGAAGCGCTGGCGCTGGCGGTGATCCCCCAGCAGCCGGGGCGGCGTGCGCGTTTCGGGCCGTCGCTGCAAAACGCGCGGCTGCGTTTGATGGCGGACTGGCGCGAGACTTATCCACATGACCTGCGTAACGACAGTTTGCTGGACCTGCCCCTAGAGGCGCGCAACCGCCAGCAGATCCCCTTCCTGGCGCCGCACTTGAGTGAGCAGTTGCTGGCATCCCAGCCCGGTAGTGAGCTGAACAGCACCCTCAACTTGCCTTTGCAACAATTGCTTGAACGGCTGATCACCGGCTTTATCGCCGAGCGACGCAGTACCGGTGTGGAAAACGCCACGGCGATCCTGATCGACAGCCGCGATCAAAGCGTCAAGGCGCTGGTAGGGTCGGCGGATTACTTATCCACAAGCATCCATGGACAGGTCAATGGCGTACTGTCACGCCGCTCGCCAGGGTCGACGCTCAAGCCATTCCTTTACGGGTTGGCGCTGGATCAGGGCGTGATCCACCCCATGAGCATCCTTAAAGACCTACCGAGTAACTTCGGCTACTTCCAGCCGGAGAATTTCGACGGCAGTTTTGTCGGGCCGCTGACGGCACGGGATGCCTTGATCCGTAGTCGCAATATCCCGGCGGTGTGGCTGGCCAGCCAAGTGAAGTCGCCCTCCTTGTATGGATTGCTGCAACGCGCCGGTATCAAGGGCCTGCGCGACGAGAGCCATTACGGCCTGGCCCTCGCCCTCGGCGGTGGCGAGATGACACCCGAGGAACTGGCGCGGCTGTATGTGATGTTGGCGGGCGACGGGCATCTGCGGCCATTGCGCTACTTGCAGGAACAGCCTCAATCCACCGGCACGCAACTGCTCACGCCTCAGGCCGCGTTTATGGTGCGCGATATGCTGCGCCGCAACCCGCGCCCGGATGGCTTGCCTAGTAGGCATTGGCGCACCGCGTGGAAGACCGGTACCTCGTGGGGCTTTCACGATGCCTGGAGTGCAGGCCTCGTTGGCCCGTACGTATTGGTGGTGTGGGTAGGCAACTTCGATGGGCGGCCGAACCCGGCGTTTATCGGCGCCAAGACGGCTGCGCCGCTGTTCTTCCGGATTGCCGACGCCCTGCCCCTGGCCTTGCCCAATGTGGTCATCAAGGCCGACAGGCCACCCACCGGGCTGGTGCGTATCGACGTGTGCGCCGCGTCCGGCGAGCTGCCCAACCGCTGGTGCCCGCAAACCCGCAAAACCTGGTACATCCCGGGCGTCTCGCCGATTCGCGTGTCCAACCTGCACCGCCAGGTGCTGATCGACACCCGCACAGGCAAGGCCGCATGCCCGCCGTTTGAGGCGCAATACACCCGTGAAGAAGTCTTCGAGTTCTGGCCCAGCGACGTACAACGCCTGTACCGCGCCGCCGGCCTGCCACGGCGCACGCCGCCCAACGTGATGAAGAACTGCCAGCCCAACCGTATCAGCGACCAGAGCGAAGCGCCGCAGATCCGTTCGCCGCTGACCCAGGTGAGCTACCAGTTGCGCCTGTCCCAACCGCAGGAAAGCATCCCGCTCAATGCCAATGCGGCCAGTGATGCGGCGACGTTGTATTGGTTCGCGGACCAAACCCTGATCGGCCAAGGCCCGCCGCAGGCTACGTTGAACTGGCGGCCGGGCAAGTCGGGTGAGTATCGGTTGCGGGTGACGGATGATCAGGGGCGCAGTGCGGGGCGCGGCTTGCGGGTGGAGTTTGTGCCGTGATCGGGCCGCTAAGCGACAACCTCTACGTAGCTGGACTCCCCGCCGCCCGTCGCCCCTGATAACCAACCCCAGACGAAGGCCAGCGTGGTACGCCCGGCATCATCAACACCGACCGTGCCGCGAGACCAGCCCGCCAGCAACTCGCCCTCGGTGGTCAGGCATTGAAAGAGCAGCTCGATGGTGTCCGGGCCGGTTACACGACCGACCTGCTGGCCAGTGCGAATCCGCCCGCCTTGGTAGGTGCTCGAGATAGCGTCGCCGTCGACCAAGTAGTGAAATAACGTACCTGTCCCCGACAGACCCTGGGTGTTGTTCGCGACCGCAAATCGGCGATTGTTCAAGCGTTCGCTGACGTGAGAAAAGATCGTTTGCATGGATGACACTTCCTTTCGCTTCGATAGTAATCGGTTCAATCAATAGAAAATCCAAAGCACCTTTTTCCAATCCAAAATTGAGCCACGCTAGCTACCTATCCTGTTGAGAAACCCAACAGGGATGTGCGGGGGTGATAAACCAGGAGACTTTGCAAAAACTCAAAGAGCTTGTGCAACGTGATGGTGTCTCGGTGCGCAAAGCCGCCCGACTATTACACATCTCTAGAAATACCGCTGCGCGCTGGCTATCGGAACCGAAAGAGGCACAACCTCGTTACCCTAAACGCGCAACAACTGATGGGATTCTGGATGCCTACAAAGAGCATCTAGTGCTTTGGCTGCAAGCCGGCCTGCAAAGCCGCGAACGTGATCGTTGCAGCGTCGCGACTTATTTCGAGTGCCTACAAGTCATAGGTTTTTCCGGAAGCAAGAGCTCGGTCTACAACTACTGCCAAGCCTGGAAAAAGCAGCAAAACAACCCACTGCCTGGCACAGCATGGTCACCACGAAATGTCGAACGTGTTGATGAGTGTCCATGCTCAAGGCAACGCGAAAAGCTGACCACGCGGGAGTGGGAAGTGCTCACCTGGATTAGCAGAGGCCAATCCAATCAGCAAATCGCAACGTTGATGGGGATCGCCGTGCTGACGGTGCGTAAGCACCGATGCAACATGCTCGGCAAGTTGAACTTGCACAGCACCGCACAACTAGTGGCGTACGCGATAAACACCCTGCGCCAACAAGGTATTCCACACAACGCTATACAACGTTCACCGCTCAGTGAGCGACAACAGCACGTGGTTGAATTATTGGCCAAAGGGCTGACCAGCAAAGAAATAGCACGGCACCTTGGTATAAGCCCGGCAACGGTTCGCAAGCATCGCGAATACGCAATGAAATCTCTGCACGTGCATGGGATGGCCCCGTTGATGTGGCATGCCCTCGGGTGCTCTGCCAGCTGAAAAACCATACACAGTAACTACGCCATTGGAGTTATTTAAATCACCCTGCCATGAAGTACACGATGTGGGCGACACAGAACAAAACATCCATGCCGTACGTTATGTGCTCTGTCAATTCGATCCGCAGTAAACATAAAGGGATCTTTTAACCCAACTCAATTAAGGCGAACGGAAATGATCAATTGGAACGGGCAGTTTACTCAACTTATTCGCAAGTCCAACCCGACCCTTTGGGGTAACTGGACACTCAACCCTGAGGTGTCCCCCGGTGCGGTCGGGATTCTGGATCCTCAGACCGGTACCTTCAAGTTGATTGCCGATGCCCTACCCGGTGTCAGTGCAACGAGTTTCATAACGACGCAGGTCAGTTCAGATTGGGACAAGATGTCCAGTGAAGTCTCCCGAACCGAAACCACCACCGACTTGGGGGCTGAAGTCACGGATCCAGAAACTGGGATCACCGCTAAAGCGGGGCTGGAGATTGCCTGGAAATTTGGCCGAGAGGGGTCCATGGTTTCCAAGTGTGCGTTGGACTCAGAGACGGTACTGAACAACCTGGATGCTGTGCTGGCCAATCAAATGGATTGGCTGGTCATGCGTGCCACTCAGTCTGGCATGGGTTCGGAAAATGGAATCGCACAAGGTTTTGGCGTCATTACCAGCGTGTTGTACGCCCGCAGCGGATTGAACGTTGGCTCCCTGGCGAACGACAATTCATTCTCGTTGAAAGGCAATGCTTCTGCTGTACAGAAAATGGTCGGTGACGTTAAGGGCAAAGGCTCCTATACCTCAGCAAGCTCCAGTAAAAGCGTCGATAAACATCTATGGCCCAGTGAATCTGGCGTACTGACAAAAAGTTCGGCACCGCTGGCGTACACCTTTGCCTCGTTCGATAAGCGCTTGTTGTTGCCGCTCTGGGTCACTCATATCAGTGCGTTTCAGTTAATCGTCAGTAATGCCTTTGGCGGCACGTACATCGTTGACACGACACTGACATACGACACCCCAGGCGGTCGCAAGACAATCACAGGAACAGTCTCCGGCGGGTTGACCCAGACATTCAGTGATATCCCATTGAATGCGAGCAATGTGGTGCTCAAGTGCGGGTTCCAGGGTGTATTCAGTACGGAAGACCATCTGCTGCAATGGCAGAGTCCACGCGGACAGTGGGTCGGTGGTGTGCGCCATGTCGACTTGTACGGCGTATGGCCGGGTAGCACCCGCGCTGTCGATGTCGAAGCGGGCCCGGCATAAGCAACTGCAGTTGGGCTTTCGAAGTTATGTCATTCACGTTGTTAATTCGGGACAAGGAAGTCGTATTTTATTCCTTTCCTAAAGCACTTATAACCCCATAGGGTGGATACGATCATGCCAGTTAATTTTCAGAATACGCCAGTCAACAACGCTCCCGGTGCGATGAATTTACATCCACTGCACCTCATGCTAAATGGCGTGTCCCAAGCAATATTGAACGTCGGTGATGTACAAGTATTAACCGTATCTTTCGACTCAATCCGTATCTACGCCGCGATGAACGTTTTGGACTTCGATCAAAACCCAATCGCAAACGTAGACATCAATCCGGGTTCCATAGCGACTTTTTCCAGGCTTAACAATGGAACCATCGAATTGACCTACGGTCAGCCTGGTCAAGCTCAACATAGCGTTATTTTTGGATAACTTACGTCACGGTTTCGTCTGAGAAACAACAACCTCCACGATATCGATAACTTCGACATCGTGGAGGTTGCTTTTAACTTAACAAGACAGGCATCGATTCAAACCTGTCACCCTCAACCTGGCTGTTTACCGTATTACTCCACCGTCACGGACTTGGCCAAGTTACGCGGCTGGTCGACGTCGGTGCCCTTGAGCACGGCGACGTAGTACGACAGCAACTGCAACGGGATGGTGTAGAGGATCGGCGACAGGGTGTCGTTGATGTGCGGCATGTTAATCACGTGGGTGCCTTCGCCGTTGGTCATGCCGGCTTTTTCGTCGGCGAACACCACCAGTTGGCCGCCACGGGCGCGCACTTCCTGCAGGTTGGATTTGAGTTTTTCCAGCAGCTCGTTGTTTGGCGCAACGGTGACCACCGGCATGTCGTCATCCACCAGGGCCAGTGGGCCGTGTTTCAGCTCGCCTGCCGGGTAGGCTTCGGCGTGGATGTAAGAGATTTCCTTGAGCTTGAGGGCGCCTTCCATCGCGACCGGGTACTGCGCGCCGCGGCCGAGGAACAAGGTGTGGTTTTTGTCGTTGAACAGCTCGGCGACTTTTTCCACGGTGCTGTCCATGGCCAGGGCTTCACCCAGGCGGGTTGGCAGGCGGCGCAGTTCTTCAACCAGGGTGGCTTCGACGCCGTTGGCGAGGGTACCGCGCACTTGGCCCAGTGACAGGGTCAGCAACAGCAGGCCAACGAGCTGGGTGGTGAAGGCTTTAGTGGAGGCTACGCCGATTTCACGGCCGGCCTGGGTCAGCAGGGTCAGGTCGGATTCGCGCACCAGGGAGCTGATGCTGACGTTACAGATCGCCAGGCTGGCGAGGAACCCCAGCTCTTTGGCGTTGCGCAGGGCGGCCAGGGTGTCGGCGGTTTCGCCGGACTGGGAGATGGTTACAAACAGCGTGTCGGGCTGCACCACCACTTTGCGGTAGCGGAATTCGCTGGCGACTTCGACCTGGCACGGGATGCCGGCCAGTTCTTCCAACCAGTAACGGGCAACCATGCCGGCGTGGTAGCTGGTGCCGCAGGCGACGATCTGTACATTGCGCACGTTGGCGAACAGCTCGGCGGCTTGTGGGCCAAATGCGTTGACCAGCACGTGTTTGTCGCCAAGACGACCTTCAAGGGTGCGTTGGACTACAGCCGGTTGCTCATGGATTTCCTTGAGCATGAAGTGGCGGTACTCGCCTTTGTCGGCGGCTTCGGCACCGTCGCGGTATTGCACGGCTTCGCGCTCGACGGAATTACCGTTTACGTCCCAGATCGCCACGCTTTCACGGCGGATGTCGGCAATATCGCCTTCTTCCAGGTACATGAAGCGGTCAGTGACTTGGCGCAGGGCAAGCTGGTCGGAAGCGAGGAAGTTTTCCCCAAGGCCCAGGCCGATCACCAACGGGCTACCACTGCGGGCGGCAACCACGCGGTCCGGTTGGCTGGCGCTGACCACGGCCAGCCCGTAGGCGCCGTGCAACTCCTTGACCGTCGCTTTAAGGGCGGTGGTCAAGTCGCTGTGGTCCTTGAGTTTATGGTTGAGCAGGTGGGCGATGACTTCGGTGTCGGTGTCCGAAGTAAACACGTAGCCCAGGCCCTTGAGTTGCTCACGCAGCACTTCGTGGTTTTCGATAATGCCGTTGTGCACCACGGCCAAGTCACCGGAGAAGTGCGGGTGGGCGTTGCGTTCGCACGGCGCACCGTGGGTGGCCCAACGGGTGTGGGCAATGCCCAGGCGCCCGACCAGCGGTTCACCGGCCAAGGCTTGTTCCAACTCGCTGACCTTGCCCGGGCGACGCACACGCTCAAGCTTGCCGGCATTGGTGAAAACCGCGACACCGGCGCTGTCATAGCCTCGGTATTCCAGGCGCTTGAGGCCTTCGAGCAGGATGGCGGTTACGTTACGTTCGGCGACTGCGCCAACAATTCCACACATGGTGCTTCTCCTAGATGATTGCCGCGCATATCAGCGTAATGCCGCGGGCTTGGATCTGGTCGCGGGCCTCAAGCGGCAGGCGATCATCGGTAATAAGGGTATGGACGCTGCTCCAGGGCAGCTCCAGGTTGGGGATCTTGCGGCCGATCTTGTCGGATTCGACCATCACCACCACTTCGCGGGCGACTTCGGCCATCACACGGCTCAGGCCCAGCAGTTCATTGAACGTGGTGGTACCGCGCTGCAAGTCAATGCCATCGGCGCCGATAAACAGTTGATCAAAGTCGTAGGAACGCAGTACTTGCTCGGCGACCTGGCCTTGGAACGAGTCTGAATGGGGGTCCCAGGTGCCGCCGGTCATCAGCAATACCGGTTCGTGTTCCAGTTCGCTCAAGGCGCTGGCGACGTGCAGGGAATTGGTCATTACCACCAGGCCGGGCTGGTGGCCCAGTTCGGGGATCATGGCAGCGGTGGTGCTGCCGCTGTCGATGATGATGCGCGCGTGTTCGCGCAAGCGGATCACGGCAGCACGGGCGATGGCGCGTTTGTACACCGAAATGGGTTGGGCGGCGTCGCCTACCAACTCTTGAGGCATGGTGATGGCGCCACCGTAGCGACGCAGCAGCAGGCCGTTGCTCTCGAGAGCGGCCAGGTCTTTGCGTATGGTGACTTCTGAAGTTTCGAAATGTTTGGCCAAGGCGTCCACGCTAACTTCGCCCTGTTCGTTGAGCAGAGTGAGGATGTTGTGGCGCCGTTGGGGTGTATTTCGTTTCGACATGGGGATGATAAGTTTCGTTTCGAAAGATAACGAAGGCAATCAAAACCTATCAGCCAAAGATCGTCAAGCGCACTGCAGCAATTTTTTGATCGGACATAGAACAAATGTGGGAGGGGCGATGCGTCGATTCGACTTGCCCCCGATAGCTGTGTATCTGCCAACATATCTGTAGCTGACAGACCGCAATCGGGGGCAAGTCGAATCGTCGCACCGCCCCTCCCACATTGGAGATTTATTGCTGGTGAGGGTGTGGATAACTCAGGTCTTTTTAATTTTGACCGGGCGTTTCCAGCCGTCGATGTTGCGTTGGCGGGCACGAGCCACGGCCAGTTGCGACTTATCGACATTCTGGTTGATGGTCGAGCCCGCTGCAGTGCTTGCGCCATCGTCGAGGGTAACCGGCGCAACCAACGAATTATTGGAACCGATAAACACGTCTGCCCCAATGGTGGTCTGGTGCTTATTGGCGCCGTCGTAGTTACACGTGATGGTGCCAGCACCGACGTTGGTACGCGCCCCCACGGTGGCATCACCCAGGTAGGTCAGATGACCCACCTTGGCCTCATCACCCAGCTTGGCGTTTTTCATTTCAACGAAGTTACCCACATGTGCCTTGGCGCCCAACACGCTGCCTGGACGCAACCGCGCAAATGGGCCGGCATCACTGCCCTCACCCATCACCGCACCTTCAATATGGCTGTTGGCCTTGACCACCACACCTTTGCGCAAGGTGCTGTCCTTGATCACACAGTTTGGGCCGACCACCACGTCGTCTTCGATGATGACGCGGCCTTCGAGGATCACGTTGATGTCGATCAGCACGTCGCGGCCAACAGTCACTTCACCGCGCACATCGAAGCGCGCCGGGTCGCGCAAAGTTACGCCCTGGGCCATCAGGCGGCGGCCTTCGCGCAGTTGGTAGTGACGCTCCAGCTCGGCGAGTTGCTTACGGTCGTTGGCGCCCTGCACTTCCATCGGGTCGTGGGGTTGCTCGGTAGCGACCAGCAGGCCATCGCTGACGGCCATCTCGATGACGTCGGTGAGGTAGTACTCGCCCTGGGCGTTGTTGTTGGACAGGCGGCTCATCCAGTCAGCGAGCTTGCTGGCTGGAACTGCCATGATGCCGGTGTTGCCTTCGGTGATAGCACGTTGCGCTTCGCTGGCGTCCTTGTGCTCGACGATAGCCTCAACCTTGCCATCGGCGTTGCGCACGATACGCCCGTAGCCCGTGGGGTCGGCCAGCTCGACGGTGAGCAAGCCCATCTGGCCTGGTACTACGTGCTTGAGCAAGCGTTGCAGGGTTTCTACTTCGATCAACGGCACGTCACCGTAAAGGATCAGCACGGTGTCGGCGGTGATGAACGGCACGGCTTGCGCGGTGGCGTGGCCAGTACCGAGCTGTTTGTCCTGCAAAACGAAATTCAGGTCGTGCGCAGCCAGGCGCTCACGCACCACGTCGGCGCCATGGCCAATCACGACATGAATACGTTGCGGATCGAGTTGCCGGGCGCTGTGGATAACATGGCCCAGCATGGAGTTGCCGGCAACCGGGTGCAGCACCTTGGGCAGGGCCGAACGCATGCGGGTGCCCTGGCCTGCGGCGAGAATGACGATTTCAAGAGACATGAATGGCTACCAATCCTGGGCGGTCCGGCTTCAGACCAAAGAAGTGTTTTGCGGAAAAAGAAAAAGGGTAGCCGAGGCTACCCTTTTTAATCAATCGCGCATGAAGCATGACGGCGTTGCCGCTTACTTCTTGCGGATCTGCTGGAGCGTGCGCAGCTGGGCTGCAGCCTCGGCCAGACGTACAGCAGCAGCGCTGTAGTCGAAGTCCGCACCCTTTTCATTCAGGGCCTTCTCAGCAGCCTGAACGGCTTCCTGAGCAGCGGCTTCGTCCAGGTCGCCAGCACGTTGCACGGTGTCGGCAAGTACCTTGACCATGTTCGGCTGAACTTCGAGGAAACCACCGGAGATGTAGAACACCTCACGTTCCCCGCCCAGCTTGGTCAGAGTAATCGGGCCAGGCTTCAGGGAAGTAATCAATGGCGCGTGGCCAAAGTTAATACCCAGATCGCCCAACTCGCCGTGTGCAATCACACTTTCAATCTGACCGGCGAAAATTTCACCTTCCGCGCTGACGATATCGCAATGGAATGTCATAGCCATCTGATTGCCTCAACCTGATTAGCGCCCGTTACCGGGCGCCGGGATTACAGTTTCTTGGCTTTCTCGATCGCTTCTTCGATGCCGCCGACCATGTAGAACGCTTGTTCTGGCAGGTGGTCGTAGTCACCGTTGAGGATGCCTTTGAAGCCAGCAATGGTGTCTTTCAGGGAAACGTATTTACCCGAAGCACCGGTGAAGACTTCAGCCACGAAGAACGGCTGCGACAAGAAACGTTGGATCTTACGAGCACGGTTTACCAACTGCTTGTCGGCTTCCGACAGCTCGTCCATACCCAGGATCGCAATGATGTCCTTCAGTTCTTTGTAACGCTGCAGCACGTACTGGACGCCGCGAGCGGTGTCGTAGTGCTCCTGGCCGATCACGTTCGGGTCCAGCTGGCGCGAAGTCGAGTCGAGTGGATCGACCGCTGGGTAGATACCCAGGGAAGCGATGTCACGGGACAGTACGACGGTGGCGTCCAAGTGGGCGAAGGTGGTCGCAGGCGACGGGTCGGTCAAGTCATCCGCAGGTACGTATACCGCTTGGATCGAGGTGATCGAACCTTCTTTGGTCGAAGTGATACGTTCTTGCAGAACGCCCATCTCTTCGGCCAGGGTCGGCTGGTAGCCTACTGCGGAAGGCATACGGCCCAGCAGTGCGGATACTTCAGTACCGGCCAAGGTGTAACGGTAGATGTTGTCGACGAACAGCAGAACGTCGTTACCTTCGTCACGGAACTTCTCGGCCATGGTCAAGCCAGTCAGTGCTACGCGCAGACGGTTACCCGGCGGCTCGTTCATCTGACCGTAAACCAGTGCCACTTTGTCCAGAACGTTGGAGTCCTTCATCTCGTGGTAGAAGTCGTTACCCTCACGGGTACGCTCACCCACACCGGCGAACACGGAATAACCGCTGTGCTCGATGGCGATGTTACGGATCAGTTCCATCATGTTTACGGTCTTGCCTACACCGGCACCACCGAACAGACCGACTTTACCGCCTTTGGCAAACGGGCAAACCAGGTCGATAACCTTGATGCCGGTTTCCAGCAGGTCGTTGCCGCCAGCTTGTTCCGCGAACGAAGGTGCTGGACGGTGAATGCCCCAACGCTCTTCGGTGTCGATCGGACCAGCTTCGTCAATCGGGTTGCCCAGTACGTCCATGATCCGGCCCAGGGTCGCTTTACCGACCGGTACGGAGATGGCTGCGCCAGAGTCGATAACGTCCAGACCGCGCTTCAAGCCTTCGGTGGAACCCATCGCAATGGTACGAACTACCCCGTCGCCCAGCTGTTGCTGAACTTCCAGAGTAGTGTCCGCGCCTTGTACTTTCAGCGCGTTGTAGATGCTCGGTACGCTGTCGCGTGGGAATTCCACGTCGATAACGGCGCCGATGATTTGAACGATACGTCCGCTACTCATAGCTGGATCCTCTGAATATTTGAACCGTTAAACCGCGGCAGCGCCGCCGACGATTTCCGAGATCTCTTGGGTGATCGCAGCCTGACGCGCCTTGTTGTAGATCAGCTGCAAATCGCTGATCAGATCACCGGCGTTATCGGTAGCGTTTTTCATCGCGATCATCCGCGCCGCTTGTTCAGCTGCGTTGTTCTCGACCACCGCCTGGTACACCTGCGACTCCACGTAGCGCACCATCAAGCCGTCAAGCAGCTCTTTGGCGTCTGGTTCGTAGAGGTAGTCCCAGTGGTGCTTGAGTTCCTGATCCGGAGTCGCCACCAGTGGAATCAATTGCTCCACGGTTGGCTGCTGGGTCATGGTGTTGATGAACTTGTTGGATACCACGGAGAGGCGGTCAATCCGGCCTTCCAGGTACGCATCCAGCATCACCTTCACACTGCCGATCAAATCATTGATCGACGGCTCTTCACCCAGGTGGCTGATAGCTGCAACGACGTTACCGCCGAAGTTACGGAAAAAGGCCGCACCCTTGCTACCAACAACACACAGATCGATCTCGACGCCGTTTTCGCGGTTTACCGCCATGTCCTTGACCAGGGCCTTGAACAGGTTGGTATTCAAACCACCGCACAAACCACGGTCACTGCTCACAACCACATAACCCACACGCTTAACTTCGCGGTCGATCATGAATGGGTGGCGGTATTCCGGGTTGGCGTTGGCCAAATGCCCAATTACCTGGCGGATACGCTCCGCATAAGGACGGCTAGCAGCCATGCGCATTTGTGCCTTGCGCATTTTGCTGACCGCCACTTTTTCCATGGCGCTGGTAATCTTTTGCGTGCTTTTGATGCTCGCAATCTTACTGCGAATCTCTTTTGCGCCTGCCATGTAACACCTATCAGGTTAGCAAGCGGGAGCCTTGCGGCTCCCGCTGCGGCTTACCAGGTTTGGGTGGCCTTGAACTTCTCGATACCGGCTTTGAGGCCAGCGTCGATTTCGTCATTGAAGTCACCCTTCACGTTGATCTTGGCCAACAAGTCGGCATGATCGCGGTTGAAGTAAGCAATCAGCGCTTGTTCAAAGCTGCCAACCTTGGTGATTTCGACGTCAGTCAGGAACCCACGCTCAGCGGCATACAGCGACAACGCCATGTCAGCGATCGACATTGGGGCGTATTGCTTCTGCTTCATCAGCTCGGTAACGCGCTGACCATGCTCAAGTTGCTTACGGGTCGCTTCGTCCAGGTCAGAAGCAAACTGGGCGAATGCCGCCAGTTCACGGTACTGAGCCAGAGCGGTACGGATACCACCGGAGAGCTTCTTGATGATCTTGGTCTGAGCGGCACCACCCACACGGGATACCGAAACACCGGCGTTCACTGCAGGGCGGATGCCCGAGTTGAACATGGCCGATTCCAGGAAGATCTGACCGTCAGTGATGGAAATCACGTTGGTCGGAACGAACGCGGAAACGTCGCCAGCCTGGGTTTCGATGATCGGCAGTGCGGTCAGGGAACCGGTTTTGCCGGTCACTGCGCCGTTGGTGAACTTCTCTACGTATTCTTCCGAAACGCGGGATGCGCGCTCCAGCAGACGGGAGTGGAGATAGAACACGTCGCCTGGGTAAGCTTCACGGCCTGGTGGACGGCGCAGCAGCAGGGAAATCTGGCGGTAAGCCACTGCTTGCTTGGACAGATCGTCATAAACGATCAGCGCGTCTTCACCGCGGTCGCGGAAGAATTCACCCATGGTGCAACCGGAGTACGGTGCCAGGAATTGCAGCGCAGGAGATTCCGAAGCACTGGCAGCCACGATGATCGTGTTGGCCAGGGCGCCGTTTTCTTCCAGCTTGCGAACCACGTTAGCGATGGTCGATTGTTTCTGACCGATTGCTACGTAGACGCAGAAAATGCCGCTGTCTTTCTGGTTGATGATCGCGTCGATGGCCAGAGCGGTTTTACCGATCTGACGGTCACCGATGATCAGCTCACGCTGGCCACGGCCGACTGGGATCATGGCATCGACAGCCTTGTAGCCAGTCTGTACAGGCTGGTCTACCGACTTACGCCAGATCACGCCTGGAGCAACTTTCTCGACCGCGTCGGTCTCGGTGTTGCCCAGTGGACCTTTACCGTCAACAGGGTTACCCAGTGCGTCGACTACGCGACCCAGCAGTTCCTTACCAACCGGAACTTCGAGGATGCGGCCAGTGCACTTGGCGCTCATGCCTTCAGCCAGACTGGTGTACGCGCCCAATACAACGGCACCTACGGAGTCTTGCTCCAGGTTGAGAGCCATACCGAAGACGCCGCCCGGAAACTCGATCATCTCGCCGTACATTACGTCGGCCAGACCGTGAATCCGCACGATGCCGTCAGATACGCTGACGACAGTGCCTTCGTTACGGGCTTGGGAGGTCACATCGAGCTTGTCGATGCGGCCCTTGATAATTTCACTTATTTCGGAAGGATTGAGTTGCTGCATTGCTCTGCTGCCCCTTCAAACTCAAGATTTCAATGCTTCGGCAAGATTCGCGAGTTTGCCGCGAATCGAGCCATCGATAACCAGGTCGCCGGCGCGAATGATGACACCACCAATAAGGGTGGCATCCTCCGCAACTTGCAGGCGCACTTCCCGGTCGAGTCGTGCACTGAGAACCTTGGCGAGTTTGTCTTGCTGTTCTTGGTTCAATGCAAAAGCACTGGTGACTTCAACGTCTACCGACTTCTCTTGCTCGGCCTTGTACAGGTCGAACAGAGCGGCAATCTCCGGCAGAAGCAGGAGACGGTCGTTTTCGGCAACGACGTGCAAGAAGTTCTGCACTTTCACATCAAACTTGTCGCCGCACACTTCAATAAAAGTGGCGGCCTTGTCTGCGCTCGTCAGTCGCGGGGCCTTGAGCACGCGCTGCATGGTGTCGTCTTGCGACACTGCTGCAGCCAGGCCGAGCATGGCTGACCAAGAGGCCAGCTGCTGGTGGGCCTGGGCGTGCTCGAAGGCTGCCTTAGCGTAAGGTCGGGCCAACGTGGTCAATTCTGCCATGATCGCCCTCGCTTAAATTTCAGCAGCCAGTTTGTTAACCAGCTCCGCGTGCGCGTTTTGATCGATTGTGGCACCCAGGATCTTCTCAGCACCGCCGACGGCCAGAGCACCCAGTTGGGCACGCAGCGCATCTTTGACACCGTTCAGTTCCTGCTCGATCTCGGCCTGAGCCTGAACCTTCACACGGTCAGCGTCGATACGGGCTTTTTCAACAGCCTCTTCAACGATCTGGTTACCGCGTTTCTTGGCTTGCTCAATGATTTCGGCTGCTTGAGCTTTCGCTTCGCGCAGTTGTTGACCCGCTTTATCTTGGGCCAACTCCAGGTCGCGAGCTGCTCGTGCTGCAGCGTCCAGCCCATCCGCGATCTTCTTCTGACGTTCGTGCAGAGCTGAGATGACCGGAGGCCATACAAACTTCATGCAGAAAACGACAAAAATCAAGAACGCTAAGGACTGACCAATAATGGTTGCATTAATGTTCACGCCAATACCTCGCTCATTCGTTGCACAACACACCAATCACTCGAAAAGACGAGTGATTAACCGGCGAGTTGACCAACGAAAGGGTTCGCGAAGGTGAAGAACAGAGCGATACCAACACCGATCATGGTCACGGCGTCGAGCAGGCCGGCGACGATGAACATTTTAACTTGCAGCATTGGAACCATTTCTGGCTGGCGCGCTGCGCCTTCCAGGAACTTGCCGCCCAGCAGGCCGAAACCAATGGCAGTACCCAGGGCGCCCAGGCCGATCAACAGTGCAACAGCGATAGCGGTTAGACCAACTACAGTTTCCATCTTTCCTCCCGACTTTTACGTCGTATGGTTTAGGTTTTTTAGATTTTAAAGCGGTAAAACAAATCGTTTCATAGCCCGGTAGGGCCCACCTTCCCGTTTGACCGGGAAGGACATCAGACTAGTCGAGACTGGTCTTAATGGTTCTCTTCGTGCGCCATCGACAGGTAGACGATGGTCAGCATCATGAAGATAAAGGCCTGCAGGGTGATGATCAGGATGTGGAACACAGCCCACGCCCACTGCAGAACAATGCCCAGGCCGCTAAGCCAGAGCAGGCCGCTGCCGAACATCACAGCGATCAGAATGAACACCAGCTCGCCGGCATACATGTTGCCGAACAGTCGCAGAGCCAGGGAAATCGGCTTGGCGATCAGGGTGACGAATTCCAGCAGGAAGTTCACCGGGATCAGCAGGGCTTGAACGAAGATGTTCTTGCTGCCGAACGGGTGCAGGGTCAGTTCGCCAATGAAGCCGCCGATGCCCTTGATCTTGATGCTGTAGAAAATGATCAACGCGAATACCGACAGGGCCATGCCCAGGGTAGCGTTAGGGTCAGTGGTCGATACGGCACGGAATGGAATGTGCGGATCGCCAGAGATCAGGATGGCCAGCTGAGGAATCCAGTCAACCGGGATCAGGTCGACGGCGTTCATCAGGAACACCCAGACGAAGATGGTCAGTGCCAACGGTGCAATCACCGGGCTGCGGCCATGGAAGCTGTCTTTCACGCTGCCATCGACGAATTCGACCAATACTTCAACGAAGTTCTGCAAAGCACCTGGCTGACCGGAAGTCGCCTTCTTCGCCGCCATGCGGAAAATCAGAACGAAGATCAGACCCAATGCGACCGACCAACCCAGAGTATCCAGGTGGAAAGCCCAAAAGCCCATTTCTTTGGCTTCTGCTGCGGAGTGGGCAAAGCCCCAGCCGCCATTAGGAAGCTGACCGAAGGTCAGGTTCTGCAAGTGGTGCTGGATATAGCCCGAAGCGGTTGTTTCTGCCATGGTTGCCTCAAACGCCCTAAGGTTTCGAAAGTCTTGTTTTCATTAGCAGGGGAGCGAACCAGCTGACCAGTTGGGTCAACACGAAGACGCCGAATACAGCCAGCGGCGCCAATGGCTTCACACCTGCAAAGGTCAGTGCAAACAGCACTGCCGTCAAAATCAGTTTCCCTGCTTCGCCGGCATAAAAGGACCGGACGATTGCCTGGGCTGCTCGGGCGCCGGAAAACCGAAAGGCCCTGTGAGCAAAATACATATTGGGCAGCAAGGCTATCAGGCCTCCGCAGAGTCCTGAATACCCGGCTACGACTCCATGCCCGTACCAAAGCGCCAAAGCGGCGATCAGCAAGATGACAAACTGAGCCAATAAAACCGGGAAAACGGCCAAGCGATGGAACGGCAACGTGTTTGGCGTGCGGGTTTCCATCACTCTTGCTCCTCAATGGTCGGCTGCCGGAAATCAATAACTTGGCATAATTTGTGCCGACAAAATGCGCGCAGAGTATAGGGGCGGTTCTGCCCCTATTCAACTGCCGGGTAGTGATTTCCGATCACACGCTACATGAGTAAATGTTTCAGCGGATGTGGGCAAGGACGCCCTGAAGCTCATCAAGCGAGTTATAGCCGATGACCAATTGGCCTTTGCCCTTCTTACCGTGGCGAATTTGCACCGCAGAGCCTAGGCGCTCGGCCAGGCGCTGCTCGAGGCGGGCGATATCCGGATCAGGTTTGGCGGTTTCGACCGGTGCAGGTTTACCGCTGAGCCACTGGCGAACCAGGGCCTCGGTCTGACGAACGGTGAGCCCTCGTGCGACAACGTGTCGCGCCCCTTCAACCTGTTGATTTTCCGGCAACCCGAGCAAAGCACGGGCGTGACCCATTTCCAGGTCGCCGTGGGACAACATGGTCTTGATGACTTCCGGCAGCGAGATCAGGCGCAGCAAGTTGGACACCGTCACGCGGGACTTGCCCACAGCGTCGGCCACTTGTTGCTGAGTCAGTTGAAACTCCTGCTGCAAGCGCTGCAATGCGATCGCTTCTTCGACCGGGTTAAGGTCTTCACGCTGGATGTTCTCGATCAACGCCATGGCAATGGCGGTTTCATCCGGCACATCGCGCACCATCGCCGGGATGGTTTCCTTGCCGGCCTGCTGGCTGGCGCGCCAGCGGCGTTCACCGGCGATGATCTCGAAGCGACCGCCACCGATGGGGCGCACCACGATGGGCTGCATAACGCCCTGGGCCTTGATCGAGTTGGCCAGTTCTTCCAGCGCCTGGGGGTCCATGTCCCGGCGAGGCTGGTATTTGCCGCGCTGGATTAGGTCCAGGGGCAGGTGTTGCAGCTCGCGCTCGTCGGCCTGCACCGCTTGTTCTTCAAGCGACGTGACAGTCGGACCACTCAGCAGTGCATCCAGTCCACGTCCGAGACCTCGTTTCTTGACGGCCATGGGGGTTCCTTAAGTTGGCTGGGCTGCAGCGGTGCGTGAGTTGCGGCGTTGACGGCGAACCATCTCACCGGCCAGGGCCAGGTAGGCAATGGCACCCCGCGAGGATTTGTCGTACGCCAGCGCCGGCATGCCGTAGCTTGGGGCTTCGGCCAAACGGATGTTGCGTGGGATCACCGTGTCGTACAACTGGTCGCCAAAGTGTTCCTTGAGCTGCGCCGAGACATCGTTCATCAGGCTCAGGCGCGGATCAAACATGGTCCGCAGCAGGCCTTCGATCTGCAGGTTCGGGTTGAGCAGCTCGGCGATGCGCTTGATGTTATCCACAAGGTCGCTCAACCCTTCCAGCGCGTAGTACTCGCACTGCATGGGGATAATCACCCCATCGGCCGCCACTAACGCATTCAATGTCAGCATCGACAGTGACGGTGGGCAGTCGATCAAAATGTAATCGTAATTTTCGCGGATCGGCGCCAAGGCGCTGCGCAGACGGCTTTCTTTCATCTGCATTTCCAGCAGCACCACTTCCGCCGCGGTCAAATCGCGGTTGGCCGGCAGCAGTTGATAACCGCCGTGCTCGGAGTAGTGCATGGCCTGGGCCAGGTCGCACTCGCCTATAAGCAAGTCGTAGACCGAGTTTTCCAGGCCGTGTTTATCCACACCGCTACCCATGGTGGCGTTGCCCTGTGGATCGAGATCGATCAACAGCACCCGACGCTTGGTGGCGACCAGGGATGCTGCGAGGTTGATGCAGGTGGTGGTTTTGCCCACGCCACCTTTCTGGTTCGCTATCGCGAATACCTTAGCCATTCTTGCTTGTGTTCCCAATCATGCCGTGCGGCGCAGTATCAGCAGATGGCGTTGGCCTTGGCAACCGGGTACGGCCAAGGCGTGTTCGCTATCGAGGTGGAAGTCTGCCGGCAATGCTAACAGCTCATCGCTTGGATGGACGCCCTTCATTGCCAGCCAGCGCGTGTCTGAATCGCCGAGATGACGAGTCCAGTTGCTGAAGTTCTCCATGCTACTGAACGCCCGGGAAACAATTCCGTTGAAAGGCAGCTCAGGTGTGAAGGCTTCGACGCGACTGTGGATAACTTGCAGGTTATCCAACTTGAGTTCGAGTTTTACCTGGGTCAGGAAGCGGGTTTTCTTGCCGTTGCTGTCCAGGCAGGTCACTTGGGCCTCTGGAAACAGGATCGCCAACGGAATGCCAGGCATACCGCCGCCGCTGCCTACGTCAAGCCAGCGGCCATTTTCAATAAATGGCATGACGCTCAAGCTGTCGAGCAAGTGGCGGGAAACCATTTCATTGGGGTCGCGCACTGCGGTCAGGTTGTAAGCCTTGTTCCATTTGATCAACAAGGCCAGGTAGCCCAGTAACAATTCGTGCTGGGCCGGGGTCAGGTCGACGCCCAACTGGCGTGCACCTGTGGATAACTCTTCGGCGTGTTGCGAGGTGACCAACGAACTCAAGCGCTTTGCTCCAACTGACGGCCCGCGCCGCGTTTTTTCAAATGAATCATCAACAGCGAAATGGCTGCCGGGGTGACACCAGGAATGCGCGAAGCCTGGCCCAAGGTTTCTGGCCGAGTTATCCCCAGCTTGCTTTGGATTTCTTTCGACAACCCGGAAATACCGGTGTAGTCGATGTCCACAGGCAGCTTGGTATTTTCACTGGCGCGCAGGCGAGCGATCTCGTCCTGCTGGCGGTCAATGTAACCGGCGTATTTGGTCTTGATTTCGACCTGCTCGGCGACCTGTGGGTCTTCTGCGCCACCGCCTGTCACTTCAACCAGGCCAGCGTAGTCGATTTCTGGACGGGACAGCAGGTTCAGCAAGTTGTACTCGTGGGTGAGCGGGGTGCCGAATTTTTCGGCAATCGCATCGCCTTGCTCGGTACCCGGGCGCACCCAAGTGCTTTTGAGGCGCTGCTCTTCCAACACAATGCTTTCGCGTTTCTTGCAGAAAGCTTCCCAACGCGCGTCATCGACCAAGCCAAGCTCACGGCCTTTTTCGGTCAGACGCAGGTCGGCGTTGTCTTCGCGCAGAATCAAGCGGTATTCCGCCCGCGAAGTGAACATCCGGTACGGTTCCTGGGTGCCCAGGGTAATCAGGTCGTCAACCAGCACGCCGATGTACGCTTCATCACGACGCGGGCACCAGCTGTCTTTGCCCTGCGCGCGCAATGCGGCGTTGGTACCGGCCAGCAAACCTTGGGCGCCGGCTTCTTCGTAACCGGTGGTGCCGTTGATTTGACCCGCGAAGAACAGGCCGCCGATCACTTTGGTTTCCAGGCTGTACTTCAGGTCACGTGGGTCGAAGTAGTCGTACTCAATGGCGTAGCCCGGACGCACGATGTGCGCGTTTTCCATACCGCGAATCGATTGCACGATCTGGATTTGCACGTCGAACGGCAAGGACGTGGAAATCCCGTTCGGGTACAGCTCGTGTGTAGTCAAACCTTCGGGCTCGATGAAGACCTGATGGCTTTCCTTGTCGGCAAAGCGGTGAATCTTGTCTTCAATCGACGGGCAATAACGCGGGCCAATGCCTTCGATCACCCCGGAATACATCGGCGAGCGGTCGAGGTTAGCCGCGATGATTTCGTGGGTACGGGCGTTGGTATGGGTAATCCAGCAACTGACCTGTTTCGGGTGCTGTTCTTTGGAACCCATGAACGACATGACCGGGATCGGTGTGTCACCGGCTTGTTCGGTCATCACCGAGAAATCCACAGAACGCCCGTCGATACGCGGCGGAGTCCCGGTTTTCAGGCGGCCGACACGCAGCGGCAGTTCTCGCAGGCGTTTTGCCAAGGCAATCGACGGCGGATCACCGGCGCGGCCGCCGGAATAATTCTGCATGCCAATGTGGATAAGTCCGCCGAGGAACGTGCCAGTGGTCAACACCACGGATTCCGCGAAGAAACGCAGGCCCATTTGCGTGACAACACCGCGTACCTGGTCTTGTTCGACGATCAGGTCATCGGCAGCTTGTTGAAATATCCACAGGTTCGGTTGGTTTTCCAGGGTTTCGCGTACCGCGGCCTTGTACAGGATGCGGTCGGCTTGGGCCCGGGTAGCACGCACGGCCGGGCCTTTGCGGCTGTTGAGCACGCGAAATTGAATACCACCCTTATCGGTAGCCATGGCCATCACGCCGCCGAGGGCGTCGATTTCTTTAACCAAGTGGCTTTTGCCGATCCCACCAATGGCGGGGTTGCAACTCATTGCACCGAGGGTTTCCACGTTGTGCGTGAGCAACAGGGTTTTTACGCCCATGCGCGCTGACGCCAGTGCTGCCTCGGTACCGGCATGACCGCCGCCGATGACGATCACTTCAAAACGGGAAGGGAAATCCACCACGCACCTCGTGCCTGCTTATGTAGGTAATCAGGAATTGTCTGTTGAAAGAGATTTAGAGCTTTGGCGGCAAGTATAGGGACTTAGCCCTCCCTAAAGAACCCTTTGCACAAAATTTAACCAGCTGTGGATGAATCACAGACAATAGAAATTAAAAGAGAGAAATTTATTAAATCTTTGTTTTTATGTTTATTTCTACTGAGCCTACTTTCTGTGGATAGATCTCTACAGACCTTTAAATACGTCATGTACAGAGATTCAAAAGTCTGTGGTCATGTGCCTATGAGCCACTTGGATAAGTGCTTTAAGCCTGTGGATTAAACAGATGGTTATCCACAGGCGGGTTTGTACTCAGTTTTCAAGCCCTGTTATCAACTGGGCACAGGGGCGGTTATTCACAGGGCTTAATCCACAGAAATTGACAGATGGAGCCGTATTTCACCCACGACGAAGCCACTGAAATTCAGATGTCGGGGGCAGAGCTCGGTAAAAAGAGGACTATTGTGAGAAAGCGACGGGGCAGTTAATAATAGCGATTATCATTAAGCCACCTTGTCTCGCTCCTATGCCCGCTCCTTCGCACACGGCTGTAGTCCAGCACATCTACGAGCAACACCATTCCTGGTTGCACGGGTGGCTCAAAGGCAAGTTGCATAACGCCTGCGATGCGGCCGATGTGGCCCAGGATACGTTCGTGCGCATACTGGCCGGTCGTCATGCTGCGCAGATCCTGGAACCCCGTGATTACCTAGCGACCATTGCCAGGGGGCTGGTGATTGATCGCTACCGCCGCCATGCCATTGAGCAGGCTTACAAGCAGAGCTTGGCCGAGCGCCCTGAAGCGGTGGCCATCAGTGAAGAAGACAAGGCAATCATCATCGAAACCCTGGTGGCTGTGGACAAAGCGCTCTGCGGCTTGGGTGAGCGGGCGCGGCGGATCTTCATGCTCTCGCAGATCGACGGCCTGA
This sequence comes from Pseudomonas viridiflava, assembly GCF_900583165.1. Taxonomy (GTDB): domain Bacteria; phylum Pseudomonadota; class Gammaproteobacteria; order Pseudomonadales; family Pseudomonadaceae; genus Aquipseudomonas. The sequence goes on along the minus strand of NZ_UTKY01000001.1, from coordinate 104,215 downwards.
CTTATCAACAGATCGCCGAGCAACTGCAGGTTTCACTGACCACCGTGAAGAAGCACATGATCCGAGCGTTGACCGAATGCTCGCTGATCATGGCCGCCTTGTAATGGCGCTCCCTGATCGTAAAACCTTCGAAGCCGCCGCCAGTTGGTATGTGCAGTTTCAGGCCCAGCCGCCCACTCCATCCGAGCGCCATGCCTGGCAGCAATGGCTCAATGCTGAACCTTCCCACCAGGCCGCCTGGAACCAGATGGAGCAATTGCAGCGCAGCCTTGGCACCCTGCCCCCGGACCTGACGCGTCGTGCGCTGTCGACCACGCAGCAACGCCGCCAGGTACTCAAGTGGATGTTGCTGCTAGGGGGTACCGGGTATCTGGGGTGGAATGTTCAACAACATACGTCCCTGGGTAGTGCCTGGGCCGACTACCGCACCGGCGTAGGTGAACGCCGACGCATCGCGTTGGCCGACGGTACTCAGGTTGATCTCAACACCCACACCTCGATTGACGTGACGATCGACGAACACCAGCGGTTGATCCGCCTGCGGGAGGGAGAAGTACTTATCCACACTGGGAAGTCGGGTGGGCAAACGCCGTTTTACGTCGAGACCCGCCAAGGCTGTGTTCAAGCATTGGGCACGCGGTTTACCGTGCGCCAGCTGTCGGATTCCACACGCGTTGGGGTACTCCAGGACCGGGTCAGCGTGTCACCTGCAGATCACCCCGACCATAGCCAAATACTCAGCGCGGGTGAAAGCGTTGACTTCGACCGCCAACAGGTTGGCGGTAACCATCCGTATCGCAGCACTCAAGCGGCCTGGGTCGACGGGCAATTGATTGTGCTGGATGCTCGGCTGGGTGATGTGATCGACGACCTCGCGCGCTACCGACCGGGCGTCTTGCAGTGCGACGCAGCCTCCGCACGTTTGCGCGTTTCCGGCACGTTCCGCCTGGACTCAACGGATGCCGTGCTGGCCAACCTGCAAGCAACCTTGCCCATTCAGGTCAAATACTTCACCCGTTATTGGGTTTCAGTGCGGCGAACCGGCTGATCGAAAAAATAATCCACAGGGGGTTATCTTTTTTTTTCCTGGCGCGGCCCTACAGGTAATCACGACGCTACCTTCAGGGCTTACCCACCAATGCGCCTTCCCACCAAGCTTCGCCAGCGACTCTGTTACCACGGCATTACGTACGGCCTGCTACTGGGCACTGCCGCCAGCGCGGGGGCTTTTCTCTCGACTGGCGCCATGGCCGCCAGTGCGGTGCAGCACTACACCATTGCAGCCGGGCCGCTGGACAACGCCTTGAGCCAGTTTGCCGCCAAGGCCAATGTGATTCTGTCTTTCTCGCCCGGGCAGACCGCGAGTTTGAGCACGCCAGGGTTGGACGGTGACTATTCAGTGGAACAGGGCTTTGCATTCTTGCTGCAAAGCTCAGGCCTACAGGCTGTTGTCCAGGCGCCTGGCAGCTATGTGTTGCAGGCAGCGCCATCCGGGCAACTGACGCTTTCACCGACGACCGTCAGCACTTATCAACAGGGTGGTTTTAATCAAGAGATTGCCGGGGACATTGGTTACAAGGCGCAAAACAGCCGGATCGGCACTAAGACCAGTACGCCCTTGTCGGAAACGCCACGCTCGGTATCGGTGGTCACCGGCCAACGCATCAAGGATCAGAAGTCCCAGACGCTGACTGAAGTATTGGGTTATGTGCCGGGTATTTTTGCGCCGCCGTTCGCGGCTGGGGATAGCCTGGCGGGCGATTTGTTCTTCATTCGCGGTTTCAACGCAACGGATTACGGCTACGGCCTGTTGCGTGATGGCTTACGCGTACAAGGCAATCGGTACGACACCACCAGCGAACCCTATGGGTTAGAGCGTGTGGAAATCTTCCGTGGGCCGTCATCACTGCTTTACGGGGAAAATGCCCCTGGTGGCCTGGTGAATCTGGTCAGCAAACACCCCACCGCGACCCCGCAGGGCGAGGTGCAGCTGGGCTACGGCTCGAACAACCGCCGCCAACTGGGTGTGGATATCTCGGGACCGCTCAATGACGGCGGCAATATCCTTGGTCGCGTGGTGATGCTTGGGCGAAAGTCCGATACGCAGACCGACCATGTCCCGGACGACCGTCTCTACATTGCGCCCTCCCTGACCCTGAATTTCGACGACTACAACACCCTCACCCTGTTGGCCAACTACCAGAAGGATCACACCAACCTGGAACTCGGCCTACCGGCTGCCGGCACATTGCTGACTAATCCAAACGGCCAGTTGTCCAAACACACCATGCTCGGCGACCCGGACTGGAACACCTTTGAGCGTGAAGCCTGGAATACCGGTTACGAATTCAGCCACAGCTTCAATGATGCTTGGCAGTTCCGCCAGAACTCGCGCTACATGCAGTCCCGAATCACTCGGCATGAAACCTGGCCAGGGGCGTTGAATAATCAGGGTTTTGGCACTCAGCTGAACATGACGGCCTATGATCGCTACAACAAGTCGATGGTTTATTCCCTGGATAACCAACTGGAAGGCAAATTCCAGCTGGGCAGCCTGGAAAACACCGTGCTATTTGGCGCGAGCTACGATAGGACCTCGTTCAATCAGGACTGGGATGCCGGTTTGGTTGGTGCGATCGATGTGTATAACCCTGTGTATTTAAACGATCCAACCACGCCCATTGCCGTGCAAAACACATTGCTCGAGCAGCAGATGAAAGGCGTTTATGCACAGATCCAAAGTAAGTACGACCACTGGCTGTTCCTGCTGGGCGGCCGCCAGGACTGGGTCGACAGTGATTTTCGCGACAAGGTAAATAGCTCGACGGACTCCAGCACCACCGAGCAGAAGTTCACCTATCAAGGTGGCGTGATGTACCAGTTCGACAACGGCCTGACGCCGTATGTCAGCTACTCTACGGCGTTTGTCCCGGTACAGCAGATCGCGGTGACGGGTTCACCCCTCAAGCCCATCACCAGCCGCCAATATGAAGTGGGCGTGAAGTACGAGCCCATCGGTTGGGACACGGCGATGACGCTGTCGGTGTATGACTTGCTCAAGAAGGACGATACCTACCTCGACAGCACCACCAACACCTATCGCCAGGTGGGCGAAAGCCGCGCCAAGGGCGCAGAGCTTGAGATCAACAGCAACCTTACGCCCAACCTGAATCTAACGGCGTCCTACACTTACACCGACGCTCGGATTACCAAGGACACGGCCGGCTCATTGGTCGAGGGGCGCCAGATGACGGGGGTTCCACGCAACCAGGCTTCAGTGTGGGGCAAGTACCGATTCCTGGATGGCCAACTCAAAGGGCTATCCCTGGGCGGCGGTGTGCGTTACTTCGACAGCGCCTATTCCTACACCAAGCCAACCCTCTACGGGAAACTCGACCCCGGTAGCGTCACCTTGGTGGATGCCACCATCGGCTACCAGGTCGACACGCACTGGTCGGTGGACCTGAACGCCAAGAACCTGTTCGACAAGGAATATGTGTCTGGTTGCAACGATGCTGGCCGCTGCTACTGGGGCAACAGCCGTACCTTGCTCGGTACGGTGTCCTACAACTGGTAAGCCGCTGTGGATAACTCAGTTATTTGCCAATGCAGAAACTGGAAAAGATCCGCCCCAACAAATCATCGGAGCTGAATGCGCCGGTGATTTCTCCCAACAGCTGCTGCGCCTGGCGTAAATCCTCGGCCAGCAGCTCACCGGCCCCCGCCAAGGTTAGCTGTGCACGGCCGTGCTCCAGGGCTGCGCTGGCGTGTCGCAGCGCTTCCAGGTGCCTGCGGCGCGCACTGAAGCTGCTTTCGGAAGTCTGCTCGTAGCCCATGCAGGCCTTGAGGTGTTCGCGTAGCAGTTCCAAGCCATCGCCGGCAGATTTCGCGCTGAGGCTGATAGTAACGTGGCCATCGTCACTGGTTTCCATGGCAATGGCTTCGCCCGTCAGGTCGGCCTTGTTGCGGATCAAGGTGACTTTGGCCGGGTCAGGCCGTTGTTCGAGGAACTCGGGCCAGAGCGCGAAAGGGTCCACAGCTTCAGGCGCGGTGGCGTCTACCACCAACAGCACACGATCCGCTTCGGCGATGGCCTTGAGGGCTCGCTCCACGCCGATCTTTTCTACCTGGTCATCGGTATCGCGCAGGCCTGCGGTATCGACCACGTGAAGTGGCATGCCGTCGATGTGGATATGTTCACGCAAGATATCCCGGGTGGTACCCGCAATCTCGGTGACGATGGCCGCTTCACGGCCGGCCAGAGCATTGAGCAAACTGGATTTGCCGGCATTCGGGCGGCCAGCGATCACCACCGTCATACCGTCGCGCAACAAAGCCCCCTGCCCAGCTTCGCGCAGCACTGTGGATAACTCTTCACGGACTTTATCCAGCATCGCCAGTACGTGGCCATCGGCAAGGAAGTCGATTTCTTCTTCCGGGAAATCAATAGCTGCCTCGACGTAGATGCGCAAGCTGATCAATTGCTCGGTCAGGTTATGCACACGCAACGAAAACGCACCCTGCAACGAGCGCAATGCGTTACGTGCAGCCTGTGCAGAGCTGGCCTCGATCAAGTCGGCAATCGCTTCAGCCTGTGCGAGGTCGAGTTTGTCGTTCAGGAACGCACGTTCACTGAATTCTCCCGGCCGTGCCAGGCGGCAACCCAATTGCAGGCAGCGCTGCAACAACATATCCAAAACCACGGGCCCGCCGTGGCCCTGCAATTCCAAGACGTCCTCGCCGGTGAATGAATTTGGCCCGGGGAAATAGATGGCCAACCCCTCATCCAGCACACTGTCGTCAGCATCCAGGAACTGACCGTAATGGGCATAACGCGGTTTTAACTCACGACCACTGATGGCCTTGGCGGCAATGCCGGCAAGCGGCCCGGAGATTCGAACAATACCGACACCGCCGCGACCTTGAGCGGTAGCAACAGCTGCGATGGTTTCACGAGGAGCGCTCATCAGCAGGTTCCAGAATAAAAGTGACGGAATGCAAAACGCCCCACTAGGGGGCGTCTTGAGTGGTTACCCACAGAGTAAATTACGCCGCAGCTTTTGCAGTAGCCGCTTCGATTTTACGTGTGATGTACCACTGTTGAGAGATCGACAACACGTTGTTGACCACCCAGTACAGAACCAGGCCAGCCGGGAACCACAGGAAGAAGAAGGTGAAGATGATTGGCATCATTTTCATTACCTTGGCCTGCATCGGGTCCGGCGGAGTCGGGTTCAGACGCTGCTGGATAAACATGGTCGCGCCCATGATGATCGGCAGGATAAAGAACGGGTCTTTGATCGACAGGTCGGTTATCCACAGCATGAACGGCGCTTGGCGCATTTCAACGCTTTCCAGCAGTACCCAGTACAGCGACAGGAACACCGGCATCTGCACCAGAATCGGCAAGCATCCACCCAGCGGGTTGATCTTCTCTTTCTTGTACAGCTCCATCATGGCCTGGGACATTTTCTGCCGGTCATCACCATGTTGCTCTTTCAGAGCGGCCAGTTTCGGTGCAACGGCACGCATACGCGCCATCGACTTGTAGCTGGCGGCCGACAGAGGGAAGAAGATCCCTTTGATCAGCATGGTCAGGAAGATGATTGAGAAGCCCCAGTTACCCACGATGCTGTGGATATGTTGCAGCAGCCAGAAAATCGGCTGGGCAATGAACCACAGAATGCCGTAGTCCACAGTCAGTTCCAGACCTGGGGACAACTCTTTGAGTACGGCCTGGCTTTTCGGGCCGGCGTACAGGGTAGCGCTGGTTTCAGCTTTTGCGCCTGGAGCGACGGTCAACGCCGGGCCAGTAAAGCCGATGATGTAGTTGCCCTGGTTGTCCTTACGGGTTTGTACCAGGTTGGCTTCACCCTTGTTCGGGATCCATGCGGTCACGAAGTAGTGTTGCAACCAGGCAACCCAACCACCTTGGACGGTCTCTTTCAGCGCGCCTTTGTCGATATCTTTCATCGACACTTTTTTGTACGGCTCGCTACTTGTCCACAGGGCGGCGCCCAGGTAAGTCGCAGTACCGGTGGCCGTGCTGGAAGACGGATCGGAACTGCCATCACGCTTGAGCTGGGCAAACAGGTTGCCGCTCCACGCTTTGTCGCTCGTATTGTCGATCAGGTAAGTGACCTTCAAGTCGTACAAACCGCGGGTGAAGCTGAAGCGCTTGATGTAGTTGACGCCGTCCTGAGTGAATTTCAGGTCAACGTTCAACTGGTTCTGGCCATCGGCCAGTTGATAAGTCTTCTGTTCGGTCGAATAAACCGGACGACCGGTAGCACGAGCATCCGGACCATTGGTGCCGGTCAGGCCACTTTGTGCCAGATAAGTACGTTCACCACCGTTATCGAACAGTTGGAACGGAACATCCGGGTGATCCTGGCGACGTGGATACAGCGGCAGCTTCAGCTGGGCAATATCACCACCTTGTGGATCGATAGCCAGGTCAAGCACATCCGTTTTTACGTGGATGAGGTCTTTGTTGGTGACCACTGGCGTTTCTAAAGGGGCGCTTGTCTCGCCATTCGCGCTGGGAACATCGGCACTCGCGGACGCATTGTTACCCAGCGGGGTGTCCGGAATAGCCGGCGCAGCCTGGTTGGTAGCAACATTCTGAGTCGGCAGGGCAGCTTGGCCATAGTCCTGGTTCCACTTAAGGACCATAACGTAGGACACGATTGCCAGGGCGACGATCAGGATCGTGCGTTTAATATCCATGATTACTCGGCCATCGAAGAAGAACGGGAGGTAGGGATAGGTGGAACCGGGTCATAACCACCGGGATTCCACGGATGACAGCGACCTAAACGACGAAAGGTCAGCCAGCCACCGCGCAGAAGACCATGATTTTCTATGGCCTCTAACGCGTAGCAGGAACAACTGGGGTAGAAACGACAGTGACTGGCCATCAGGGGACTAATGGCATAGCGATAAAACTGGATCGGAACGAGTGCCAGTTTACGCATCGGTACTGTCTACCCCTACAGTTTCGGTGCTGACTGCTGGTGCTGGCTTGTTGGTACGCGCCAGACGTTTCCAGAGCTTGCCGAAATGCTGAATCAATTCGGGGTTTTCTACATCCCCCAAGCCTTTGCGCGCGACGATAACAATATCCCAACCAACCAGAGTGTCCTGGTGGAGGCGAAACGATTCGCGCATCAGACGCTTGAGGCGATTGCGCTCAACGGAGAGCTTGACGCTCTTCTTGCCGATCACCAACCCGAGGCGGGGGTGATCCAGATCGTTGTTACGCGCAAGGAGCAGGAGATTTTTCCCCGGAACCTTGCCGGTGGGGGAGTCAAAGACTGCCTTGAAATGCCGGGGGGTTAGCAGACGCTTTTCCCGACTGAAGTCCTGACTCACCACCAGTACCGGATTATCAAACTGCCAGACGCGCACGACCTTTGGCGCGGCGACGCGACAGGACAGCACGGCCGTTCTTGGTAGCCATGCGAGCACGGAAGCCGTGAGTACGGGCGCGTTTGATGGTGCTTGGTTGGAAAGTACGTTTCATGGCGTTGTTACCTGGTTCGTCCACAACGGGCCGGAATGGCCCCCGTTTTAAGAGACCGGCGATTCTAGAGAAAGCAAGCCTCTAGGTCAATTTCCAACCAGCTTTTCCTTCAATTAGATCTCTGAACGGTTAAGAAGCCTTTTTTGCGCGCTTGGCTTTCGAGGGCAGAGCCATAGATATAAAAATAAAGAAGGAAGTTATTTAAAGCTTTTCTGTAAAGCTTATAAAAGCTAGGGAGGCGATCGTCTGTGGATAACTCCATTGAGGCCACATTCCACGTGCTGTACAGAGGATGACAACACGGGGGAGAAACGGTGCTCTGCCTGTGCTGCACTGTCGGATAAGCTGTGGGTGGATTGGCCTTTTATCCACAGGCCAGTTACCCACAGACTTTCGACCCCACTTGTGCAACGGGCTCAGGTGCGCTTATCCACAGAGCTTATGCACAGACCATCGGTCGCTTTTCTAACGGATAACACATTGATTTTGGGTGCCCTGTGCGCAACCTACATGTGGATAAGTGGGCGGCTCGCCGCTACAATGGCGGCTGTTTTTGCCTCACCGGCTTTCAACTTAGGGGATATCCGTGTCAGTGGAACTTTGGCAGCAGTGCGTGGAGCTTTTGCGCGAAGAGCTGCCTGCCCAGCAATTCAACACCTGGATCCGTCCACTACAAGTCGAAGCCGAAGGCGACGAGTTGCGTGTCTACGCACCCAATCGTTTTGTTCTCGACTGGGTTAACGAGAAGTACCTGAGCCGCGTTCTCGAACTGCTCGACGAGCAGGGCAATGGTATTGCGCCCGTACTCTCCTTATTAATAGGCAGCAAACGTAGCTCGGCACCTCGTGCTGCGCCGAATGCGCCGCTGGCTGCTGCGGCTTCGCAAGCCCAGGCTGTTTCGGCACCCGTTGTGACGGCCACTGCGCCTGCGCCCACGCCGTCGAAGTCTTCTGTGCAAAAGCACGCACCAGACAGTGAAGAGCCGTCCCGCGACAGCTTCGACCCGATGGCAGGTGCAAGCTCCCAGCAAGCGCCGATCCGCGCCGAGCAGCGTACCGTGCAGGTCGAAGGTGCGCTCAAGCACACCAGCTATCTGAACCGCACGTTTACCTTTGAAAACTTCGTCGAAGGTAAATCCAACCAATTGGCGCGCGCTGCCGCCTGGCAAGTCGCCGATAACCCCAAGCATGGTTACAACCCGCTCTTCCTTTATGGTGGCGTTGGCTTGGGTAAGACCCACTTGATGCATGCTGTGGGTAACCACCTATTAAAGAAGAACCCGAATGCCAAGGTTGTATACCTGCACTCGGAGCGCTTCGTGGCTGACATGGTCAAGGCCTTGCAGCTCAACGCCATCAATGAGTTCAAGCGGTTCTATCGCTCCGTTGATGCGTTGTTGATCGATGACATCCAATTCTTCGCACGCAAAGAGCGTTCCCAGGAAGAGTTTTTCCATACCTTCAACGCCCTGCTCGAAGGCGGTCAGCAGGTCATCTTGACCAGTGACCGTTATCCAAAAGAAATTGAAGGCTTGGAAGAACGTCTCAAGTCACGCTTCGGCTGGGGCCTGACGGTTGCGGTAGAGCCGCCGGAGCTGGAAACCCGCGTTGCGATCCTGATGAAAAAGGCCGACCAGGCCAAAGTCGACTTGCCTCACGACGCGGCTTTCTTTATCGCCCAGCGCATTCGCTCCAACGTGCGTGAGCTGGAAGGCGCGCTCAAGCGTGTCATCGCTCACTCGCACTTCATGGGCCGCGACATCACCATCGAGCTGATCCGCGAATCCCTGAAAGACTTGCTGGCACTTCAGGACAAACTGGTGAGTGTGGATAACATCCAGCGCACCGTGGCCGAGTACTACAAGATCAAGATCTCCGACCTGTTGTCCAAGCGTCGTTCGCGCTCGGTGGCACGTCCGCGTCAGGTGGCCATGGCGCTCTCCAAAGAGCTGACCAACCACAGCCTGCCGGAAATTGGCGATGTATTTGGTGGTCGCGACCACACTACGGTCTTGCACGCGTGCCGCAAGATCAATGAGCTTAAGGAATCCGACGCGGATATTCGCGAGGACTACAAGAACCTGCTGCGTACACTGACTACTTGATGAGACCAGCGCAGCTAAATAAGGCAAGGGACTAGACCATGCATTTCACCATTCAACGCGAAGCCCTGTTGAAACCCCTGCAACTGGTCGCAGGCGTCGTCGAGCGCCGACAGACCTTGCCGGTGCTTTCCAACGTATTGCTGGTGGTCGAAGGCCAGCAATTGTCCCTGACCGGTACCGACCTTGAAGTCGAGCTGGTCGGCCGTGTGCAACTGGAAGAGCCTGCCGAACCGGGCGAGATCACTGTACCTGCGCGCAAGCTGATGGATATCTGCAAAAGCCTGCCGAACGACGCACTTATCGACATCAAGGTTGATGAGGCTAAGTTGGTGGTCAAGGCCGGTCGTAGCCGCTTTACGCTTTCCACCTTGCCAGCCAACGATTTTCCTACGGTTGAAGAAGGCCCGGGCTCGCTCACTTGCAGCCTGGAGCAAAGCAAGCTGCGCCGTTTGATCGAGCGCACCAGCTTCGCTATGGCTCAGCAAGACGTGCGTTACTACCTCAACGGCATGCTGCTGGAAGTGTCTGAAGGTATCATCCGCGCTGTGGCCACTGACGGTCACCGTCTGGCGATGTGCTCGATGAAGGCTGATATCGGCCAACCAGATCGTCACCAGGTGATCGTGCCGCGCAAGGGTATCCTTGAGTTGGCGCGTCTGCTGACCGAGCCAGACGGCAACGTGAGCATCGTGTTGGGTCAGCACCACATCCGTGCTACCACTGGCGAGTTCACCTTCACCTCCAAGCTGGTAGACGGCAAGTTCCCGGATTACGAGCGCGTGCTGCCAAAAGGTGGCGACAAGCTGGTACTTGGCGATCGTCAGGCCTTGCGTGAAGCGTTTAGCCGTGCTGCAATTCTTTCCAACGAAAAGTACCGCGGTATCCGCCTGCAATTGGCTAACGGCCAGCTGAAAATCCAGGCCAACAACCCCGAGCAGGAAGAAGCTGAAGAAGAGGTGGGCGTTGACTACAACGGTGGCTCTTTGGAAATCGGCTTCAACGTGAGCTACTTGCTCGACGTGCTGGGCGTCATGACCACTGAACAGGTTCGCCTGATTCTTTCGGACTCCAACAGCAGCGCCCTGGTGCAAGAATCCGACAACGACGACTCGGCCTACGTTGTTATGCCGATGCGCCTGTAATAGAAGCTAGATGTCCCTCAGTCGCGTCTCGGTCACCGCGGTGCGCAATCTGCACCCGGTGACCTTCTCCCCCTCCCCCCGCATTAATATCCTCTACGGCGCCAACGGCAGTGGCAAAACTAGCGTGCTGGAAGCCATTCACTTGCTGGGGTTGGCTCGTTCGTTCCGCAGTGCGCGCTTATTACCGGTTATCCAATACGAACAGTTGGCGTGCACGGTGTTTGGCCAAGTCGAATTGGCCGAGGGCGGCCACAGTAGCCTGGGGATATCCCGTGAACGCGGGGGCGAGTTTCAAATTCGTATCGACGGGCAGAATGCTCGTAGTGCCGCACAGTTAGCAGAAATACTTCCGCTGCAACTCATCAACCCTGACAGCTTTCGACTGTTGGAAGGCGCGCCAAAAATCCGCAGGCAATTCCTCGACTGGGGAGTGTTCCACGTGGAACCACGTTTCATGGCCACTTGGCAGCGTCTGCAGAAGGCCCTGCGGCAGCGAAACTCATGGCTGCGGCATGGTACACTTGACGCCGCTTCGCAAGCGGCCTGGGACCGGGAACTGTGCCTGGCCAGTGACGAAATAGATGAATACCGACGCGCCTACATCAAAGCCTTGAAACCAGTCTTTGAGCAGACCTTGAGTGAGTTGTTGGACCTCGAGGGGCTGACGCTGAGTTACTACCGTGGTTGGGACAAAGAGCGCGAGCTAAGTGCCGTGCTTGCGACGTCCTTGCAGCGGGATCAGCAAATTGGCCATACCCAGGCCGGACCCCAACGTGCTGATTTGCGCCTTAGATTAGGCGCTCATAATGCTGCGGATATCTTGTCCCGTGGCCAGCAGAAATTGGTGGTGTGCGCGCTGCGTATCGCCCAGGGCCACTTGGTGAGCCAAGCCCGGCGCGGTCAGTGTATTTACCTGGTGGATGACTTGCCGTCTGAACTCGACGAGCAACACCGCCGCGCGTTATGCCGCTTGTTAGAAGAATTACGCTGCCAGGTGTTTATCACCTGTGTAGACCACGAATTATTGAGGGAAGGCTGGCAGACGGAAACGCCAGTTGCTTTGTTCCACGTGGAACAAGGCCGTATCACCCAGACCCACGACCATCGGGAGTGAAGGCATGAGCGAAGAAAACACGTACGACTCGACCAGCATTAAAGTGCTAAAAGGTTTGGATGCCGTACGCAAACGTCCCGGTATGTACATTGGCGACACTGATGACGGTAGCGGTCTGCACCACATGGTGTTCGAGGTGGTCGACAACTCCATCGACGAAGCTTTGGCCGGTCACTGCGACGACATCAGCATCATCATCCACCCGGATGAATCGATTACCGTACGCGACAACGGTCGCGGTATTCCGGTAGACGTGCATAAAGAGGAAGGCGTTTCGGCGGCAGAGGTCATCATGACCGTGCTCCACGCCGGCGGTAAGTTTGACGATAACTCTTATAAAGTCTCTGGCGGTTTGCACGGCGTAGGTGTTTCGGTAGTGAACGCGCTGTCCGAAGAGCTGATTCTGACCGTCCGCCGTAGCGGCAAAATCTGGGAACAGACCTACGTCCACGGTGTTCCACAAGAACCGATGAAAATCGTCGGTGACAGTGAAACTACCGGCACGCAGATTCACTTCAAACCATCGGCTGAAACCTTCAAGAATATTCACTTTAGCTGGGACATCCTGGCCAAGCGTATTCGTGAGCTGTCGTTCCTCAACTCCGGTGTGGGTATCGTCCTCAAGGACGAGCGCAGCGGCAAGGAAGAGCTGTTCAAGTACGAAGGCGGCCTGCGTGCGTTCGTTGAATACCTGAACACCAACAAGACTGCGGTCAACCAGGTATTCCACTTCAACATCCAGCGCGAAGACGGCATTGGCGTAGAGATCGCCCTGCAGTGGAACGACAGCTTCAACGAGAACCTGTTGTGCTTCACCAACAACATTCCACAGCGCGACGGCGGTACTCACTTGGTGGGTTTCCGTTCGGCATTGACGCGTAACCTCAATACCTACATCGAAGCCGAAGGCTTGGCCAAGAAGCACAAGGTCGCCACCACCGGTGACGATGCGCGTGAAGGTTTGACCGCGATTATCTCGGTGAAAGTGCCAGACCCCAAGTTCAGCTCCCAGACCAAGGACAAGCTGGTGTCTTCCGAAGTGAAGACCGCAGTGGAACAGGAGATGGGTAAGTACTTCTCCGACTTCCTGCTGGAGAACCCGAACGAAGCCAAGTTGGTCGTCGGCAAGATGATCGACGCTGCACGTGCCCGTGAAGCGGCGCGTAAAGCCCGTGAGATGACCCGCCGTAAAGGCGCGTTGGACATCGCTGGCCTGCCCGGCAAACTGGCCGACTGCCAAGAGAAGGACCCTGCCCTCTCCGAACTGTACCTAGTGGAAGGTGACTCTGCTGGCGGTTCCGCCAAGCAGGGTCGTAACCGTCGCACCCAAGCCATCCTGCCGTTGAAGGGTAAGATCCTTAACGTCGAGAAAGCCCGCTTCGACAAGATGATTTCCTCCCAGGAAGTCGGCACCTTGATCACGGCGTTGGGCTGCGGTATCGGCCGTGACGAGTACAACATCGACAAGCTGCGCTATCACAACATCATCATCATGACCGATGCTGACGTCGACGGTTCGCACATCCGTACCCTGCTGCTGACATTCTTCTTCCGTCAGTTGCCGGAGCTGATCGAGCGCGGTTACATCTACATTGCACAGCCGCCGTTGTACAAAGTGAAAAAGGGCAAGCAAGAGCAATACATCAAAGACGACGACGCCATGGAAGAGTACATGACGCAGTCGGCTCTTGAAGATGCCAGCCTGCACTTGAACGACGAAGCACCGGGTATCTCCGGTGAGGCGCTGGAGCGTTTGGTTAACGACTTCCGCATGGTGATGAAGACGCTCAAGCGTCTGTCGCGCCTGTACCCTCAGGAGCTGACCGAGCACTTCATCTACCTGCCAGCGGTCAGCCTGGAGCAGTTGGGCGATCATGCGGCCATGCAGGATTGGCTGGCTCAGTATGAAACGCGCCTGCGTACCTCCGAGAAATCTGGCTTGGTGTACAAAGCCAGCCTGCGTGAAGACCGTGAACGTAACGTGTGGCTGCCAGAGGTCGAACTGATCTCCCACGGCCTGTCGAACTACGTCACCTTCAACCGCGATTTCTTCGGCAGTAACGATTACAAAACCGTGGTTACCCTGGGCGCACAACTGAGCACGCTGCTGGACGATGGCGCTTACATCCAACGTGGCGAGCGCAAAAAGCAGGTCAAGGAATTCAAAGAAGCCCTCGACTGGCTGATGGCCGAAAGCACCAAGCGTCACACCATCCAGCGCTACAAAGGTCTGGGCGAAATGAACCCGGATCAACTGTGGGAAACCACCATGGACCCAAGCCAGCGTCGTATGCTGCGGGTGACCATTGAAGACGCCATTGGCGCAGACCAGATCTTCAACACCCTGATGGGTGATGCGGTCGAGCCTCGTCGTGACTTCATTGAGAGCAATGCGTTGGCGGTTTCTAACCTGGATTTCTGATCCAGAGCCCGCGCAAAACAAAAAGGCCAACGCTTAGCGTTGGCCTTTTTTATTGGGTAATCTTTAAATGCTCCACGTGGAACATCACGGTGAAGCAGCTGCCACACTCTCCAACCGATACCCATACCCGTAAATCGTCAACAGCTGCCAACCCCTATCTGCCGTCAGCCCAAGCTTATTGCGCAGTCGATAGATATGCGTATCAAGAGGCCGCGACGACACCATTTCTTCGTGGGTCCAGAACCGTTCATACAGATACTCGCGCGACAGCGGCCGCGCCAAATTGGCAAATAGGCAACTGGCCAAGCGGTACTCACGCTCCGTGAGGTTGATGGGTTTACCTGCACGGGTGACGGTTAACTCCGCATCGTCAAAGGTCAGGTCATTGAAGCTTTGGATTTCATGAGCCGCTGATTTTTGCAGGCCATTGCGACGCAAAACAGCCGTGACACGCGCTTTCAGTTCATTCGGTCGGAAGGGTTTGCTGACGTAGTCATCGGCTCCGCTGTTCAATGCGGTGACGATATCGCTCTCGGCATCACGACTCGTGAGCATAATCACGGCGGGTGGAGACTCCATGTGTTCACGCGTCCAACGCAGAATGGCAATACCGCTGATATCTGGAACTTGCCAGTCGAGTATTAACAAGTCGAAGGTTTCCCGGCGTAGCTGGCGCAACAGCTCTTCACCGCGCTCAAAGCAATGCACGGTCCATGGCTGGTCGGCAGTGCTTGGGATTTGTCGCAGTGTCTGTTCAACCCGGCGCAATTCGGCAGGCTCGTCATCCAGTATTGCGACACGCATGGGTGGTCCTTTCTTCTTGAAAAGTACGGCAGCCGACGACCTGTTTGAAGGGCACGTACTGCGCAGATGCCGGTCTCTGAATCTGAAGAATTATGCGCAGATTCGTCAACCCCTTGGATCTCTCGGTACGCTGAGACAGATAAACGGGTAAACCGTTAAAAGACCGCACGACCAATGTTGGAAAGATACCGGCTCCTGACCGTAAGGAAAAGGATCAGCCGACGCGTGCGCTGTCGTAAACTCTTGCGCACTGAGTACACGTTTGCGGCGTGCTGAAAATGAGCTTCACTGGCAAAGCGTCAACCTGCGTCTGACTGCCACAACCTGGAGGGAGAAACCGGGGCCTATGAAATGTTCAGTGACTCACCTACATCACCGGCGTGTTGATCCGTGATGCTCTGGGGCAAGCCCGAGAAACGCCAACCTACCCATGCCCAACGGCTGTTCCACGGGCTGGTGCGGGAGTGGGTGTGGATTGGTTTGCTGCTATTGCCTTTTACTGCCTACCTGTCGCTTAGCCCGGGCCTGGCGTTGAATAATCCGCTCTACGATAGTCTTCGTCGACTCACCCCGCTGCCGGTAGACCCGCGCATCCTTTTGGTGACTGTCGATGCCCCAAGCCTCAAGAAATTAGGCCCGTGGCCTTGGCCGCGCAGCTTGCACGCCGACCTGATCGACCGTCTGAGTACTGCACAACCGACCGCTATTTTGTTCGATGTCATGTTTAGCGAGCCCACTGACCCTATCAATGACAAACGGCTGGCTGACGCAGTATGCAGTGCGGGTAATGTTATGTTGCCCCTAGTGCGTGAAAGCACTACCAGCTACAGCCAACCCGCTGCGCAAATGCTGCCGTTGCTCAAATGCGCCATGGGTGTTGGCCATATCAACGTAGAGGCGGATAACGATGGCGTGGTGCGCAGCCTGTATCTACGCGAGGGGCCACCCGACGCTACAGCCCCTCAGTTGGCCTGGCTGGCCTACAAAGTGACCGGCGAGCAATCGCAAATGCCTGGGGATGCACTTGAGCCGATGACTCAACACTGGCATCGGGAACATAGGATTCGTATCCCTTTCATCGAAGACCCTGAGCACTTTCCCAGTGTGTCCTACGTCAGCGTGATTGACGGCGAAGTCGCTCCCGAGTTATTTCGTGACCGTTTGATTCTGGTGGGGACGACCGCCACTGGAATGGGCGATCGTTATGTCACCCCGCTTTCCTCCACGGTCGGGACCACGGCGGGGGTGGAGATCCAGGCGAATGTACTCAATGGCTTGCTGCAAGGGCGCAGCATCGTGGACCTGCCAAAATGGCTGGCGGCGTTTATGGCGACATCAATGGTGGCGTTGCTCTTGGGGCTGTTGCTCTATCGTCCGCGCTACGCGCTGTGGATGACGCTGGGCTGCATGGCCGGAGCGTTGCTGGTTTCGTTGGTGCTATTGCGGTTGGGTCACTGGTGGTCGCCTGCCGCGTGCCTGATCGGCCTGCTGCTCAGCTATCTGATCTGGAACTGGCGCCGCCTCAGCGCGATCCTGGCCTACTTTGGCTGGGAGCTGGCGCGCTTGGACAACGAACCCAAAGTGTTGCCCGAGCGCCGCCGAGCCCCGGCGAGTAAGGGCGATGTGTTGCAAGCGCGTATCTTTGCCTTAGAGCAGGCAGTCGGCCGCACGCGAGATACCCGACGTTTCATGGCGGACGGCATTGAGTGCTTGCCGGTGGCCACGCTGATTACCGACCCGCGAGGCAACATCTTGCTGGCCAACCGTATCGCACGGGAAGTGTTCAGCAATGACTTGGTCAGCGAAAATCTCTTGGAGCAACTGGCGGATCTGGGTTACCCGCCACTACACAACGGCGTGCGCCCTGCCCTTTCGGCGTTGGAGTTGATTGAGTTCCGGGATATTCATCAGCGCAGCCTGCGTATGGAGCTGGCGCCCCTGCTGCCCGCTGAAGGGGATATCGCCCTCGGTTGGCTGCTGAGCCTGACGGACTTGAGCAAAGAGCGTGACGCCCAACAGCACCGTGAAACCATGCTGCGCTTCCTCTCCCACGACCTGCGCGCGCCGCACTCGGCGATTCTCGCGCTGCTGGATGTGCATAACGGCGAGTCGCCAGTCTTTGCCCAGATAGAGCAACAAGTACGACGTGCTTTGAGCCTCACCGAATCCTTCGTGCAATTGGCGAAAGCCGAGGCTGATGGCTATCACTTCCAGCCAACGCTGTTTGCCATGTTGGTAATGGATGCGTTTGACCAAGTCGCGGTCATCGCCCTGCTCAAGGGTATCCACCTGGTGCACGACTTGGATGAAGCCGACGAGGCTATGGTCTCAGCCGACCAATCGCTGCTCACTCGCGCGCTGTTCAACGTGCTGGAAAACGCCATCAAATACTCTCCATCGGGCACGACTGTCAGGTTGAGTCATGAGAGCAGGCAGGGCTGGTTGGAGTGCCATATTATCGATCAAGGGCCTGGAATTGCCCCTGCAGATCTGCCTGAATTGTTCAGTCAATACCGACGCTTTGATTCAGCCGAGGGCAGCGAGGGCCTGGGACTCGGACTTACGATGGTCAAGGCTGTTCTGGAACGTCACAACGGCAGTGTCGGTTGCAGGAGCGTGGTCGGTAAAGGCACGACATTCACGTTACAAATTCCATTGTTAGATGAAACCTCCGGAACTGAAGGGAAATCGTGCCCCACTTAAAAGCTCCTGAAATCCGGAGTTATCTATGAAAGAAGTGAATTTGCAATTTCAATTGCCAGCTATTCAACAATGCGGCAGAGATACGTCTCAATCGGCGTCTAAGACAACGATACATAACCAAGACGAAGCCCGTGGATACGTTGCAGCGTTGGGGCTTAGGTACCAAGATCAATTTTTTGCGGCTTCGAAGGGCCTGGCGGAAAAAGTGAGTAATGGGGAACTTGATGAAGATAGTTACCTAATGCTGACTACTGCCATGGTAGATGCCAGTCGTATAGCGCTGCCTGGTAAGTCCTCGCAGTTAGGGCTCATGTAAGCCCTATAAAAAATGCCCCATACCGGTGATATGGGGCATTTTTATGAGCGGACCACTTAGGTCGTGAAAGGGTTACCCATAATGTGCAGCGCAGTTGCTTAGAAAAACTTATGCACTTTTTTTCTATTTTTTATGCCTAGAGAAATATCCAATAAAATCAGATGCATAGTGATCAAAAAAATCAAATCGCCAACAAACCGTACACAGGTTATCCACAGATGCTCAAGCAGCTGGCTGCTCAGCAATAACCGGCTCCGGCGGCAGCGAGCCCATGGCCCGTTGCTGTGCTTCATTCCATGCCGCTGCACGGTCATTGAGCGCTGCAATGGCACGCGGACCTTGACCCTCGGCATACATCGGCTCGCCAATCACTACAGTGATAGTGCCCGGGCGTTTCGCCCAGCCAGTCTTCGGCCAGAACTTGCCAGCGTTATGGGCAATCGGCAATACGGGCAAGTTGGCGTTGACCGCCAATGCAGTACCACCGCGTGAAAACTTGCCCACAGTGCCGAAGGGTACACGGGTGCCTTCCGGAAAAATCAGTACCCAGACGCCATCCTTGAGCAACTCGTCGCCCTTCTTGGCGACGTGCTTGAGGGCAGCCTTGGGGTTGTCACGGTCAATCGCGATGGGTCGCAACATGGCCATCGCCCAGCCAAAGAACGGCACATACAACAACTCACGTTTAAGCACTTGGCTTAACGGCGAGAAGTACGCCGAGAGGAAGAACGTCTCCCAGGTACTTTGGTGGTTCGACAGAATCACGCAAGGCTGGTCCGGGACGTTTTCAGCACCCTTGATCTCGAATCGAATGCCCAGGAATACCTTGGACAGCCATAGCGCACAGCGGCACCAATAGACGTTGATAAAGCGATAGCGCGCCTTGAACGGCAAGAAGGGTGCAATAAAAAAGCTCAGGGTGCACCAGAGAAACGAACTGGTGCCCAACAGCAGGTAAAAGAAAAAGGTTCTGATGGCCTGCAAAATCGACATGGCGGCATTTACCGTTGCGGGGCAATGCCCGCCTGTTAAAAGCGCACTCCCGAACATTCCTTGTCAGGAAGTCGAGGGCGGCTAGTTGTTGATAAGTTCTGCGGCAACGGCCGCCAGATCGTCAAAAATCAAGGTGCCCACCGGCAGGTTTTTCGCCTGGGTCTTTTCGCCTTTCCCGGTTTTAACCAAAACTGGCTGAGAGTCGACGGCCTTGGCCGCCTCCAGGTCACCGAGGCTGTCCCCGACGAACCATATCCCAGCCAATGGCACCTTGTAATGTTCTGCAATGATTTTCAACATGCCCGGTTTGGGTTTGCGGCAATCGCAGCCCTCGTCCGGGCCGTGGGGGCAATACACCACCAACCCCACCTCACCGCCCTGTTCGGCCACCAACGTGCGCAGGCGCGCATGCATGGCGTCCAGGGTGGCGATGTCGTAGTAACCGCGGGCGATGCCGGACTGGTTGGTGGCGATCGCCACTGTCCAGCCGGCTTTGCTCAACTGCGCGATGGCCTCGATCGACCCGGGCAGTGGAACCCACTCCGCCACCGACTTGATATAAGCGTCGGAGTCGTAATTGATCACCCCGTCCCGATCGAGAATCAGCAGTTTCAACATGGTCAGCTCAGCGTCGAAATGTCGGCGATATTGACGAACAGACCACGCAGGCGCGCCAGCATGGCGTAGCGGTTCTTGCGCACGTTGGCATCGTCGGCATTGATCATCACCGCTTCGAAGTAAGCATCCACCGGCTCGCGCAGGGTGGCCAGTCGCGCCAGCGCTTCGGCGTAGTTACGCTCGGCGATCAACGGTTTCACCGCCGTTTCTGCTTTGGCGATGGCCGAGTTGAGCGAGAACTCCTTGGCATCGGCAAACAGGCCGGGGTCGACGTCAACATTGCCCAGGCCTTCGGCCTTGCTCAGCAAGTTCGATACGCGCTTGTTCACAGAGGCCAGGGCATCGGCTTCCGGCAGTTTGCGGAAGGCCTGCACGGCTTGTACACGCTGGTCGAAGTCCAGTGCCGAACCCGGTTGCAGGGCACGCACTGCCAGGTACACCGAAACGTCCACACCTTCGTCTTCATAACGCGCACGCAGGCGGTCGAACACGAACTCCAGTACTTGCTCGGCCAGGCCGGCTTGCTTGACCTTGGCACCAAACTGGCCGACAGCGAATACCACGGCTTGGGTCAGGTCGAGGTCGAGCTTCTTGTCGATCAGGATACGCAGCACGCCCAAGGCCGCACGACGCAAGGCATACGGGTCTTTGCTACCAGTAGGCAGCATGCCGATACCGAAGATACCGACGAGCGTATCCAGCTTGTCAGCAATGGCCACGGCCGCACCGGTCAGGGTGCTTGGCAGCTCAGCACCGGCACCACGCGGCATGTACTGCTCGTTCAGCGCCAGTGCGACATCGCTCGGCTCGCCATCATTGAGGGCGTAGTAGTAGCCAGCAACACCTTGCATCTCCGGGAACTCGCCGACCATCTCGGTGGCCAGGTCGCACTTGGACAGCAGGCCTGCACGCGCAGCCCAGGTGGAATCACCGCCAATGCGCGGCGCAATGTAAGCGGCCAGCTTGGAAACGCGCACGGCCTTGTCGTAGACGCTGCCGAGTTTTTCCTGGAACACCACGTTTTGCAGGCGCAGGTTGAAGTCTTCCAGCTTCTGCTTCTTGTCTTGCTTGAAGAAGAACTCGGCGTCCGTCAGGCGCGGGCGAACGACTTTTTCGTTACCGGCGATGATCTGCTGCGGGTCTTTGCTTTCGATGTTGGCCACGGTAATGAAGCGCGGCAGCAACTTGCCATCCACGTCCAGCAGGCAGAAGTACTTCTGGTTGTCCTGCATGGTGGTGATCAGCGCTTCTTGCGGCACATCGAGGAAACGTTCCTCGAACGAGCACACCAACGGCACCGGCCATTCAACCAGGGCGGTGACTTCGTCGAGCAAGCTCGGCGGCACGATGGCGGTGCCTTCCTGCAGGCGGGCCAACTCTTCGGTGCGCTTGCTGATCAGCTCACGACGCTCATTGGCGTCCGCCAACACATACGCAGCACGCAAGTCAGCGGCGTAGTTGGCCGGCGAGGTGATGCGCACGGCTTCAGGATGGTGGAAGCGGTGGCCACGGGATTCACGACCGGCCTTCTGAGCGAGGATGGTGCAGTCGATGACCTGGTCACCGAGCAGCATCACCAGCCATTGGGTCGGACGCACGAACTCTTCCTTGCGCGCGCCCCAGCGCATGCGCTTGGGAATCGGCAGGTCGTTCAGGGAATCTTCAACGATAGTCGGCAACAGGCTGGCGGTCGGCTTGCCGGTGATGACCTGGCTGAAGCGCAGTTTCGGGCCGCTCTGGTCGATCTCGCTCAGCTCGACGCCACACTTCTTGGCAAAACCAAGGGCGGCTTGAGTCGGGTTGCCTTCAGCGTCGAAAGCCGCCTGGCGTGGCGGGCCGTCGAGGTTGATGCTGCGGTCTGGCTGCTGGGTTTCCAGCGCGGTCAGCAGTACGGCCAGGCGACGCGGCGCGGCGTAGACTTTTTTCGCTTCAAACTTCAGGCCAGCGCTTTGCAGGCCTTTTTCGATACCGGCCAAGAAAGCGTCAGCCAGGGTGTTCAGTGCCTTGGGTGGCAGCTCTTCGGTGCCCAGTTCAACCAGGAAATCTTGAGCACTCATTGTGCAGCCTCCAGCTTAGCCAACACTTCATCACGCAAATCCGGGGTTGCCATCGGGAAGCCCAGCTTGGCGCGAGCCTGCAGATAGGCTTGGGCGACGGAACGCGCCAGGGTGCGTACACGCAGGATGTATTGCTGGCGCGCAGTTACCGAGATAGCCCGGCGTGCGTCCAGCAGGTTGAAGGTGTGGGAGGCCTTCAACACCATTTCATAGCTTGGCAACGGCAGCGGCTGGTCTAGTTCGATCAGGCGCTTGGCCTCGCTTTCATAGAAGTCGAACAGTTCGAACAGCTTGTCGACGTTGGCGTGTTCGAAGTTGTAAGTGGACTGCTCCACTTCATTCTGATGGAACACATCGCCGTAGGTCACTTTGCCGAACGGGCCGTCAGCCCACACCAGGTCGTAGACCGAGTCCACGCCTTGCAGGTACATGGCTAGGCGCTCAAGGCCGTAGGTGATTTCGCCAGTGACTGGGTAGCACTCGATGCCGCCGGCTTGCTGGAAGTAAGTGAACTGCGTCACTTCCATGCCGTTGAGCCAGACTTCCCAGCCCAGACCCCAGGCGCCCAGGGTCGGCGATTCCCAGTTGTCTTCGACGAAACGGATATCGTGAACCAGCGGGTCCAGGCCGACATGCTTGAGCGAGCCCAGGTAGAGTTCCTGGAAGTTGTCCGGGTTGGGCTTCAATACCACCTGGAACTGGTAGTAGTGCTGCAGACGGTTCGGGTTTTCGCCGTAGCGGCCGTCAGTCGGGCGACGACTGGGCTGCACATAAGCGGCGTTCCAGGTTTCCGGGCCAATGGCCCGCAGGAATGTAGCGGTGTGGAAAGTGCCGGCGCCTACTTCCATATCGTAGGGCTGAAGTACCACACAACCTTGCTCGGCCCAGTATTGCTGGAGGGCGAGGATCAAGTCTTGGAAGGTACGCACGGCTGGCGTAGGCTGGCTCACGAAATTCACCTGTTACTTGGGCTGCGATTTAAAGAGCGGGAGTATACCCGATTCGGCCCTGCCACCACTCCCTGGAGCCTTATGCCACGCTGCTTTTGGTGTTCTGAAGATCCGCTGTACATGGCTTATCACGATCAAGAGTGGGGAACGCCGCTGCGCGATGCGCAGGGTTTGTTCGAGTTGCTTTTACTCGAAGGGTTCCAGGCAGGCCTTTCCTGGATCACCGTTTTACGCAAACGCGAGCATTATCGAAAGGTCTTGTTTGGCTTTGATGCGCAGCGTCTGGCGCGGCTGAGCGATGACGAAATTGAAGCGCTGATGCTCGACCCCGGCATCGTGCGTAATCGCCTGAAGCTTAACGCCACCCGCCGCAACGCCGCGGCCTGGCTGGCGATGGAAGATCCGGTAGAGTTGCTCTGGTCGTTTGTGGGTGGGGTGCCCAAGGTCAATCATTTCAAGGACCGCAGCGAAGTCCCGGCGATTACGCCCGAGGCCGAAGCCATGAGCAAGGCCTTGAAAAAAGCCGGCTTCACCTTTGTCGGCCCGACCATTTGCTACGCCTTCATGCAGGCCAGCGGCATGGTCATGGACCACACCCAAGACTGCGACCGTTACGCGGACCTGGCCAACGCCGGTTAGAATGCGCGTTTTGCGCACCACACACGATCAGGAGTGACCTGTGGAAAAGTTTAAAGGCGCCTTGCTGGTAGGCGCTCTCCGGTTGTTTGCCCTGCTGCCCTGGCGCGCCGTCCAGGCTGTCGGCACGGCAATCGGCTGGATCATGTGGAAAACCCCCAACCGCTCCCGCGAAACGGTGCGGATCAATCTGTCCAAATGCTTCCCGGACATGGACCCGGCCGCCCGCGAGCGCCTGGTCGGCCAAAGTTTGATGGACATCGGCAAGTCCCTGACCGAAAGCGCCTGCGCCTGGATCTGGCCAGCCCAGCGCTCCATCGACCTGGTGCGTGAAGTCGAGGGCCTGGAAGTGCTGCACGAAGCCCTGGCCTCGGGTAAAGGCGTGGTCGGCATCACCAGCCACCTGGGCAACTGGGAAGTGTTGAACCACTTCTATTGCAGCCAGTGCAAACCGGTCATTTTCTATCGCCCGCCCAAGCTCAAGGCGGTGGATGAACTGCTGCGCAAGCAGCGTGTGCAGTTAGGCAACCGTGTGGCGGCGTCTACCAAGGAAGGCATTCTCAGCGTGATCAAGGAAGTGCGCCGGGGCGGTCAGGTCGGTATTCCGGCAGACCCGGAGCCGGCCGAATCCGCCGGGATCTTCGTGCCGTTCTTCGCCACCCAGGCGCTCACCAGCAAGTTCGTACCGAACATGCTCGCCGGGCACAAAGCGGTCGGAGTGTTCCTGCATGCCCTGCGGCTGCCGGACGGCTCGGGCTACAAAGTAATTTTGGAAGCAGCACCGGAAGACATGTACAGCACCGACACCGCCACGTCCTGCGCGGCGATGAGCAAGGTGGTGGAGCGTTATGTCGGCGCGTACCCGAGCCAGTACATGTGGAGCATGAAGCGCTTCAAAAAACGCCCACCGGGTGAAGAGCGGTGGTACTGAGTCGCGAGCTCAAAAACACCATAGAGCTGAATGTGGGAGGGGGCTTGCCTCCGATAGCAGTGTGTCAGCCACTACATCTGTAGCTGACAAACCGCAATCGGGGGCAAGCCCTCTCCCACATTGGGTTCCGTTTAGCTCAAACGGTCGAGTTTCTTCAAGAACACCGTCATTTCTTTTTCGGCTTGCTTATCGCCATGGGCCTGGGCCGCTTCAATCCCCTTCTCCCACGCTAGCCGTGCCGCAGCGACATCACCTGATCCTGCCTGCGCCTTACCCAACAGCTTCCACGCCGCCGAATACTTCGGATCAAACTCCACGCACCGCTGCAAGTGCTCCGCCGCCTTGGCGTTGTCGTTCACGTCCAGATAACCCTTGCCCAAACCAAAGCGCAGCAAGGAATTATCCACACCCTTGGCGAGCATTTTTTCCAGGGACTCGAGCATGCAGGCGTACTCCGTTTAATCAGAAAAAGCTCAACCCCACGTGGAACAGTTTCTCCACATCGCGGATATGTTTTTTATCCACAAGGAACAGAATCACATGGTCACCCGTGGCGATCACCGTATCGTCGTGGGCAATGATCACTTCCTCGTCGCGAATGATCGCGCCAATCGTGGTGCCCGGCGGCAAACCGATATCGCGAATGGCCTTGCCGATCACTTTGCTCGACTTGGCATCGCCATGGGCAATCGCCTCGATGGCCTCTGCCGCGCCACGGCGCAGGGAGTGCACGCTGACGATATCGCCACGGCGCACGTGGGCGAGCAAGGTGCCAATGGTGGCCAACTGCGGGCTGATGGCGATGTCGATATCGCCGCCCTGGATGAGGTCGACGTAGGCCGGGTTGTTGATGATGGTCATCACCTTCTTCGCCCCCAGCCGCTTGGCCAACAACGACGACATGATATTGGCCTCGTCATCGTTGGTCAGGGCCAGGAAGATATCGGCGTCGGCGATGTTTTCTTCCATCAGCAGGTCGCGGTCAGAAGCGCTGCCTTGCAGTACGACCGTGCTGTCGAGGGTGTCGGACAAATGCCGGCAACGCGCCGGGCTCATCTCGATGATCTTCACCTGGTAGCGGCTCTCGATCGCCTCGGCCAAGCGTTCACCGATCTGCCCGCCGCCGGCAATCACGATGCGTTTATAGCTCTCGTCGAGCCGGCGCATTTCGCTCATCACTGCGCGAATATTCGCTTTGGCGGCGATGAAGAATACTTCGTCGTCGGCCTCGATCACCGTATCGCCCTGGGGCAAAATCGGCCGGTCGCGTCGGAAAATCGCCGCAACGCGGGTTTCTACATTCGGCATGTGCTCGCGCAACTGGCGCAATTGCTGGCCCACCAGCGGCCCGCCGTAGTAAGCCTTTACCGCCACTAACTGGGCTTTGCCCTCGGCGAAGTCGATCACCTGCAAGGCGCCCGGAATCTCGATCAGGCGCTTGATGTAGTGGGTCACTACTTGTTCCGGGCTGATCAGCACGTCTACCGGAATCGCATCGTTGTCGAACAGACCGGCACGGGTCAGGTAGGCCGCTTCACGCACACGGGCGATCTTGGTCGGGGTGTGGAACAGGGTGTGGGCGACCTGGCAGGCGACCATGTTGGTTTCGTCGCTATTGGTCACCGCGACCAACATGTCGGCATCGTCGGCACCGGCCTGGCGCAGCACCGTCGGGAACGACGCGCGGCCCTGCACGGTGCGGATATCCAGGCGGTCGCCGAGATTGCGCAGGCGTTCGGCATCGGTGTCGACCACGGTGATGTCATTGGCTTCGCTGGCCAAATGTTCAGCCAGCGTGCCACCCACCTGCCCTGCCCCAAGGATGATGATTTTCATCCGGTCACTCCCTTAAATCATTCAGCCGCGCGCGGCGGCGATCTTGATCAGTTTGGCGTAGTAGAAGCCGTCGTGTCCGCCTTCTTGCGCGAGCAACTGGCGACCGTGAGGCTGCTTGATACCGGCCGTCGTGGCGAGGTCGAGCTCCCGTGCGCCGCTGGTGCGGGCCAGGAACGCTTCGATGACGTCGGTGTTTTCCGTAGGCAAGGTGGAGCAGGTGGCGTAGAGCAGGATGCCGCCGACTTCCAGGGTTGGCCACAGCGCGTCGAGCAACTCCCCTTGCAGCACGGCCAGGGCGGCGATGTCGTCAGGTTGACGGGTGAGCTTGATGTCCGGGTGGCGGCGGATAACGCCAGTGGCGGAACACGGCGCGTCCAGCAGGATGCGCTGGAACGGCTTGCCGTCCCACCAGGTGGCGGTATCGCGGCCATCGGCGGAGATCAGCTCGGCGCTCAGGCCCAGGCGTGCGAGGTTCTCGCGCACGCGCACCAGGCGTTTGGCTTCCAGGTCGACAGCGACGACAGCGGCCAGGTCTTTTTCCACTTCCAGAATGTGACAGGTCTTACCGCCGGGCGCGCAGCAGGCGTCGAGCACGCGTTGGCCCGGGGCCAAATCAAGCAGGTCGGCGGCCAGTTGCGCGGCTTCGTCCTGCACGCTGATCCAACCTTCGGCAAAGCCCGGCAGGCTGCGCACATCGGTGGCGGCTTCCAGCACGATGCCGTCGACGCTGTACACGCACGGCGTGGCATTAATGCCGGCGTCGGTGAGCAATTGCAGATAGGCGTCACGGCTGTGATGGCGACGGTTGACCCGCAGGATCATCGGCGGGTGCGCATTATTCGCAGCGCAAATCGCTTCCCACTGCTCAGGCCAGAAGGCTTTCAGGGACTTTTGCAGCCAGCGCGGGTGAGCTGTGCGTACCACCGGGTCATGTTCCAGCTCGGCCAGCAGCGCTTCGCTTTCACGCTGGGCGCGGCGCAGTACGGCGTTGAGCAGGGCCTTGGCCCAAGGTTTTTTCAGCTTGTCGGCGCAACCCACCGTTTCGCCGATGGCGGCGTGGGCCGGTACGCGGGTGTAGAGCAATTGGTACAGACCGACCAACAGCAACGCTTCCACATCGGCATCGGCAGCCTTGAACGGCTTTTGCAGCAACTTGGCCGCCAGCGCCGACAGACGCGGCTGCCAGCGGGCGGTGCCGAAGGCCAGGTCCTGGGTGAAACCACGGTCACGGTCTTCGACCTTGTCCATCTGCGTTGGCAGAGAGCTATTAAGCGACGCCTTGCCGTTGAGGACGGCAGCGAGAGCCTTGGCGGCGGCCAGACGTGGGTTCATTGTGCGGCCACCCCGAGAATGGTGCCCACGGCAAATTTCTCACGGCGGCTGTTGAACAAATCGCTGAAGTTTAGCGCCTTCCCGCCGGGCAGTTGCAGACGGGTCAGACACAGCGCCTGTTCACCGCAGGCCACCAACAGGCCGTCTTTGCTGGCGCCGATGATTTCGCCGGGGGCGCCTGTGCCGTCGGCCAAGGTGGCGGCCAAGACTTTCAAGGCTTCGCCATTGAGGGTGCTGTGGCAGACCGGCCACGGGTTGAAGGCGCGCACCAGGCGCTCCAGCTCAACCGCCGGGCGGCTCCAGTCGATGCGAGCTTCGTCTTTGTTCAACTTGTGGGCGTAGGTGGCGAGGCTGTCGTCCTGCACCTCGCCTTGCAGGGTGCCGGCGGCAAGGCCGGCGATGGCCTCGATCACCGCAGGCGGGCCCATTTCGGCCAGGCGGTCGTGCAGGCTGCCGCCGGTGTCTTCGGCGTTGATTGGCGTGGTGACCTTGAGCAGCATCGGGCCGGTGTCCAAACCCGCCTCCATGCGCATCACGGTCACACCGCTTTCGCTGTCACCCGCCTCAATAGCGCGCTGGATCGGCGCCGCACCGCGCCAGCGTGGCAGCAGCGATGCATGGCTGTTGATGCAACCCAAGCGAGGGATATCCAGCACGATTTGCGGCAGGATCAGGCCGTAAGCCACTACCACCAACAGGTCCGGCTTCAGCGCGGCCAACTCGGCCTGGGCCTCGGCGTTACGCAGGGTCGGCGGTTGCAGCACAGGGATATTGTGCTCCAGCGCCAGCTGCTTGACCGGGCTCGGCATCAGTTTTTGCCCGCGACCGGCCGGGCGATCTGGCTGGGTATACACCGCGACGATGTCATAAGGGCTGGTTAGCAGCGCCTTGAGGTGTTCGGCGGCAAATTCAGGCGTGCCGGCAAAAACAATGCGCAGTGGCTCGGTCATGGGAGGTCTCGGTTAAAAACAGTCACAAAAGAAAAAGGCTTGCCGCAGCAAGCCTTTGGAAGGGGGCATCAAGCTTGCTGGCGATGCTTTTTTTCCAGCTTCTTCTTGATCCGGTCGCGTTTGAGCGTGGACAGGTAATCGACAAACAGCTTGCCGTTGAGGTGGTCGCATTCATGCTGGATGCACACCGCCAGCAGGCCTTCGGCAATCAACTCGAACGGCTTGCCGTCGCGGTCCAGGGCGTTGATCTTCACGCGCAGCGGGCGCTCGACGTTCTCGTAGAACTCCGGCACCGACAGGCAACCTTCCTGGTATTCGCCCATCTCGTCGGTCAGCGGTTCGAACTCTGGGTTGATGTACACCATAGGCGCGGTGCGATCTTCCGACAGGTCCATGACCACCACGCGCTGATGCACGTTGACCTGGGTGGCGGCGAGGCCGATGCCCGGCGCTTCATACATTGTTTCAAACATGTCATCGACCAACTGACGAACCTTGTCGTCCACTACGGCCACCGGCTTGGCGACAGTGCGCAGGCGCGAGTCGGGAAATTCGAGGATGTTCAAAATAGCCATAAGCGTAATTGCTGCACATGTGAGGTAGAGGCAAATCGGCGTTGGGATGGACCCACACGACCGGTGTGAAACCCTTAAAAGCCGCGAAGGCCAAGGCATTTCACGCGAACGCACATAATAAAGGAGATTGACCCCATGAGGAAATCGCTACTCGTCTTGCTGTTGTGGGCCCCGTTCGCCATGGCCCTGGTTCCACCCCCCGCCCAACGCCTGGATGGGCTGACGCAACAGGCCATCCACCGCTTTCTATTGCACAATCGCATTCTCGATACACCCCAGGACCTGGATGACGCGCCGTACATTGTCGCGGCCGATGGCGGCCGCGTGCTCGGTGCGAATGGTGAGCGCGTCCACGCCAGGGGCGACTTGGACCCTTCCCAGCCCAATTACGGAATCTTCCGACGCGGCAAGGTCTACACCGACCCGCAGACCCAGGAGTTACTGGGTATCAACGCCGACGACATCGGCACCGCCCGCTTTGTCACCGCCGGAGACCTCACCACCCTGGCTGTGCAGCGGGTGACGCAGGAGATTCGTCCGGGCGACCGCCTGCTGCGTGCGCAACTTTCCGTTGATCCATCGACCCTGCACATCCCGCAGCACACACCCTTGGTTGAAGGGCACATCATCGATATCCCAAGGGGCGTGACCCAGATCGGCGTGCTAGATGCCGTCACTCTCAACAAAGGCCGTCGCGACGGCCTCGCTGAAGGCCAATTACTCACGGTTATCAAAACCGGCACCACTGTAAGAGACCCTTTCAACGGTGCCAAAACGAAGCTTCCAGACGAGCGCGCCGGCACCCTGTTGGTGTTTCGTACGTACCAAAAGCTCAGCTACGGCCTGGTGCTCAGCGCCTCAAGGTCGCTGGCGGTGATGGACCGTTTCGAGACTGCTCATCAAACACAATAAATAGCCTGCTAAATAAGTTACCAACAGAGTTATCCACAACTTGTTCAGGTCAAGGATGATCAGATGTATCCGACAGATAGCCATGAAATATCTCCGTCAGAACTGGAAGCACGACTACGCTTGCACAGGCTCCCGGAACTGGGGCCCAAGCGTTTTCGTTTATTGATCGAAGCGTTCGGCAGCGCCTCGAAGGCTATTAGCGCGCCTGCCAGTGCGTGGCGTGCCTTGGGCTTACCGGCCATTAGCGCCGACGCCCGGCGCAGCCATGAAATTCGTGACGGTGCGAGTGAAGCCTTGGCTTGGTTGACGCACCCGGCCCAGCATTTGCTGATGTGGGACCAGCCAGAATACCCCGCCTTGCTCGCCCAGATTGATGACGCACCGCCACTGTTATTCGTCGCGGGCGACCCCTCAATCCTCGAGAAACCGCAGTTGGCAATGGTAGGTAGCCGCCGCGCTTCGCGGCCTGGTATGGATACCGCCGCAGCGTTTTCCCGCAGTTTGGCCAGTGCCGGTTTTGTGATCACCAGCGGCTTGGCGCTGGGCATTGATGGTGCGGCGCATCAAGCGGCATTGGATGTCGGGGGGCAGACAATCGGCGTGCTGGGCACGGGCCTCGAAAATTTTTATCCACAACGCCACCGACGGCTTGCGGCTGCCATGATTGACCAGGGCAGCGCGGTGGTTTCTGAGTTCCCACTGGACGCTGCGCCCCAGGCCGGCAATTTTCCTCGGCGCAATCGCATCATCAGCGGCTTATCCCTGGGTGTGCTGGTGGTAGAGGCCAGTATGGCCAGCGGTTCGTTGATTACCGCGAAGCTGGCGGCCGAGCAAGGGCGAGAGGTGTATGCGATCCCTGGCTCCATTCATCATCCCGGCGCCAAGGGCTGCCATCAGTTGATCCGCGAGGGGGCAATGCTGGTGGAAACCATCGAACATATCCTCGAAGGTTTGCGCGGTTGGCAGGCTCAGTCCCGCCCGGCGCCGATGCCGGTGACCCACCCGCTGGTAGCGCTGCTGCACGCGGCGCCTCACACCAGCGAGGCCCTGGCGATTGCCAGCGGGCGGTCGTTGGCCCAAGTGTTGGCGACCCTTACAGAGCTTGAACTTGAAGGCCAGGTGATCTGCGAAAGCGGGCGTTGGCTGGCGCGCTGCTAGGTTTTGTAACAGAGATGGGTAAACTGCGCAGAGCTTTAGTCTGGAGAGTGAGCAATGGTCAACAGGTGGCGTGTGCTGGAAACCGCACGGGAAATTCGTGCAGGCGCGGTGATTGCCTATCCAACCGAAGCAGTGTGGGGCCTGGGCTGCGACCCGTGGAATGAAGAAGCCGTGGACCGTTTGCTCGCCATCAAGAATCGCTCGGTGGACAAGGGGCTGATCCTGGTGGCGGACAATATCTGTCAGTTCGATTTTCTATTCGAAGATTTTCCGCAAGATTGGATCGACCGCATGGCCAGCACCTGGCCGGGGCCGAATACCTGGCTGGTGCCCCACCAGGATCTGCTGCCGGAATGGGTGACGGGCAGGCACGATACCGTCGCATTGCGCGTGACGGATCACCCATTGGTGCGGGATTTGTGTTCGGTGGTGGGGCCGCTGATTTCAACCTCGGCCAACCCTCAGGGCCGCCCGGCGGCGCGCACGCGGATTCGCGTAGAGCAGTACTTCCGGGGCCAAGTGGATCGGGTGCTGGGTGGTGCCCTGGGTGGGCGCAAGAACCCGAGCCTGATTCGGGATTTGGTGACAGGTGAGGTGGTGCGGCCGTCCTGAGACCAGGTTGCAGCCATCGGGGGCAAGCCCCCTCACACATTTGAATGTTTTCACAGATCAAACTGTGAGAGGGGGCTTGCCCCCGATGAGGCCTTTAAACCCACTGCACCCGATCGCCTTAAGGCAACAAAATAGTCGACCCCGTCGTCCTGCGCCCCGACAACTCCGTCTGAGCTTTCGCCGCATCCGCCAGCGCATACCGCTGGTTGATATCAATGCGCACCTTGCCGCTCTTGATCACCGAGAACAGATCATCGGCCATCGCCTGCAAGTTCTGCGGGTTGTTGGCATAAGTCGCCAAGGTCGGGCGCGTCACGTACAGCGAGCCTTTCGCCGACAAGATGCCCAGGTTCACCCCGTCTACTGCACCGGATGCGTTGCCAAAACTCACCACCAAACCCCGTGGCGCCACGCTGTCCAGCGACGTCAGCCAAGTGTCCTTGCCCACACCGTCGTACACCACCGGCACCTTTTTACCGTCGGTCAATTCCAGCACGCGCTGTGCGACGTCTTCCTTGCTGTAGTCGATGGTTTCCCAGGCGCCGAGGGATTTGGCCAGGGCGGCCTTTTCTGGCGAGCTCACGGTACCGATCAGCTTCACGCCCAGGGCCTTGGCCCATTGGCAGGCCAGGGAGCCCACGCCGCCGGCAGCAGCGTGGAATAGGATGGTTTCGCCGCTCTTCACTTCATAGGTCTGGCGCAGCAGGTACTGCACGGTCAGGCCCTTGAGCATGGCACCGGCGGCTTGTTCGAAGCTGATTTCGTCCGGCAGGTGCACCAGGTTGGCGGCAGGTAGCACATGCAGTTGGCTGTAGGCACCGAGTGGGCCGCTGCCGTAGGCTACACGGTCGCCGACCTTGAATTGGGTAACTTCGCCGCCGACCGCATCGACCACGCCGGCGCCCTCCGCGCCCAACCCCGATGGCAGTGCGGGCGGTGCGTACAGGCCGCTACGGAAATAAGTGTCGATGAAGTTCAGGCCGATGGCCTCGTTACGCACGCGAACCTGCTGCGGGCCAGGCTCCGCGGGCGTGTAGTCCACATACTCGAGCACGTCGGGGCCGCCATGGGCGCTGAACTGGATACGTTTTGCCATCTGCCTTCTCCTCTGGTCGATTTCGCGTAGCCCCCTATCGAACGCCTAAGCTTGATCTTCGTCAACTGCGGCGTGGTCGGGTGCGGTGGTATCCTGTGCGCCCATTTGCCGCCGACGCCCAATGGCCTCGCGTAGCTTTGCCCGATTCAAGGTGATGCCATGACTACCCGCACCGAGGCTGTAAAGGCCTACCTGCTCGACCTGCAAGACCGTATTTGCAGCGCCCTGGAAACCTTCGAGACGGACACTCGCTTTATCGAAGACGCCTGGACTCGGCCTGCCGGCGGCGGCGGTCGTACCCGCGTGATTGAAAACGGTACGGTGATCGAAAAAGGTGGCGTTAACTTTTCCCACGTTTTTGGCAGCGGTCTCCCACCGTCCGCCAGTGCCCATCGGCCTGAGCTGGCCGGTCGTGGTTTTGAAGCCTTGGGTGTGTCGCTGGTGATTCACCCGCATAACCCCCACGTGCCGACTTCCCACGCCAACGTGCGTTTTTTCATCGCCGAAAAAGAAGGTGAAGAGCCCGTCTGGTGGTTTGGTGGCGGCTTCGACCTCACGCCCTACTACGGCAACGAAGAAGACTGCATTCACTGGCACCGCGTGGCCGAGCAAGCCTGCGCGCCGTTTGGTGCAGACGTGTACGCGCGCTACAAAGCCTGGTGCGACACCTACTTCCACATCAAGCACCGTAACGAACCGCGCGGTATCGGCGGCCTATTCTTCGATGACCTGAACGAGTGGGACTTCGACACCTGCTTCGCCTTCATCCGCGCTATTGGCGACGCCTACATCGACGCCTACCTGCCCATCGTGCAGCGCCGCAAGGCCACGGCGTACACCGAACAGCAGCGCGAATTCCAGGAGTTCCGCCGTGGCCGCTACGTTGAATTCAACCTGGTTTACGACCGTGGCACCCTGTTCGGCCTGCAGTCGGGCGGGCGTACCGAGTCGATCCTGATGTCGCTGCCCCCGCAAGTGCGCTGGAGTTACGACTGGAAAGCCCAGGCTGGCAGTGAAGAAGCGCGCCTCACTGACTACTACCTGCAAGACCGCGACTGGCTGGGTGTCGCTGCGCCCAAGGCGGCTGTCTGATGGACCGTTATGTCGTGTTCGGCAACCCCATCGGCCACAGCAAGTCGCCGGTGATCCATCGTATGTTCGCCGCGCAGACCGGCGAGCAATTGGACTACAGCACCTTGCTTGCGCCGCTGGAGGATTTTAACGGCTGTGCCCGTGAGTTTTTTCAGCAAGGTCGTGGCGCCAACGTCACCGTGCCGTTCAAGGAAGACGCCTACCGTCTCGCCAACAGCCTGACTAAACGCGCCGAGCGCGCTGGCGCGGTGAACACCTTGAGCAAGTTGGCCGATGGCAGCCTGTTGGGCGATAACACCGATGGCGCAGGCCTGGTGCGCGACCTGACGGTCAACGCCGGCTTGAGCCTGCAAGGCAAACGCATCCTGTTGCTGGGCGCTGGCGGCGCAGTGCGTGGAGCGTTGGAGCCTCTATTGGCTGAGCGGCCAGCCTCGCTGATCATCGCCAACCGCACGGTGGAAAAAGCCGAAATGCTTGCCGAGTTGTTCGATGACCTGGGCCCGGTGTCTGCCAGCGGTTTCGACTGGCTGCGTGAGCCGGTGGACGTGATCATCAACGCCACGTCTGCCAGCCTGTCAGGCGATGTACCGCCGATTGCCAGCAGCTTGATAGAGCCGGGCAAGACGTTTTGCTACGACATGATGTATGCCAAAGAGCCAACTGCGTTTTGCCGGTGGGCGACAGAACAGGGTGCATCTGTGGCGATGGATGGCTTGGGGATGCTGGTTGAACAGGCAGCGGAAGCGTTTTTTCTGTGGCGCGGAGTGCGCCCGGAATCGGCGCCGGTGTTGGCCGAACTGCGTCGCCAACTGACCTGACACAGATCCAAATGTGGGAGGGGGCTTGCCCCCGATTGCAGTGTGTCAGTCACTTTTGAATTAGCTGGCACACCGCTATCGGGGGCAAGCCCCCTCCCACAGTTTTAAGCGCATTTCAGTCTTCGAAATGGAGGGGGCAGTTGTCGGAGCCTTCCAACTTTTTCAGCTCTTCAACTACCTGCGGCCTGGCCCGCCGCAACGTCAAGCTCCTCCCCAATCCCCGCAATCTGCGCGCCTCCTGGTGCAACATCTCCACCCCGGAATAGTCGATAAAGTTGATCTGCTGCGCCTCGATCACCACCCGCTCGCCCTGCAGCCGTTGCAGGCGTACTTGCAGGTAATGGCTGGCACCAAAAAAGATCGAGCCGCCGACCCGCAGTACATCCTCATCCCCATCGCGCCATTGCTGCACCCGCGGTTGCGACGTGCGCTTGAGGTAGAAAAACAACGACGCCAGCACCCCCGCATAGATCGCCGTTTGCAGCTCCAGCAACAAGGTCGCGAC
Source organism: Pseudomonas viridiflava (assembly GCF_900583165.1). Taxonomy (GTDB): domain Bacteria; phylum Pseudomonadota; class Gammaproteobacteria; order Pseudomonadales; family Pseudomonadaceae; genus Aquipseudomonas. Next base: position 69,014 of record NZ_UTKY01000001.1, on the reverse strand, counting down.
GCACGTCAGGGCCATCACCACAAACTCGGCGCGGCTGACGCGGAACAACGCGCGAATGCCGCGACGGTCCACCAGCCCCCAGCTGATCAGCAGGATACTCGCCGCCATGCTCGGGATCGGGATATGGGCGATCAACGCTGCGCCAAACAATGCAAACAGCGCCACCCACAGCGCCGAAAACACGCCGGCCAACGGCGAGCAGGCGCCTGCTTCATAGCTCAGACCCGAACGGGTAAACGAACCGGCAGACAAGTACCCGGAGAAAAAACCGCCAACGATATTGGATAAGCCCTGCGCTCGGACTTCCTGGTTGGCATCCAGCAATTGCTGAGAACGGGCCGACAACGAACGTGCAATCGACAGGCTGGTCACCAGCCCCAACATGCCCACCGCCACGGCGCTTGGCAGCAGGCGCAGAATCATATCCAGGTCCATCGGCAACGGGCTGAACGGCGGCAATTTGCCGATAAACGAACTGACCAGCGCCACATGCCCGAACATCGCCGGCCACAGCCAGGCCACCAGGCTGCCGAGTGCCAGGGCGATCAACAAGGTTGGCCAGCGCGGGACGAGGTATTTAAGCAGCGCGCCTATGAGCAACGTACCCAGCCCGAGGGCGAGGGAGGCGTGGTCCCATTCCCCGGCGTGGTCGACAAGCGCCAGCAAACTCTTGATCGCCGTGGCCTGGCTGGGCAGATCCAACCCCAGCAGGTTGGGCACTTGCCCCAACGCGATCACCACGGCGGCGCCCAGGGTGAAGCCCAGCACCACCGAATGGGAGACGAAATTCACCAGCGCGCCGAAGCGCAGCATGCCCAGTAGCCACTGGAAAATACCCGCAAGGAAGGTGAGCAACAGGATCAGCGTGATGTAGTCCTGCGAACCGGGTACGGCCAACGGGCTGACACTGGCGTACAGCACGATGGAAATTGCTGCCGTAGGACCGCAGATCAGGTGCCACGACGAGCCCCACAGGCAGGCGATCAGCACGGGGATGATCGCAGCGTACAGCCCGTATTCCGGTGGGAGACCGGCGATCAGCGCGTAGGCAATGGATTGCGGCAAGGCCAGAACGGCGCCGCTGAGGCCGACGATTGCATCCCGCCCGACGCTGGCGCGGGTTTGGCGCGGGAGCCAGCTGAGGAAGGGGAAGAGAGTGTGGCGGTTGGGCCGGGGCATCAGGGTCTCGGTTTGAAGGTTTGCCGCAGAATATCAGTACATACAGAACCCTGTGGGAGGGGGCTTGCCCCCTTCCACATCTGGATTGCATCAAGTCTTAGAGTTTGGCTTTTACTGCGGGCAGTGCGTCCTTGCCATCCACAGTCTTCACACCCTCCAGCCACTTATCCAACACCGCCGGATTCGCCTTGATCCACGCCTTCGCCGCATCGGCATTGCTGACCTTGTTATTGGCCACCTCAGCCATGATCGCGTTCTCCATCTCCTGGGTAAAACTCAGGTTGGTCAGCAGTTTTCCTACGTTCGGGCAGGCCTGTGCATAACCCTTACGGGTCAAGGTATACACGCTGCCAGTATCCCCAAAATACTTCTCGCCGCCCTTGAGGTAGTGCATTTTCAACTGCACGTTCATCGGGTGCGGGGTCCAGCCGAGGAAGGTCACGAACTTCTGCTTTTTAACCGCACGCGACACTTCGGCCAGCATCGCCTGCTCGCTGGACTCGATCAGCTTCCACTGGCCCAGGTCAAAGTCGTTCTTCTTGATGATCTCCTGCAACGAGATATTCGCCGGTGCGCCAGAGCCGATGCCGTAGATTTTCTTGTCGAACTTGTCGGCAAACTTGTTCAGGTCGGCAAAGTCATGCACTCCGGCGTCCCACACGTAGTCCGGCACGGCGAGGGTGAACTCGGTGCCATCGAGGTTCTTGGCCAGTTGCACCACGTCGCCATTGGCGACGAACTTGTCGTAGAAACCCTGCTGCGCCGGCATCCAGTTGCCCATGAATACATCCACCTGGCCGTCCTTGAGCCCGCCAAAGGTGATCGGCACCGCCAAGGTGTCGACCTTGGCCTTGTAGCCCATTCCCGTTAGCAAGAAACCGGTGATGGCATTGGTGGCGGCAATATCGCTCCAGCCCGGATCGGCCATTTTCACCGTGTCACAGCTGGTGTCTGCGTACGCATTGGCGCTGCCCAGCGCCAATATTCCAAGTACCACGGTCAACTTTTGCATGGCCTTCCCTCTGTCTATTTATTGGTTTTGGCAGGGTTGTGGATAACGTGCCTTGCGCTCCAGGTCGTCGAGGTCGATATGGTTGCGCATGTATTGCTGACTGGCGTTCACCAGTGGCTGGTGGTCCCAGCTCTTCAGCTTGCCTTGGGTCAGTGCTTCAAACACTAGGCGACGGCGGCGTTGGCTGGCGAGCACCTGCTGGTGGATCGCCGGGATGTCCCATTTGGCCCGCGCCTCACTCAAAAACGCCTCGAACAGTGGCCGGTGTTCCGGTGACTGGCTGAGGTTTTCCCGCTCGTGCGGGTCGTTGTGCACATCGAACAGCAGGCACGGGTCGTCTTCGCTGTAGATGAATTTGTAGGCGCCCCGGCGAATCATCATCAATGGGCTGATGGTACCTTCGGCCATGTATTCGCCAAATACTTCGTCATGCCCGCCCTGCCCTTGCAAGTGCGGGACCAGCGAGCGGCCGTCCAGGGGTAGGCGCGGGTCCAGCTCGCCGCCGGCCAGTTCCACCAGGGTCGGCAGCAGGTCAGCGGTAGACACAGCCTTACTGACGCGCCCCGCCGCAAACTGCCCCGGTGCACTCACCAGTAGCGGCACGCGGGCGGCCATTTCAAACCAGTGCATTTTGTACCAGAGGCCGCGCTCGCCGAGCATGTCGCCGTGGTCGCCAGAGAAAATGATGATCGTATCGTCGGCCAGTCCGGTGTCTTCAAGGGTTTGCAGCAGCTTGCCGACGTTGCTGTCGATGTAGCTGCAGGCGCCAAAGTAGGCACGGCGTGCGTCACGGATCTTGTTCAGCGGCAGTGGCTTGTCCCACAGGTCGTAGACCTTGAGCAAACGCTGGGAATGCGGGTCGAGATCACTTTGCGCAGGTGTTGTGGGCAAAGGGATGTCGGCGTCGTCGTATAGGTCCCAGAACGGCTTGGGAATCGTGTACGGGTCGTGGGGATGGGTCATCGATACGGTCAGGCAGAACGGCTGGTCGCCGTCCTCGCGGATATGGTCAAACAGGTACTGCTGGGCCTTGAACACCACCTCTTCGTCGAAGTCCAGCTGGTTGGTGCGCACGCACGGGCCGGCCTGCAGCACTGACGACATGTTGTGGTACCAAGTGGGGCGCACGTCCGGTTCGTCCCAGTTCACCGCCCAGCCATAGTCGGCGGGGTAGATGTCGCTGGTCAGGCGCTCTTCATAACCGTGCAGTTGGTCTGGCCCGCAAAAGTGCATCTTGCCTGACAACGCCGTGCGGTAGCCGAGACGACGCAGGTAGTGGGCGTAGGTCGGTACATCGGCAGGAAAGTCTGCCGCGTTGTCATAGGCGCCGATCTTGCTCGGCAACTGGCCGCTGACCAGGGTAAAGCGCGACGGCGCGCACAGTGGGCTGTTGCAATAAGCGGCGTCGAATACCACGCCTTGCGCGGCCAGGCGGCTCAGGTTTGGCAACTTGATAGGGGAAGGTCCGTAGAACGGAAGCATCGGCGCGGCCATTTGATCGGCCATGATGAAAAGAATGTTCTTGCGCTTCATGAGTCTTCGGCATTCCATAGGCGGTGTTTATGCCAATGAGCATGCAGCCCATGCAAATTGGGGTAAAGCCCATGAAAAGCAATGTCTAGGATAAGCCCAGCTTATGTATGAAGCCCTCGGCGATGTGTCCCTCGACCTGCTGCGCGCCTTTGAAGCGGCAGCGCGCCATCGCAGTTTTACCGCCGCGGCGATGGAGCTCGGTACGACCCAGCCGGCGATCAGCCAGCAAATCAAGCGCCTGGAAGAACAGTTGACGATTCGCCTGTTTGATCGCATCTACCGCGGCATTGAGCTGACCGACGCCGGGGCCCTGCTGTTCGAGCATGTGCAAGGTGGATTGCAGAGCATCAACCAAGGCCTCAGTGCCATCACCCAGCAGGACCAACACGAAGTGCTGCAAGTGGCCACCGACTTCGCCTTCGCCGCTTATTGGCTGATGCCGCGCTTGCATCGCTTCCACCAGGCCAACCCCCAGGTGGATGTGAGCCTGGTGACCAGCGAGCGTAACCACGCGACCCTGCGCAGCGATATCGACGTCGCGGTGTTGTTTGGCGACGGTCGCTTCAAACAGGGCGAGAGCCTGTGGTTGTTCAACGAAGAAGTGTTCCCCGTGTGCAGCCCGCAGTGGCTCAAGGCACAGGCCGCACCGCTGACTGTACAAAATTTGCACGATTTCCCGTTGCTGCACCTGCGTCAGGAAAATAACAGTCAATGGTTCGACTGGAGCGGTGTGTTCCGTGAGCTTGGCATCAGCGCTGCGCCGACCCCCGGTCAATTGCGGTTCGACAACTACACCCTGCTGATCCAGGCGGCGATTGCCGGCCAAGGCGTGGCCATTGGCTGGCGACACCTGGTGGATAACCTGCTGGAGCAGAACTGGCTGTGCCGGCCGTTCAGCGACACGGTGGTCTCGCGCTTTGGCTATTACGTGGTGCAGCCCCAGCGCAAACGCCGTGGGCAGTTGGTGGAGCGGTTTGTCGAGTGGTTGCTGGCCGAGCAAGCCAGTAGCGCGCAGTCGTTGACCGGGCTGGCCCTGCCATCAATTGCGGTCTAGGATTTGGCCCATATTGGATCCGGAGTCCGTCATGCAACGTATCAAGGGCTACCACGCCCATATCTACTTCGACGCAAGCACCATCGACCAGGCGCGCACCCTGTGTGAAGACGCCGCCAAACTCTTCCCGCTGCGCATGGGCCGCGTGCATGAAAAGCCGGTGGGCCCACACCCCGACTGGAGCTGCCAACTGGCGTTCGATGCCGAATACATCGGCGTGGTGCTGCCTTGGCTGGTGATTCATCGCGATGGGCTGGTGGTGTTCCTGCACCCCGATACGGGCGATGACCTTAAGGATCACACCGACTATGCGATCTGGATGGGGGCCATGCGTGAACTGAACTTGTCAGCTTTTTCTTAAATATCATCCCTAAATATGGGATTGATATTTATATATTGAGACTTTCTCGCCCGTAGGTTTATATTCGCTGCATCCGCTCAGAACTCAGGTGAAGCGATGCAGGCGCAATTGATCGCGCTCGATTGGGGGACCAGCTCCCTTCGTGCTTACAAACTCGGCCCCGCTGGCGTGGTGCTCGAACAACGCTCGTTTGCGTCGGGGATCATGCATTTGCCCACTGACCCCCGGGACATTGCCGGTGTGCGCTGCAGCAATGGCTTCGAACTGGCTTTCGATGCAGCCTGCGGCGATTGGCTCGATGCGCAGCCGGGCCTGCCGGTGATTGCCTGCGGCATGGTCGGCAGCGCCCAGGGCTGGAGCGAAGCGGCGTATCGCAACACCCCCGTTGACGTCGCCAGCCTCGGCCAGGCGCTGCACCGAGTGCGCAGTGTGCGTGGTGTTGATGTCCATATCGTGCCCGGCGTCATCGAACAAGTTGGCCTGCCCAATGTGATGCGAGGTGAAGAAACTCAGGTGCTGGGCGTGCTACAAGGGCTCGGGGCCGAGGTGTTGATAGGCCTTCCAGGCAGCCATTCCAAGTGGGTTGAGGTGGTCGATGGCTGCATCACCCACTTCGACACGTTTATGACCGGCGAGGTGTTTGCGGTGCTGAGCACGCACAGCATTCTCGGGCGTACCCAAAAGATTTCCGAACAATTTCAGGCCGAGGCCTTCGACCGAGGCGTTCACGTTGCGCGCTCCGAGGACGGCCAACGCGGCCTGCTGTCGACCTTGTTCAGTGCCCGTACCTTGGGCCTCACCGCTGAACTTTCCCCCGAGCAGCAGCCTGATTATCTCTCTGGCCTGCTGATCGGACACGAACTCACCGGCCTGCCGGAGCGCGCCAAACAGCAGTCGATCATCCTGGTCGGCGCAGCGCCCTTGTGTGCCCGTTATCAACGCGCCCTCGCCCTTTGCGGCTTCTACCACGTCAGCCTGGCGCAGGAAGCCACCGCCCGTGGCCTGTGGCAACTGGCTGTGGCGGCCGGGCTCACTCAACCTGTATCGGAGGCCTGACATGCTCAAGCAAGCACTCGCGCAAAACGGTTTGATCGCCATCCTGCGCGGTATCCGCCCGGACGAAGCCCAGGCGGTCGGACACGTACTGTACGACGCCGGATTCCGCGTCATCGAAGTGCCGCTCAATTCGCCAGACCCTTACACCAGCATCCGCACCCTGCGCGACAGCCTGCCCGCCGATTGCCTGATCGGTGCGGGCACGGTGTTGACGCCGGAGCAGGTCGAGCAGGTGAAAGCCGCTGGCGGCCAGGTAATCGTCATGCCCCACAGCGATGCCAAGGTGTTGCGCGCTGCCAAAGCCGCGGGCCTGTTCCTGTCGCCGGGTGTGGCCACGCCCACCGAGGCCTTCGCGGCATTGGCCGAAGGCGCCGACGTCTTGAAGCTGTTCCCGGCCGAGCAAATGGGCCCGGCGGTGATCAAGGCATGGCTCGCAGTATTGCCGGCGGGCACGTTGCTGCTACCGGTGGGTGGCATTACCCCGGATAACATGCAGGTGTTTACCGACGCCGGCGCCAAGGGGTTCGGGCTGGGTTCCGGTTTGTTCAAACCGGGTATGACAGTGGATCAGGTAGCGAGCCGCGCCCAGGCTTATGTCGCCGCCTGGAAAGCCCTGAGCTGATATCAAGTTCCGCGCCCACAGGCGCCGCATCTATAAGAGAGATAACAGATGAAAATCACCAAACTGACGACCTTTATCGTCCCGCCGCGCTGGTGCTTCCTGAAGGTCGAGACCGACCAGGGCGTGACCGGCTGGGGTGAGCCCGTGGTTGAAGGCCGCGCCCACACCGTGGCCGCTGCCGTCGAGGAATTGTCCGACTACCTGATCGGCAAAGACCCGCGCAATATCGAAGATATCTGGACCGTGCTGTATCGCGGTGGCTTCTACCGGGGCGGCGCCGTGCATATGAGCGCCCTCGCCGGCATCGACCAGGCGCTGTGGGACATCAAGGGCAAGGCTCTAGGTGTGTCCGTCAGCGATCTGCTCGGTGGCCAGGTGCGCGACAAGATCCGCGTGTATTCGTGGATCGGTGGCGATCGCCCAGCCGACACCGCCCGCGCCGCCAAAGAGGCCGTGGCCCGTGGTTTTACCGCGGTAAAAATGAACGGCACCGAAGAATTGCAGTTCGTCGACAGCTTCGAAAAAGTCGACCTGGCGCTGGCCAACGTCGCCGCCGTGCGCGATGCGGTGGGGCCCAACGTGGGCATCGGCGTCGACTTCCATGGCCGGGTGCACAAGCCCATGGCCAAGGTGCTGATGAAAGAGCTGGACCCCTACAAGCTGATGTTTATCGAAGAGCCGGTGCTCAGCGAGAACTACGAAGCGCTCAAAGAGCTGGCACCGTTGACCAGCACGCCGATTGCCCTGGGCGAGCGCCTGTTCTCGCGTTGGGACTTCAAGCGCGTGCTCAGCGAAGGCTACGTCGACATCATCCAGCCGGATGCTTCCCACGCCGGCGGTATCACCGAAACCCGCAAGATCGCCAACATGGCCGAAGCCTACGACGTGGCGCTGGCCCTGCACTGCCCGCTGGGCCCGATCGCGCTGGCGGCCTGCCTGCAACTGGACGCGGTTTGCTACAACGCGTTTATCCAGGAGCAAAGCCTGGGCATTCACTACAACGAGAGCAATGACTTGCTCGACTATGTGAAAGACCCACGCGTTTTTGACTACGACAAAGGCTTCGTGAAGATCCCCAACGGGCCGGGCCTGGGCATCGAGATCAACGAGGAATACGTGATCGAACGCGCCGCCATCGGCCACCGCTGGCGCAACCCGATCTGGCGCCATGCCGACGGCAGCTTCGCCGAGTGGTGATTGCTGACTGAAGGAACACGGTCAAAATGTGGGAGGGGGCAAGCTCCCTCCCACATTTTTGATCCGGTTTCGTCAGTGAGCTCCTTTTCCAGACCTCAATAAACATAAAAAGAGGCACCCCCATGCATCCTGAATCCGTCACCGGCCAGGCTTCTTTAGTCACGCCTACCCGAAAGCGCTATTTCATCATGGTGCTGCTGTTTATCACCGTGGTCATCAACTACCTCGACCGCAGCAACCTGTCGATTGCCGCACCGGCGCTCACCAGCGAACTGGGCATCGACCCGGTTCACGTGGGCCTGATCTTCTCTGCGTTCGGCTGGACCTACGCCGCCATGCAGATCCCCGGCGGCTGGCTGGTGGACCGCGTGCCGCCACGCATTCTCTACACCGTTGCGCTGTTGCTGTGGTCCATCGCCACCGTGATGCTGGGCTTCGCCGCCAGCTTTATCGCGTTGTTCGTGCTGCGCATGGCAGTCGGTGCGTTGGAAGCGCCGGCGTACCCGATCAACAGTCGCGTAGTCACCACGTGGTTCCCCGAGCGTGAGCGCGCCACGGCGATTGGCGTCTACACCTCCGGGCAATTTGTCGGGCTGGCGTTTCTAACGCCGGTGTTGGCGTGGCTGCAGCACTATTACGGCTGGCACATGGTGTTTGTGGCCACCGGCGGCGTGGGCATTTTGTGGGCGGCCATCTGGTACGCGGTGTACCGTGAACCGAAGGATTTCAAAGGCGCCAACGCGGCGGAAATCCAACTGATCCGTGACGGCGGCGGCCTCGTGGACATGCAGGAAAAAGCCACCAAGGCACCCTTCAGCTGGGTCGACCTCGGCATCGTGTTGAGCAAGCGCAAGCTCTGGGGTATCTACCTGGGTCAGTTCTGCCTGAACTCAACGCTGTGGTTTTTCCTGACGTGGTTTCCGACCTACCTGGTGAAATATCGCGGCATGGACTTCATCAAATCCGGGCTGCTGGCGTCACTGCCATTCCTGGCGGCGTTTGTCGGTGTGCTGTGTTCGGGGATATTTTCTGACTGGCTGATCCGTCGCGGCGCATCTGTGGGCTTTGCGCGCAAGCTGCCGATTATTGGCGGGCTGCTGATCTCCACAGCAATCATCGGTGCCAACTACGTCGACTCGACGGCGTGGGTTATCGCGTTCCTGGCGGTGGCGTTTTTTGGCAATGGCCTGGCGTCGATCACCTGGTCGCTGGTCTCGACCCTGGCTCCGGCGCGTTTGCTGGGACTGACGGGTGGGGTGTTCAACTTCATCGGCAACTTGGCGGCGATTGCCACGCCGATCGTGATTGGGTTTTTGGCCAGCGGTGATTCGTTTGCGCCGGCGATTACCTATATCGCGGTGCTGGCACTGCTTGGGGCGCTTTCCTACATATTGCTGGTGGGTAAGGTCGAACGCATTGAGTTGTAAAAACATCTTGTGGTGAGCGGTTTTACCCGCTCACCACAGGGTTAGTTGAGCACGCCAGTGAGGATTTCGTAGACGATGCCGGTGCCTACGGCAATCAACACCACATCCGGCCCCGAACGACGCCACTCGTAACCCTGGTACACCGGCAGACGATCCAAGGCGCGGCGGTCCAGGCGTTCGCCATAGTAGCCGGGCGGCAGTGGCTGGCCGCGCACCAGGCGGACATTGCGCGGTGGCGGTGCACCTCGGGAGAACTGATCGTGGTTATCGCGGATCACCTGACGCACCGGGCCGAAATCCTGAGGGGGACCGCCACGGCCTCTGGCCTGGGGCGCGCGATGGTCGTCGCCACGGGGTTGCTCATGCTGGCCCTGTGGGCCACCCCGGTCAGGGCCACCCTGATCATTCGGAGCGGCTTGCACCAGTGCGCTGGCGCCAAGCGCCAACACGCCAAGGCCTGCAATTATAGATTTGGATAGTTTCATCGGGTGTTCCTCAAGGCGCGTAAGCAAAAAAGGGACTTCGAACGAGGTTCGAAATCCCTGGATCTTGCTATTTAGGTTACGCGTTTCGCGCTTGATTCCTTTGTATCAGGAACTTTACCTCGCCTTGACGAGTGCTTTACGCGGCCGGCTTTAAAAGCCTTTGCCAGCTGGCAAGTTTCTCTAGGGTTAAATTGAGTTCTTTACCCTGTTCTTTAAGGTTTTTGTCGATCGCGCGTTTGTCCCCAATACCGGCAAACTGGTTGGTGGTGATCTTTTGGTAGGGGCTGTCTACCAACGTGCGCATCGCGGGATTGAGTTGTTCTGCGTCCCGAAGTGCCTTGCGAAATCCCCCATCAAACGTCGAACTTTTTGCGGACAGATTGCTGCCAAACAGCCCATCGATCATGCGGGTTGCGCGTACGGCCAAACCCATGTGGCGCGTCAGTCTTGGGGTCTCGTCGCTGCGTTGGCGCAAATAGCCTGCCGACTTGTTTTTACGCTCCAGCTCAGCGGTCGCCCTAACGGTCTCATTGCTGAACTTGGTCGCCAGTGAGGGGTTGCCGCCAATACTGGTTTGGGCATTTTCCAAACTCTTTACTCGGGCTTCAATCGAGTTTTTTTGATCAGTATATAAATCAACTTTTGCCAGAACAGTTGGCTGCTGATGATAGGAAGTGATTGGCATAGAACCTCGAATGATTGCTGGGTGAGATGAAGGTTTATCGACTCGTGAGGATTTGATTTTCCCAAAGCTTCGGCAGATCCGAGCGCGGTTTAGGGATAGGGAGGTCAGGCGTCAAGGCACCGGGGAATACGGTACGAAGAGGCGTGGCAGGTTTTTGAATATTTGCTGGCGAAGCGCTCTTTCGCGGCTTGGCAACAGGCGGCGTCGTTGCGGCAGGTTGCAGCGTATTGAGCAGGGCCGAGGTGTTTACCATCTGTTCGTTCAATCGGTTCACAAGCGTGCTCAGCCCGATTTTTTCCCCTGGCTTGACGAGTTTCATATCGGCGGGGTTGATGGCTGCTTTTGAAAAACCGGCATCTCGTAAATGCAGTTTGTCGCGCATGCTCATATTTGGGCTGAACTTCCAACCCTTTTCCGGGGAAAAACGCAGGTAGCCCTCCTGAAGTGGGGAGTTGCTCAAGTGTGCCGATAAATTGTTGAGGCTTTGCGAGTGCTGGCGTGCCTGCGTAGCGAACGATGTTTCATGCGCGGGCGGCACAGAGATGGAAGAGGGAAGCGAAGCGGTATTGAGTACGGCGAAACTGGGCGAGGCAGTATTGATCGTCATCATCAAAGTTTCCTTTCGGGCGGTTGTAGAACCAAAATTCGCCGAAGGATTATCAATGAGGGCTGGAAATGCGGGTGCAGCCGACGTCGGGATTTGCCGTAAGACTGTGCGTCAGTCAGTGAAATCTTTTTATGAGCGGTTGAGTGAGGAAGTTTAATCCGCAAAGAGGGTTCAAGGTCGTCTGAACCCCCTTCTTCATGCCTTAGACGCGTGCGTTACGCACACCTTGTGACAGCGCTGCGCACAGGCCTAACACACCATCGATGGCTTGCTGGTCATTTTTCGCATTGGCGATGTGATCGATCAGTGCCGAACCCACCACCACACCGTCTGCCAAGCGTGCGATGGCCGCTGCTTGTTCCGGAGTGCGAATACCAAAACCGATGCTGATCGGCAGGTCGGTATGCCGACGCAGGCGAGCCACCGCCTCTTCGACATGCTCTAGGGTCGCGGCACCGGCTCCGGTCACACCGGCCACCGACACGTAGTACACAAAACCAGAGCTGCCGTTGAGCACAGTCGGCAGGCGTACGTCGTCGGTGGTCGGCGTGGTCAGGCGGATAAAGTCGATGCCGGCGGCCTGGGCTGGGTCGCACAGCTCGCCGTTATGCTCAGGCGGCATGTCGACCACGATCAGGCCGTCTACGCCGGCTTCCTTGGCGTCGGCGATGAACTTCGGTACGCCATATTTGTGGATCGGGTTGAAGTAGCCCATCAACACCAAGGGGGTGTCGTTGTTGCCTGTGCGGAACTCGCGAACCATTTGCAGGGTTTTGAGCAGGTTCTGCTTGGCTTCCAATGCGCGGATGTTGGCCAACTGGATCGCCGGGCCGTCGGCCATCGGGTCGGTGAAGGGCATGCCCAGCTCGATCACGTCGGCGCCAGCCGCTGGCAAGCCTTTGAGGATCGCCAGTGAGGTGTCATAGCCTGGGTCGCCGGCGGTGACGAAGGTCACCAGGGCGGCGCGGTTTTGTTCTTTGAGTTGGTCGAAGCGGGTTTGCAGGCGGCTCATCAGTGTTTCTCCTGCTTATTAGCGGTTTCCATGTGGTGCATTACGGTCTGCATGTCTTTGTCGCCACGGCCAGAAAGGTTAACCACCATCAGGTGATCTTTCGGCAAAGCCGGTGCGCGTTTAAACACTTCGGCCAGGGCGTGGGCACTTTCCAGTGCAGGAATAATCCCTTCCAGGCGGCAGCATTTGTGAAAGGCGTCGAGGGCTTCGTCATCGGTCACCGAGGTGTACTGGACGCGGCCGATGTCGTGCAACCAGGCGTGTTCCGGGCCGATGCCAGGGTAGTCCAGGCCGGCGGAAATCGAGTGGGCATCGATGATCTGGCCATCGTCGTCCTGCAGCAGGAAGGTGCGGTTGCCGTGCAGTACACCAGGTACGCCGCCGTTGAGGCTGGCGGCGTGTTTGCCGGTCTCGATACCGTGGCCTGCCGCTTCTACGCCGATGATCTCGACGCTTTTGTCATCCAAGAACGGGTGGAACAGCCCCATGGCATTTGAACCACCGCCGATGCATGCCACCAGGCTGTCCGGCAGGCGGCCTTCCTGGGCTTGCAGTTGGTCACGGGTTTCCTTGCCGATTACTGCCTGGAAGTCGCGCACCATCGCTGGGTATGGGTGTGGGCCGGCCACGGTGCCGATCAGGTAGAAAGTGTCGTCGACGTTGGTGACCCAGTCGCGCAGCGCTTCATTCATCGCATCTTTCAGGGTGCCGGTGCCGGCGACCACCGGGATCACTTCGGCGCCCAGCAGCTTCATGCGAAATACGTTGGCCTGCTGGCGCTCAATGTCGGTGGTGCCCATGTAGATCACGCATTGCAGGCCAAAACGCGCGGCCACGGTGGCAGTGGCTACGCCGTGCATGCCGGCGCCGGTCTCGGCGATGATGCGTTTTTTGCCCATGCGCCGCGCCAGCAGGATCTGGCCGATGCAGTTGTTGATCTTGTGCGCGCCGGTGTGGTTCAGCTCTTCGCGCTTGAGGTAGATCTTGGCGCCGCCGCAGAATTCGGTGAGGCGTTCGGCGAAATACAGGGGGCTTGGGCGGCCGACGTAGTCGCGCTGGAAGTAAGCCAGTTCTTCTTTGAAGGCAGGATCTTCCTTGGCCGCTTCGTATTCGCGAGCCAGGTCGAGGATCAACGGCATCAGGGTTTCAGCGACGTAACGGCCGCCGAACGCGCCAAACATACCGGTGGCATCAGGGCCGTTGCGTAGATCGGTCTGGGACTGAGTCATGGGACGCTCCAGGGAAGAAAGTGTGTAAGAAACAATGAGGGCCACTCTACCCCTCACGGTGTAGGCTGAAAACCGATAAGATCGCCGCAACCTGTCAGGAAAACTCACAGATGAGCCGAGACCTCCCGCCCCTCAATGCCCTGCGTGCGTTTGAAGCGACTGCGCGCCTTAACAGCGTCAGCCAAGCCGCTGAGCAATTGCACGTGACTCACGGTGCCGTGAGTCGGCAGTTGAAGGTGTTGGAAGAATACTTGGGAGTCAGCTTGTTCGTGAAGGATGGACGCGGCCTTAAACTCACAGATGCAGGCGCCCGGCTGCGAGATGCCAGTGCCGAGGCCTTCGAGCGTCTGCGGGATGTCTGCGCGGAGCTCACCCAGAGCAGCGCCGATGCACCGTTCGTGCTGGGGTGTTCGGGCAGTCTGCTGGCGCGCTGGTTGATCCCGCGTCTTGGGCGATTGAATGCAGACCTGCCGGATCTACGTCTGCACTTGTCGGCCGGTGACGGCGATCTGGACCCCAGGCGCCCCGGTCTAGACGCTCTTCTGGTATTTGCCGAACCACCGTGGCCGGCGGATATGCAGGTATATGAGCTGGCCAGCGAACGTATCGGCCCGGTCATGAGCCCGCGTTTTGCGGGTTATGAGCGCTTGAACCATGCGCCTGCCGCTGCCTTGTGCGGTGAAGCGCTGTTGCACACCACCTCACGCCCGCAAGCCTGGCCCAGTTGGGCACAGCAACACGGCATCGAGCCTGGCGCGTTGAAACACGGCCAAGGGTTTGAGCATCTCTATTATTTGCTGGAGGCAGCGGTAGCGGGGCTGGGAGTGGCAATTGCGCCCGAGCCGCTGGTAGCCGAGGATCTACGCGCGGGTCGCCTGGTGGCGCCGTGGGGTTTCAGCGAAACCCCGGCGCACCTGGCGTTGTGGCTGCCCAAGCGCGCCGCAGACGGGCGCGCAGGGCAATTGGCGCAGTGGCTCAAGGCTGAGCTGTTGCGCCCACCCCATTAGTCACCGCGTTTGCACAGCAAGTACGCAGCCAGCAGGCCCAATGCGCCGACAGCCACACCGGCTGTAGTCCACGGGTGCTCTTGTGCGTAGTCCCGGGTCGCAACACCGGTTTCGCGGATTTTGACTTTGCTTTCTTCGTAGGCATCGCTGATCAGGTGACGGGAATGCTTGAGCGCGTTCTCGGCATTGCTTTTCAGGGCCTTCAAGGTTTTGCGCGACTCGTCAGACGCATCGTCCTTGAGGCTTTCCAGAGACTTAAGCAGGCTCGAAATCTCGGCTTCCATGCTTTCCAGTGACGCTTTGCGTAAAGAAGTGTTGGCCATGTGGACTCTCCTGAAGTGATTGAGTGGCGTGTGTAGATACCGACTGCTGCCGTTTCAGAAAGTGCAGTAAATCTGAACTTTCACGTAGGAACAGCCGCCAGAAGCAGTAAGAACATTGACTGCTACGCTTGATTCACGACCCTCTTGATTCACGACGCTTTTGATTTACGACCCTTAGGAGAACTGCCATGAGTGATCATCACACGTACAAGAAAGTCGAACTGGTTGGCTCGTCGACTACCACCATCGAAGATGCGATCAACAATGCACTGGCCGAAGCCCACAAGAGCATCAAACACCTAGAATGGTTCGAAGTGACCGAAACCCGTGGTCACATCAAGGATGGCAAGGCTGCGCACTTCCAGGTCACCCTTAAGGTGGGGTTCCGAATTGCCAGTAGCTGATCGCGCCGGTTGAACTTTGCCGACTGGCCGATTGCCATAACCTGCGCTACAACCATTGGGTGCCGACGCCACAAGCGTCGGCACGCTCTTTTAGATCAGCGCAAGGAAAGTAACGGATGAAGAAGTTTCTGTTAGCGATAGGTTTGTTGAGCATTGCGGGTACAGCCCTGGCGGCGGGCAAGCCTTGTGAAGAGCTCAAAAGCGAAATTGCAGCGAAAATCGACGCCAAGGGCGCTTCGGGTTATTCGCTGGAAGTGGTGGATAAAGGTGCTTCTACCGACGCGAAAGTGGTCGGCAGCTGCGAAGGCGGCACCAAGGAAATTGTCTACAAGCGCGGTTGATCTCGTGCTGCAGACATAAAAAACCGACGCAGGTGCGTCGGTTTTTTTTCGCATGGCGGTTTAGCCCTTCATCAACTGCGCCAATAGCTCGTAGGAACGAATCCGGTCTTCGTGCTCGTACAGGTCAGACGTAAAGATCAACTCGTCGGCACCGGTCTGCTCGATCAGCACTTCCAGTTTGGCGCGGATCTTCGCCGGGCTACCCACCATCGCCAAGCCGAGGAAGCTGCCCACGGCGTCTTTTTCATGAGGCAGCCATAGGCCATCCATGGTTTTCACGGGTGGGCGCTGCACCAGGCTCTGCCCTCGCATCAGCGCGAGAATCCGCTGGTACACCGAAGTGGCCAGGTAATCGGCCTGCTCGTCGGTATCCGCCGCTACCAGCGGAATACCCAGCATCACGTAGGGCTTATCCAATACGGCCGAAGGCTTGAAATGATTGCGGTATACGCGAATCGCCTCATGCATCAAACGTGGTGCGAAATGTGAGGCAAAGGCGTAGGGCAAGCCGCGTTCGCCCGCCAGTTGGGCACTGAACAGGCTGGAACCCAGGAGCCACACGGGCACGTTGGTGCCGGTACCTGGAACGGCGATCACCCGTTGGTCAGGCGTGCGTGGGCCCAGGTAGGCCATGAGCTCGGAGACATCTTCGGGGAAATCATCGGCGCTGCCCGAGCGCTCACGGCGCAAGGCACGGGCGGTCATTTGGTCGGAGCCGGGCGCGCGCCCCAGGCCCAGGTCAATACGGCCGGGGTAGAGGCTTTCCAGGGTGCCGAACTGTTCAGCGATCACCAAAGGCGCGTGATTGGGCAGCATCACGCCGCCGGAGCCGACACGAATCGTCGAGGTGCCGCCGGCCAGGTAACCCAGCAATACCGAGGTAGCCGAGCTGGCGATACCGTCCATATTGTGGTGTTCAGCCACCCAGAAACGGTTGTAGCCAAACTTTTCGACGTGCTGGGCCAGGTCCAGGGAATTGCGCAGCGACTGCGCCACACTGCCGTTGGCGCGCACGGGCACCAAGTCGAGGGTCGAGAACTTTACGTCGGACAGCGATTTCATAAGCCTGCTTCTCCAAGGGGGCCGCAGGCTTTTAAGACGAACTAAAACCTGCCGCTTCATGTGCATGCTCTATGCAATGAGGGCATATACCCGAGATTCAATAGCTAGCTGGGAAATTTCCTACTGAATCGCTAGGTTTCTCCGACAAGATGAACTTTGCCAGGCCGACTATCCTCAGAACCCTTACTGACGCAAAACCACCGTTCGAGGAGAAAGCTATGAGTATTGTTAAAAAGGCATCCGCGCATTGGGAAGGTGATCTGAAGACGGGCCTGGGTTCCATCTCTACAGAAACCGGCGTACTGCGCGAAGCGCCCTACGGCTTCAAGGCCCGTTTCGAAGGTGGTAAGGGTACCAACCCGGAAGAACTGATCGGCGCGGCCCATGCCGGTTGCTTCTCCATGGCGTTCTCAATGATTCTGGGCGATGCGGGCCTCAAGGCTGACAGCATTGATACCCAGGCTGAAGTGACCCTGGACCAGGTGGAAGGTGGCTTTGCGATTACGGCCGTGCATTTGGTTTTGAAAGCCAAGATCCCGGGCGCGAGCCAGGCGCAGTTCGATGAGCTGAGCAAAAAAGCCAAAGAAGGGTGCCCAGTGTCCAAGGTGCTGAATGCAACAATCAGCCTGGATGCGACCCTGGTCAACTAACGCCGCAAGACTGATGTGTAAACAGGACAGTGTGGGAGGGGCGGTGCGACGATTCGACTTGCCCCCTCCCACATTTAGTTCTGCGTTAAATCAGAACTCGCGTTTCCAAACTGTGGTCCTATAGCTATTGCAGCCTAGACGCACACCCGTGCGCAGTGCATTCAGGGAGCTTCACACATGAAACGTTTTGCCTTGGCGATCATCTGCGGTGTGCTGGCCACTTCGGCTGTGGCCGCACCCAAAGATTGTGAAGAGCTCAGGAAAGAGATCGAGGTCAAGATCCAGGCTAACGCGGTGCCGTCCTACACCTTGGAGATCGTCAGCAAGGAAGAGGCTGAGAAGCACGACGTAGCCATGGTCGTCGGCAGTTGTGAGAACGGGACCAAAGCCATCGTCTATCAGAAGAATAACGACTGATCACAGGCAGTTGACGCTGCGCTCTTCGGCCAGCAATTGGCGGGCGGCGTTATACAACCTGATATTCGGCGTGTAGCCCAACGAGCGACCTTCCAGGCGATAGCGTTGGCCGGCCGCGAAATTCGCGTACTCAACTGTCATGAAGCAAGTGCGGTCTGTCATTTGCCCAAACCCGTTCAGGCTCCCGCCGGTGGGCACTTCGAAGTCGAAACGCACCATCAACTCGTGACTGCCTGGCGGGAATTGGAAATAGCGCCCATCGTCGAGGTTCTTGCCGTCCAAGCGCTGAGCCATCACCAGTTTGGCGCCCGGTGTCGGAGTGGCGAAATCGACCCACGCCTGTTGCGGGTCCATCGGCGGTACGGGAGTCGAGGTGCAAGCGCTGAGGAGCAGCGCGGCGACGGGAAGCATAAGCTGGCGCATGGCAGGCACTCGAAGAGGGGTTGATGGCTGCCTGTGAGTATAAACACCTCACGCCATGGAAATATCCCGAGCAGGCGCGATAGTCTGGCGAGCAAATTACCCAGGAGCAGTCGGGGCATGGTCAGGCTTTTTTTTCCAGGGTTGATGGTTATGCTGCTCAGCGGCTGCTCCAGCGTCAGTTATTACAGCCAGTTGGCCAGCGGTCAGTGGCAATTGCTGCGGGCGCGTGAGCCGGTGTCGAAGGTCATCGCCGATCCGGCCCGGCCGCAATTGTTGCGTGATCATCTGGCGCAATCTCATAAGGCACGCACGTTCGCCAGTGAACACCTGCACTTGCCCGACAACCAAAGTTACCGCTTGTACGCCGACATTGGCCGGCCTTACGTCGTCTGGAATGTGTTCGCGACGTCGGAGTTTTCCCTCTCTCCCGAAAACCATTGTTTTCCTATCGCCGGTTGCGTGGCCTATCGCGGCTATTACAACCAAGGTGCCGCGCGCGGTGAGGCAGCGTTGTTAAAGCAGCGGGGCATGGATGTGTCGATCGGTGGCGTGGAGGCTTATTCCACGCTGGGTTGGTTCAACGATCCGATCATGAATTCGATGATGAGCTGGGGCGATGAGCGCTTGGCCACGTTGATCTTTCATGAGCTGGCGCACCAGCGCTTTTATGTAAAGGATGACACTGAGTTCAACGAGTCTTACGCGAGCTTTGTCGAGCAGGAAGGTACTCGGCAATGGCGTGCGGCGCGGGGGTTGGCGCCGGTCAGTGGGGCGGCGGTGAAGCAGCGTGATGAGTTTATCCAGTTGGTTCTCGATACTCGCCAACGCTTGGAGAAACTCTATGCGCAGCCGCTGTCAGCCGACTTGATGCGTAGCGCCAAGGCGGCAGAGTTCGAGCGCTTGCGCAGTGGCTACCGGCAATTGCGCGACAGTCGTTGGGGTGGGGATAAGCGTTATGACGCCTGGATCAACCAGCCGATGAACAATGCCAGGTTGTTGCCGTTTGGGCTGTATGACCAGTGGGTGCCGGCGTTTGCGGCGTTGTTTGCGCAAGAAGGCGGGGATTGGGTGAAGTTTTACGCGGCGGTGGAGAAGATGGGTAGGTTGCCGGTGGAGCAGCGCAAAGCGGCGTTGAGGCAGTTGGAAGTGGGTGGGCTTTAGGGCCTCATCGGGGGCAAGCCCCCTCCCACATTTTGACCGCGCCGCCAAACAAGTGTGGGAGGGGGCTTGCCCCCGATAGCGATCTCAAGGTCGCTGCATAAACGCCTGATGCATCTGCTCCAACGTCTCAAAATGCCAAGTCGGCGCCTCGGCATTCAATTCCTCAAAACTACCAAACCCATACCCCACCGCCGCCGAATCCAGCCCATTGCTGCGCGCGCCGATCAGGTCGTGCTTGCGGTCGCCGATCATCAGAGTGGTGGCTGGGTCCAGTCTCTCTTCACTGATCAAGTGAGCGATCAGCTCGACCTTGTTGGTGCGCGTGCCGTCCAGCTCGCTGCCGTAGATCACCTTGAAGTGCTTGGCAAAATCAAAATGCCGGGCGATTTCGCGGGCAAACACCCATGGCTTGGACGTGGCGACGTAGAGCTGTCGGCCCTGACTGCCCAAGTCTTCCAGTAGCGGCATCACGCCGTCGAACACACGGTTTTCATACAGCCCGGTGACCTTGAAGCGCTCGCGGTAAAAATTTACCGCTTCCCAGGCCTTGGCTTCATCAAAGTCGTAGAACTGCATGAACGCCTGCAACAGTGGCGGGCCGATGAAGTGTTCGAGCTTAGCCAGGTCCGGCTCGTCTATCCCCAGCTTGCCGAGTGCGTACTGGATTGAACGGGTGATGCCCTCACGCGGGTCGGTGAGGGTGCCGTCCAAATCGAACAACACAGTTTGGTACTTCTGGGTCATCGGTTGAATCCCTCGGCTAGGTGCAGGTCTTTGAGCTTCACGTAGTTGGCGGCGCTGTAGGTGAAAAAGGCGCGCTCTTTGTCAGTCAGGGCGCGAATCTGTTTAACCGGGCTGCCCACGTACAAAAAGCCGCTTTCCAGTTTCTTGCCCGGCGGCACCAGGCTGCCGGCGCCGATGATCACGTCATCTTCCACCACGGCGCCGTCCATCACGATACTGCCCATGCCGATCAGGATGCGATTGCCCACGCGGCAGCCATGCAGCATGACTTTGTGGGCGATGGTCACGTCGTCGCCGATCAACAGCGGGAAACCATCCGGGTTGAAGGGCCCAGTGTGGGTGATGTGCAGCACGCAGCCGTCCTGCACGCTGGTGCGCGCACCGATGCGGATGCGGTGCATGTCGCCGCGAATGACGGTCAGCGGCCATACCGAGCTGTCGGTGCCGATTTCGACATCGCCGATCACCACCGCCGAAATATCGACAAAAGCCCCGGCGCCCAGGGTTGGCGTGTGGTTCTGATAGGTGCGAAGGGTCACGATAGCCTCTCTCTTATCTGCTGATAGCTGCGGTGGGCGTTGATTGTAATTAAGATGGCCCCATCTTTGTTCTTACATGTTTCTTCAGCCAAGGTGCCAACCGTGAGCGCGAACAACCCTCTTCTGCAGTCCTACGACCTGCCGCCGTTCTCGGCGATCCGTGCCGAGCACGTGCAACCGGCCATCGAACAGATCCTCGCCGACAACCGTGTTGCCATCGAAGGTATCCTGCAAAGCCAGGGTAAGAACCCTACATGGGCCGGGCTGGTACTGGCCATGGACGAATTGAACGACCGCCTGGGCGCCGCCTGGAGCCCGGTCAGCCACCTCAACGCCGTGTGCAACAGCGCCGAATTGCGCGAAGCCTATGAAGGTTGCCTGCCGGCGTTGAGCGCCTACTCCACTGAGATGGGCCAGAACCGTGAGCTGTTCCAGGCTTTCGAAGCCCTGGCCAACAGCCCCGAAGCTGCCGGTTTCGACGTGGCGCAAAAAACCATTCTGGAACACTCGCTGCGCGACTTCCGCCTGTCGGGTATCGATTTGCCGCCGGAGCAGCAAAAACGCTACGCCGAAGTGCAAAGCAAACTGTCCGAGCTGGGCAGCAAGTTTTCCAACCAATTGCTGGACGCCACCCAAGCCTGGACCAAACACGTCACCGACGAAGCCACCCTCGCCGGCCTGACCGATTCGGCCAAGGCACAGATGGCGGCCGCCGCCCAGGCCAAAGGCCTCGATGGCTGGCTGATCACCCTGGAATTCCCCAGCTACTACGCGGTAATGACCTACGCCCACGACCGCGCCCTGCGCGAAGAGGTCTACGCGGCCTACTGCACCCGTGCGTCGGACCAAGGCCCGAACGCCGGTCAGAACGATAACGGCCCGGTGATGGAACAGATCCTCGACTTGCGTCAGGAACTGGCCAAGCTGTTGGGCTATGCGTCGTTCTCTGAACTGAGCCTGGCCACCAAGATGGCCGAGTCCAGCGACCAGGTGCTGAGTTTCCTGCGTGACCTGGCCAAGCGCAGCAAGCCGTTTGCTGCTCAAGACCTGCAACAGCTCAAGGCTTACGCTGGCGAACAAGGCTGCGCCGACCTGCAAAGCTGGGACAGTGGTTTCTACGGCGAAAAACTGCGTGAGCAGCGTTACAGCGTGTCCCAGGAAGCCCTGCGCGCTTACTTCCCCATCGATAAAGTGTTGGGCGGCCTGTTCGCCATTGTGCAACGCCTGTACGGCATCGAAATCGCCGAGCAAAAGGGCTTCGACACCTGGCACCCGGACGTGCGCCTGTTTGAAATTAAGGAAAACGGCCAGCACGTCGGCCGCTTCTTCTTCGACCTGTACGCCCGCGCCAACAAGCGTGGCGGCGCCTGGATGGACGGTGCGCGCGACCGTCGTCGCAAGGTCGACGGCGTACTGCAAAGCCCGGTAGCCAACCTGGTGTGCAACTTCACTCCGGCCGACAGCGGCAAGCCTGCCCTGTTGACCCACGATGAAGTCACCACCTTGTTCCACGAATTCGGTCACGGCCTGCACCACTTGTTGACCCGCGTTGAACATGCTGGCGTGTCCGGCATCAACGGCGTGGCTTGGGATGCGGTAGAGCTGCCGAGCCAGTTCATGGAGAACTGGTGCTGGGAGCCCGAAGGCCTGGCGCTGATCTCTGGTCACTATGAGAGCGGTGAGCCGCTGCCTCAGGACATGCTGGAAAAAATGCTCGCGGCGAAGAATTTCCAGTCCGGCCTAATGATGGTGCGTCAGCTGGAGTTCTCGCTGTTTGACTTCGAACTGCACGCTACCCACGGTGATGGCCGCAGTGTGGCGCAGGTGCTGGAAGGCATTCGCGATGAAGTCTCGGTGATGCGCCCGCCGGCTTACAACCGCTTCCCCAATAGCTTTGCGCACATCTTTGCTGGCGGCTATGCGGCGGGTTACTACAGCTACAAGTGGGCCGAAGTGTTGTCCGCCGATGCCTTCTCCAAGTTTGAGGAAGACGGCGTGCTCAACGCCGAAACCGGGCGCGCTTTCCGCGAGGCGATCCTGGCCCGTGGCGGTTCCCAGGCGCCGATGGTGTTGTTCGTCGACTTCCGCGGACGCGCGCCGTCGATTGACGCACTCTTGCGTCACAGCGGCCTGAGTGAGGACGCGGCAGCATGAGTGACGGGCCTGTGATGACCAAAAAGCAATTTATCGCCGGGGCCGTCTGCCCGGCGTGCAGCGAGCCGGACAAGTTGAAGATGTGGACCGAGGACAGCGTGCCGCACCGTGAGTGTGTGGCGTGCGGGTATACCGACACGCTCAATGACCAGGGATTGTCAGTGCCCAAGGAGTTGGGCACGCGGGTGAATACCTCTGCGCTCAAAGCCCCGGCTGATCCCAAGGTTCAGGCGGTGCAGTTCTTCCCGAATCCCAAGCTGAAAAAAGACTAAAAGCCCCGCCTACTGTAGGAGCGAGCTTGCTCGCGAAAAACGTTAACGATAACGCGCTCATCCTGAATGAACGCGTTGCCCTTGGGTTTTTCGCGAGCAAGCTCGCTCCTACACTGTTTTGTCCGCATTCATTCGACTTAGGTCGCTGAAACGTTCCCCTACATCCTTAGCCTGCTATCATTTGTAACTGATAATTGCCAAGTCGCCCCCAGAGGTGGCTGGCAAACCCGTGACCACATGATGAGGTGCCCCCATGTCTGATCAAGATCAAGACAACCCCCGGCGTGACTTTTTGCGCAAATCCTTGACCTTGATCCCGGTGGTCACGGTTGCCAGCACCGGCCTTGGCGGCTCGATGCTGATGGCCACGCCCGAGCCTGCCCAGGCCGCACCGGCCAAGCCCGCAGCGAGCGATAAAGCCTACGAGCCCACTTACTTCACTGCCGAAGAATGGGCATTTATCAACGCTGCGGTCGCCCAATTGATTCCTGCCGACGCCCAAGGCCCAGGCGCTCTTGAAGCGGGTGCCCCGGAATACATCGACCGTCAGATGAACACGCCCTACGCCAGTGGCGCGCTGTGGTTTATGCAAGGCCCGTTCAACGCGGATGCCGCTCCAGAAATGGGCTGGCAGAGCAAATTGGTGCCCAAGGAGATCTATCGCCTGGGCATTGCCGCGACGGATGCGTGGTCGAAATCCTTCAACGGTAAAACATTTGCTGCGCAAGACAGCGCTACCCGAGACGATATGTTGCGCAGATTGGAAGCCGGCGGCAGCGAAGTGACCGCGCATTTCGACGCGGTGCCGCCGAAGATTTTCTTCAACCTGTTGCTGCAAAACACCAAGGAAGGCTTCTTCTGCGACCCGATCCACGGTGGCAACAAAGGCATGGTCGGCTGGACCATGATCGGCTTTCCCGGCGCCCGCGCCGACTTCATGGACTGGGTTGAACGCAACGAGCAATACCCCTTCCCGGCAGTTTCAATTCGCGGCGAGAGGGCATAAACGTGGCAACCATCATGAAGAAAGTAGACGCGGTGATCGTAGGCTTCGGCTGGACCGGCGCGATCATGGCCAAGGAGCTGACGGAAGCTGGCCTGAACGTGGTAGCGCTGGAGCGCGGCCCGATGCAGGACACTTACCCGGATGGCAATTACCCACAGGTCATCGATGAGCTGACCTACAGCGTGCGTAAAAAACTCTTCCAGGATATTTCCAAAGAGACCGTGACCATTCGCCATAGCGTGAATGATGTTGCCCTGCCCAATCGTCAGTTGGGTGCATTCTTGCCAGGTAACGGCGTGGGTGGCGCCGGTCTGCATTGGTCTGGCGTGCATTTTCGGGTCGACCCGATCGAGCTGCGCATGCGCAGCCACTATGAAGAACGCTATGGCAAAAACTTCATTCCCAAGGACATGACTATCCAGGACTTTGGCGTGAGCTATGAAGAACTTGAGCCGTTTTTCGACTATGCCGAAAAAGTCTTCGGCACGTCTGGCCAGGCTTGGACCGTCAAAGGTCAACTGGTAGGCGAAGGTCGTGGCGGCAACCCCTATGCGCCAGATCGCTCCAACCCGTTCCCATTGGAAGCACAGAAAAAAACCGTCTCTGCACAGCTGTTTCAGAAAGCGGCTGCAAGCGTTGGGTACAAGCCTTACAACCTGCCGTCCGCCAACACCTCGGGGCCTTACACCAACCCTTATGGCGCACAGATGGGCCCGTGCAACTTCTGTGGGTTTTGCAGCGGCTACGTGTGCTACATGTACTCCAAGGCTTCGCCAAACGTGAATATCCTGCCGGCGCTGCGCCAGGTGCCGAACTTCGAACTGCGGCCCAATTCTCACGTGCTCAAGGTCAACCTCGACAGCACCAAGAGCAAAGCCACCGGCGTGACCTATATCGACGCCCAGGGCCGCGAATGCGAGCAGCCGGCAGACTTGGTGATCCTCGGCGCGTTCCAGTTTCATAACGTGCGCCTGATGCTGTTGTCGGGCATCGGCAAGCCGTACGACCCGATTACCAATGAGGGCGTGGTGGGCAGGAACTTCGCCTACCAGAACATGGCGACCATCAAGGCGTTCTTCGACAAGGACACTCACACCAACAACTTCATCGGTGCCGGCGGCAACGGCGTGGCGATGGATGACTTCAACGCGGATAACTTCGACCACGGGCCCCATGGCTTTGTGGGCGGCTCGCCCATGTGGGTCAACCAGGCGGGCAGTCGGCCGATTGCCGGCACGTCCAACCCGCCGGGTACGCCCGCTTGGGGCAGTGCCTGGAAGCGCGCCACCGCCGATTACTACACCCACCAGGTGTCGATGGACGCCCACGGCGCGCATCAATCCTATCGGGGTAATTACCTCGATCTGGACCCGGTGTACCGCGATGCCTACGGCCAACCGCTGCTACGGATGACGTTCGACTGGCAAGAAAACGACATCAAGATGAACCGCTTCATGGTCGAGAAAATGGGCAAGGTCGCCGAAGCGATGAACCCCAAGGCCATTGCCGTGCTCGGTAAAAAAGTCGGCGAGCATTTCAATACCGCGTCGTACCAGACCACCCACCTCAACGGTGGCGCGATCATGGGCACCGACCCGAAAACCAGTGCGTTGAACCGCTACCTACAATGCTGGGACGTACACAACGTGTTTGTGCCGGGCGCGTCCGCCTTCCCACAAGGCTTGGGCTACAACCCGACCGGCCTGGTGGCGGCGCTGACCTATTGGTCGGCGCGGGCGATTCGCGAGCAGTACTTGAAAAACCCCGGCCCACTGGTTCAGGCATAAGGAGCGATGACCATGAAAGCACTCGTTATCGCCTCACTGGCACTCTTTAGCAGCTGCTCGGTAAGCGCGGCTGAAACCGACCTGGTCAAGCAGGGCGAATACCTGGCTCGCGCCGGTGACTGCGTGGCCTGCCACACCGCCAAGGGCGGCAAACCGTTCGCCGGCGGCCTGCCGATGGAAACCCCGATTGGCGTGATCTACTCCACCAACATCACCCCGGACAAAACCGGCCTGGGCGACTACAGTTTTGAGGATTTCGACAAGGCCGTGCGCCATGGCGTCGCCAAGAGCGGTAGTACGCTTTACCCGGCGATGCCCTACCCGTCTTACGCACGCGTCAGTGAAAGCGATATGCAGGCGTTGTATGCGTACTTCATGAAGGGCGTTGAGCCGGTCGCGCAGGAGAACAAAGACAGTGATATTCCGTGGCCGCTGAGCATGCGCTGGCCGCTGGCGGCGTGGCGTTGGATGTTTGCACCTGAGGTCGCGCAAGACCAGGCGCCAGCCGACGCCGACCCGGTAATCAGTCGCGGTGCTTACTTGGTGGAAGGTCTTGGCCATTGCGGCGCCTGCCATACGCCACGGGCGCTGACCATGCAGGAAAAATCCCTGAGCGCCACCGATGGCAGCGCGTTCCTGTCTGGCAGTGCACCGCTGGAAGGCTGGATCGCCAAAAGCCTGCGGGGGGATCACAAGGACGGCCTCGGCAGTTGGAGCGAGGAACAACTGGTTCAATTCCTCAAGACCGGTCGCAGTGATCGCAGCGCAGTGTTTGGCGGCATGAGCGATGTGGTCGTGCACAGCATGCAGTACATGTCCCAGGACGACCTCACCGCTATCGCGCGTTACCTCAAGAGCCTACCGGCGGTCGATCCCAAGGACCAACCGCACCAGTACGATAAACAGGTGGCCCAAGCGCTGTGGAAAGGCGACGACAGCAAACCGGGCGCCTCGGTGTATATCGATAACTGCGCGGCCTGCCACCGTACCGACGGCCATGGCTACACTCGGGTGTTCCCGGCGCTGGCAGGCAACCCGGTGTTGCAGACGGCGGATGCCACGTCGTTGATTAACATTGTGTTGAATGGCGGCACCTTGCCGGCGACACACACGGCGCCGTCGACGTTCACCATGCCTGCATTCGCCTGGCGTCTGTCGGATCAGGAAGTTGCTGACGTGGTCAGTTTTATTCGCGGGAGTTGGGGTAATGTGGGCACTCCGGTGAACGCTGGCGAAGTGTCAAGATTAAGGCCAGATAGGCCGGTTAATACTGGAGATGTGACTGGAAAGTAATGAAGTAACCGGCCTATATCTAAATATTGATATAGGCCGGTTGAAAGGCATAGCTTTTAAATATATCAATAACTCACGTATGAACTAGTGATGTGCATGCCATTAATAGTGAGTGTTCAACGCGCGCAGGTTTTGGCGAAAAGGTTGGCCATGTCCAAGAACAGTTGCTTGTCGTCGCCGTCTTCATCACCGTCGTTATCAAGGTCGGTAGGCGAAGATGTTTTGTCGTAGTTGCCATCTTTTTTCGAAGAAGATGCGTACATTGCAAAAGTAAGTTCGCCATTGCTGAAGCGCTCGAGCAATATTTCCGGGCTATTATCTTTTTCGAAGTCTTCACACGTGAGACGCAATTCATCCTGAGACATAATGTACCTATTATCTAATTGGTTGTTTAACTTGGGTGGAGCGAGATCATAGCGGCGTTAGATTGTATGAATCCATTTTTGATATGTTAGGATTGATTTCTTAAATGTGACGAAATAATAACTGTCGTACTTAAACAGTTTTTAAACATTATTAATTTCTTGCTTTCATTATGTGCGCAGGTGTTAACGCCACGCTGGCTGCTGAACGGTGCTGGCCAAAGGGGGATTTCTCGAATACTGTATATAAATACAGCAATAGGAGTCCGATCATGATACGGCCCCGGCCCCTGCCTCTGCGCGGGCGTGGCACAGCCACCAACCTGCACAATCGTTTTGCGCCCACGGTCAGCGTGGCCGAGGACGACGGCTGGTACCAGGAAGTGCCGCCGACCCAAGGCACTGAGGTGCAAATCGAAACGGCCAAGACCATCATCACCCGCAACAACTCGCCGGACCTGCCATTCGACCGCTCGATCAACCCCTATCGGGGCTGTGAACACGGCTGTATCTATTGCTATGCGCGGCCCAGCCATGCGTACTGGGACATGTCGCCGGGGCTGGATTTCGAAACAAAGCTGATCGCCAAGACCAACGCGGCCGACGTGTTGGAGCAACAACTGTCGAAGCCTGGCTACGTGTGCGCGCCGATCAACCTGGGCTCTAATACCGACCCGTACCAGCCTATCGAGCGTGAGTACAAGATCACCCGGCAGACCCTCGAAGTACTGCTGCGCTATCGGCACCCGGTGACGATCATCACCAAGGGCTCGCTGATATTGCGCGACCTCGACCTGCTCACCGAGCTGGCCCGGCAACGTCTGGTGGCGGTGATGATCAGCCTTACCAGCCTGGATGACGAACTCAAGCGCATCCTGGAGCCGCGCACGGCGGCGCCCAAGGCGCGTTTGCGGGCGATTCGGGTGATGCGTGAGGCGGGAATCCCGGTGGGCGTGCTGTGTTCGCCGATGATTCCGATGATCAACGACAGTGAACTCGAAAGCCTGCTCACCGAAGCCCATGCCGCTGGTGCGCAAAGTGCGGCCTACATGATGCTGCGCCTGCCGCTGGAAGTGGCGCCGCTGTTCGAGGAATGGCTGGCGGCCCATTACCCCCAACGCGCAGCCCATGTGATGAGCCTGGTGCGTCAGGTGCGCGGTGGCGAGGTGTATGACAGCCGTTTCGGCGTGCGCATGCGAGGCGAGGGGCCATTTGCCGATCTGCTGGCCCAGCGATTCAGCAAGGCGATCAAACGTCTTGGGCTTGATCGCCGGGAGGGGTACAACCTGGATTGCACGGCGTTCTGCCCGCCGGGCAGGCAAATGGCATTGTTGTAGACTGACAGAACGAATGCACCATTCCTGTAGGAATAGTCGCGTTTTGACATCACTGAAACCCGCGTTCTAGAGCGGTTCATTCAGTTTGAGTTAAGTTTCGACGGCTACCTTGTTCAGCGAGTGACCGAGTAGTCGGTCGTCTGGCTTGTGGCGTTTTACAACTATTCCACTAGCCTGGCGTCGAACGCACCTGAACACTCCCCCTGCATAAATATCGAGGATGAATCATGAGTGATAAGGATAAACAGCCGTTGGCTGCGTCGGCTTCAGCCCCGCAAGTGGCAGAAACTGCCGATGCAGCGCTGCAGCATATCGTTGACGGCTTTTTGCATTTCCATCACGACGTCTTCCCCCAGCAGGAAGAACTCTTCAAGAAACTCGCCACGGCCCAGAGCCCACGAGCGATGTTTATTACCTGTGCCGATTCGCGCATCGTGCCCGAGCTGATCACCCAGAGCTCTCCGGGCGACCTGTTTGTGACCCGTAACGTCGGTAACGTCGTGCCGCCCTACGGCCAGATGAACGGCGGTGTTTCCACGGCCATCGAGTACGCCGTACTAGCCTTGGGCGTACAGCACATCATCGTTTGCGGGCACTCGGATTGCGGCGCCATGCGTGCTGTACTCAACCCCGACAGCCTGGAGAAGATGCCGACGGTCAAGGCCTGGCTGCGGCATGCCGAGGTCGCCAAGACCATGGTCCACGACAACTGCGACTGCGCCAATGAAGGCGAAAGCATGAAGGTGCTGACCGAAGAAAACGTCATCGCCCAGTTGCAACATTTGCGCACCCACCCTTCTGTGGCATCGCGCATGGCCAATGGTCAGCTGTTTATCCATGGTTGGATCTACAACATCGAGACCAGCGAAATCCGCGCCTACGACGCAGACCAGTCCGCGTTCCGACCGTTAGGCGGCGAAGGGCCGATTCCATCCGCGACGCCTAAAGCGCGCTTCTAAAACACTTCCCTGCCGGGTAAAGCGGTGGCTGCCATGGACGCAGCCAGGCTTTGCCGCGCCCGGCGAATGCCTCGGGAGAGTCATCATGCGTGCTGCTCAATTGAAAGCTGTAATACCTCGGGAGCTGCTCGCCTCGGTGGTTGTGTTTCTGGTCGCCCTGCCCTTGTGCATGGGGATCGCCATCGCGTCGGGCATGCCGCCGGCCAAGGGCTTGATTACCGGGATTATCGGCGGTCTGGTGGTGGGCTGGCTGGCGGGCTCGCCCTTGCAGGTCAGTGGCCCGGCAGCCGGTTTGGCGGTATTGGTGTTCGAGCTGGTACGCCAGCACGGCATGATGATGCTTGGGCCTATCCTGCTGCTGGCGGGTTTTCTGCAACTGGTGGCAGGGCGGCTACGCCTGGGTTGTTGGTTTCGGGTTACGGCGCCGGCAGTGGTGTACGGCATGCTGGCGGGGATCGGCGTATTGATTGTGCTGTCGCAGATCCATGTGATGCTCGACGGCGCGCCAAAGCCTTCGGGGCTGGATAACCTGGCAAGCTTCCCGGCGGCAGTCGCGCAGGCCATCCCGAGCCTGGGTTGGCAGGCTGGGCTGCTCGGCTTGTCGACCATGCTGGTGATGTACTTGTGGGATAAGTTGCGCCCGCAAACCCTGCGTTTTGTGCCGGGTGCACTGCTGGGTGTGGGCCTGACCACGGGCGTCAGCCTGCTGCTGGCCTTGCAGGTCAAGCGCGTGGAAGTCCCGGAAAACCTCGCTGACGCTATCGACTGGTTGCGCCCAAGCGACCTGCTGAATCTTGCCGACCCACAGCTATTGGTTGCTGCATTTGCCGTGGCCTTTATCGCCAGTGCCGAAACCCTGCTTTCCGCAGCGGCGGTAGACCGTATGCACAGCGGTCAGCGTTCGGATTTCGACAAGGAATTGTCCGCCCAAGGTATAGGCAACATGCTCTGCGGCCTGGTCGGCGCGCTGCCGATGACCGGCGTGATCGTGCGCAGCTCGGCCAACGTGCAGGCCGGTGCTACCACTCGTTTGTCGGCGATGTTCCATGGTGTTTGGCTGCTGGCGTTTGTGCTGTTGCTGTCGAGCGTGCTGCAAAGCATTCCCGTGGCGAGCCTGGCGGGCGTGCTGGTGTACACCGGGATCAAGCTGGTGGATGTGAAAGCGTTCAAAGCGCTGGGGCGCTACGGTCGGATGCCAATGTTTACCTACGCCGCTACGGCGTTGGCGATCATCTTTACCGACCTGCTGACCGGAGTGCTGGTGGGTTTCGGGTTGACGTTGGTCAAGCTCGCATTCAAGGCCTCACGCCTGAAAGTCAGCCTGGTTGACCTGCCCCAGGTCGGGGAGATGGAACTGCGTTTGACCGGTGCAGCGACCTTTCTGAAAGTGCCGGCGTTGACGCAAGTGCTGTCGACGGTACCTATGGGGACCACGCTGCATGTGCCGCTGAGCAACCTGAGTTACATCGACCATTCGTGCCTGGAATTGCTCGAGGAATGGGGCCGGGCCAATGCGGCCAAAGGGTCGAAGCTGGTGATTGAGGCGCGGGGCTTGAAGCGTCGGTTGGAGGGGCGGGTGCGCACAACGACCGGGATAGGCTCGGCGCCTGCAACGGGCTGACGAAACCGGATCAAAAATGTGGGAGGGGGCTTGCCCCCGATAGCGGAGTGTCAGTCGATACAAATTTGACTGATTCACCGCAATCGGGGGCAAGCCCCCTCCCACATTTGATCTGTATCGGTCTGGAGAGTCAGGCAGGCTGATCCAGCGCCAACTCAACCCCCAGCTGCCGCGACAGGCACGGCCAGCGCTTCCACGCGGCTTCAGTGTCCGGGCTTTTGAGCTTGTCGCGGTAAGCCTCGACCGACTCCAACGCAAAGCTTTCTTCGTTGAGCATTTCGTCCACCGCCAAGTGCACGG
This sequence comes from Pseudomonas viridiflava, assembly GCF_900583165.1. Lineage (GTDB taxonomy): Bacteria > Pseudomonadota > Gammaproteobacteria > Pseudomonadales > Pseudomonadaceae > Aquipseudomonas. The sequence goes on along the minus strand of NZ_UTKY01000001.1, from coordinate 37,393 downwards.
CCTCATCCAATTGATTGGCAAATGCTTCGCCGATCAGTTGATGGGCAATCAGGTTGGCCACAGTGGTGTCCGCCGGAATCAGCGGTTGGCCAAAATGCTTGATATACAGATCGTTGACTTCTTCTACCAGGCGATGAGCCAGGTAGGCCTCATCCAGCAAGCCGTCGAGCCCTTCATGCCCGGCCAGGATTGCAGGCGGTTGGAGGAAGAAGTGCTCGGCGATTTTCAGCACCGGTTTGATCTGGCTTTCAATACCCGCTTCGCGAGCCACGTCGTTGGCGGCGTCCAGCAAGTCTGGGACGAGGTCGATGTAGGCAGTGACGAAGCGAGTCATCACGATGTTGCGGTCACCGTCAGCCAGGGAGATGGCCGAATGCAGGTGCGGCAATTGGGTTTCCAATTGCTGGGCCAGCTGGCCCGTGCTGGCTTCGTGTTGATGGGCACGGGAAATCTGCTCGCGCAATGCGGCGGTGTTCATGAAGGCTCCAGTGAAACAGGTGTAGGAAAAGGAAGACGATAAGGTAGCTCGTTTATACGAGGCCCTCAGACGCATTTGTCATAATTATTTCATGGTTATGCGCATGCGTTATATCGAAATGCCATCGTTCGTCGGATAAACGATTATACCCCCGGTTTTATTGGCTCCGTCCGTCTGTTTTGATTGATTTGACCCTACACATTGCGGGGTTGGAGGCGCTGGCTATACTCGGGTTTGTACGCAATTAGCTGATGACGCCAGACTGCATAAGCAGGTGAGGCTAAGCGGTTGTAAGCATTATGGAAGCCGCTCCCTTCGACGCAGGTGCAAACCGGCGGGATAACAAGAACGATAAGGGGAACCCGCAATGATGCGACATCCACATGTTTGGATGGGCCTCCTGTTGTGGTCGGTATTCGGCCAGGCGCACGCCGCCTGGACAACGAATATGGCGCCAGGGGCTACAGAAGTCAGTCACGCCGTGTTTGACCTGCACATGACCATTTTCTGGATCTGTGTGGTGATCGGCATTGTCGTGTTTGGCGCGATGTTCTGGTCGATGATTCTGCACCGCCGCTCCACGGGCCAGGTGGCAGCCAAGTTCCACGAAAGTACGACCGTGGAAATCCTCTGGACTGTGGTGCCGTTGCTGATCCTGATCGCCATGGCCGTTCCGGCAACCAAGACCCTGATCAACATCTACGACAGCAGTGAGTCGGATATCGATATCCAGGTCACCGGCTATCAGTGGAAGTGGCATTACAAATACATGGGCCAGGACGTTGAGTTCTTCAGCAACTTGGCCACGCCCGCCGAACAGATTCATAACCAGGCCACCAAGGGCGAGCATTACCTGTTGGAGGTCGACCAGCCGCTGGTGCTGCCGGTGGGGGCCAAGGTGCGCTTTTTGGTGACGGCTGCAGATGTGATCCACTCCTGGTGGGTGCCGGCCTTTGCGGTCAAGCGCGATGCCATCCCAGGGTTCGTCAACGAGGCGTGGACCCGCGTCGAGAAGCCCGGCATCTATCGTGGCCAGTGTGCCGAGCTGTGCGGCAAGGACCACGGTTTTATGCCGATCGTAGTCGAGGTCAAGTCCAAGGCTGACTACGAAACCTGGCTCGGCGAGCGCAAGGAAGAGGCCGCCAAGCTTAAAGAGCTGACGTCCAAAGAGTGGACGCTGGAAGAACTGGTAGCCCGCGGCGACAAGGTCTACCACACCACTTGCGTCGCCTGTCACCAAGCTGAGGGCCAGGGTCTGCCGCCGATGTTCCCGGCGCTCAAGGGCTCGAAAATCGCCACCGGGCCTGCGGCCGATCACCTGAGCATTGTCTATCACGGCAAGCCAGGCACTGCGATGGCAGCCTTCGGCAAGCAGCTTTCTGAAGTCGATATCGCCGCCGTGGTGACCTATGAGCGCAATGCGTGGGGCAACAACAAAGGCGACATGGTCACGCCTAAAGACGTGCTGGCCATCAAGCAGGCGGAAAGCAAATGACCTATTTCAAGGCGTTTAACCCGACCCGCCTCGCCCACCCGCTTGCAGGAGAACGGCCATGAGCACTGTGATCGATGACCATGGTCACGCCGACCATGCCCACGGCCCCGCCAAGGGCCTGATGCGCTGGGTGCTGACCACCAACCACAAAGATATCGGCACGATGTACCTGTGGTTCGCTTTCGCCATGTTCCTGCTGGGCGGTTCGTTCGCCATGGTGATCCGCGCCGAGTTGTTCCAGCCCGGCTTGCAGATCGTGGAGCCGGCGTTCTTCAATCAAATGACAACCATGCACGGCCTCATCATGGTGTTCGGCGCGGTGATGCCAGCGTTTGTCGGCCTGGCCAATTGGATGATCCCATTGATGATCGGCGCGCCGGACATGGCGCTGCCGCGTATGAATAACTTCAGTTTCTGGCTGCTGCCGGCGGCGTTCCTGTTGCTGGTGTCCACGCTGTTCAGTCCAGGAGGTGGGCCGAACTTCGGTTGGACCTTCTACGCCCCGCTCTCCACCACCTACGCGCCGGAAAGCGTGACGTTTTTCATCTTTGCCATTCACCTGATGGGTATCAGTTCGATCATGGGCGCGATCAATGTGGTCGCCACCATCCTCAACCTGCGCGCACCGGGCATGACCCTGATGAAAATGCCGCTGTTCGTGTGGACCTGGCTGATCACCGCCTTCCTGCTGATTGCCGTGATGCCGGTGCTGGCGGGCTGTGTGACCATGATGCTGATGGACATCCACTTCGGCACCAGCTTCTTCAGTGCAGCTGGCGGCGGCGATCCGGTGTTGTTCCAGCATGTGTTTTGGTTCTTCGGCCACCCCGAGGTGTACATCATGATCCTGCCGGCCTTTGGCGCCGTCAGCTCGATCATCCCGACCTTCTCGCGCAAACCCTTGTTTGGCTACACATCGATGGTCTACGCCACGGCGAGTATCGCGTTCCTGTCGTTCATCGTGTGGGCGCACCATATGTTCGTGGTGGGCATCCCGTTGGTGGGCGAACTGTTCTTCATGTACGCCACGCTGCTGATCGCCGTGCCTACCGGGGTGAAGGTGTTCAACTGGGTCAGCACCATGTGGCAAGGCTCGTTGACGTTCGAGACGCCGATGTTGTTCGCCGTGGCCTTTGTCATTTTGTTCACCATCGGCGGGTTCTCCGGGTTGATGCTGGCGATTGCGCCGGCGGACTTCCAGTACCACGACACCTATTTCGTGGTGGCGCACTTCCATTACGTACTGGTGCCCGGTGCGATCTTTGGCATCTTCGCCTCGGCCTACTACTGGCTGCCGAAATGGACCGGCCACATGTACGACGAAACTCTGGGCAAGCTGCACTTCTGGCTGTCTTTCGTGGGCATGAACATGGCGTTCTTCCCGATGCACTTCGTGGGGCTGGCCGGCATGCCGCGCCGGGTGCCGGACTACAACCTGCAGTTCGCCGATTTCAATATGGTCTCGTCGATTGGCGCCTTTATGTTCGGCGCTACGCAGATCTTCTTCCTGTTTATCGTGATCAAGTGCATCCGCGGCGGCCCGCCTGCGCCGGCCAAGCCGTGGGATGGGGCTGAAGGGTTGGAGTGGAGTGTGCCGTCGCCAGCGCCGTATCACACGTTTACTACGCCGCCGGAGGTGAAATGAACCGGTCACCACAAATTCCCTGTGGGAGGGGCGGTGCGACGATTCGACTTGCCCGCGATGGCGGCGTGTCAGCCGACATCATCATTGGCTGTGAGTCAGCTATCGGGGGCAAGCCCCCTCCCACATTGACCTCATTCACATTGGGTGAGCGCCATGGCTGAGTCCGTGCCGCTCAAGCGTCTGGTTACGCGCCTGCTCATTCTGGTGCTGGCCATGTTCGCCTTCGGCTTCGCCCTGGTGCCGATCTACGACGTGATGTGCAAGGCCTTCGGCATTAATGGCAAGACCGCCGGGCAGTACGAGGGCTCGCAAGTGGTGGACCCGTCGCGCCAGGTACGCGTGCAATTCCTGTCCACCAATGCCATCGACATGGTCTGGGACTTTTATGCCAAGGCCGATGAAGTGGTGGTCAATCCGGGCGCAGTGACCGAGATGCTGTTCGTGGCCTATAACCCCACCGACAAGCCCATGACCGCCCAGGCCGTGCCGAGCATTTCCCCGGCCGAAGCGGCGATGTACTTCCACAAGACCGAGTGCTTTTGCTTCACCCAGCAAGTGCTGCAACCCGGCCAGCGCATTGAAATGCCCGTGCGTTTCATCGTCGATCGCGACATGCCCAAGGATGTGAAGCATTTGACCCTGGCGTACACCCTATTTGATATCACTGCGCGCCAACCGCCGGTGGCCGTCCACACCGGCGGCTAGCTACTGTTTGCCCCCTCAATCAGGAGAGCGAATACATGTCGTCTCATGATACGTACTACGTACCAGCGCAAAGCAAATGGCCAATAATTGCTACGTTTGGCCTGTTGATCACGGTGTACGGCCTGGCCGTATGGTTCAACGACTTGAAGGCGGCACGCCCGGAGTCCCACGGCCCGTGGATCTTTTTCGTCGGCGGCCTGCTGTTGGCCTACATGTTGTTCGGCTGGTTCGGCGCGGTGATCAAGGAAAGTCGCGCCGGCTTGTACAGCCCGCAGATGGATCGCTCATTTCGCTGGGGCATGTCCTGGTTCATCTTTTCCGAAGTTATGTTCTTTATCGCGTTCTTCGGAGCGCTGTTTTACGTGCGGCACCTGTCTGGCCCCGCGTTGGGCGGTGAAGGCCCTAAAGGTATCGCGCACATGCTGTGGCCGAATTTCGAGTTTGCCTGGCCGCTGCTCAACAACCCTGACCCAAAAATGTATCCGGCGCCCGAGGGCACGATCAGCCCGTGGGGGCTGCCGCTGGTCAATACCATCCTGCTGGTCAGCTCCAGCGTGACCATCACCATTGCTCACCATGCCTTGCGCAAAGGTCATCGCGGCGCGCTGAAGATCTGGTTGGCGATCACGGTGCTGCTCGGCCTGGCGTTTCTCGGGTTTCAGGCCGAGGAATACATCCACGCCTATAAAGAGCTGGGGCTCACCTTGGGCTCCGGCGTGTATGGCGCCACGTTCTTCATGCTGACCGGCTTTCATGGCGCCCACGTGACCATTGGCACGATCATTTTGTTCGTGATGCTGATGCGCATCCTCAAGGGGCATTTCAATGCCGAGCACCAGTTCGGTTTCGAGGCGGCCAGTTGGTATTGGCACTTTGTGGATGTGGTGTGGATCGGGCTGTTCTTCTTCGTTTACGTGCTGTGAGGCGTCTTACCACGGCGCGTGAGACACCAGCTGGCCGCTGAAAAAGCCCCAGGTGATCAGCGCCAGGGTAATGACGGTGAACACGACACGCACGGTCAAGGCAGTGACGAGGCGATTGGAATTGCCCTCGTCCTTGACCAGAAAGAACAAGCCACTGAACAGGCTCACAACGGTCGCGATCAGCATCAGGGCAATGGCGGCTTTGAGCATGGTCGGGCTCCAATGGGATGGGCGGGCAATGAAAACAAGTATAGCCAGCGCCATAAAATGCTTTCGCCCTGGGATCGCGCCCACACTGGTGGTGTTGGTGCTGCTGCCGTTGATGGTGGGCTTGGGGTTTTGGCAGCTGTCTCGTGGCCATGAAAAGCAGCTGCTGGTGGACAGTTACGCCGAACGGCGCGCGGCGGAGCCGATCAGTAGCGTGCAACTCAGCGACATGGCGGCCCCGGCCTTTCGCCGCGTACGCTTACGCGGCCAATTCGATACCGAACACAGCGTGCTGCTCGACAACCGTATGCGCGACGGCAAGGCCGGCGTAGAGCTGCTGCAACCCTTCTACGACCAGGTCAGCGGCCAGTGGCTGTTGCTCAATCGCGGCTGGCTGCCCTGGCCAGACCGGCGCACCGCGCCCGCCTTCACGACCCCTGCCCAACCCTTGAATCTCGATGCCTGGGTCTACGTCGCCCCAGGGGAAACCTTCCAGCTACACGCCGACCCGGCGACTGCGCAATGGCCGCGCCTGCTGACCGCGCTGCATCCGGCCGCACTGTGGGCCGAGTTGGGTCGCACAGGGTTTGCCTACGAACTGCGGGCCGAAGCCGGGCCCGGTACGTACGACACGACATGGCCGATCGTAGCGATGGGCCCGGAAAAACACTTGGGGTACGCGGTGCAGTGGTTCGCCATGGCATTGGCGCTGTTGGCGCTTTATCTCTACCTCGGATGGCACACCACAAAAAAGGAGAAGCCCCATGGGAGCGGCCATGAATCCACCCAGCGTGTCTGAATTGCCAAACCGGCGCAAAGGCCGCTGGCAGTTGATCCTGATCCTGATGATGGTCATCGGCCCGATGGTGCTGGCCACCTTGATGTACAAGCTGCAGTTCTGGGTGCCAGACAGTCGCAGCTACCACGGCGAGATGATCGGCAATGGCCAGACTCGTGGCGATATCGGGGTACAGGCCGATGAATCTCGCTGGCAATTGCTGGTCACCGCGCCCGCCGCCTGCGCCGCCGACTGCCAACAACTGGTGTACTTGGCGCGCCAGCTGCAAATTGGCCTGGGTCGCGATGCTTCCCGTGCCAGCCATGCCTTGGCCAGCGCGCACCCGCTGAGCGGCGACTATGAGGCCAAGCTCAAGGCCGAATACCCCCAATTGCAACGCTTCTCGCTGGACCTCTCGACCTTCACCAAGAACGCCGCCGCCCCCGGCGATGCGCAGCTGTGGATCGTCGACCCCCACGGCAACCTGGTGCTGCGCTACGACGCGAAGGTCAAGGGTAAGGACTTGCTCAACGACCTGCGCCACCTGCTGAAACTGTCAAACATCGGATAAGGGCATCGTCATGGCCAAACCTGGATTTCGCCTCGCGTTGTTTGCCACCTTGCTGGCGCTGATCGTCGTGCTGCTCGGTGCCTATACCCGCCTGACCCACGCCGGGCTGGGTTGCCCGGACTGGCCCGGTTGCTACGGTTTTATCAGCGTGCCGCAGAGCGAAGCCCAACTGGCCCATGCCGAGCTGCACTTTCCCGACACGCCGGTCGAGGCGGACAAGGGCTGGAGCGAGATGGTCCACCGTTACTTCGCCGGCACCTTGGGGTTGTTGATCGTGCTGTTGGCGGCGCGGTCGTGGAGCCATCGACGAGACCCCGGCCAGCCGGTAAAGCTGCCGTTGTTTCTGTTGGCGGTGGTGTTTGCCCAGGCGGCCTTTGGGATGTGGACGGTGACGTTGAAGCTGTGGCCGCAAGTGGTGACTGGGCACCTGTTGGGCGGCTTCGCCACCTTGAGCCTGCTGTTTCTGCTGACGCTGCGCTTGTCTGGCGTGCTGCCGGCGCTGATCGTGCCCAGACGCCTGCAATATTGGGCGACGGCCGGGTTAGTGCTGGTGATCGGGCAGATTGCGCTGGGTGGCTGGGTCAGCTCCAACTATGCGGCAGTGGCCTGTATTGATTTACCGACTTGCCATGGTGAGTGGTGGCCAGCGGCGGACTTTGCCAATGGGTTTCATCTTACCCAGCACATCGGCCCCAACTACCTCGGTGGGCAATTGGATAGCGAGGCGCGCACCGCCATTCACCTGACCCATCGCGTTGGCGCTGTGGTGGTCTCGCTGGTGTTACTCGGCCTGGCGTGGCAGCTGCGTGCGGTGGGCATGACGCGCCTGGCGGGTCTGCTGTTGATCGCGCTGGCCGCACAAATCTGCCTGGGCCTGAGCAACGTGTATTTCCATCTGCCGTTGCCGGTGGCGGTCGGTCATAACGCCGGCGGTGCGGCCTTACTGCTGACGCTGGTGCTGGTCAATTATCACGCCCGCACCAGTTTGGTCCGGGTGCGTAACCAACTGCCGTTCGGCTGGCGTTTTATCCCGCGCAAACACGTGTCGGGCCTCATCACGCTTAAAGGAGAGATGCCATGGCGACCTTGACCGGCGCGCGTCAGGGCCAGGCCATTTGGCGCGACTACCTGGAGCTGACCAAGCCCAAAGTGGTGGTGCTGATGCTCATCACCTCGCTGGTGGGGATGTTCCTCGCGACCCGCGCCGGGGTGCCGTGGACAGTGCTGGTGTTTGGCAATCTGGGAATTGCGCTGTGTGCCGGCGGTGCGGCTGCGGTCAACCATGTGGTGGACCGGCGCATCGATGCCGTCATGGCCCGTACCCACAAGCGACCGTTGGCAGAAGGGCGTGTCTCGCCTGTGGCTGCGCTGGCCTTTGCCTTGTTTCTGGCGGTTGCAGGGTTGGCCTTGCTGCTGGCCTTCACCAACCCCCTGGCGGCATGGCTCACCTTGGCTTCGCTGCTGGGTTATGCGGTGATCTACACCGGCTTTCTCAAGCGTGCGACGCCGCAAAATATCGTCATCGGCGGTTTGGCCGGTGCGGCGCCGCCGTTGCTGGGGTGGGTCGCAGTGACCGGGCATATCAGCGCCGAGCCTTTGCTGCTGGTGCTGATCATCTTTGCCTGGACGCCGCCGCACTTCTGGGCCCTGGCCATTCATCGCAAGGAGGAATACGCCAAGGCCGACATCCCCATGCTGCCGGTCACCCACGGTGAGCACTACACCAAGGTGCATATCCTGCTCTACACCTTCGCCCTGCTGGCAGTGAGCTTGATGCCCTATGTGATCCATATGAGCGGCCTGCTCTACCTAGTGTGTGCGCTGGTATTGGGTGGGCGCTTTCTGCAATGGGCCTGGGTGTTGTACCGTGGCGGTCGGCCGCACGCGGCGATCAATACCTTCAAGTACTCTATCTGGTACTTGCTGCTGCTGTTTATCGCCCTGCTCGTAGACCACTACCTATTGTTGAACCTATGACCCGAACTCAAAAAACCGTCTTCACCCTGGTGGCCATCGTCGCGTTGATCATGGGCCTGACCGTCAACAAAGTGCTCAATGGCAAAGGCCAGGGCGACCCTACGGCGCTGATCGACGCCGGCATCATCCTGCTGCCGCAAAGCCGCCAGCTGCCGCCGGTGACCATGACCAACCAGGAAGGGCAGCCGGTGCTGGTCAATGAGTTGAAAGGCAAGTGGAGCCTGCTGTTCTTCGGCTATACCTTCTGCCCGGACATCTGCCCCACCACCCTCGCCCAGCTGCGCCAGATCAAAAGTGAGCTGCCCAAGGACGTTGTGGATAAGTTGCAGGTGATCCTGGTCAGCGTTGACCCGCACCGCGACACGCCGAGCCAGCTCAAGCAGTACCTGGGCTACTTCGACCCGCAGTTTGTGGGCCTGACCGGCGCGAATGTGGACGATGTGCAGAAGGTGTCGAATGCGGTGAGCATTCCGTTTATTCCGGCCGATACCAGCAAGCCGAACTACACGGTGGACCATAGCGGCAACCTGGCGGTGATCGGGCCGGATGGGACGCAGCGTGGGTTTATCCGGGCGCCTTTGAATAACCAGAAGTTGGTGGCGCAGTTGCCAGGCTTGTTGCAGCGAAAATAACTAATCACACAAAACAACTGTGGGAGGGGGCTTGCCCCCGATAGCGGTGTTTCAGTCACAGAAATTTTGACTGGTCCACTGCAATCGGGGGCAAGCCCCCTCCCACATTTTGATCTCCAGTGTTTGGGAGATCGAGGCAGCTCAGAACGCCGGCTTGATCGCGCCTTTGTACTTCTCTTCGATGAATTTCTTAACCTCAGGGGTGTGCAGGGCTGCAACCAGCTTTTTCACCGCGTCCGAATCCTTGTTGTCTTCGCGGGTCACCAGGATGTTCACGTAAGGCGAGTCGTTGCCTTCGATCACCAGGGCGTCCTTGGACGGGTCCAGCTTGGCTTCCAGGGCGTAGTTGGTGTTGATCAGCGCCAGGTCGACTTGGGTCAGCACGCGCGGCAGAGTAGCGGCTTCTAGTTCGCGGAACTTCAGGCCTTTCGGGTTGGCAGTGATGTCCTTGATGGTCGACAGAATATTGGTCGGGTCCTTCAAGGTGATCACGCCCGCTTTGGCCAGCAGCAACAGCGCACGGCCGCCGTTGGTGGCGTCGTTCGGGATCACCACGTTGGCACCGCTTGGCAGCTCGTCCAGCTTCTTGTACTTGCTGGAGTAAGCGCCCAGGGGTTCCAGGTGCACAGCGCCGACGCTTACCAAGTGAGTGCCCTTGGCCTTGTTGAATTCATCGAGGTAAGGCTGGTGCTGGAAAAAGTTGGCGTCCAGGCGCTTTTCAGCCACCTGTACGTTGGGCTGCACGTAGTCGGTGAAGACTTTGACTTGCAGGTCCACGCCTTCTTTGGCCAGGGCAGGTTTCACGAATTCCAGGATTTCTGCGTGCGGCACCGGCGAGGCGGCGACCGTGAGGGTCTCGGCGTGGGCGGAAAACGCGGCAACGGCGGCGAAAGCAACCAGTAGTTTTTTCATCCAACAAGCTCCTTGTTCGGGCATGCGCCGGCTTATGGCCGGCAATGGCCGTTATTTTCGAGAAAAATGCACCACCAGCTTGTCGCCGACGGTTTGCAGAATTTGCACCAGTATCAACAGCATCACCACGGTGACCACCATCACGTCGGTCTGGAAACGCTGGTAACCGAAACGGATGGCCAGGTCACCCAGGCCACCGGCGCCGACTACACCGGCCATCGCCGTGTAGGACACCAGTGTAATCGCCGTCACCGTGATCGCCGCGAAGATGCCGGGGCGGGCTTCAGGCAGCAACGCATTGGTGATGATCTGGCGCGTGGTAGCGCCCATCGATTGGGTGGCCTCGATGATGCCGCGGTCCACTTCCCGCAGCGCGGTTTCTACCAGGCGCGCAAAAAACGGCGTGGCACCGACGACCAGCGGCGGAATCGCACCCGCCACGCCCAGCGACGTGCCGGTGATCAGTACGGTAAACGGGATCATCACGATCAACAGGATGATGAACGGCAGCGAGCGCAAGATGTTCACGATCAGCGACAGCAGCGCATACAGGCCTTTTTGCTCGAACAACTGACGCGGGCTGGTCAGGAACAGCAGCACGCCCAATGGCAGGCCCAGCACCACAGTGAAGAACAGTGAGCCGAACAGCATGGTCATGGTGTCGCCGGTGGCCAGCCAGATTTCCGACCAGTCGATATTGGCGAAGAAACTCATCAGGACTTCCATTAGCGCAGGATCTCCATGTGGACGTCAGCGGCGGTGAAGCGGGCAAAGGCCGCTTCCATGTCGCCACCGGTGACGGCGAGGGTCAGTTGCCCGTAAGGGATGTCTTTGATGCGGTCGATACGACCGGCGAGGATGCTGTAGTCCACGCCTGTTTCACGGGCGACGGTGCCCAGCAATGGCGCGTAGGTCGCTTCGCCCTGGAATGTCAGGCGCACGATGCGGCCCGGCACGTGGGCGAAGTCATCGCGTTGCTCGTTTTCGTCGACCTGTTCGGACTCTTGCACGAAGCGCTTGGTGGTCGGGTGCTTGGGGTGCAGGAACACATCGGCCACTGAGCCTTGCTCGACGATCACGCCGGCGTCCATCACCGCCACCTGGTCGCAGACACGGCGGATCACGTCCATTTCATGGGTGATCAGCACGATGGTCAGCTTGAGCTCGCGGTTGATCTCGGCCAACAGTTGCAGCACCGAGGCGGTGGTCTGCGGGTCGAGGGCGCTGGTGGCTTCGTCGCACAGCAGGATCTTTGGCTTGGTCGCCAGGGCGCGGGCGATGCCGACGCGCTGCTTTTGGCCGCCCGACAACTGCGCCGGGTACTTCTTGGCATGATCCGACAGGCCCACGCGGGCGAGCAGTTCGGCCACGCGCAGGTCGATGTCCTTGCGCGACAGCTCGCCGGCCAGGGTCAGCGGCAGCGCCACGTTGTCGGCGACCGTCTTGGAGGCCAGCAGGTTGAAGTGCTGGAAGATCATCCCGACCTGTTGGCGGAAACGGCGCAGGCCGTTGGCGTCCAGGGCGGTGACCTCTTCGCCGTCGACGCTGATTTGGCCGCCGCTCGGTTCTTCGAGTCGATTGATCAGGCGCAGCAAGGTGCTTTTGCCCGCACCCGAATGGCCGATTAGGCCAAACACCTGGCCGTTCTCGACAGTCAGGCTGGTGGGGTGCAGCGCGGGGATATCCTTACCGGCGACGCGGTAGGTTTTATGGACGTTATGAAACTCGATCACGTAGCGAACCTTGTGGGGCGCATGGAATAGGGATCAGCGGTTAGCCGGGCGCGCATTTTAGCCTGTCCGTATAGCGTTTCTTAGCATTTATTTCGCATTCAACCAGCGATTTGGCAATAACGAGACCAAAGGTCATAAAAAAGGAACGTGCCCAAACCCCGTCAGTCACTACTTAAGCAACTCGATTTCCCAGGTGCCGTGCCTGGGGTTTTGCTCAAAACGAGCCGGGGATCGCTCTGGCCACTTTGAATAAGGAGTTATGACTGATGAGTACGAAACAGCCGAAGAGCGAACTCGCGGGTACCGATACCCTGGACCGTGGCAATACCAACGCCAAGCTGCAGGCGCTGGAGGAATTCCGGTCGGACGCCACAGGCCAAGCCCTGCGTACCAACCAAGGCGTGAAAGTCTCCGATAACCAGAACAGCTTGAAGGTCGGCGCGCGCGGGCCTTCGCTGCTGGAAGATTTCATCATGCGTGAAAAGATCACGCACTTTGACCATGAACGTATTCCAGAGCGCATCGTGCATGCCCGTGGTACCGGCGCCCATGGCTATTTCCAAAGCTACGAAAACCATTCGGCGCTGACCAAGGCCGGTTTCCTGCGTGACCCTGGGCATAAGACGCCCGTGTTTGTGCGGTTTTCCACGGTGCAGGGCCCACGCGGCTCCGGCGACACCGTGCGTGACGTGCGTGGGTTTGCCGTGAAGTTCTTCACCGACGAAGGCAACTTCGACCTGGTGGGCAACAACATGCCGGTGTTTTTCATTCAGGACGCGATCAAGTTTCCTGACTTCGTGCATGCGGTAAAACCTGAGCCGCATAACGAAATTCCTACGGGCGGTTCAGCCCACGATACGTTCTGGGATTTTGTCTCACTGCAACCTGAATCGGCGCACATGGTGATCTGGGCCATGTCTGACCGCGCCATTCCTAAAAGCCTGCGCAGCATGCAGGGCTTTGGCGTGCACACCTTTCGCTTTATCAACGCCGAAGGTGTCTCCAATTTCGTCAAGTTCCACTGGCGCCCTACGGCCGGTACTTGCTCATTGGTGTGGGATGAAGCGCAGAAACTCGCGGGTAAAGATACCGACTACCACCGTCGCGACCTGTGGGAATCCATCGAAACTGGCGATTACCCAGAGTGGGAGTTGGGCGTGCAGGTGATTCCTGAAGATAAGGAACACGCGTTTGACTTCGACATTCTCGACCCGACCAAGCTGATTCCTGAGGAGCTGGTGCCCATCACGCCGCTGGGCAAGATGGTGCTGAACCGTAACCCGGATAACTTCTTTGCCGAGGTCGAGCAAGTGGCGTTCTGTCCTGGGCATATCGTGCCGGGTATCGACTTCTCTAACGACCCGCTGCTGCAGGGGCGTCTGTTTTCCTACACCGACACGCAAATCAGCCGTTTAGGCGGCCCGAATTTCCACGAGCTGCCGATCAACCGGCCGGTCGCGCCGTTTCATAATGGTCAGCGCGATGCCATGCACCGTACCGTGATCGATAAGGGCCGCGCTGCGTATGAGCCCAACTCGATCGATGGCGGTTGGCCGAAAGAAACTCCACCTGCGGCGCAGGACGGTGGTTTCGAGTCGTACTACGAGCGTGTTGAGGCCAATAAGGTGCGTGAGCGCAGTGAATCGTTCGGCGATCACTTTTCGCAGGCGCGTCTGTTTTTTCGCAGCATGAGCAAGCACGAGCAAGAGCACATCATCGCGGCGTATAGCTTTGAGCTGGGCAAGGTCGAGCGTGAGTTTATTCGCGCCCGCCAGGTCAACGAGATTCTTGCCAATATCGACTTGGATCTGGCCGCCCGCGTGGCGCAGAACCTGGGCCTGCCGGTGCCGAAAAAAGGCACGGTGGAGGAGCGCGAGACCTCGTTGGCCCGCTCACCTGCGTTGAGTCAGGCGAACTTGCTGCCGGCGGATATCAAGACCCGTAAGGTGGCGATCCTCGCAGCCAATGGCGTAGACGGCGTGGCGATTGCGGCGTTGAAGAAGGCGCTGGAAGCGGAAGGTGCGCATGCCAAGTTGCTGGGGCCTACGTCAGCGCCAGTTACCACGGCAGATGGCAAGAGCCTGCCAGTGGATGCGTCGATGGAAGGTTTGCCGTCCATTGCGTTTGACGCGGTGTTCGTGCCCGGCGGTAAAGAGTCGGTGAAGGCGTTAAGCGGGGATGGTGTGGCGTTGCATTACTTGCTTGAGGCTTACAAGCACTTGAAGGCCATTACCGTGGCCACTGACGCCAAGCCATTGCTGGATCTGTTGAAGCTTGAGGCGGATGCGGGGCTGATCGTGGGGTCGGATGCGAAAGCGTTCAAGGCGTTCTTTGCCGCGATTGGGCAGCATCGGGTTTGGGATCGTGAGCCTAAAGCTAAAGCTATTCCGGCTTAAGCTTTGGTTGTTTGTTAGATCGCTATCGGGGGCAAGTCGAATCGTCGCACCGCCCCTCCCACATTTTGATCTGTGAATACATTCAAAGTGTAGGAGGGGCGGTGCGACGATTCGACTTGCCCCCGATGGCTTTACTCAGCCTTACGCGGAATCAAAACAACCTGCGCCGGAATCTTCTTCAAGATCTGCCGGTGAATCTTCAGGTCGTACCCTGCATCAATCCGCTTTACCCGCTTGGTCAGCAAGGTCGCCAGCCATGGGTAATCCTCAGTACGCGGCGCCTGGATGCTCACATCGCACTGGTAATTCACCACGTCGGTGGCAATCGCATCCAACTGATGGCGCAATTCTTCGATATTGGTTAGGTTCAGCGCCACGGTGGTGCTTTCAGCCGCCGGGTCGATGACCTTGGCCACCGGCTTGGCTTCTGCAGCCTTCAGGGCCGCTTCGGCTTGATCCAGCTCGGCTTTGCGCGCATGGCTGATGGCGCTGTTAACGCCACCGGTCAGTGCTGGCGCCTTGGGCATCAGCGCCCGCGCACGGCTTAAGGCGGTGGCTGCGGCGTTGACGTCACCTTTTTGCAGCACGATCTGGCTGCGCTGCAGATAGGCTTCGGCCAACTGGCGCTGGTACGGCTCAAGCGCCGGGTCGTTGGGCGACTGGGCCTGCAATGCCGCAAGCTGGTCTTCGGCGGTGGCCAACTCACTGCTGGCCAGGTTTTGTTCCAGCTGCGCGATGGCCGCAGCCCGAGCGTCCAGGGCCTGGGGGGCAGCGGGCGGTGTGCTTTGACAGGCGCCCAGCAGCAGGGAAAATGCGGCAAGGAGCAGATAACGGGAGGTGAACGGCTTCATTCCTGCGACTCTCTATTTGCGCAAAAAGCGAGCAAGTCTACACCCCTCGACGGGGCAGGACAAAACTCAGCAGAAACAGGGCGGCGGCCGAGACCACAATCGATGGCCCGGCCGGGGTGTCCTTGAACCAGGACAGCGCCAGGCCCCCGCACACTGCAAGCATCCCCAAAAGACTCGCGCCGATCGCCATTTGCTCCGGTGAGCGGGCATGGCGCTGGGCGGCGGCTGCGGGAATGATCAGCAGCGACGTGATCAACAATACGCCGACAATCTTCATCGCGACAGCAATCACCACCGCGATCAACAGCATCAGGGTCATGCGCAGCGCCGGAACGGGCAGGCCTTCGACCCTGGCGAGTTCTTCGTGCACCGTAATTGCCAATAGCGGGCGCCACAGGGCAATCAGCAACGCCAATACGGCCGCACTGCCGCCGAGTATCCAGGCCAGGTCGGTGGGGCTGATCGCCAGCAAATCCCCGAACAGATAGGCCATCAGGTCGATGCGCACTTCATGCATAAAGCTCAGCACCACCAAGCCCAGGGATAAGGTGCTGGGCGCCAGGATGCCGAGCAGGGTGTCGGACGCCAGCGGCTGGCGTTGTTGCAGGGTCACCAGCAGCACCGCCAGTAGCAGGCAGCCCACGGTCACGGCGATGGTCGGGCTGACGTCCAGCAAGAAGCCCATGGCCACGCCCAAGAGCGCAGCGTGGGACAAGGTGTCGCCGAAATAGGCCATGCGTCGCCAGACCACGAACGAACCCAATGGGCCCGCTACCAGCGCCAAAGCCAAGCCTGCCAGCAGGGCGTAGAGCAGAAAATCAGCCATGCTTGCAGCTATCTCCGTGAACGTGGGTATGGGGTACAGCGGCATCATTGACGACTTCGCCATGCAGGTCATGGGCGTGGTCGTGATGGTGGTGGTAGATCGCCAGGCTTTGGGCGTTCTTGCCGAACAACTCGACGAACGCCGGGTCGCCGCTGACCTGTTCCGGATGGCCGGAACAGCATACGTGGCGGTTCAGGCACACCACTTGGTCGGTGGTGCTCATGACCAGGTGTAAGTCGTGAGAGACCATCAGCACGCCGCAGCCGTGGCGGTCGCGCAGGCGGGTAATCAGGCTGTAGAGCTCGGCTTGGCCGGCGACGTCAACACCTTGCACAGGCTCATCCAACACCAGCAGTTCCGGTTCGCGTAACAGGGCGCGGGCCAGCAAGACGCGCTGCATTTCGCCGCCAGAGATGCTTTGCACCGGGCTGTCGATCACCTGCTCGGCGCCGACTTCCTTGAGCGCAGCCTGGGCGCGAGCGCGGTCTACACCGGGCACCAGGCGCAGAAAGCGCAGCACCGACAGCGGCAGTGTGGGGTCGACGTGCAGTTTTTGCGGCATGTAGCCAACGCGCAGCTTGGGCTTGCGCCACACACTGCCGCTGTCGGGTTTGAGCAGGCCGAGCACGGCGCGCACCAGTGTGGTTTTGCCAGCGCCGTTGGGGCCGATCAGGGTCACGATCTGCCCCGGCTCCACGCTCAGCGCGATGTTATCCAGCACGGCTTGCCCGGCGAACGTGACCCCGACCTGCTCCAGGCGGATTAACGCGTTGCTCATCAAGCCCCCTGGCAACCGGAGCACAGGCCAACCACTTCGACCGTTTGCCCTTCGACCGTGAAGCCGACGTCGGCGGCGCTTTTGATAATGGCGTCGCTGATGATTTTTTGTTCAAGTTCGATGGCGGCGTGGCATTCGCGGCAGATCAGAAACTGACCTTGGTGCGCGTGTTCCGGGTGGTTGCAGCCGACAAAGGCGTTGAGCGAGGCGATGCGGTGCACCAGACCGTTTTCCAGCAGGAAGTCCAGCGCGCGGTACACCGTTGGCGGCGCGGCGCGGCGGCCGTCTTGCTCGCTGAGCACGCCAAGAATGTCATAGGCACCCAACGGCTTATGGCTCTGCCACACCAGCTCCAGCACGCGGCGGCGCAAGGCGGTCAGGCGCAAACCCTTCTGTGCGCACAGGGTGTCGGCCTCCGACAGCGCAGTGTGCACGCAGTGAGAGTGGTCGTGGGGACGGCTGGCAAGCGGTGTTTTAGGCATGAGCGGCGACAGATATTTGATAGAGACGTTATTATGTTACCCGTTCCTACGCCATTGAGTGGTCATCGTGTCCCGACTTTTTCCCGTTTTTGTCGTTTTCATCACCAGTTTGTTCATCGCGGGTGCCGCTCAGGCCGAGGTCAAGGTGCTGACCAGCATCAAGCCATTGCAGCTGATCGCCGCGGCTGTGCAGGACGGTGTCGCAGTGCCGGAGGTGCTGTTGCCACCGGGTGCGTCGCCGCATAACTACGCATTGCGACCATCCGACGTACGGCGTGTGCAGTCTGTCGACCTGCTGTATTGGATCGGCCCGGATATGGAGACTTTCCTGCCTCGCGTGCTCAAGGGGCGCAGCTTGCCGACGGTAGCCGTTCAGGACCTTCCGGGCATGAAACTGCGCCGTTTCGGCGAAGATAGCCACTCTCACGCCGACGATGCTGACGAGCACGACCACGATCACCGCCCAGGCAGCGTG
The DNA here is from genome assembly GCF_900583165.1 of Pseudomonas viridiflava. Lineage (GTDB taxonomy): Bacteria > Pseudomonadota > Gammaproteobacteria > Pseudomonadales > Pseudomonadaceae > Aquipseudomonas. The sequence goes on along the minus strand of NZ_UTKY01000001.1, from coordinate 19,529 downwards.
GATGCGCACTTGTGGCTGTCCACGGTAAATGCCCGAGTGATTGCCACGCGCATGGCGTCCGACCTCAGCACTGCCGACCCGACCAATGCTGCAAAGTATCAGGGCAACGTAAAGGCGTTCATTGCGCGTCTTGATGCGTTGGATGCCCGTTTGAAAGCTCGCCTGGCAACCGTGGGCGACAAGCCCTACTTCGTGTTCCACGAAGCGTTTGATTACTTTGAAGATGCCTACGGCCTCAAGCATGCCGGCGTGTTCAGCGTTGCCGCTGAAGTGCAGCCGGGCGCCCAGCACGTGGCGGCGATGCGTACGCGGTTGCAGGCAGTGGGTAAGACTTGTGTATTCAGTGAGCCGCCGTTGCGTCCGCGTTTGGCCGAGACTCTGGTGGCGGGTCTGCCGGTGAAGTTGGCGGAGTTGGATGCGTTGGGTGGGTACACGCCAGCCACGGCTCAGGGGTATGAGCAGGTTCTGGAGAAGTTGGGGAATGACTTGGCCGGCTGCCTGGAATCACTCTAAAACCCAGTGAAGTTCAAATGTGGGAGGGGCTTGCCCCCGATAGCGGTGGATCAGCCAGCACATGCATTGACTGACCCACTGCCATCGGGGGCAAGCCCCTTCCCACATTTTAATCCCGATTGTCTTTTAGAGTGCGAACGGCAGTTGGATCGTGACCTGCTGGCGTTGCGCCAAGCGGTGCTCGAACTCGGCTGGGTCATGAATCAACACGTCTTGCCCGGCAAACGACTCAGCCGCGATCAGCCGTGAAAGCCAAAACCGCACACAGGCCACGCGCAACATGGTCGGCCACAGTTCGGCTTCTTTCGCAGTAAACGGCCGCAGCCCCGCATAGGCGCCCAGCAATGCCCGGGCGCGTTGCCCATCGATCACGCCGTCTTCATCCGAACACCAGTCATTCAGGGCGATCGCCACGTCATACAGCATCGGGCCGGAGCAGGCGTTGTAGAAGTCGATCAGGCCTGTCAGGTGGGTGCCTTCAAACATCGCATTATCGCGAAACAGATCGGCGTGAAGGTTAGCGCGGGGCAAGGCGAGGATCAGAGCCTTGTGGGCCTCGATTTCGTCCAATGCATCTTGCAGCAGGCGTTGTGGCGCCTGATCCAAGTGCGAAATCAGCTGTGCACCTTCACTGAGCATCCAGTCCAGGCCGCGATCGGTCTTGCGCTCCAGCACTTTCTCGCCCTGGGTTGCCAGGTGCAGATGGCCAAGCAGGTCGCCGACCTGGGCGCAATGCTGAGCGTTGGCATCCTTGATGTGCTTGCCGGCCAGGCGCGGTTGCAGCAGCGCCGGTTTACCTTTGAGTTCGCGCAGGGCCACGCCATCGGTGGTGCGCAGGGCGTAAGGCACGGGCAGGTCGGCATCGTGGAGCACGTCGAGCAGTTCGATAAAGAACGGCATTTCGGCGACCGGGCCGCGTTCAACCAGGGTCAGGACGAATTCGCCCTGTTCCAGGCTGATAAAGAAATTGGTGTTTTCGCTACCGGCGGCAATTCCCTGGAAATCAAGCAGGCGGCCGAGCCCGTAAGGGGCGAGAAAGGTTTCCAGCTCGGGCCGAGCCAGGGGGGTGAACACAGACATGGTTAAACTGCCAGTACGGGCGCCGCAGGGTGCGGCGCCAATTGAAGTTAAGAAATCATTTCCATTCGAAAATCTTCCATGACGGGATCAGCATATCCGGCTGGTCAGAGCGGATGAAGTTTGCATCGGTTCCGTCCGCGCGCACCAGGAAGTACGGTGGTGCACCCTTGGGCGTTACCTTGATGGCGTACAGGAAACCGTTTTGGCGGTATTCCTGGATGGTCTTGTCGCCTTCGGTGCGGATCGTGACCTCAGGGTCACCACCGGGGGCGCTGTCGGCTGCCATGGCGGCCAACGGCAGGAGTGCAATCAAGCCGGTCAACAACAAGCGATTCACTGTACGCATGATAACCTTGTCCCTTTGTCGTCATTGGTCCGGCTATTCTAGCGCCTGACCCGCCGAAAAGGTTGATCCTGCTCATGAGCCAAGCCCCCCTCGTCCTGGTGGACGGTTCTTCATATCTGTACCGCGCCTTCCACGCGCTGCCACCGCTGACCACCTCCAAAGGCCTGCCCACCGGTGCGGTCAAGGGCGTGTTGAACATGCTTAAAAGCCTGCGCAAACAGTATCCGGACAGCCCGTTTGCCGTCGTCTTCGACGCCAAGGGTGGGACTTTTCGCGATGATATGTACGCCGAATACAAGGCCAACCGCCCGAGCATGCCCGATGACATGCGCGTGCAAATCGAGCCGCTGCACCAGAGCGTGATCGCCCTGGGCTTCCCGCTGCTGTGCGTCGAGGGCGTGGAGGCCGATGACGTTATCGGCACCTTGGCTCGTAGCAGCGCGGCTGCCGACCGACCGGTAGTGATTTCTACCGGCGACAAGGACATGGCGCAGTTGGTCGACGGGCACATTACCTTGGTCAACACCATGACCGGTAGCGCGATGGACATCGAAGGCGTAAAGGAGAAATTTGGCGTCGCTCCGGAGCAGATCATCGACTATCTGGCGTTGATGGGCGATTCGTCCGACAACATTCCGGGTGTTCCGGGTATCGGCCCCAAGACTGCGTCCGGCCTGCTCGTTGGTGTCAACGGCGGGATCAAAGAACTTTACGAGCAGTTGGACATTGTTCCGACGTTGCCGATTCGCGGCGCCAAAACGCTGCCGGCGAAGCTCGAAGAGCATCGGGAGATGGCGTTTCTTTCCTACCAGTTGGCGACGATCAAGTGCGATGTGCCGCTGGACGTGGGCCTGGATGACCTGCACCTGATCGAGCCGGATCGCGAAAAACTGCTGGAGCTGTATTCTCTGCTTGAGTTCAAGAGCTGGATTGATGAGGTTCAGCGCGACGCGAAACGTGTTGAGCTCAAGGCCGCACCGGTTGCCGAAGCAGTTGCCGAGACGGCTCCAGCGGCGCCGGTTGAAGCGAGCTACACCACCATCCTCGACCAGGCCACTTTCGATTTGTGGTTGCAGAAGCTCAACGCGGCGAAGTTGTTCGCCTTTGACACCGAAACCACTGGCATCGACGCACAAAAGGCGCAATTGGTCGGCGTTTCGTTTGCCGTGCAGCCCCACGAGGCGGCCTACATCCCACTGACCCACTCTTACATCGGTGCGCCAGAGCAGTTGGATCGCGACACTGTGTTGCTGGCCCTGAAACCGCTGCTGGAAGACCCAACCAAGCTCAAGGTCGGCCAGCACGCCAAGTTCGACATGAATATCCTGGCCAACTGCGCCATCGGCGGCGACCCGGCCCAGGGCATTACCGTGCGCGGCATCGCCTACGACACCATGCTCGAATCCTACGTGCTCAATTCCACCGCAACCCGGCACGATATGGACAGCCTGGCCAAGAAGTACTTGGACCACGACACCGTCAGCTTCCAGGACATCGCCGGCAAGGGCGCCAAGCAGCTGACCTTTGACCAGATCGCCCTCGAGCAGGCCGGCCCGTATGCGGCCGAGGATGCGGACGTGACCTTGCGTCTGCACCAAGAGCTGTTTGCCCAACTGACGGCCATCCCGAGCCTGGCCAGTGTGGTGACGGATATCGAGATGCCGTTGGTGCCGGTGCTGGCGCGTATCGAACGCCAGGGCGCTTTGGTGGATGCGCAGTTATTGGGCGTTCAGAGCATTGAATTGGGCAACAAGATGGTCGAGTTGGAGCGCCAGGCGTTCGAGATCGCCGGTGAGGAATTCAACCTGGGCTCGCCCAAGCAGCTCGGCGCGATTCTGTATGAGAAGCTCGGTTTGCCCGTGCTGAAAAAGACTGGGAAAGGCCAGGCGTCTACGGCTGAGGAAGTGCTGGCCAAGCTGGCCGAAGATGATTACCCGCTGCCCAAGGTGCTGATGCAGTACCGCAGCATGAGCAAGCTCAAAAGCACCTACACCGATCGCCTGCCGGAGCAGATCAACCCGCGTACCGGGCGTATTCACACGTCTTACCACCAAGCCGTGGCGGCGACCGGGCGGCTTTCTTCCAGTGATCCGAACCTGCAGAACATTCCGGTGCGTACCGCTGAAGGGCGCAGGATTCGTCAGGCATTCGTCGCGCCGAAGGGCTACAAGCTGCTGGCGGCGGACTATTCGCAGATCGAACTGCGGATCATGGCGCACCTGTCCAAGGACGAAGGCTTGATGAATGCCTTCCGCCACAACTTAGACGTGCACACTGCCACGGCTGCCGAAGTGTTCAAGGTTGAACTCAATGAGGTCACCTCGGACCAGCGCCGCAGCGCCAAGGCGATCAACTTCGGCCTGATCTACGGCATGGGCGCGCAAAAGCTCGGCAAGGACATTGGCGTCGATACCAAGACAGCCAAGGCTTACATCGACGTGTACTTCGCGCGTTACCCTGGCGTACGCGAATACATGGACCGCACGCGCGGCCAAGCCGCCGATCAAGGCTATGTCGAAACCTTCTTCGGGCGCCGCCTGTACCTGCCCGATATCAACTCCAACAAGCCTCAAGAACGCGCCGCCGCAGAGCGAACGGCGATCAACGCGCCGATGCAGGGCACGGCGGCCGATATCATCAAGAAAGCCATGGTGCTGGTGGACAACTGGCTGGCCGACTCCGGCCTGGATGCCAGGGTGATCCTGCAGGTGCACGATGAATTGGTGCTGGAGGTGCGTGAAGACCTGGTGGCCGAGGTCAGCGAAAAAATTCGCGAGCACATGAGCGCGGCTGCGCAGCTGGATGTGCCGTTGTTGGTGGAAGTGGGCGTGGGTAATAACTGGGACGAAGCGCACTGATTTCGGGGCTTTGCTGCCACCGCAAGGTGGTGGCACAGTGCTTTAGTCCGGAAGTCGCCGTCAGTTATTTCCAATAGTTTTTTGAACCTGCCGGAACTTAACCCGTGAACTGCCACTCAGAGTTACTGAATGGGTGGTGAAGCCCTTCAATGCTCCTATGTTGTGTTAAGTGTTGGCAGATATCTGGACCCCGCCCTAGCGGTCCAGTACTTGAACCCCGAACTTCCCCTCCCCATAAGAAGTCCGGGGTTTTTTTTGCCTGCAGAAAAGTTACTCGGCCAGTTCCGTGCCTTTGTCCGCCAATTCCATCCAGCCAGCCAGCACAGTGTAAGCGTCTTCCAGGCCCATGCGCTTAGGCGCCGAGAACAGCTGGATAGTGATTGCGTCGCCCCAGCCTTTACGGATTTCGGACTGCACTTTGAGCAGCGTGTTCTTCGCTGCGCCGTAAGTGAGCTTGTCGGCCTTGGTCAACAGAATGTGCATTGGCATACCACTGGCGACTGCCCAGTCGAGCATCAACAGGTCGAAATCGGTCATTGGATGACGGATGTCCATCATCAGAATCAACCCCTTCAAACTCTCGCGGCCACCCAAATAAGCCTCAAGGTGACGCTGCCAGTGCAGCTTCAACGGGATAGGTACTTTTGCGTAACCGTAGCCTGGCAGGTCGACCAGACGCCGATCATCGTCTAGCTTGAAGAAATTGAGCAATTGCGTGCGGCCCGGGGTTTTCGAGGTGCGCGCCAGGCTGGCGTGGGTCAGGGTGTTCAGGGCGCTGGATTTACCGGCGTTGGACCGGCCGGCAAAAGCGACTTCAAAGCCCTCGTCGTCGGGGCATTGGTCAACTTTGGCGGCGCTGAGCATAAACGTGGACTGTTGGCACAGGCCAAGGATGGGATTCTTGAGTTGCATGAGATTTCCGATGTGGGCGATGCCGAGAAAGGGTGCGGCAAGCGGTGTCGTTTCCGTTTCAGTAGGGCCAGTATATAATGCCGCAGATTTTGTGTGTGCTTTGTCCCAGCGAAGGATGAGGTTCACGGGAGCGAAAGACCTTTATTGCGCATTAGAACGCAAAACGCTCTCAAACCCTGAAATGGTCGACGTATGACCAAATGGTTGCTCGCTTTTGGTGTCCTGGCTCCGCTTTATGGCGCTCAGGCTACACAGGATCCGGAAGCGCTGTACAACCGAGTTTGCGTGGCGTGCCATGCCGGCCAGTTGCCTAATGCCCCCAAGCGGGGTGACCAGGCAGCCTGGGCGCCAAGATTGGCGCAGGGCATGGACACGCTGGTGCTACACGTGACCCAGGGTTTCAAGGCAATGCCGCCGCGTGGTTTGTGCATGGACTGCAGTACTGAGGATTACCAGGCCGTCATTGAGTTGATGGTGAGTAAACCCGGTAGATAACTCTTAAACCCCTTAGCCGTAGTTGGATTAGCTGATGAACAAACTGATCGTGAGTCTGCTGTTGACCTTGGGCATCACAGGCGCTGCCGTCGCTGCAGAGGGCCCCCTCAAAGGTGATGCCACTGCCGGTCAAGCGAAAGCCGCCGTATGTGGTGCTTGCCATGGCCCGGATGGCAATAGCCCGGCGCCGAACTTCCCCAAACTGGCAGGCCAGGGTGAACGTTACCTGACCAAGCAGATGCACGACATCAAGGATGGCAAGCGCACAGTCCTGGAAATGACCGGCTTGCTGACCAACCTCAGCGATCAGGACCTGGCCGACATCGCGACGTATTTTGCCAGCCAGAAAGGCAGTGTGGGAGCTGCTGATCCAAAACTGGTGGCCCGCGGGGAGAAACTCTTCCGCGGCGGCGACCTGGAAAAAGGCCTGCCCTCCTGCATCGGCTGCCACTCGCCCAATGGCGCCGGTATAGCCGCCGCCGGTTTCCCGCACCTGAGTGGCCAACACACTGCCTACATCGCCAAGCAGCTCACCGACTTCCGTAAGGAAGAGGCCGGGCGAAACAACGATGATGCCGCGATCATGCGCACCATCGCACGCAAGCTCAGCGATGAGGATATCGCGGCAGTCTCCAGCTACATCCAAGGGCTGCACTGAGGTGTACGCAACGTTAACGCTCGATTAATCCATCGATGCAAGCATAAAAAGGGTGGCCTAGGCCGCCCTTTTTTGTGGCCGGTGCCGTTACACTAACGAACTCATGCCCGCGTAGACCTGTCACAACAAAGGTCGCGTGAGGCGACTTTATTTGTCCAGGAGTAAAGCATGCGTAATCTGATCCTCAGCGCCGCTCTCGTCACTGTCAGCCTCTTCGGCATGACCGCACAGGCTGCCGACGTGCCGCTTGAAGCGGGTAAAACCTATGTTGAACTGGCTAACCCGGTTGCGGTTGCGGTACCTGGCAAGATCGAAGTGGTGGAGCTGTTCTGGTATGGCTGCCCGCATTGCTACGCTTTTGAGCCGACCATCAACCCTTGGGTTGAAAAACTGCCTAAAGACGTGAACTTCAAACGCATTCCGGCCATGTTCGGCGGCCCATGGGATGCACACGGCCAGCTGTTCCTGACCCTGGAAGCGATGGGTGTGGAGCATAAGGTCCACAACGCCGTGTTCAATGCGATCCAGAAAGAAGGCAAACGCCTGACCAAGCCAGATGAAATGGCTGACTTCGTCGCCACCCAAGGCGTCGACAAGGACAAGTTCCTGGCGACCTTTAACTCCTTCGCGATCCAAGGCCAAATCAAACAGGCTCGGGAACTGGCGCAGAAGTACGGTGTACAGGGCGTACCTACCCTCATCGTCAACGGCAAATACCGCTTTGACCTGGGCAGCACCGGCGGCCCTGAGCAAACCCTCAATGTTGCGGACCAGCTGATCGCCAAAGAGCGGGCAGCCAAGTAAGGGGCCCGTTATGCGCCGCTGGGGTACCGAACGCGTCGTTGGCCTGCATGATGCGCGGGTCAACGAGCATCACCTGGAATCCACAGGCCTGCCGCCAGACAGCCGCCTGCGCTTGCTGAGCTTTAACATCCAGGTGGGCATCAGTACCGAGAAGTACCGGCACTACCTCACCCGTGGCTGGCAGCACTTGCTGCCCCACAATGGGCGTGCGGGTAACTTGCAGAAGATCGGCAGCCTGTTGAATGACTTCGACCTGGTTGCCCTGCAGGAAGCCGACGGCGGCAGCATGCGCTCCGGCTATATCAATCAAGTGGAGCACTTGGCCCAACTCGGTGCCTTCCCCTACTGGTATCAGCAGCTCAATCGCAATCTTGGGCGCCTGGCGCAGCACAGCAATGGTGTGCTCAGCCGCCTGAAGCCCTCCGCTATCGAAGATCACCCATTGCCTGGCCCCAAGGGTCGGGGGGCGATTCTTGTGCGTTTTGGCGAAGGCCCTGAGGCCTTGGTGGTGGTGATGATGCACCTGGCGCTGGGTGCTCGCACCCGCACCATGCAGCTGGCGTATATCCGCGAGCTGATCGGTTCCTACAAACATCAGGTGTTGATGGGGGACATGAATACCCACGCCAATGACCTGTTGCTCAATTCCCCGTTGCGCGACCTCGGGCTGCTGGCGCCGCAAGCCGAAGCCACGTTCCCCAGTTGGCGTCCGCAACGCTGTCTCGATCATATCCTGCTCAGTCCAACCCTCACGCTCGAAAGCGTACAGGTGCTGGCGCAGCCCATTTCCGATCACCTGCCGGTCGCGGTAGAGATTCGTCTGCCGGGTTCGCTCACGGCTGATGCATTACCCGCGTTGAGCCCAGGCCCCCGCGGACCCCTTGCATGAGCGACGACGCCCAGCGCTGGAAAGAAAAATACCTGAAAAGCATCGAGCAACAAGAAAAGCTCGAACGCCGCTGGGCTGCCCGTCTCGACTTGCTGCGCCGAGGGTTGGTGCGCAGCACACTGGCGGCTGAAGGCACTGATCGCGCGGTCGATCAATGCATGAAGGAAATGCGCGACGTTGTGCGCTCCGACGATATGGACGCCGGCCTCGCCGCCCTGTTGCCGCGCCTGGAAAAGGCCGTGCTGGATTCCGAGCAGCGCCGCGAAACTCGTGTAGATCAAATCAGTACCGCGCTGACTTCATTGGTTGCGCAGTTGCAAAAGCTGCCGTTGCCCCGAGAAGTTGCCCGCCCCCTGAAAACCTTCGCCAAACAGTTGGACGGTCGTGTCAGTCAGGCCCGTGAGATCCCATTGCTGCTCAGCGAATTGAGCAGTTTGCAAGGTCAGGCGCTGGATAAGCTGGAGCCGGATGGAGAAGCCGCACGCCCTGGTCCTGGCCTTTTGCAGCGTCTGTTTGGCAGTAAGGAGGAGGCGAACGAGGCGACGTTGCAGGAGCCAGTCCCGAGCCCAGCGCCGCAGCCAACCGCGCCCACAGCAGCAGTAGAACCTCAAGAACCCGAACAATCCGAAGAGCTGACTCAAGCATTACGTGCCTTTGCGCCGCCGGCACCCGAGCCTGCGACTGTGCAAGCGGAGCCTGTAGCTGAGACATTTGTTTACGAAGACCCTGCTCCAGCGGTTTCGCCCGAAGTGACCGTGGCGCGCATTGAGCCCACGCTTGCCGACCCTGATACGCAAGAATCGGCGCCCGAAAGCGCCCTCGCCGCCTATATCGAAGCGCCCGCTGCCCCAATCGAAGCGCCCGATGAAACGGTCATCGGCAGCCTGTCGCTGCCGCCCGTGCTGGAAGTCGAAGAGCCCGATCCTGATGAGCTGCAATCGGATGGCCTCTACTCCCTGCCGGATTCCCCGGAGCCATCCTACAGCTCCGTGGCCAAGCACATTGAAGACACCCTGCTCGGCTTGCTGGATGAGCTGTCGTTGCCCGAGCGCCATCGACCTCAGGCCGACGCCATGCGCGAACGCCTGGCCCATGGGTTGAACTGGTACGAATTGCTGCCGATCCTCGATGACCTCGCGGTATTGATGCTGGCGATCACCGACAGCGGTCAGCATGAATTCGAAACCTACCTCAAGCAGCTCAATGAGCGCCTAGAAGCCTTCCAGGGGCATTTGCAGGTCGCAAGCGAAGGTCATGCTGACAGCCGCTCCGCCGCCCGTGAGCTGGACACGCAGATCCGTGAGCAGGTCGACGGCTTACAAAGCAGCGTTCAGGACGCAGCCGACCTGGACAGCCTCAAGCACGTACTGGAAAGCCACCTCGAAGGTTTGCTCGGCACCATGGACGATCACCAGCAGCAACGTGATCAACGTGAGCAGGAAGTGGCAGCGCGGTTGAAGGGTCTGGCTGAGCGGGTCGCCCATATGGAGCAGGAAGCCCAAGGTTACCGCGAGCACCTTGAGGTGCAACGCCAGAAGGCCTTGATCGACCCGCTCACCGGGCTGCCCAACCGTGCCGCCTGGAGCGAACGTCTGGACCAAGAAGTGAACGCCTGGCACCAACACGGCAACAGCTTGTCATTGGCGATGCTCGACCTGGATCACTTCAAGCGCATCAACGACGGCTACGGTCACCTGGCGGGTGACAAGGTGCTGAAAATCATCGCCAACGTGCTGCGCAAGCGCCTGCGTTCTACGGACTTTATCGCGCGCTTTGGGGGCGAAGAGTTTGTCTTGCTGATGCCTGACTCTTCCCTGACCGACGCCGTCGCGGTTGGCAACCATCTGCGTGCAGCGATTGAAGCGTGCCCGTTTCACTTCAAGGGCGAGCCGGTGACGATCACAGTGTCCATGGGTGTGGCACAGTTCCAGCCGGGTGAGCGCAGCGATCTGGCGCTAAAGCGTGCCGATGCGGCGCTGTACCGAGCGAAGGCGGCGGGGCGCAACCAGGTGCAGGCGGCGTAAAAGATGTTCCATTTTGTAATTTGACCGTCGGGCCGCGGGCCGTACGTTACACTGTTGCATTATCGTCTTCAGCGTAGCGTCTCTGCCATGAAATCCATCTATATCGCTTTTGTGTTTTTTCTCCTGGCGGGCTGCGCCAGCGGCCCTCGCCTGAATACTAGCCACCCCTCGGTCAATCACGACAACCGCGTGCAGTTCGTCGTCGTCCACTACACCTCCACAGACCTTGAACGCTCCCTGGCATTGCTTACCCAAGGTCAAGTCAGCAGCCACTACCTGATCGGCGATGATGCTTCAGGCACTATCTACAAGCTGGTGGACGAGAGTCAGCGCGCCTGGCACGCCGGTGAAAGCGAATGGATGGGCCGCACCTGGCTCAACTCCAGCTCCATTGGCATCGAGATCGTCAACCCCGGCTACCGTGACACCCCCACCGGCCGAGTGTGGTACCCATACACCGAAGCGCAGGTGCAGTCGCTGGTGGTATTGCTCAAGGACATTAGCCAGCGCAACGGTATCGACCCCAAGAACATCATTGGCCACAGCGATATCGCGCCGCTGCGCAAGCTGGACCCTGGCCCGTTGTTCCCCTGGAAGCGCTTGGCCGCTGAAGGGCTCGGCGTGTGGCCGGATGCCCAGGCCGTCGCACGTTTTCAGGTGCAGTACGCCAGTGAGCTGCCAAGTATCAATTGGTTCCAGCAGGAGTTGGCCCGCTTGGGCTATCAGACACCCCAGACCGGGGAGCTGGATGTTGCCACGCGGCACGTGATCGCAGCGTTCCAGATGCATTTTCGGCCGTCGCTGTATAACGGCGAGCCGGATGCCGAAAGTGCCGCGATCCTGCGGGCCTTGAACCGCAGTTAAAGCGGCAACGCCATATAGAACTGAGTGCCCTGCCCCGGCCGCGAATACACGCCCATGCGGCCGCCGTGCAACTGCACGATCTCTTTGCACAGCGCCAGCCCAAGGCCGGCGCCACCTTTTTTGCGACCTACCTGCACGAAGGGCTCGAAGATGCGCCCCTGCTGTCCATAGGCGATGCCTTCGCCGTTGTCTTCGACACTGATAATCACCCGCTCACCATGGCGACGTGCCTGCAGGTGAATCAGGCCGCCGTCTGCGGTATGGCGCAGCGCATTGCCCAGCAAATTGTCGAGTACCCGCTCCAGCTGCGCCTGGTCGGCATACAGGCGTGGCAGGTCGGGCTGGGCTTCCACCAGAAGCTCGATGTTTTGCGCTTTTGCCGGTTCGGCAAAGCGCGCCCGGGCATGCTCAAGTAAATCCGTGATATCGCAGGGGCCGAGGGTGAGTTTCTGCAGGCCGTTTTGGTAGCGCGAGAAGTTAAGCAAGTCGTTGATCAGCTGCATCAGGCGTTGCATTTCTTCATTCACGGTATCCAGCAGGTCTGCTTCACGGGACTCTGCGGGGAATTTTGCACGCTCGCGGAACAGGCCGAACGCCATATGCATGCCGGTCACCGGCGTACGCAGTTCATGGGAAGCACGCAGTACAAACTCGCTGCGCACCCGTTCGAACGCGCGTTGCTCGGTGACGTCATGCAGCACCATCACGGCGCCGAGGATATGCCCCTGGGTATGGCTCACGGGCGTCAGGCTGTAAGTCAGCAAGCGCAGTTCACCTTCGACCTCCACCTCCAGATCCTCCGGGGCTCGCTCGAGATTGCCGCCCCGCAACACCAGTTGCAGTTGTTCATCCAGCTCGGGGCGCACCAGTGCCTCGCCCAAGCCTTGGCCGAGGCGTTCTTCGTCCCAGCCCAGTTGGCGTTGTGCCACAGGGTTGAGATGCTCCAGGCGGCCTTGGCGGTCGATCATCAACAGGCCATCGTCGATGCTGTCGAGCACGGCTTGCAGGCGCTGTTGGCCGGCCAGCAGTTCATCGATATTGGTCGCCTGATGTTGGCGCAGAGCTTCGGCCATGATGCCGAAGCGACGGGTCAGTTGGTTCATTTCGGCCGCCGAAGAAATCGGCAGGGTGACTTCAAAATCGCCCTGCCCGATCTTGTCCGCCGCCTTGGCCAGCGCCTCGATAGGGCCGCCGAAGCGTCGAGCGATACCGTGCGCCGTGACAAACCCAATGATCAACACCGCCAGGCCTACCAGCCCCAACAAGCCGGCAATGAGCAGGGCCCGCTCGCGGGATTTGTGTTCACTGTTGCTGATATTTGCCAAGGCCAGCTTGTGTTCGGCAATAAGGCCATTACGCAACCTATTGAAGGTTTCGGTGAGCTTATCCTTGCTGTCCGCAGGGGGAGACAGTTGCTGTGATTCATCAAATGCCTCCAGCAAGTCTTGGTAATACCCCCGGGCCTGGCTGAACCCTGTCCCATTACCGTCTTTCAATTCATGAGCGATGCCTTGGTCCAGCAGGTCGAAATAGTGTTGCTTCGACGCCTCAAGGGCCTGCGGGTCCGGGCGCTCTTCCAGCATCATGATCAATTGGTCCCCCAGGCTCTGGCGCAGCTTGAGCCCCAGATCCAGGGTGATGAAGTTGCTACGAATCAGCGCCTCCTGGGTCTTAGCCATTTGCATGACGCTCACCAGGCCCAGAATCAATCCCAGCAGGGCGACGGTGATCAGCGCTGAGATACTCAGAAATAGTCGAGTACGCAGCTTCATCGCTAACTTCATAAGGTGCAGCTCACAGGTTGTACTGTTTGCGTTTGCGGTACAGGGTCGACGCGTCAATGCCGAGGGTGCGTGCCGCCTGGTCCAGGGTATCGGCGGTTGCCAGCACCGCGCCGATATGGGCCTTCTCCAGCTCGTCCAGACTCAGCGCCGCGCCGATACGCGGTGCATTGTTGGTCGGCTGGTCAGCCATACCCAAGTGAGTGATTTCGACCTTTTCCTGGGGGCAGATGATGCTTGCCCGCTCCACCACGTTGCGCAGCTCGCGAATATTGCCGGGCCAGCGATAGTTGAGCAGTGCTTCACGTGCTTCATCGCTGAAGCCGCGTGCCGGTCGTGCGTACTCCTTCACGAAGCGCGCCAGGAAGCGGTCGGCCAAGGTCAGGATGTCTTCACTGCGTTCACGCAAAGGCGGCAAGTGCAAGGTGATGACGTTGAGGCGATAGAGCAGGTCTTCGCGGAAACGACCGTCGCGCACCATGTCTTCCAAATTCAGGTTGGTCGCTGCAAGGATGCGCACATCGGCGCGGCGGGTGACCGGGTCGCCCACGCGCTCGTATTCCTTGTCCTGAATAAATCGCAGTAACTTGGGTTGCAATGTGAGGGGAAAGTCGCCGATTTCATCAAGAAACAGCGTCCCGCCATCTGCCTGGTTAACCCGACCCAATGTACTTTCGCTGGCGCCGGTGAAGGCGCCACGGCTGTGGCCGAACAATTCGCTTTCCATCAGCTCTGCCGTCAACGACGGGCAGTTGATGGTCACGCAGGACTTCTTCGCGCGTTTGCTCCAACCATGGATGGCACGGGCCAATTCGCCCTTACCGGTACCGGATTCGCCGAGGATCAGGATGTTGGCGTCAGTACCCGCGACTTGGCGGGCGGTTTCCAGCACCACCATCATGGCGGGGCTGTGGGAGTCGAGGCCGTCTTTCGGTTGGCGTACGGCGCCTTCCAAGGCTTCAAGGCGTGCCGAAAGTTGGCGTACTTCCAATTGTTTGGCGGTGGCCAGGCGCAATTGGTCGGGGCTGCACGGTTTAACCAGGTAATCAGCTGCGCCCGCTTGGATCGCATCCACGGCGGTGTCGACAGCCGAATGAGCGGTGACAATCACCACGCGCATCCATGGCGCCTGGATACGCATTTGGGCCAGCACGTCCAGGCCATTGTCTTCACCCAAGCGCAGGTCGAGGAAGCACAGGTCGAAGACTTGGCGCTGCATCAAGGCATCGGCCTGTGCGGCACTGTTGGCGGTGGCAACGGTATAGCCTTCGTCTTCGAGGCAATAACGGAACGTGCGGAGGATCGCGGATTCGTCATCCACTAAAAGAATGCGGCCTTGAAGTTCCTTGGCTGATTCCATCTGTCCCGCGCTCCTTAACTATGAATGATGGTGTTTAGTCCCGGAATAATCGGGCAAGTTGCATGGTTTATTCTGATCGATAAAAGGCTACGTCGTGCAGGTATCTGCAAACCTTCCTACAACGCCCGGAGTTGATGGCGTTTTCATGCCGTCTTGCCACTTCGGCAGCACCTCAATCCTGTTCGATCCGTTGATCCGACCGCTGGCCATCGTGCATTTCGCACGGCCCCTGGGAGGGCATCGTGCAGGATGCTGGGAGATTGGTTAGCTTCAAATATATAACTCATTGATTTTAAAGGTTTTTAAAATGTAAAAAAGCTGGCATGCGCTCTGCAATATCTCTCCCAACGAATAATCAGAATGCGGGAGAACAGCAGCATGACTCGCCAAAGCCTCAGCCAACTGCGTGTATCGCCACTGCGCTTGCAGCAAGGTCTGCTTGCCAGCCTGGCCCTGATGGTCACGCTGATTGGCGGCCAGCAGCTGCAGCATTGGCAGCAGAGTCAGCCCCAAACCCCGCAATTCGATCGACCAGCCACGGTTCAGACCCATTTCAGTTCTATTGGCAGTGTGTCTGCTGATTCAACAGCTCTGCAATTGCGAGTCGCCGACCAGGATTCAACCCTGGGCGAGCTGCCAACTCAAGAGCGCTGGGTGTTCTAGGCAATAAAGCGGTCGCTTGTGTTAAGCGCCCGTCGGCACTACCGCTGTTACCTCTAAAGAAGCGTAAGGAGAATCACCATGTTGAGTTGGGCAATCACATTTCTGATCATCGCCATTGTGGCTGCAGTCCTGGGCTTCGGTGGTATCGCGGGCACCGCCACGGGGATCGCCAAGATCCTGTTTGTTGTCTTCCTGGTGATGTTCATTGCTTCGTTCTTCTTTGGTCGTCGCGGCCGAGGCTGAATATGACCTCTTTGACCTTTAAAGCCATGGCTGCCGCCCTGCTCTTGGGCGGCAGCGGTTTGGTGATGGCCGCCAATGACGGCCAATCCCGGGCTAACCAATTGCTAAGCGCGGACCCGCAATACCGCGAGACTTGGCAAGGCGTGGTGAAGAAAGAAGAGCGACTGCCGGAATGGGTGATGAACCTGTCCGGTACGGCCGAGCAAATGAACGCCGTGGAAGAAGATGGTGATAAGTACTTGGTCGGGCCGCTCTGCGAAACCGCAGAAACCTGCCTGAACAAGCGCTTGATCGTCGCCTTCAGCCTCGACAAGGAGGATGCCTACGCCATGTTGGTGGAAGTCCCTGCCGGTTTGCCTGCAGACAAGTCCCCGACGCGGCACGCCGATTACCGGTTTATCGGTAAGCCGGATGAGGGCATGCAAAAGCTCCTGATGGAGCAGTTAAAGAAAGATCCGAATTGGTATTAGGTTTCGTCTGATGCTTTGCCATCAACGATGCCTGCGTCCATAGAGAGAAGCCCCTCGCTTCTTTCTGTTTGTCCCGCTCGCCAAGGGCGGGGCATGACCAAGGGGCCGGGTTGCTCTGATCAAATGGGATCGGCGTGACCTACGGGCACAGGGAGTGCCTGCGTAAGGGCCGGGTCAGGCGAAAAGCTGCGACGCAGGTTCACAAGCTCATGGCTTGCTGAACTTGCGGCGGGCTTATGACAATCTTTGCCCTCCTACATATCGTCTCTTCATACCGTCACTTCATAACGCCTATAGCCGCACATTTCTTTTTTGCTCAAGCCCAACCATTTCATGGTGTGTCGGCGTGACCATCTATCGATAAAATTTTGCCTGCGCTATAGGACATTTCTGACGCGTACCCACTGAATTCTCAGGCATTTCTGCCGGCGCTCCTAAGACGTCCTGATTCTCTGAGCGAGCCGGGTTTGGCAGGTTCACGGCATATTTGCCGGACAATATGTCGCATTTGAACTGACCGTTCGGACAGTTATTATGGAAAAAGCCCATGCCGATTCGGCATAGGGTAGGCGTTTACGGCATTAGACGCCGCTCCCTTGCATCGGAATAGTTGCGCCTTTTTTCGCCTGCCAGTAAGCCATTTCGGCCACGCTGCGGTGACCTTTCATGGAGGCAGATGCACACACTTTTTCGCTCTCGAGCGTTGCGGCTGGCGCATTTGCCTTAAGTTCACTTGAAGTAAGGGTAATGACATGAAGAAGGCAAAGCTAAGCCTCGCCTGGCAGATCCTCATCGGTTTGGTGTTGGGGATCGCAATCGGTGCAGTGCTCAACCATTTCAGTGCTGAAAAGGCCTGGTGGATCAGCAATGTGTTGCAGCCAGCGGGCGATATCTTTATTCGCCTGATCAAGATGATCGTGATCCCGATTGTGATCTCCTCGCTGATCGTCGGCATCGCCGGTGTCGGTGATGCGAAGAAGCTCGGGCGTATCGGTGTCAAAACCATCCTTTACTTCGAAGTGGTTACCACCATCGCCATCGTGGTCGGCCTGGTGCTGGCCAACGTGTTCCACCCTGGCGCCGGCATCGACATGAGTACCCTGGGTACCGTCGATATCTCCAAGTACACCGCCACCGCCGCCGAAGTGCAGCATGAGCATGCGTTTATCCAAACCATCCTCAACTTGATCCCTTCGAACATCTTCGCTGCTGTTGCCCGTGGCGAAATGCTGCCGATCATCTTCTTCTCGGTGCTGTTCGGCCTGGGCCTGTCGAGCCTAAAGCCTGAGCTGCGCGAGCCGCTGGTGAACATGTTCCAGGGCGTGTCCGAGAGCATGTTTAAAGTCACCCACATGATCATGAAGTACGCCCCAATCGGCGTATTCGCACTGATCGCGGTGACCGTGGCCAACTTCGGCTTTGCCTCCTTGCTGCCGCTGGCCAAGCTGGTGATTCTGGTTTACGTCGCCATTCTGTTCTTCGCCTTTGTCGTACTGGGCCTGATCGCTCGCCTGTTTGGCTTCTCGGTGATCAAGTTGATGCGCATCTTCAAGGATGAACTGGTACTGGCTTACTCCACCGCCAGCTCCGAAACCGTGCTGCCGCGTGTGATCGAGAAGATGGAAGCCTACGGTGCGCCGAAAGCGATTTGCAGCTTTGTGGTACCGACCGGCTACTCGTTCAACCTCGACGGTTCGACCCTCTATCAAAGTATCGCCGCGATCTTTATCGCCCAGCTGTACGGCATCGACTTGTCGGTTGGCCAGCAGCTGATGCTGGTGTTGACCCTGATGGTCACCTCCAAAGGCATCGCTGGCGTGCCGGGTGTGTCCTTCGTGGTGCTGCTGGCCACCTTGGGCAGCGTAGGTATCCCGCTGGAAGGGCTGGCGTTCATCGCCGGTGTCGACCGCATCATGGACATGGCGCGCACCGCCCTGAACGTGATCGGCAACGCATTGGCCGTGCTGGTTATCGCCCGTTGGGAAGGCATGTACGACGACGCCAAGGGCGAGCGCTACTGGAACTCCCTGCCGCACTGGCGCAGCAAAGAAGCGGCGCCGACTGCGCAAGCGACTCGCGGCTGATAGCTCGACTGCGTTGAGACAAACCCCGGGAAATCCGGGGTTTGTCGTTTCTGCCAGCCCCGCTATCATTCGCCCCATCATTCGGGGGATTCAACTGATGCTCAATGGCCTGTGGCTTGGCTTCTTTGTTGTGGCAATGGTGTCAGCACTGGCGCAATGGCTGATCGGCGGTAACGCCGGGATTTTCGCGGCGATGGTCGAAAGTATTTTCGCCATGGCCAAACTCTCGGTGGAAGTGATGGTGCTGCTGTTTGGCACCCTGACCTTATGGCTGGGCTTTTTGCGGATTGCCGAAAAAGCCGGCATCGTCGATTGGCTGGCCAAGGCCCTCGGCCCACTGTTCCGGCGCCTGATGCCGGAAGTGCCCGCCGGCCACCCCGCTATCGGCTTGATCACCCTCAATTTCGCCGCCAATGGCCTGGGCTTGGACAACGCGGCCACGCCCATCGGCCTGAAGGCGATGAAGGCGCTGCAGGAACTCAACCCTATCCCCAACACCGCCAGTAATGCGCAGATTCTGTTCCTGGTGCTCAACGCGTCCTCGTTGACACTGTTGCCGGTCACGATCTTTATGTACCGCGCCCAGCAAGGCGCCGCCGACCCGACGCTGGTGTTCCTGCCGATCCTGCTGGCCACCAGTGCGTCGACATTAGTGGGCCTGCTATCGGTGGCGATCATGCAACGCCTGCGGCTGTGGGACCCGGTGGTGCTGGCGTATCTGATTCCGGGTGCGTTGGTGCTGGGTGGCTTCATGGCGCTGCTGGCGACCTTGTCGGCCACGGCACTGGCGGGCTTGTCTTCGATCCTCGGCAACCTGACGTTGTTTGGCCTGATCATGCTGTTTCTGGTGATCGGTGCGCTGCGCAAGGTGAAGGTGTACGAAGCCTTTGTCGAAGGTGCCAAAGAAGGCTTCGATGTTGCCAAGAACCTGCTGCCATATCTAGTGGCGATGCTGTGTGCCGTTGGGGTGCTGCGGGCCTCGGGCGCGCTGGAATTCGGCCTTGAAGGCATTCGCCATTTGGTCGCCTGGACCGGCATGGACACGCGGTTTGTCGATGCGTTGCCCACCGCAATGGTTAAGCCGTTCTCCGGCAGCGCTGCGCGGGCGATGTTGATCGAGACCATGCAAACCCAAGGTGTGGATAGCTTCCCGGCGCTGGTGGCGGCGACGATCCAGGGCAGTACGGAAACCACCTTTTATGTGTTGGCGGTGTACTTTGGGTCGGTAGGGATTCAGCGGGCCAGGCACGCCGTGGGGTGTGCGTTGCTGGCGGAGTTTGCGGGTGTGGTGGCGGCGATTGCGGTGTGCTACTGGTTCTTTGGTTGAGGCTGAGATTGCTATCGGGGGCAAGCCCCCTCGAGAGTGTCAGATTTTTTGTGTGCGGGCCGGTAATGGCCTGCCGTCAGGCAGGCCTTGGTTTTACCAGGTCGGCCTGGTAAATCGATCTCCGTACAGGATCGCAAATTGATTCATCGCGCTCTTCC
>NZ_UTKY01000007.1 GCF_900583165.1 Pseudomonas viridiflava | reverse complement strand
GCCGGGCCTGAATACTGAGTACACCACCAATCCCTGTGGGAGGGGGCTTGCTCCCGATGCGGTGGACCAGTCACTGGATTAAGTGACTGACACCCCGCCATCGAGGGCAAGCCCCCTCCCACATTTGGCTCTG
>NZ_UTKY01000024.1 GCF_900583165.1 Pseudomonas viridiflava | reverse complement strand
GTCTTCAAGCACTTCATCGAGACGCTGGCGGTAATAGGCGGTGATGTTCTTCACATAGCCCATGTCCTTGTAGCGGCCTTCGATCTTGAACGAACGCACGCCGGCTTCAACCAACGCGCGAATATTGGCGCTCTGGTTGTTGTCTTTCATCGACAGCAGGTGCTTTTCGAAGGCCACGACGCGGCCCTGGTCATCTTTCAAGGTGTACGGCAGGCGGCAGGCCTGGGAGCAATCGCCACGGTTGGCGCTGCGGCCGTTCTGCGCGTGGGAGATGTTGCACTGCCCGGAGAACGCCACGCACAAAGCGCCGTGGATAAAGAACTCGATGGCGGCATCGGTCTCGTCGGCGATCGCGCGGATCTCTTGCAGGTTCAGCTCACGGGCCAGTACCAGCTGGGAGAAACCGGCCTGGTCAAGAAACTTGGCGCGGCCCAGGGTGCGGATATCGGTCTGGGTGCTGGCGTGCAGCTCGATGGGCGGAATATCCAGCTCCATCACGCCCAGGTCTTGCACGATCAATGCATCGACGCCGGCGTCGTACAGCTGATGGATCAGCTTGCGCGCCGGTTCCAGCTCATTGTCATGCAGGATGGTGTTGATGGTAGTGAACACGCGCGCGTGGTAACGGCGGGCGAATTCCACCAGGGACGCGATATCGCTCACGTCGTTACAGGCGTTGTGGCGGGCGCCAAAGCTTGGGCCGCCGATGTAGATGGCGTCGGCGCCATGCAAGATAGCCTCGCGCGCGATGGCCACATCGCGGGCAGGGCTGAGCAATTCAAGGTGATGCTTGGGCAAGGACATAGTTTTTTTAGTCAGGCTTGTCACGGTTGAGGCGGGCATTGTAGCTGTGAAACGCTGGGGCGGCACCTACCACAGGGCTGTCTGACCACATAGCCCATGTGCTACAGCCTTTGGAGTGCAAACCCAATCAAATGTGGGAGGGGGCTTGCTCCCGATGGCGGCGTCTCAGTCTCCATAGTAGTCACTGATCCACTGCTATCGGGAGCAAGCCCCCTCCCACATTTTGACTGAGTTAGGCTCAGGCTTTTGCGGCCATTGCGGTCACTTCCACGCGCATGCCCTCAACCGCCAGCGCAGCCACGCCCACCGCCGCCCGCACCGGCCATGGCTTGGCAAAATAGCGCTTGTAGACTTCATTGAACGCCGCTCGGTCGGCCATGTCCGTGAGGTAGATCGTCAGGTGCATCACCCGGTCCATGCCGCTGCCAGCCTTTTCCAGGGCGACTTTCAGCGCTTGCAGGGTGCATTCGCTTTGCGCGGTGACATCGCCCAGCTCCAGGCTGCCGTCGGCGCGGGTGGGGATCTGGGTGGACACCAGGATGCCGTTGAAACCGACGACGTCGGAGGAAATGGAGTCTGCGTCCGGGTCGGGGGTGTAGGACAGGTCTTGATTGGCCATGGGCGCCTCTTGTTGACTGTAATCAGAAGGCGCCCATGGTCCCCGAAAAGCGTGGCGGGGGCAAACCGGGGCAGCAGTCTGGTTGCTGCCGAGGGCGCGACTACTCTTTCACATCCATGAACTCTTCGGCCCACGCTACATAGCTTTCCGGCAACGTGTAGGTGTGCGTCAACTCGGTGGCACTCAGGTTATCCGTGCTGTGGGTCAACTGGCGCTGGGCGCGCAGGCTGTCGTACGTGGCCTTGATCGCCGCGAAGTAAGCGCCATGGCCAGCCACCACTACGCGTACGCCAAGGCTGGCCAGGCGCTGCGGGTCGTTGAGCTTGGGGTTGCCGTAGGTCACCAGCATCAGCGGAACCGTGAGGTTTTCTGCGATCTTCTCCAGGTGCTCGAAATCACTCACGCCCACCATGCAGATCCCGTCGGCACCGGCTTTCTGGTAAGCCTGGGTGCGCTCGATCACCGCTTCGGTCGGTAAAACGCCGGCGTTGGTGCGCGCGATGATCGACAGTTCCGGATCCACACGGGCTTCCAGTGCGGCGCGAACCTTGCCGATGCCCTCCTCGATGGAGATCAGGTCGGTGGATTTGCGCCCGAATTGCGCGGGCAGCAGGGTGTCTTCGATGGTCAACGCGGCCACGCCGGCGCGCTCGAGTTCTTCAACGGTGCGCATGACGTTGAGGGCGTTACCGTAGCCGTGGTCGGCGTCCGCGATAAACGGCAGTTGGGCGACGCGGCCGATGCGGGTGGCCTGTTCAACGAACTCACTCAGCGTGATCAATGCAAAATCAGGTGCTGCCAAGACCTGTAGCGAGGCCACGGAGCCCCCCAGGATGCCAACCTCAAACCCCAGGTCGGCGGCGATACGTGCAGACATCGGGTCAAAGACAGAAGCGGTTTCAACGCAGGTGGGCGTTGCAAGCAGTTCACGGAAATTGCGGCGCAGGGCTGTGTGAGACTTTTTCGGCATGATCTTTCCTGGTGTTGGCCATCGTCGAGACACGATCAAGCCGATTCATTTAGTCGTAGTCGTAGGAGATTACCACGCAGCAGCCTAAGCAATTATGTCGCTTGGGCATGGGCCATGCGTTATGCACATAACCCAAGGGTGACCGGTCCTGTGTCGCAGCGATGACGCAGATGTCGCGGCACATGCGACAACTGTCGCACTCGCGACAATCCTGCGCCACAACCCAAACCGCTGTAAACAGGCACTTTCAGGCCAGTTGGGGACATGGCATGGGGGTTGCTGAGCTCCTGTTGCGCAGCGCGAATGCTGCGCTACTAATAAGAATCAGGAGTTCTCCATGCCGCAGACCAGCCTCGCCACCGCTTGCAAGAAGCCGCTCAACGTCCTGTTTGTCGCATTGGCCATTCACCTCAGTACTGCGCCGGCCTGGGCGCAAGACGTGCCGGCCAACGTCGACGGCCAGCGCATTATCGCTGCCGACAAGGAGCCCGGTAACTGGATGAGCACCGGGCGCACCTATGATGAACAGCGCTACAGCCCGCTCAATGACATCACCGCGCAGAACGTCAGCCAATTGGGCCTGGCGTGGAGCTACAAGCTGGACCTGGATCGCGGGGTGGAAGCCACGCCCATCGTGGTGGATGGCGTGATGTACACCACCGGGCCGTTTTCGGTGGTGTACGCCCTGGATGCGCGCGACGGCAAGCTGCTGTGGAAATATGACCCCAAATCCGACCGCAACCGCGCGGGCGAAGCCTGTTGCGACGCGGTGAACCGGGGCGTGGCGGTGTGGAAGGGCAAGGTGTATGTCGGCGTGCTTGACGGTCGCCTGGAAGCCATTGATGCCAAGACCGGCCAGTTGGCCTGGTCGGTGGATACCCGGGCCGACCACAAGCGCAGCTACACCATCACCGGCGCACCTCGCGTGGTCAACGGCAAGGTGGTGATCGGCAACGGTGGCGCCGAATTTGGTGTGCGTGGTTACGTGACCGCCTACGACGCAGAATCCGGCAAGCAGGCCTGGCGCTTCTACACGGTGCCCGGCGATCCCAAGCTGCCGCCGGAAGACAAGGCCATGGAGATTGCCGCCAAGACCTGGCACGGCGACGCCTTCGTCGAACAGGGCGGCGGCGGCACCGCGTGGGACTCGTTTGCCTACGACCCGGAGTTGAACCTGCTGTATATCGGCGTCGGCAACGGCTCGATGTGGGACCCCAAATGGCGCAGCCAGGCCAAGGGTGACAACCTGTTCCTGTCTTCGATTGTCGCGGTCAACGCCGACACCGGCGAATATGCCTGGCACTACCAGACCACACCGGGCGACGCCTGGGACTACACCGCCACCCAGCACATGATCCTCGCCGAGCTGCCGATTGACGGCAAGCAACGCAAGGTGCTGATGCAGGCCCCCAAGAACGGCTTCTTTTATGTGATCGACCGTGCCACTGGCGAGTTGCTCTCGGCCAAGGGCATCGTGCCGCAGAGCTGGACCAAAGGCATGGACATGAAAACCGGCCGGCCGATTCTCGACGAGGAAAACGCCGCCTATTGGAAGGACGGCAAGCGCAAGCTGGTCACGCCGGCTTTCTGGGGCGCTCACGACTGGCAGCCGATGTCCTATAACCCCAACACCGGGTTGGTGTATATCCCGGCGCACATCATGTCCGCCTACTACGAACACCTACCCGAAGCACCCAAGCGCAACCCGTTCAAGAGCATGTACCAGTTGGGCCTGCGCACCGGGATGATGCCCGAGAACGCCGAGGGCCTGCTAGAAATGGCCAAGGGCTGGTCGGGTAAGTTGATCGCCTGGGACCCGGTAAAGCAAAAGGCTGCCTGGGAAGTGCCCTACGTGACCATCTTCAACGGCGGCACGCTGAGCACCGCCGGCAACTTGGTGTTCGAGGGCAGCGCCGACGGGCGGGTAATTGCCTACGCCGCTGACACCGGCAAGAAGCTCTGGGAACAACCGGCCGCCAGCGGCGTGATGGCAGCGCCGATCACCTACAGCGTGGACGGTGAGCAGTACGTCACGTTCATGGCCGGCTGGGGCGGCGCGTTTTCCACGTTCGCCGGGGCCTTGTCGCTGCGGGCCGGGGTGCAGCCGTTTTCCCAGGTGCTGACCTACAAGCTCGGTGGCACCGCGAAACTGCGTGAGCCCGCGCCGCCTGCCAACACCCCTGAACCGCCCGTACTGAGCACCGACACCGCGTCGATCGAGGCCGGCGCCAAACTCTATGACGGTTATTGCTCGCAGTGCCACGGCATCCATGCCGTCAGCGGCGGCGTACTGCCGGACCTGCGCAAGCTGACCCAGGAAAAACACCAGATGTTTCTCGGCATTCTGTTTGGCGGTCGCGTACCGGATGGCATGCCGTCGTTTGCCGACGCCTTTACCCCTGAGCAGGTGGACCACATCCATCAATACCTGATCAAGCGCAGCCATGACCTTAAAAAAGAAGGCGGTGTCTGGAAAACCTTCAGCGCCCAGTAACGGCCCCGTGCGCGCCGGCCCAAGGGTGGGCGCGCGTGTTTTGACTTTGTCCGCGAGAGCACACCAATGCCTGAATTGAACGACTACCAGAATTTCATCGCCAACGCCTTCGTGCCCAGCGACCAGCACATCGACGTCCACAACCCGGCCAATGCCACACTGTTGGGGCGGGTGCCACAGGCCAGCCACGACCAGGTCGAGGCTGCCATCGCCGCCGCCCGCCAGGCGCAGAAAGCCTGGGCCGCGCGCCCGGCCATCGAGCGTGCCGGCTACTTGCGTGCGATTGCCACCAAGGTGCGCGACAACGCCGAGCGCCTGGCGCACATCATCACCGCCGAGCAAGGCAAGGTGCTTGGGCTGGCCCGGGTGGAAGTGCACTTTACCGCCGATTACCTCGACTACATGGCCGAGTGGGCGCGGCGCCTGGAAGGCGAAGTGCTGACCAGCGACCGGGTGGACGAGAGCATCTTCCTACTGCGCAAGCCCTTGGGCGTGGTCGCCGGCGTGTTGCCGTGGAATTTCCCGTTCTTCCTGATCGCCCGCAAGATGGCGCCGGCGCTGATCACCGGCAATACCATCGTAATCAAGCCCAGTGAAGAAACCCCGATCAACTGTTTTGAGTTCGCACGGCTGGTGGCCGAAACCGACTTGCCAGCAGGGGTGTTCAATGTGGTCAGCGGTACGGGCGCGACGGTCGGCCACAGCTTGACCAGCCACGCCGGCATCGACCTGATCAGCTTCACCGGCAGCGTCGGCACCGGTTCAAGGATCATGGCAGCGGCAGCGCCGAATATCACCAAGCTCAACCTTGAACTTGGCGGCAAGGCCCCGGCGATCGTATTGGCGGATGCCGACCTCGAACTGGCGGCAAAGGCCATCACCGCGTCGCGCATCATCAACACTGGCCAGGTTTGCAACTGCGCCGAGCGTGTCTACGTGCAGCGCAAGGTCGCTGATTCGTTTATCGAACAGATTGCCGCGTCGATGGCGGCTACGCGCTATGGCGACCCTTTGGCCGAACAAGACCTGGACATGGGGCCGCTGATCAACCAGGCCGCGCTGGATAAGGTCGCTCGCATGGTCAAGACCGCGACAGGGCAGGGTGCGCAGGTGGTCACGGGTGGTGCGGTGGCTGACAAGGGGCAGGGCTTTCATTACCAACCGACGGTGCTGGCAGGCTGCGGCAGCGACATGGAGATCATGCGCGAGGAGATTTTCGGGCCGGTGCTGCCGATCCAGATTGTCGAAGACCTGGACGAAGCCATTGCCTTGGCCAATGCCAGTGAATACGGGCTCACCTCATCGCTGTACACCCGCAGCCTGAGCGCGGCGATGCAGGCCAGTAACCGCCTGGATTTTGGCGAAACCTACATCAACCGTGAAAACTTCGAGGCCATGCAAGGCTTCCACGCGGGCACCCGCAAGTCGGGTATTGGCGGGGCAGATGGCAAGCACGGGCTGTACGAGTACACCCATACCCATGTGGTGTATATCCAGATCTGATCTTTTCCAGACGAGCCAGCGAAGCTGCAAAACCTGTGGCGAGGGCGCTTGCGCCCTCGCCATTTATCAAGGCTGATCGTTCGGCGCGATGACCCCGTGCTTTTTCATCTTGCGGTACAACGTGGAGCGCGAGATCCCCAACTCCGCAGCGGCGGCACTGATGTTCCAGCGATGCTGGCGCAAGGTGGCCTGTAGGTGGCGTGATTCGTCGTCGTCCAGTTGATCGGCCAGGTTGCCGGCAGGGGCGGGTGTAGCCGCCAGCCAGGCGGAGGGCACACGCACCAACACCTCCGCAGGCAGGCAGTCCCTGTCGAGGCTGCCGTGCTCAGCCAGGGCCACGGCATAGCGCAGGCTGTTGAGCAGTTGGCGAATATTCCCCGGCCATTCGTAACCCAGCAGGCAATCGCGGGCCTCAGGCGTCAGCTGTACGCCCTCAGCGCCAGGTTGGGCGGCAAGCAACCTGTCGAGCAGCAGGCTACGGTCCTCGCGGTGGCGCAAGGCGGGCAGGGCCAGGTTCATGCCTGCCAGTCGGTAGTACAAATCCTCGCGAAAGTGCTTCTCACGGATCATGGCTTGCAGGTCTTGGTGAGTGGCGGAGATTACTTGTACGTTGAGCGGCACAGGTGCTTCGGCGCCCAAGGGGGAAATTTCACGCTCGGCCAGTACACGCAGCAAGCGCGTTTGCAGGTGAGCGGGCATGTCGCCGATTTCGTCGAGGAACAGGGTGCCGCCATTGGCCTGCTCCAGCTTGCCTTTCATGCCCTTCTTGCTGGCACCGGTGAAGCTGCCGGCGCGGTAGCCGAACAACTCACTTTCAATCAGCGCTTCCGGAATCGCAGCGCAATTGAGCGCCACGAACGGCCCACGCTGCAGGCTGCTGGCCTGATGGATCGCGCGGGCAAAGGCCTCCTTGCCGGTGCCGGTTTCGCCGGTGATCAGGATCGAGATGCCTTTGTCGATGATTTTGCGCACGCGCTCGACACTGCGTTGCAACGTCGGGTCGCCGCCGGCCAGTTGCTGCAGGTCCGGGTGGGCAGGGCGCGGCGCAGCGGTAACTGCCGGAGTGCGATGCTGGATGGACGGAATACGCAGGCCCACGTCCAACAACGCGTCACCCTGCAAGGCACGCAAACGCACGCCGCGGGCGCCGCCATGGGTGAATTGCAGCAGTTCATCCACGCTGGCCGGCAGCAGCTTGCCAATCGGCGTCCCCAGCAGGGCCGGTACGCGTGCTTCATCTGCGGCCACAAACGCCGCCCGATTGGCACCGATGACCCGTCCGCTCTCGTCCAGGGCCAGCAGTTGCTCGTTGGCGAGGTCGGCGATCTCATCGATGGGTTTGAGGGAGAGAGTGAGGCGGTCACGGTATATCTGACGAAAGTGCGCGTTTTCGATCAGGCGCGCGTACATGATCACCAGTTGCAACGTCAGGTATTGGCTTTCCCGTGGGCCATCGCTATTGAGGCACGTGGCGTTCAGGCACCCGCGCAGCAGGCCCTGGGCGTCGAATATCGGCGCCACCGAACAACTCAAGCCCGCATTGGCCGCCAGGAAGTGTTCCGCGCGATGAATGATCAAGGGTTGCGCGGCGGCCAGGGTGGTGCCGATCCCGTTGGTGCCCACGATGGATTCGTCCCAGCGCGCACCCACTACCAGGCCGGAGCGCGTGTAGGCCCGGTCCTGGCTGGGCAGCCGGGCGTCGAGGGTCACGCCGTGCTCATCGCTGAGCAGCACCGCAAAACCGGCCGGCACCACACGCCGGGCCAAACCGTTGAGACCTTGGCTAGCAATTGCGAGGTATTGTTGGTGTTGCTGTTGATGGCGACGAATGTCTTCGGCGCAGAGCACGTTCTGGCGACTGACCGCGCCGGGGTCGAGGCGATGTTCGACCACGCTGCGGTACCAGGATTGCGCGATCACCCCATCAGGCTGAATGCCGCGAGCGGAGAAGTGATCGTTGACGAACGCCGCGAGTTCGCCGGGGCTGGTCTGCGCGCTGTGCTGAGTCATGGAAAGCTCCCATCACTTTTGAAGCCCGTCGGCGGGTTTCACGGTGATTTTTTGTTGTCGGGTTTAGCGTATGACAGATGACTACCATAGACGGTGTCGCGGGGTATTCCATACGGCTTTGGTTTAATGACTTTTATATGGGCCAACTCCTCGGCTTCCAACGATACGGTCAGCATGGTGAAAGCCGACTCAGTGGAAGGGGCTGTCAATGATTTCAAATTGTATCCGCGACAGCGTCGCCGACACTGCCAACGTCAACAGATACGCGGCGCTTGGCTCATTCATGAGCCGCGCTCACATGGGTATATCGACTGAGTGACGTAGTCGCTTTACCGGGTCATCGCTAGATTCGCGCTGAGCCAATTCGAGAGCGACCTCATGCTGCAGCTACTCAACAGCTTGGTCGAAGCGGGGGCCCAGCTGAATTTCTGGCGCTTCGTTCCCCAGCCCGCTGTCGCGCAAGACGATAGTGTCGACCGCGCAGCCCTCGATCCCTGAACTGAATTCACCTGTCGTCGATGTGTTATCGGAGTCATCAGTGCTGATACGTACCGTGATGGTGGCCTTGCGCCGCCCCCTTACATTTGTAGTGATGGCCTTACTCGTCTTGATTGTCGGCCCCTTGACTGCCATGCGCACGCCCACCGACATTTTTCCGGAGATACGGATACCGGTGATTGCCGTGGCATGGCAGTACACCGGGTTGCCACCCGACCAGATGGCGGGGCGCATCTCTACCGTTTTTCAACGGCTGCTGACGGCGTCAGTCAACGACATCGAGCACATAGAATCCAATACCTACCCTGGCGTCGGCGTCGTGAAGATTTTCTTCCAGCCGGGCGTCGACATTGCCGTCGCCAACGCGCAGATCACCGCAGCTTCGCAGGTTGCATTGCGGCAGATGCCCGCCGGTATCCAGCCGCCGGTGATCCTCAACTACAATGCGGCGACGGTGCCGATCCTGCAGCTGGCGCTTTCGGGAGAAGGGCTGTCGGAGCAGCAATTGTTCGACCTGGGTATGAACACCGTTCGTACGCCCCTGATTACTGTGCCGGGCGTTGTGATGCCGTTGCCTTACGGTGGCAAACAACGCCAGGTTCAGATTGACGTGAACCCTGCGGCGCTGCAGGCCCGGGGGCTCTCGGCCCAGGACGTATCTGCCGCGTTGGCAGCCCACAATATTCTGGTGCCCATAGGCAGCCAAAAGATCGGCGAGCTGGAATACACCCTGCAGCTCAACGGTGCGCCGTCGGCGATTGATGAGTTGGGATTGCTGCCGGTCAAAGTGGTGAACGGCAGTACGATCTATCTGCGCGACGTCGCCGATGTGCATGACGGCAATGCCCCGCAGACCAATATCGTGCATGTCGACGGTAGCCGGTCAGTGTTGATGTCGGTGCTCAAGAATGGCTCGGCGTCGACGCTGGCCATTGTCGATGGCATCCGGGCACAGATCGCAGCGCTCAAGCCGGGCTGGCCGGAGGCACTGGTGGTGCAGCCGATCAACGATCAGTCATTGTTCGTGCGTGCCGCCATCAAGGGCGTTGTGCTCGAAGGGGCCATTGCTGCGGCGCTGACCAGCGTGATGATCCTGCTGTTCCTCGGCAGCTGGCGCTCGACGGTGATCATTGCGGTGTCGATTCCCTTGGCGATCCTGGGTTCGCTGATCATCCTGGCGGCCCTGGGTGAAACCCTCAACCTGATGACGCTCGGAGGGTTGGCGCTGGCCATCGGGATCCTGGTGGACGACGCCACGGTGACGATCGAAAACGTCAACTGGCACCTGGAGCAGGGCAAGGATGTCGAGACGGCCATCCTGGACGGCGCACACCAGATCGTCACGCCGGCGTTCGTGTCGCTGCTGTGCATCTGTATCGCGTTTGTTCCGATGTTCTTTCTTGAAGGGGTTTCGCGGTATCTGTTCGTCCCCATGGCTGAAGCCGTGATCTTCGCCATGATCTGCTCCTTTATCCTGTCCAGGACGTTGGTGCCGACCATGGCCAAGTACCTGCTGAAGCCGCATCAGGCCCACCCTGAACGCCAACCGGCTTCGCGCAACCCGCTGGTACGTTTTCAGCGCGGGTTCGAACGCGGTTTTGACCGGCTTCGCCAGCGCTATCAGTCTGTGCTCGAAGGTGCGTTGCGCCGCCGTAAAGCATTCCTGTTGGGCTTCATGGCGGTGGTAACACTCTCGTTTGGCCTGGTGCCCTTCATTGGCAGCAACTTTTTCCCAACGGTGGATTCCGGGCAAGTCCTGATGCATGTGCGCGTTCCGGTGGGCACTCGCGTGGAGGAGACAGCCTCACGGTTTGCGCAGATAGAAGAGGCGATACGCAGCATCATCCCGGCTGAGGAAATCACCACCTTGGTCGATAACATCGGCCTGCCACCGAGCAACATCAACCTGACCTACAACAATACGGGGGTCATGGGCTCCCAGGACGGCGATTTCCAGATTGCGCTGCGCTCAGGCCACCAGCCGACCGCTGGCTATGTGAAAAAGCTCCGTGAAGTCTTGCCTGAGCGATTCCCCGACAGCACGTTTTCGTTTCCCCCGGCGGACATTGTCAGCCAGATCCTCAACTTTGGTGCCCCGGCACCCATCGACATCCAGGTCAGGGGCAACAATGTCGACGCGAACTTTGCCTACGCGCAGCAACTGCTCAAGCGCATCCGGACGGTGCCGGGCCTGGTCGACGCGCGCATCCTGCAATCGAACAAGGCGCCGGTGTTTAACGTCGACCTGGATCGTACCCAGGCTCAACTGCTGGGCTTGACCACGCGCGATGTCACCAACAGCCTGGTGGTCAACCTGGCCGGCAGCAGCCAGGTCGCACCGACCTACTGGCTCAACCCCACCAACGGCGTGAGTTACCCCATCGTCTTGCAAACGCCCCAGCCAAAGCTGGATTCGTTGGCGGCCCTGGCGAACCTGCCGGTGGGCAACGGCAGCGCCGCGACCATCACGACCCTCGGCGCGGTCGCGGATTTCAAGCGCACAACGGGCAGCGGTATGGTCAGCCAGTACAACGTTCAACCCATGGTGCAGATCCATGCGGCCACCCAAGACCGCGACCTCGGTGCTGTCGCCAAAAACATCCGGCAGATCATTGCGCAGATGGCCGACGAAGTGCCGCGCGGCAGCACGGTCAACCTGATGGGCCAGGTGCAGACTATGGAGCGGGCGTTCTCCGGTCTGTTGTACGGCTTGCTGGGGGCCGTCGTGCTCATCTACCTGTTGATCGTGGTCAATTTTCAATCGTGGGTGGACCCAGCGGTCATCGTCTCTGGTCTGTCCGCCGCGCTTGCCGGAATCGCCTGGATGCTCTTCGCCACCGGTACCACGCTGTCGGTGCCTGCGTTGACCGGGGCGATTATGTGCATGGGGGTGGCCACGGCCAACAGTGTATTGGTGATCAGTTTTGCCCGCGAGCGCCTGCAGGTGCTGGGTGATGCGACAGCCGCAGCGCTGGAAGCCGGTATCGCTCGACTGCGCCCGGTATTGATGACGGCACTGGCAATGATCCTCGGCATGCTGCCCATGGCACTGGGCCTGGGGGAGGGCGGTGAGCAGAACGCCCCCTTGGGGCGCGCCGTGATCGGCGGCCTGTTGTTTGCGACCGTCGCGACCTTGTTGTTTGTCCCGGTGCTGTTCAGCGTGGCGCACCGCAATGATTTTCGTACTGAACTCAAGCCGCACTTAGTCCCTGGAGCAATCTGAGATGCCTGTGAAAACCCACCCTGATCGCAGCCCATCTGGGCGCCTGGTGCTGATCGTTGGGGCAATGGCGACGGCCGGCGTCATCCTTATCGTTGGCTGGGCGAGCCGCCATTCGCAAGCGGGTCAGTTGGAGCAGATGGCCGAGCGCAAACGGATCGCCACGGTTGCACTTGTCGTCCCCCGCCTGGTCACGCCGGCCTCGTTGCAACTGCCAGGGCGTATCGAAGCCTGGTCGCGGGCGCCGTTGTATGCGCGGGTCAGCGGCTACTTGAAGCAGTGGGACCGGGACATCGGATCACGGGTCAAAGCCGGCGAGCGGTTGGCGCAAATCGATGCCCCCGACCTGGACCAGCAGTTGCGCCAGGCGCGCGCAGCGTTGGCGACTGCCCGCAGCGAAATGTCCCTTGCTGGCACCACCGCCAAGCGCTGGGAGCAATTGCGAGAGAGCGAAGCGGTATCCCTTCAGGACGTCGAGGAGCGCCGCGGCGACCTCGCCACCAAGCGATCCCAAGTCAACGAAGCGCAGGCCAACGTCGATCGGTTGCAGGCGTTGCAGGGTTATACCCGGATTGTCGCGCCATTTGACGGGGTCGTGACTGCTCGTAACACCGATGTCGGTGCATTGATCAATGTCGGGATGACCGTTGGCAGCGAATTGTTCGTGATCTCCGATGTGAGCCGGCTACGCGTGTATGTCAGCGTCCCGCAGCGTCAACTGGCATGGATAAACGTCGGTACCCGGGCCACGCTCAGCGTGCCGGAACGCCCAGGGCAGACATTCGATGCCACGGTGCAATCTTTGGCCCAGGCCGTCGATGTGGAAACCGGCGCCATGCGCGTACAACTGAGCGTGGAAAACCAGCGTGGAGACTTGCTGCCCGGATCGTTTGCCTCTGTGCTGTTTGAAGGTACGCCTGCACCCACTGCCCTCAGTCTCCCGCCTAGCGCGCTGATCGTTGGCAAGGCCGGCGTGCAGATCGCGACGGTCGATGACACCGGCACCGTGCAGTTGAAGGCGGTGACGGTGACGCGTGACTACGGCACCTACCTTGAGTTCGCGGATGGCGTCCGGCAGACCGACCAGGTCATTGCCAACCCACCCGACGGGTTAAGTTCAGGTGACAAGGTACGAATCATGCAGGCTGGGATCACGGCTTCAGAGTGACCCTATGGCTACTTTCCGATGCATTGATGAGCCCGTTCAAAGGTGAAACCTGATGACAGAAATCAAAGACTTGAATACACCCGAAAGCGCGCCGAATGCGGATGCGTCGGGCGTCACACCTTCACGCCGCAACTTTCTCAAGTTTGGCGTTTCCGGCATCGCCGCAGCCACGGTGTCGACCTGGATTCCTGACAGCGTCGTGGCTGCCCAGTTGGCGCCCCTGGTGATCGATGACGCAGGCGCGCCCCTGGCGGGTGAGCAACGGATACAGCTCACCGTGAATGGGCAACTGCATAAACTGAATGTCCCGGCCAATGCAATATTGCTGGATGTGCTGCGTGACCGGCTGCAGCTGACCGGCACCAAGAAAGGCTGCGACCATGGCCAGTGCGGGGCGTGCACTTTGTTGGTGAACGGGGTGGCAATCAACAGCTGCCTATCAATTGCCCTGCAACACGATGGCGACCGCATCACGACTATCGAAGGTTTGTCTCAAGGCGACGATTTGCACCCGGTGCAGGAAGCCTTCTGGGATCACGACGCCTACCAATGCGGCTACTGCACGTCGGGGCAGATCATGAGCGCTGTGGCACTGCTCAATGATCCAAACATCGGCACCGACGATGCCAGCGTGAAAGAGGCCATGAGCGGCAATATCTGCCGCTGCGGTGCCTACAAGAACATCCTTTCGGCGATTCAGTCGGCACGTGGAAAAATGCGAGGGGCGGCCTGATGCGTACGTTCGATTATGCCCGCGCTGAATCGGCGGCCCAGGCGGTGAGCAGCCATGCCGCGCCTGGCCAGCCGTTTTACCTGGCGGGGGGGACCACGTTGCTCGACCTGGTGAAGTTGGACGTCATGCAGCCCGACCGTCTGGTGGATATCAATCACCTCACGCTCAAGCACATCGAGCCGCTCGCCGATGGGCGTGTGCGCATCGGCGCGCTGGTCAGCAATACCGCGCTGGCCAGCCATGCGCTGATCCGCGAACGTTATGCCGTGCTGTCCCAGGCCATTCTGGCGGGGGCCTCCACGCAGTTGCGCAACAAGGCCACCACCGGTGGCAACGTGATGCAGCGCGTGCGCTGCAATTATTTCCGCGACGGTGTGTCGCCCTGCAACAAGCGCCAGCCGGGCTCCGGTTGCGCAGCCATCGGCGGCCACAACCGCAGCGTGCATGCCGTGCTGGGTACCAGCGCGCATTGCATCGCGACGCACCCGTCCGACATGTGCGTGGCAATGGCTGCGATTGGCGCGCAGGTGACGGTTCAAGGCCCGGACGGGGTGCGTGAGATACCCTTCGGCGACTTTCACCTGTTGCCGGGGCAGACGCCCTGGTTGGAGCATGCGTTGCAGCCTCATGAGTTGATCACCCATGTGACCCTGGATGCACCGTTGGCGAACAGCCGCTCGGCCTACCTGAAATTGCGCGACCGCGACTCTTATCAATTCGCCCTGGCGTCGAGTGCGGTCATCGTGGTGATGGACGGGCGGCGCATCACCGAGGCGCGGATTGCCCTTGGAGGCGTCGGCACCAAGCCATGGCGTGCGCTGGAAGCCGAGCGCGCATTGGCTGGGCAGAAAGCCGATATCGCCGTGTTTACCCAGGTGGGTGAGCGCGCCCTGCAGGGCGCTCGCGCCTATGAGCACAATGGTTTCAAGATCCCCCTCGGCCAACAGGTCGTGACGCGCAACCTTCGCGACCTGACAGCATAGGAGTGCATTTTGATGAGCCAACCGATAATCGGCACCCCACATAAACGTATCGACGGTCGCCTGAAGGTCACGGGCGCAGCACGGTATGCCGCCGACCATCCTTTGCCAGATATGGCTTATGCCTATGGTGTCTACAGCACGATCGCCAATGGCCGGGTGGTCGCCATCGATGACACACGGGCGCGCGCAATGCCCGGCGTGGTTGCCGTGCTGCACCATGGCAACTTTCCCTCGTTGCACCGTACACCGGATGTGGCCATGACCTTCAAGGACATCCTCAGCGCCGCCAAGGTCGACGAGCGCCGGCTGCCGTTCGAGGACGACAAGGTCGCCTATCCCGGCCAGTTCGTGGCCCTGGTGGTCGCTGACACCTTCGAGCAGGCCCGTGCTGCGGCGTTTCAGGTCAAGGTCGACTATGCCGAAAGCCCGGCCATTACCAACCTCAAGGACGCACTCAAGCAAAAGGGCGCGCGCGATGGCGGGCGAGGGCACAGCCGAGGCGACCCGGAGGCAGGCTGGCAAGCGGCTGTCACGCGGCTCGACCAGACCTACACCACGCCGGTCGAAACCCACAGCCCGATGGAGATGCATGCGACTACTGCGTATTGGCGCGACGCAAAGCTGTATGTGTATGAAGGCACGCAGGGGGTGGTGAATCACCGCAATGTGTTGGCCAATGTCTTCGATCTGCCACCCGACCGCGTTGAAGTGCATGCGCCGTTCATTGGTTCGGGGTTTGGTAGCAAACTGTGGCCATGGCCTCACTCGATAGCCGCCTGCGCCGCCGCGAAGGTGGTGAACCGTCCGGTACAACTGATGCTGCCCAGGGCGCAGATGTTTACTGCGACAGGGCATCGCCCGGAAACCTTGCAACGCATCCGCCTGGCTACAGACGGGGAAGGCAAGCTGGTGTCGATTCGCCACGAGTCGTTCAACAGCACCTCGACCACCGATGCCTATACCGAGGCATGCGGCGGCGTCACGCGCAGTCTTTATTCCTGTGCGAACGTGCTGATCGATCACAAGAACAGCCCGCTCAATCGCGGCACGCCGACCTCAATGCGCGCACCTGGCGCTGCGCCCGGCCTGTTTGCGTTGGAGTCGGCAATCGACGAGTTGGCGCTGCTGCGGGGTATTGACCCGCTGGCGTTTCGCAAACTGAACCTGGCGACCCGCGACGAAAGCCTCAACCTGGAATGGTCGAGCAATCATTTGCCGGAGGCGATTGATACCGCGGCCGAACGGTTTGGCTGGCACACACGCAATGCAGCGGTTGGGGCAATGCGTGACGGTGATGAAGTGATCGGCTATGGCATGGGCGCCTGCAATTGGGAGGCCTCTCAGGTACCCACCGACGCCCGCGTAATTATTCGCTCGGACGGCAGCGTGCTTGCTCAATGCGGTCAGCAAGACATCGGCACTGGCACCTATACCGTAGTCGCGCAGACCATCGCTCAACTGACGGGCCTGCCATTCGATCGGATCGAGGTGGAGCTGGGCAGCTCCACGTTCCCGCCGGGCGCGTTGGCCGGTGGTTCCTGGGCCACGGCGAGTATCTTGCCGGCTATCGCGGGCGCCACGCGCGCCGCGCTGACCAAGTTGCGTGAATACGCGGTGATGAGCGCGGGGCTGTTTTCAGGCAGTCCCCTGCAAAGCCTGTCGGTCGAAGCTGGCCAACTCGTCAATGGCGATCGACGCGCGAGTTTCGCCGAGGTCCTGCGCCACCAACGCATCGCGCGCGCCGAAGGCAACTTCCAGAGCGGGGCCAAGGGCGGTGACTTTTCCTATCGTTCTTTCGGTGCGCACTTTGTCGAGGTGCGCTGGGACCCTGGCATCTCACGCCTGCGTGTCGCTCGGGTGGTCAGTGCCATCGACGTAGGCAAAGTGGTCAACCCGCTCGCCGCGCGAAACCAGGTGGAGGGGGCAATCATCATGGGCCTCGGCATGGCGCTGTTCGAAGCATCGGAAAACGATCAGCGCACGGGCCTGCCGGTGAACAACAACTACGCCGAATACGTGGTGCCGGTCCATGGCGACTTGCCTGATATCGACGTGACCTTGCTGGATTACCCGGACTACAACCTCAGTGAGTTCGGTGCGCGCGGGATCGGCGAAATCGGCGTCACGGGCCTGGCGGCCGCTGTCGCCAACGCTGTTTACCACGCCACGGGAAAGCGCATTCGCAGCTTGCCGATTACCAAGGAAAAGCTGATGGAGAGTTAATGATCGATCAGTGTCACGCGGTGTAGGAGGGCACCCGACGGCTGCCCTCTCGGGGAATGGCTTCAAGGGCGTCTCAATAATCTTGCCCGTCAAAAACCCTGCGCCAAGCGGGCTGAACGGCATGAAGCCAATATTGAGTGCCTCCAGCACTGGCAAGAGCTCGCGCTCCGGCTCACGCCTGAACAAGGCGTACTACGGGCGCGTAGCGAAGACCTCCTTGAGCACCGGCACAGCCGACATCGCCTTCGGCCAGCCAACGTAAAACGCGAGATGCGTCACCGCTTCGGCGGCCTGGGCCTGGCTCAGGCCATTGTCCATGGCCCGGTTGAGGTGGAACGGGAGCTGCGCCGCCTGGCCTTGGGCAATCAACGCGGCAACGGTGACCAGGCTGCGGTCGCGGGCGCTGAGATTGCTTTGTCGCCACAGGTCGCCGAACAACACGTCATTGGTGTACCGGGCCAGCTCCGGTGCTACCCCACCCACCCCAGTATCGACGGCGGCACGGCGTTTCGCTTCACTCTCCGGGTCGAGTACCAGGGGTGCGCCCGAGGGCGGTGAAATTTGCTCGGCGGGAATATTTCGCTCGCTGAACACCTGCTTGGCGACGCCCGCCGCAGACATCGCGTTTGGCCACCCCGAGTAGAACGCCAAATGCGTGATCAGTGCGCTGATTTCACTCGGCTTGAGGCCATTGTCGAGCCCCAGTTTGATGTGCCCGGTGAGTTGCGGGATCTGGCCGCTGGCGATCAGGGCAGACAACGTGATCAGGCTGCGATCTCGTGGTATCAGCTCGGCACGTTTCCATACTTCGCCGAACAGTAGTTCGGTGGTGTATGTGTACAACTGCGGTGTGATTTCGAGTACATCCGGCGAGGGCTTCGGATCAGGGCGTGGCAGGCCTTGGTCAGCGTCCACTGCAGCGGCGAAGAGGAGGGTGGCAAAGGTCGTTGCGGTGAGCAGTTTCATTGAGCACTCCCAGGGATGATTGGAAAACGAATCCATTGATTCACCCATGGTAGGCAAGTGCGATCCATTGATTAAGCGCTATAACCTGCATAGCGTCATGAATCTGGCTCATTAATGCAGCGTAATCTGGGATATGCTTTAGGTCGATAACTCTATGAATGAGGCTCATCAATGGCGCGTGAAGGATATGCCGACCTCCTGGCATTTGTGGCCGTCGCACGGGAGCGCAGCTTTACGCGCGCGGCCGCGCAGCTCGGCGTTTCGCAATCAGCGCTGAGTCATACCATCCGCACCCTGGAAACCAGACTCGGCGTACGTCTGCTGACGCGTACCACGCGAAGCGTGGCGCCTACGGAAGCCGGCGAGCATCTGTTCAACAAGCTGGCGCCGCGTTTCGAAGAGATCGAGGCGGACCTTGCCGAAGTGGTCGATCTGCGCGACTCGCCTCGCGGGACCGTGCGTATATCGGCCACCGACTACGCGGCGAACTCGGTGCTGTGGCCGCGTCTCGCCGAGTTTTTGCCACGATTTCCCGATATCAACATCGAGATCACCACCGATTATGGCCTGACCGATATCGTTGCCGAGCGTTATGACATTGGCGTACGCCTGGGCAATCAGGTTGCCCAGGACATGATTGCGGTCCGGATCGGCCCTGACCTGCGCATGGCGATGGTCGCCTCGCCGGCGTATCTGCACGCGCACCCGACGCCGCAGGCGCCGGAAGACCTGGCTGCGCATAACTGCATCAATCTGCGGCTCCCCACCCATGGGGGTTGTTACCCATGGGAACTCGCCAACGGGGCCCGCGAAATGCAGGTGCGAGTGCAGGGGCAACTCACGTTCAATGGCACCTACCCGATGCTGGCCGCTGCGCTGGATGGGTGTGGAGTGGCTTATCTGCCTGAAGACTTGGTGAAAGAGCACGTTGCCGCCGGGCGTCTTGGCTGGGTGCTGGAGCCTTGGTTCCCAACCTTTCCGGGCTTGCACATTTATTACCCCAGTCGGCGACAGTCATCGCGGGCACTCAGCCTGGTCGTGGATGCACTGCGCTATAAGGCCTGAAGCATTCATGAGCCCGCCTCATAGCCGTATCCTTTTCTTGCAGCTTAATCACTGATTCGAATGGCGCTAGGCTCAATTCATCTTTTAAACGCCTTAGAGGGTTAATGATGAATTACCGTTACCTGGGCCGCAGTGCCCTGAAAGTATCGCCGCTGTGCCTGGGCGCCATGATGTTCGGCGGCGAGACCGACGAAGCGACCAGTCAGCGCATCATCGACAAGGCCGGTGACGCCGGCATCAATTTCATCGACACGGCTGATGCCTACCACGCCGGGC
The DNA here is from genome assembly GCF_900583165.1 of Pseudomonas viridiflava. GTDB lineage: Bacteria > Pseudomonadota > Gammaproteobacteria > Pseudomonadales > Pseudomonadaceae > Aquipseudomonas. Next base: position 136,029 of record NZ_UTKY01000024.1, on the reverse strand, counting down.
GTTCCGAGGAAGTCGTCGGCCGATCCATTGCAGCGCTGCGTGACAACTGGGTAGTGGCCACCAAGTTCGGTTATCCGTCGTCGGCTGATGCAGGCCCGAATCAACAGGGGCAGTCGCGCAAGTGGATTATCCAGAACGTCGAGGCCAGCCTCAAACGCCTGGGTACCGACTATATCGACATCCTGTATTTCCACCGCACCCTCAGTGATGTGCCGATGGAAGAAGGCTTGCGAGCGATTGACGACCTGATTCGTCAGGGCAAGATCCGCTATTACGGGGTGTCCAATTTCCATGGCTGGAAAATCGCCGAGATGGTCCGTATTGCCGATGCGCTGGGCATCCAGCGGCCCACGGTCAGCCAGCCGTTGTACAACATCGTCAATCGAAGTGCCGAGGTCGAGCAGCTACCGGTCGCCGGCAACTACGGCATTGGTGTTGTTCCCTACAGCCCGCTTGCCCGTGGCGTGCTCAGTGGCAAGTACGCCGTGGATGCGCCGCCGCCGGCTGATACGCGGGCGGGGCGTGGCGACAAACGCATTCAGCAGACTGAATGGCGCCCTGAATCCCTGAAAATCGCGCAGACCATCGCCCGGCACGCGAAAGATCGGGGCACGACGTCCGTGGCGTTCGCCATCGCCTGGGTGTTGAAAAACCAACTGATCAGTGCAGCGATCGCCGGCCCTCGTACCGAAGCTCACTGGGACAGCTATATGGATGCGTTAGGGCTGGCGCTGGGGCCGGATGATGAACAACTGGTCGACAGCCTGGTAGTGCCGGGCCATGCGTCGACCCATGGGTTCACGGATCCGGGCTACCCGGTTGAAGGTCGTAAAGTTAGCTGAAGTGACTATGGCGGTGGTTTAGTGGGCTGAGCCTCAGCGGTTGACGTTCTTTTGCAAATGAGCGGGTCCCGCGTTGCGTTCCAGTGCCGGGCCGTAAGCGAAGCTCTAGCCCAAGCAACCCATGCCAATGGCTAAGACGTGGAGCCCGCTTTTACCGAAATGACGTTTCTGCATGTTTCGTCTCCTTCGCAACCAGGTAGCTGATTGGTACACTTTGAATTCCTGTGCATCGCTCAACAATTGGCACATTGCTAAATGCGCACCTGAGGGGAATTCACTAATGATCCGTGCCGGACTTCCTGAGCTGACGGCCTTCGTCGCCATTGCTGAGCAACGCAGCTTCAGCGGGGCCGCCAAGATTCTTGGCGTGTCGGCGTCGGCGCTGAGCCATTCCATGCGGGGCCTGGAATCTCGCCTGGAGCTGCGCTTGTTCAACCGCACAACCCGTTCCGTAGCGCTGACGGAGGCAGGCGAACAGCTGTTCAATCGCGTGCAACCGCTGTTGGGCGATCTTGAATGCGCGGTCAACGACGTGACCTCGGAGCGCAATACGCCTTCCGGGTCGATACGGCTGAGCGCGTCGGAGTCATCGTTCAAACCGCTGATCCGTCACGTGATGCCTGATTTTTTGCGCGACAACCCGCAGATCCACATTGAATGCATCGCGGACAGTCGCCTGGTCGATATCGTGGCGGATGGGTTCGATGCCGGTATCCGTCTGTTCGATGATGTTCCCCGCGACATGATCGCCATCCGATTCGGCCCGGACATTCGTTTTGCGGCGGTAGCTTCGCCCGACTATCTCAACCGGCATCCCGCCCCCCTGGTACCGCATGACCTCAAGGACCATCGTTGCATTCGCTTTCGCTTCGCGAGTGGCACCTTGTTTCGCTGGGACCTGGGTTATCAGGGAAGAAATGCCAGCATCGACGTCGATGGGCCAATGACAATGGACAACATCAACCTGATGACGGAAGCGGCGTTGGCCGGTATTGGCATCGCGTGGCTGCCCGAGCATCAGGTCGAGGATCATCTGCGGGCCGGTCGCCTGGTTCATCTATTGCCAGACTGGGGCCCGTACTATCCAGGCGCGTGCCTGTATTACCCTGCCAACCGGCACCCGCCAATGGCCCTGCGAATGTTCGCCGAGGCTGTGCGTGAATGGGCGCGCGGCCAATTGAAATAGGCGCCGCGAGCCCACGGGTCAATTGGCCGCGCTGGACGATTACGGTTGTGACTCACCGTACCAGTACTGGGCGGTGACGCCTCCGTCCATGAGAAAATCGCTGCCGGTGATGAAGGTGCCTTCAGGCCCCATCAGCAACGCCGCTACGGCGCCCACTTCATCGGGCGTCCCCCCGCGTTTGGCGGCACTGGATTCGATCATGCGTCGGTAACCGTCTCCACGCGGCCCTGACAACTCATCCCGCGCCAACGGTGTAAAGATGATGCCTGGGCTGATGGTGTTTACGCGCGCGCCGCGCTTGCCCCAGCGCACCGCCTGGGCAGCAACGCGCAGGGAGTTGCCACGTTTGGAGAGCTGGTAGGCGTTCAGAGGGTCGGTCACCCGGTCGGGTTGCAGCATCGGCAACCCGAGCAAGTCCTCTGTCGGCGTCAACGCCAGGGCTTTATTCTGCTCGTCGGTAAGGGCTGGCAAACGATGGCCTGATTGCGATGCGATGACGATGGCCGACCCGCCTTTGGCAACGACCTCGCCGAACAACTCCAGGACCAGGGCCGTGCCATACAGGTCGACACGCAAGATGGTTGCAGGTGCAGCCTGGGAGGGTGAAACCCCCGCTGCATGGATGACGCCGGTGATGTCCCCGATGCTTGCCGCGAACGCGACGAGCGCCTGGACGGATGCGCGCGACGACACGTCAACCGCTGACGTGGACACCTCGAAACCGGCATCGCTCAATACCTTGGCGGCGGCCTTGGCGGTGTCGTCACGCAGGTCGGCGAGTACGACATGTTTGCCAGCGCTGACGCGGCGGGCGATGGCTTGGCCAATCGAACCAGCGCCAATTACCACAGTTACATCGGTCATTTTCAGAGTCCCTGGAATGTCTGACGCAACTTTACGGTGAGAAGCGCTCGGTGATTAGCTGCATGATTGAACGCGCCCTTGTGAATTGAATTCAACAGTTGGGGGGATCAGGCATGACGCCAGGCTTGTTGGTGAATCAGCCTCATGAGGCTGTGTATCCACGGTCCGATTGTCGTGCCCCCCCTTGGCGCTTAGCCTCAGGGGTAGCTGATTCCACGCCGCTGGAAATATAACAGTAGCTATCGAAGAGGAACGATCATGTCTTCACACGACCCGTTTCGTCGCAAAGTGGTCACCGCTATCGCCAGCCTTCCGCTCATTGCTACTGGCGCGAGCCAAGCTGGGTACGCTTCAACGAAAACGACTAAGGTGCTAGTCGCGTACGTTTCCCGATCGGGCAATACCAAAGTTGTGGCAGGTTTGATTCAACGATCGCGCAATGGCAAACTTTTTGAAATTCGCCCAGCGACCCCATACCCCGATGATTACCTTGAAACCGTCGTGCCTTTTATCACGCATGGTGGATACGGGTTAGGCGACAGTCTGCAGGTGATCGTCGATAGCGCGCCTAGCGCTCACGTCGTAAAAGGATTCGTCATGGAGGGGGAGCAGGAAAAGAGGACGATGGAGAATGTGAATGGATGGCTACGACAGTTTGTTTAATGTGCTCTGCCAACTCGACGCTATTCGTCAACATTGGCAGGCTGTGTGCGGTGAATCGGAAATCAGCCTGGTCAATCAAAACGCGCTGGCGACGCGCCAGGACTTGAACCCGTTCATCGTTGAGCAGTTAGGGGAAGACGATCTCGACATCGCGCACATGGCTGAAGAGAGCAGGCCAGGATTGATCGCGGGGAAGGGGTAGAACACGCCCTGAAACTAAGCCGGCTTTACGAACGCGCGCGGCACACTCCCGCCGCCGGAGGGCGAGGCTGGGTCGAGAGGTAAGCGGCTACCCGTCGCTCTACCCCGGCGGGGATCATCTGCCCGGCCGTCTTTTCGAGCGGCTCACTACTCATGCGCGCGTGCAAGCCATTCAGCGGAGCGAGAAGGCCCCAGGACAGCAACCTCTTCCGTCTAGCGCCTGTCGCTACCTATCTTTTCTTTACAGGCCTAAACTCCCTGTTGAGCGATGGGTCACGGAGTTCCAACATCATTTCCTCCTCCGTCCCTCGGGCCGCAGGCTGCACGACGCGTTTGGCCACGTCTATGGTGGGGAACGGGCCGAACCCATCGACGTACAACGCCGGCATTAACGGGTGGGGCGCTGGCGAGTACGCCTGGCTGGATCTGAGATCTTCCCCATCGTACGTCGCGTTCGTGAAAATGATTCTTTCATTAGCGGTATCGATAGTCGCTTGCTTGAAATCCAATCCTGCATGTTTGACGTTATCGATGACTTCCTGATACGTGGCGCCAGGGGGTAGTGTGGATAACACTAAACTGACCATTGCTCGTTCTCCTGTACGTGTTGCTGGTTCGCAATAAGTCCCTGCCGGTTCGGGCCTAACGCAGGGCGTCGATGGGTGAACGATACCTTGACGTGTGATGCCTTCGGACCTGTAAGAAATAACAGTTTTTTAGATTCAATCGGATTATTAACTCGCATTCACATAACACTTCTAATGCCTGTTCCCAGCATGCGGGGGGCGACAGTCTGCAGGTGATCGTCGATAGCGCGCCTGGCTCTCACGTCGTAGAAGGATTCCTCCTGGAAGGGGGCAGGAAAGGAGGACGATGGAGAATGTGATGGGTAGCTACGACAGCTTGTTTAGTCAGAAGGTGTGAAGTGTGTGACAGCGCTTAGCGCTGCCGCCAGTGGGCAGGTGTCTGTCTGCTTGCGAAACGCTCGATAAAACGAGTTGGAGTCTTGATAGACTACCCGCCCTCACGACGGGGGCGGCATGCAGTCATTTCACAGGCGCACGGCAAAGGCGCACGCCAGGCCGCCCACATACATCAGCACGCCGTAGATGGCTGCCAGGACAGTCAGGGAGTCGTCCTGCAGTACCGTGCTGCCGATGACGATCGCCAGTGTGGCGTTCTGCATTGCCGTTTCAATGGCGATGGTCACGGCCTGACGCCGCTCCAGCCGGCCAATTTTAGCCACGTCGAAGCCCAGGGCCAGCATCAGCACATTGAGCGCCACGGCCAGGGGTGCCACAACACTGAAGGGCTGTTCGAACAGGTTCCAATTCTTGACGTCGAACTGGCCCTGCTGCCGTTGCCCGAGCGCGTTGATCCAAGCCTTGAGGTGCTGCAACTGCTGGAAGACGATTATCAGCTGATTGTCAGTGATCGGCATCCGTCGGCGGGCAAGTGCAGTGTGTCGATGAGTGATCTGGCCAGCTATCAGTGGGCTGGCTGCGGCAAGCACGAATTTGCGCGTAGCCAGCTTGAACGGACCTTTGTCCTTGAAGGGATTGCATTACCCAATCTGGTCTTCGAAGCCAATAATCTGCCGGCTCTGATGCTGGCGGCGCCGCGCACCTCACGGGTAAGCGTTTTAAACTCGCGCGCCGTGTTGCCGGAATACCTCCCGGCGAACGTCGTCATGCTGCCGATTTGCTCCGAACACATTCGCTGCCCGATCGGTCTGGTTTGGCGACGTGGCTACCTGTCGTCCATAGCCCTGCGGGCTGAGGCGCTTGTACAGGCCGCTGCAATGGTCGCATGAGGTCTTGCCGCAAGTTGGCGTTAAGGCCTGGTAGCGATTTCGTCGAGATGCTGCAAGAGATCGTGAGGATCCTCGTAAACCCGCAACGCACCCGCTCGTTCAAGCTCGGCGATGTCGTAGCCCCCGGAGAGCAGGCCGACACCTGTCGCCTTGCAGCGCCAGGCTGCGAGCATGTCCCATATAGCATCGCCAACGACCACACATTGATCGATGGGCGCCTCGAGCTTTTGGGCCGCAGCCAGGAACAGGTCGGGATCTGGTTTGCCGTATTTGACGTCGTCGCGGGTAATGATGTTGATGTTTTTGATATCCAGGCCAAGGGCCGCCAAATTGATCCTGGCGGTGGACAAGCCCCCACTGGTGGCAATGCACCACTGTCTATTTTCTTCGGTGAGGGTGTCGAGTAGCTCAACGGCGCCCGGCAGTGCCGTAATTTGATGTTTCAAGGCTTCGTAGGCAGCGGCATGCTTTTCGCTCAACACTTCACCTTGCGCTTCAGAAATGATCACGCCGGTTTCACGTGACAGCGTTTTCAACATCAGGCCTCCGCTCATGCCAATCTTTCGATGGATGCGCCACATGGCGAGCGGAATATTTTCCGAGTCGAGTGCCTGCTTCCAGGCCGCTACGTTCTGGTAAACGCTGTCAGTCAGCGTGCCATCGAGGTCGAATATGAACGATGTTTCCGGACGCATGGAGGTCCTCCGGTAGATGATGGCTTGGGCTTTTAACACCATGAATAAAACCCTTGGCATATAAGGTTCTGAGACTGGCAGGCGCCACGCGTTCATTATTTCTGGGGCGGGGGAGTAGGGCAGTGTTGGCGTTTCGCTACAATTCGTGATCCGGCGTGCTGCGTAAATAATTGGAACGGCGCCTCACGGTGCTCGCCTAACGTTCAGCCTGTGCGCAAAGGCACAGGCGATATGCCAATACCGGCATTCTGCGAGAGGTGGATCACGTGGCTAAAGACGATAAAAAAAGCAAAGACGAAGCTTCGAAAGCCAGTAAAGACTTGAAAGACAAGAAGTCTTCACCGGCCAAGAAATCCGCAGCAGCCTCGAAACTGTCAAAGTCTTCTGAGAAGAAAGACAAGAAGAAAGATGCCGAGCCGAAAAAGTCTGCAAAAAAACCCGATAGCAAGGCAGACAAGCCGAAGAAATCAGAGAAGTCTGAGAAACCGGCGAAAAAGAAAAAGTGAGAGTGGCCAGGGCGTTGAGCCCTGGCTTTCATCCTCCGTCAGGACGATGAGGGTGTCGTCGTTCAGGAGCAATCCAGGGATTGGTGCCATTCGCAATAAGGCGTGTTCTTGACGTGCCGTTTATTGAAATCGGGCGCACCGTCATCCCACCAAACCGGTCCACGTTCACCCAGCTCAACTTTGGCCTTTTGGACCTTCGCCCTTGCGCGCTTCAAACGTTCCTCGTCACCTGATGCTTTAGCAGCCTTCACTTCACGACGTGCGGCCATAAGCGCGTTGACCCAGTGCTGTCGAACGTCAGCGGAAAGTGAAGGGTTACTGCAGCGCCAGAGCTTGCCGTTGACTACGAAGTAGCGGCCATCAAGTGTCATTGGATACATCGAAGGGATTCCAAGGTTTTCATTGAGAAAGCGTGGCACACGTTGCCTTCGATGGCCCTTTTTTGGGGCTCATCTTTTGGTGCGCCGGCAGCGCTCCGAACAATAACGAACCTCATCCCAACAGCGCGCCCATTTTTTTCTCCATGTGAAAGGAAGGCCGCATGTCACGCAGGTTTTTTGCGCAAGCTCGCTTTTTTTCACAGTCAAACCCCTGTTGATGTTGGTCAGCATTCTCAGCATAAATTTTGAACCTATCCTAGCGGTCATCCCCCTAATGTTGTGCAGCTAGCCACTGGCTCAAGCTGACCCTGGATTGTCCCATTACACGCGAAAGTAAGGTGATTTATGAAAAGTGAACAAGTCGAAGGTGTAGCAGAAAAGGTTGCAGGGAAGGCACAGAGCGTCGTCGGGAAGCTTTTTGGGGACTCGAAGCTGGAAGCGGAAGGGGCTGGACGCCAAGCGGCTGGCCAGTTGACTCAAACCTATGGCGATGCACTGGACAGCGTATCTACGTTCGTCAAAGAGAAACCCGTCGCCGCGATTGCAATTGGTGCGGTGGCCCTGTTGGTGATGGACCGTCTCTTTCGCCGCTGAGCCGAGCTGAGAGGACTCCCGTAGGGAGTTCCTCAACGGCTTGCGCCCTTGGGCGTAAAGCCCTGATTAACCGGTAAATTGACGCCAGAAAATAATCCTCTTGTGCCGCGTAAAGTCAGGTATTCCTCAGCCGATAGCGAATCAATACACACGGTTTTTCGCGCGGCTGAGGGTACGGCATGTTCAATCAAGCACTCAAAACACAACTCGCTGCCAGGACGGCCGAAACCACTGAATTCAAAGGACTGATCAGCGCACTGGAGCGCTCCATGGCCGTGGTCGAATTTGACCTGAACGGCAAGGTGCTGCGGGCCAATGACAACTTCCAGACAACCTTGGGCTATACGGCCGATCAGTTGGCCGGTAAGTCTCATCGTGACTTCTGCTTGCCGGCACTGACGAGCAGCCCCTCCTATAGCCAATTCTGGGTGGATCTCAAGGTTGGCAAGTTTGTCTCCGGCACGTTCAAGCGTGTGGATGCCAAAGGCCGCACCCTCTGGTTGGAAGCCAGTTACAACCCGGTGCTGGATGATCGAGGCCAGGTGCTGAAAGTGGTCAAGTACGCCCTCGACGTTACCCACAAGGTCGAGCAAGAGGCCGCCACCCACAGCAAGTTGACCGCATTGGATCGCGCCATGGCTGTCATCGAGTTCGACCTGAGCGGCGTGGTGCTGGACGCCAATGCAAACTTCTTGAACGTAATGGGATACGCCCTGGCGGAAATCAAAGGCAAACAGCACCGTTTGTTTTGTGAAAACGAGTTGATCAACAGCCACGAATACGCTGACTTCTGGCGCCGCCTGAACAACGGCGAATTCTTCACCGGGCAATTCAAGCGCCTGGGTAAGCATGGCCGGGTGGTGTGGCTGGAGGCCAGTTACAACCCTGTGTATGACGGCGACGGCAAGCTGATCAAGATCGTCAAGTTCGCCAGCGACATCACTGAGCGCGTCGAAAAATTCGAGGAAGACTCCCGCAGCGCATCCCGGGCCTACCATATATCTTCAGAGACTGAGCGCTTCGCCGAACATGGCACCCAAGTGATCCAGGAGACCGCCACTGAGATGCGCCGCATTGCCGACAGCATCGGCGAATCTGCAAGGCTAGTGGGGCAGTTGGGCGATCGTTCCGAACAGATCACCGCCATCGTCAATACCATTCGCGGCATCGCCGACCAGACCAACCTGCTGGCGCTCAATGCGGCCATCGAAGCGGCCAGGGCAGGGGATCAAGGTCGCGGGTTTGCGGTGGTGGCCGATGAAGTGCGGCAATTGGCCGGGCGTACCAGTCGTTCAACAGCGGAGATTGCCGAGATGATCGGCATGATCCTCTCCGAAACCCGCGAGGCGGTGAGCAGCATGCAGTCGACCCAGGAAGGCGCGCAACGGGGCGTAAGCCTGGCGGATCAGGCGGGCTCGGTGATCCTGCAAATTCGCACCAGTACCAGTGATGCGGTGGAGGCGGTCAGTATGTTTGCGTCGAAGTTGGATGAGTCGGAGGTCATTCCCAAGACGGCGGTTGGCTGGATGGGGTGATTAGTCCTATTCGCAACTCCCCTCCAGGCGTTAAGGCACGCTTCAGTCGCTGGCACGCCAGCATTGGTACGGGCGATAGGGAATTACGCCTGTATTAAATGCGCTAGACGCATCATTGAAGAATTAGGTTATGCATTATCGGTATTTTACATGCGGTGCTCAGACCTTCATGGTGGCCCCTCATGAATACTGCCGAGACCGCGTGCGCGGATCGACCTGAACTGTCTATCAAGACATCTGGAGACGAGCGTGCGTTACCTGACCAAACTGGCCACCGGCATAGCCGCCACCTTATTGTGCCTGACGGCGCAGGCGCAAACCCTGGTGGTGGGCGACCAAAGCTACAACGCCCAGGCGGTAATGGAGGCGGCGGGGGTATTGAACGATCTTCCCTACACCCTGGAATGGAAGCAGTTCACCGCCGGCTCGCCTGTCGCTGAAGCCTTGAACGCCAATAGCCTGGATATCGGTTTATTGGGGGATGCGCCGGTATTGTTCCTGGGTGCGTTGGGTGCACCGATCAAAGTGATTGCCGTAACACGGCAAAACCTCGAGGGCGTGGCCATCCTGGTGAAAAAAGACTCATCGATCCACAGCCTTGCCGACCTCAAGGGCAAGCGGGCCGCCGTTTGGAAGGGCTCCTGGAGCCAACAACTGCTGTTCACCGCCCTCGACAAAGCCGGCGTACCTCGGGATTCATTGGCGTTGCGCTACCTCAGCGCACTGGACGCATCCCACGCGCTGGAGGGCGGTTCGGTTGACGTCATCGCCACTTGGGAACCCTATGTCACGCAGCAGGAACGCCAAGGCGCCAGGGTGTTGGCAACCGCCGAGGGTTTGATTCCGGCCCAGAGTTACATCGCCGCCAACGAGAAGGCCGTGGACGCCAAGCGCGCACAGATCAGCGACTTTCTCCAACGCTTGAAGAAAGCCCGCGAGTGGACTGCCCAAAGCCCGAGCAACACCGACGCCTACGCGGATGCGTGGGCAAAGCGCACCCGGGCCGATGCCAACATTGCCCGTGCCTGGTTTGCCAGGGCGCGCACAACGGTTGAGCCGCTGAGCGCCCAGTCGCCGGTGGAGGCACAAAAGACCGTGGACTTTTTTGCAGGCCAAGGCCTGGTCAAGTCGTACCCGGCCGCCAATCTGTTCGACGCCTCATTCTCGTCCGCACTGCAACCCGCCGTCGCCAAACAACAGCCCTGATCGCTGCAAGGAATACATTCGAGATGAGTAAAAGACAGCTGAAACTCGGCGCATTGACCATGGGCTGCGGCGGGCCAGGTCGCCATAACCTGTGGCTTGACCCGCAATTACCGGCCGATGCCAGCGTGAATATCGATTGGTACATCGACATTGCACGCCAGGCCGAGGCGGCGCTGTTTGACCTGATGTTTATCGTCGACAGCCAGTTCATCACACCGGGTTCGCCCTCCCACTACCTCAATCGCCTGGAACCGCTGACGCTGTTATCGGCACTGGCGGTGAGCACTCGGCATTTGGGCCTGGTGGGCACGCTGACCACGTCCTACAACTCGCCGTATAACGTCGCACGGCGACTGGCGTCCCTGGACCTGATCAGCAAAGGCCGCGCCGGCTGGAACGTCGTCACCAGCGGCGATGCGGGTACAGCCGGCAATTACAGTCGCGATGAACATTATGATTACGACACCCGTTATGGCCGCGCGGCGGAACACGTACAGGTGGTACAGGGGCTGTGGAATTCCTACGAAGACGATGCCTTCGTTCGAGACAGAGCCACGGCGCAGTTTCTCGACGCCAGCAAGCTGCACAACCTGAATCACAGCGGCGAGCATTTCTCGGTGGTTGGCCCGCTGAACATACAACGCTCCCCTCAAGGCCAGCCGGTGATATTCCAGGCTGGCGATTCAGAGCAAGGCCGCGACCTCGGTGCCGCCACGGCGGATGTGATCTTCACCCACGCGGCCAGCATCGAACAGGGCCAGGCGTTTTACCGGGATATAAAGGGCAGGGCAGTGCAGCACGGTCGCGACCCCGAGCAAATACTGGTCATGCCCGGCGCAGAAATCTACGTAGGCGACACCGACGCCCACGCCCGTGAAATCGAGCAGCACTATCATCAGGCCGACCATAGCTTTGAGCTTGCCCTGAAGGAATTCGGGCGTAATTTCGGTTGGCATGATTTCAGCCAATACGACCTCGATGCGCCGTTCCCCCAGCAAAGCCTGGAAGCAGCACGCAGCAGCTTTTTCACCGCCGCCAAACGCATCGCCGATCAGGCGCGGGAGAAAGGCTTTACCTTGCGCCAGGCGGTTGAGTTCGGTCGGCAGCTGCGACCTGGCGCGTTCGTCGGCACCGCCGATACGGTGGCGCAGAAAATGGCTGATTGGTTTGAGGCGCGGGCCGTGGATGGTTTCAACATCTACATCGGGCACCCGGAGCAGTTCACGCGGTTTACTCAGGAAGTCATACCGTTGTTGCAGGCGCGGGGGGTGTTTCGCAGCGCGTATGAAGGGACGACGCTGCGGGAGAGCTTGGGGTTAGAGATTCCCAGGTTTGGGCGCAAGGGCAGAAATGCGGTTAGAGTGCCCACCCACGTCTAAATCGCTATGTGAATCATGAATCGTCCGTTGTTTATCTCTTTCGATGGGCCCAAGGGAACCGGCAAGACCACGCTATTAGAAGCGGTTACCGCCGCACTAAGGGCAGGCAACCTGAAAGTTATCCGACTGTGTGAGAGAAAAAGCGACCCTGACCGGGGTGAAACCATGGCCCTGGTTAATCAACTCGTCAGGAATCCTTCCCGAGATCTGGAATGGGTTGTGTGCCAGCGCTTTGCTGAAAGCAGGCGCTGGATTTCCCAGCATGTGCTGACCAAGCAGCCGCAAGACAGCATCATCTTGATTGATCGCTGGTATCCGTCCGATGCCGCGTTTCGTCACGCGGTCCCGTTTGCGCAGGTGCTGCAGTTGAACATGGATCGCGGCGTGCAAGTACCAGACCTGCACGTGGCCGTCATTACCGACCCTGATATTTCGTGGACACGGGCAGCGACACGTTCACGGGGGCTGGGGGGGACGGTGATCCAGAGGTATGCAGAACATGTCGCGTGTACCGAGATGTTCGAACAAGCGGTAGCAGATCAGGGCTGGGTTTTGTGCCGTAACGAGGGCACGGTCGAGGAAGCAACGAGGCGGGTGGTTGCTCAGATCGGTAAAGTCTTGCGGTGATTGCCAAAGGGGGAGTCATAGGTGGCCGTCAGCACCCGTAGCCCTCACAGCCACTCCCTGCGGGAGTGGCTCACCGTCGCCAACTTACATTCGGCGTCGAGTAGGGCTTATATAACAAACTTAGAGATCATCGTATTCAGGTCAACGGCCAGGCTGGATAACTCCTGGCTGGCTGCGGTTGTCTGGTTGGCCCCGGCAGCGGTTTGCGTGGAAAGGTCACGGATGTTCATCAGGTTGCGATCGACTTCACGCGCAACTTGCGCCTGTTCTTCCGCCGCGCTGGCGATGATCAGGTTGCCTTCGTTGATGGTGTTAATGGCTTGAGTGATGCGGTTCAGCGACTCGCCGGCATTGTGGGCCAGGGTGAGGGTGGACTCCGCACGCTCGTTGCTGCTTTGCATGGCGCACACTGCTTGCGTCGAGCCTTGCTGCACGCCCGTGACCATGTGCTCGATTTCCTGGGTCGATTGCTGAGTGCGATGGGCCAGGGCGCGGACCTCATCGGCCACCACGGCGAAACCACGTCCGGCTTCACCGGCCCGGGCGGCTTCAATCGCTGCGTTGAGCGCCAGCAGATTGGTCTGCTCGGCTATGGCACGAATCACATCAAGCACTTTGCTGATGTCCTGCACGCTGCTGGCCAACGTCTGAATTTCGGCAGTGGCCGAGGTCACTTCTTCGGCCAGCAGCGAAATCGACTCCACGGTTTGCAACACGTGGGTGCGGCCATCTGTGGCCATAAGGTCGCCTTCACGCGACGCATCAGCGGTGGACACCGCATTGCGTGCCACTTCATCCACGGCCGCCGTCATTTGGTTAACGGCAGTGGCGGCTTGCTCGATCTCGCTGTTTTGCTCGTGCAAGGCGCGGGTGGACTCTTCGGTGACCGCCGACAACTCTTCAGCCGCCGATGCCAGCTGGTTTGATGAGTCGGTGATCAAGTGAATGGTTTCACGCAAGTCCGCTTGCATCACACTCATCGATTGCAGCAGTTGAGCTGGTTCATCACGGCCGTCAATATCGATGCGCACAGTCAGGTCGCCTTTGGCAATTTGCTCGGCGATGCCGACCGCCTGGCGCAGTGGCTGCACGATGCTGCGGGTAAACGCGCTGGCCAGGACGGCGGTCAGGATAATGGCCAGTGCAATGGCACCCAATACCCACTTGATGGAATCCGCAAACGCTTCATCGGATTCATCCGCCGCGGCTTGGGCTTCTTTGATATTGATACTCAGCAGATTGGCCAACTCGCGATTCAGGGCATCGCCTTGTCCGTTGAGCTCACTGTTCATCATGGCAATGGCGGGGAGGGTGTCGCCTTGTTTCGCCAAGGCAAGAACCTGGTCCTGAATGCGCGTGTAGTTGCCCTGCACGGCCTTCAAGCGGTCGAACCCTGTACGCTCCTCGTCGGTGGCCAAGTTGTTGGCGTACAACTCGGTGGCCGCGCGGATACGCTCTCGGCTCTCGAAGATCAACGACTGATTTATGGCGTCCTGGCTCGAACCCTTGTTCAGCAATGCACGAAACATGTTTAACCTGAGGTCGGAGACCGCGCGCTGTACGTCTTCGAGGGCCAGAATGCTGGGCAGCCACTTTTTGTCGACTTCGTCGGACTTGCTCGACATTTCATTCATCTGATGCAGCGAGAGGACGCCTAGGGCTATCACAATAAGGCCCATCAAACTGAAACCTGCGGCGGAGCGCAGGGCTATCTTCATGTTTCTCAAAAGCATGTTTTCACCGGATCTATAAAGGTGTGATGTATGGCAATTGCCATTCGTGTGCGTGGGGTTAAGCGCATGGCGTTACAGGCTTGGCGAGATGTGCATCCAGGCTTGGGCGCACAGGAGGCGCTGGCGCACCGTCGCCAGATGGTCCTGGATCACTTTGTTGAATAACCAGATCAGCAACTTGGCGCCGGGCATGGGCCTGGCAAAGAAGTAACCCTGGCCCAGCCTACAACCCAGTTCGAGGAGCAGGTTGCGTTGCTCCAGCGTCTCGATCCCTTCGACCACCACGTCGATGCCGAGCGCATCCGCCAGTTGCAGGGTGCTGGTAATCGCTACCGCACAGCGGGGCGTGGCGTTCAGCTCGTGGACGAACATGCCGTCCAACTTGATTTCGTTGAAGGGCAACGAGCACAAGCGTTGCAAGGAGGAGTGCCCGGCACCGAAGTCATCAATGGACAAGCCGCAGCCGATCATGCGCAGCCGCACCAGGTTTTCCAGGTTCATCGGCGTCAGTGCCTGGGCGTCGGTTTCGGTCATTTCAAAACACAGGCAGGCACCGGGCGCATCGAACCGGTTCAAGCGCTGGCTGACTTCGCTGAATAACTGCTCATTGGCCAGCTGAAAGGTCTGGATATTGATCGAGAACTTAAAGTCGAAGCCGTAGCTTTTCGCCTTTTGGCGAAATTGCAGGCATTGGTCGATTTGTTGATACAGCAAGCGGTCAAGCAGCCCCAAACTTTCCAGTGCAGGCAGAAACTGTGAGGGCGGTAGTGGGCCCAGGCAGGGATGATCCCAGCGGGCAAGCACCTCCAGCGAGTCGATCTGCAAATTCTGTAAAGTGAATTTGGGCTGGTAGTGCACCTGAAACTGGCCGGTTTCCAAGGCTTCGACCACGTCGGCCTCGCTCACCGGCGCCGGTGCATACGCCCCGCACAGCGTCGGTGCAACGTATGCTTCCATCAGTTTTTTCAAATTGAGCGGGTGCGCACTCTTATCCAGCTCTCCGAGCAATTGCATGCCCAACAACTTGACCATTTGACCGATGGTTTGCAGGAGGTCCGGCGCAAGGTTGCTACTGATGATCACCGCATGGGCCAGTTGTTGTTGACCGGCTTGGCGCAGGAAAGAGAGGCCGTCTATGCCTTCGATGCTGATATCGCACAAAACGATATCCACTGAGCCCTGCTGCGACAGCGCCGTCAGTGCTTCACTGCCGCCAGCCGCCTCAACGATTTGCTGGCAACCCACTTCACGCAGGCTGCGCACGAAGGCGTGGCGTTGGAGGGGTTGATCTTCAAGAACCAGAAGCCTCAGCGTAGATAGTGACACCGGGATGCCTCCGTAAGATAACGGTGGCTAGCTTGGGCTTTTTGGCTGCGGATTTATCGCGGATATTTCTTACATGCTTGCAAGAAAATTCTTAAGATGGCTACATGCCATTACTTTAGCCAGTGCAGCAATTGCCGTAGGCGCTCGTCCATGATATCGGCAGCAAGGGCCAAATGATCAGGGTTGCCCTGTTGTTGACAGGCAGCTTCGAGGTTTTCACAGGCGATTATCAGGGAATCATATTGCATCAGCCGCGCGCCGCCTTTGAGCTGATGCGCCAGCTGTGTCAATCCTTCCCGGTCTTCGCAGGCCAGCAGGTGTGCAAGCGCCTGGTGCGCGCGTTCGCTGCTCTCCAGCAGCTCGGTCGACAGGTCTTGCAGCACCTGCGGGTCCCGGCCGGCCAGCAGGTCAAGCCGCACGCGCAGGGTTTCGCGGGACAGTTCGTCGTGTGGGCAAGCTTGCAGGCTCGTTTGATGCAAGTCCTGCAAGCTAGCATGAAGGTGTTCCAGGCTGATGGGTTTGAACAGGCAGTCGTCCATCCCGGCTTCCAGGCAACGCTGGCGCTCCTGGGGAACGGCATTAGCAGTAAAACCGAGCAGTAGGCAGGGCGGTTCTTGGGTGATTTGTTCCTGCTCGCGGACGGCCCTTGCCAATTGGTAGCCATCCATATTGGGCATGTTGCAGTCAGTGATGATCACGTCGAACGGCTGCTCGCGCCACAGGGCCAAGGCCTGTACACCGTCGCTGGCCTCAGTGATGTCATGCCCCAAGTAGGTCAGTTGACGCGACAGCACGATCCGGTTGGCCGCATAATCGTCGACGATCAGGATGCTCATGGGGGTTGTCGCAGTGCTGGGCAATACGGGGGGTTGAACATCCGGGCTACTGGTCTGGCCGTTAACCACCGGCAGGTTCAGGCTAATGACCACTTGCGTGCCCTTGGCTTCCTCGCTACTCAGGATAAGGGTGCCGCCCATCATTTCCACCAACCTGCGGCTGATCATCAGGCCTAGCCCTGAGCCGTTGTTCTCGGCCTCGTGGGGAACGCTGACTTGGCTAAACGGGGTAAACAGCCGTTGCTGATCGGCCGCGCCGATACCGATGCCCGAATCCTTGACCTCGACGGTCAGCTCCATCATGTCGCCGCGCTCGGTGTAGCGGGCGTTCACGCCAACTTCGATAGTGCCTTGGACGGTGAATTTGATTGCGTTGCTCAACAGGTTGGCCAGCACCTGCTTGAAGCGCATGGGGTCGATCAGCACATCCTGGATAGGCCCGTCACAGACGTCGGCCAGCAGGTGCAGCGATTTTTGCTTGGCAGGGCCGTCGAAGATACGCACCACGGACATCACCAGGTCACGCGGGTTACAGCGCTCCGGCGTGATGCTGAGCTGGCCGGATTCGATCCGTGCAATATCAAGAATATCGCCGATCAGGTCCAGCAAGCCCTTGGCTGCATCGGACGCAACCTCGATGGCAACGTGATCGAACACGCCTTGCTCGGCGGCCTTGGAGGCCATCTCCAACATGCCGATCACGGCGTTCATCGGGGTGCGGATTTCATGGCTCATGGTGGCCAGGAACGTGGTCTTGGCCCGGTTGGCCTCGTCAGCCTCGACCTTGGCGGCATGCAGTTGGTGGACCAAGTGCTGGCGTTCGCTGACATCAATCCAGCCACCGATCAGGCCTTTGACCTCGCCATCGCTACCGCGAAACGGCAGTATCCAGTGATAAACCGTCAGCACCTGGCCAGAGGCCGAAATGAGTACGCGATCCTTGAAGGAGGGCTCGCCTCGGGCCATGACATCGAGATAATCCTGGTGGTAGATCTCGGCTTGGGCTGGGTCCGATAGCAGGCTTTGCACGACGCTTGTGCCCAGCAGATACGCGCCATCCTGTACGTTAAAGGTGTCGAGGTAGGCCTTGTTGCACAGCAACAGCTTGGCCTCTCGATCCCGTGCATAAATAGGGTGCGGCGTGCCGTTGATCAGCACGCGTTCAAATTCCAGCTTGTCATTGAGGGCGCGTTCGGCCCGTTTGCGTCTGGACACTTCACGGCGCAGGGAGGCGATCCAGGCGCAAATTCCGAGCACGGCCAGCAGGGCCACAATCAGTCCCTGATAGATCGTGTCCTGGTGCCGGGCCCAGTAGCTGTCTTCCAGTACGACCGCGCGGCGCCAGCGGTTGGACACTTCATCCAGCTCTTCGGGCGGGATGCTCAACAATGCCTTATTGAGGATCGACAGTAGCTCGGGGGCGTCCTTACTCACCGCAAAGGCCATCTGACCGCCCTGGGTACCTACGGTGGAGATCACTCTCAAACGGTTCGGGTACGCCCTGGCGATGATGTAGCGCGCGGTCATCAAGGAGCTGATCACGGCGTCAACATTGCCTTTTGCCAACAGCTCAAAGGCGCGGTTGTAGTTGCTGACTTCCATCAACTGGATGTTGGGAAATTCTCGGGTAATCGTTGAGCGGTAGGCGTTTCCTTCGACGATCGCGAGTTTTTTCCCCGCCAGTTGTTCAAGACGATGGGGGGCGTCCTGTGCGTCGCGGACCACCAGCACTAACGGAGCGGACAGGTAGGGACGGGTGAAACTCACTTCCCGCTCACGTTCTGCGCTGGGGGAGAGGGCGGGCGCCAAGTCATACTCACCGGCTCGCAATGAGGCCAGCATGCCATTTACCGAAGAGCCTTGATGGGCCTCGAACTTGATCCCGGTGCGCAGGCTGACCTTCGCCAGCACATCAGCGCTCAGTCCTCGAAAATGGCCCTGTTCATCGGCGTAGGTAAAGGGCAGGAAGCTACTGTCAAACAGCACTTTCAATTGAGGGTGCTGTGTGAGCCATGCGCTTTCCTGTTCTGTTAGGAGGATTCGCTGCATACCTGAGGTACTGGGCGCCGAGTTTCCCCAGCGATGGGCAATGGTGCGGCGCTCGGTATCGGGGATGCTGTCCAATGCGGTGTTGACGATTCGCAGCAAGCGCGAGTTGCTGCGCAGCAGGGCGAACGAATAACTGCTTACTTTCAGCGCGGGGTAGTCGATCACCTGCAGCAGGTTCAAGTAACTCTTGTTGATCAGGTAGCTGGTACTGATGCTGTCCCCCACGTAAAAGTCGGCTTCACCCAACGCGACGGCACCGATGGCGTTGAGTATGGAGGGGTAGAGTAAAAATTGACTGTCGGGGAAGTACGTCTTGACGGTGTCCAGGGCCAAGTAATGATCGACCATGGCAATCTTTTTTCCAGTCAGTGAGGCCGTCGCCAGACTGTACTGACCTGCCGGTGCAACCAGGGTCGGTTGGTCCAATGTATAGGGTGTTGAAAGTGTTAGACCGGGAATGGCGGCTTCAAAGTCGTTGGCAGTACCGATTAAATCAATGTTCTGGTTCTTAAGGGCCTGGATCAGTGAGGTGCGGTTCGGGTAAATGAGTACTTGCACGTTGATATTCAGGATATGACTGAGCAGTGCTGAATAATCCGCGGTGATCCCTTCGTAGTCTTGGTTATACGTGGTGATATCAAACGGTGGGTAGTCGGGATGAGATATGCCGATACGTAAAACGTTTTTATTGATCAGCCAATTGCGGTCCGATGGGCTCCAGGCAACTTGCCCCGCGTCGATGCTTGAGCGGCCAAGTATGCTCAACTCCACAGGGTTTTCGTCGGCCACGGCGGCGGTGATGCACAGCCACGCTGACAGGGCGATCCAGAAATACTTCACTGTGCGTTCCTATCCGGGGGGCAGGGGGAGGGTGGTCACATTGCAAGGGCGATGATGCGATGCAAGGCATTCTCGCACTGAGGCTCCCGGTGATATCGCAATAATATCATGGTAGTCTCGCCCCTCGCTTTTGCAGTCGGGGAATACATCAATGGCATACCGGGTACTGATCGTCGATGACCATCCTTTTATTCGGATGGCGCTGCGCACTTTGCTGGATAAACATGGGTATGAAGTGGTCGCCGAAGCGTCCAACGGTGTCGACGCTGTCAGCTTGATACGCCAGCATGTTCCGGACCTAGTGCTGTTGGATATTACGATGCCAAAGTTGGACGGCATCGCGGTGATTGAGCGCATCAAAACGCTCAAGTTACCAACCAAGGTCATCGTGCTCACTTCTTTGTCCTCCGACTACTACGCAATTCGCTGTATCAAGGCCGGCGCGAGTGGTTTCATTTCTAAATCCGACGACCTCGACTTACTCACCGAAGTCATGAAAGTGGTGATGAATGGGTTTGTCTATTACCCTGAAATTGTCAATGTATCGACCCGCAAGAGTGACTTGTTGACGGGTGAGATGGAGTTGATTTCGTCGCTGTCAGATCGCGAGCTATCTGTTTTGCAACAGCTTGCGCGGGGGATGAGCAATAAGGATATCGCCAACAATATTATGCTCAGTAGTAAGACTGTCAGTTGCTACAAGGCGCGGTTGATTGCAAAGCTCAATGTCAAGTCCGTAGTGGACCTGGCCGATTTAGCACGTCGTAACAACCTGATTTGAGTCTGAGTCGGTTGTCCCAGTTGCAGGACTCGTCAGGACCTTATCTGACATCGTCTACGATTTAACATAATATACATTATGCGTAATGTCCTATTACGCATTCATGGCCAGTCCCCAGCAGATTTCAAATCTCACTCGCTCGTTTGGGCTGCCTGGCTTATAGCGCTTCTGGCAATCCTCATCTTTACTCGCTGCATGGACGCCGCCGCCCCGTGAGGTTTTGCATGAAGCAAATTATCTGTGCCGCGCTTTTATCAATGCTACTCACCGGCTGCGATGTCAGCTTCAACAACACGCCGCCCAAAGCCATCGCCTCCGAACCGTCTACCGACGAACAACAACGCATGGCGTTCACTGCCACGGTTGAGTTTCTGCAGTTATTGGATTCAGGTCACGTCGATCAGACCTGGTCAATCACCAGTCCGCTACTGAAAGCCACGACCTCTGAAATGATGTGGGTCAACGGCATCAAGGCCATACGCCTGGGACTTGGGGACTATGTCGAACGTACATCCGCGACTATCGGCTTTACCTCTCAGATGCCCGATGTACCAGCCGGGCGTTACGCGGTTGTGGAATGCGTGACGACCTTTAGCACCGGGCCTGCGACTGAGAACATTGTGTTGCGTGATGACGATAACCAATGGCGCGTGGTGGGTTATTCGGTCAATAAACGCTTTTTTGGTAGCGACGAGAGCGATAAGAATGCGCCCTAACCCGCACCCTTTATATGCGATATGATTATAACTAAACTAAATAGTCATTTAGTTTAGTTATATGAAGGCGTTCTTTCGAGGGCAATCAAGTCCCCCGCCTCTACCTATCAGTACCGGTAGCCCAGCGTCATCATCATCGTGCGGTCATCGCCCAGGGCGACTGCGTTTTTAACACCGCCGGTGTAGTACTCCCGGTCAAACAGGTTCTTGATGTTAAACCCTGCACGCCAGTGTTCTTGCTCATAAGCCACACCAATATCGGCAACGGCATAACCCGCGACTCGATAGCCATAAGTGTACTTCTCGCCCTCGGCACGGAACCCGCCATCGAGGCTCCAACCTTTCGGGCTGCCATTCAGACGGTAGCGTGCGTGCAACGTCGCGCTGTGACGTGGCACGTTATTCAGGCGCCCGCCTTCTGCGGAGTCCGTCGACCCGCCGTTATCGGTGATCACCGCCATGGTGTAGGAATAGCCGCCCATCAGGCTAAGTCGGTCATTCACGTCCGAGGTCACGCCCAGCTCGAAACCTCGGGTGCGTTGCTCGCCGACCGCAACGCTGAAGGCGTCGTTATTCGGGTCGGTCTCCAGGACGTTCTGGCGGCGCAAGTCGAAAATCGCCGTGGTCAGCAGTGTTTTACCGGGCACCAGGTCCCACTTGATACCGCCCTCCCACTGTTGGCCTTTTTCCGGATCAAACACATTGCCGCTGGCGTCGGTGCCGGTGTTTGGAAAGAACGACGTCGAGTAGCTGACATACGGCCGCACGTTTTCAAACAACTCGTACATGACGGCGACGGAGCCAGTGGTCGCGTCCGCTGGCGCGTTGGTACGCGTGTCGGTGAGTTGGTTGACGGTGTAGGTCGCCGTCTGGTCAAACCGCAGCCCGGCCTGGATGTTCCATTTGTCACCGATCTTGACGTTGTCACGCAGGTACGTACCGAGCATGCGCACGGTGGTGTACTGATCGGTGCGGGGCTTGGTCGGGCATACAATCGAGCTGCCATACACCGGGTTGTAGATATTCAGCGAGCCGACGGTGCAGGTCTTGGTGACCTGTTCCTCCCGTGAACGCAGGTAGTCCACGCCCGCGGTCACTTCGTGTTCGGTCGGGCCGACATTGAAGGTGCGCTGTAGGTTGTTATCGAAGCTGATGTTGTCGCCGGACATCTGTTGGTCGGTCACCGACCGCTTCAACGTACTCCCGGTCAGCGTGCCAGCAGCAACCAGTTGGCCGCCGAGGGTGTAATCCTGCCAACGAAGGTTCTGGTTGAAGGTCCAGCCGTTATCGAAGCGGTGGGTCAAGGCGTACCCGAGACGGTTTTCCTGACCGTGGTACGGGTCTTGATCCGGCTCACCGGTAAATAAATGCCGGGATACTTTACCGGCGACGCTCGGAGGTATGCCCTGTTGGCGAATGTAGGATCGGTCTTGATGGCTCGCCAGAATGGTGAAGTCAGTATCGTCACCAAAATCCAATGACAACGAGGGTGCGATATAGCTGCTCTTGGACCAGACGTGATCGGTTGAATCATTGGCCTCACTGCTCAACCCATTAAGCCGAATGGCGGCCTTGCCGTTTTCCGACAGCGGCGTGCCGACGTCAAAGGTGCCTTGGCGCAGGTCGTTGCTGCCATACGTGAAGTCGATATTGGCAAACGGGTCTGCCTTGGGGCGCTTGGTGACCATGTTGACCACGCCGCCAGGCATGACCAAGCCATACAGCAGCGACGCCGGCCCTTTCAACACTTCCACCTGCTCTGCGCCAAACAATTGCTGGGCCACACGGTTGGATGACGATGTGCGCAAGCCGTCTACAAACAGTGAGTCCGACGCCACTTGGCCGCGAATGATCAAGTCATCCCAGCCACGGCGCCCGTACGTGCCGGCTGTGACACCAGGCACGTTTTGCAACGCATCGGTCAGGCTCAGCGCCTGCTGGCTATCGAGCACGGCGCGCGGCACGACGGTGATGGTCTGCGCCGTTTCAGCCAGCGGGACATTGGACTTGGTCACTTGGACCGGCGTGGAACCGCTAAAGGACTGTTCGTCGGCGTAGGTAGCGACGCCATCCACTGCCGTTTCAGGCAATACAATCGAGGTGCCAGCGTCGGTGGACTCTGCCGCAGGCAGTGTCGTACAGCAAACCAGTAGCAAGCCACTGACGGCGAGTGGAATTGACGGTCGCAGCATGCGCACTCCAGGGGCGGGGTTTTGAGGGCGCGGATGTTATTGGCATACATTGCTAGATGTCAATTATTCTCAAATAGATACATTGGCCTCTCCCTCCTCGACCTCGGGTAAGCTGACCCCTTTTGACTGCCCTGCCCCCGGAAACTTCATGTCTAAAAGCATTGCCCATCTCGCCCTGTTGCTTGGCCTGATCACCGCTGTTGGCCCATTCGCCATCGACAGCTATTTACCCGCGCTGCCAACCCTCGGCGCGAGCCTGCAGGCTTCGCCCGCTGCCGTACAGATGAGCCTCACGGTGTTCTTTATGATCATCGGCGTGTGCCAGCTGTTTTACGGGCCGATCAGTGACGTATACGGGCGTAAGCCGCCAATCTATGCCGGCTTGGTGATCTTTGCGGTGGGCAGTGTGGGCTGTGCACTGGCGCCCACCATTGAAGTGCTGATCGGCTTTCGTGCCGTGCAGGCCTTCGGGGCCTGTGCCGGGATGGTGATTCCCCGGGCGATTGTGCGTGACCTCTACACCGGCCATGAAGCCGCAAAACTGATGGCCTTGTTGATGCTGGTGATGAGCGTTTCACCGATCCTTGCGCCCCTGGCCGGCAGCCTGGTGATCTCACTGTGGAGCTGGCGCGAAGTGTTTATCGCACTCGCGGTGGTCTCAGTAGCCTGCCTGGTGATGACCCGCGTGCAACTGCCCGAAACCCACCCGGCCGAACGTCGCCTGGGCAAGACCTTGGGCAATTCATTCGCCAGTTACGGCGCCCTGCTGCGCGACCCGGTATTCACCGGTTTGGCGGTGGTGAGCGGGTTTGGCCTGGCCACCTTCTTTGTGTTCATCGGCAGCGCACCGTTCGTGTACATCGAGCATTACGGCCTTACGCCCACCCAGTTCAGCCTGGGTTTTGCCGTGAACGCCGCGTCGTTTTTTGCCATGAGCCAACTCACCGCCAGCCTCAGCGCGCGTTTCGGCCTAGCGCCGGTGATCCGCTGGTCGGTGATGGCCGTGGCTACGGTAATGGTAGTGCTGGCGGTTACGACGCTTTGGATAGATAGCCTGGCGCTGATGATGACATTGCTGTTTGTAGGCTTTGGTTTTCTCGGTCTGTTATTACCGGCGGCAGGCGTGTTGTCTATGGAAGATCATGGTGCGGTCGCCGGGTCGGCATCGGCGTTGTTGGGCGCCATTCAGATGATCACCGCCGCCGTGTCCATGAGCCTGGTTGGCCTATATGCCGACCACACGCCGGCGCCCATGTTGATCGGCATTGCCCTCTGTGCCGTGGCGGCCCTGCTCACGGTATTGTGGACGCTGCGCCGCTTGCCGGCGCATCTGGCGAGTGCCCCACCCTCCTCCTGAGTAACCTCCACCGCTCGTCGGTCCTCGCCGGCATTCGTTACAACTATCGAGGGCCGGCACCTTACTAACTTCAGAGTTGCTTTGAAAACTATGGAGATCCAAATGACTGACTACCCTCGCCCGCCCTTCGCCCCCCAAGCTCAAGCTGTACCAGGCTCCCAGAAGAAAATGGACCCGTACCCGGACTGTGGCGAACAGAGCTACAAGGGCTCTGGACGGTTGGCCAACAAAATCGCCCTGATCACTGGGGCCGACAGTGGCATCGGGCGCGCAGTCGCCATCGCGTTTGCCCGTGAGGGCGCCGATGTGGCGATTGCCTATCTGGACGAGCATGAGGACGCCCAGGAAACCGCACGCTGGGTTGAAGAAGCTGGGCGCCAGTGCCTGCTGCTACCCGGTGACCTTGCACAGAAAGCCAATTGCCAGGCATTGGTAGACAAAACCGTCGAACAATTCGGGCGCATTGATGTACTGGTCAATAACGCTGCGTTTCAAATGACCCATGAGACCCTCGAAGAAATCGAGGATGAGGAGTGGGTGAAGACCTTCGATATCAACATCACTGCGATGTTTCGCATCTGCAAGGCCGCCCTGCCCCATATGAAGGCCGGCAGTTCGATCATTAACACCAGTTCGGTCAATTCCGACATGCCCAAGCCAACGTTGCTGGCCTACGCGGCCACCAAAGGGGCGATCGCGAACTTCACCGGTGGCCTGGCGCAACTGCTGGGCAGCAAGGGAATACGCGTCAACAGCGTGGCGCCTGGCCCGATCTGGACACCCCTGATCGTCGCGACCATGACCGACGAGGATGTACAAAGCTTTGGCAGCGAAACCCCTCTGGGTCGCCCGGGCCAACCTGTAGAAGTAGCGCCGATCTATGTGCTGCTGGCTTCAGATGAGGCCAGCTACATCTCCGGCTCACGCTATGCCGTCACCGGCGGCAAACCCATCCTCTGATCCGATGATCTACAGGTCAAACCGATCCACCGCCCGCCGCCGCTCGTTGTCGTCACGCACGTCGTAGCTGGCGGTGGTCTGGATATTGGTGTGGTGCGCCAGCTTCTGCGCAATCGACAGATCATGCTCCTCGATCACCCGCGTGATGAACGAGCGGCGAAAGTCATGGGGCATGATCTTCACGCCCACCTGTTCACCGCGCTGACGGGCGATGTAGTAGATCGCATGCTTGGTGATGCGCTCACGGGTGATGTGGCTGCCCCGGCGAATGCGGTTGAACAAGAAAATGTCGTCCTGCTCACCCTCCTTGAGCTGCTCGCGACGAAAATCCAGCCAGGCCTGCAACTTGGCGAACGCCCAGTCAGGTGCGTATTTGAGCAATTCCTTGTTGCCCTTGCCGATGACCCGCAGGCTACGCTCAGCAAAGTTCAACTGATTCAGGTCGAGGTTGACCGACTCCGACTTGCGCATGCCCGAGCCATACAGCAAACCAATCAACGCTGCATCCCGAAGGCCCTGGGGACGTGGGTCGGCGGCGCAGACGTCCATCATTTCGCGGATCAGCGTGCGCCGCAGGTTGCGGCCCTGGCCCAGGCGTGTACCGGGGGCCGGCTTGACCGTGCGCATGCGCAGCAAATGTTCTTGCGTGATCAGGCTCATGCGCCAGGCCTCATTCATCACCCCGCGTACCGCATTCACATACAGCGACGAGGTATTGGGCGCATAGCCGTCTTCGCGAAGGGCGGCCACCAGGGCGATGACGTGTTCGGGCTGTAATAGGTGCCAGTCGATGTCTTCGAGGTTGATGTCTTCGAAGCCCAAGCGGTCGGCGGCGTCTTGCAGCACGTAGCGCATGGTCAGTTGGCTGGAGGGCGCCAAGCGTGTGAGGTAAAGGGTCAGCGGGTTGCGAATAGACTCAGTCAAGGTAGATCGGCCTTTGGATTAAATACCTCGAACAAGCCTTTGTTTAACCGAGGTATTTAGTGAATTGGCGAGGGCCGAGTCTAACCCACGCCAAGCCCTGGCACAAAGTCATGGGGTCGTGTCGTCGTCCTCGGTTGGCTCCTGCGGCTGAACCTGGGCCTGGCCCCATTCACTGTCTTGTTGTTGCATCAGGGCAAACCAGTGTTGGCGCATGAACGTCAGGTAAGCCGGCGGCGCCTTGGCAAAATCCTTCTCGTCGCCATAACAACCGGGCAGCGGCAATTCGGTGCCCTGCTCCTTGTATTGACTGACCAGCGCCTGCTGCGCGGCGACGCTGCAATCCTTGGGCAGTGGCATGCCCTTCAGTGCACCGGCGTCCTCGTCCCACCAGCTCGCGCCATAGCGGTCGACGCCACGCAGGCGAAACTTCTGGGACTTGCCCACGTGCATGATCAATTTGAATTCGTTGGGGCTGACGTCACTGGTGCAGGTGCGCGAGTAGCCCACTGTCGCCTGGGTAATGCCATCGCCCGTCAGGTCGGTCACCTTGGTTGCGGCTCGATCAAAACGCAGCGCTGCGTCAAATTCGCAATGCTGCACATCGTCGTAGAGCATCCATACGCGTTTGGGACGATCGCCGTCGATCAGGTATTGAGCCGCATAGACAAACGCCGACTGGGTGCCGTCGTCATCGCGTTCGCTGACCTGCTCCGCCAACACCAGCAAGTTTTTGCCTTGGTGATCGTTCCAGGTGTACACCGCGATCTGCTTGCCGCGCACTTCAACCCCGTCGGGCACCTGGTCAATACTGGTCAGCACCACGCCGTCGTCGGCCCGCACTGTGGTGACACATGCCACACTCATCAACAAACCCATCAACACTGGCCGCAACTGGCCGCGTAAAAGCTGCACGCTATTCATCCGATTACCCTGGCAAGAGACGGCTTACTTTACCGGCACTGGAGGCGCATTGCAGAGAAGATTGTTCAATAAATGCTATTGCGGGGGATGTGAGCGAGCGCCTTACTCAACACCCTGATTACTTAGCTGAACCCTGCCTGTCTACCTGTCAGATAAACGAGTTTTTCATCCGCCTTTCATATTCGTTCCACATTTTTACGCTTAGTCTTAATACACAACTTCAGAGCAAGCCACGCTACACCGGCTAACCTGTTGATTATGCTTTATCTTTGGCACCGTTGATGAAGTCTGCGGTCTAGACATTCGCCCCATGATTATTGCTGTCTTCAAGCGCCAAGTTGCTATAACCCCCGAGGTCATGAATCTTTGAAACCCTACCCTATTCATTGCGTGTCGATCGTTATCCCGGTCTACAACGAACAAGAAAGCCTGCCTGAACTGCTGCGCCGAACGACCGCAGCTTGCAAGCAATTGGCCTACGAATACGAAATCATCCTGGTGGATGACGGTAGCCGCGACAATTCAGCACAAATGCTCGAAGACGCCGCCTCAGAGCCGGACAGCAACGTGGTCGCGGTGATCCTCAACCGCAACTATGGTCAGCACGCAGCGATCATGGCCGGGTTCGAGCAATGCCGGGGTGAAGTCGTGATTACCCTCGACGCCGACCTGCAGAACCCGCCGGAAGAAATCCCGCGTTTGGTGGAGCAGGCCGCGCTCGGTTATGACGTGGTTGCCACCGTGCGCAACAATCGCCAGGACTCTGCCTTTCGCCGCTGGCCATCGCGCTTGATCAACCTGGCCGTGCAACGCTCCACCGGCGTGGCCATGACCGACTACGGCTGCATGCTGCGCGCTTACCGGCGCACCATCGTCGACGCCATGCTCGCCTGCCGCGAGCGCAGCACCTTTATCCCGATCCTGGCCAACGGTTTTGCTCGCCACACCACCGAGATCCTGGTGCACCACGCCGAGCGTGAGCACGGTGAGTCCAAATACAGCGCCATGCGCCTGATCAGCCTGATGTTCGACCTGCTGACGTGCATGACCACCACCCCGTTGCGCTTGCTGTCCATCGTTGGCTTCAGCCTGGCGGCCCTGGGCATGCTGTTTGCCTTTGCGTTGATCATCCTGCGCCTGGCGTTCGGCGCCGAATGGGCCGGCGACGGCATGTTCGTGCTGTTCGCGGTGTTGTTCGTGTTCACCGGTGGCCAGTTCATCGGCATGGGCCTGCTGGGTGAATACCTGGGCCGCATGTACAGCGACGTTCGCGCCCGCCCCCGTTTCTTTATCGAAAAGGTGCTGCGCAACACACCCGCGGCACCGACTCCAGCGGTCGTCGTCGACGGCCTTGTGTCTTCCCACATTTCTACTTCTGCAGATCAGGCCCAATCATGAGTTCAAAAGCTGTCGTATTCGCGTACCACGATATTGGTTGTGCAGGGATTGAAGCGCTGCTCGCCACCGGTTACGAAATTGCTGCCGTGTTCACTCATGCCGATGACCCCAAGGAAAACAACTTCTACGGCTCGGTTGCCCAGCTCTGTGCCCGCAATGGCATCCCAGTACACGCACCGGAAGACGCCAATCACCCGCTGTGGGTCGAGCGTATCGCCAAGCTGAACCCGGACTACCTGTTCTCGTTCTACTACCGCAACCTGCTGAGCGAGCCCCTGTTGGCCACCGCCAGCAAGGGCGCGTTCAACCTGCATGGCTCGCTTCTGCCCAAATACCGTGGCCGCGCCCCGGCCAACTGGGTGCTGGTCAATGGCGAAACCGAAACCGGCGTAACCCTGCACCGCATGGTCAAGCGTGCCGACGCCGGTGCGATCCTTGCTCAACAAAAAGTGGTCATCGAACGCAGCGATACCGGCCTGAGCCTGCACGCCAAATTGCGTGACGCCGCCATCAACCTGCTGCGTGATGCCCTGCCGCAACTGGCCGCCGGCAAACTGAGCGAGACCGCTCAGGATGAAAGCCAGGCCAGCTGTTTCGGTCGCCGTAGCGCGGCTGATGGCAAGCTGGAATGGAACAAACCGGCTGAAGAACTGTTCAACCTGGTGCGCGCCGTGACCCAACCCTATCCGGGTGCCTTCTGCGCCGTGGGCGAGCACAAGCTGATCGTCTGGCAGGCCGACGTCATCAAGGGCAACGAAGGCCTGGCGCCTGGCCGTGTGATCAGCGTCAACCCGCTGCGCATTGCCTGTGGCGAGGACTCCCTGGCGATCAAGTTCGGCCAACGCAACGAGAACGGCCTGTACCTGGCCGGGCCGTCACTTGCCGATGAGCTGGGCCTGGTGGACGGCTCGGTGCTACGCGGTGCCGAGTCGGGCCGCAAGCCACGCCGTACACGCGTGCTGATCCTGGGCGTGAACGGCTTTATCGGTAACCACCTGTCCGAGCGCCTGCTGCGTGACGACCGTTATGAAGTCTATGGCCTGGACATTGGCTCCGACGCCATCGAGCGCCTGCGCAGCCACCCCAATTTTCACTACGTGGAAGGCGACATCAGCATCCACACCGAGTGGATCGAATACCACATCAAGAAGTGCGACGTCGTGCTGCCGCTGGTAGCGATCGCCACGCCGATCGAATACACCCGCAACCCCCTGCGCGTGTTCGAGCTGGACTTCGAAGAAAACCTGAAGCTGGTGCGCTACTGCGTCAAATACAACAAGCGCGTGATCTTCCCGTCGACCTCGGAAGTCTATGGCATGTGCCAGGACCAATACTTCGATGAAGACACCTCCAACCTGGTGGTCGGCCCGGTCAATAAGCAGCGCTGGATCTACTCGGTCTCCAAGCAACTGCTGGACCGTGTGATCTGGGCCTACGGCGACAAAGGCCTGAAATTCACCCTGTTTCGTCCGTTCAACTGGATGGGCCCACGCCTGGACCGCCTCGACTCGGCGCGCATCGGCAGCTCCCGCGCCATCACCCAATTGATCCTCAACCTGGTGGAGGGCACGCCGATCCGTCTGTTCGACGGTGGCGAGCAGAAACGCTGCTTCACTGATATCGCCGACGGCATCGAAGCCCTGGCACGCATCATCGATAACGATAACGGCGTCTGCGACGGCCAGATTATCAACATCGGCAACCCTGAAAACGAGGCCAGCATCCGTCAATTGGGCGAAGAGTTGCTGCGTCAGTTCGAAGCGCACCCGCTGCGTGGCAACTTCCCGCCGTTCGCTGGGTTCCGCGACGTTGAGAGCAAGGCGTTCTACGGCACCGGTTATCAGGACGTGGCGCACCGCAAGCCCAGCATCGACAACGCCAAGCGCCTGCTGAACTGGGAGCCCACCGTGCAGATGAGCGAAACCATCGGCAACACGCTCGACTTTTTCTTGCGTGAAGCGATGCTCGAACAAGCGGACAAACGCTGATGCAGGCAGGCCTACGCATCGACGTCGACACCTATCGCGGTACCCGTGAAGGGGTGCCGCGGTTGCTTGAATCCCTGGATGAAGCCGGGGTGAAGGCGACGTTCTTCTTCAGTGTCGGGCCGGACAACATGGGGCGCCACTTATGGCGTCTCATCCGCCCGCAGTTTCTGTGGAAGATGCTGCGCTCCAACGCGGTGGGGCTGTATGGCCTGGACATCCTGCTGGCCGGCACCGCCTGGCCGGGCAAGCCGATTGGCCGTGACCTGGGGCACTTGATGCGCCAGGCCAAGGCCGCCGGGCATGAAGTGGGCCTGCACGCGTGGGATCACCACGGCTGGCAGGCCAACGCAGGGCGCTGGAGCGAGGCGCAACTGATTGAGCACATTCGCCTGGGCGTCGACACGCTGAGCGACATCCTCGGTGAGCCCGTCGACTGTTCAGCGGCCGCCGGTTGGCGTGCCGACGAGCGCGTGGTGCAAGCCAAGCAAGGGTTTAACTTTCGCTACAACAGCGATTGCCGGGGCACCCGCCTGTTTCGTCCAACCTTGGCCGATGGCCGCGCGGGCACCCCACAAATTCCGGTAGACCTGCCGACCTTCGACGAAGTCGTCGGGCCGGTGGTGGCTGCCAAAGACTTCAATGGGTTCATTCTCGACCGCTTTGCCGAATCGAAGCTGAACGTCTACACGATCCACGCAGAAGTAGAAGGGATTCTGATGGCCAACGATTTTCGCCAACTGCTCGCCCAGGCAGGGCCGCGCGGTATCGAGTTCAAACCCTTGGGCGACTTGCTGCCAGCCGATGTCACCGCCCTGCCCCAACAACACCTGGTACGCGGCGCCTTACCCGGCCGTGAGGGATGGCTGGGAGTGCAACAGGCATGATCCGTCGTTGGGCCTTGCCCCTGCTCCTGTTGGCATTTGGCGTGTTCTATCTGTTGCCGCTGGCCACCCATGGCCTGTGGATCCCGGATGAAACCCGCTATGCACAAATCAGCCA
The DNA here is from genome assembly GCF_900583165.1 of Pseudomonas viridiflava. Lineage (GTDB taxonomy): Bacteria > Pseudomonadota > Gammaproteobacteria > Pseudomonadales > Pseudomonadaceae > Aquipseudomonas. Next base: position 104,518 of record NZ_UTKY01000024.1, on the reverse strand, counting down.
GGAAATGCTGCTGACCGGCAAATGGGCGTCGCCGCACTTCATGGGCATTCGCTACTTTGAAAAACCCGTGGCGGGTTACTGGATGATTGCCCTGGGCCAGGCGATTTTCGGCCAGAACCTGTTTGGCGTGCGCTTTGCCTCGGCGCTGAGCACCGGTTTGAGCATTCTGTTGGTGTACCTGGTCTCGCGCCGGTTGTGGAATGATCCGCACAAGAGCCTGGTCAGCACGGTGCTGTACATGAGCTTTGTCAGCGTTGCGGCCCTGGGCGGTTATGCCAACCTCGATCCGCAATTCACGTTTTGGGTCAACTTGACCGGCGTCGCGCTGTGGTTTTGCTTCGACAGCACCACCCGTAACGGTCGCCTGGGGGCTTGGGCGTTGTTGGGTTTTGCCTGTGGCCTGGGCTTTATGACCAAGGGCTTTCTGGCCTGGCTGTTGCCGGTGCTGATCGCCCTGCCCTACGCAGTCTGGCAAAAACGCTTTCGCGAACTGCTGGCTTACGGCTTCGTCGCCATCGCCGTGGCGATTGTGGTGAGCTTGCCGTGGGCCCTGGCGGTGCACCTGCAAGAGCCCGATTACTGGAACTTCTTCTTCTGGCACGAGCATATCCAGCGCTTTGCCGGCGAAGATGCCCAGCATGCCGAGCCGTTCTGGTACTACCTGCCATTGCTGGTTGCGTTCTCGCTGCCCTGGATTGCGCTGCTGCCCTCGACGCTCAAACAGGCGTGGCAGGCTAAACGTGCCCCGCAAACAGGCTTTCTGCTGCTGTGGTTGTTCATGCCGCTGGCGTTTTTCAGCCTGGCCAAGGGTAAGTTGCCTTCCTACATCATGCCGTGCCTGCTGCCGCTTGCGTTGCTGATGGGGTCAACCCTGGCCGACAAGCTTGCGCAGGGGCGCAGTCGCGCGCTACGCATCAATGGCTGGCTGAACTTGGGATTGGGTGTCGTGGCTCTGCTGGCGCTGAGCTGGTTTCAAATGAAGACGCCGGTGTACGAACCCAGCCAGGAAACCGTCAGCCTGGTGCTGGTATTTATCTTCCTGTTCGGCTGGATCATCGCCAACCTGCTGCAGGCCGCACGCCCATTGACACTGTGGGCCGCGCCTATGATCGGCAGCGGCTTACTGGCGGTATTGGTGCCCGCTGCGCTGCCCCACTCGGTGGTCTACAACAAGATTCCGGATCAATTCATCATCGACCATCTGCACGAGCTGCAAACGACCACGGCATTGCTCAGCAACGATCTGGGCGCCGCTTCAGCGCTGTCGTGGCGCTTGGCGCGTCCGGACATAACGCTCTACAACTCGATCGGCGAAGTGAAGTACGGCCTCGCCTACCCCGATGCCCGTCATCACAAGGTGAATACGGCCCAAATCGGGCAATGGATGAGCGCCGCACGCAAAAAAGGTGCGGTCGGTGTGGTGATGCGGGTTAAAGGTGACGATGAAATTGCCGAAGTTGCATTGCTGCCCAATGACGGCCAGCGCTATGAGCAAGGCAATCTCATGATTCTGATCTTCCCACAGGTTACCCAATGATCACCCTGCTCCTGCTGTTGGCGGCATGCCTGCTCACGTGCATGGGCCAGGTCGCGCAGAAGTTCGCCGTGGAAAGCTGGCGCCACCGGCCCGATGGCTGGGGGCTGAAACTGCGCTCACCGTGGCTGTGGGCGGCGTTGCTGTGCCTGGGTGCGGGGCTGTTGGTGTGGCTGCTGGTGCTGCAGCGTGTGGAAGTGGGCATCGCCTACCCGATGCTCAGCCTGAATTTTGTCCTGGTGACCTTGGTCGCGCGGTTTGTGTTTCATGAACCGATCGATAGCCGCCATTGGTTGGGTGTGGCGTTGGTCATTGCCGGTGTCGTGCTGTTGGGGCGTCAGGTATGAGCCGTCCACAGGGTTTTGCCATGGCCCTCGGCAGCGTCGGCCTGGTGAGTGCCGCCCAGCTGGGCATGCGCTGGAGCATGACGCGCTTGCCGCTGCCGTCCGAATGGTTCACTGCCCAGATTGATCCTGGCGCCTTTGGCGTGGTGCTACTGGCGATCTTTGCGTACGCGCTGTCGATGCTCTGCTGGCTCGGCGCGCTTAGACACCTGCCATTGGGCCGCGCGTATTCACTGCTGAGCATTAGCTATGCACTGGTGTACCTGCTGGCCGCCAGCCTGCCCGTGTTCAATGAACATCTTTCAGTTTCAAAAACCCTGGGGGTGGCGTTGGTCATCCTTGGTGTTCTGGTTATCAACTCTCGCCGTGCTCGTACGACTAGTCCCAGGAATACCCCATGAAAATCAGTGTGTTTGGTAGCGGTTACGTCGGCCTGGTGCAGGCCACTGTATTGGCCGAGGTCGGTCACGATGTGATGTGCATGGACGTAGACAAGCGCAAGGTCGAGGCGCTGCAACAAGGCCACGTGAGTATTTTCGAGCCGGGGCTGGCGGCGATGGTCAAGGACAACCTGGAAAGCGGGCGCTTGAGCTTTACCTACGACGAAAAACGCGCCGTCGAACACGGTGAAGTGCTGTTTATTGCCGTGGGCACACCGTCGGACGAGGACGGCTCGGCCGACCTCAAGTATGTACTATCGGTAGGCGACGCCGTGGCCCGCCACCGTATCAACCCGCTGATCCTGGTGGAAAAGTCCACCGTGCCCGTCGGCACCGGCGACACCCTGCGCGCCCACATCGATAAAGCCCTGCACTTGGCGGGTCGGCAACTGACCTTCGATATCGTCTCCAACCCTGAGTTTCTCAAGGAAGGTTCGGCTGTCGCCGACTGCCGCCGCCCGGACCGCATTGTGATTGGCTGCGAGCGCGAAGAAGTGCGCGACGTCATGCGCGACTTGTACGCGCCCTTCAACCGCAACCACGACCGCATCATCTTCATGGACGTGCGCAGCGCCGAACTGACCAAGTACGCGGCGAACTGCATGCTCGCCACCAAGATCAGCTTCATCAACCAGATCGCCGAGCTGGCCGAACACCTGGGCGCCGATATCGAGGCTGTACGCCAGGGTATCGGCGCCGACTCACGTATCGGCTATCACTTTATCTACCCCGGTTGCGGCTACGGCGGCTCGTGCTTCCCCAAGGACATGCGCGCGCTGATCCACAGCGCCAAGCAAGCCAACTGCTCCAGTGACTTGCTGGAGGCAGTGGAAGCCATCAACCAGCGCCAGAAAAGCAAACTATTCGAACGTATCAACGCGTACTTCCAAGGCAACCTGCGCGGCAAGACCTTTGCCCTGTGGGGCCTGGCCTTCAAGCCCAATACCGATGACATGCGCGACGCACCCAGCCGGGTGCTGATTGAAGCCCTGTGGGCGGCGGGTGCCAATGTGCGTGCGTTCGACCCGGAAGCCATGCAGGAAACCCAGCGCATCTACGGCGACGACCCGCGGCTGATGTTGATGGGCACTCCAGAATCGACCCTGGGCGGCGCTGATGCGCTGATCGTCTGCACCGAGTGGCAACAATTCAAGGCCCCGGATTTCGACCTGATCCACCAGCGCCTGAAAACCCCGGTGATCTTCGACGGCCGCAACCTTTACGACGGCGAGCGCCTCGCGCGCAAAGGCTTCCAGTACTACCCGATTGGGCGTGGCGACTCGTGCCAGTTGCCAATCCCCCAGCAGCAGTGGGTGCCTCAGGTCGTGGAAGCCGGCTAGGTGAACCCAGCCCGACCGTCCTTGATGCCTGCAACCGTGCGCCAGCAATCCATCGGTTTGGGAGTGTTGGCACTGTTGCTGTTCATTGCCGGTAGCTGGCACCAGGCGATCATTGGTTTCGACTCGCGCTTTGTGGTGTTCGCCCAGGAGATGTTGCGCCATGGGCCGGGTTTCTTCCCCACCACCTACGGGCAGCCCTATGCCGACTACCTGGCGACCTCGACCCTGCTGACCTGGTTACTGTCGCTACCGTTAGGGCACGTGACCAGCCTCACCGCGTGGTTGCCCACAGCCATTGCTTCTGCCTTTATCGTCATGCTGGTGTATCGCCTCACGGCGCCTTACTCAACGCGTTGGGGCCTGTTGAGTGTGGCGATGTTGCTGCTCAGCAGCACGTTCGTCAGCGAAACCCGCTCAGTATCCCTTGATCAGATGCTCGCGGCGGTAACGCTGGCGGTGTTTTACCTGGGTTATGCCCATGACCACTTCGGCGCCGGCAAACGCCTGTACTGGCTGTATGCGTTACTAATCCTCGGGTTTGCGATTCGCGGGCCCATTGGCTTGGTGATTCCCACCGGCGTGCTGTGCAGCTACTACCTGATCAACCGGCAATGGCGCCGACTGCTCAGCTTCGGGTTGCCGGCCCTGGCGTTGCTGATGGCATGTGTCGGTGTGCTGTTGCTGTTGGCCAAGCTCAGCGGCGGCCAAGCGTTCATGCAGGACGTGATCCGCATGCAGTTCGTGGGGCGCATGGACGGCAGCGAAGGCGCCAGCGGTGTGCTGTATTACTTCACCAGCTCGTTGGGTAATTACGCCTTCGCTTACCCGATTGCACTGCTGGTGTTGCTGGCAGTTGCTGCCGGAGGGCGCCGCGCACCAGACCCGGCGTTGCAGCTAGTGCTGTACTGCGCAGCGGCGGGCTTGTTGGTGATGCTCGGGCTGTCGATTCCCCAGGCGAAGAAAGCGCGCTATGTATTGGCGATGTTGCCCATGGCGGCGATCATTGCGGCCTATCCCTTCCAGGCAACCCAAGGTCGGCTGTTCGCGTGGCTGCGCGGGTTGATGCTGGGCATTTGGGTGCTGTTGCCGGCGCTAGTGGCGGCTGCGCTGCTGGTGGTGCAGCGCCGGTATGCCGACCGGTTGGAGCACCTCGAGCTGATCTTCGCGGTGCTCGGCACGTTGCAGGTTGTAGGGTTGCTGGCCGTGCTAAAACAGCATCTGCGCCCGGTCGGGCCGGCGATCACCGCAGTATTGGCGCTGTGGGCCACCTACATCCTGGTGGTCGAGCCGTTGCAACGCAGCCTCTACGACACCCGCACCTTCAGCTTGGCCGCCAAGGCCTTGATCCAGCAGGACCCTGCGCCGGTGGTGTTGCATGGTCTTGGCAAGGACGCCAAAGCGATCAAGTTCATGGTCAGCTACGATTGCGACCACGTACCGTTATTTACGCAACGGCCTGCTGAACTGAACCGAATCCCCACGCCGGCGTGGCTGGTCATGAGTGCCGAGGACTTTGCAACGCTGCAAGACCCGCGCTTTCGCGCCATCACGCCGACGCTGAAGGGGGCATTCGACATGAACCCGTATGTGCTGCTGCACTTGGATAAGTCCACCGCACCTTAACTGCATTATTATTGCATTCAACCCTCATTAATATGCATTGGCGGCGTGCCGGTGGGCGCGGCACACTGCGCAGGTTCCTTCCCCCAATGTTGGAACTTTACAAAGGGCTTCTCCGGGCAACCAGACAAGCCTTTTTTTTGCCTGCCGTTTATGGATTGCCTTTTAATGCTCGCTCGCTGGTTCCCCGCTGCAATCAATACCCGCCCTACTGAATGGAGCCGTGCCGCCATCGGCATGGCCCTGGGCACGATGTTCAGTGTCTGGGTGTGCGCCCAAGTGTTTGGCATGGACGTCGCCCTGCATCTGCTCGGCCCTTTGGGCGCCTCGGCGGTGCTGCTGTTTGCCGTATCATCCGGCGCGTTGGCGCAACCGTGGTCGATCATCGGCAGCTACCTGTGTGCGGGCGTGGTTGCCTTGCTGGTCGCTCGCGTACTCGGACGCACCCTGGGCAGTGCCTGCCTGGCGGCGGGCATGACCGTGGTGTTGATCTGCTGGCTGCGCTGCCTGCACCCGCCCGCTGGTGGCCTGGCAATGACGCTGGTGTTGACTGACCCGGTATCCGCCGGCCTGGGCTGGTATGAACTGGGCGCGGTGATGCTCGGCGCCGGCACGCTGCTGGCGTGTGCGCTGGCCTATAACAACGCCACGCGCACGCGCTACCCCAAGGGCGCCGTCGAAATATCGTCGGTTGCCGTGGGCAGTCCACCGCCTCCCGTCGACCCGGCAATCACTGCAGCTGACTTGAAACGAGCGCTGGCCGACATGGAGCAGTTCTACGATATTGAGCCCTCCGAGCTGGAACAGTTGATCCATGCTGCAGAAGGCCATGCTCGGCGGCGCAGTATTGGTGAAGTGCTGGCGAGTCGCTCTGCATAAATGCAAAAACCACCTGCATGATTGACGGTTGTACTGGGCAAATTTGCACTGGTACGATCGCGAGAGGGTTCGCTCGCGAACATCTTGATAAAGAACAATAAAAGCAGGGAGTTAGAGATGACTGCTCAGGTTTCAACCGAAGCAAGCCGTGCCGAGACACTTCAGGACGAAGTACTGGCCGACGTCCGCAACCATATCGGCCACCTCACCCTCAATCGCCCCGCCGGCTTGAATGCCCTAACCCTGGGCATGGTCCGCAGCCTGACCCTTCAGTTGCAGGCGTGGGCCGATGACCCGAGCATCTATGCTGTCGTGTTGCGTGGTGCCGGTGACAAGGCCTTCTGCGCCGGCGGTGACATTCGTTCCCTGTATGACAGCTTCAAGCGCGGTGACACACTGCACCAGGATTTCTTCGTCGAGGAATACGCGCTGGACCTGGCTATCCACCATTACCGTAAACCTGTCCTGGCCCTCATGGACGGTTTTGTGCTGGGCGGCGGCATGGGCCTGGTGCAAGGTGCCGATCTGCGCGTAGTCACCGAACGCAGTCGGCTGGCGATGCCGGAAGTGGCCATTGGTTACTTTCCGGACGTGGGCGGCAGCTACTTTCTGTCGCGCATTCCGGGCGAGTTGGGGACCTACCTCGGCGTAACCGGCGTGCAAATTCGTGCCGCCGATGCACTCTACTGCGGGCTGGCGGACTGGCACCTCGACAGCGCCCGGTTGGCCGAGCTTGATCAGAAGCTGGATCGCCTGCACTGGCATGACTCACCGCTCAAAGACCTGCAAGGTGTTTTGGCCAAACTGGGTGTGCAGCAACTGCCCGACGCGCCGCTGGCCGCCTTGCGCCCGGTGATCGACCACTTCTTCGCCCTGCCAGATATACCGAGCATGGTCGAGCAATTGCAGGCCGTCACGGTTGCCGACAGCCATGAGTGGGCACTGGCCACCGCAGACCTGATGAAAACCCGCTCTCCCCTGGCGATGGCCGTAACCCTGGAAATGCTGCGCCGTGGCCGACGCCTGCCCCTTGAACACTGCTTCGCCTTGGAACTTCACCTTGATCGGCAATGGTTCGAGCGCGGCGATCTGATTGAAGGCGTTCGCGCGTTGATCATCGACAAGGACAAAACTCCGCACTGGAACCCGCCCACCCTCCACGGGCTGGATGCCAATCATGTCGAAAGCTTTTTCCATCACTTCAAGCAGGTTGCGAGCTAAGCCATGCAAGATATTGAATATACAGAAGAACAAGTCATGATTCGCGACATGGCTCGCGACTTCGCCCGTGGTGAAATAGCCCCTCACGCCCAAGCCTGGGAAAAAGCCGGCTGGATCGATGACGCCCTGGTGGCCAAGATGGGTGAGCTCGGCCTGCTGGGCATGGTGGTACCAGAAGAATGGGGCGGCACCTACGTCGATTACGTCGCGTACGCCCTCGCTGTCGAAGAGATTTCTGCCGGTGATGGCGCCACTGGCGCACTGATGAGCATCCATAATTCAGTGGGTTGCGGGCCGATCCTCAACTACGGCTCAGACGAACAAAAGCAAACCTGGCTCGCCGAACTCGCCAGCGGTCAGGCAATTGGCTGCTTCTGCCTCACTGAACCGCAAGCAGGTTCAGAAGCCCACAACCTGCGTACCCGTGCCGAACTGCGCGACGGGATGTGGGTAATCAATGGCGCCAAACAGTTTGTCAGCAATGGCAAGCGGGCTAAATTGGCCATCGTGTTTGCCGTGACCGACCCTGAGCTGGGTAAAAAAGGCATCTCAGCGTTCCTGGTGCCCACCTCAACCCCGGGTTTCGTCGTTGATCGCACCGAACACAAGATGGGCATTCGCGCCTCGGACACCTGTGCCGTCACCCTCAACCAATGCACGGTGCCCGAAGCCAACCTGCTCGGTGAGCGGGGCAAAGGCCTGGCGATCGCCCTGTCCAACCTGGAAGGCGGCCGTATCGGCATCGCAGCCCAGGCCCTGGGCATCGCGCGTGCAGCCTTTGAGGCAGCGCTCGCTTATGCCCGTGATCGTATGCAGTTCGACAAGGCCATCATTGAACATCAGAGCGTGGCTAATCTGCTGGCAGATATGCAAACCCGCCTCAATGCTGCTCGCCTGTTGATCCTCCACGCTGCCCGTCTGCGCAGTGCCGGCAAGCCGTGCCTGTCAGAAGCATCCCAGGCCAAGCTGTTTGCCTCGGAAATGGCCGAGAAGGTGTGTTCGTCAGCCATGCAGATTCACGGCGGGTATGGGTATCTGGAGGATTACCCGGTGGAGCGTTACTACCGGGATGCGCGAATCACGCAGATCTACGAGGGTACCAGCGAGATTCAGCGGATGGTGATTGCCAGGGAACTAAAGAACTACCCACTCTAACTGACACAGCGACAACCAAATGTGGGAGCGGGCTTGCTCGCGAATGCGGAGTGTCAGTCAACATATCAGGTGACTGAGCCACCGCTATCGGGAGCAAGCCCCCTCTCACATTTTGATCGCCAGATCGGCGTTATTTATCCTTGAACTCAGGCGCCCGCTTGGCCACAAACGCCGCCATGCCTTCTTTCTGATCCAGCGTGGCAAACGCTGCATGGAATACCCTGCGCTCAAAGCGCACACCTTCAGACAGGCTCACTTCAAACGCCCGGTTCACGCTTTCCTTGACCATCATGCTGATGGGCACCGACTTGCTGGCAATCAAGGTGGCGACTTTCAATGCTTCTTCCAACAGCTCATCAGCCGGCACGATGCGCGCAACGATGCCGCAGCGTTCCGCTTCGACCGCATCGATAAAACGCCCGGTCAGGCACATTTCCATGGCCTTGGCCTTGCCGACCGCACGGGTGAGACGCTGGGTGCCGCCCATGCCGGGCAGTACGCCGAGGTTGATTTCCGGCTGCCCAAACTTGGCGCCATCGCCGGCCAGGATGAAATCGCACATCAGCGCCAGCTCGCAGCCACCGCCCAAGGCGAAGCCATTGACGGCGGCGATGATGGGCTTGCGGCGGTTGGCCACACGGTCACTGTCACTGAAGAGATCGTCGAGGTAGATTTGCGGGTAAGTCAGCTCGGCCATTTCCTTGATGTCAGCGCCAGCGGCGAAGGCTTTCTTCGAGCCGGTCAAGACGATGCAGCCGATTTCAGGGTTGGCTTCCAGGCTATCCAGCGCCTGGTTCAGCTCGCTGACCAGCTGCGCGTTCAAGGCATTCAAGGCCTGGGGGCGGTTGAGGGTAATCAGCCCGACGCGGCCCTGGATGTCGAGCAAAATCGTTTCGTAACTCATATATCGGCTCCTTAGAGATTGCGTGAGATGACCATGCGTTGGATATCGCTGGTGCCTTCGTAAATTTGGCAGACCCGCACATCGCGGTAGATCCGCTCTAGGGGGAAGTCGCTCAGGTAACCGTAACCGCCCAGGGTTTGCAAGGCAGCGGAACAGACTTTTTCGGCCATTTCCGAGGCAAACAGCTTGGCCATGGACGCTTCGACCAGTGCCGGCTTGCCGCTGTCGCGCAGGGCAGCAGCGTAATGCACCATCTGCCGCGCGACGGCGATTTGCGTGGCCATGTCGGCCAAACGAAAGGCCACGGCCTGGTGCTCAATAATGGTCTTGCCGAAACTTTCGCGCTCACGGGCATAGTCACGGGCGGCTTCAAAGGCGGCGCGAGCCATGCCCACCGCTTGCGAGGCAATGCCCACGCGACCGCCTTCTAGGTTGGCCAGGGCGATGCGATAACCTTCGCCCTCTTCGCCCAATCGGTTGGCGACCGGCACCTTCACATCCTCAAACAGGATCTGGCAGGTGTCGGACGCGTGCTGACCGAGCTTGTCTTCAACCCGAGCCACGCTGTAGCCCGGCGAATCCGTGGGCACAATAAATGCGCTGATGCCGCGCTTGCCCGCTGCCGGGTCGGTGACCGCAAACACAATCACCACCCCGGCGTTTTGCCCGGAGGTAATAAACTGTTTGCAGCCGTTGAGCACGTAGTGATCGCCTTCCAGACGTGCGCGGGTTTTCAGGCTGCTGGCATCGGAGCCCGCCTGAGGCTCGGTCAATGCAAAGGCACCGAGCATAGCGCCGCTGGCCAGGGGCTTGAGAAAGCGCTCTTTCTGCTCGTCATTGCCAAATTTCAGGATCGGTACACAACCTACTGAGTTGTGCACACTCATGATGGTGGAACAGGCGCCGTCGCCGGCAGCGATTTCTTCCAGGGCCATGGCATAGGCCAGGTAACCGGTGTCGCAACCGCCCCACTGTTCCGGCACCAGCATGCCGAAAAAGCCCAGTTCGGCCATTTCGCCGATGGCCTCTTTGGGAAAGCGGTGCTCGCGGTCCCATTCGGCGGCGAAGGGTTTGAGACGCTCCTGGGCAAATTGCCGGGCCGCGTCGCTGATTTGCAGGTGTTCGTCATTGGGCAGCATGGTGATCAGTCCTTAGTACAGGCATTCGACGGCCATGGCCGTGGCTTCCCCGCCGCCGATGCAAATCGCGGCAACACCACGTTTGAGGCCGTTTTGGCGCAGGGCCGAGAGCAAGGTCACGAGGATGCGCGCACCCGAAGCGCCAATCGGATGGCCCAGGGCGCAGGCGCCGCCGTGGATATTGACCTTGGCATGGGGGATTTCCAGCTTGCTCATCGTGACCAGGCTGACCACGGCGAAGGCTTCGTTGATCTCAAACAGGTCGACTTCGTCAAGCGTCCAGCCAGTCTTGGTCATCAGCGTGCGAATCGCCCCGACCGGCGCCACCGGGAACAGCCCCGGCTCATCGGCAAAGGCCGCATGCCCATGAATCACCGCCAACGGCTTGAGGCCGCGCTTGTGCGCTTCGGACTGGCGCATCAGCAGCAGCGCCGCCGCACCATCGGAGATCGAACTGGAATTGGCCGCCGTCACCGTACCGCCGTCACGAAACGCCGGTTTCAGACTGCTGATCTTGTCCAGCTTGGCCTTGGGTGGTTGCTCATCATGCTCAATGGTCTTTTGTTCTTTACCCACGGTGACCTGCACCGGGACAATTTCGGCGGCAAAGCAGCCATGGGCGATGGCCTCCTGTGCACGGGTCAGGGAGGCGATGGCAAAGGCGTCTTGGGCTTCGCGGGAAAAGCCGTTGTACTGGGCGCAGTCCTCGGCAAAGGTGCCCATCAGGCGGCCTTTGTCGTAGGCGTCTTCCAGGCCGTCGAGGAACATATGGTCGAGCACGCGACCGTGGCCCATGCGATAGCCGCTGCGGGCGCGGTCGAGCAGGTAAGGTGCGTTGGACATGCTTTCCATGCCGCCGGCGATGACCACGTCCACACTGCCGGCCAGTAGCGAATCATGGGCCAGGATCGCGGCCTCCATGCCTGAGCCGCACATTTTGTTGAGGGTGGTGCAACGGGTTGACTTGTCCAGCCCTGCACCCAGCGCCGCCTGGCGAGCCGGTGCCTGACCGAGGCCGGCGGGCAACACGCAGCCAAATAGCACTTCATCCACGGCGTCGGTGGCAATGCCGGCACGTTCGACGGCGGCACGGATCGCGGCAGAACCCAGCTGTGGCGCGGTCAGGCCTTTGAGGTCGCCCTGAAAGCCGCCCATGGGGGTGCGCACGGCGCTGACAATTACGATGGGATCAGTCATCACACAGACTCCTTACTTGGCCGCCATACGCAAGGCGCCGTCGAGACGGATCACCTCGCCATTGAGCATGCTGTTTTCAATAATGTGCCGAACCAATGCGGCGTACTCGGTGGGTTTGCCCAGGCGCGGCGGGAATGGCACGCCGGCGGCCAGAGAGTCGCGAACTTCCGGGGTCATGCCCGCCATCATCGGCGTTTCGAAAATGCCAGGGGCGATGGTCATCACGCGGATGCCAAAACGCGCCAGCTCACGGGCGGCGGGCAAGGTGAGGCTGGCAATCGCACCCTTGGAGGCCGAATACGCCGCCTGGCCGATCTGCCCGTCAAACGCGGCGACCGAGGCGGTATTGATGATCACGCCGCGCTCGCCGTCGGCATTCGCCTCGGTTTCGGCAATGGCCGCAGCGGCCAAGCGCAACAGGTTAAAGCTGCCGATCAGGTTGACGTTGATGACCTGGGCAAAACTGGCCAGCGCGTGGGGGCCGTTCTTGCCGAGGATCTTCTCGCCACGCACAACCCCGGCGCAGTTGACCAGGCCGTGCAGGCCGCCAAAGGCCGCGACAGTGGCGTTAACGGCCGCTTCGGCAGCGGCTTCCTGGCTGATATCGGCGACCGCACTGCGGGCGTTTTCCCCCAGCTGCTTGGCCTTGGCAGCCACGGCGTCTGCGTTCAGGTCGACCAGCATCACCTTGGCCCCGGCGGCTACCAGCATTTCTGCGGTAGCGGCACCCAGGCCGGAAGCGCCGCCGCTGACCAGGAATACCTTGTTTTCAATCTGCATTTTTATTTTCCTTGGGCTATCCGAATGGTCCAGATAGTCGCCCCGGCGCGCCACGTCAGCAATGGTCAAAGCCATCAATATGGCTGACTGGTTTGGCCAGTGATCGACCGCGCCGATCAACCGGTCGGCCTAAGCGATTGGACGCCCCGCCTACCAGCTTCTAACCTCATGGCCTGCGCCAACCAAGAAGTCCTGCCGCTGATGATCGTGCGTCCCAAGCCCAATCTATTGGGCATCTTGTTTTCCCTAAAAGGCTCGATTGCCAAGCGCATCGCCGTGCGCAGCTTGATGGTCACGCTGCTGGCTTCGGTGATTGTGCTGGTCGAAACCCTGCACCCCGCCTATTTCTCCAAGGTCAACGCCACGCCGTTCACGCTGCTGGGCCTGTCGCTGTCGATCTTCATGAGTTTCCGCAACAACGCCTGCTATGACCGTTGGTGGGAAGGTCGCAAGCAACTGGGCCAAATGATTATCGACGTGCGCTCGCTGGCCCGCGAAACCCAGGTGCTTGGCGACTCACCGGAACGTGCAGGTCTATTGCGCGGGTTATGCGGGTTTGCCCACGGCTTGATTGCAAGGTTGCGCCTTGAGGATGAGGCCCAGGCCATCAAGCCCTGGATCGGCGTGGACGCAGGCCATCCGAACCTCCCCGATAACGTGCTGCAAAAAGTCGGGGCGCGGTTTTCAGCACTGGCCGAGCAGGGTGTGATCAGTGAGTGGCGCTACACCCAGTGGGAAGCCCGTTTGGTCAGCCTCAGCCAGGTGCAGGCTTCCTGCGAGCGCATCAAAAGCATGCCGCTGCCCTTCCCTTACACCTTGCTGCTGCACCGCACCATTTATCTGTTCTGCATCCTGCTGCCGTTTGCCATGGCTGAACCGTTGGGCTGGCTCACCCCGGTGTTCACTGCCATCGTCAGTTACACCTTCTTTGGCCTGGATGAGATCGGCGATGACCTCGAAGACCCGTTCGGTTTTGACGAAAACGACCTGCCATGCAATGCCATCGTGCGCACCCTGGAGCGCGAGATGCTCGCCGCCCTCGGTGAAATCGACCTGCCTCCCGCCCTGGAGCCCGTCGACTATGTGCTCACCTGATACGGGTTTGACACTCGCCGTGGTCTGGTCGAAGCTGGCGGCTTTGTGATCGTTCGGACGCCTGCATGTCAAAGTCACGCCGTTACTCCATCATCGGCCTGTGCGCCCTGTTGTTTGTTGTATTGATCGTTTGGTATTTCACCCGCTCCACCCCGGTGAATGTGCCGGCCACGATTGCCCATGGTTATTCAAAAGCCTTGAAACAAGCGCGCAACGGCGAGCCCGGTGCGGCGCGGGTGTTGTATCAGCAATTGGGCCGGCCGGATCTTTCGCCTGAACGTCGCGCCGCATTGCATGCGGAATTGCCCAACTACCCCAGCCCACAGGCGTTAAAGCTCGCAGACAAAGACTTGGCCAGCGACGCTCCGCGGGTGCGCGAAGCCGCGATCCACAGCATCGTCGGCCTGGTGCCCTCCGGCCAGCGCACGCTGTTGCTGGGCCCTGCCCTGGATGATCCCGAACAAAGCGTGCGCTTCGCCGCCGCTAACGCCTTGCTGGGTCTGTCGCCCGATACCCTGGGTTTGTATTTCGGGCCCCTGCAGCAGGTGCTCGATGAGTTCGTGAAGTACCTTAAGGCGCAACCCGAAACCGCCGAAAACTGGATCCAGCGGGCGCGTCTGTATATTCACAGTGCATTGCTCCCTGAGGCGCAGAATGCCCTGGAACAGGCCATGCGCCTGGAGCCGGACAACCTGCAAGCCGTGGTCGCCCAAATCGAGTTGCTGGACAAGCAAGGCAAGTCCGAGGACTCGCGCCAACTCTTGGCCCGTCAGTTGGCGGCCCACCCCGAGTCGGCCTACCTGCAACATGCATTGGGCATGTGGTTGCTGCACCATGGCGAACGGCCGTACGCCCTGCTGGGTCTGTCAAAAGCGGTAGAGCTGGAGCCGGACAATCAGGATTACCGCTACGACCTGGCCACCACCCTGCACGCCCAGCATGAGCTGGAGGCCGCCCAGCGCCAGCTGGAAGAAATCATCCAGCGTCATCCCGCCAATCGCAAGGCACGGGTATTGCTGGTTAATTATTGGACCGAAAGCGGCCAGTTGCAGAATGTTCAAGTGCTGCTTGCGCAGCTTGAGCAGCAGAATCCGGATGATCCCGCATTGCAGCAAGGCCTGTAACTGCTGCACAAATTCTTGTAAACCTCGCCCTACGCTGTACAAATATTACGAACCGTTGAACCGCCGCCGGGCGCTACGGTCAAGTGAATATGGCGCGCCAACACGGTGCGCTCCTCTATTTGCCAGTGACTTGAGGGCACTCCTTGTCTACATCCAACGCGCAGTTCAGTGAAAAAGCAGCCACCGGCATCGAAGGCCTCGATGACATTCTTGCCGGCGGTCTATCGCGCAGCCATCTGTTCTTGCTTGAAGGTGAGCCCGGTACGGGTAAAACCACGGTCGCTCTGCACTTTCTCCAGGCGGGGGCTCGCAATGGCGAACGCTCGCTGTATATCACGCTGTCGGAAACCGAGCGTGAGTTGCGCCAGGGTGCCAAGTCCCATGGCTGGGACTTGGACGACAACATCCACATCTTTGAACTGACCCCGCCGGAAAGTCTGCTCAATGCCGATCACCAGCAAAGCCTGCTCTACTCCTCTGACTTGGAACTGGGCGAAGCGACGCGGCAGATTTTTGAAGTGGTTGAGCGCGTCAAACCAACCCGAGTAGTCATCGATAGCCTCTCCGAAATCCGCCTGTTAGCACAAAGCTCTTTGCGCTATCGCCGGCAGATCCTGGCAATCAAGCACTACTTCGTGCGTTACGACGCCACTGTATTGTTGTTGGACGACCTGACTACCGAGTCCCTCGATAAAACCGTGCACAGCGTGGCCCACGGCGTTATCCGCCTGGAAGAACTCACCCCCAACTATGGCGCTGAGCGCCGCCGGGTTCGCGTGGTGAAATACCGTGGCCAGAAATACCGGGGTGGCTTCCATGACTTCACCATCATGGAAGACGGCGTGCATGTGTTCCCACGCCTGGTCGCGGCCGAACACCGAGGCGGTTACAACCGCCAGACCCTCACCAGCGGTATCAGCGAGCTAGACTCGTTGCTCGGTGGCGGTATCGAAACGGGTTCCAGCAGCCTGATCCTGGGCCCTGCCGGTACCGGTAAATCGCTGATCTCAATGATCTTCGCCGCCGCTGCTGTGGCCCGTGGTGAAAAAGCCGCGTTGTTTATCTTCGATGAAGAGTTGGGCTTGCTGTTCGAGCGCATGAAAAACATGGGCATCGACCTGGCGGCATTGCAAGCCACCGGCAACTTGTTGATCGAACAAGTGGACGCCGCCGAGCTGTCCCCTGGCGAGTTCTCGCACCGTGTACGCCGTTGTGTGGATGACGCTGGCATCAAAACCGTGGTGATCGACAGCATCAACGGCTACCAGGCTGCGATGCCGGAAGAAAACGCGCTGATCCTGCATATGCATGAACTGCTGCTGTACCTCAACCGCCGTGGCGCGGCAACTTTCATGACCGTTGCCCAGCATGGCTTGGTGGGTGATATGCAGGCGCCAGTGGACATTACCTACCTGGCCGACACCGTCATCCTGCTGCGTTACTTCGAAGCCGTCGGTGAAGTACGCCGCGCCATTTCGATCATCAAGAAACGTACCGGCTCGCACGAGTCGACGATCCGGGAATACCGGATCGGCAGCCGCGGGATGACGGTGGGCGAGCCATTGAACAACTTCCAGGGTGTATTGCGTGGCATCCCGACCTATATGGGCGCGGGCTCGCCGCTGCTCAAGGATATGGGCTAGTGGCCGTCCTTTCTCCCGTTTCCGAGCGTGCAATTATCCTCGCGCCCCTGGGGCGCGATGGCTCGCTGGCCCTGATGATGCTCAACGAGGCCGGTTATAGCGGCATCATTGCCACCGACCTGAACATGTTGTGTGACGCGCTGGATGAGGGCAGTGGCCTACTGATCATTGCCGCCGAGGCATTGCGGGGTGTTGACCTCGAACCGTTGCTCGAATACCTGCATCAACAACCCGCCTGGTCAGATTTGCCCATTGTATTGATGACCCACCACGGTGGCAGTGAGCAGAATGGCTCAAGCCACCTCAGTGGTTTGCTGGGCAATGTCACCTTCCTGGAGCGGCCGTTCCATCCGGTGACACTGATCAGCCTGGTGACCACTGCCTTACGCGGTCGCCGCAGGCAATACGAAGCCCGCGACCGCCTGATCGACTTGAGCAAGAGCGAACTGCGCCTGCAACGTACACTGGAGACCCTGGAACAACAGGTAGAAGAACGCACCGCCCAACTTCGCAACAACGAAGAAGCCTTGCGCCAATCACAGAAGATGGAAGCCGTCGGCCAATTGACCGGCGGCATCGCCCACGACTTCAACAATATGCTGACTGGCATCATCGGCAGCCTGGAGCTACTGCGAAGGCGTGTATCACGCGGCAAACTCGACGACCTGGACAGCCTCATAGATCTGGGCGTCACCTCCGCCAACCGTGCAGCCGGCCTCACCCATCGCCTACTGGCGTTTTCACGCCGCCAATCGCTGGACTCCAAGCCCGTTGAGATCAATCAGCTCGTAACCTCCATGGGCGAACTGCTGCAGCGCAGTATCAATGAAAGCATCACGTTGGATATCCGTTTGACCGGCGAGCTGTGGACCGCCGAAGCCGACCCCAATCAACTGGAAAGCGCCCTGCTCAACCTGGTTATCAATGCGCGGGATGCCATGCCCAATGGCGGTAGTTTACGGGTAGAGACCACCAACCGCCATCTGGACAGCGTGTTCACTGCGGCCTATGGAACCCTCAAACCGGGCGATTACGTCGAACTGAGCGTTAGCGACACGGGTTGTGGCATTCCTGAGGGTTTGATGAGCCGGGTGTTCGACCCCTTTTTCACCACCAAGCCGATTGGCCAGGGCACCGGCCTTGGGCTGTCGATGATCTATGGCTTTGCCCGTCAGTCCCATGGGCACGTGACGATCCATAGTGAAGTGGACAAAGGCACTACGGTGAGTCTGTTTCTACCCCGGTTTATCGGCGAAATCGTCGCGGATGTCGCCACTGACCCCGCCATGCTGCCTTTCGCCCAGGCTGGCGAGACCGTCCTGATCGTTGAAGACGACCCTGCGGTGCGCGTGTTGGTCAGCGCGGTGCTCAAAGAGTTGGGATATAGCTTTGTGGAGGCTGGCGACGCCACGGCAGCCCTGCCGATCATAGAATCCGATCAACGCATCGACCTGATGATCAGCGACGTCGGTCTGCCTGGCATGAACGGCCGCCAGTTGGCGGAAATCGGCCGGCAGCTGCGCCCGGATCTCAAAGTGTTGTTTATTACCGGCTACGCCGAGCATGCCGCTGTGCGGGGTGGTTTCCTGGACCCTGGAATGCAATTGATCACCAAACCCTTCACGTTTGATCTGTTGACGGCCAAAGTGCGCGAGATGATCCGGGTCTAGGTGCGGGTACGGCCGTAGTGAGCGGGCTTGCCCCGCGCTGGGTGGCAAAGCCGCCCCAGACCAGGCATTACGGTTTATCTGAAGTACAGCGGTGTCCCGTTGAGGGCGGCTTCGCCACCCAGCGCGGGGCAAGCCCGCTCACTACGGGGATTACGTCAGGCGAGCAGGCGTTGGATATGCTCTTGCAGCGTATCCAGGTCAAACGGCTTGGCCAGGATCGGCGCATTGCGCGTGATCGGGCTGTTGCAATCGAGGATTTCCTGCGGGTAGCCGCTGATAAAGATCACTTTCAGCTCAGGCCGCAACATAATGGCAGGCTCGGCGATCTGCACCCCGGAAATCCCTCCAGGCAGGCGATAATCCGTGACCATCAAATCCAGGTGCGGTTTGGTCGCGAGGATTTCGAAGGCCTGCTCCCCATCGATGGCCTTCAACACCCGATAGCCCAGGCCGGCCAGGTATTCACCCAGCACAAACATAATGGATTCGTCGTCCTCGACGATCAGAACGACATCTTGTGCATCTTCACTCATGGGAAGCCTTTGTCCGGTCAATTGCTGCAATTACGACCATGGGGTCACGCAGAAGGTTGCGTCGAGGTGACGATTGATTTCATGGCGATGTTTCAAGGGGCAGGCACACTCGAAACAGGGCCCCCTCGCCTATCTGGCTCTCGACCTCAATTGCGCCACCGTGGGCCGCAACGATCTGCTCGGAAATAAACAGCCCAAGCCCCAGCCCGGCCGCAACCTGGCTGGCGGAAACGCGCTCGAATTGCTGGAAAATTCGTTTCTGATTGTCTTCACTGATACCAATGCCACGGTCACGCACTTCGATCCGCGCCTCACCGTGTTCGGTATAGACACGCACGTCCACCGGGCTCTTGGCCCCGTAGCGCAGGGCGTTAGTCAGCAGGTTAGTGACCACTTGCTCAATACGAAACTCATCCCAATGGCCTTCCACCGGGCCATCGGCCACCAGGTTCATGGACGAATCCGCAGCCGCCACTTGCGGCGCGAAGTTCTCCACCAGGTTGCGCACCAGTTGGGCCAGGTCAAAGCGCGCCGGACGAATCGACAGCTTGCCGGTGCGGATGCGCGAAACGTCGAGCATGTCTTCGATCAGGCGAATCAGGCTCTGGATCTGGCGCTCGTCGCGGTCGACCATGGCGTGCATCTTGTCCAGGGTGAACGCGGCGGCATTGTCCCGCGCCAGGTGCATCTTGCGCAGTTGGGTTTCCAGTATCAGGCCATTGAGGGGCGTACGCACTTCGTGGGCAACGATGGACATAAAGTCATCACGCATGCGCACGGCTTGCTCGAGCTCGGCTTGCGTGGCTTGCAGGCGCGTCAGCAACAATTCTTGCTCACGACGACTGCGCTCCAGGGCTTCGACCTGCTGTTTCATGGCCTTGCTCTGGCGGTACAGGTCGACGAAGACATTGACCTTGCTCTTGACCGCATGGATATCCAGCGGTTTGTGCAGGAAGTCCACCGCGCCGCTTTCATAGCCCTTGAAGGCGTAATTGAGTTCACGGCCAGCAGCGCTGACAAACACAATCGGGATGTTCTTGGTTTTTTCGGTACCGCGCATCAACTCGGCCAGCTCGAAACCATTCATGCCGGGCATCTGCACGTCGAGAATCGCCATGGCGAACTCGTGCTCCAGCAACAGGGACAAGGCCTCGTCGGCGCTCAATGCCTTGAACACCTGGCGGTCCTCGCGCTTGATCAGCGCTTCGAGGGCCAGCAGGTTTTCCGGCAGATCGTCGACGATCAGCAGTTTGGCCTGGACAGTACTTAACATGGCGAATATTCCAGGGAAGCCAGCAGTGAGCCGATGCGGCTCAAGGTCAGAATGTGGTCGGGTGTATGCAGCGCCAACGCTGCACGGGGCATGACGGCGACGCGTGCTTCTGCAGGGTCTTGTACAACGGTGATGCCGCCTTGCTGCTTGACGTTGGCCAGGCCGCGCGCACCGTCTTGGTTGGCGCCGGTCAACAGGATGGCCAGCAGGCCCTTGCCAAAGGCATCCGCAGCGGATTCAAACAGGATATCGATCGCCGGACGCGAGTGATGCACCCGGTCTTCCTGGCTCAGGGACAGGCTACGATCATGCTCCACCGAGAGGTGATACCCAGGGCCGGCGAAATACAAGGTGCCTGGCTTGAGTACTTCCTTGTCCCGCGCCTCAACCACCGGCATCGCCACGCGCCGGTCGAACACTTCCGCCAACTGGCTGCGGCGCTCGTCAGGCAAATGCAGCACGGTAATGATCGGCAAACCGAAGTTCGCAGGCAGCTCGGCAAAAACCGTCAGCAACGCCTCGACCCCGCCGGCGGATGCACCGATGACGATAGCTTCTATGCCCCGGACCAATGCCGGGCTGGCAGCCGCTTCATTCATAGTTTTCGGTAGATCCGTTCCTGTTTGACCAAGGGTTCGAACTGTTTGCTGAAGGCGGAAAAATCCAGGGTTTCTTTACTGCCCAGTACCAGGAAGCCGCGATGGCACAGCGACTCATGGAACAACCCAAACGCACGATCCTGCAATTTTTTATTGAAATAAATCAGTACGTTACGGCAGGAAATTAATTGAGTTTCTGAGAATACACTATCTGTCGCCAAGCTGTGGTCCGCAAAGGTCACGTTTTCCCGCAGTGTCTTGTCGAAGATCGCGTAATCGTAAGCGGCGGTATAGTAATCGGCAAATGAACGCTGCCCACCCGCTTGCTGGTAGTTAGCAGTGTAAGCCCTTACATTCTCCAGGGAAAAGATACCCTGCTTGGCTTTGTCCAGCGACGCCGGATTGATGTCGGTGGCGTAGATGATCGTACGGTCCAGCAAGCCCTCCTCGCGCAACAGGATGGCCATGGAGTACACCTCCTCCCCTGTGCTGCAACCGGCGATCCAGATCTTGATCGACGGGTAGGTCCTGAGCAGTGGTACCACTTCCTGGCGGATTGCCAGGAAGTGCGAAGGGTCGCGGAACATCTCGCTCACCGGAATGGTGAGGAATTGCAGCAATTGCATGAACGCCGCCGGGTCGTGCAGCACCCGTTCTTGCAGCGCCGAGATGGTTGCGCAGTCGAACTGGCGCAAGGCATGGGCCACGCGGCGTTTTACCGACGCACCGGAGTAGTCGCGAAAGTCGTAGCTGTACTTGAGGTAAATCGCCTCGATCAGCAGGCGCAGCTCAATATCGCTGCTTTTTTCCAAGAAACTTCGCTCCACTTAAATGCGTTCCATCTTCGGTAGCCATACGCGAATCAGTGAGAACAGACGGTCCAGATCGATCGGCTTGGCCAGGTAATCGTTGGATCCTGCTGCGAGGCAGCGCTCCTGATCGTCCTTCATGGCCTTGGCCGTCACGGCAATGATCGGCAGCTTTTTCCAGCGCGGGTCTTGGCGGATCAAGGCAGTGGCCTCGTAACCATCCATCTCCGGCATCATCACGTCCATCAGCACCAGGTCGATATCGTCGACTTCATTGAGTTTATCGATGGCTTCACGGCCATTACGCCCGATCACCACCACCGCACCTTTGTGCTCCAGGGCGCTGGTCAGGGCGAAGATGTTGCGCACATCGTCGTCCACCAACAGGATTTTGCGCCCCTCGAAGACCTTGTCGCGGCTGCGGGCGGTCTTGAGCATTTTCTGACGATCATGGGACAGCTGGGATTCGACTTTGTGCAAAAAGAGTGTGACTTCATCCAGCAGGCGCTCCGGCGAGCGGGCGCCCTTGATGATGATCGAGCGCGAGTACTTGCGCAGCTCGGCCTCTTCATCACGGGTGAGGTTGCGCCCGGTGTAGACGATCACTGGCGGGAAGGAGCAGATGTCCTCGGTGGCCATGCGCTTGAGCAGCTCGTTGCCCAGCATGTCCGGCAGTTTGAGGTCGATGATCATGCAGTCATAGATATTGGTGCGCAGCAGGTCCAGAGCGGCCTGGGCGTAACCGACATCGGTGATTTCAATGTCGTCGTCGCCGATCAGCCGGGCAATGCTGTCGCGTTGCAGGTCGTCGTCTTCCACCAGCAGCACGCGCTTGACCTTCTGGGTCAACTTGGCTTCCAGGCGGGCGAACACGTCCTTGAGCTCTTCGCGGGTGGTGGGCTTCACCGCATAACCGATGGCGCCCATGTGCATGGCGGCCTCGACGCGGTCTTCGACCGAGATCACATGCACTGGGATGTGCCGGGTGCCGGCGTGTTCCTTAAGGCGTTGCAGCACGGTCAGCCCGGAATGGTCCGGCAGGCGCATATCCAGCAGGATTGCATCGGGGATGAACTCTTCAGCCAGGCTGTAGCCTTCGTCTGCGCCGTGGGCGACCAGGCAGTTGTAGCCCAGCTCGTGAGCGAGATCGAAGAGGATGCGGGCAAAGTTTGGCTCATCTTCCACCACCAGAATGCAGCGCGTGGTGAACGGCGCCTTGTCGCGGTCATCGGCAAAACGTGGGATGAGCTGAGTATCGGCTACCGGCAGCGGCGACACCTTGACTGCTGCGGGCGCAGGGGCGACCACGGCCTGACGGGGCTGTTCGATAGGTGCGGCGTCTTCCTCGCGCTCGACGTACTGCTCCGGCAGCACCAGGGTAAAGACACTGCCCTTGCCCGGTTCGCTGGTGACGCTGATATAGCCACCCAACAACGTGGCCAGGTCGCGTGAAATCGACAGGCCCAGGCCGGTTCCGCCGTAGCGGCGGTTAGTGGTGCCGTCGGCCTGGCGGAACGCTTCGAAGATGCTTTCTTGCTGGTCTGGCGCAATGCCGATACCCGAATCACGCACGGTAAAGGCAATGCCCTCCCCCGGCGCCCGGCTGACCGACAGGCTGACCTCACCCTGCTCGGTAAACTTGACCGCATTGGACAGCAGGTTCTTGAGGATCTGCTCAAGGCGCTGGCGGTCGGTAAACAGCATGACGGGCGTGCCTTCCTGAACTTCGACCTGGAAGCCCAGCTTACGGTCGGCCGCCAACGGTTCGAACATGCCACGCAGGCCGTCCACCAGGCGCGTCACGCTGGAATTCTCAGGGCGCATTTCCAGCTTGCCGGCTTCGACTTTGGAAATATCCAGGATGTCGTTGATCAGGTTCAGCAGGTCATTGCCAGCGGAATAAATCGACTCGGCAAACTTGACCTGCTCGGCACTGAGGTTTTCCTGAGGGTTTTCTGCCAGCAGTTTGGCCAGGATCAACGAGCTATTGAGTGGCGTGCGCAACTCGTGGGACATGTTGGCAAGAAACTCCGACTTGTACTTGCTCGAACGCTGTAGCTCTTCGGCGCGGTCTTCGAGTTCAAGCTGGGCCTGGTTGAGCTCGACGTTCTTGCGGTCCATGGCGTCGCGCTGTTCGGCCAGGGTTTCGGCCTGTTCGGCCAGTTGCTCGTTAGTCTGCTCCAGCTCAGCTTGCTGGGTCTCCAGGTGGGCCTGGGATTCCTTGAGGATGCGTGACTGTTCTTCCAGCTCCTCGTTGGCGGTCTTGAGCTCTTCTTGTTGCACTTGCAGCTCTTCGTTGAGCTGTTGGGTCTCAGCCAGTACTTCCTGCAGACGCTGGCGATAGCGGGCGGCTTCGATGGACGTGCCGATATTGCCGGCGATCAGTTCCAGTAGCTCGACATCGCGCTCATCCACCGGGCGCAGGAAACCCAGCTCAATCACACCGTTAACGCGGTCGTCATCGCTAGTGGGCATCACCAGCACACTGCGCGTCGCGCCTTCACCGAGGCCCGAGCTGACCTTGAAGTAGTCGACCGGTACGTCGTCCAGGCGAATCAAGCGATCCAATTGGGCAGCCTGGCCAACAATGCCCTCATCGCTGTAGATCGACTGTTCCAACTGAGCCTGCTCACGGGAGAAACCGTAAGTGGCCACGCGCTTGAGGCCGCCGTGTTCTTCACGCACGTACAGCGCTGCGACCGCGGAGCCCATGTATTGGGCGAAGAACTGCAGGATATTGCGGCCCAGCATGTTCAGGGTGAGCTGGCCAAGCACCTGTTCGGCCAGTTCGGTCTGGCCATTGCGCAGCCAGGCTTGTTGTTCCAGACGCCCCGCTATCCTCTGTTGTGACGCGAGGTTTGCACTGTAACTCTCTGATAAAGCGAGTAAATTTTTACGGCCGTTATAGGCAAGAAAACCACTAAGCCCAAGTACAAACAGCAGGTACAAGGTGACGCTGATCACTGTGGTGCGGGTAACGTCCTCATTGCGGCTGATACGGAACTGCTGCTCCATCGCCACCGCTGCATCGTATTCCTTGCGAATTTCATCGGTCAGCCGCTTGCCGCGACCATTCTTGACCGCGCTGCGGTAGTCGCCACTTTCGCGCTGCATGTCAATCATTGACTGGGCGTAGGTGTTCCACTCGACCTGCAGGGCCTCAAGACGTTTGAGGCGGTCGAGTTGCTGGGGATTATCGGCCACCAGTTCTTGCAAATTGCGTAAATCCCCCAGGATTCTCGGCTTGGCCACTTCGTAAGGGTCGAGAAAGTGCTCGTCGCCGGTGATCAGGAAGCCGCGCATGCCGGTTTCCAGGTCGACCGTGAGTTTTGACGACTCATTAAGGTTATTGATAACCCGATCGGTGTGCTCTACCCACTGGATCACCGTCAGCAAATAGGTGATCAGGCACACGAAAAACACGGCGCTGAGCACGCCCACACCCAGTGGAAGCGCGACGTTGCGGCTCAGGAGGGTACGGAAGCTCTTTTCATCGACGGACGACGCGGGAGTCATGGGCATGCCTTGGCCAAATGTTGGAAAAACCGGGAGTTTGCCCCAAAGTGGCAGGCAAGACCATTTTTCTGAAACCGTTTTGTACAGATTCCTACCGCAGAACACGCTATTCTCTCGGATCTTTCTTATTGCATTGTTTTTACGGTCGGCGGGAACTTGTCGGGAGTCCGCGCTTACTCATGGAAGAGGCCGGTTTGAACAGCCGCCTGTACCTCTCGCCTTTTTTGGGAATTCCATTTATGTCCGCAGTCACCTCCACCATTCTTGTCGTTGAAGACGATGCCATTGTGCGCATGCTCATCGTCGATGTCCTGGAGGAATTGGAATTCAGCGTACTTGAAGCCGCGGATGCCGAAGAGGCGCTGGCAGTGGTGCAGAACGATGATCAAACCATTGACCTGATGATGACGGACGTCGGCCTGCCGGACATGGACGGCAAGCAATTGGCAAGCAAAGTGCGAGAGCTGCGGCCCACCCTGCCCATCCTGTTTGCCAGCGGCTATGCCGAAAATATCGATGTGCCGGCCGGTATGCAGGTCATCGCCAAGCCATTTTCGATCGATCAATTACGCGACAAAGTCAAATCCATGCTGCCTGCCGCCTGACTGCCTGTTTGGCTCGCCGTCCAATCCGGGCGGCCCTCCCCCTGTATGCTCACATGCCAATACCTCCCCGAGTACAGCCTCGTCACGACTTATCTCGCCCGCCGAGATTAACGTGACGTGCGGCCCATAAAACTGGAAACTCGGCGCCTTACTTCACGCCCTCTACAAGATCTCTGGAAGGACGCAACAACATGATTGGAAAACCGACGCGCCTGCTGTTGGCGAGCCTCTCGTTACTGATGAGTACCGGTGCCTTGGCCGACTTTACGGCCACCCCTGCCGAAGCTCGAGCCATTGCCAAGGAAGCGTATTTGTATGGCTATCCAGTGGTGGCCATGTACAAGACGCTCTACACCCAGGCCGTTGACAAGGGCGGTGCCAGTTTCAAGGCGCCGTTCAACCGGATCGGCAACACCGCACAGGTGTTGACCCCCAAGGACACCGCACTCCCTACGCCGAACGCTGACACGCCCTACTCGTTCGTGTGGATGGACCTGCGCAAGGAGCCGCTGGTCCTGACGCTGCCAAAGATCGAAGACAACCGCTATTACTCAGTGCAGTTGGTCGACCTCTATACGCAGAACATCGCCTACCTGGGTACCCGCAGCACCGGCAACAATGGCGGCCACTACATGATTGCCGGGCCTGACTGGAAGGGTCAGCAACCGGTGGATATTGACCGCGTTATCTACAGCGAAAGCAACATTGCCTACGCGCTGTACCGCACGCAGTTGTTTGACGAAAAGGACCTGAACAAGGTCAAACAGATCCAGAATGGCTATAAAGTGCAGCCGCTTAGCGCTTACGTGAAACAGCCCGCCCCGGCGGCGCCACCGAAGATCGAGTGGCCCAAGCCCACGGCCACCATGACCGAAGGCCCGCAGCTGTTCCGCTACCTCAACTTCATGCTCGCCTTTGCTGCGCCACAGGACAGTGAAAAGGACCTGCTGGCCCGGTTCGCTAAGATCGGCATCGCGCCTGGCGCGCCGTTCAAGGTCAATCAATTGACCGGCGAACAACGCAAGGCCCTCGAAGACGGGATCGCCGATGGCCGCGCCGAGTTTGCCGCGTTCAAGAAGGACAAGATCGACACCCATCAAGTGTCCCATGGCGACCTGTTCGGCAGCCGTGACCGCCTGAAGAACAACTACCTGTACCGCTACGCTGGCGCAGACCTGGGGATTTTCGGCAACTCCAGCGACGAAGCCGTGCACCTCGATTACCGCGTTGACAGCGAAGGCAAACCGGCTAACGGCGCCCGTCACAGCTACACCGTGCATTTCGCCAAAGACCAACTGCCACCGGCCGATGCGTTCTGGTCGCTGACGATGTACGACGCCAAGCGTAGACAGTTGGTGCCTAACCACCAGAAACGTTATCTGATCAATTCGCGGATGCTGCCCAACCTCAAGCGCGATGCGGATGGCGGCCTGACCCTGGCATTGCAGCACCACGAGCCACCCAAAGCCGAGCAAAGCAACTGGTTGCCGGCACCCCCGGGCCCGTTTTATACCGTACTGCGCATCTACTTGCCCAAGCCTGAAGCCGTTAATGGTGAATGGAAGCTGCCAGCGTTGACGCCACTGAAGTGAGGCTCGGTACTCAAAGATGAATTGCTGGAATGTCCTTGGACTGGCACCGGATGCCGACAGCCGCACGATTAAGCGCAACTACGCGGCGTTGCTGAAAAAAAACCGCCCGGATGACGATCCCGAGGCGTTCCAGCGCCTGCGAGAAGCCTATGAGGCGGCGCTGGAATGGAGTGCGCAACCTCAGGAAGCGGTCGAAACAGTCGTCGACGACGTGGGCGAAACCCTCGAACAACGCTATCAAGCGGCCATGGCGGACGGTACTGCGCTGTTTTTCGAGATCCACCTGCTGCATCGCAGTGTCGAAGGCGAGCTCGATACCGCCGACACGCGCTGGGCGTTCGAGACGTTCAACTGGCTGACGGCCTGGCAGCGCCTGGAACTGCCTGCCGCGCTGATCGAAACCCTTGAGCGCCAACACCGGGCTGCCTTGCAGCAACCGTTGCGCCAGGCCCTTGAGCAGCACGACGAGACAGCATTCCTGGCCGCCTACGCTGCGCGCGATAGGCATGCCTGGGTGAACAATCATCCCCATGCCGAGTGGTTCAACCAGTGGCTGGCAAGGCTGCTGGCCCAGAGTCATTACTGGTCCAGCGCCGTGTTTGATGCAGTCTGTACTGGCCAGGATTGGCACGGGGGGGCCGGGCACAGTTGCCCGGCGGGCGATTGGGCACTGCTGTTACGGCGTCAGCAGGGGCCGGTGTTTATCGCCCAGCAACGGGCCTTGGCCGCCGAACCGCCCTTCACCCCCCAACAACGCGCCGCACGCCTGCTGCTGGCGCCGATGAGTCTGGCCGCGCGACGCGCATTCGCCCAGCGTTTCAATGAAGACGACTGGAAAGCCTGCCAGACCCTAAGCGCCGATATTTATGCCGACCACGTGGCGATCGCCGAAGCCATGCCCGGCGGCACGGTCTATTTCTGGCAAGGCTGGGATAAGGCTACCGACACTTGGCCCTGGATCGTTGCGCTGGTGTCGAGTTGCCTAGTGGGCGTGCTGGTCAGGGCTGACCATTTGGCCGGCCACGTGATACCGACGTTGGGCCACGGGATACTGTGGTCTCTTGCCGCCGTGGTCGTTGCCGGGTTGGCTTGGCAGGTCTGGCGACCGCTGGCCCATCAATACCGTGTGCTGGACGAGCGTGTCAGCGAGCGCCTGCCATTGAATCTACTCCCCATCCGGGACCTGTTGCCGGGACTGGTGCTGGCCGCGGCACTGGGTTATGTCTTCAGCCCGGTTGCCAGCCTGACACTGGCGGGCACGCTGGCACTGACCGGCCTGATCAAGCGCTCACTGCATCATCACCACACCCCTTGGACGGTCCGGCACCCACGCCGAACCACCTTGGGCATGGTGCTGTTTGCACTGTGTGTTGTTGCGCTCTATACCGGGTTGTTACTGCTCGACCGACAGTATTTGGTTAATCGCAACCAGGGCCTGCAGCAATGGACCGAACGCCTGTGCAGCCGCATGCCGCGTACCGATGCGGCCTGCCAGGCACCCGCCACCCAGGCGCAGTGGTATGGCCACGAGGGCCAGCAATGAACCCGAAATGGCTACTGCCCATCAGCCTGGTATTGGGCGTGGGACTGCTCGGCGTGGCCGGTGCCACCAAGCCCCTGCAGCGAGTGCAACTGTGGCTCGACCAACACGACAGCCCCCACACCGCCACGGCTAGCGCACTGGCGCCGATCATTGACTGTGTGAATCGCATCGACCGCGATACGCGCCTGGCCTACTACCGTACGCGCTCAACAGAGCCCGAAGCGCCTGACACCGACAAGTTTGGCGACCGTAACGAGCCCGAGCCACGCCTTATCCAGGCAGCAGCCTGTTCGCAGCTGTACACCCTGAAGCTGGAACGCCAGCAGCCTGGCAGCCGTTTGGTTGGGCTTGCGAGCGTCTACGCCTACCAGTTAAATAAATTCACCTCACTGGCTGACATGATTACACCGCTCTATCGGGTCGACGGTATACCGCCAAACGCTCGTCAAATGGTCGCCGAGGTCATGAACAAGCACCTTTCCCAAGAGCTGGAGAAAAAGGGTGAAGACTACCTGCGGGTATCCAGCGAGCTGCGCGTCCAGCTGGAGCAAGAAGATCTGGGCGTGCGCCCGGCTCAACTGGCCCTGCTGGCATCGCGATTCGGCCAGGATGAGCATTGGCACATTCTCAATTACATGATCGCAGCGCGTCAGGCTGTCAATCAGATCGAACACGGCATGCGCGATACCCGCCTGACGCCGCACACCGTCGCGACCCTCACGGATGCACTGCAAGACGCGGCCGATGGCGCCAAGGCGTACATGCGCCAGCCCACCACCCCAGAACGGGACGAGGAAGCCGCATACCTGTGGTATGCCATAACGCCCGCGGCAGAGGCCTACCTCACGGCGCTACGCACGCTGGAGAAAAACTGGAGGGAGCACGCGAGCCCGCAGCAACTGAGTGACGATTACTATCTCGTCACCCGTCGCTACGACGCACTGCTCAGCTATTACAACCGGCAGGCGCGCAATACGTTCTAGCGTTTGTGCAGCTTCACATACGACTGATGAAGGTCAGACGCCCAGCCATCAATGACGCTTTTTACATCGTCAGGCCTCATCACTTGTGCATCGTTTGACAGCGGCTTGCCGGTCCCTTTGCGCACGACCTGGGCGAGCACTTTGCCTGTGGCGCCGTCGAGAAACTGCGCTTCGGTCCCCAGCGTAGTGTCCTGGTCACGGATACCCGTGCCGGTACTCACAGCCGCCGCGACCAGGGCAACGGGTACGAACTCGTAAGGCTTCAGGCCTTGGGTCTTGCTGTTCACCGCCGTGATTGCCGCCCGCACCACGATCACGCCCGGGCCGGGAGCGCTGGCCAGGGGCAGCGATTTTTGCAGCTCGCGCTTGAGGGCCTGGCTGAAGTAAGTGTTGATGCCGTTGAGCGTGCTGTCGGGAATCCTGGGGGTGGCCTGTGGCTTGGGATAAAACTGCGTCGGCTCGATATACACCGCGTTGTAGCGACTCAAGTCCAGGGAAGGATCGACCCAACGCATCACCTCGGCACCAGACGGTGACTTGGCCTCTTTGAGTTGGCTGTAGTCCGACAGAAAGCCGGAATATTCGTCCGGCTGGGTGATGTTGCTGGTACAGCCGGCTATTGCGATTACAGCGAGCCCCAGCGTGCTGATTATTACCCGTGGTTTCATCATTGAACTCCCTGGCGGTCATCACAGAAACGTTGAGCTGTAGGTATAGCCAATCCTGGGAAATTAACCTTATGCAAGCCCAGCAGAATCTTGCGCCTAACCGCGCTCGCGAGGAATCAGCCCTTGTAACTGCGACGCCAGGAAGTTCGCATCGAAGCCAAACGTGTCGGGGTCTTTAAGGCCATTGGTCTTCTTCCATACCCAGTCGTTTTTCTCCGCCGGCAACACCAGCGAAATACTGCCGTGGCGCGCGGCGGTGAGGCCCATCACCGATACTGAGATAAGCCCGCCCGCCGCCATGACATCCGGCACGAATTCGACGGTCTTGCCGGTGATCTGCACGTGCAGTCGCTCAGTCTTGAACGTCGAGGTCTCCACCGGCACGCTCGGGCCGCTGGCGACATAGGCTTCACGATGCACCTCAAGCAACCCCACCTGCTTGACGGGCTCAAGCCACTGCTCGATCTGCGTGAACAGCTCACTGAGCTTTTGCGCCCAGCGGGCCGACTGCACATCGAATTGCTGTTTTTTGTGCGCTTCGCTGTCGGCGTAATGACGAAGCATCTCGCCCAATTGCTGTACATCGTCCATTGCGGAGTTCCTTGGGTGGGCCAGGTTGCGAGCTTTGATCATGGCAGATGCGCGGGCATGGCGTATGAATAACAGCGGTGAGCAAACTGCTCCGGTCATTTGGACGGCAACTGCGTATGACTAATCGCCGGCCAATGGGTAAGGTGAGGCGACATTCGTTGTCAGGAGCATCGCATGCGTACCATCGGCCTTATTGGCGGTATGAGCTGGGAGTCCAGTGCCGAGTACTACCGCATCATCAACCAGCACGTACGCGACCAGCTCGGCCCGCTGCGCTCGGCGCAGATAGTGATGTACAGCGTAGACTTCGGCCCCGTGGAGCAAGCCCAGCATGCCGGGCGTTGGGACGACGCCGCGCTGATCCTCGAAGACGCCGCGCGCCGCCTGCAAGCCGGCGGCGCCGAGTGTGTGGTGCTGTGTACCAATACCATGCACCGGGTGGCACCGCGTATCGAGGCGGCGGTGTCGGTTCCGTTCTTGCATATCGCGGATGCAGCTGGAAGGGCCGCTGTCGAGGCGGGCACGTTGACAGTGGGCTTGCTGGGTACTGCATTTACCATGGAACAGGACTTTCTCAAATCCCGCCTCACCGACCACGGCCTGGCCGTGCTGGTGCCTGACGCGGATGAGCGCCAGGCCGTGCACCGGATCATTTATGACGAGTTGTGCGTGGGCGTCATCAGCGACGCCTCGCGACAGGTGTACCAGCGCGTGATCGAGTCCCTGGCCGCTCGCGGCGCCCAGGCAATCATCCTCGGTTGTACCGAAATCGGCCTGTTGATCAAGCCGCAACACAGCAACCTGCCGCTGCTGGACACCACCGAGCTGCATGCGCAGGCTGCGGTGGCGTTTGCCTTGCAGGGTTAAGCCGACGTGCGCAGGCGCGCCATGCTCACGGTGTCGACATACTTGCCATCGCGCACGGCGTAGTCGCGCAGCCGACCTTCAACCTCGAAGCCAAACTTGCGATACAGCTTCTGCGCGGCTTCGTTGTCGGCATACACCGTGAGTTCCACGCGGTGCAGGTTCATCCAATTGTCGGCCACGTCCAGCGCGGCGGCGAGCAACCGAGACCCCACACCCTTGCCCTGCCAGGCCGTTGCCACGCCCATGCCAAACGAACCGACATGGCTTTGGCGAACGCGCAGGTATTGCTCAAGGCCCAACTGGCCGATCACTTCACCGCCATGCAACGCGACCAGTTGCAGGCGCCGCTCGTTGTCCATCACCAGCTTTTTGCGCCAGGACTCAGCCGACTGAAAAGGCATTTGCAGCACCTGTCGACACACCGCAGGTTCGTTATAGAGCGCAGCGACGCCCTCAAGGTGGGCCTCGGTAAAGCGCTGGATGACGATATGGGGTTCAGGCGTGTGCATTGTGTTTCATCCTTTGAAAAACAAGTGGCAGGCCAGTCTAACGAAAACCACCTGCCTACGGTGTTTTCAGTGCTTGCCTGGCGTGACAGCAAGGGCGTCTTACAGCCCCAAAAAACCCTGACTGTAATACTGGCCCTCTTCCAACAGTCAATAGGGTGCGTCTGTAAAGATGATTCAGATACAACTGAAACATGGCCTTTTGTGCGCGGTCGGGTTACTGGCCCTCGTCGCATGTACTGCGATACCGCAACCGGAGTTGGGCATCAAATGGTTGGAAAGTTGCCCAGGGAAGCCTGGGACAGATCTGACACCCAGCTTCCTGGCCAGAATAGAGTGTGGCATCGTTACGGTGCCGCTGGATCACCTCAATCCCACAGCAGGCACATTGGATCTGGATATTACGCGTGTGGCGGCCCAACACCCGGAACAACGCGAAGGTGCCATATTCACCAACTATGGCGGCGCCGAAGCGGCCGGTGATTGGACCGCCGTCAACTTAGCGTGGGCATGGACAATGGATGCAGAAAGTACCCGCCATGAAAGTTATCAGCGCCTCACCACTGTTTATGACGTCATTGGTTTAACGTATCGAGGCGCGGGTAACACGCAGGCGTCGCAGTTGATCTGTCAATCAGACGAGGTGATTGTCGCGCAAAACGACATAACCGAAGACCGCAGCCCTGCCAACATAAAGCTGGTACAGCATAACGCTGCAGTATTGGCGCGCGGCTGCGCCAACCAGCGCCTGGCCCCTTACATAAATACCGAGCAAGCCGCACGAGACTTGGAGTTCGTCCGCATTCAGCTCAATGAAAGCAAACTCAACTACGTTGGTTATGCCTACGGCACTTGGTTGGGTGCCTGGTATGCGGGGCTGTACCCCAAGCAAGTCGGTCGCATGGTGCTCGACTCAAATATGGACTGGACAACAACGCTCCAAAATAACTCATTGACTCAAGCGCCCGAAAAAGAGCGCGTTTTCAGCCGATTTTTCGAGCAAGTCGCTATAGCTCACCCACAGGCCTATCAGATGGGAGAAGAACCACAGGCAGTACGCAAGGTATTTACGCAACTGCTCCCTGAAGTCCGAGCGGCCCTGCGCTCTAACCTCTTTGAGTTCAATCATGTGGAATACTTGATGGCTGCACAGGCACTGAGCCAATGGCTCCGCGAGACCCCTGCCATCAGCGACGCAACTTTACAGGGCAAGGCGCTCGCGTATCGGTTCAGCCCGGACAACGACGTTAATGAGCGGGCGCTTAAAGCATTGGGCGCGCTTCTCATCGCCGTGCGCAACCCGGTGCCCTGGAATCGCATCGAGCCAGGGCCGTTGAAACTGACACCCGCGGAGTCCGTGCGCCTTACTGCGATGTGCAACGATTCGGTATCGCCTGGCGAGGCTTTCTGGGTCGAGAAGGAAAACCAGTTTGCCGTCGAGCATCCGGTGGGTGGCAGTTTCTTCCCCACCAGGCATTGTGCCGGTTGGCCCGGCAAAGCATTGGACGGGGTACCGCTTCGACACCTGGCGCAGGTAGACAGTATCGTCATGGTTCAGGCCGAGTACGGCGACCAGACGCCTTCGGCAGGTGGCTTCGCCGCTTTCCACAGCTTGCCCAACACCTATATGACATTGCTCAAGGATGCTTATCTCAGCGAAGTCGCTTTCTCCTATAACGGTAAGGACTGCGTAAACGACAAAGTCGCTGATTACCTGGCTAGCGGGCGTAAACCAGAACGCCTGTCGACCTGCGCAGCCTCCGACACAGATCACTGAGTAATTTGAGTGCCTTGGCGCGTTGCCGCGCGCCACACTCGCGCAATACCTGCCGCCCGCTCACGCAACAAGCGTGGGGCCTCAGTGCAGGCCTGCTCCAGGCTCATCGGCCCGGCCGGCAAAGCGAAAGCGGCATCCACGCCGTGGGCATACATCTGCTCGTAGCCGTCACCGAGGGTGCCTGCAATGACAATCACCGCAACGTTATGCTGCTGGGCAATACGCGCCACGCCAAACGGGGTTTTACCGCGCAGGGTCTGGGCGTCGAAACGGCCTTCGCCGGTGATGACCAGGTCGGCACCGCGCACGGCTGCATCCAGCCCCACCAGTTCTGCAACCACTTCAACGCCCGCACGAAACTGCGCACCGAGAAAGGCTTTGGCCGCGAAGCCCAGGCCACCGGCGGCGCCACTGCCAGGTTCGTCGCGCACATCCTTGGGTAGCACCTTGGCGCACTGGTCGGCGAAGTGTCCCAAGGCCGCGTCCAGTTGCTGCACTTGCTCGGGGCTGGCGCCTTTTTGCGGGCCGAAAATCGACGAAGCGCCCTGGGGGCCGCACAGAGGGTTGTTCACGTCGGCAGCGATTTCGAAGCGTACTTGGGCCAGGCGCGGGTCGAGTTGTTCGAGGTTGATATGGGCTAATTGAGCCAAAGCCAGACCGCCCGGTTGCAGCGCCTGTTCTTCGGCATCGCAGAGCTGAACGCCAAGCGCCTGCATCGCGCCTGCGCCGCCGTCGTTGGTGGCACTGCCGCCAATCGCCAGGATAATGCGCTGGGCGCCGAGGTCCAGGGCGGCGCGGATCAGTTCTCCGGTGCCAAAGGTGCTGCTGATACATGCATCGCGCTGCCCAGGCGGCACCAATTGCAGGCCACTGGCTTCAGCCATTTCGATGATTGCAGTATGGCTGTCGGCCAGCCAGCCCCAATGGGCTTGAACCGTTGCGCCCAACGGGCCTTTGACCGGCTGGCGACGTAACTCGCCGTTGCAGGCTGCGAGCACTGACTCAACCGTGCCTTCACCACCGTCTGCCATGGGGCATTGGACCAACTCGGCATCTGGCCACACCTCGGCCAACCCTGCAGCAATGGCCTGGGCGACGCCTTCGGCACTCAGGCTGTCTTTGAACGAGTCGGGGGCGATGATGATTTTCATGGGCGTTCTCTCGGTATGCTGTTGCCGATTTTTATAACGCCCATGCTGCCAGCTCGCACCGGCATTGACGCCGGTCCGATGCACAAGTGCGGGAAAGGTTTGTTGTTCATTCCGACAAAGCCTGGGGTAATAGCTGTACGCCGAGGTACAGCGCGAGCATGCCGTCCAGGGTCAGCGGGTCGACGCCACTGAGCTCGGCGATGCGCTCCATGCGGTAGCGCAGGCTGTTGCGATGAATGCCCAGCGCATCGGCGCAGGCCTGGCTTTGCCCATCGTGTTCACACCAACTGCGCAGGGTGGTCAGCAGTTGGCCGTTGCTGTCCTTGGCCAGTACTTTGCGCAGGGGGTTGAGCAACTCGTCGAGGGCATCGTCGTTGCGATGGCGCCACAACATCACGGGCAGACGATAACGGCTGAGGGTCAGCAACCGTGACTGCGGCAAAATATCCCGCCCGTAAGCCAGCAGATCGCCGACGCGACGATAGCAGCGGCGCAGCCCGGCCAACCCCTCGGCCTGCCCGCCAACCGCCACCCGCAAGATGTTCCAACCCAGGCCGTCGAGTTTTTCCAACAGACGTGGATTGTCTACTTGGACGGCTGCCGGCCGGCACCACAACAACGAATACTGCGCCGAGCTGACGCACCAGCTGTCCGGATAACGGGAGGTCAGCCAGGCACTCAACGCCTCTGCCGATTGCCCTGCGCCGAGCTCGAACAGGTACGGTGTGCGCGCCATCTGTGGCTTGAGGCCCAATTGTTGGGCTTCATCGACCAAACGCGGTGAGTCGCCGCTGTCGGCGAGGAGCAAGGCCAGCAGATCATCGCAGCGCTGGCGACGCCATTGTTGTTCAGCTTGTTGGTGGCGCTGGCTGACGAGCATTTCGGCGGTCATGCGCACCAGTTCGGCGTAAGTCCGCAACCCGTCGGGCTCACCGGTGATGCCGAGTACGCCGATCAGGCGCTCATCGTGCAGCAGCGGCAAATTAATCCCTGGTTGCACGCCTTTCAGGTGCTTGGCGGTCTGCCCATCGATTTCCACCACGCGGCCATTGGCCAACACCAGTTGCGCGCCTTCGTGGCGGGTGTTGATGCGCTCGAGCTCGCCGCTGCCGAGAATCAGCCCCTGGCTGTCCATGACGTTGACGTTATAGGGCAGGATGGCCATGGTGCGATCGACAATATCCTGCGCCAGGTCATGATCCAGCTCGAACATGGGGCTAACTTCCTGGAATGAGTAGTTGTTCACCAGCACAGCGCAAAGGGTGCTTCACTGTGCGCAAGCACAAAGACAGTACCCCATCACGTCACCGAGACTGTTTGGGCGATCAACGTTACCCTCGCATCGCGAAAAATCATAATAAAGAGAGACTCCCATGTCACAGAGCGCCGCTGCCACACTGGCCACCGATGACGATAAAAACGCCATCTACAAGCGCATTACCCTGCGCCTGATCCCCTTCATCTTTATCTGCTATCTGTTCAATTACCTCGACCGGGTAAACGTTGGCTTTGCCAAGTTGCAGATGCTCGATGCGTTGAAGTTCAGCGAAACCGTGTACGGCCTGGGTGCCGGCATCTTCTTTATCGGCTACGTACTGTGCGGCGTGCCGAGCAACCTGGCGTTGACCAAGTTTGGTCCACGCCGTTGGATTGCGTTGATGATGATCGTCTGGGGCACTTTGTCCACCTGTCTGCTGTTCGTCACCACGCCAACACACTTCTACACCTTGCGCTTGTTTACCGGTGCAGCTGAAGCCGGCTTCTTCCCGGGTGTGGTGTTGTACCTCTCGCAGTGGTTCCCCACGTTCCGGCGCGGACGGATCATGGCGCTGTTCATGTCGGCGATTCCAGTGTCCGGTCTACTTGGCAGCCCGTTCTCCGGCTGGATTCTCAACCATTTCGCCGCCGGCCAAGGTGGCCTCGCGGGTTGGCAGTGGATGTTCCTGCTGCAAGGCATCCCCACCGTGATTCTGGGCGCCCTCGCCTACTTCCTGCTTAGCGACAGTTTCGCCAATGCCAAGTGGCTCAAGCCTCACGAGCGCGCCGTGCTGGAGGCCGATCAGGCGACCGACCTGGCCAACAAACCGAAAACCACCACCGACTCCCTCGCCGAAGTGTTCAAGAACCCGGCGATCTGGGCGTTTGGCCTGATCTATTTCTGCATCCAGAGCGGTGTCTACGCGATCAACTTCTGGCTGCCGTCGATCATCAAGAATCTGGGGTTCAGCGATAACCTGGTGATTGGCTGGCTGAGTGCGATCCCCTATCTGCTGGCAGCGGTGTTTATGTTGCTGGTGGGTCGCTCGGCGGACTTGCGCAAGGAACGTCGCTGGCACTTGGTGGTGCCGATGTTGATGGGTGCGATTGGTTTGGTGATTGCGGTGAACTTCGCCACCACGCCGGCCATTGCGATTCTCGGTTTGACCATCGCCACCATGGGCGCGCTCACCGGGCTGCCGATGTTCTGGCCGGTGCCGACCGCGATGCTGAGCGCGGGGGCTGCGGCCGGCGGTTTGGCGTTGATCAATTCTATGGGCCAGATGGCAGGGTTTCTAAGCCCGTATATCGTCGGGTTTGTGAAGGATTCCACCGGGTCGACGGATATGGCGTTGTACCTGCTGGCGGCGGTGATAGTGGCGGGCAGTGTTCTCGCACTGCGCATGACCCGTACCTTGAAGGCGTAACTCGGTCCCTGTGGGAGGGGGCTTGCTGTGGTGAGCGGGCTTGCCCCGCGCTGGGCTGCGAAGCAGCCCCACTGGATCTGCGGTGAACCTGTCGGGGGACAAGCCCCCTCACCACAGCAAGCCCGCTCCCCCATTTTGTCCTGTGTTTACAGCTGGCCGCCACCGTCGATGTCGATCACGGCACCCGTCATAAAGCCATTTTCCATGGCTAGCACATACCCCGCCGCTACTTCGTCTGCCTGCCCTACCCGCCCAACGGGCAATGCGCCGCCTGCCTTGGCAAACATCGCCAGCCGCTGTTCCTCAGCCAACCCTGCATAAGCTGGCGTATCAATCACCCCAGGGCAGATCACATTGACCCGACGCGGTGCCAACTCCTTGGCCAATTGCTTGCCCACGGCTTCCGTCGCGGCGTTGATGCCGACTTTGATGAACTGCCCAGGGACTAACTTACGCCCCAGTTGCCCGGAGGTCAGGCTGATGCTGCCTTGCTCGTCGAGGTACGGCAGCGCATGTTGGATCGCACGCAACGAACCCCAGAGTTTCACATTGAAATTCTCCTGGGCCTCATCCAGGTCGGTCTCAACCAATGTCTTGGCGCGTACCGAGGGGCCGGAGGTGTAGACCAAGTGATCGAAGCGCCCCACCGTTTCGAACAGGCGTTGCAGGGACGCGGCATCGGTCACGTCTACCGGTTCGCTGCGCAGGCCGTTCTCGTTACTTGAGGCCAGTCGGCGACCCGCCAAGACAACCTGGGCACCCCGTGCAACTGCGGCCTTGGCCACGGCCGCGCCGATACCACTGCTGCCGCCGATGACGATAATGGTTTTGCCGTTGAGGGATGAAGTCATGGGAGCAGATTCCAGGTGAGAAAGTGAGCGTTCATCTTCGCAGCTTGGCAATCGGCGAAAAATCCGGGTAAAACGACAAGATCTTTAAAGGATTTTTACAAATGAGCTCCACCCTCGACCTTGAAGTCTTTGTGCGCACGGCCGATACCGGCAGCCTTTCAGCGGCGGCGCGGGGCCTGAACCTCACACCCGCCGCAGCGAGTATCGCCCTCAAGCGCCTCGAAACCCGACTCGGCATTCGCCTGCTGGCGCGCTCGACTCGCAGCATGCGCCTCACCGAAGAGGGCGCGCGGTATCTGGACAGCGTACGCCTGGCGCTGGAGACGTTGTCGGAAGGCGAACGTGCGATCAAGCAACAAGGCCAGAGCTTGAGTGGCCTGCTGCAGTTATCGGCGCCTTCGGATTTTGGGCGCAATGTACTGCTGGGTTGGTTGGATGAGTTCAAGGTTGAGCACCCCGACATTCGCCTTCAGCTGCTGCTTAACGACAGCAACGCCGACCTGTTCCGCGACACCGTCGACATCGCCCTGCGTTTCGGCGTGCCCAGGGACTCCAGCCTGGTGGCGCTGCCGGTGGTGCCGGGTCACCATCGCGTTCCCTGCGCCAGCCCCGACTACCTTGCGCGGCACGGAACACCGCGCACGCCGACGGACCTGGCGCAGCACAGCACGTTGCGTTATATGCGCCGAGGCCAGGCCAACAGTACGTGGAGTTTCCATCAAGGTGGGCTGCGCCAGGAGGTCGAAGTCACAGGCGACTATCTGAGCGACGACGGTGAAATCGTGCGGCGCTGGGCACTCGCAGGTCACGGCATTGCCTACAAGGCCAACCTGGATGTGGCCCGCGATTTCAAGGCCGGACGCCTGGTACCGTTGTTGCCCGACTGGCAAGGCGAGCCCACACCGTTCAACCTGATGTGCCCACATCGCCTGCAAGTGTCGGAGCGCGTGAAGGTGCTGCATGGATTTTTACAGGTGCGTTGCCAGGGGTTGCTCAACCCATGAAGAAACGCGCCAGGGGCTTGTTCCAGAGCCTCTGAGTCTGGTATTGCATAGCTCACGTTTTTCGGCCAAGAGGAGCTTTGCATGATTTATCGCACATTGGGCCAGTCCGGGTTGAAGGTCAGCGCCTTGACCCTGGGTACCATGATGTTTGGCGAACAGACCAGTACCGAGGACTCGTTGCGCATCATCGACAAGGCCTGGGACCAAGGCATCAACTTTATCGACACGGCCGACGTGTACACCGGCGGGCGCTCCGAAGAAATCGTCGGCGAAGCCATCGCCCGTCATCGTCAAGATTGGGTGCTGGCCTCCAAAGTCGCGATTGGCCCCA
Source organism: Pseudomonas viridiflava (assembly GCF_900583165.1). Classification (GTDB taxonomy): domain Bacteria; phylum Pseudomonadota; class Gammaproteobacteria; order Pseudomonadales; family Pseudomonadaceae; genus Aquipseudomonas. The sequence goes on along the minus strand of NZ_UTKY01000024.1, from coordinate 64,550 downwards.
CCGACGGCCTGCCCAACCGCAGTGGCCTGAGCCGCAAGCGCATTTTCAACGCACTGGAAGCCAGCCTCACGCGCCTTGATACCGATTACCTGGACATCTACTACCTGCACCGTGAGGACCACGATACGCCGCTGGAAGTGACGGTGTCGGCCATCGGCGACCTGATTCGCCAAGGCAAGATCCGTTACTGGGGCTTATCCAACTACCGTGGCTGGCGCATCGCCGAAGTGATTCGCGTGGCCGAGCGCCTGGGTGTCGATAAACCGGTGATCAGTCAGCCGCTGTACAACATCGTCAACCGCCAGGCCGAGGTGGAGCAGATCACCGCCGCTGCCGCTTACGGTTTGGGGGTGGTGCCTTACAGCCCGTTGGCTCGGGGCGTGCTCAGCGGTAAATACGCGCCGGATGCCACCCCTGAAGCTGGCAGCCGTGCTGCGCGCCAGGACAAACGCATCCTCGAAACCGAATGGCGCGTGGAGTCATTGCGCATCGCCCAGCAGATCCAGCAGTACACCCAAGGCCGTGGCGTAGGCATTGTCGAGTTTGCGATTGCCTGGGTGCTGAACAACGGCGCGGTGAGTTCGGCGATTGTCGGGCCGCGTACCGAGGCGCAGTGGGATGCCTACACCGGTGCGCTGGCGGTGCAGATTACGGCTGAAGATGAGGCGTTTATCGACTCGTTGGTGACGCCGGGGCATTCGTCTACGCCTGGCTTTAATGACGTTGGTCACTTTGTCTCCGGCCGCACTCCACGCGGATAGCCATTCTGGACTAAGCGCTCACCACAAATTTGGGTCGACACCGGGGCAAAGCGTGAATATTTCGCGCAAAACGCCCCAAAACAGCGCAACCTTTTCAGCCAAAAGCACCATAATCCTCTCCTCTTTGTAACCATCGGTTTTCGCGAGGACAGCGTGTCTAAAGGTGTTGTGTTATCGGTTGCGGCTTCGACGTTGTTTGCGGTGATGTATTACTTCACATCATTGCTCACGCCCCTGAGCGGCCTGGAAATTTTTGGTTGGCGCATGCTGCTGACCATGCCGTGCATGACGGTGTTCATGATCGTCAGCGGCGAATGGCGACGGGTGTGGGAACTGTTGCGCATCCTGGCGGCCAAGCCCGCGCTGATCGGCGGCGTGGTGTTGTCTTCCGCCCTGTTGGGGGTACAGTTGTGGCTGTTCATGTGGGCGCCGTTGAATGGGCGCAGCCTGGATGTATCGGTAGGCTATTTTCTGTTACCCCTGACCATGGTGCTGACCGGTCGCCTGGTGTGGGGCGAGCAGCTGTCTTATTTGCAGAAGATTGCGGTGTTCTTCGCCGGGCTTGGCGTGCTTAACGAGTTGTACCAGGCAGGCGGCTTTTCGTGGGCGACGCTGGTGGTGATCATCGGTTACCCGGTCTATTTCATCGTGCGCAAATACCTCAAGACCGACCACCTCGGCGGGCTGTGGCTGGACATGGCCTTTATGCTCCCGGTGGCCTGGTGGTTTGTACAAAGCGGCGAACAGGGTTTTGCCGTGATGGACGCCCACCCCAAGTTGTATGCGTTGATTCCTTTGCTGGGGCTGATCAGTGCTTCGGCGCTGGTGAGCTACATCATCGCCAGCCGCTTGCTGGCCTTCAGCCTGTTTGGCCTGCTCAGCTACGTGGAGCCGGTACTGCTGCTGGGTGTGGCCCTGCTGCTGGGCGAAGGGATCAAGAGCGGCGAATGGCTGACCTATATCCCGATCTGGCTTGCCGTGATGGTGCTGGTGTACGAGGGGTTCAAACACTTGGTGCGTCAGCGCAAAGCCTGACGCCCAGGCAATAAAAAGCCCGGCTGGGGTAAACCTTTGCCGGGCTTTTTTACACTTAATCGGTGGTCAATACACCACGACGCACCTGGTCGCGCTCGATGGACTCGAACAAAGCCTTGAAGTTGCCCTCACCGAAGCCATCATCGCCTTTACGCTGGATGAACTCGAAGAATACCGGGCCCATCAGGGTTTCCGAGAAGATCTGCAGCAGCAGGCGCTTGTCGCCTTCAATCGACGAGCCATCGAGCAAAATCCCCCGCGCTTGCAGCTGGTCCACCGGCTCGCCGTGGTTTGGCAGGCGACCTTCGAGCATCTCGTAGTAGGTGTCTGGCGGCGCGGTCATGAAGCGCATGCCGATCTTCTTCAACGCGTCCCAGGTCTTGACCAGGTCATCAGTGAGGAACGCTACGTGTTGAATGCCCTCGCCATTGAACTGCATCAGGAACTCTTCGATCTGGCCGGCGCCCTTGGACGACTCTTCGTTGAGCGGGATGCGGATCATGCCGTCCGGCGCGCTCATGGCCTTGGAGGTCAGGCCGGTGTACTCGCCCTTGATGTCGAAGTAGCGCGCCTCACGGAAGTTGAACAGCTTCTCGTAGAAGTTTGCCCAATACGCCATACGCCCGCGGTAGACGTTATGAGTCAGGTGGTCGATCACTTTGAGGCCGGCACCTTGGGGGTTGCGGTCCACCCCTTCGATAAAGACGAAATCAATGTCATAGATCGAGCTGCCTTCGCCAAATCGATCGATCAGGTACAACGGCGCACCGCCGATGCCCTTGATGGCCGGCAGGTTCAGTTCCATCGGGCCGGTTTCGATATGGATCGGCTGAGCGCCCAGTTCCAACGCACGGTTGTAGGCTTGTTGCGAGTCCTTGACGCGGAATGCCATGCCACACACCGAGGGGCCATGTTCAGCCGCAAAGTATGAGGCGAGGCTGTTGGGCTCGTTGTTGAGGATCAGATTGATCTCGCCCTGGCGGTACAGGTGAACATTCTTGGAGCGGTGGGTCGCGACTTGGGTGAAGCCCATGATCTCGAAGATCGGCTCCAGGGTACCCGGCGTCGGCGAGGCCAATTCGATAAATTCAAAGCCCATCAGGCCCATTGGGTTTTCGTATAGATCTGCCATGGTGGCACCTCATCATTCTTGTCATAAACAGCGTGTCAATTGCGGGCAAGGATGAGCATGCAGGGTGGCGCGCAAGAGAGGCCTCGTACGCTGCGGGCGAGAAAGTCACCAAAGATGAGGGGGGAGCCGAGTAGCTTCATGGTTACATCAGTCTCTGACGGCGTAGGCTTGCGTGAGCGCAAGTCCGTATTCTTGTATGCGTAAATCGATTCTACACAGCGTAACCCGATTTGTCCGAAGTCTTATCAAATCCCTAATACCCTCGCCCGCGCAAGGGGTTTATGACGGGGGACGCTGTGTGGTGCCTAGGTACGCCATAGTCGTCCAGGCTCGTGAACCGTACCTCAACCCCCCTACCTGGGCGGCGCTCGGCAGCGCTCAATGACAGCCGCATTGTCGCCGATGGGGCAAGCATCGGCGGCGCTTCGCTAAAGCGGATAACCTCACCACGCTGCAGTTCGACCCGGGACAAACTCACGTGAAAGGCACTGGGGTTATGCACCAGCAGCCCCTCCTCGGAGGTTTCGATCAGTCGCCATTGCAACGTGCTGGGTGCCTGGCCTGCGCTGCCTTCCAGCCCCACAGGGCGCAGGAATACTTTGATACGGCTGCGAAATGCAAACTGTACCGTTGCCCCTGTTGTGCCTTCGGTTTGTGCGGGTGCGATGCCCAGCACATTCAGCCAATACACCGACTCATGATCGCTTGCCACGCCCAGCGCTTGGCTGGGATGAAAAAACACCCGCAAGGACACGCGTTGGTTTGGCTCCATGCGCACGATCGGCGGCGTCACGCTGAAGGGTACGTCAATAAATTCCGGCCGGGCCTGCGCATCCCCCGCATCCATCCATACTTGCACCAACCGCGGCTCGAGTGCGCGGTTGGTGAGGTGCACCGTCACCTCGCGTTGCGCCGCCGGGTAGACAAGACGGGTACGGTCAATAACGATCTCGCCCCATGCCATAGAGGCCATACAGGCAAGCAAAAGGCAGCAGCAACGGTTCATTGATAACTCAAGGTGAATGTGGCAATGCCGTTCGCCGTGCCGGGGGTGATCGTCGTTGCCGTCTGGATATAGCGCGCAGTGAGCGGTATCCGAAAAGTCCCATTGTCGGTACTGCCTGCCAGCCACTGGTTGAAATTGCCGACGGTATTGGCATCGGCGCCATAGCTGATGGGTGTTCCGTTAAACAGCAGTTGCAGAGCAACGCCGCGCGCGGTCGAGGTCGTCGTAAGCGACAGTTGATTGCTGAGGTTACCCGGCTGTGTCTGGTCGGTCAGCGTCACCCATACCTGCGCCTGAGCGCCGGTCCCTCCAGCACAAAGCAGTTCGATAGTCGTGTCTGCCGTACCCGCGCCGCTGCCTACTCCGCCGAACTCGCGGCTTGTGACGGTGCCCAGGCCCAAGGTTACCGTCGGTGTGAACACTGAACAGGTGGGTGGCCTTGGCGGATTTACCACGGCCATACCGAGGTTGATCAAGTGCGGATTGTGGTCTGTATAGAGCTTTAGACTGGCGAGGGTACGCGGCATCAGTGCACCGCCCACGATTGGCCCAGTAACGAAGAAAAACAGGCGCCCTCGCATACCCCATGAAGGATAAGGAGGGTAAATAGGCCCGCGCAGGATGGTCGTGCCGGTACCCACGGGCATCCAATCCCCTTCATCCTGGGCAACTAGGCCAACGCCAACCCCTAATACACCCGTTCGATACACGGGGATACGCAGCCCAAAGTGGTTGACGGTGAGATTGGCTGAGACGAAATCCCGCGCCAGGCTCATCTCGGTGTAGTAACCGATCACCAGGCCGCTGTAGGTGCACCGCAGGGCATGCGGCAAGCCAAACGCGTAGCCGTTCGGGTCGCCCATCACCTGCCCGGGTATCGGATTGACGGGCACTTCCAGCATCGGGATTGCCACCACCGTCGGCGGTTCAGGCGTGCAGTTGGCGTTGCCCCACGCGAAGTGCGCAGGGAACAGCAGTGCCAGGCTAAATGCCCAGAGGCCCAGGTCACGAATCATCATTGGCTGTCATCCTTTGACGGGGTGCTGGCACAGCGACCCTGCACCAGGTCTGCACGGGACTGGCGTTGATCGACGGGTCTCGGTGGCAGCCGGTAGTCGATGAAGCATCGCCCTCCCGCCCCTTCACTCCACTGAACGGTCAAGCGTCCCTGCTCGCCGATCCCCCGCACGAACGCCTTGCTGGCCTGGCCGACCACCCCTACTTCGCGCCCGTGCTCATCAAACACCTGGGCGGCAAATGGCAACGGCCTGCCACTCTCGTGTCTGGCCTTGAGCACCACGGCGCGCCCGCTGAGGGTGGTGAACGCGACCCGAGAGACAGCACCCAGCGTCGGCACCACGTTTCGGGATGACTCACCCAGCTCCACGTCCATGGCCATGCCCTGTGGGTCGAGCGTTACCACGTTATTCTGGAACGCCCGCAGCGACGGCACCACGGCATAGCCTTTGCGGTTGATCCGCACGCCGCTGGCCAACTGCGCGCCCTCCGCGCCCGGTGCCTGCACCACGACGGAAGCCTCCCCGAGAGGCTGCGATAAGGTCATCCCCCCGCCATGTACGATCAGGCTACCGTCGGCATTGAAGGACAGCTGGGAACTGCCGGGCGCGCGCCCATAACCGGCACGCAGATTCGCGATGCCGGTGCGCATCCCGGCATAAGCATTCAGCGTATTGTCCGTTTGGTGTTCCGAACGATAGCGACTGCTGGAAATACCGTAGCTGACAGCGCCTTCCTCACCCAGTAGTCCGCTGACACCAACCTGCTGCTGACTGCCTCGATGAGTTCCACGGTCGCGCGAAAGCGATGTATAGACGCTGGGAGAACGCAGCGCAGCACCGAGCGGCATGCTCAACGTGAGTAGCACACGATTATCGAGGCGCCCTGGCAGTCCGGATCGGCCCCAGTAAGCCGCCTCATTGCGCTCGCTGTCTGACAACGTGATGCGGGTATCTTCAACACGCGATCGTTGGGCCGAGAGGTTCCAGGCGAGCTTGCGCCAATGGGCACCATAGCTGAGGGTGAACGAGGTCTGGCGGCCGTGTTGTCGCCGCCAATAGTCGACAGAACTGCCAAACAGACTCAGGGTGCCCTCGCCCAGCCTTTGATTGAGGGTGAAGTCGATACGATTTTTCTGGCGAGGTACATCCGCCAGGCCGTAGTGGTTCACGGCATCGTGAATGCCTCGGTAGCCCTCGGAAGAAAAGCGGTAAGCGCCCAGCGCGAAATAGGTTCCGCTGACTGGCAGGTTTTTGCTGAACCCCAACCCCAGGCTATGCCCGCTGACGACCCCCTGCCCAGGCAGCCGGGTGCGCGACTCGCTGCGGTCAAGGGAAAACGCGCCAAGCGGTGTACCCAGGGCAAAGCCCAGTTTGCCCAACGTGTGCCCCTGAGTCAGCGAGCTGCCGCCGTAGAGCGTCAGGTGATTGCTTACACCCTGCGCCAGGGTGCCTTGCCACACCAATGGACCTTCGCGAGTGCGTCGATACTGGCGGGCACGGCCCACATTGAGGCTGTATCGATGCGTGCCGGTGCGCAGTAATTGCGGCGCCACTGACCAGGGCACCACGAAGGTGTTTCGGCGCCCGTCAACCTCCGTCACGCTGACGGTCAAATCGCCGCCGTACCCTGTCGGGTAAAGGTCGTCGATGACAAAAGGCCCAGGCGCCACCGTGGTTTCATAAAGGGTGTAGCCGTTCTGGCGAATGGTCACGGTGGCGTTGCTGTCGGCGACACCGCGCACTTGTGGAGCATAGCCTTGCCGGGATTGCGCCGGCATTCGCTCATCGGTCGCCAGGCCGATGCCACGCAGGCGTATGCCTTCCAACAGGTTCCCGCTGGAAAAGCTGTCGCCCAGGGTCAATTGCGTTTGCCAGGGGATGATACTGCGTTGCAAATACGTCGCCGTATTTTGGTAGCGTTGCAGGCCGGTATGGGAACTCCATGACTGCGACCCTTGGTGCCGCAACCGCCAACTGCCGATGTTCAAGCCACTGGCAACGCCGAGATAGCGGCGGCCCTCACCCCGGCCTGAAAGCCGGTTCGAAGCGCTGAAGGTGTAGGTCATCAACGCTGCATCAATGCCGTCGTCCCAATTAATGGGGTCAACGGTGCCCCTTGCAACCTGCTTGAGGTAGGCCTGGGGCAGGCTAACCGTCCATTGCAGGGTACTGATGTTCATCCCAGCGGAGGCCAACGGCAGCCATTGCTCCAGCGTTGTGCACTGCGGGTCACGCGCGGCCGGGGTCAGTGCATGGGGTGCGATGGGCAGCCATGCCAAGACTTTTTCGTCGACACAGGGCTGTGTATCGTTGAAGCCTTCAACGCGTTTGAACTCGATAATCCGGCGCCCCAGGCGCATACCATTAACCACGATATCCACGGCATAGCTGCCAGGCACCATGACGTTGGCGCTATCAAATCGTGATATGTCCACCGTGGGTGTCACCTGACTGCTGAAGGCCTGCAGGTCAAAGGTCTGGGACGCGCCTTCTTCCAATCCCAGGATGGCGCTGCACAGCCCCGCGCATAGCCTTCGCCCGTTCATTTCTCAAAACCGCAGCGCCGCACGCTGGGGCGTCGATAAGGCTCCATAATCGTTGATGGTGCTGAATTGCACTTGCGCATCCGCTGGGATGTTCAACGCCTGGCTGTGAGGCAGTGACAGGCTCAGGGTGCCGCCAGGTGCCACCATGCCGCTTTCACTGCGCAGCAATTGCGCGTCGGCCTGAGGGCCCATGGCCAAGGCGACCTCATTGAGTGTCACGTGATAGGCCGAGGGGTTGCTCACCACCAGTTGAGCGCCATTCGCCCGATGACGCAGATGCCAGTCCAACTGCGTTGTCGCCTCCTCGGGCGAACCGGCCAGCTGCGCCGGACGAAAAAAAACCTTGGTGCGTATGCGGAAGGCAAAACGCAGGTAATTCACGGCTGGCTCGTCGAGTGCGGCGTCAGGCGGGCTGACCTTGGGGGGCACTTCCAATACATTGAGCCAGAACATCGACTCGCGATCGGCGGGCAACGGCTCGCGCGTGTACACCAGCCGGATGGCCTGCCCCATGCCGCCCTCCACGCGAAACACCGGCGGTGACAGGCTAAACGGTACGTCACTGGATTCAGGCCCGCTATGTGGCTCGCCGCGGTCAATCCACGCCTGGACCAAACGCGGCGCCTGTGTATCGTCGTTGGTGACCTGGATGGTAATTTCCCGGCGAGCCTCGGGGTAAACGTGGCGAGTACCGGTGATAATGATACCCGCCCAGGCAATCGGTTCTCCAAGGACGAACAGGAGGACCAGGGCTATCGCCAGGTATCGGGGGGCTCTGTAGGGTGGCGACGCCATGATGTTCTCCTGTCCACACGTGGTTCAGGGGAATGTCACGGAGTACAGGACACTCGTTTGAAAAGCCCCCGACCCAGCCGTGCCGCCTGTAGCAACGTATTGTGCGAGGAACGGCAGGGTCACTGTGCTACCCGTAGGTACCGGCAGCGCCGTGGAGCTGGTGCCCAATCGAAGATCAATCGGCCTGTTGGTGCTCGCGTCAACGATTTGCACTTCGACATTTGTCGCGGCGGAGGTGGGAGCGGTGTTGCGCAGGTTGCCCGTGCTCGGGTTGATCGAAGGGCTGCCGGGTTCAAATAGCACCGCAACCGAAGATGCGGCGCAGGCTGTTCCACCGTTGTGGATGAAGAAGGGCTTGCCGGCGGCCGTCTGCCCCTCTGCTGCCAGGGAAGAAGCCTGGACTTTGTCCAGCGTTACTGCGAAATCAGCGGCACTTCCCGGCGCAGGGCCTGCACCGCCGGTTATGGTGCAGGTGCTGCCTTCAATGGCCCCACTGATAGTAATAGTGCCATCAGCCGAAAAGACAGGGCCCGGGATTATGAAAACGACTATCGCCAACCATTTGCTGTTCATGACCGTTGCGCCTTGAAGCGAAATTGACAGCTCGATTCTAGGGCAGCCCTGCGCAGACGCCTACTGACCAAACGGTTAGGTAGGGCGAGCTTATTTCGGTCCATCCCTTTATCATCGAATCACCCTGCCCTCTGCCACAGGCCGCTTCCTATATGCCTCTGACCCTCCATGGTCCGCGAAAACGCTCCACTCGCTACCTGATCAGTTCGCTCTGTGCGTTACTGCCGGTCGCGGTCGGCGTGGTTATCCTGCATTGGCAAGCGGAACGCACCCTGCAACGAAGTACGGCCCAGACTGCGCAGGAAGCCGTGCGCCAATTCGACCTGATGCTCGACAACACTGCCCTTGCCGCGAAGGCTTTGCTGCCCCTAGCGGGCCAACCTTGCGATACGAGTGTGCAGTTGGCACTGCGCGATCAGGTCACGCGGCGACCCTTCGTACGCGCGACGACTTTGTCCTGGCAGAAAAACATCTATTGCAGCTCACTCTTTGGCAGCGACTATGAGTCGCCCGTCAACCCGGACGACTATGTCGACGGCAGGCTATGGCTGATGAAAGGCAACCCGGTGACCCCGGATACAGCCTTGCTGGTGTATCGACTGGTTGACGGCGACAAGGCTGTATTCGCCTCGGTCGACGGCTATCACTTGACCAATGCCTTGCGCCTAATCAGCCGATACGCCAACGTGGTGCTTCAAGTGGGTCCCAATTGGTTGGCCGCCGACGGTCAGGTGCAAAACACAACAGCCCCGGTGTTTGCCGTGGCTCATCACCACCTTGAGTCGCAACGCTATCACTACAGCGTCGATGCCGGCATGCCCGCTGGTGAAGTGTGGCGGTATATGCAGGACCGCTATCCAGCACTGTTCAGCCTGGTCATGTTTTTTGGTCTGTTGGCAGGCCTCTTCGCCCATTGGCTGCAAAAGCGTTCCTCAGCGCCAACCCATGAACTGCAGCGAGCACTGGGTGCCAATGAGTTCATTGCCTACTATCAACCCGTCGTGCGTGGTGATACGCAAGATTGGGCGGGTTGCGAGGTGCTGATGCGCTGGCAACATCCAAAAGAAGGCTTGGTGCGGCCAGATCTGTTTATTCCTCTTGCCGAGCACAGCGGGCTGATCGTGCCGATGACCCGCGCCTTATTGCGCCAGGTCGCCACTCAGCTGGCGCCTCATGCGGCGCTTTTCAGGCCAGGGTTTCATATTGGGGTCAATATCACCGCACAGCATTGCCGGGACCTGGACCTGGTGGACGACTGCCGCGACTTTCTCGCCGCGTTTGCGCCCGGCCAGGTCGTGCTGGTGTTGGAGCTGACTGAGCGTGAGTTGATCGTACCCACCGACATCACTCGTCGGCTATTCGACGCGTTACATGAACTGGGTGTGATGATCGCCATTGATGATTTTGGCACCGGCCATTCAAGCTTGGGTTACTTGCGTAACTTCAATGTGGACTACTTGAAGATCGATCAGAGTTTTGTCGCCATGGTCGGTGCTGATGCACTCTCCAGGCATATTCTCGACAGCATTATCGAACTCTGCGGCAAGCTGGGCCTGGGCATCGTCGCCGAAGGCGTAGAAACACCAGAACAGTGCGAATACCTGGCCTCTCAAGGCGTGGATTTTCTGCAGGGGTACCTGTTCGCAAAGCCACTACCCTGCGCAGAATTCATTGAAGTGTTGGGTGATCAATGATTAGTCCCGCACTAGGGACGGTGAAATAATGTTAATCAGACAAACGACATGATTTACTCATCACGGATTAACTACTACAATTTTTCCTGCCGGTGCATAACTCGCAGGACGACGTCTTTTTCAAGTCGCCTTACCGCTCTTGGCTTATAGCTTTGTCTGCAGTTGATAACAGCCAACTACACTATTGGAGTAAAGATTTTGTCCAGACTCGCCGAATTTCGCGCAGCAGAAAAAGCCCTTCAAGAGCAGCTTGCCCAGCTGGAATCCCTGAAGAACGACGCCGGCCTGAAGAAAGAAATCGAATTCGAAGAAAAGCTTCAAGCCCTGATGAAATCCTATGGCAAAGGCCTGCGTGACATCATTTCGATCCTTGATCCAAACCCTGGCAAGTCCAGCGCCACCGCCGTTTCCGCACCAAAACAGCGCCGCGCGCGCGTGGTCAAGGTTTACCAAAATCCACACACCGGTGAGCTGATCGAGACCAAGGGCGGCAACCACCGTGGCCTCAAGGCCTGGAAAGAAGAGCACGGTGCCGCCACGGTAGATTCGTGGTTGCGCAAGTGATTTGAGCGCACTAACAAAGAGCCCCGCTTCGCGGGGCTTTTTTTATGTCAGCGTCCGAGACCGAACTTAAATAACATTTCACTTTGTTCACTGTCGATGCGGACAGCGCATTTAAAATTTAAGGCTATCGCGTACTGTACGGACTTCATCCTTGCTGGCGTCGTACGCGTCTGCTTGGCCTGCGTATGAAAAAACATAGGCCTTAGCACTATCGACAGCCCCGACGAGTGTTTGAGATAACACGTGCCGTCCGTTTTCGGTAATCACGCAAGTAGTCTCCAGCGCTTCAAGGCGACTCAGTGTTGCGGGATGCATCTTGTTGCACACACTTTGATAACCGCCCTGGGCAAAATCTTTCTGGATGGACTTACGCATCTCCAGCAACACGCCCTGAAGATTAACGTTGTGTCCCGCAGTAATAGGTGTGGCGGTGAGCTCCATGACCATCAACGTCGCACCGTTTTCATCCTGCTTGACCGCTCGCTGCCGGGAGACCGGCTGGGGCTTGGAATCGGTTTCACCGCCTGGCGTTACCTCCTCGATTTGCCAGCCACTCGGCCACTGAATATGCGGCTCGGCTGCCAGCACAAAAGGGCTGGCCAACAGCAAGCACGTCAAGGTCAAAAACGGTTTACGAAATTCGATCATTACGAAAAACACCCAAGGTTCGAACCGCAAAGTCTGAGCCCCGACCCCGCTGGTCGCAAGGCCTGCGTGACCTTTTTCATTTGGCGCGGCGGGCGGGCGTTGCGTATCATGGCCTCGCTGCAAGGATGCCAGCCGCAAGCCAAGGGACCGCCCGTACTTGCCCCATTTTTCTTTGGAGGGCCCATGAGCCTGCACGATTTGAACACTTTCCCGGGCGTCACCGCCCAACCTGACACCGCCACGTCGAACTTCGTGTTCAACCACACGATGTTGCGGGTCAAGGACATCACCAAGTCACTGGATTTCTACACCCGCGTGCTGGGTTTCTCCCTGGTTGAGAAACGTGATTTCCCGGAAGCCGAATTCAGCCTGTACTTCCTGGCGTTGGTAGACAAAGCCCAGATCCCGGCTGACGCCGCCGCGCGCACTCAGTGGATGAAGTCGATCCCAGGCATTCTGGAACTGACCCACAACCACGGCACCGAAAACGATGCCGACTTCGCCTACCACAACGGTAACACCGACCCGCGTGGCTTCGGCCATATCTGCATCTCGGTGCCGGATATCGTCGCAGCCTGCGAACGTTTTGAAGCCCTCGGTTGCGACTTCCAGAAGCGCCTGACTGACGGTCGTATGAAAAGCCTGGCGTTCATCAAAGACCCGGATGCGTACTGGGTAGAGATCATCCAGCCCGCACCGATGTAAAATGCCCAAGCAATAAAAAAACCCCATGATCACTCATGGGGTTTTTTATTGCCTGGCCCGTATTTACGCCGGGGCGGACGTGCGGATCAGATGATCGAAAGCGCTCAGCGAAGCCTTGGCGCCCTCGCCTACTGCAATAACGATCTGTTTGTAAGGCACAGTCGTCACATCGCCGGCGGCAAATACGCCTGGCAGTGAAGTCTCGCCACGGGCATCGACAATGATCTCGCCACGAGGCGTCAGTTCTACAGTGCCTTTGAGCCAATCGGTATTGGGCAGCAAACCGATCTGTACAAAGATACCTTCCAGCTCGACCGTCTTGAACTCGCCGCTGTCACGGTCCTTGTACGCAAGGCCGGTCACTTTCTGGCCATCACCTTTGACTTCACTGGTCAGTGCGCTGGTGATCACGTCGACGTTGGGCAGGCTGTACAGCTTGCGCTGCAACACGGCGTCGGCGCGCAACTTGCTGTCGAACTCAAGCAAGGTCACGTGGCTAACGATGCCGGCCAGGTCAATCGCCGCTTCAACGCCGGAGTTACCGCCACCAATCACCGCCACGCGCTTGCCTTTGAACAGCGGGCCATCGCAGTGCGGGCAGAAGCACACGCCCTTGGCCTTGTATTCCTGCTCGCCCGGCACACCCATCTCGCGCCAGCGGGCGCCGGTGGCCAGGATCACAGTCTTGGACTTGAGCGTCGCACCGCTTTCAAAACGAATTTCGTGCAGGTCGCCGGGGTTTTTCGCCGGGACCAGGCTGCTGGCGCGCTGCAGGTTCATGATGTCCACGTCGTATTGGCGAACGTGGGCTTCAAGGGCGCTGGCCAGTTTCGGCCCCTCTGTTTCCTGTACCGAAATGAAGTTCTCGATGGACATGGTGTCCAGCACTTGCCCGCCAAAACGTTCAGCGGCAACGCCGGTACGAATGCCTTTACGTGCAGCGTAGATAGCGGCCGCTGAACCGGCCGGGCCACCGCCCACAACCAGTACATCGAATGCATCTTTGGCGCTAATTTTCTCAGCGGCTTTTTCGATGCCGCTGGTGTCGAGCTTGGCGAGGATCTCTTCCAGGCCCATGCGGCCCTGACCAAAGTTCACACCATTAAGGTAAACGCTGGGCACCGCCATGATCTGGCGCTCGTCGACTTCAGCCTGGAACAGCGCGCCGTCGATGGCGACGTGGCGGATGTTCGGGTTGAGCACGGCCATCAGGTTCAGTGCCTGGACCACGTCCGGGCAATTCTGGCAGGACAGCGAAAAGTACGTCTCGAAGCTGAACTCGCCTTTGAGGGCGCGGATCTGCTCAATCACTTCGACACTGGCCTTCGACGGGTGGCCACCGACTTGCAGCAGGGCCAACACCAACGAAGTGAATTCATGACCCATGGGGATGCCGGCGAAACGCAGGCTGATCTCGGCACCCGGGCGGTTGATGGAGAACGATGGCTTGCGCCCATCATCGCCATCGGTTTTCAGGGTAATCAGCGTGGTGAGGCTGGTTACGTCCTGCAAAAGGGCAAGCATTTCCTGGGATTTCGCACCGTCGTCGAGGGAGGCGACGATCTCGATCGGCTGGGTGACCCGTTCCAGGTATGACTTCAACTGAGCTTTAAGATTGGCGTCCAACATACGGGCGATTTCCTATTAATTCGGTTTATTGCAGACAAAAAAACGCCCGAGCGAATCTCGCCCGGGCGTTTTTGAGGGCGGTTGCAGCTTACTTAAGGTGCGGTGGTACCCGCCCTGAGGTGCTTCACAGACTTAGATCTTGCCGACCAGGTCCAGGGACGGAGCCAGGGTAGCCTCGCCTTCTTTCCACTTGGCTGGGCACACTTCGCCTGGGTGGGCAGCGACGTACTGGGCAGCCTTGATTTTGCGCAGCAGCTCGGAAGCGTCACGGCCAACACCGCCGTCGTTCAGTTCAACGATCTTGATCTGACCTTCTGGGTTGATCACGAAGGTACCGCGGTCTGCCAGGCCTGCTTCTTCGATCAGCACGTCGAAGTTGCGGGAGATGGTCAGGGTTGGGTCGCCGATCATGGTGTATTGGATTTTGCCGATGGCTGGCGAAGTGTTGTGCCAGGCAGCGTGTGCAAAGTGGGTATCGGTGGAAACGCTGTAGATCTCGACGCCCAGTTTCTGGAATTCGGCGTGATTGTCAGCCAGGTCTTCCAGCTCGGTTGGGCAAACGAAGGTGAAGTCGGCTGGGTAGAAGAAGAATACCGACCACTTGCCTTTCAGGTCAGCGTCCGACACCTCTACGAAGTTGCCGTTTTTGAAGGCGGTCGCTTTGAACGGTTTTACTTGGCTGTTGATGATAGGCATCGTTGACTCTCCGTCAGGTTTTGTTGAAGGGCTTAATAAGTTGATGGGGTGAATCCTACCCACTCTTTCCGGCGATGGCTCATTGGCAAACCTGATCCTGACGATTGGTTTTCCCTATCAGGTAACTGTATTAATAGAAGAAATCTTACAGCAGCGGTTGCGTCGCCAAGGTCATGCCGAGAAAGGGCGTCGCTTCAACATAGCGCATGGCCGATTTCATGTCGCTCCAGCCGACGTAACTCATCAACGACTTCAAATCCCAGCCACTGCGATGGGCCCAGGTGGCAAAACCTCGGCGCAGCGAATGGCTGGTGTATTGCTCGGCGGGAATGCCAGCACGCGCCAAAGCCTGGCGCAGCAGCGGGATGACGCTATTGGGGTGCAAGCCCTCCTCCCCCAGGTTGCCCCAGCGATCGATCCCGCGAAACACCGGGCCACGCACCAACGCTGATGCGCTGAGCCATTCGGTGTAGGCCTGTACCGGGCAGAGCCGCAGCAATGCCGGGGTGTGATAAGTCTTGCCAAGGTTGTCGCGGTCGCTTTTGCTGCGCGGCAGATACAGGCTGATGCCCGCGCCGGCGCTAGCCTGCACATGTTCAATGCTTAGGCGGCACAACTCATCACTGCGAAAGCCACGCCAGAAGCCCAACAGGATCAATGCGGTGTCGCGCTTGGCGCGCAGCAGTCGAGCAGGGTCGTGGGCGGCGTCTTTCGCCTCGCTCTCAAGAGAAGCAACCACCTGCTCCAGATGCTTGAGTTGCAAGGGCTCGGCCTGTTTTTCCTGCGCGGGGTGCACGGCACGAATGCCCTTGAGTACCTTGCGCACCACTGGCGCCTTGGTCGGGTCGGGAAACCCCTGACTCGTATGCCATTGTGCCAAAGCCGAGAGCCGCAGTTTCAAGGTGTTGACCGCCAGCACACCGGCATGCGCCACCAGATACCGCGCCACGCTGTCGCTGGTGGCGGGCAGGAACCCTCCCCAACTCACTTCAAAGTGCTCGATGGCTGCGCGGTAACTGCGCCGCGTGTTATCGCGGGTCGCGGCATTGAGATAACGATCCAGATCGCTCATGGGGAGCCTATTCGTACTGCTGACGGACATTGACGCGCTTAAAACGCTTATGACGCGGGATAATACGCCAATATCCCATCTGTTAAATCATGAATTTGAACGAATTATTAGCCATGTTATAGTATGTAAATACATACTACGTACCACAGTACTAAATCGACGGAGACCCCATGGCTCGTGGCGGCATCAATAAAGCAGTAGTTCAAACGGCTCGCCTGGCAATCCTCGCCCGCGGCGAAAACCCCAGCATCGATGCCGTACGCATCGAAATGGGCAATACCGGCTCAAAGACCACTATTCACCGCTATTTGAAGGAGTTAGACGACACTGAGACGCGGCTGAACATCACCCAAGCCCCCATCGATGACGAATTGGGCGAGCTGGTGGCACGCCTGGCCCAACGCCTGAAAGAAAAAGCCCAAGAGCCGATCGACTTGGCCATTGCGCAATTTGAGCAACAGAAAGCCGCCCTGCTCACTCAGGTAGCTGCGCTGGAAGAAGCTCACGGCCAACTCAAGCAACAATTCGATATCCAGGCCGCCGCACTGGCAGAAGAAAGCGCCGCCCTGCAAACCGCCAGTACCAGCTTGCAGACCGAGCAAACCCGCAATGCCGGGCTGAGCCAGGCCTGCAGTGACTACGAGTTGCGTATCAACGACAAGGATGAGCAGATTCGTTCGCTGGAAGAAAAGCATGTGCACGCCCGGGACGCGCTGGAGCACTACCGCAACGCGATCAAGGATCAACGCGAGCAGGAACAGCGCCGCCACGAAGGTCAGCTACAGCAAGTGCAGGCTGAATTGCGTCAGGCACAACAAAGCGCGCTGGTGCGCCAGGATGAAATCACCCAACTGCATCGCGACAACGAACGGCTATTAATTGAACATCGCGTGACGACCAAAGAACTGGCCGCGCTGCAGGAGCAAACCCGCAAAGACCAGGCTGCGCAGCTTAAGCTGAGTGAGCAGGTGAACAAGATTGACGGCGAGCGCACCCTGCTTCAGGAGCGCCTGCGGGTTGCCGCACTGGAAGCCCAGTCGCGCCATGAGGCGTTGGCTGAGCACCAGCACGCCAATAGAACCCTGGAACTGGACCTGATCAAGGCCCAGGCCAGTATCGAGGCATTGCGCCTGGCCGCCGTCATTGCAACGGCGCCAGAAGCAACCCCAGAGAGCTGATCAGTCCGCCACGGGCGTGCGCATGGTGACGAACTCTTCCGCCGCCGTAGGGTGCACGCCGATGGTTTCATCGAAATGCCGCTTGGTCGCGCCCGCCTTCAGCGCAATCGCCAAACCCTGGACGATTTCGCCGGCATCCGGGCCGACCATATGGCAACCCAGCACCTTGTCGGTGTCGACATCCACCACCAGTTTCATCAGGGTTTTTTCCTGGCACTCTGTCAGGGTCAACTTCATCGGCCGGAAGCGGCTCTCGAAGACCTGAACCGTGCGCCCTTTCTCTTTTGCTTCCTCTTCCGTGAGACCGACGGTGCCGATGTTCGGCAGGCTGAACACCGCCGTAGGGATCATCGCGTAATCCACCGCACGGTATTGCTCCGGCTTGAACAAGCGACGCGCCACGGCCATACCTTCGGCCAACGCTACTGGCGTCAGTTGCACGCGACCGATCACGTCGCCAATCGCCAGGATCGACGACTCGGCGGTCTGATACAGGTCGTCTACTTCGACAAAACCGCGCTTGTCGAGTTTGACACCGGTGTTTTCCAGCCCAAGGTTGTCCAGCATCGGGCGGCGACCGGTGGCGTAGAACACGCAATCGGCCTCCAGCACACGCCCATCTTTCAACGTAGCCTTGAGACTACCGTCCGACTGTTTGTCGATACGTTCGATATCGGCATTGAACTGCAAGTCCAGGCCACGCTTGGTCAACTCTTCCTTCAGATGGGTGCGCACCGAGCCGTCGAAGCCACGCAGAAACAAATCGCCGCGATACAACAGCGAAGTCTGCGCGCCCAGCCCGTGGAAAATACCGGCGAACTCGACGGCAATGTAACCGCCACCCACCACCAACACACGCTTAGGCAGCTCCTTGAGGAAAAACGCCTCATTGGAGCCAATAGCGTGTTCACGCCCTGGAATCTCCGGGATCTGCGGCCAGCCGCCGGTAGCAATCAGGATGTGCTTGGCGGTGAAGCGCTCACCATTGATCTCGACCTGATGCGGGTCGACCAGGCGTGCGTGCCCTTCATGCAAGGTCACGCCGCTGTTGACCAGTAAATTGCGGTAGATGCCATTGAGGCGGTTGATTTCGCGATCCTTGTTAGCAATCAAGGTCGCCCAATCGAAGTTAGCCTCACCCAACGACCAGCCAAAACCGCTGGCCTGCTCAAAGTCCTCGGCAAAGTGCGCACCGTAAACCAACAGTTTCTTTGGCACGCAACCCACATTCACGCAGGTACCGCCCAAGTAGCGGCTCTCCGCTACGGCCACTTTGGCACCAAAGCCAGCAGCGAAACGTGCTGCGCGAACACCACCGGAACCGGCGCCAATTACATACAGGTCAAAATCGTAGGCCATTTCACTCTCCTCGGCAGGCAATCAGCATACCGACTTACATGGGGCTGAAAAACGAAAAAGCCACCCGAAGGTGGCTTTCTTTCTACTCAGCGTGAGGGTTACTTTGAATCAGTAAGCCTTGCCAGTCTTGTAGAAGTGTTCGAAACAGAAGTTAGTCGCTTCGATGTAGCCTTCAGCACCACCGCAGTCAAAACGCTGGCCTTTAAACTTGTAGGCAATCACGCAGCCGTCTTTGGCTTGCTTCAGCAGGGCGTCGGTGATCTGGATTTCACCACCCTTGCCTGGCTCGGTTTCTTCGATCAACTTGAAGATGTCCGGGGTCAGGATGTAACGGCCGATAATCGCCAGGTTCGACGGAGCGTCTTCCGGGTTTGGCTTTTCAACCATGTCGCGAACGCGGATCAGGCCATCACCAATTTCGTCGCCAGCAATAACGCCGTACTTGTTGGTTTGCGACGGGTCCACTTCCATCACTGCAACGATGGTGCAACGGTACTTCTTGAACAAATCAACCATCTGCTCCAGAACGCCTTTGCCGTCCAGGTTCACGCACAGGTCATCGGCCAGTACCACGGCAAACGGTTCATCACCGATCAGCGGGCGACCGGTCAGGATCGCGTGACCGAGGCCTTTCATCTGAGTTTGACGGGTGTAGGAGAACGAGCACTCGTCCAGCAGCTTGCGGATGCCGACCAGGTATTTTTCCTTGTCGGTGCCCTTGATCTGGTTTTCCAGCTCGTAGCTGATATCGAAGTGGTCTTCCAGCGCGCGCTTACCACGGCCGGTCACGATGGAGATTTCGTTCAGACCGGCATCCAGTGCCTCTTCAACGCCGTACTGAATCAGTGGCTTGTTCACCACCGGCAGCATCTCTTTGGGCATGGCTTTGGTCGCTGGCAGGAAGCGAGTGCCGTAACCGGCTGCTGGGAACAAGCATTTCTTGATCATATAAGTCCTTACAAAGGGCTGTGCGTACGAAATTCGGCGCAGTCTAATCACGCCGCAGTCACCTTACAATGGGTCCTGCTGGCGTTGCGATGTCATCATAGAGAAAAAATGTCGGCGTAAGTTCCACGAATCTTACGAAGAGCTTCACCGTCGACACGGCAGTAACCTTTTTAGCATGCTTTTTCAGGCAGGACACTGGCCTGGAATAACTTGCGCCGCCCCGCGACATTTGGCGCTATCATTAGCGTCTTTGAAACAAACCACGAGATTCATAATAGATGTCAGAACCAAAAGGCGTGAACGGCTACCTGATCACAAAGCGAGCGGACGGCTGGCACTTGATCAACTTCCACGGTGATAGCGTCGCCGGCGTATTCGCGAGCGAAGCTCAAGCGATCGCAGTGGCCGAAGTATTTGTCGATGAGGCTGGTCACGCATCGAGCAAGCGTCCCAAGGGCAAGTAAAGTTTGCGCTCTCTACGAAAAAGCCCCGATCACGGGGCTTTTTTGTGTTTGTCTGTACGTTGATGGCCGTTCGCTATAATCTGCCGCAGACGCCCCACGACAGTGTCAGCGCCCTCCTCCAACACCCTCGATGACGACTTACCCATGAATAAATTACTGGCACTGACTGCGGTACTGGCGCTTGCCGGCTGCACCACCACTTCTGACGTCTACCTGAAAAATGGTGAACAAGGCCTGACCATCGATTGCTCGGGCGAGGCCAACTCTTGGGCCAGTTGCTACGAAAAAGCCGATGCGTCCTGCGCGGGTACCGGCTACCGCATCGTTGGGACTGAGGGCACGCCCTCGCTCAAGGAGGCCGACAAGACGCTTGGCCAAGACGTGGGCAACTTTAAAAGTCGCAGTGTCGTGGTGGTTTGCAAGTGATCCACGCGCTATAGGTGGATCTCGGCAAACTTGACCCCCAGCCCGCGCAAGGTCTCGGTCAGCTTATCAACGCTGGCAAAGGACTCGACTTCGTCCTGATCGTCCACCAGGAAAAAACTGCGCCCGTCGCCTTTCTTGAAGAACACGATCCACTCGTCAAGGTCGGCGGGGTTCTGGATGACATGGGTGGCCGAAATCTGACCTTCGGCCTGGCGAGCTTTGACATGTTCACGCTTCATATCAGATCTTCCGTCACGGCATCAGCCGGAAATGCACTCTTCACCGGCCTTCTTCACATCAGCTGGGCGGATAGGCACGTTGGACATGCTCTCGTACAGCTTGATACTGCTGCCACTCGAGCGCTCTTCAATTTCGAAAATTGCGGAAGGGTCAGCGGAAAATTTCTGCGGCACAATCACCTGTACGCCTTCCTTGCGCGGCTCGATCTGCGGGGGCCGGCGGGTTGCAGACAGTTTCTGCACCACGCACGCGGCGTATTCCTGAGGTTTCTTCCCGGAAATCACCGCCAAGGTCGGGGGGGTCTGCTTGATATCTGCAACCGAAGCACACCCACCTATTGCCAGGGTCAGAACCAACACACTCCACTTCATACAAAACCTCCAATAAAGACCCTACGACAGCGGGGATGGTAAATTTCTCCCGCGAACGTAGGATTTATCCCTGATAACTCGATAAATAACTGTTTTAAATTGTCGTTGTCGTCGAAGACGACGCGATAATAAACGCGCTGGGGCTGATAAACTCCATCTTAACCTACGTATCGTTCTGATTTTTCAGAAAAAGCCCTTCTGGAGACACCTAATGAAATTCATCCACCAGCGTGAGCACCTCAATGAGGGAGACATTGTTGTCATCGAATGCTCGCAAACGTGCAATATCCGCCTGATGAGCGACGCCAACTTTCGCAGTTTCAAGAATGGCGGCCGTCATACGTATCATGGCGGAGCGTTCGACAAGTTCCCGGCCAAGATCACCGCGCCCAGCACCGGGTTCTGGAATATCACCCTGGATGTGGTGACACGCCGCGCCATCAGCGTCACCAAAAAGCCGACCTTGTCCCACAAGATTCGCATCGTGCGTCGCACCAGCACCAAGTTAAGCTGAGTCGACCACCCAACAGGAAAGAGCCGTGACTACCACCACCAAATACGTCATCAAGTACAAACTCAACGGTGAACGCCGCTTCGAATTCGCTCAACTGCAGAGCAACAACGTTGAAGAAGCTAAGCAAGCGCTGGCGAAAATCCACGAGGCGTCGGATGAAATCACCGACATCAACGTGAGCAAGGCGCTCTAACAGCATGCCCGGCCCCACTGCGGACTTGTTCGCCGACGACGCCCTGCAACAACCTGCCGGGCGTGAGCAGATCGGCGAAGAGTCCTACGTGCTTCGGGGCTACGCCCTGCCCTGGATTGAGCGCCTTCTGCCCGAGTTGCGACAGGTGCTGGCCCAATCGCCGTTTCGGCAAATGGTCACTCCCGGTGGATTTACCATGTCGGCGGCCTTGAGCAGTTGCGGTGCGTTGGGCTGGACCACCGATACCCGCGGTTACCGCTATAGCCCACTTGACCCTCGCAGCCAACAGCCTTGGCCGAACATGCCCGATGCCTTGCGCCAGCTGGCGATTGAGGCGGCAGCCGATGCTGGCTTTGTCAACTTTGCCCCCGACGCCTGCTTGATCAACCGCTATGTGCCAGGTGCGAGAATGTCCCTGCATCAGGACAAAAATGAACGCTGCTACCATGCACCCGTGGTCTCGGTGTCTCTGGGTTTGCCGGCCATTTTTCTGTTTGGTGGCCATGCGCGCAGTGACAAGACTCAAAAGGTCTCGCTGTTTCATGGCGACGTGGCTGTCTGGGGTGGTGTTGATCGCCTGCGCTTTCATGGCGTATTGCCTATCAAGGAAGGCGTGCACGCCGTCATGGGGCCGCAACGCATCAACTTGACCTTCCGCACCGCTGGCTGATTTGACCGCAAGCTTCGGAGTGCCCGTGGCGTGCAACCCCGTTAGTCTGCTCAACATCCGTCTAGAGTGCTGACCATGACAACCGAACACGATACGCGCTGGGCCGCGATCCTGGCCCGCGACCCCGAGGCCGATGGCCTGTTTGTGTATGGCGTAAAAACCACCGGCGTGTATTGCCGTCCCAGCAGCACAGCACGCCTG
This sequence comes from Pseudomonas viridiflava, assembly GCF_900583165.1. GTDB lineage: Bacteria > Pseudomonadota > Gammaproteobacteria > Pseudomonadales > Pseudomonadaceae > Aquipseudomonas. The sequence goes on along the minus strand of NZ_UTKY01000024.1, from coordinate 42,111 downwards.
CCACGCCGCGAAAATGTCGAGTTTTTTGACTCCCCCGCCCAAGCCGAGGCCGCCGGTTATCGGGCCAATAAACGCGCCAACGCTGACCGCACTCAGGTGGCAGCGCATCACGCTCAACTGGTGGCCAATGCCTGTCGGCACATCGAGCAGGCCGATGCCCCGCCTGGCCTGGAAGCTCTCGCCGCCCAAGCAGGCCTGAGCCCCTTCCACTTTCATCGCGTGTTCAAAGCGATTACCGGCCTGACGCCCAAGGGTTACGTCAGCGCCCATCGTTCGCGCAAGGTGCGCGATGGGCTCAAGGGCCAACATTCGGTAACCGATGCGTTATATAACGCTGGTTTTAACTCCAATAGCCGCTTTTACGAGTCAGCCAACCACTTGCTCGGCATGACACCCAGTGATTACAAAGCCGGCGGCAGCCACAGTGAAATGCTGTTTGCAGTCGGGCAGTGTTCGCTGGGGGCCATTCTGGTGGCGCAGAGCATTCGCGGCGTCTGCGCGATTCTGCTGGGGGATGATCCGGACAAACTGGTGCGCGACCTGCAAGATCAGTTTCCCAAAGCTAATCTGGTGGGCGCCGACCGCAGCTTCGAACAGGTGATTGCCCAGGTGGTAGGCTTTATCGAAGCCCCTGCCCTCGGCCTGAACCTGCCGCTGGACCTGCGTGGCACCGCTTTTCAAGAGCGAGTCTGGCAGGCATTACGCGACATACCACTCGGCAGCACCGCCAGCTACGGGCAAATTGCCGAGCGTATAGGCGCGCCGAAATCCTTTCGCGCCGTGGCCCAGGCCTGTGGCGCCAACAGCTTGGCAGTGGCCATCCCCTGCCACCGCGTAGTGCGCAGCAACGGTGACTTGTCGGGTTATCGCTGGGGGGTTGAGCGCAAGCGGCAGTTGTTGGAGCGCGAACGCGACGCTTAAAGCTGCTTGCGCTTGCGGAACTCGGCAACCTTATGCCGGTTGCCACACAGCGCCATGCTGCACCACCGGCGCTTGTGGGCCTTGGTTCGATCGTAAAACCACAGCACGCACTCGGGATGCTCGCACGTACGGATCAGATTGAAGTCACCGTCTACGAGTAAGGCGGCAGCCGCTTCGGCTAGCGGCGCCAGGAACTGCTCTGGCGTCTGCACTTTGCGCTGGCGCTCCAGGCGCAAATCACCCGTTGCCGCCCAGGTCAATTGTGGGTGGCTCACGGCCTTGCGCAAAAAACCGTTCAGTGCGCTGGGGTCGCCCTGCGCTCCAGCCTTGCGCTGTTCCAGCACTGCACGGATCACCTCCCGCAACGCCTTGGCCGCAACGAGCAAACTGCCCGCCTCAAATACCGGTGTCTCGCCCTCCGGAACCCAACCCAGGCGTACCAGCCAACGCTCCACATCGGTGTCGCTTTGCCAAAATTCAATGGGCTCGCCATCAACGTTGGCACGGGTGTTGAGCATGTCCAACACCGGGTCGTCGGCAAGCACATAGGGTTCAAGCGGTGCAGTAGCAGTCATGTTCATTCCTCGTGAGCACGTCGCAATAGTAACCGCTAAGCACTCACGATACTAGTTACTCACCGTCAATCAGTAACCTTAATAAATTATTTGACAGGTTACATTTATCGGCGCAGATTTTGAGGCGAGTAACCACTAAAACCAATTTATTAAGTTACATGAGGCTCGCCCGAAATGACTATCCAAGCCCCCGCTGTTCACCACCGTTACATTGATGCCGATGGCGTGCGCATGTTCTACCGCGAGGCAGGCGACCCGACAGCCCCGGTGATGTTGCTGCTGCATGGGTTCCCCAGTTCATCCCATATGTACCGCGACCTGATCCCTTTGCTCGCCACGCGCTTTCGCGTGATCGCGCCGGACCTACCCGGCTTTGGTTTTACCGAAGTACTGCCAGAGCGCAATTACCACTACACCTTCGATAACCTGGCGCTCACCGTAGGGCATTTTGTCGATGCACTCGCATTGAGCCGCTACGCCCTCTACGTGTTTGATTACGGCGCGCCGGTGGGCTTGCGCCTGGCGGTGGCGCACCCTGAGCGGGTCAGCGTACTGGTCTCGCAAAACGGCAATGCCTACCTAGAGGGCCTTGGGGATTCCTGGGCACCGATTCGCGCGTACTGGGCCGACCCAAGCGCCGCCAATCGCGAGGTGGTTCGCAACGGTGTGCTAGGCCTGGAAGGCACGCGTTATCAATACCTGCAGGGTGTGAACCAGCCGGAGTTAGTCGCGCCGGAGTCTTACATGCTCGATGTCCTGCTGATGCAGCGGCCAGGCAACGAAGAGATCCAGTTAGACCTGTTCTACGATTACCGCAATAACCTGATCCAATACCCCGCGTTTCAAGCGTTCTTCCGTAAATACCAGGTGCCGACACTCGTGATCTGGGGCCAGAACGACCCGTTCTTCATCCCGCCAGGCGCCCATGCATACCAAGCCGACAACGCCAACGCCGTGGTGGAGTTACTGGACACCGGCCACTTCGCCTTGGAAACCCATGCGGCCCATATCGCCCAGCGGATCCACGAGGTGCTGGGCGGCTCGGTCGGCTGATCGCCGTCGCACGAAACATCCGCTTCGTCCAGTGAATAAAACAGACTGGCCGGGTGCCGAGGGCCCTGCTAAAACAGCGAAAAGCCTCACTAACGCTGGAGACGCATCCCATGAGCACCTGGCCAGACACCCGCCTTCTTGACCTCCTGGGTATCGAACTGCCCATCATCCAGGCCCCCATGGCCGTCGGGACAACCACGGCCATGGTCATCGCCGCGAACAATGCGGGAGCGTTGGGTTCACTGCCGGCAGCGGCCTTGAGCGTCGAGCAGCTGCGCGAGGCGCTGACCACTATTCGCGATGCCAGCCCGCGCCCGATCAACGTCAACTTCTTCTGCCACCAGCCACCCATACCCGACACCGCCCGCGACCTTCGCTGGAAACAATTGCTGCAGCCTTACTACCGAGAGCTGGGCGCGGATTACGACGCGCCCACACCGGTGTCCAATCGCGAGCCGTTTAATGAGGCGGCCTGCCAAGTGATCGAAGCATTCCGTCCAGAAGTCGTCAGCTTTCACTTCGGCCTGCCGGAAAAGGCGCTGCTTGACCGAGTGAAAGCCACTGGCGCGAAGGTGCTGTCCTCGGCAACCACTGTCGAAGAAGCTATCTGGCTGGAACAACACGGCTGCGATGCCATCATCGCCATGGGCATTGAGGCGGGAGGCCATCGCGGATTATTTCTAAGTGACGACCTCAACACCCAAATCGGCCTGTTTGCCCTGCTGCCGCAAATCGTCGACGCCGTCAGCGTCCCGGTGATCGCGGCCGGCGGTATTGGTGACGCGCGCGGGATTGTCGCCGCATTTGCGCTGGGGGCTTGTGCCGTGCAAATCGGCACGGCCTATTTGTTCACGCCCGAAGCCAATGTCACCCCTTCCCATCACCATGCACTGCGTCACGCCCAGGCCAGCGAAACGGCGCTGACCAACCTGTTTACTGGCCGGCCAGCGCGGGGCATCGTCAACCGGGTCATGCGCGAACTGGGCGCAATCAACCCGAATGCGCCAGCATTTCCTACGTCAGGTGGCGCCTTGATGCCGCTCAAGGCCAAGGATGAAGCAGGCTTCAGCAACCTATGGTCAGGCCAGGCATTGGGCCTTGGCAAAGACATCTCCACCTACGATCTGACGCGCGAACTGGCTGAACAGGCGCTGGCCAAGTTCAAGCAGAACTAATCTAAGGGGCAACGTTGGGCTGTACCGGCAATGGCGAACCGCTATATATTCCCGTAAATAGCGGTATCGCCTTCTCCCTATAACAAGCCGTACATTCCAAGGAGCTGCTTCATGAAGATTCGTGTCCCACGCCTGGCCGCACTGGTCGCCGCCCTCGCTTTCGGTTCGGCCCACGCCGATGAAGTCCAGGTGGCCGTCGCCGCCAACTTCACCGCACCGATCCAAGCGATTGCCGCCGACTTCGAAAGAGACACCGGCCATAAACTGGTTGCTGCCTATGGCGCCACCGGGCAGTTCTACACCCAGATCAAGAACGGCGCACCGTTCGAGGTGTTCCTGAGCGCCGACGACACCACCCCGCAAAAACTCGAAGCCGAAGGCGACACCGTTAAAGGCTCGCGCTTCACTTATGCAGTGGGCACCCTGGCACTGTGGTCGGCCAAAGAAGGCTATGTGGATGCCAAGGGCGACGTATTGAAGCAAAACGCGTTCAAGCACCTGTCCATCGCCAACCCGAAAGCCGCGCCTTACGGCTTGGCGGCGACCCAAGTGCTGGCCAAGGAAGGCTTGACCGACAAGGTCAAGGCCAAGCTCGTTGAGGGCCAGAACATCACCCAGGCTTATCAGTTTGTGTCCACCGGCAATGCCGAGTTGGGCTTTGTGGCCTTGTCGCAGATCTATAAAGACGGCAAAGTCACCAGCGGTTCGGCATGGATCGTCCCGGCGTCGATGCATGACCCCATCAAGCAGGACGCGGTCATTCTCAACAAGGGCAAAGACAGCGCCGCAGCCAAGGCACTGGTGGAATACCTCAAGGGGCCCAAAGCTGCTGCTGTTATCAAGTCCTACGGTTACGAGCTCTAAATGCCCCTATCGAGTGCCGATTTCTCCGCCATTTGGTTGACCATTAAACTGGCGTCACTGACTACGGTGATCCTACTGATCATCGGCACTCCGATTGCCCTGTGGCTGTCGCGCACCCGTTCGTGGTGGCGCGGCCCCATTGGGGCCATCGTCGCTTTGCCGTTGGTGTTGCCACCGACGGTCATCGGCTTCTACCTGCTGTTAACCATGGGGCCCAACGGTTACTTCGGCCAGTTCACCCAATGGCTGGGCCTGGGCACCCTCACCTTCAGTTTCGCCGGGCTGGTGATTGGCTCGGTGATCTATTCCATGCCGTTTGTGGTGCAGCCGTTGCAGAACGCCTTCTCCGCCATCGGCACACGCCCCTTGGAAGTGGCTGCTACGTTGAGAGCCAACCCTTGGGATACGTTTTTCACGGTGATCCTGCCCCTGGCCCGCCCAGGCTTTATCACGGCGTCGATTCTGGGTTTCGCCCATACCGTCGGTGAGTTCGGGGTGGTGCTGATGATCGGCGGCAATATCCCGGACAAGACCCGTGTTGTTTCAGTCCAGATCTATGATCACGTGGAAGCCATGGAATACGCCCAAGCCCATTGGCTGGCGGGTTCGATGGTGGTGTTTGCGTTCCTGGTGTTGCTGGCGCTGTACTCCAGCCGTAAAACCAAGATGGGCTGGAGCTGATGTCGATGATTGATGTGCGCCTGCAACTCAAGTATTCGGGCTTTGCCCTCGATGTGGATTTGCACTTGCCCGGTCGGGGCGTGACCGCGCTGTACGGGCACTCCGGTTCGGGCAAGACCACCTGCCTGCGCTGCATCGCGGGGCTTGAGCGGGCCGAAGACGGGTTTATCCAGATCAACGATGAAGTCTGGCAAGACAGCCGCAGCGGGCTATTCGTACCGCCGCACAAACGGGCGCTCGGTTATGTGTTCCAGGAAGCCAGTCTGTTCCCGCACTTATCGGTACGGGCCAATCTGGAGTTCGGCCTCAAGCGCATCCCGCGTCAGCAGCGTCATGTCGACATGGCCCAGGCCACCGAGTTGCTGGGCATCGGCCATCTGCTCGACCGCCACCCGCAACACCTCTCCGGCGGTGAGCGCCAACGCATCGGTATCGCCCGTGCGTTGCTGACCAGCCCGAAACTACTGTTGATGGACGAACCCTTGGCGGCCCTCGACAGCCAGCGCAAAAGCGAAATCCTGCCGTACCTGGAACGTTTGCATGATGAGTTGGACATACCCGTGCTGTACGTCAGCCACGCCCAGGATGAAGTGGCGCGTCTGGCCGATCACCTCGTGTTGCTCAGTGACGGCAAGGCGCTGGCCAGCGGCCCCATCGGCGAAACCCTGGCGCGGCTCGACCTGCCGATGGCGTCGGGCGATGACGCCGGGGTGGTGATCAATGGCACCGTCAGCGCCTACGATGAGCATTACCAACTGCTGACATTGCAACTGCCCGGCAGCCCCCTGCACATGCGCGTGGCCCACGCGCCATTGGCACTGGGCAAAGCGTTGCGGATCAAGGTCCAGGCGCGGGACGTGAGCCTCAGCCTGCAAGCCGAGGAACACAGCAGCATCCTCAATCGCTTGCCGGTGATAGTCGTGCAGGAACTCGGCGCAGACAACCACGCCCACGTGCTCGTGCGCCTGGACGCCGGCGGCACGCCGTTGCTGGCACGCATTACCCGCTTCTCCCGCGACCAATTGCAACTGCGCCCAGGCCTCATGCTGTGGGCACAGATCAAAGCGGTGGCAGTACTGGCGTAGAAACCTTTTGGCACGACCGCACAGTGCTGCGGTCAATCAAACATGCCCTGAGGAACGCCTACCATGTCCGACGCCGACCTGCCCCGCGACTTACATTATGTTGATGACACCCAGCCTGGAATCCGCCGCAAAACCCTGCGGGGCAAGTTCCAGTATTTCGATGCGAAAGGTATACGCATCGAGGACGCCAAGGAGATCCAGCGCCTGAATGCCCTGGCCGTCCCGCCCGCCTACACCGATGTGTGGATTTGCGCGGACCCTCGTGGCCATTTGCAAGCTACCGGTCGCGACGCAAGGGGGCGCAAGCAATATCGCTATCACGAACGTTGGCGTGAAGTGCGCGACACAGACAAGTACTCCCGCCTGCAGGAGTTTGGCAACGCGCTGCCTAAACTGCGCAAGCAGTTGGAAGCACAAATTGCCGAGCCCGGGTTTACCCGCGAAAAAGTCTTGGCCACGGTGGTGATGCTGCTGGACGCCACGCTCATCCGCGTCGGCAACGCGCAATATGCACGCGACAATAAATCCTACGGGCTGACCACCCTGCGCACCCGCCATGTGGATGTTAAAGGCAGCGAAATTCAATTCCAGTTTCGCGGCAAGAGCGGTGTCGAGCACCAAATCAGCGTCAAGGACCGGCGCTTGGCCACGGTGGTCAAGCGCTGCCTGGAGTTGCCAGGGCAGAATCTGTTTCAGTATCTGGACGAAGACGGAGAGCGGCATACGGTCAGCTCCCACGACGTCAACGCCTACCTGCACAGCCTCACCGGTGCTGACTTTACCGCCAAGGATTACCGCACGTGGGCAGGCACCGCGATGGCGCTGGCGGTATTGCGTGAGTTGGAGTGGCAGCCGGAGTCCGATGCCAAGCGACATGTGGTGGCGATGGTCAAGGACGTCGCCAAACAGTTGGGCAACACCCCGGCGGTGTGCCGCAAGTGCTATATACACCCTGCCGTGCTGGAGCATTTCAGCCTCGGCGAACTGTCCAGGCTGCCCAAGCCCCGACTGCGCAAAGGGCTCAAGGCAGAGGAAGTGGCCTTGGCTATGTTCCTTGAACAACTGACCGCCGACTTGAAGGATAAAGCCAAGGCACGTTAGGCTTGGCCACCTTTATTCCCACGGGATGACCGCCGACGTGAATCACTAAGCCTTCCGAAATGTATCTGCAACAATCCGCCTGGCGCGCTTGTTGGCCTGTTCGACATTTTTTTGGAGGTGCTGATGACTGACGTCAAACGGCTACCCGCGCTTGTTTCCTTGCAACACCTGTCCTTCCATTTCGCCGATGGCGAAACCCTGCTGGATGACCTGAGCCTGTCCATCGACCACACCCCGACCGGTATTGTGGGGCGTAACGGTCGGGGTAAAAGCATTCTGGCGAAGTTGATCGTCGGTCGACTTTTGCCCTCATCTGGCTCAGTGCATCTGACCGCCAGCGTGGCATACGTCCCACAACGTGTGGCGGTGACACCGGGGGAAACGGTCGGCCACCTCACCGGAATAGCGCCAACTCTGGCCGCACTTGAACGCATGGCCAATGGTACAGCCGAGGTGGATGACCTTGAACTGATCGACGCGCGCTGGGACCTCGCCGAGCGCTTGCGCACAGCGCTGGACAACGCAGCGCTGGCACATCTTCGGGCTGACTCGCCGGCGGATCAGCTCAGTGGCGGTCAACTGGCTCGCGTCATGATCATCGGCGCCCTACTGAGCGCACCTCAATTGCTGGTGCTGGATGAGCCCACCAACCACCTCGATAGCGCGGGCCGCCAGTGGTTGCTGCGTGTGCTGGCGCACTGGCGGGCCGGCTTGGTCGTGGTCAGTCATGACCGGCAACTGCTCAACACCCTGGGCCGCATCATCGAACTTTCACCCCTGGGGGCCCAGGCCTATGGCGGCAACTACGACGCCTATCGTGCGCAACGCGAAATTGAACAGCGTGCGTCCCTTGCCGCCTTGGACCATGCGCGCCTGGAGCGTAACCGCGAGCAGCGACGTTTACACAAGGAGCATGACACCCTGCAACGTAATGCCGCTCGCTCGCGTAAAAACGCCGAAACAGCCAACGTCGACCGCTTTACACGGTCGCGCTGGAAAGCCGCCGCTACCGAGATCAACAGCACCGTGCGCAGTGCTCACAGCGAACACAAGCGTGAGCTCAACACACGGGTACGCCAGGCTTACGAGCGCGTATCGGACGACTCCCCGACCTTGCTGGCGCTCCCCGAATCAACCGTACCCAACGGCCGACAGTTGCTGAGCCTAGTGGAGATGCAACTGCCCTGGCTGCCGTCTGCGAGCCTCAATATCCAGCTGACGGGCCCCGTGCGTGTCGCCGTGCGTGGGCCAAACGGCTGCGGTAAATCCACCTTGCTCAAGGTGCTGGCAGGCCAATTACTGGCGGTGAGCGGTGAATGCAGCGTGCATGTGCCGAGCGCCTACATCGATCAACATCTCACGCTGCTGGATGATCGGCGTTCCCTTATTGAACAGCTCCACCTGCTCGACACGCCGCTCGCCCAAGCCGAACTGCGTACGCGCCTGGCCTTGTTGCAACTGGATGCCCGGCGGGTGACGCTACCTGCCGGGCAACTCAGCGGCGGCGAGCGTCTGAAAGCGGCGATGGCGATTGCCCTGTGGCGCGCAGCCCCCGCGCAACTGCTCTTGCTGGACGAACCCACCAATCACTTGGACCTGGAATCGGTGGTCGCCTTTGAACAGGCACTGCAAGGGTTTACCGGGGCGGTGATGGTGGTAACCCATGATGAGACGTTCATCCAGGCGATCCGGCCAACGCACACCTTGAGCTGGGCCAATGGGGAGTGGCAGCTCAAGCGTGTCTAAGGTCATTGCGTGCGTCGCCGATGCGTCCTACCGTAGTGGCCGGATAATCTCACCCAGGAGCCCGGCCCCATGCTGCCTTTGCCCCGCAAGCCCAGCGTCAATACCGCACTTGCCCGTCGCCAACGCTGGCGTGGTCGAGTGGGTTTGACGCTGGTGGCGAGCCTGTCGGTATTGGCCGGTATGACGGATGCCATCGGCTTCATGGCCAGCGGTGATTTTGTTTCTTTTATGAGCGGCAACACCACACGCCTGGCGGTGGCGATCAGTGCCGGGGACTTGGGCCTCACGGGGCGGCTGCTGTTGCTCATAACCACCTTTGTACTCGGTAATGCGCTGGGTGTGCTGGTGACCCGCCTGGGGCGACGACACGCGCTGCCCTTGTTGCTGTGCATTGCTGCATTGCTCTGCGGCGGCGCGCTGTTGCCCGCTACCGACGCGCTGCCTGCGCTGCTCGCGGCGATTATTGCGATGGGTATGCTCAATGCGGCCGTGGAAGAGGTGAACGGCCTGCCGGTGGGCCTTACCTATGTCACGGGTGCGCTTTCACGCTTTGGACGCGGGTTAGGGCGATGGATGCTTGGAGAGCGTCGCAACGGCTGGCGGGTGCAACTGGTGCCGTGGGCGGGAATGTTTGTGGGGGCGGTAATAGGCGCGATGCTGGAGCAGCATATGGGTCTTCAGGCGCTATGGGTCAGCGGCGTGCTGGCAGGCTTGATTGGAGTCGTATCGCTGAAAATCCCCAGACGTTGGCACTTGGGGTTTATGCCCCGCTGAGGCAAAAAGGAAGCTCGCCCGACCTTCCAGCCTCGACGTCCGTGTACTGGTAAAGAGCCATCATGCCGGGCGAGCGGTGTGAATCATAAGCGAATGCGCTGCGCCTGTCGTGCCGGGCATTTCCTAAAAGCACTAAGGCAACGGATTACAGACAGGTCGCGAGTGCCGCTAAACGGCGTTTGGCTGGCATCGTGTCTTCAATGGCGTAGTACTTGACGCTCGACCCCGCGCCCGCGTTTTCTACATCGACGAAGTAATCACCGCCCGTGGTGTAGACGGTAAAACCGCCCGCGCCGATAGGCTCCTTGAAGCCGCCGGCGTCCACACCAAACACGGTCTCGTCCTGCCAGCCGAACTGAATGCATTCGGCAACCACCAGGGTCGCCTTGTCTGAAGATAGGGTTTTGTAAGGTGTGCCTGCGCGCGCGTCCTTCATCTTCGATCCTGCGCAACCGGCCAGTGCTGCCAGTACCAATGCGCCAACTACCAGCTTATGCATGCCATTGCTCCGTTGGAAAAAAACGCGACTCTACCATCTTTATTTGAGCTGCAATCAGGCTTGGGGCCTGCGACGTGGCAGCGCCGCCTGGCGTTGCTTTGCTGTCTGCACGATGAATTTAGTTTCACTGTGAAGGGAGAATGCGCCGCCTATAGTGGGCTGGCTCATTTTTGAAGTCTCCCTTGACGCCCGCCCTCCCGCGGGCTTTTTTTTGCCCGTACTGTAGGGCCGAGCATCAGAGCAGCCAACGGAACAGGTAGAACAGCGCCATGCTCAGTAGTACCGTGAGCAATACGTTGCGCGTCCAGTACATCAATGCCACCGCACTGACACCCGCCAACAGGTAAGGGTTGGTCGGGCTGAGGTTGAGGTGCTGGTGATCGGCCAGAAAAATAATCGGCCCGCAAATTGCTGTGAGCATCCCCGGCACGGCAAACCCGAGAAACTCGCGCGCGCCACGATTAAGGCGTACCGGCAGGCGTGGCTCGATGAACAGGTAGCGGTTGAGAAACACCACCAGGCCCATCAGCACAATCATGATGTAGATCATCGCTGCCCCACTCCCAGACGCTTGCAAAGATAGCCCGCGCTCATGCCCAACACGCCGGACACCACCACGGCCGACTCCCAATGCAGGAAGCTCAGCCATACCGAACACAGTAACGAAACGGCCACGCACACCACCGTCGGCACATCGCGTACCACCGGGGTGATCAGCGCAATAAACGTGGCCGCGATGGAGAATTCCAGCCCCAACTGGTCCAGGCCGGGAATGTTTTTACCGAGCACAATGCCCGCCAGGGTGAACAGGTTCCAGGCGATATAGAATGTCAGGCCTACACCCAAGGCGTACCAGCGATTAAAGGTCTGGCGGTCGTAGTGGCTGACCAGGGCAAAGAATTCATCGGTGAGCAGAAAGCCCAGGCTCATACGCCAACGTGTGTTGAGCGTCGATAAGGTTGGGCGCATGTGCATCCCGTAGAGCAGGTGCTGGGACGTCAGCAGCAAGGTGGTCAGCACAATAGAGATCAGGCTGGCGCCACTCTTGACCATGCCGATGGCAACCAGTTGTGCCGCACCGGCAAACACAATGGCGGATAAACCCTGAGCCTGCAGCGGCGTAAATTGCGCATCGATGGCCATGGAACCGGCCAGCAGGCCCCAAGGCGCACAGGCTAAAGACAAGGGAACAACGGCAATTGCGCCACGCGCGAACGCGTAATGAGGTAAGGCGGTAGGCATGGAAACGGCTCATCGACAGACAGTCGACAAGCATGCCAGTGAAATAAGGAACGTGTCTTGAACGATCTTGCTCAGGCGAGCCTGACAGACACCTGCTCAACCGAATCGCGCGCCTCGCGCAGTTCGTAGGCATCCTGGTTCAAGCGGTGGATAGTATTGAGCAAGCGCTGGCGCAGCACTTCATCGCCGAGTTTTTCGACGGCGCGCATCAGGTCAAATGCCGCGGTTTCGTTATTTTCGGCGACGGAATCGAGGGTTTTGCGCAAATTGCGAGTGGCACGGGTCACGCGGTCACTTCCTTTATCATCAATGGTCGGGCACTTTAGGACACGCGTGTTTCAGTTTAATTTCAGAGACTTGCGGCTGAATTAATAGACGTTGTTTCAGGTCAATCTTTAGGCTCTTTTTAGCCTCCCCGGGGAATATCCATGCTTATTGCCGTTGGCATCTTTCTGCTCACCATCGTGCTGGTCATCTGGCAACCCAAAGGGCTGGGCGTCGGCTGGAGCGCCAGCCTCGGCGCAATCCTGGCGCTGGCCTGTGGCGTGATCAGCCTGGCGGATATCCCGGTGGTGTGGCACATCATCTGGAACGCCACCGGCACCTTCGTCGCACTGATCATCATCAGCCTGCTGTTGGACGAGGCGGGGTTCTTTGCCTGGGCCGCGCTGCACGTGGCGCGCTGGGGCCGTGGTCGGGGCCGACGGCTGTTTGCCTATATGGTGCTGCTCGGCGCGCTGGTGTCGGCGCTGTTTGCCAATGACGGTGCGGCGTTGATTCTGACCCCCATCGTCATGTCGATGCTGCTGGCACTGCGATTTTCCCCGGCGGCGACCCTGGCCTTTGTGATGGGCGCGGGGTTTATTGCCGATACCGCGAGCCTGCCGCTGGTGGTGTCGAACCTGGTGAATATCGTCTCGGCGGACTACTTCAAGATCGGTTTCAACGAATATGCCGCCGTAATGGTGCCGGTTAACCTGGTGAGCGTGGCAGCGACCTTGGCCGTGCTGCTGTGGTTTTTTCGCCGTGATATTCCGCACACCTACGATCCGGCTGACCTGGATGACCCTGCCAACGCCGTGCACGATCGCGCCACGTTCCGTGCCGGCTGGTGGGTGCTGGGCATCCTGTTAATTGGCTGTTTCGCCCTGGAACCGCTGGGCATCCCCATCAGTGCGATTTCTGCCGCGTGTGCCGCGCTCTTGCTGGTGATCGCTGCCAAGGGCCACAAGATTTCAACCCGCAAGGTGTTGAAAGAGGCGCCCTGGCAGATCGTGGTGTTCTCCTTGGGCATGTACCTGGTGGTCTATGGTTTGCGCAACGCCGGCCTGACTGACTATTTGGCGACGTGGCTGGATACCTTCGCTCACTATGGCGTTTGGGGCGCGGCCATGGGCACAGGCTTGCTCACGGCACTGCTGTCATCAGTGATGAACAACCTGCCGACCGTATTGATTGGCGCGCTGTCCATCGAGTCCAGCCATGCCGTGGGGGTGATCAAGGACGCGATGATCTACGCCAATGTGATCGGCAGCGACTTGGGCCCGAAAATTACCCCCATTGGTAGCCTGGCCACCTTGTTGTGGCTGCACATCCTGGCGCGCAAAGGCATCACCATCACGTGGGGTTATTACTTCAAAGTGGGGATCGTGCTGACCTTGCCCGTGTTGCTCGTCACCCTCGCGGCCCTCGCGTTGCGCCTGACGCTCTGAATCAGGGCTGATTCAACAGTCGATTTGCGGGCGTGCGTCAGCGTATGCTTTCGCACTTTCCTGAAAGGACGCGGGCATGCTGTCGATCTTCTTCTACGCACTGGTATTTGGCTTTGTCTTTTGCCTCTCCCCCGGCGCCGTGCTGGCGGAGACCTTGCGCCGAGGCCTGCTGCACGGTTTTACGCCGGCGCTGCTGGTACAGGTGGGCTCGCTGGTAGGCGATGCCGTTTGGGCGGTGATCGGCCTCACCGGCATCGCTTTGCTGATCCAACATGATGCCGTGCGCGTGCCGCTGACCATCGCCTGCGCGCTCTACCTGGCCTGGCTGGGCGTGCAAAGCCTGATGGACGCCTGGCGTTTGCCTCAGGCCGACAGCACGCCAGCCGGGTCCAGCAAAAATGCATTGGCGGTCGGCGCTGCTATCTCGCTGGCCAACCCGAAAAACATCGTCTATTGGGGCGCACTGGGCAGTGCATTGTCGGGCATCGTCGGCGCGACCCCAAGCCATGGGCAAACCCTGATGTTTTTCGCAGGTTTTATGCTGGCCTCGGTGCTTTCCTGTTTCCTGATTGCCGCGCTGGTCAATCTGTTACGCAAGAATGCATCGCCAACCTGGCAACGCATCAGTCATGGCACTTGCGGGCTGGTGTTGATCTATCTGGCGGTCTTGGCCGCCCAGGGCATCTCCAGCGGGAGCTAAACCCACGTGAACCGGATCGAACACATCGTGCTGCTGGCGCGCTACAACCAGTGGATGAACCGCAAGCTCTATGACGCGGCCGGCACGCTGAGCGACGCCGACCTGCTACGGGATCGACAGGCGTTTTTCGGCTCCATCCTCGGCACACTGAACCATCTCGCCTTGGGTGATACCGTCTGGCTCAAGCGCTTTGCGCGGCATCCGGCGGGTTATACCAGCCTAACCCCGCTGGACACGTTCGCCACCCCCGCCGATCTCAAGCACCTAGCCTTTGCCGATATCCGCACACTGGCCGCCCACCGCGCCTGGCTGGATCAACTGATCATCGACTGGGCGCACAGCGTTCAAGAGCCTGACCTTGACCATCGCTTGCACTACCACAACATGCGCGGCATGGCCGCAGACAAGCCTTTCTTCAGTCTGCTGGTGCATTTTTTCAACCATCAAACTCACCACCGAGGTCAAGTGACCACCTTGTTGTCGCAGGCAGGCTTGGACGTGGGCGATACGGACCTGTTGGCGCTGATTGACTGAACGGCGAACGTCACCCGCCCAATGGGGTCGTAACTTCAGGTGTCGGGACTTTTGCTGCCCCCGCCCTCCCCGCGTGCATTGTGGGTCTACCGATGCGCGCACCCCCCAAGCAGGAGACGCTTACATGGTCATTCACTTCAAGGTCGCCGGGCATTTAGCCTGCGGCCACCACGGCACCAACCTCCCTTCCAGCGCCGAGCTGAACCGGGTCAAATGCCGCACCTGCCGCAATACCGATGCCTATAAAGAAGCTCGCCGCGTGCAGCGTAATGCCGCGCGCCGCGCTAATCGCAAGACCAAGACCCCTACTGCGGTCGATTGGCGCAGTGCGTGGACTCAGCGCCTGACCGACCTGCCCGGGTTGCAGCGGGTGCCTCGTGGGTTTTATGGGCAACCATTTGTCTAAAGGCTTATCGGTCATCTTGTGGGAGGGGGCTTGCCCCCTCCCACATTAAATTCGCACTGGCTTCAATATTGCGGCAGGCCCCACTGTTGTGGCTCAAAAGCTTCGAGACTGATCAGACGCTCGTCAGCATGGTGGAATTTCTCCTCGGGCATCGCCGGATCCGGAATCGCGACCGCACACATCCCCGCCGCTTTCGCCGCCGTGATACCAAACGGTGAATCCTCGAACACCAGGCAATCCGCCGGGTCGACCCCCAAGCGTTGGGCCGCTACCAGAAAGATATCCGGTGCCGGCTTGGCCGCGCCCACGTGTGGGTCGTCCGCCGTAACAATCGCGTCAAACAACCCGAACCATTCCCGATGTCGGCTGATCTTCAAGTCGAAGTAATGCCTTGATGAACTGGTGCCCACCGCAATCGGCACACCCTTGGCCTTTAGATGCCGCACCAGTGCTTCGGCACCCGCCATGGCAGCCGCATGGGGGAAGCGCTCGTTCATCAGCGGTGTACGCAGCTCCAGAAACGCTTCCGGGCTGATGGGTAACTCCAGCGAGCGCACGATGTAGCTCGCCAGGTCATACGCTCCCAGGCCAATGGTGTTCTGCTTGAACTGCCAGTCAAACACTCGACCACCGTAGCGGTCGGAAATGATTTGGGTGACCTCGGTATAGACACCCTCGGTGTCGAGCAACAGGCCATCCATATCGAAAATCACGGCCTTGATCTGTGGTGCATTCATCCGTTTCTGTCCTCAAGTGCGTCCGGCGTAATGGTCGATCAAACGGTTGAGCAAAATCGCCAACACGATGATCACGCCGGTAATCGCCATTTGATAAAACGAACCCAGCCCGAGCAAATTGAAGATATTGCGCAGCACTTGCAGCAACATCACCGCCACTGCCGTACCCACGACGCTGCCGCGCCCACCGAACAGGCTGGTGCCGCCCAACACAACAGCGGCGATGGCGTCCAGTTCCAGGCCCTGGGC
This sequence comes from Pseudomonas viridiflava, assembly GCF_900583165.1. Taxonomy (GTDB): domain Bacteria; phylum Pseudomonadota; class Gammaproteobacteria; order Pseudomonadales; family Pseudomonadaceae; genus Aquipseudomonas. The sequence goes on along the minus strand of NZ_UTKY01000024.1, from coordinate 26,057 downwards.
CGCCGTGGGTTGGCCGACGTGCAGGCGTGAGGTCATCAGCAGTCCGGCAAACGCCGCCAAGCCGCCGCAGATCGCAAACACCCCGATGGTCACTGCCCGCACCGGCACACCGGACAAGCGCGCCGCTTCAAGGTTGCCCCCGGTGGCCAGCACGTACTCGCCAAACACGGTGTAACGCAGCACGAGCCAGGCAATCACGGTGATCAGGATAAAGATCAGCCCCAACACCGGAAACACAATGCCGGCGCTAGGCAGGATGTCGATCATCGACGAGCCAAAGCCGGTGAAGCTCGCCGGCAAGCCACCAATCGGCGCGCCGTCCGAGGCCAGAAACGTCGCGCCGCGCAACGACACCAAGCCGGCCAGGGTGATGATGAAACTCGGCACCTTGCCGAACACGGTCAGGCTGCCCATCAAGGTGCCAATCGCCAACCCCACCAACAACGTGGCGGGCACCGCAAGCCAGCCGCTGACCTGGTTCTGCAACAGCACCGCCACCAGGATACCGCCGAAGGCGCACAAACTGCCGACCGACAGATCGATATTCGCGGTGAGAATCACAAAGGTCATGCCAATGGCAACAATGCCGACAATGGCTCCTTGCTGGAACAGGTTGGCGATGTTGCCGAAGGTCAGGAAGTCATCCGACAAAAACGTCGCCACCACCACGGCGAACAGAAAGATAAACACGAAGTTGTAGCGCATCACCCACTCCAGCACAGCGCTGCGGCGGCTGGTGGCGAGGGCTACGGGTTTGTCGAAAACGGGTGTGGGGTTACTGGCGATAGTCATGGTTCTACACTCTTTTACCAATAAGGATGGCCTGGTCGATCTGGTCGCGGCTGGCACTCAACGGGTCGAAACACACCGCGTTGCGCCCTTCGTGCATCACCCAGATCCGGTCACAATTGACATACAACTCATCCAGCTCACTGCTGGCCACCAGCACGCCCGCGCCTTCCTGCGCCAAACTGCGGGCCAGCGCATACAAGTCGGCCTTGGCGCCCACATCAAGGCCACGGCTGGGTTCGTCCAGCAACAACAGACGTGCGCCGTCGATCACCCACTTGGCCATCACCACTTTCTGCTGATTGCCGCCGGAGAGCTGGCGCACCGGTTGCTCCAGGTTGTCGAGTTTGGTTTGCAGGCGTTGCAGCACCGGGCCGGCGCGGTCCTTGGCCTGGCGGTGGGAATACCAACGCAGGTGCCGCGCTTGCACCAGGCAGGCGTTGCGGTAGATCGGCGCATCCAGCAGCAGGCCTTCGGTCTTGCGGTTTTCCGGGACCAAACCAACGCCCTGGCGGATCGCTTGGCGCGACGTCAGCGGGCGATAGGCTTCGCCAAACAGTTCGACATCACTTTCATTGCGCCCGACGCCAAACAAGGCCTTGAGCAAGGTGCTGCGGCCTGCGCCGTTGAGCCCTGCCAAGCCCACGATTTCCCCCTGGCGCACCTGCAACTCGCGCACGTCCAGGCCTTGGGCGCCTTGCAAACGGCGGATATTCAAGGCCAACGCCTCACGCGGCGGCTGGCGCGGGCTACGCTCCAGCAGGTCGCGGTGCTCGCCCACTACCGCTGCAATCAGTGCCTGGTCATCGATATGCGCCAGTTCGTGGGTTTGCAACGTGCGCCCGGCGCGCAGCACGGTGACACGGTCACCGATCTCACGAATCTCGTTCAGCCGATGGCTCACATACAACACGGCAACGCCCGCAGCGGTGATTTCACGAATCACCTGGAACACCTGCTTGAGCTCAGTTTCGTTCAGGGCAGCGGACGGTTCATCCATCACTACCACCTTGGCCTCGCAAGTCAACGCACGGGCAATCGCCGCCAACTGCTGATTGGCAATCGACAGGCTGCCCACCCGGTCGGTACTGGCGAAATTAGCCCCGACCCGCAGCAACGCCGCCTTGGCCAATGCGCTGCGTTTGCCCCGATCGATCATGCCGAAACGCCGCGGCGCGTAGCCCAGCATCAGGTTTTCTTCGACGGTCATCTGCGGGATCAGGTCCAGCTCCTGGTAGATCATCGCAATGCCGGCCTGGCGTGCCTGCTGTGGGTTCTTCAACTCCACCTTTGCGCCTGCGATGGATAGGTCGCCGCCATCCGGGCGATGGGCGCCGGCGACGATTTTCAATAGCGTGCTTTTGCCCGCGCCGTTGGCGCCGAGCAGGCAATGCACTTCGCCGGGACGCACATCGAGGGACGCATCAGTTAGCGCAATCACATTCGGCGGAAAGCGTTTGCTGACATGGCGAATTTCCAGGGCCAACTCATTCATGATCCTGCTCCAGCAAATAGCGGGCGGTGGCGGCGTCGGTGGCCAGTACATTGACGTAGCCGGCCTTGACGCTGGCGTGCACGATGCGGTGCTTGTGGGCACCGACGCACACGGCAATCGACCAGGTTTTTTCACGCAGGGCGGACAGGCGCAGACCGAGGGTGCGGGCATCCAATTCAGGCAGCACGGGTTCGCCGTCCATGCCGATAAAGCGGCCCATGATGTCGCCAACCGCGCCTAGGCGTTCCAACTCGGCAAGCAACGGCGGGTCGATGTAGCCCGACTCCATCAGCACCGAATGATCGGACAGCTCCCCCAGGCTGAAACACGCGACCGGCGCCTCTTCCCCCAATCGCATAACCTGGGCGATGACCGGGTCTTGCTCCAGCGCTTCGCGGGTATGCACATGGCCGAGAATGGCCGGCACCGGCAGCAAGGTCGCCTGGCCCCGGGCAGCCTGGGCAAAACGTTCGGCGACGTTATGGTTGGGCTCGCCCGTCGAGCGCGTGTTGATCGCGCCATTGAGCAGCACCACATTCACCCCTTCGTTCCAGCGCGGCACCAGCCATTGGGCCATCTTGGTCAAGGTGCGGCCCCACGACACGCCGATCAGCGCGGGCATCGGTTGCAGGTTGCACAGGTAGCGCGCAGCAGCCTGGGTTACCACGTTGAGCGCATCGTCGTCCTCGACGTCCAACACCAGCGCCTCACGCAGGCCGAAGCGACGCTGCAACGCAACTTCCAAAGCAGGCACGCGGGCCGAGTGGGCGACGATGTCGATACGCACCACCCCACAATCCCGAGCCTCGCGCAGCAAGCGGCTGACCTGCCAGCGGGTCAGGCCGGTCTCCTTGGAGATCTCGCTCTGGGTCTTTTCCAGGTCGTAGTAGAGCTTGGCGACCTGCACCATCAAGTCATCCCGTTGCGAATCCCCGGTGAGCTTGGGTGACAGCGATTCGGCGCTCATGCTGCCGGCCTTACACCGAGCATGCGGTTTGCGGGCGGCTTGCAACTGATGGGTGCCACGCTGTCGGTGGCGGCGCGGTAACGGTCGAGCAGTTCGATGTACTGCTCGTGGGCATAAGGGTCGGGCTCGATCAGTCGGCCGACGGTGGTGAAGTCAGTGGCGGCTTGCTGCAAGTCGCCAAACTCGCCCAAGGCGCAGGCCGCAGCAGCAGCGGTGCCGATCAGGGTGAGATTGTCGTGAGGCACCATCTCGAAGGGCACGCCGGTGGCGTCGACCGTGGCCTGTAACCATAACGGATTCTTCTGGAAGCCGCCGGCAGCGACTACACGGGTGATCTCGATGCCTTCGCTGCGCCAGGTGTGGAAGATATTCGCCGAGCCCAGGGCAATGGCTTCCACCGAGGCGCGGTAAAGGTCATGCCGATCGTGGTTGAGAGACAAGCCCATGATCGCCCCGCGCATATCCGGCGAGCGATACGGCGTACGGTTGCCCATCCAGTAATCCAGCACCAGCAAGCCGGTGGAGCCCGGTTGCAGCGCGGCGGCTTGGCGGATCAGTTGCTGGTGGCCGGCATCGTCCAGGCCAAACATCTTTTGTGCCAGCCAATTGAGGATTGAACCCGCCGAGACCTGCCCGCCCTCCATCAGCCATTGGCCGTCGAGCAACGCGTCGGGGTAAGGCCCCCAGATGCCCGGCACATCGATACGCTTGGGCGTGTGCATCAGTTGCACCACGGATGTACCGCCGATAAACAGCAACTCACCGGCCCCCGTAGTGCCCGCGCTGAGCATGGCCATATGGGCGTCGATGCCGCCTTGCGCCACCAGCGTGTCACGGCTCAGGCCCAGGTGATTGGCGGCTTCGCCGGTCAACGGGCCAATACGCCCGCCGACCTTGATCACCTCCGCTGGCAACTTTTCTGCGAGTTCCGGGATACCCAGTTCGGCATACAGTTCGACCGGAAAACGGTGTTGCAGGGTGTCGTAGTTCCATTTGCAGCTGGCATTGAGTTGTGAGGCGACCCAACGCCCGGTGAGCTGGAAGTTGATCCAGTCCACCGCTTCGCAGATGCGTGCGGCGCGCCGATAGGTCTCGGGCTCATGTTCGGCCAACCACATGGCCTTGGGCACCAGCCACTCCACCGCATCGCCGCCCTGGTTCATCATCGGATGCGTGATGTGAGCGGTGCGCGCGGATTCGACGGCAGCGCGGCAATCCATCCATAACAGCGCCGGGGCCAGGGGTTGACCATCTGCCTGGCAAGCCACCACCGTGGAGGCCGTGGTTGCAACGCACACCGCTGCCACCTGTGGGTGCCCCGCCTGGCTCATCAGTTGCCGGCACGCCTTGCCCAGTGCCGACCACCAGTCAGCCGGCGCCTGCTCGGCCCAGCCCAACTGCGGGTATTGCGTGGTGTAGGGCGCCTCGGCGACCTGCACCAGTTTGTGGCTGTGCAGGTCGTATAAACCGGCGCGCACCCCACCTGTTCCGAAATCCAGTCCCAACAACAAGGTCATCGGTAGTCCTCCTGCGTCTTGTGTTGCCGACGCTTTTTGTTTTTGGCCCTGCAACGGCATGCGTTGCAGGGCTGGCATTACATCACGGGCGGAAAATAACCTTGGCGGCCACTTCACTGCGGTCCGCGTAACGCTGGAACATCGACGGCAACTCGGTCAGCGGCAGGTCGTGGGTGATCATAAACTTCCACTGCAACTCACCCGAGGCCAGTTTGTCGATGGAAGCGGTCCACTCGTCCCCCGGGAACGGTGCCGAGAACGAATTCCAGGCGCCGTGCAGGGAGATTTCCTGGCGCAGAAAGTGCGAGAACGTCGCGGTGCTCAGCGGCACTTCGCCGGCAGGAATACCGATAAACACCACATGGCCACCGGCCTTGGTCAATTGCACGGCTTGGTTGATGGAGCTGGGGTGGCCGGCGGCTTCGATGACCAGTTGGCAGCGCGGCAGGTCGGCATCCGATGCGCCACTGAGTAAGGTGTGGGTCGCGCCGGCTTCTCGGGCCATAGCGAGTTTTTCTTCGGCGATGTCGATGGCCACAATGTCCTTGGCGCCCATGATGCGCAGCCACTGGATCACAAACAGCCCGATCGGCCCGCAACCCACCACCGCCCCGCTCTGCCCGGCCTTGAAGTCTGACTTCCAGATGGCGTGCAGGGCAATCGCCGCAGGGTCCACCAGGGAGGCGGCAATCGGGTCCATGCCGACCGGTACTTTGATCAGGTTGCTCAGCGGCACGTTGACGTATTCGGCGTAGGCGCCATCGCGGCGGCTGCCAAAGTAGTCGTAGCGCTCGCAGCGGGACGGGAAGCCACGGGCGTACTGATCGCTGGTCACGTCCGGGATCATTGGCGGCACGGTGACCAGTTCGCCGATCTCGTAGCCCTCGATGCCGCTGCCGATCTCTTCGATGTAGCCGGCAAATTCATGGCCGCAGATCAGCGGCATCACGTGCGCGCCTTTGCTCAGCATCCGTGGAATATCCGACCCGCACACCCCGCACGCGGCAACGCGCACCAGTGCGTGGCCAGCTTTTACCGCGGGTTTTGGAACGTCTTCGACCCGGATATCACCCGGTTTGTACATGACGGCAGCTTTCACAGTGAAATCCCCTGTTGAGTAGACAATGCAGTGGTGGGCGCGCTTAGAGGGCGCCGGGGCGGTATTCGCCGAAGGTGGCGTCGTGCTTGATCTCGGCCGCATCGGCCTTGGTCACGACTTTGGTGCCGGCATCGACGAACGCCGGGATGGTTTTGCCGGTAATCAGTCCGCGCGCCGCTTCAATCGCGACTTCACCCAGATAGCGTGGGTCGTTGAGTGCGGTGGCGACGTATTGGTCGCCGGTCTGAATTTTATCGATGGCTTCCGACAGGCCGTCGACGCCGGCAACCAATACGTCTTTTTTGCCGCTTTCGTTAAGCACCTGCAGGGCGCCCATGGCCATGTCGTCGTTGTGGGCGATCACGGCCTTGAGGTCGGGGTGGGCTTGCAGCAGGTCCTGCATCGCCGTTACGGCATTGGCGCGCATGTATTCGCTGTAGGGGCCGTCGATGATCTTGAAGTCGGTCCCAGCCAGGGCGGTGTGGAAACCTTTACGGCGTTCCTTCATCACAGTGCCACCGGCATCACCCTGAATCTCGATGATCTTGCCACTGACCACGCCTTTTTGTTTCAGCGCCGCAACCAGCGCCTTGCCGGACAGCTCACCCATTTGAGCGTTGTTACGGCCAATGGTGGTGGCGACGGGGGCATTGATGGCGCGGTCGACGGCAATCACCGGCACCTTGGCGCGCTTGGCCGCTTCGAGGGAGGCGCCGACCGCATCCGGGTTGACGGCGTTGATGATCAACACGTCGACCTTGCGGGTCAGCAAGTCCTGAATATCGTTGTTCTGCTTGCTGATGTCGCCGTTGGCATCGAGGAAGATCAGCTCGTCGCCGTCTTTCGCCGCTGCGGCCTTGGCGCCGTCGCGCAACTGCACATAGAACGGTGATTGGAGCGTGACCTGACTGAAGCCGATCTTCAGGTCCTTGGCCTGGGCATTCAATGCCAGTACCGAGGCCGCGACAGCCAGAGCAAGGGACAGCACATGAACAGGTTTACGGGCTATCTGTAGCATGGTGATTCCTATTTTTATTGTTGTCTGGATTCGGGCGCGGCCTTCAGAGAGGCCGCGCTCACAAATGTGAACCGCGATCACATTTGAAAAACTATGCCTTGTGCCTGAAGGTGTCAAGGCTATTTTGTTAGAATCCAAACATACGATATAAAAATCACACCATCAGTGTTGCACCGCCCTCCTGGATAACTTTCTGCTGAGCCTCAGACAAACCGGGGTCGCTGATCACGCGTTGGAAGTCCGCCAGTTCGGCAAAATGCGCCGCGCGTACTTGGTCAAATTTACTGTGGTCGGCCACCAGTACACAGGTCTGCGCCCGCGCCATGACGCGTCGTTTCACCTCGACTTCGTTGAGGTTGTAGCAGGTCACACCATGGGCGGTGCTGACGCCGGCAGCAGAGATAAATGCCCACGCGACCCGGATGCCGTCAATGATTCCAAGTTCGGCACGGCTCTCGAACACGAGGTTGCGCCGGTCCAGCATCCCGCCACACAGAATCACCGTGCACAGCGGCTTTTGCTGGAGTTTGAGCAGCACGTTAAGGGAATTGCACAGCGCGGTGAACTCAAGATCATCGGGCAGTGCATCGACGATAAACGGCGTGGTGGTGCCGCAATCGATAAAGATCGTATCGCCTGGGCGCACCAGATTGGCGGCCTGCTGGCCGATCTGGCGCTTCTCGGCGATGTTGCGCAGGTCCTGCTCGGCCACCTGGTAATCGGGTTCCGGTGCACCGCTGCGGGTGACGTGGCCTCCCAACAGGCGTAGACCTTGGGCGTTATCCACGAGGTCGCGGCGCAGGGTCATTTCCGACACACCAAGCAGTGCTGCCATATCCCGCAGGTGTACCGCTGCCACGCCTTGCAACGCCTTGTGCATGGCTTTGAATCGTTCGGTTTTCTTTGAATCCACTGCGTACTCACCCTGATTGAATGCGGCCGAGTGACAAAACGGCTCACAAAATCCATTTACAATGTTATTTATTTCACATTTAATGCATTCAACTTAACACAAACAGGCTTTTGCCAGCACCCTTCCCCACAGGACTTCTGCCATGCCCCAAGACACCGCCACCCTCGCCGCTTATATCGACCACACCCTGCTTGCTGCCGATGCCTCCCAGGCCAGCATTCGCCAACTGTGCGACGAAGCTCGTACCTATGGTTTCAAATCCGTGTGCGTCAACAGCGCCAACGTACCGCTGGCCGTCGAGTGTCTAGCGGACGCACCGTCGCTGGTCTGCGCCGTGGTGGGCTTCCCCCTGGGTGCCGGCCTCAGCGCCGCCAAGGCCCATGAAGCCAAGCTGGCTATTCAAGCCGGTGCGCGGGAGATCGACATGGTGCTGAACATTGGCGGGTTGAAAGACGGCCTGCTGGACCTGGTACGCGACGACATCGCCCACGTGCTAAAAGCCTGCGGCACGGTACCGCTGAAAGTGATCCTGGAAACCGGCCTGCTCAACGATGAACAAAAGACTCAAGCCTGCATGATTTGCCGAGACTTGAACGTCGCCTTCGTGAAGACTTCCACCGGCTTTGGCCATGGTGGCGCCACATTGGCGGATGTGCGCTTGATGCGCGACGTGGTCGGCCCGGTGATCGGCGTAAAGGCCTCCGGCGGCGTGCGCGACGTGGCCACCGCCCTGGCGATGATCGAGGCCGGCGCCACGCGATTGGGCAGCAGCTCCGGGATTGCGATTGTCAGTGGTGTGGCTGCGGTAGCGGGCGCTTACTAAACGCTTGCTTAAACCCGGCGTAGATCACTGATCTATCGAGCTTTTTCCTGCGTATACCGGCGCAACAAAGCGGCCATTCGACCTTGCATCAAAGCGCGTGGGTCTATATATTCCCAACCCTGCAACATCGCGCTGCCGCCCGAATGGCGAAACTGGTAGACGCATGGGACTTAAAATCCCCCGCTCGTAAGGGCGTCCCGGTTCGATTCCGGGTTCGGGCACCATCTCTCGTTCCATGGGCAGCTATCACAGCCTGTGGAGCCCTTTAAAACCCGCCTATTGGCGGGTTTTTTCGTTTATTGCATTCCGGCGGACGGCCTGATCTTAGTGGCGATCCCTGATCCCGTCGCCAGTCCGCCCCGGCGAGTTCGTCTAGATAAGCAAGAACCGATCGAGCACATTTTTTGTGATCATCACCGTGTAAATGTCTGCCTGCATGAGCCCATGTACCCATTCGCACGTGGCGGCGGTAAAGACCTCACCGCGACCTTTGTGAAAGTGCACCACCATGCCCGCCCCGCGGCTATGCAAATCGATGCTGGCGTCACTAAGGTCAGGCGCCAGGATGGCGGCACGAAACCGGGCGTCGCCGTCGCCCAGCATGAATGAATAGGCATCCTCGGAGCGGCCATGCTCGGCATTGGTCGCCCAGCCCATTGCGAGAATTTGCAAGCCATAGGGCGCACCGTCTGTGCCGAGCGGTTCTGGGAGGCCGTCGATGAACGTGTATTCCAAGCCATCCACTTCATAGCCGAAGATGTTGGCCTCGTCTCCAAACATGTCCGCGTAGCCGAGGCCTGTCCCCGTAAATACCCAGTGTTCAGGCCTGAAGACCGTATACCCGCGAGGGTTGCGCGGTGCCATTCCTCCAAAACTGCCGTAAATTCCCCGCAGTGCATTCACCCCAAAGGTCTTCGCCCCGGGGTGATTTACCCTCGGATCTTCCCAGGCCCCCGTTAGCCGATGTGGTTCGGTAGCCCCTACGGGATCGAGCGCGCCGGCATCGTACTTGTAGGCCACCTGCCGCTGGCCCTCGTCCTCCAGGCGAATCTGCCACATGAAATTGCCGGCGAAACGCGCGACCTTGCCGCCCGTCTCGACAAAGGCGTCGACATGGTCGCGCATGTCCCGCGTCCAGTACTCGTCGTGCCCGGCGAAGACGGCACAGGCGTAGCCCTCGAGCGCGTGCGGGTCGTGATGCAAATCGTCCTGGGTCAGGATATGCACCGTATACCCCTGCTGTTCGGCCCAGACCACAAAGGGCCTTTCGTAGGAAGCCCACCCCGCCAGCGCGTAGTACTTGGCGTAACCGTTAAGGCTGGCCCATTCGATAAACTCATAGCGCGCCGGCCCTGGCTTGCGGGGCCGGGTCGCGTTGACGCACCGTGGCGCATCCTCTGGCAGCCAAACCTGCCCTCGCGCCCAGGGCCGCTGTGCCGACAGCAGCGGTGAGCGGCCACGCGGCGTGCCGGGGTGAAGGCCAAAGTAATGATTGGCACCGCCCCAGTCGTTATAGGCGGCCCACGTCGATGTGGCCGCGACGAGCACCAAAGCGTCGGCGCGCTTGCGCCGCGCCTTGACAATGAATAGATGATGCCCGAGGACGTTGTCAGCGCCGTCCCGTATTTCGACTATATAGCCACCCTGCTCGGCATCCGCCGGGACTGACCATTGCATGAAGACAGGCCACTGGCAGCCATGCTCGTAGGCACGCTCGGGTATGGGGTGGAATTGAGCATCAAGATTGTCGGTGGTATGCAGCGTGCGGGCGATGGTGCCATCACGATAGATCCGAAGCCGCACTTGCGGGCGGTTCGACGACAGATACAGGCAAACCGAATCACCCGGGCGATAGGCGCGGCGATCCGAGTAGCACCAAGCGGCCGCCGGGCCAGACTCGGAAGGCACTTCGACCCAGGTCTCGCGTGCGGCCTGACGTGGCCCCGAGGTCTGGCTGACGGTCACGCTAGCGCCCGGTCGCTCACCTCGTGCAGCGGTATTGTTGAGGGTGGTTGAAGTCATTGCGCCGTACTCCTTTGATTGGCTGAACCTGCGCCGATTCGAGCACCAGGCGCCTCAATGTGCGCAAGGTCGATGCCCGCCGTTTCATCGATAAGAAACCCAGCCAGGACGGTGACTACGCCCAACCCAATGACATAGCTGACGTACAGATAGCCAAGGTCGGCGCCGCTAAGATAGCTGTGTAGATAGGGAGCGGTGCCGCCAAAGATCGCCACCGAAACCGAAGACACCAGGCCGACACCCTGTGCCCGCGCCTGGGTCGGTACCTGCTCGGACAGCACGGCCGGGAAAATCGCCGCGATCAACGACCAGGCGCCCAGGCCCAGCACCTGGGCCAAAAACAGCGTGTAAGGCTCAGTGGTCACCATGATCGAGATGGGATAGGTCAACAGGATCACGCCCAGGCCCCAGGCGATGACCATGGGGCGGCGCCCTACCCGATCGGACAACATTCCGCAGACCGGCAGCCAGCACACACACAGGATCTGCGCGAGCAGACTGGCCACGTAGGCACCGGTAGCGTCCATCCCCTGGGCAATCGCCGTCGAAGCGCCGAACGTGACCCAGGCGTAGTAGGTGACATTGGCGGCTGCGGCAAGCATGACGATGTTACGCGCCACGCGTAGCCTCTCGCCCTTGGACAGCTTGCGCGGCGGCCGCGCCAGACCCTGCTGCTCTACAAATACATGGGACTCCTGCGCACCCCGGCGCAAAAACAGCGCGTAAATCCCGAGTACTCCGCCGATGGCGAAACCAATCCTCCAGCCGTAGTCACCCATGGCTTGCGCGCCCAGTAGCCAGGTCAGCGCCGCCGCCACGGCCGTCGCCGCCATCACCCCTAGCGTCACGCCCACATAGACGGAACTTGACCATAAGCCACGGTGCTTACTGGGGGCGATCTCGGCGACATAGGTGTACGAAACCCCTGTCTCGCCACCATGGGCGAGCCCCTGCACGAGACGGAAAAACAGCAGCGCGACCGAGGCGTACAGGCCAACGCTCTGGTAGTTGGGAATCATCGCGATGCCCAGGCTGCTGACCGCAAGGAGCAGCATGGTGATCACCATGATGGTCCGGCGCCCCAGCCGGTCGCTCAGGCGGCCAAACAGCCACCCGCCGACCGGGCGTGCGACAAAGCCCACCGCAAACACAGCAAGGGTCGCGAGCATCGCCGAACGCGCATCGGTCTTGTCGAACAGATTGGCTGCCAGGTACACCGAAAAGGTTGCGTACAGGGTCCAGTCAAACCATTCAAGCGCATTGCCGATGCCTGCCGCGCGCAACGATTTGAGGCGTCCTTGGTGAGACGTCGTATTGTTCATGGGTATCTCCAGGGTAGGTACAAACCGGTTCAAAGGTGCAACGCGGGCTTGGGCTGGCGTACGCCCTGGGCAGAAGGGACGCGCACACGCAGCGCAATCAGCAATGCGGCCAGCAACATCAGTACGGCCGCCGCTATGAATACACCGGCGCTGCCGCCGAGGCTGAACACTGCACCGCCAGCGGCAGCGCCCGTTGCGATGGCTGACTGCACAGATGCGACCACCATGCCTCCGGCGCTTTCGGCCTGATCAGGTACCGCACTGGCGACCCAGTTCGACCACGCCACTGGCACTCCACCAAAGGCCAAGCCCCAGATCGTCAGCAGTACCGCCTGCCCCGCAATCGAGGCCGGCAATAGCACCAACGCCAGTGCTGCAACGCCGACCAGCGCGGGCATCACCACCAGCGTGGCCAGCGGGTAGCGCTCCAGCAGCTTTCCGGTCAACAGCGTGCCGACAAAGTTCGCCACACCAAACCCCAGCAGCATCAAAGACAGCCCTTGCGCGCCGATGCCGGTCGTACCTTCAAGGAATGGCCGGACATAGGTGAACATCGCGAAGTGCCCGCTGTGCACCAGCACACAACCGAACATCCCCATCGCGATGCCCGGGCGCTGCAACACTTCGAGTATGGTCCGCAGACGTGCCGGCCGGCGCGGCGCCAGGCGCGGCAGCGTGAACGACTGGAAAGCCAGGGTCACCATGCCAACCGCCGCCGCGGCAAAGAATGCGCTGCGCCAGCCATACAGCCCGCCCAGATAGCTGCCCAGCGGCACTGCGACGACAGTGCCGATGGCAATGCCGCTAAAAATAATTGACAGCGCCCGTGGCAACAACGCACTCGGTACCAAGCGCATCGCGACCGCCGCCGCCATGCTCCAGAACCCGCCCAGGGCAATGCCCAGCAAGATACGCATCAACAGCAGCACCGCGAAGCTGGAGGACACGGCGACCAAAAGATTGGAGGCCACCATCAACGTGGAAAAACCCAGCAACACCCAACGTCGGTCGATGCCACGGGTCAGGCCTGGAACCAATAAGCCAGCGAACAGCGCCACCACCGCTGTCACCGTTACCGCTTGGCCAGCCAGCGCTTCGGATACGCCCAGGTCAGTCGCCATCAGCGTCAACAAGCTGGCCGGAAGGTACTCAGCGGTCAGTAATCCAAATACCCCCATAGCCAACGAGAAGACGGCCATCCACGCGGGGGTCGCAGGCTCTACGTCCGAGCCGAGGCCGGGATGGCGGTCGGACACGGCATTACACACACAGTCAGTCATTTCTCGGATCTCCCAATCTTCATTGCGAGCCGCAGTCTAGGCGCCGGTAGCTGGATGATCTATGATCACAAATCTCTACTTTTTGACTAAAACACCTGAAAATGCCTGCAGATCAGTTTGCTCTTTCCTCGGATCTCATCAACGAGCTGCTACGTGGCATGCGCCTGCGTGGCGTCGAATACCGGCGCATTCAAGCCGGACCGTCCTTCGGTCTGGGCTTCGCTGAGAAACCTGGGCATGCCTGGTTCCACTTCATGGCCGTCGGCAATGCGGTGCTGCAAATGGAAGACGGGGCCACTTACGCGCTGTCGGCGGGTAACGCCGTGTTCATTTCCCACGGCGCGGCGCATCAACTGTTTTCCCATCCGGGCGTGTCAATTCAAGACATCGATCGCCTGGAGGGTGACCCCCTCGGGGATGCCGTCAGCGCAGTAGAAACCGGAACCGATGGCAGCCCCACGCCGAGCACCCTGTTGTTCAGTGGTTGCATGGAGTTTGAACTGGGCAGCATCCATGGCCTTGGCCGGCTGATGCCGGGCCTGATGTTGATTGATGCCGGCGGCCAGCGTTACCCCGGACTGGTGCCCATCCTGACCACCATGGAGCGCGAGGTCAGCGCCGCACGTATCGGCTTCGCCGGTATCCTCGCGCGGCTGGCCGACGTGGTGGCGGCCATGGTCGTCCGCGGCTGGGTGGAGTGCGCCTGCGGGAATGCCTCTGGACTGGTCGCCGCCTTGCGCGATCCACGCTTGGCCGGGGCACTGCTTGCGCTCCACCAACACCCGGGACGCGACTGGACCGTTGCGCAGTTGGCAGAGCACTGCAATACCTCACGCTCGGCCTTCGCGGACCGCTTCCAAGTGACGATTGGCATGACCCCGCTGCGCTATGTCACCGAACTGCGAATGCGGCTCGCCAGCCAGTGGCTGACCCTCGAAAGGCTACCGATTGAAGAGGTCGCACAGCGTTTGGGCTACACGTCCCAGGCCGCGTTCAGTCGCGCATTCAAACGCATTACGGGCAAGACACCTGGATTAAGTCGTAAGGCGAGGCAACTGACTGTTGCTTGAAGCCGCGCGCCAGGAGTCGATGCGCGGTGCCTCTGGCTCACTTGCCCCCCGTCACGTCGAGGAATGTTCCGGTAACAAATGACGCCTGCTCACTGGCGAGCCATAGAATCGCCTGTGCCACCTCCTCCGGCTGACCGCCCCGCCCCATGGGGATCGAGTCCTTGACCCGATCGACCCGGCCCGGCTCACCGCCACTGGCATGCATGTCGGTATAGATATGCCCGGGTCGAATGCAGTTGACGCGTATCCCCTCCCGGGCCACTTCTTTTGCGAACCCGATGGTGAAGGTCTCCAAGGCGCCCTTTGATGCCGCATAGTCAACGTATTCATTGGGGCTGCCGAGACGCGCCGACGCGGAAGAGACATTGATCACCACCCCGCCCGGGCCGTTGTGGCGGTAAGACATGCGCTTCACTGCCTGCTGCGCACAGAGCATTGGCCCAATGGCGTTGACCGCAAAGATGCGCTGCATCCGTTCAAAGTCGAGGTCTTCGAGGCGCGACTGTAGCGCCAGTACTCCCGCGTTATTGACCAGAACATCGATGCGTCCGAACGAGCGGTCGATGGCCTCGAACAACTCGCGCACTTGTTGAGGGTCTGCACTGTCGGCCCGCACAGCCAACCCTCTGCGCCCCAGTGCTTGCACATCCGCAACCACGGCCAGCGCCGCAGATTCGTTGGTAACGTAGCTGATGGCGACGTCATAACCCCGCGCGGCGGCCAACCGGGCGGTGGCCGCCCCCCCTCCACGACTTCCACCGGTAATCAGAATCAGCGGTGCCTTTGAGACGTTGATCATTGAATCTACCTCCTGAGCAGTTGGCCGTATCAGCCGATGATGACGGCGCCGCTGGCGATCACGACGCACGCCAGTAACCGGCGCGCGGTGAGCGTCTCGCCGAGGAACACATAACCGATCAGCAACGCAAACAGCACGCTGGTTTCGCGCAATGCCGATACCGCGCCCAGGGGCGCTTCGTTCATGGCGTAGATGACCATTGCATACGCGAGCAAAGAGACCAGTCCGCCGACCACAGCCGTAACGGTTCCTGGCCGGACCGAGAACAAGCTGCGCGGGCCACGTAGGCCGATGTAGACCAGCGGCATCAACACGCCCCACAGGGCGCACATCCACACGGTGTAGGCAAGCGGCGCGCCGGATAGCCTGGCGCCGATGCCGTCGACCACGCTATAGGCCGCAATGAAGCAACCCGTTCCCAGCGCATAGGGCAAGCTGGGAACCGACAGGCTGCGCCCTTTGAAGGCCAGCGAAATAATCCCTGCTGACACCAGCGTGACACCGAGCAACTCGCCAGGGCTGATGCTTTCTCCGGCAAAAATGGCTGCACCCAAGGTGATCAGCACCGGCGACGATCCACGTGAAATCGGATAGATCTGCCCCAGGTCGCCGACTCGGTAACTGCGCACCAGGAACAGGTTGTAGCCCACATGCAGCAACCCCGAAAGCAGCGCGTAGCCCCAGCTTTCAATCGCGGGGGGCACCATGAAGGCAGCGGCGACGATACACACCATTGCAATGGCAATGCACATCACCGTCATGGACCACAGCCGATCGGCACCGCTACGCAGCAGCGCATTCCAGCTCGCATGCAGGAGCGCGGCGAAAAGAACGAGACAGATGAGATGAATAGGCATGCGCCACTGTAGGCAATCCGCTGCCTGGACTAAAGAGAAGTCTCCTCATCGCAGCATGAGTGGATACTCATGAGCTACGGTTCTACACCTTGTACCTTCAGCGCCTCGCTGACTAACCATTGGCGAAAGCTGGCGATATGGGGCTGGGATTCGATCCCTTTGGGGCAGACGAAGTAGTAAGCCAGCGGCGATGGGAACGCCACATCGAACAGCCGCACCAGACGGCCATCGCGGATTTCGTTCTCAACGTGGCCACTGCGCACCAACGCAACGCCCTGGCCGAGCAAAGCCGCCTCGACCGTCATGTTGGTATCGCCAAATCTGACGCTTTCGTTGAGCGGTAAATAGGCCAGCCCGACGGCTTGAAACCACACCTCCCACTTGGGCACCAACTGCGCACCCTCCCGCGTCAGCAGCGGGAAATGCAACAACTCTGCGGGGCTCTGCGGTGTCCCAACGCGCCCTAGCAGTTCGGGGCTAGCCACAGGAAACACCTGTTCCCCAAACAAGAACTCCGAATACAAGCCAGGGTAATTGCCCTTGCCGAGCCGGATCGCGACATCAGCCTGGCCGTGGGAGAAGTGGATGACGTTGTCCGTGGTGTCCAGCGAGACCAGCAATTCGGGGTGCTGGCGAGAGAGTCGCGGCAAACGAGGCAGCAGCCACTTGAGCGCGAAGGAATAGGTGGTGCTGACGCTGAGCCGAACCCGGCCTTTTTGCTCGCGCAGGTTACCCAGAGTCGCCTCCAGGCTCATGAAAAACTCGCGCACGATGGGCGCCAGCGCCACCCCCGCAGCGGTGAGGCGTAACGGCTGGCCACGTTCAAACAACTGCAGCCCCCATAGGGCTTCAAGATGCTTGAGCTGGTGGCTGACGGCGCTCTGGGTAACATGCAGTTCCTGC
Source organism: Pseudomonas viridiflava (assembly GCF_900583165.1). Taxonomy (GTDB): domain Bacteria; phylum Pseudomonadota; class Gammaproteobacteria; order Pseudomonadales; family Pseudomonadaceae; genus Aquipseudomonas. The sequence goes on along the minus strand of NZ_UTKY01000024.1, from coordinate 9,183 downwards.
GCGGCCGCAGTGAACGTCGGGTGGCGAGTGGCGACTTCAAACGCACGCAATGTCGCGGTGGGCGGCAAATCTCTCATAGGTGCAGTTTCCAGCGAGTGGTCAGAAAAGCGCTTGCATGAACGTTAGCTCATGAAAGCGCTCAATTCACTGTAACCTTCGCCACACCCGCTGCCTATTGGCCCAACTGCACAGTGGCCAGTTCATGGGTTGCAAAACCGATAAAACCTGGACGCAATTAGCTGAACCTTGTTCGCCGCCAGAGTACTAATTATCAACAGAAAATCCGCATCCTAGTCGACAGACTATCGACGGCGGTTCAAGTCGGGCTGAGGTGATCAGCACTTCAGTGGGAGCGTGTTCAAGCGATGGGTACTACCGATGGTTCTTCAGTGCAGTACGCCTTCCTTTCAGGTGGCGGTGAGATCGGGCAGCGAATGCGCGCGCTCGATTGGGACGCCAGCCCTTTAGGCCCCCTGGAGCATTGGCCTCAATCCCTGAGAACCATGGTCTCGACCTGCTTGAATTCCCCCGTGCTGGGCACCGTGCTGTGGGGGCCAGACCTGTTGATGCTCTACAACGATGCGTATATTCCTTCACTGGCTGATCGCCATCCCAATGCGCTGGGAAGGCCCGTTTCAGACGTCTGGGGAGCGGCTTGGGAGCAAGTCGCAGGGTCTTTCTATCAGTGCATGCAGACGGGTGAAGGCTTCTCACACGTTGAAGTCGAATTGCCCATGGTTAGGCGCGGCAAGGCCGAGATCACGTATTGGAGCTTCAGTGCTGCGCCCATCCGAGGGGAAAACGGCACAATCGTTGGCCTCTTCAACCAAGGGATGGAAATCACCGAAACCGTTCGCCGAGAACGTGAACGCGGGCGAATCGAAGCGCAGCTAAAGGCGCTGAACGAAACACTGGAGCATCAGATCCAGCAGCGCAATCTGGAGCTTAACCAGCTTTGGCATACCTCGCCTGATCTGCTTCTGGTTATCGATTTTCAGGGGGTATTCCTTCGGGTTAACCCCTCATGGACCGCCTTGCTGGGCTATCAACCCGAAGAGCTGGTCGGTCACCACGTCAACGAATTTGTCGTAGAAGAGGACCACGATGAAACCACCGATGCCTATGTACTCGCGGCTAAAGGCGGGACGCCACGGGTGGTAAACCGATATCGCCACAAGGACGGATCGCTACGTTGGTTTTCTTGGGTGGCAGCACCTGCTGGAGAGGTGACCTACGCAACCGGGCGTGACGTGACCTTGGAGAAGGGGCAGGCTGAAGCGTTGCGGCGCGCTGAAGAGGCATTGCGCCAGTCGCAAAAATTGGAAGCGATTGGGCAACTGACCGGCGGCGTGGCCCACGACTTTAATAACCTCCTGACGGTTATCAAGTCTTCGGCTGACATGTTGAAAAAGCCCGACTTGCCCGATCCCCGACGCCAGCGCTATGTCGGCGCGATTTCAGAAACAGTCGATCGAGCGGCCAAACTGACGTCCCAGCTGCTTTCGTTCGCGAGAAGACAAGCGCTCAAGCCGGAGGTTTTCGCAGCCTGTGACAGGGTCCGAGCCCTGTCCGGCATGATGGAAACCCTGACGGGTTCCTTGATCAAGATCATCACTGCGCTGCCAGACGAGCAACTTTTTATCGAGGCCGACATCAGTCAATACGAGACCGCGCTGATCAACATGGCGCTCAATGGCAGAGATGCCATGGGCGGTGAAGGCCAGCTTACGATCAAGGTCCAGCCGGTCGAGCAGATTCCGGCGTTACGCGAACAGCCGGCGATTGTTGGATCGTTTGTGGCTGTATCGATCACCGACGCGGGTGTCGGTATCGGCAAAGATCAATTCTCTGAAATTTTCGAACCTTTTTTTACCACCAAACGCATCGGTCACGGTACCGGCCTAGGCCTCTCTCAGGTCTTTGGATTCGCCAAGCAATCGGGGGGAGAAGTCACGGTTCAGAGCGTAATAGGCAGCGGGAGTACCTTTACCCTCTACCTACCCAGAGTGGCGAGACCAGCCCCCACGGTGACAATTGAAGCGCACGACGGTCTGCTGGATGGCCACGGCACCTGTGTCTTGGTAGTTGAAGACAACTTCGATGTCGGCAACCTCGCCATGCATTCCTTGATAGATCTTGGTTACGTGCCGGTGCTGGCTACCAACGCCGATGAAGCCCTGGCGGAGCTTGAGGCCGATGCGGATCGCTTTGATGTGGTTTTTTCCGACGTGGTGATGCCCGGCATGAATGGCGTTGATCTTGCTCACAGGATCCGCGATACGTATCACGATCTCCCTGTTTTGCTAACCTCCGGGTACAGTCACGTGCTGGCTATCAAGGGGGCCGACGGTTTTGAACTGCTCCATAAACCGTATTCGATTGACCAGCTATCGCGACGCTTGCGCAAAGTTGCTGATTTGAAGCGACGTAGACGGCTACTTGGGATCTAACCAACACCGCGTCTACCATGAAGCAGGCACGGGAGCTTGGAGTAAAAATCATCCATCTGCCGATCCATTTCGCCGAGGGTTACCCCGAGTTGATGCATCGCGACTACGGCATCCTCAAGGGCGTAGCCGATGGCAGTGCGTTTCGCAGTGGCAGTTAATTACCGAGGCGGTAAGCCGTGAGGCTGGCGATATCGTGGGGGAGCATTTCACGTTGCCGATGTTTTCCCAGACGTTGCTACATACACAGTTCCTGGAAGCGTTGAGCATTCAGTAACCTCAAGTATGAACAGGTCATTCCTCAGCCATTGAGTGTGATACCCGAATAGCTTGGCGCAGGCGCTTTATGGCGACGTGGTTGCTGCTGCCAGGCCAGCTGTGCCTGCACGCGGGCGACGGCTTCCAACACTTTCTGCGCCCACTGCTCGTCATCCGGTTGCACCACGACCACGCGAAATCCGTGGTCGTGCCCCTCGATCTGCACGCCTTCGGAATCGTCCACATGCAGGTCGATATCAAACGCGGTCGGCAGCTTTGAAGGCGCATTAACCAAACCGCGCGCCGCGAGGGCCTGGCCGTGGCGCACGCTGTTGACCACGCCATCGACATGAATGCCATACAGCAACAACCAGCGGCGGATATAGGCCGGTGTACGCCCGGACGAGGTATAGACCCAGATGCTGCAATTCTGGCGGCGCAACTCGCGGATCAGCGCGCGGCTGCCGTTGCGCAGTGGCTCGCCCAGCCAGCGATGCACGCAATCAGGTAACCGGCTGTTTTCTGCGGCGCTGTGGTGCGGCTGGCAGGCCAGGGTGTCGTCGATATCAAACGAAATACGCACGCGCTGTCGCTTGAAAACGTTAGTCATGGTGTCAAGCACTGGACTGCTTCCCATCAGTAGCCACCCCGAAACACGGGCGCCGGTGCATCCTGGAGAAAAAATTCCGCCGGGTCCGGGGCGTTATCTTCCAGGAAAGCGGCGTACTTCTTTTTGATCTTGGGCAATTCGTACAAAGCCTTCACACCATGTTTAGCGGAGTTGCGAATCACCGAAGACGGGTTGAAGTAACCCTCGGCGTTGTCCAGGGTCAGTACAAACGGCGGCAGCCCCTCACGCATCAGCAGGTAGCTGACGATCAGCGAGCCACTGCGGTGGTTGCCTTCAATAAACAACTGCGGCTTGCTGAGCACCCGCACGTACACGCCGGCGGCACGCTTCCACACCGATTCGCTGTGGTGCTTGCAGTACCAGCTGTGCAGATCCTTGATGCCGCCTTCCACATTGTTGAAAAAGTGTTGTTCCGTCGCCGCCAGGTGCTGGGCGTATTCGAGCCGACGCAGCGGGTCTTTGCCGCAGAGCACGGTGGCGTTGATTTCCAGCATCAGGTTCAGCTGCTGCAGGTCAAACAGGTCAACACCCCGCGCGACATACTCGTCAATCAGGGCATAACCATCAAGCACATTTTGCAGCACCTCGTCGGTCAGAGGGTCGCGCGGCTCGTCAAAGTCGCGGCTGAGCGCAGTAAAGCGGCTCTGCACCTCACGCAGGGCGCGCTCAATCGCGCCCAGGTCAAGACGACGTGTTGCAGTCATTGGCACTCCTGAAAGACGGTGCATAAGTGAATCAGCTGAACTTGCCGCTGATGTAGTCCCCGGTCATCTGTTCCCGTGGGTTTTCAAAGATCTGGGCGGTAGGCCCCATCTCTACCAGGTAGCCCGTGCGGGTGCCCTGGGAAATATCCACCGAGAAAAACGCTGTGGTATCGGCCACACGGATCGCCTGCTGCATGTTGTGAGTCACCAGGGCGATGGTGTAGTCCTTTTTCAACTCGACCATTAGCTCCTCGACACGACGAGTGGCGATAGGGTCGAGTGCCGAGCAAGGTTCGTCCAGCAATAGCACTTCAGGCTCGGTGGCGATGGCGCGGGCGATGCACAGGCGCTGCTGTTGGCCGCCGGAGAGCGACAGGCCGCTGACCTTGAGCTTGTCCTTGACTTCATCCCACAGCGCAGCGCCTTGCAGGGCGTGCTTGACGCGGTCGCCCAGGTCGCCTTTGTAACGGTTAAGGCGCAGGCCAAAGGCCACGTTGTCGAAAATGCTCATCGAAAACGGGTTGGGCTGCTGGAACACCATGCCGATGTAGCGACGTACCACTACCGGGTCGACACCCTTGCCGTAGACGTCCTGGCCGAGAAAATGCACATGCCCCTCGAAACGAAAGCCTTTGACCAGGTCGTTCATGCGGTTGAGGCTGCGCAGCACGGTACTTTTGCCGCAACCGGACGGGCCGATAAAGCCGGTGATCTTGTTCTTTTCGATCGGCACATGGCTGTCACGCACAGCCAGGAAGTTGCCGTAGAAAATCTTGTCCAGTTTGCAGTCCATGACCACAGGCGATTCGGTAACAAACGGACGGGCGATTTGCGCAGTAGATACGTTCAAAGTTCAGGTGCTCCCGTTCTTAATACTTGGGCTTGCCGAAAATCCGGCTCACGATATTCACGACCAGCACGATCATTACCAGGACCAACGAGGCCGCCCATGCGAGCTCAAGCTGGTTGTCGAACGGCATGCCGGAGAAGTTGTAGATCAGCACGGCCAGGGAGGCGGTCGGGTTCATCACCGCCAGGCTGCCGTCGTGGTAGATCCAGTAGTTGCTGAACAAGGCGGTAAACAGCAGCGGTGCGGTTTCCCCCGCAGCACGTGCGACAGCGAGCATCACGCCAGTGAGGATCGCTGGCATGCCGGTAGGCAATACGATTTTCCAGATCACTTGGGAGCGGGTGCAGCCCATGCCGTAGGCGGCGTCCTTCATGATTTTTGGCACCATACGCATTGACTCTTCGGCCGTCAGCACCACGATGGGCAGCATCAGCACAGCCAAGGCCACACCACCGGCCGGGGCCGAGTAGGTGCCGGTGGTCATCACCACTAACGCATAAGCGAACACACCGGCCAGGATCGACGGCAAGCCGGTCAGCATCTTGGCGGCAAAACGAGCGGCGTTGGCCAGCTTGCTGTCCGGGCCCAATTCAGCCAGGAAGATCGCGGCCATGATGCCCACGGGCACTGCAATGGCGGCTGCAATGCCGACCATCACGAAGGTACCGGCCATCGCGTTGCCGAAACCGCCGCCGGTCTCGAAACCGGTCGGCGGCAGTTCGGTGAATACTTCCAGGCTCAGGCGTGCACCGCCCCGGGTGATCAGCATGTACAGCACCGAAATCAACGGCACGCTGGCCAGCACCGCACCGGCCCACACCAGGGTGGTCAGCACCAGGCTGCGCAGGGCGCGGCCTTCGAACTTGCGCTGCAGGCTCGGCATGGCGGTGATGGGGGAGTTCAGGTTAGTCATTGTTTGTTACCCCGCTGGGCGTAAAGCATGATCATCGAGCCGAGGACGTTTACCAGCAGCGTGATAAACATCAGCACCAGCGCGGCGTACATCAACACTTCGATCTCGGTGGGGCCAGCTTCGGGGAAGTTCAGCGCCAGCAAGGCCGCCAGGGTGTTGGCCGGAGCAAACAGCGACAGCGAGATGTTGTTGGCGTTGCCCACCAGCATGGCCAGGGCCATGGTTTCACCCAGCGCACGGCCAAGGCCCAGTACCAGGGAGCCGAAGATGCCGGTGGCCGCCGACGGCACCATCACCTTGAGAATCGCTTCCCAGTGGGTGGTGCCCATGCCGTAGGCCGCCTGCTTGGTTTTCATCGGGACCGCCGTGAGGGCGTCCTGGGAAACAGCGGCAATGGTCGGCAGAATCATGATGGCCAGTACCAGCGCCGCCGGCAGCAAGCCCGGGCCGCTCAGGGACGTGCCGAAAAAAGGAATCCAGCCCAGTTCAGTATTCAGCCACGCGGTGAGCGGGCGAATGGCCGGGATCACCACATAGATACCCCACAGGCCGTAGACGACGCTGGGGATGGCTGCGAGCAATTCGACGATGGTGCGAAACACCGCCGCGAGTTTTGCTGGCAAAAAATCCTGGGTCAAAAAGATCGCCATGCTGACGCCAAAAACGCCGGCAATCAGCAACGCGATGAAAGCACTGTAAAGCGTGCCCCAAATCGCCGGCAAAATGCCGTACTTGCCTTGGTTAACGTCCCAGACGCTACCAAAAATCACGTCCAGGCCATGTTTTTCCATGCCGGGAAGTGCCTTGCGCCCTACTTCGAACACCAGCGCGAAGACCAGCGCCAGCACCAGCACCACGCCAATGCGTGCAAGCCCACGGAAGGTGCGATCAACCAGGAAGTCTTTGGTAGACGGTGGTCGGCAAGCAGAATCCGGGTTAACCGGTACGACAAAAGGTGTGTTCATGGGCTAATTCCGGAACAGGGGGGAAACTCGTTCGGCGTGGCGGGCAGCACACGCCGAAGGAGGTCTCGCGAGCCTTACTGGATGTTGGCGGACGCTTTGCGCACTTGGTCGACAACCGACGGTGGCAACGGGATGTAGCCCATGGAGTCAGCGATTTTCTGACCTTCGGTCAAGCTGTACTCAACCATGTCACGCATGGCCTTGGCCTTGGCTGGGTTGCCGTTGTCCTTGCGGAAGATCATCCAGGTGTAGGTGGTGATCGGGTAGGACTTGGCGCCCGCTGGGTCTGGCAGCCAGGCGATCAGGTTTTCCGGCATGGTCACGGCAGCCAGCGCCTCGGCACCGCTTTCGGCGTTAGGCACGACGTAGTGACCGGCCTTGTTTTGCAGCTCGGCGAAGTCGACCTTGGCCAGTTTCGCGAAGCCGTACTCGATGTAGCCAATGGCACCTGGGGTCTGGCGCACGGTAGCGGTGACACCGTCGTTTTTCGGCGACTTGATGAACTTGTCAGTGGCTGGCCAGTTGACGGTGTTGCCTTCGCCCAGCGCAGTCTTGAACTCGGCATTGATGGTTGCCAAGTGCTTGGTAAACACGGCAGTGGTGCCGCTGGAGTCAGCACGTACGACCACAGTGATCGGCATGTCGGTCAGTTTGATGCCTGGGTTGGCGGCGACGATCTGCGGGTCATTCCACTTGGTGATCTTGCCCAGGAAGATGTTCGAGTAAACATCACGAGGCAGCTTCAAACCCTTAGGACTACCCGGCAGGTTGTAGGCCAGCACGATTTCGCCAGCGGTCATTGGCAGCAACTGCGCGCCTTCGGCCACTTTGGCGATGTCTTCGTCTTTCATGGCCGAGTCGCTGGCCGCGAAATCAACAGTCTTGTTCAGGAAGTCCTGCACACCTGCGCCGCTACCCTTGGATTGGTAGTCAACGGTGACACCGTCGGTTTTCTTGCTGAAGTCCTTGAACCAGGTGAGGTAGATCGGAGCCGGGAAACTTGCGCCGGAGCCGGTCAGGCGGATGCTTTCGGCAGCAAACACCGAAGTGGCGCTAAGAGAAACCGCAACGGCGAGTGCAGCAGACTTCATCAGACGTTTCATTCAGGAAAATCCTTGTGAATTTCGGGCTCGGGCACTCTGCAACATTCTTGTTACGGTTTTATGAACGCGGAATGGCAAATTGCCGTGTGCCCCTGTTTTGCCATCTCAACCAGGCACTTTGATGTCACCTGTTGGTAACAAATTGCGACTATGACTTTGCCATCCCCCTCCACGTGAGCTACGCCCATGTCCTCAGTAGAAGACGCCTTGATGCAGCGCATCCACCGCGAATTGCTGGATCACAGCGATGAAGAGCTGGAATTGGAACTGTCCGAAGACGGGCATGACCTCAACGCGCTGTTTGATGAACACGTAGGGGAAAGTCCGGAAAAAGCCGCGCGCCGGATTTATTTCAGCGAATTGTTCCGCCTGCAGGGCGAATTGGTGAAATTGCAGAGTTGGGTGGTAAAGACCGGCCACAAAGTGGTGATCCTGTTCGAAGGCCGTGACGCAGCGGGTAAAGGCGGCGTGATCAAACGCATCACACAACGTCTCAACCCACGCGTGTGCCGGGTGGCTGCCCTGCCCGCCCCGAATGACCGTGAACAGACCCAGTGGTACTTCCAGCGCTATGTGTCGCACCTGCCGGCCGCTGGCGAAATCGTGCTGTTTGATCGCAGTTGGTATAACCGCGCCGGCGTTGAGCAGGTCATGGGCTTTTGCAACGACGACCAGTACGAAGAGTTCTTTCGCACCGTGCCGGAGTTCGAGCGCATGTTGGCCCGCTCCGGCATTCAGCTGATCAAGTACTGGTTCTCGATCTCCGACCAGGAGCAGCACTTACGCTTCCTGAGCCGCATCCACGACCCGCTCAAACAGTGGAAGCTCAGCCCGATGGACCTGGAGTCTCGCCGCCGCTGGGAGGCCTACACCAAGGCCAAGGAAATCATGCTCGATCGCACCCACATCGCCGAAGCGCCGTGGTGGGTGGTGCAGGCCGACGACAAGAAAAAAGCCCGGCTCAACTGCATCAGTCATTTGCTCGGGCAGATGCCCTATGAAGAAGTGGAACTACCCGTGATCGAACTGCCACAACGCGTGAGGCACGAAGAATATTCGCGCAACCCTACGCCGCCGGAACTGATCGTGCCGCAGCTTTACTGATCCTAACCAAAACCAAATGTGGGAGTGGGCTTGCCCAAGATAGCGGTGGCTCAGCCACCACCTGTGCAAGCTGACAGGCCGCCATCGGGGGCAAGCCCCCTCCCACAGGGGATTGGCGGTGTACCTGTGTCCTGAGCCTGACCTGATCCAAATGTGGGAGGGGGTAGGGTCAATCAGCACATGCTTTAGCCGATACACAGCCATTGGG